>NZ_JBBGYV010000029.1:0-607 GCF_037479535.1 Sphingobacterium sp. MYb388 | reverse complement strand
AAAAGAAAACTAAAGTATCGATTACAGTGTCACGCCAACCATCAAGGCTATTCCTTTTGACTCTAGATCTACTCTTCCATAACCGATACCGGTAAGAAAAGTACAATAACATGGCGAATACAAAAAGAAACTATGAACTGATACCATTTTGATACTCATGTAAAAAATCACTTGTTGTAAGTCCAGTCTGTTTTTTAAAGAAACGCATTAAATGGTTGGATTCTGAAAAATTAAGCTGATAGGCAATCTCTGCAACGGTAAGCTTGGAATGAATTAGGTAATCTTTGATTTCTATCAGTAAACGTTGCTTTAGCAAATGAGTCGCTGTAACATTGAATTGATTTTTAACCGCTTTATTAAGAGCAATCCGATTAATATGAAGAAGTTCGGTATAATCACTTATACGCTGCTTTTCTTTGATGTGAATTTCTATTAATTGCTTAAACGCGAAAGCATCATTTTGTTCATTTTTTTCTACTGCCAAATGATTTATCTGACTATATTCTCGGTTTAGTTTTTGAAGCAGATAATAAATCAATGAACGGATAATATGTACACTGTCAATTCTAGTCCTTACCAATTCTGATTTTATTTCAGCAAGAAGAGA
>NZ_JBBGYV010000028.1:0-690 GCF_037479535.1 Sphingobacterium sp. MYb388 | reverse complement strand
AGCAAAGGAAGTGGCATGGGAGTTGGGATTTGAAACGGATAGTTATTTTAACCGCTTTTTTAAGAAATATACTGGTGAAACTCCGAAGGAATTCCACAGAAAACAGTTTCAAGGTAAAATAGAATAACTGCTGACAAATCATATTTGTCAACAGTTACTTCATTTGTTATTTTGCGTTATTTTTTAGGTAAAAATTCCATCGTATTATAACGGTCATAAACCATTCCGAGTGCGATATCGTCAGCAATTTCTTTACCGTTTATCAATTCAATAGCTTGAAGAGCCACATCCATACCAGAAGTGACACCGGCGCCAGTTAAAAACTTGCCATCCACTACAAATCGAGTTTTTTCCTGCACTTTTATTTTAGGGTGCGATCTCAGTTCATCAATTGACCAGTGATGCGTAGTTGCAGATCGCCCATCGAGCAGACCAGTATTTGCCAATATAAGTCCACCAGTACAGACAGACATTGTCATTTGGGTTTTTTCATTCTGTGAGACAATCCAATTCATCATTTTTTTATCTGCAGAGATCGTTTTGACAATCTCAGGAGATGTTCCAGGGATGACCAATATATCTGATTGTGGAGCATCGTATATGCTGTATTTAGAAACTAGGTTTACTGTTCCACCGTCCATGATTATATTTTTATTGGCTGTTGCCGATACGGTGTAAATATTATAGTTA
>NZ_JBBGYV010000027.1:0-691 GCF_037479535.1 Sphingobacterium sp. MYb388 | reverse complement strand
CAACTATAATATTTACACCGTATCGGCAACAGCCAATAAAAATATAATCATGGACGGTGGAACAGTAAATCTAGTTTCTAAATACAGTATATACGATGCTCCACAATCAGATATATTGGTTATCCCTGGAACATCACCTGAGATTGTCAAAACGATTTCTGCAGATAAAAAAATGATGAATTGGATTGTCTCACAGAATGAAAAAACCCAAATGACAATGTCTGTCTGTACTGGTGGACTTATACTGGCAAATACGGGCCTGCTTGATGGACGCTCTGCAACGACGCATCACTGGTCAATTGATGAACTGAGATCGCACCCTAAAATAAAAGTGCAGGAAAAAACTCGATTTGTAGTGGACGGCAAGTTTTTAACTGGCGCCGGCGTCACTTCTGGTATGGATGTGGCTCTACAAGCTATTGAATTGATAAACGGTAAAGAAATTGCTGACGATATCGCACTCGGAATGGTTTATGACCGTTATAATACGATGGAATTTTTACCTAAAAAATAACGCCAAAATAACAAATGAAGTAACTGTTGACAAATATGACTTGTCAGCAGTTATTCTGTTTTACCTTGAAACTGTTTTCTGTGGAATTCCTTCGGAGTTTCACCAGTATATTTCTTAAAAAAGCGGTTAAAATAACTATCCGTTTCAAATCCCAACTCCCATGCGACTTCCTTTGCA
>NZ_JBBGYV010000026.1:0-743 GCF_037479535.1 Sphingobacterium sp. MYb388 | reverse complement strand
AATCGGTGGTGGAGCTATAAAATGAGCAAAGAGCAACAGGATGTTATTCTTCATCGTCAAGCAGACCAGCGCTCAACTAGCGCATATGCTATTCGTGCAAAAAATGGTTTTGAAAACGTAAAGTGTTTTTCGGAATGAAAGAACGATAGGAAGCAAAAGGTAAAACTGCCGATTGCTAGATCTGAAACTGATAAAATTAGAATAAAAAGACATCAATATGGAAAAAAATAAGAAAGCAAATGAGCTATGGACTGCGAGATGGGACGACAGATACAGCAACGAGGAGTTTGCATATGGTGAAGAACCAAACAATTATTTAAAAAAGCAATTGGCAAAACTAGCCGTTGGATCCATTCTTTTTCCTGCAGAAGGTGAAGGAAGAAATGCCGTATTTGCAGCCAAAAGCGGTTGGAATGTTTCTGCGTTTGACATAAGTATTGAGGGTAAAAATAAAGCGGTTAAACTTGCTAAAAAAAATGAGGTAACCATCGACTACAAAGTGGGCGAATTGGAAACTTTAGATTTTGAACCCGATCAATTTGATGCAATCGCCCTAATCTATGCACATTTTCCAGCTGATATAAAATCTAACTACCATAAGGCACTAGACAAATATTTGAAAAAAAACGGTACCATAATCTTTGAAGCCTTTAGCAAAAAACACATTGATTATGTAAGGACAAACGAAAAAGTAGGCGGACCGAAAGACATTGAAAGTTTATTTTCAATAGAGGAAATAAAAG
>NZ_JBBGYV010000025.1:0-949 GCF_037479535.1 Sphingobacterium sp. MYb388 | reverse complement strand
ATTCTTCTTTACTTAGTAAAAAGCACTTTTTCCGCCAAATAACTTCTTGTTATTGAACTATTTTCTTTTTTCAGATAGTTGCCTAGAGGATTTGGTGAAAAGATACAGTACCATCCTTGCTTGACAAACTGAATTAATTTTAGAATCATAGAGGACTACTCTGTTTATAAATAAGTAATTAACTGCCTATTGAAAGGAGGATTTAAGTTTTCTAATTTAAATTGTAACCATGATTTAACCAGCTCCTTTAATCATTCGTATAGAGACGTGTGCTTGTAAATTCATCATATTATTTAGTATAATTAGGATGTAATTCACTTTTCTAAGTATAAATGAATTATTTTTTAATGTAAAAAGCTGTTCGATGCTGCCTATTAGATATTGAGATAAAGTGTATTGAACTCATTTTTGTTGCTATTATAACATAATTCTAGAATTTCGTACAGTGAATAACAAGAAAATAATTGAAATCTACATAAAAATAGATATGGAATTGTTGTTATTTTTTAATGAGTTGACAATAATCTATATGCAATAGGCACAAAAATGCGCTGATGATGGGTGGGCGAATTGTATTTTTAACCAGGTATTTTAGACTTGTTGATGCATTAAGAAAGCATTGACATGATATAATACCCGTATAATATGGATATATGCTGTGGAATATGGGAAGAAAATGTATCCTATCACTTCTTTTCAAAAAAGTATTTTGATTTTTTGCAGGAATTTATTTTCTAAATGCAAGTTTATGATTAGTAATTGTTGTAAAGTATCATCCTTATAGGAATAAAAAGATAGATACTACGCTAGAATCTTTTATACTGCTTAAGTACATTGAAGACTTCAGATTCGTAATTATTATGATTTTGAAGTCTTCAATGTAGCTACGCCTACAAATGAATTATCCAATGTTACAGTTAGTTAACCTTATTATTGAGAAATAAGCGAA
>NZ_JBBGYV010000024.1:0-1270 GCF_037479535.1 Sphingobacterium sp. MYb388 | reverse complement strand
TGGACTTGCAAATAAAATCAGCAGTATGAGTTAAGCAGTTTTTTTAAGATTTTGTTTTCTGCTGTTAAATTGCTCGATAGTAAGATTTCCTAGTTTAGAATGGCGACGCTCTCTATTGTACCAAATTTCAATATATTCGAATAAGTCAGTCTTCATTTGTTCCTTGGACACCAATTTGTTGCCATATATTTGTTCCGATTTCAATGTTTTAAAAAAGCTTTCTGCAACTGCATTGTCCCAACAATTACCTTTTCTACTCATACTTCGGGTTATGATTTTATAAGAATCTAATATCTTGCTGAATTTTTCGCATGCATATTGTGTCCCTCTATCCGAATGAAAAATCAGACCAGCAGACAATTTTCGATTCTTGATCGCCATTTTCCAAGCTGCCAGGGAAGTCTCTTGAGTACTCATTGTATCACTGATGCTCCATCCGATACATTTACGGTCATACAAATCAAGAATAGTGGTTAGATAAAGAAACCCTTCTTTGGTGTGGATGTAAGTGATGTCCGATACCCAAACTTTTGATGGTTCCGAAGCTGTGAATTCGCGATTTAATACGTTGTCCATTATTTTATGCGAATGTTTTGAATCTGTTGTAACCTTAAACTTTTTACCTATTTTACTGCGCAGGCCCATATTTCTCATATACTTAGCAACTGTAATTCTAGAAATCTTAACTCCATCATCCAGTAACTCAGCAGCTATTCTAGGACTTCCATACCGCTGTTTGTTCTTAAAGTAAATGATTTTTATCCTATTTTCAAGAATCTCAACTTTAGAATCATTAGGCTGTTTAGAGCCAATTTTCCAAGCATAGTAGCTTCTGGAACCAACTCCCATAACCTTACACATCTTTTCAATCGGATATATTCGTTGATTACTATTTATGAACTTATATATTATTGATCGCTCTTGGAAAAGATGCCTATGGCCTTTTTTAATATCTCAAGTTCAAGTTCTGAATCTTTAAGTTTTTTCTCTAAAATACTTATACGTTCCTGTTCGGGAGTCTGTTTCACATTGCCATTCCCGGGAAAACTCCCTGTTCCAAATTCTTCAGATTCTTTACGCCATTTATATAATTGGGCGGCTGATACACCTAATTCACGGGCAAGCTCAGAAATGTTTTTCCTGCTTTTACTTAACTCAACAGCACGTTCTTTAAATGTGCGGTCGATTTTTTTACGGACTTTTGTCATTATTTCAAAATTAAGATATTTATTGTTCTTAACTTCATCTGCCGACTAAGTTAGCAACTCCA
>NZ_JBBGYV010000023.1:0-1898 GCF_037479535.1 Sphingobacterium sp. MYb388 | reverse complement strand
CAGGAAAACAAAAAAAATAAATTTTCACATTTATTTTGGAGAAACCAAAAAGATTTCTACCTTTGCAGTCCCAACGGAAACGAAGGGAAACAGAAACAAGATCGATAACGGCGCAATGCCGACATCATACAGGCCGAAGCGAGATGCGGAAGCGAGAGAAGTTCTTTAAAAATATAATCATGTAACGTAACGAGTAGTGTTGAGAAACAACGAAAGTTAAAAAAATCAACCTGTTCAATTTTAGAATTAGAAATTAAAATACAAGACAATTCTATTTATTATAAATAGTCTTGATCTTACACTTCATTTTACAATGGAGAGTTTGATCCTGGCTCAGGATGAACGCTAGCGGCAGGCCTAATACATGCAAGTCGGACGGGATTCAGGGAGTAGCTTGCTACGAACTGATGAGAGTGGCGCACGGGTGCGTAACGCGTGAGCAACCTACCCATATCAGGGGGATAGCCTCTCGAAAGAGAGATTAACACCGCATAACATCATTTACCGGCATCGGTTTTTGATCAAATATTTATAGGATATGGATGGGCTCGCGTGACATTAGCTAGTTGGAGAGGTAACGGCTCACCAAGGCTACGATGTCTAGGGGCTCTGAGAGGAGAATCCCCCACACTGGTACTGAGACACGGACCAGACTCCTACGGGAGGCAGCAGTAAGGAATATTGGTCAATGGAGGCAACTCTGAACCAGCCATGCCGCGTGCAGGATGACTGCCCTATGGGTTGTAAACTGCTTTTGTCAGGGAATAAACCTTTCTACGTGTAGAAAGCTGAATGTACCTGAAGAATAAGGATCGGCTAACTCCGTGCCAGCAGCCGCGGTAATACGGAGGATCCAAGCGTTATCCGGATTTATTGGGTTTAAAGGGTGCGTAGGCGGTCCTATAAGTCAGTGGTGAAAGACGGCAGCTTAACTGTCGCAGTGCCTTTGATACTGTAGGACTTGAATCTATTTGAAGTGGGCGGAATAAGACAAGTAGCGGTGAAATGCATAGATATGTCTTAGAACTCCGATTGCGAAGGCAGCTCACTAAGTTAGTATTGACGCTGATGCACGAAAGCGTGGGGATCAAACAGGATTAGATACCCTGGTAGTCCACGCCCTAAACGATGATAACTCGATGTTTGCGATACACAGTAAGCGTCCAAGCGAAAGCGTTAAGTTATCCACCTGGGGAGTACGGTCGCAAGATTGAAACTCAAAGGAATTGACGGGGGCCCGCACAAGCGGAGGAGCATGTGGTTTAATTCGATGATACGCGAGGAACCTTACCCGGGCTTGAAAGTTAGTGAATGATCCAGAGACGGATCAGTCCTTCGGGACACGAAACTAGGTGCTGCATGGCTGTCGTCAGCTCGTGCCGTGAGGTGTTGGGTTAAGTCCCGCAACGAGCGCAACCCCTATGTTTAGTTGCCAGCATGTTATGATGGGGACTCTAAACAGACTGCCAGCGTAAGCTGTGAGGAAGGTGGGGACGACGTCAAGTCATCATGGCCCTTACGTCCGGGGCTACACACGTGCTACAATGGACGGTACAGCGGGCAGCTACATAGCAATATGATGCTAATCTCTAAAAGCCGTTCACAGTTCGGATTGAGGTCTGCAACTCGACCTCATGAAGTTGGATTCGCTAGTAATCGCGTATCAGCAATGACGCGGTGAATACGTTCCCGGGCCTTGTACACACCGCCCGTCAAGCCATGAAAGTTGGGGGTACCTAAAGCATGTAACCGCAAGGAGCGTGTTAGGGTAAAACCGATAATTGGGGCTAAGTCGTAACAAGGTAGCCGTACCGGAAGGTGCGGCTGGAATACCTCCTTTCTAGAGCATTCGGAATTGAAGCTCGTTACGGATACACATGATTTATATAAGAAACAAA
>NZ_JBBGYV010000022.1:0-2173 GCF_037479535.1 Sphingobacterium sp. MYb388 | reverse complement strand
GTTAAAAAGCAAGGAAGCGCTCCGGTGCCCTTGTCCATCCTTGATGTGGCTACAACGGGAAGAGGTTATTCAAGTATGGAAGCAATTAATAACAGTATTGAGCTTGCTAAACTTGCAGATAAACGGGGCTTTGCCCGTTATTGGGTAGCTGAGCACCACGGCATGCCCGCTGTTTCTACCTCTTCACCTGCGATGTTGCTCTCCCGACTGATCGGCGAAACACAACAAATAAGATTAGGATCTGGTGGCATGATGCTACCAAACTTTCCACCTTTGGTCGTTGCCGAGCAATTTGGTATGCTGGAGGCTATGGCTCCAGCGCGTATCGATCTTGGAATAGGACGTGCACCGGGGACCAATGAGCTTACAGCCTCAGCACTCCGTCGTGAGCAGTTCGGAGCTGAAAATTTTCCAGAACAGTTGACGGAGTTACTCCATTTTCTTGAAGATGATTTTCCTTTGGGACATCCTTACAAGGGCAAAGTATTTGCAGTTCCTGGACCCGGTCAAGATCTTGAAAACGGAATTGCACGATCTTTTGAAAGTCCATCAGTTTGGTTATTGGGATCTAGCGGTTATTCTGCGCAATTGGCAGGAAAGTTAGGACTACCATTTGCCTTTGCTGCGCAACTGGCACCTGAAAACATGTTGGCCGCATTTGAACTTTATAGAAAGTACTTCAGATCTTCAAAAGTACTTGACAGTCCTTACACCATTGCTTGCTTTTCAGTTTATGCAGCAGACAATGAAGAAGAGGCCAAATCACAGTCATATTCGGTATCACATAGTATGCTCCGAATGATGAACAGGCAATCATATATAATTCCATCTCCGCAAGAATTAAAAAATTATAAGTACAGTGATTCCGAAAGGTATATATTGGACGGTTGGAACCATAAAATGATCTATGGAACTGCAGACCAGGTCGTAAGTAAGCTAAATCACTTTCAGCAGATTTCAGGGGCAGATGAATTGATGATAGCCAATTTAGGTCATTCTCTCGAAGGGATACTGCATTCTGCAAAACTGATAGCAGATGCATACCATATGCCCAATCTGAGTCTGTAGCAATCAATAGTTTTAGCGTAATGCCATCTAGAAAAATGAAATCTATAGAGTGGGCTATTTTTGCCGAAATCTTTTTGAAAATTCAAGGTATAAAAAATACAGTATAGAGAACGGTATCAAAATGGTAGTAACCAGTGATATTATGGTAGCAGATCAATAACATAATATCTTGACCTTTGCAATGATATTACTACACGAACAAGTCAATTAGTGTGGTGTTTTAAATAATAATAAAGAAAACATGAAAAAAATATTTCTGGCAGTTACGTTTACGTTATTAGCCGCAATTGTGTTTGGACAATCCAACGTAGGTACGAAGCCTACCATTCAGTTAGTTAGAAATGCCACTTTACTTATAGAGTATGGTGGGCAGAGAATTCTTGTTGATCCGATGCTATCTCCAAAAGGAGCTATCGATTCTTGGGCGGGAATCCAACGCAATCCAACGATTGAGCTGAAAATGCCAGTTGAGAAGATTGTTAAAGATGTTAATTTAGTGCTTGTTTCCCATAGTCATGAAGATCACTTTGATAAAGTGGCGAGTAAAACCCTTAACAAATCGATCGAATTGATGATCCAACCTGCAGATAAAGATTTCTTTGACAAGGAAGGTTTTAGTAATGCAACCGTTCTCAATGACACTAAACTATGGAATGGGATTAAAATCCATCGTCTAGAAGGCCAACACGGAAGTGGTGAGGTATTGAAGATGATGGGCAAGACTTCTGGATTTATCCTAGAAGCTAAAAACCAACCTACGGTATATATTGTCGGAGATGCAATCTGGACAGATGATATCAAGCAAAATATTAAAAAATATAAGCCAGATTACATCGTTGTCAATTCCGGAGGAGCACTTATAAAAGGATTTGAAAATGTTCCGATTATTATGAACGAAGAACAGACAATGGCTCTCATCCGTGAAAGTGGTCATGCAAAAGTTATTGCAGTACACATGGACGCATTGGACCATTGCCGTACAACAAGGAGTTCTTTAATTCAGAAAGCTTCCGAGTTGAAGATCGGTAAAGATAAATTGATAGTCCCTCAAGATACAGAAGTTATTACGTTATCACTTTAGGTGACATAGCATTGTTAAAAAAAG
>NZ_JBBGYV010000021.1:0-2622 GCF_037479535.1 Sphingobacterium sp. MYb388 | reverse complement strand
TGCGTTGCTTGAGAAAGCTTCGGGTGATTAGTATTGCTCAGCTATGGTATTTCTACCTTTACACCTGCAACCTATCAACGTAGTAGTCTACTACGGCCCTATAAGGAAGTCTCATCTCGTGGCTAGTTTCGCACTTAGATGCTTTCAGCGCTTATCTATTCCCGACGTAGCTACCCAGCCGTACACCTGGCGGCATAACTGGTTTACCAGCGGTCAGTCCATCCCGGTCCTCTCGTACTAAGGACAGATCCACTCAAACTTCCAACGCCCACAACAGATAGGGACCGAACTGTCTCGCGACGTTCTGAACCCAGCTCGCGTGCCACTTTAATGGGCGAACAGCCCAACCCTTGGGACCTTCTCCAGCCCCAGGATGTGACGAGCCGACATCGAGGTGCCAAACCTCCCCGTCGATATGAGCTCTTGGGGGAGATCAGCCTGTTATCCCCAGCGTACCTTTTATCCTTTGAGCGATGGCCCTTCCATACAGAACCACCGGATCACTATGTCCGTCTTTCGACCCTGTTCGACTTGTTGGTCTCACAGTCAAGCAAGCTTATGCCATTGCACTCCTCGTACGGTTACCAAGCGTACTGAGCTTACCTTTGAAAGCCTCCGTTACCTTTTTGGAGGCGACCACCCCAGTCAAACTACCCACCAAACAATGTCCTCGACATGATCGAGTTAGAAACCGAATACAGAAAGGGCGGTATTTCAAGGTTGATTCCATGACTCCTGGCGAAGCCACTTCAACATCTCCCGCCTATCCTACACATCCTGTACCCAATTTCAATGTTAAGCTATAGTGAAGGTGCATGGGGTCTTTCCGTCCCGTTGCGGGTAATCGGCGTCTTCACCGATACCACAATTTCACCGAGCTCATGGCTGAGACAGCGCCCAGATCGTTACACCATTCGTGCAGGTCGGAACTTACCCGACAAGGAATTTCGCTACCTTAGGACCGTTATAGTTACGGCCGCCGTTTACTGGGGCTTCGATTCAATGCTTCTCTTGCGATGACATCCCCTCTTAACCTTCCAGCACCGGGCAGGTGTCAGGCCTTATACTTCATCTTTCGATTTTGCAAAGCCATATGTTTTTGTTAAACAGTCGCCTGGGCCTTTTCACTGCGGCTTCTCCATCGCTGGAGGAAGCGCCCCTTCTCCCGAAGTTACAGGGCCATTTTGCCGAGTTCCTTAGCCATGATTCACTCGAGCACCTTAGGATTCTCTCCTCGACTACCTGTGTCGGTTTACGGTACGGGTTTTTATAACCTGAAGCTTAGCGGGTTTTCTTGGAAGTCTGTTTACCTGCTCTATCAGCGCCGCCGAAGCTTTGCTGTACTATTGGGTTTCAGCAGGGTCGGCGGATTTGCCTACCGTCCCTATACCTACGCCTTTTAACGAACTATTCCGTCAGTCCGCGGCAGTGTCACTACTCCGTCACCACATCGCAGTTATAAAAAGTACTGGAATATTAACCAGTTGTCCATCGGCTTACTCCCTTCGGATGCGCCTTAGGCCCCGACTAACCCTGATCCGATTAGCGTTGATCAGGAAACCTTAGTCTTTCGGTGGGCGGGTTTCTCACCCGCCTTATCGTTACTTATGCCTACATTTGCTTTTCTATCAACTCCACGGCCCATTACCAGACCGCTTCTCCGTAAATAGAATGCTCCCCTACCAGACATGCACTAAATGCATGAATCCATAGCTTCGGTAATACACTTGATGCCCGTTTATTATCCACGCCCGACCGCTCGACTAGTGAGCTGTTACGCACTCTTTAAATGAATGGCTGCTTCCAAGCCAACATCCTAGCTGTCTGTGCAGTCGGACCTCGTTAGTTCAACTTAGCGTATATTTAGGGACCTTAGCTGATGGTCTGGGTTCTTTCCCTCTCGGCCTTGGACCTTAGCACCCAAAGCCTCACTGCCGGCCATATCTTATAGCATTCGGAGTTCGTCTGGATTTGGTAGGATTTGACTCCCCCGCACCCAATCGGTAGCTCTACCTCTATAAGACTCCATGCCGACGCTGTTCCTAAAAACATTTCGGGGAGTACGAGCTATTTCCCAGTTTGATTAGCCTTTCACCCCTACCCTCAGGTCATCCGGAAACTTTTCAACGTTTATCGGTTCGGTCCTCCATTACATGTTACTGCAACTTCAACCTGCCCAAGGGTAGATCACAAGGTTTCGCGTCTACCTCATCTGACTATGCGCCCTATTAAGACTCGCTTTCGCTTCGGCTGCGTGGCTGAACCACTTAACCTTGCCAGACAAGAGTAACTCGTAGGCTCATTATGCAAAAGGCACGCCGTCACTGCACCTGGCAGCTCCGACCGCTTGTAAGCACACGGTTTCAGGTTCTTTTCACTCCTCTGTTCGAGGTTCTTTTCACCTTTCCCTCACGGTACTAGTTCACTATCGGTCTCTCAGGAGTATTTAGCCTTATCAGATGGTGCTGACAGATTCCCACAGGGCGTCTCCGACCCCGCGGTACTCAGGGTACTGCTAGGCTAGCATTCTATACGTGTACAGGGCTATCACCGTGTATCGCTGGGCTTCCCATCCCATTCCACTTCTGTTTGCTAATGCCACATCGCAGCCCTACAACCCCA
>NZ_JBBGYV010000020.1:0-4365 GCF_037479535.1 Sphingobacterium sp. MYb388 | reverse complement strand
ATCAAACTTATTTAATAATTCATGTAATTTTTGAATTGATATATTCTCTATGTATTCATCTAAAATTTGTAATATTATTTGTTTGTTTTTTGGATTAGCATTTGTTTTTTTTAATATAGATACTAGAATATATAATTTTGATCTAACCTCATTAGAGACATATTCTTCAATAATTTTGTTAAAATCGATGTTGCCACCAAGCCTAACCAACTCTCTAAAGGTCCTAATTACATCTCGTGGTAAGCCTCCAGACAAACAATGTGTAAGATAAAAGAAAGGAAAAGGACGTCCAATAACTCTTTTTTCTAATAATGAAATTGTATCTTTTACTTTAAAGTATCCTAAATGAATTATACTATCAAAAGAACTATCAAAAACATCCCTAAATGGTAATCCTCTTCTTTCAAAGTTTTGCATAGCATTTTCTGAAACAGATATTAAAAAGAAGCACCTTTGAAGAACGAATAATGATTTTAATTCATTAAGAAAGTTTGTTGCATCAGTTTCTGATTCCATTTTATCCATTTCATCTATTCCTATTATTACTTGGTATTCTTCAGAGATTAATTTTAAAAATGAAGAATATTCTGAAATAATTTCAGGATTGGACATTGCCCTTTCTTGATTTGTAATAGAATGTTGTATGGTTTCCTCATATGTTGAGGGAAATTTTAAATTTCCTGACCAACCATAAGCAATACTTTGTTGGAATTTAATCCTATTCAAATGATTTTTTGCCTTTGCTGTTAAGCTATCACGTTCAATTTGTCTTATATAGTTTTCTAATGCATTGTCGTCTCTACGCCTTCGAAGATTAAATAAATCAAAGATCTTAATAATTGGTACAGGAATATAATAGATCGATATGAGTAACCAAATTATTAAACTTATTAAACCAATTGTGAATGTTTTTACAGGTAAATATTCATTTTTAGTAATTGAGGATAAATAGTATGTGGAAAAATTTTCCTTGTTTTGAATTTTAGAAGAAACAGATTTGATTGAATTCAATATACTATTAATACTTCTATTCTTTTCCTCGTTGAATGAGATTTTGGAAGCATTCTCCAAATGAAAAGAACTATCTTTTATATTATTTTTTAAAGCTTCTTCGTAATTTTCGAGCTGTTTTTTTAGTCTTGTTTGTTCTGAAATATTTCTTGTCGTCCACAAAATGAAAGTTAAAAAAAACATAATAAAACCAATGGGTAAAGTGAAAATTCTGAGAAATTTTATGACATTTTTCAACAAAGCTGGTGAGACAGGATTTTTTCCCCCAATTGATTCTGAACCGTTAATAGGTTCTCCTTTCTTATTTAACAGATTTTCACAAGTAATTGTAAATAGGTGTAAAATAAATTCCCTGTAATCATACCTTACCGGTGCAGTAGTAAATATTGATAGAATTTTTTTTCCTTTGATTTCGCTAACAATAGGTTCATCTCCACAATATGATCTTATAAGAGTACTTTTACCAGAGCCTCTTGCTCCAGAAATCCCAATACTCCCTCCAGGCATATTTTCTAAAAAAAAATGAAGTTTATTTTTTGATTCTGTATCAATGGTTTTTGATATATCTATTACTTCACCTAGACCTTCTATTTCTATACCATCTAATGATCTGCTGAAGGACGGCTTCAATTTGCGATTAATCTCCCCACGAATTATGTCGTAGATAGATTTTTCTAATACATTCTGCTGGATTTTTTTTGATAGACTTATTTGCTCATTAACTAAAGAATAGTATTCCTTAACAATTTCTTTATTAGCCGTTAACCACTTTTTCGTTTTTATGAAATATAAAACGTAGGGAAAATTGAAACCTAACAAAATAATTAAATTTGATAGAATAAAAGAGCCGATTCCAATGGTCAATAAAGAGGATTTCGTGGCTACAAATATTGGCAAATAATTTACTATAAATTGACCGAAGGCAGAAAAGCCATAGTATACGAAAAAAAACAAAATAACTATTAATATACCAATTGGAAGTATAAACCTGTAATATGGATCCTGTGACCATTTTACAGTTCGATTTAATAAATGCTTGTGATTATTTTGCAGGTTGTTTAATAGTATTTCATTATTGTTATATTTTGTAATTTCATTTTTTACAACACTCCAAACTTCATCATCTCTTTCATTTAGAGTTTTTGTTATTTCATCTTTAGATATTCTCGCATCGAGTAATCCATTTTTTATACTTTCTTCATTTAATGCAGATGAAATAATTGAAGGTAACTTTTCTTTTTCGGAGTATGGCA
Organism: Sphingobacterium sp. MYb388; assembly: GCF_037479535.1. NCBI lineage: Bacteria > Pseudomonadati > Bacteroidota > Sphingobacteriia > Sphingobacteriales > Sphingobacteriaceae > Sphingobacterium > Sphingobacterium sp. MYb388. Next base: position 2,101 of record NZ_JBBGYV010000020.1, on the reverse strand, counting down.
TGAATATTTTTTTTGTTATTACCCAATAATAGAAAAAATATTGGAATTTCTTTTGAATTAATGATTGAAATACTCTTATTGATACATAACGTAATAAGCTGAATGTAAAAATAGGACTTGAAGGGGTAAAGATATTATGGTTGACCTTTTCCATGTAGATCGTTTGTGATATCCATATGAGTTTCGCATTTCTAATCATCGAAAGCCTGTAAACCATAATCATATAGAACCAGTAAATCTATTTTATAAATTTCAGAAATGTTTACTATTGTTTATCCTAAAATTAAGTTAGGAATGGCACCTCAACGTCCAAGATCATTTTACCGGTTCATTTACTCTGATAATCCAGATGCACAAGTAGATGCGGATAATAAACAACGAGATAGCCATCGGAAATGGCATTTCCGAGGTCCACTAATGTAGCACCATCCCACGCCGTGACCAAAGAATGCGAATTTAAGAGTGCTTTCATCAATAACTCTGGTTTATCAGCTGCACTCCATTCATTAGCCCTGTACAAATTAATTATTTCTTCAGGTTCAATGTCTCTGCGTTCAGAAATAGTGATGTCCATATTGGTGATTATTTATTATTGTGAATTTAAAGCTATGAGCCTGATGCATTCCTCTCTGATAGCCCATAGTTCGTCAAGAGAGTAAGGGATTTTGTTATCTTCAATTCATTGAGCAAGGTATCCGCGATGATACTGTACTTTGAAATCGGTTATTTGATCTGCTAGTATTTCGATTTCTTTTAGTATATCCAGCTCAAATTTTATTTTTATTAATTGCTTTTTTCTAAGATCTTTTCTACACTATCTATAAGATCGATGAGCGATGTGTAACCTTCATCATAATTTGTAAATTTCCATCCATACCACCATGGCTCTTCTGGACGCATATTTGTAGAAGTACTAAGCTCGGTAAAAAAGTTTTTGATTTCAGAATAAAGAATTTCACTAGCAAAGTGTCTACCTATGCCAATGTAAATACTTCTATTATCATCTTCAATTAAGACGCTAAATTTTTTTTCAGCATGACTTAATTTTATTCCAGTTTTGATAAAATGATCATCTTTGCTGTATATTACACACTCTTCGCTAAACCTCGCTTTTAATTGATCCCGCCAATCAGTAAATAGTTTCTCTTTTACTACTTTAGACAATTGAACTAATTGATTGTTTAGTTCATTTATCGAATCAATTTTATTATCGATAATTCGTAAATTTTCATTGTTTTCTCCTGAGAGGTTAAGTTCACTGTACAGGAATTCTTGTAACTTCTTATCCATTTGCTTTATGTTTTTTTGACCAAAAAATAGATGGTCAAGATGATCTATATATTGTGCTATTGCTGCTCTTAAATTACTTTCACTCGTATTAATGTTATGTTTATACTCATTTAGCCAATTAAGTATATCCTCTTTGTAGGAAATATGACAATATCTTCCTGCAAAGTCCTCCTCACTATAACTCCCCCATGTTTGTACAGTAGGGCGTTCTTGCCGCGTACGCGTTAGATATATAACATAAATTTTGTCGTCAGAAAATCCAAGATTCTTGCATTTATCGATATAGTTCGCGATTTGGTTAGTTTGCTCATTAGCTTTATGTATTTTATTTTCGATGATGATAGCATACTTATTTGACTCCCTAATGAGGACATCGATACGCATGCGCTCTGCAGTAATAATAGGTTCTTTAATTAACTTTACTTTTAAATTGAAGTTTGAATCTTTGCTACCGTTCAGGAATTCTAAAAAGTTATACAATGCAGGTGGATACATCATTAACTTTGATAATATCTTACTATGCGCATTTTCATTTGACCTTAACTCATCCATTAGATTTAAACGATAGGGGAGTTTGTTAAGTTCCAAATAATACTCAGGTTCAAATTTTTTTATGAGATCGATTGCGATTTTTGATTTACGTTGCTTTTCAAAAGATTTATAATCACTAAAAGAATTGTTTAGGTGTAAAATTTTAGAGTACATAGATATACTTTCGTTCATAAATTATAATTTTAAGTATATAGAAATGATAAAGTTATTAGTGCACTTTTTACTTTCGATACATTCCATGCTATTAAATTTAAATGTT
>NZ_JBBGYV010000019.1:0-5588 GCF_037479535.1 Sphingobacterium sp. MYb388 | reverse complement strand
CAAAGAAAACTAAAGTATCGATTACAGTGTCACGCCAACCATCAAGGCTATTCCTTTTGACTCTAGATCTACCCTTCCATAACCGATACCGGTAAGGGGCATTTTAAGAAAAGGTTTTATGCCGACATTGATCTTATCACTCACTTTTTTTTCTAATGAGATTGAAAAATCAGCTACACCAAATATGTGCTGATTTTCACCACTGATTTCGTATACGGCGCTTCTTTTATTTTCTGAATTGCCTGATCCTCCATATTCAAAAGTGTATTTTTCCTTTAACATGAAATAGCTTGAAAGACCTGCACTAACATTGAACTTGATTTTTTTATTTTTTAAAACAGTATAATTGGCCGTTAAAGGAATATCGATGACATCACATTCGGCATTGACCATACTTGGCATCTCGGTTAAGGTTGGGGGATTTGCAGGTGAATATAAACTGTAGTCCGACCTATAATTTTTCTTTGCATATGTGGCTCCTAAGGATATACTTAATCTATTGACCACGGGATAAGAATACAGTACGCCAACATTTTCACTTAAAGTCGATTGATCAGATCCTCTTACACTAGATAGATCTGGCCCGGCTAATATACTTAATACGGAGCGGGCATCACGAGGAGCTGCATTGTACTCATTTTTATGCTGTAGCGCCAGTGTGGATTCACTCGTGAAGCTTGGAAAAGTTTCTATTGATGGGTGAAAGCGATATTTCGATCTTGTCATGGGTTTTATTGTCGGGATCGAGATTTCGCTCAATGAACCTGTTGACAGTATCCTGTTTTTTGAATTAACGACTTCAATAGACGCAGTACGTTGCCAAGCCTGTGGATGCTGTGCTGATGAGAAAGTTTGGGCTAGTTCCTCATTAAAGATTAATGCTGTTTGCTCTTCTTTCGCACCGCCTTCTCCTTGTAGCTTTCCGTTGAATTTTTCCCGTACCACAGGACTGTCAGTATTCACAGTTTCGAAACTTTCATTTTCATCTGTAACCAATATATTTCTGTCTAAAATAAAGAATACGGTTGCAATAGCAGCTGCACTTGTTACAGCTAAAATAAGCAATCTTCTAACTTTTTTTTTACCACTTTTCTTCTCCAAAAGTGACTGCATATCTTGCCAATGATCTTCATCGAAGTCTAGTTTAGGATCACTTAATCCTTTTCTAAAAAGTTCATCGATCTTGTTCTTTTCCATCAATTATGTTCCTAACTTTTAATTGCTATTGAATTTTGATTTCTTACCATTTCCGCCAATCGTTGTCGTGCCTTATGTAGATTGGATTTTGAAGTGCCTACTGCAATGCCAAGCATACTACCGATCTCTTCATGCGTATAGCCATCGATGGCATAGAGATTGAAAACAGTCCGGTACGTAGGCGACAATTTTTGTACCATCAGCAACAGATCCTCATAATGCAACTTTTGTGTAATTGTTTCATCTGTAATCGGATGCTCATAAGATGCTATATCAACCACAGCGCCCATACGAACCTTGCTCCGGTAGTAATCGATTGCTGTGTTTGTCATGATTTTTCTGATCCATGCTGATATAGGTTTATCAAAATTATATTTTTTTATGTGCTTAAATACCTTAAAAAATCCGTCATTTAATATTGCCAATGCTTCTTCCTTATCGTTTGAATACCGTAGGCATATTCCCAATGCCAGGGCATGGTATAGTTTATAAAGATCTTTTTGGGATCTCCGGTCCTCTATGATGCATCCTTTTATGATTTGGATCGTGTTTTCGTCATGTTCGTTTATCGTCACTCGAGATGCTGCTTTTCTTTGATAAATATAGTGTTAACTATATTACGATGGAGAAATAAAAAAGGTTGCCTTGGTAAATTATTTTTTTTAGATCTCAGGCAACCATCTTCAGAACAGCACCGTATTGATTAATAAACTACACTAAAACTATTGATCATGAGATTCAACAAAACCAAAATGAAAACTGCCATGATGGCGACCGCACTATTAACCATTTTTTCATCCTGCTCCAAAGACAAGGTTGAAAATCCTGAAAATAATACGAAAGGTATGCAGACATCCCAAGATGCTAAATTCGGCACAATTCTTACTGACAGCAATGGAAAAACATTATACTTTTTCTCAAATGATACCAAGGGCTCTTCAAGTTGTACCGGAAACTGCTTGACAGTCTGGCCAATTTATTACAGTGGTGATATAAGTAGCGATGTGAAGATTGATAAGAGCCAATTAGGTGAAATCACGCGGGCTGACGGTAAAAAACAAAGTACCTACAAAGGTTGGCCTCTTTACTATTATGTTGGCGATAGCAAATCTGGCGAAGTACAAGGTGATGCCGTAAATAAAATCTGGTATGTTGCAAAACCCGACTACTTACTTATGGTCGCAAACGGGCAACTAAAAGGAGATGACACCAAAGACTATTTAGAAAACTATACCGAAGGACAAGGCAATACAAGCTATCTGACCGACGATAAAGGGAGGACATTGTATGCCTTTAAACCAGATCGATTTAATAAAAACAACTATACAGCCGCTGATTTTAGCAATGATGCTTTGTGGCCTATCTTCCAGAAAGAAAAAGGTGCACTACCTTCCTTGGTTTCTGCTACAGATATTGCCGTTATTACGGTTTTTGGAAAGAAGCAATTGACGTATAAAGGATGGCCGTTATATTATTTTGGTCAAGATCAACAAAGAGGCGACAACAGAGGGATCAGCTATCCGCGTCCAGGTGTATGGCCAATTGTGAATGATAAAACAACCGTCGCAGCCGCAAACTAATCTTAAATCTAATCCCATTTGGTTTATTCCTATTTATTATGGAAATATTAAAATTTAAAAAACCATCATACGATATACGAATTGGTAGGCAGTTCAGGGCTTCTTTAGTATTGCTTGGAATCGCTGTTCTATTTAGCTGTACAAAAAAACAGGCTCAGGAGATTTCTCCTGAGCTACCTAATGAGACTGAAACCGTAACCGTACAAAACGTGACCTACATTAATTTTGCGAAGGCACTTTTCGAAACAAAATGTAATTCATGTCATGCCACTGGCAGATCGGCGAGCGCACGTTGGACTTTTAACGGGTTTAGTTCTGTTAAAGATCATGCTGCCCGGATTAATAATGTGGTATTGGTCACCAAAACAATGCCGATCGGTTCAACATTGTCCGCGAAAGAGATAGAATTGTTAGATGCTTGGTTTAAACGTAATACCCCTGAAAATTAAACGTAAACTCTTATGAAAAAAATTACTATTTATAGTGTATTCCTGTTTCTGCTTCTGAGCCTTGAGGGTTTTGCACAACAGAGCAGTTCCTTTATTTCAAAAGGTGCATCGATCAGCTTTTTCAGTAGTGCAATGCTCGAGGACATTGAGGCTAAGAGCAACTTAGCGGGATCAGCTTTGGATATAAAAACTGGAGATATCTTATTTCGGGTAAAGAATACGTCTTTCCAATTTGATAAGAAACTGATGCAAGAACATTTCAATGAAAATTATATGGAAAGTGACAAGTATCCTGTTTCAGAGTTTAAAGGGAAAATTGAAAATAGTGGACAACTAACCAAGGATGGGAATTATACCGCAAAGGTTTCGGGTACATTGCAAATTCATGGTGTCACCAAAGCTTACGCTACCATGGCGACATTTACAGTCAAAAACTCAATTATAACTGCTGCAGCTAGTTTCGACGTCAGACTTGCAGATCATAACATCACCATTCCATCTGTGGTTGGAAAAAAAATCGCAGAGGTTGTGAAGGTGAAAATAAATGCCACATATAAACATTAACCTAAAGCATGCAAGGAAATATGAAAAGTATAATATGTACACTTCTATGTGGCATCACGACAGGGGCATTTGCACAGGAGGATCTTGATAAACTGATCGATCTAGGAAACCCGAAGAATGAAAAAGTTACTGCTACATTTAAGTCGGGTAGCTTGATTAATCTTAAAACTACGGAGACTATTCATCGAAATGAACTGGATTTTAAGGTGGATCATCGTTTTGGAGATATCGCAGGAAGTGCTGGTGGTTCCAAAAATTTCTTTGGTCTAGACAACTCTTCGGATATCAGAATTGGTCTTGATTATGGTTTATTGGATAACCTAACAATTGGAATTGCTAGAGCGAAAGGAGCAACAGAAATCAGACAGCTCTATGAGGCTAATCTAAAATACCGCTTTTTGGAACAAACTGTCGATAACAGTGTACCTGTATCCCTCGCTTTTTTTGGAAGTACGACCGTATCGGCGATGGAAGCCTCGGAAGATAAAAATTCGGCAGCTAATTTTGATGATTTTAGTGACCGTATGAGTTATGTAAGTCAATTGATCATAGCTAGGAAGTTTAGTCCAGATATTTCTCTTGCATTGGTCCCCACCTATCTTCATCGCAATTTTACAGCTTTTAATGATCAGAATAATATGTTTGCTATCGGAATCGGAGGTCGGGCAAAGGTTAGTAACAGAATCGCGGTCGTTGCAGATTATTTTCTTCCTTTTCGTCAGTCGTCTAAAAAGCAATATCGAGAAAACATAACGGGTCAACGCTACTATAATGCTTTAGGTGTTGGACTGGAAATGGATACAGGTGGCCATATCTTCCATTTAAACTTTACAAATGCAACAGCTATGCAGGAATCCCAGTTTATTAGTGAAACAATCAGTTCTTGGGGTAAAGGACAATTCAGATGGGGATTTAGTATTGCAAGACGCTTTAGTTTTGATAAAAAACCTAAGGAATAGGCTTTAATCTATTACATCTTGCAGGCAGCCCTTACAGTAACTAAAATAGGTAATTTGCTAATAATATAAAATTCATAAATAAGAAAGGCGTTTATCGTTATTATAATTTTCCCGAAAAGTCAGATACTTTTTGGGAAAATTATAATATCAAAACACAAATAACGCAGTGCTAAATTTAACTGCAATTTGTAAAAAAAGTCAAGAACTTTTTACTTGCTAACCAGCTCTTACCGCCTTTTGGGTTCTTGGTCACCAGTCTCAAAATGTTTTCATGCTGCATGTCTATAATAATGCTTTGCTGATTATTTTATTGTTGCTCTTGAATAAAGAAAAGTACAATAACATGGCGAATACAAAAAAAACTATGAACTGATACCATTTTGATACTCATGTAAAAAATCACTTGTTGTAAGTCCAGTCTGTTTTTTAAAGAAACGCATTAAATGGTTGGGTTCTGAAAAATTAAGCTGATAGGCAATCTCTGCAACGGTAAGATTGGAATGAATTAGGTAATCTTTGATCTCTATCAATAAACGTTGCTTTAGCAAATGGGTCGCTGTAACATTAAATTGATTTTTGACCGCTTTATTAAGAGCAATGCGATTAATATGAAGAAGATCGGTATAATCACTTATACGCTGCTTTTCTTTGATGTGAATTTCAATCAATTGCTTAAACGCGAAAGCATCATTTTGCTCATTTTTCTCTACTGCCAAATGATTTATCTGACTATATTCTCGGTTTAGTTTTTGAAGCAGATAATAAATCAATGAACGGATAATATGTACACTGTCAATTCTAGTCCTTACCAATTCCGATTTTATTTCAGCAAGAAGAGT
>NZ_JBBGYV010000018.1:0-7487 GCF_037479535.1 Sphingobacterium sp. MYb388 | reverse complement strand
GTGAACCGGTAAACAGCTTATAACCTGACCGATAAATTTATGGTTAAACATATAATTAATAGAAAATGTATAATCTCTGCTCAAAATCGATTGTCGATTCTGTAGATTGTTTAGTGATATATCATATTTATAAATATCTTTATACATCTACAATAACCAAAATTAGTAATCAAAATGGCTAAAACTACCTTAAAAGATATCTCTAAAGCATTGAATATATCAATCTCAACAGTTTCCAAAGCTTTATCAGATAGTTATGAAATTAGTGAGAAGACCAAAAAGGTTGTTCAGGACTACGCTACAAAAATGAATTTTAGCGTTAATAAAGTGGCACAAAGTCTTAAAATCGGGAAAACAAATACTATCGGTGTCATTGTATGCGCGATTAATAATACATTTATAGCAGAAATACTAGACGGAATTCAAAAAGCATCTATAGAAACAGGCTTTGATATCATCATTATGCAGAGCAGAGAAGATATACAGGTTGAGAAATCCTGTATTGAAGTTTTAAACTCGAGAGGTATTGACGGACTTTTGATTTCACCAGTCAGCGAATCATCGAATCTGAGTTTATTGAAAGAATTACAAGAAAACGGAAAACCAATCGTTATTTTTGATAGAACAGTCAATCAATTAAAAACGGATAAAGTCGGTGCCAACAATTTCGACGGGGCTTATAAAGCTACCAAACACCTCCTCGAACAAGGACGTACAAATATCCTTCATATTACAGGACACCAATTAGGTGTTTCCAAAGACAGATTAAACGGATATAAAGAAGCTTTAAGAGAATTTGAAATTCCACTAAAGCCCTATTACTTTATTGAATGTAATATTCAAGATACCGCAATACTTGATAAACAAATCAAAAGCGCCATACAAAAAACACTAAACACAGAACATAAGCTAAATGCAATTTTTGGAGCTACCGATGTCATCACCACAAGAACACTCGGAATTCTAGCAGAACTCGGGATTAAGGTTCCAGAAGAAATCGCTGTTATTGGCTTTTCTAATATTTCTATTCCAACGTCACTCAACCCTGCATTGAGCAGAATCAAACAGCCTGCAAGTGAAATCGGACATACTGCAATGAAAAAACTCATTTATCTTATTAAGCGTCCATCACATAACGATTTTGAAACAATCGAACTAGAAACTACCCTGGAAATAAGAAAATCAAGTCTTTTGACTTGATTTTGCACCTCAGTTAGCTTTTTTACTTTTTAAAATAGGCAACCGCATTGTGATAACAAATATCCGCTATAACCTTTCCAATCATATCGACATCATGCGGAAGGTACCCCTTGATGATATCTTCTGCAAAAATATTAGCAAGCAATCTTCTAAAATATTCGTGTCGAGAATAAGACAAGAAGCTTCGCGAATCGGTTAACATCCCAATAAAACAACTGATCAAACCATAATTAGAAAGTGCATTTATCTGTTCTGTCATACCATCCAACTGATCCTGATACCACCATCCTGAACCAAATTGAATTTTTCCCTTCATATTCCCGCCCTGAAAATTACCGATCATTGAACCAAAAACAGCATTATCAGCAGGATTAACATTATATATGATTGTCTTGGCCAATTGATCCTTCGTATCGAGATAATTAAAAAAATCTGCCATACGATCAGCTTGAGGGTAGTCCCCAATAGAATCATATCCCGTATCAGCACCCAAAATTGTCAGCTTCCCTTTATTTGTATCACGCAACGGACCTAAATGAAATTGCTGCGCCCAATTTTTTGCATGGTACTTTGAGCATAATTCACTTAAAACATAAAAAACAAAGCTATCTTCCACTTCCAAAACTCCAGTATCATCTCCATTGATCACGCGAATAAAAGTAGAATTCACTTCCGCTAAATTAAATGCCCCTTTTTTAGGCAGATATTTCAACCCATGATCTGAAGCCACACAACCCAAAGAGTCAAAATAATTAATTCGTTCATCAAGTGCTTCTAATAAAGAATCCAAGTGGTGTATTTTTATTCCGCTCACATCGGATAGTTTTTGCACATAAGCTCTAAATACATCTCCTTTCGATAACTGAAAAACCTTATCTGGGCGAAACGTCGGAAGTACTTTTGTGTTAAATTCAGTATTTAAACTTAAAGCCTTATGAAATTCCAGACTATCAATTGGATCATCAGTTGTTCCCACCATCTCAACATTAAAATGGTTCAAAAGTCCCTGAGTACTAAAACTCGGTTCCTTCAATTGTTCCCTTGTTTGTTCATAAATAGCATGTGAACTTTGAATGTTGAGGAATTTGTTAATTCCAAATGGATTCTTAAGCTCCATATGTGTCCAATGATACAGCGGATTTCTCAATGTTTGAGGCACAATCTCCGACCATTTTTGAAATTTTTCAAAATCAGAAGCTTCTCCTGTAATATATTTCTCTTCAACTCCCAAAGTTCGCATAGCACGCCATTTGTAATGGTCACCATAGAGCCAAATTTGAGCAAGATTGTCAAACTGATGATTATTGCTAATCTGATCAGGGGGAAGATGATTATGGTAATCTATAATAGGAAGATCTTTTGCATAATTATGATATAGCTGTTGTGCAATATCCGATTGCAGTATAAAATTATGATTGATAAAATCTGACATTCTTTTTTGTTTATTGACCTAAAATTCCATATTCTAATCCCCTGAGTTCTGCGAGCCCTCTCAAACGACCAATTGCAGAATATCCAGGATTCGTCTTCTTATTTAGATCATCCAACATTTGATGACCATGGTCAGGTCTAAAGGAAATAGGTCTGATTCGATTTTGATTTTCAGTGATCAAAATTTTCATCACAGCATACATATTTACATCACCATCTAAATGATCAGCTTCAAAGAAACTTCCTAAAGTGTCTTTCTTTACATTTCTCAGATGCGAAAAGTAAACTCTTTCTTTAACAGCGTCCAAAATGGATGCAACATCATTCGACTGACTAGCACCAAGAGAACCTGTGCAAAAGCAAATGCCATTAAACGGCTTATTAACACCTTCAAGTATTGCTACCAGATCAGATTGATTGCTCACAATACGTGGAAGACCTAAAATTGGATATGGCGGATCATCGGGATGTATAGTCATTTTAATCCCCTCCCGTTCACAAACGTCACTTATCGATGACAGGAAATGAAGCAAATTATTTAATAATCCCGTTCGACCAAGCTGACCATACACAGCAATGCTGTTATTCAGGTCCTGTAGTGTAATATCATTTTCTCCAGGGATTCCCATCAAAACAACTTGTTCTAACGCATCAAGATCTTGCTGTGAATAAGAAGAAATTTTTTTTTCAACTCCTTCCAACATCACTGTTGTATAATCCTTGACTGCATCTATTCGCTTTAGAATATGAATATCAAATACGGCAAGATCAATCCAATCAAAATACAAAGCTTTTGAACCATCTTTCATCAATAGATCTAATTGTGTTCTGGTCCAATCTAAAACAGGCATGAAATTATAAGTAATGATCTGAATTCCACATTTCGCTAAATTCTCCAAAGACATCACATAGTTTTCAATATAATATGCGGCATCATTGCTTCCTGTTTTTATCGCCTCATGCACTGGAAGACTCTCTACGACCGACCAGACTAATCCACTATCTTCAATAATTCTTTTACGTTCTAAAATATCTTCGACAGGCCAAACATCGCCATGGGCAATATGGTGCAATGCCGTTACAATACCTGTCGCACCAGCTTGTCTTATATCATCCAAGGAAACGGGATCATTAGGCCCATACCATCTCCAAGTTTGTTCAAGTTTCTTCATACCTTAAATTTATTAAACCCCACACCATGCGTTAAACCCGCCATCAACAAAAATCGTTTCACCAGTAACCAAAGCAGAAGCATCACTTAATAAGTAGACTAAAGTTCCCTTTAGTTCATCTGGCTCTCCTAAACGTTGATAAGGCATCGCATTAATAAATTTCTGCGCCCGGTCGGAATATGTACCATCGGGGTTTATCAGTAGATTTCGATTTTGCTCTGTTAAAAATACCCCTGGTGCAATTGCATTGACACGTACCTTATCACCGTATCGTAAAGCTAATTCAACAGACATCCATTTCGTGTAGCCATCTACACCGTGTTTTGCAACCGTATACCCCAAAACTCTAGTTAATGGTCTACTTGCTGCAAGTGAGGAAATATTAACAATAGAACCCTTACCAGATTCAGCTATTACACGTCCAAAAATATGTGTCGGAATAATTGTTCCATTCAAATTAAGCTCAATTGCTTTCAGCGTATCTCTTATATCATGGTCAAAAAGATTTTGTTCAGGCTTTATTGTTGCTCCAGCAATATTACCGCCAGCGGCATTGACCAAACCGTCAATCGTACCCCATTTCGCTATTATTTCATCCTTAGCCCTTATCACGTCCTCTTCGTTCAAAACATCTACTTGTATTGCTAATGCCTCAGCACCTTTCGCCTCAATAGCCTGGACTCGTTCTTGGAGTTTTTCTTTATTCCTACCCAGTACTGCAACCTTTGCACCAGCTTCAGCCAAAGCATCTACAAAAGATTTTCCTAGAACTCCAGTTGCACCGGTAACCACAACAACGTGATTGTTCAATGAAAATTTATCCAATATCCCCATTTTATAATTGTTAGATTTAAAGTTACCAATTTTATGAAATAATTAATTCCTAAAGAAACATCCTTATAACTTTATTTACTCAAACGTTTTCGAAATTATAGACACAATCAATACAGAAATACAATTATTTATACTACTTTCGAAAAGTAAACTAATAACTTATGGATAAAAACACAGTCCTTTGCTTCGGAGAGATTCTTTATAGATTACAAGCAAAAGATGAATATTTCTTTAATGATGACCAATCGGTAGTCTATTCCTATCCAGGAGGATCAGAAGCGAACGTTGCTGTTGCTCTTGCCTCGCTATCAATACCGACTACTTACGTGTCTGTTGCTCCTGATCACTCTTTAACCAAGGAGATTTTAAACACACTCAATCACAAAAACGTCGATACCTCCAAGTTTATATTTGGTGGCGAACGCTTAGGTTCTTACATATTGCAATCGGCAAATGGTTTAACAAGCGGAGAGGTAATATACGATCGTAAGTACTCGTCATTTTCCACACTTAAAGCGGAAGATATTGATTGGGATGAACTATTTACCGACTGTTCATGGTTTCATTGGACAGCCTTAACACCTGCATTAAACGAGGAATTAGCACAGCTCATGCTAACAGCATTGAAAATAGCGCAAGAAAAGAAAATCACCATATCTGTCGACCTCAATTATAGAAGTAGGTTATGGCAATATGGAAAACAGCCTCTAGATATTATGCCTACATTAGTTTCATATTGCGATGTTATTATGGGAAATATTTGGGCTGAACACAAAATGCTTGGAACTTCTATTCATGAGCAGTTGGTCAGAAATACCTCTTGCAGCGAATATTTCGACTATTCCAGTTTAGTTGCTCAAGAAATATTTGAAAAATATCCGAAATGCAAACATATCGCTAATACGTTTAGATTTATGGACAACCCTAAACATAATCTATTTTACGGTACATATCATAGCCCTGCAGAAAATAAAATAAGTACTATTTTAGAGACAAATGACTTAATTGATCGTATTGGTAGCGGAGACGCCTTTATGGGAGGTCTAATTGCTGCTATTTATGAAGGTAAGTCTGCTCAAGAAATTATAGACACTGCGACCCAACTCGGATTCAAAAAACTATTTAACAAAGGTGATTTCATCAATTTATAATAATCAACATGCATACTATCCTATCCAAGATTGAAAGTTCTCCCATTATCCCCGTCTACTATCATGACGATATTGACCAATGTATTGCCATTTTAACATCATGTTATAATGGTGGAGTTCGCGTTTTCGAATTTGTCAATAGAGGTCCTGAAGCGCATAACAACTTTAAGGCTCTGCTTAAATACCGCGATGACAATTTCAAAGATTTAAAGCTAGGAATTGGAACCATTAAAACGAAGCAACAAGCTCTAGATTTCATAAATATAGGAGCAGAATTTATTGTTAGTCCTATTGTGAAAGCAGAAATTGCAGATGTGACCTTAAAAAATAATATACTTTGGATACCGGGTTGCATGACTCCCACTGAAATTTCAGTTGCTGAAGAATTAGGTGCACCATTAGTAAAACTTTTCCCCGGTGATGCCTTAGGAGCAAATTTTTTGAAAGGTATCAAGCCTCTATTTCAATCATTGAAATTTATGCCTACAGGTGGTGTATCATTAGATGAAGAAAATCTGTTAGCGTGGTTCCAAGCTGGAGTATCAGCAGTAGGTATGGGATCAAAGTTATTTAATGGCCCGACAGAATCAGAAGAAAATAATTATATTGAAAATAGATTACAAAAAGCTTTTCAGTATATTGAAAGCTTAAAATAGAAAAATAAAAAAAGCTCTAACTTTCGTTAGAGCTTTTTTTGTCGGGGTGGCAGGATTCGAACCTACGACCTCCTCGTCCCAAACGAGGCGCGATACCGGGCTACGCTACACCCCGAAAAGGTATCACCTTTTGTTTTATTGTGATGCAAATATACAGCGAATATTAGTAATGTCAAATTTATTTTTCACTTTACACAATAAAAGACTGATTAGCTGACAAATAAATTTCAATTAACCAAAAAAACAATCTCATATTTAAGGTGATTGATAGAATAATCTGCCTCTCCATGGTCTAAATCGATAATTTTTTGGAACCTGTTTCTTCTCTAAAGAATAGCTTTTATCAGTCCATTCGCTATTACAAATGCTTAAATTGATTTCAAAAAAACAAAAATGAGTAAGTATAAACCTTTAAACTATATAATAAATTTCAATATTTTTGATTAGTTGAAAAGAGATTTACGTTCATTTTCATTCCATTTATCCTGAATAGATGTGCTATGTCTAGTTCTAAATTAATTGTGTATTTCGCCGATTTGCACTCATTCAGAAATCCTACTGATTTCTGAATTACACAAAAGTAGCAACCATATGTTTGAGCTAATTAATTTTAAAATCTAGGTTGAATTTCGATCAATTTTCAGGCTTGTAAATCCTTTTTCAACAGACGTAACTACATAAGTAGCTTAAATTCTAAAGGCAATAAATTCTTTAAAAGAATACAAACGGCTCACAGCTAGCGTTTTATATATTATATAGCAATGAACAATCATTTACTAAATTTCTATTTATTGAAATATTCAAGATTACACCTCTAATTAATGAGTTCTTAAAGAAGCAAATTAGACCAGTGAAATAATTCGATTATTTAGAGAAAACATGAAAGTACTTTAACTGGTTTAAATGTGTTAAAAATTAGAGATTGCAAGATACGGAGACATTATGCTTGTCCGATAGGAAGAGGATGTAGAAGCTGAATAGGTCAAATGATGAGCATGAAGGGCCTGCAGAAGTTACTGAAAGAACAGGAATAGCCCTGTTCA
>NZ_JBBGYV010000017.1:0-10992 GCF_037479535.1 Sphingobacterium sp. MYb388 | reverse complement strand
AGTAAACCCGATTTTTGGAGTGATAATGCAACCGCTTTACTTGCTTCAACATTTTGGTATTTGAGAAAAAGACAACCCCAATATTGCACATTACCACATGCTATGAGCATGATTTTGCAACCTAACTTAGAAGCCCTTTTACGTACATTAAGCGCTGAACCAAAATGTGCAGACATGATTGCACCAATATTGACAGCGTTCGCAAATGGGGCAGATAATCAGCTTGCAGGCGTTATCTCGAGCTTACAAGTATCATTGTCAAAAATAAATACTGAAGAAGTTTATTATATAACTTCAGCTAGCGATTTTAGCTTATCCCTTAATGATAGTAACAGCAAGGGAATCTTAGTAATCGGGAACAATCCAGTACTAGCAAGCACCTATAGCCCCGTAATTGGATTGATATTGACATCAATAAGCAAGATTTTGAATCAACAGGACAAAGAAAAAAGTCTTTTCATGCTTGATGAATTTCCTACGGTCTTTGTTCCAAATGTAGAACAGTTGCCAGCTACTGCACGAAGTAATAAAGTGGCGACCGTTTTAGCATGCCAAGATATTGCTCAAATGGTTGATAAGTACGGTAAAGAAAAAACTGATACTATTTTATCAAATCTCGGAAATCAATTCTATGGGAGAACAACGAATCCAACTACAGCGCAGAGGGTTAGCCAAATGTTTGGGAAATCTGATAAGCTGATGATGACAGAGAGCAAAAATTACGATAGGACACTTGTCGGAGAGCATAGAAAGGGTAGTGGTCAAAGTTTTGCATATCAAGAAAGGGATTTAGTGAAAGTTCAAGATGTTACTACTTTACCCACGGGATCATTTTACACCATCTTAAGTGAGGGTAAAAATAGACAGGGGCTTTCTTCTATTCCGCTGAATAGTAACTTTGGAAAGACACCAATACCGCAATTCAATAATGTTACCAGTTCAGATTTAGACGCTGTTTTTGACAGGATAAAACGAGAAACAGAAGTGATTTTAAAATAAAACGTATAACTTAGCGTCTCATTTTCCTTTGTGGAACTTGAGATTTAAAACTAGGGGTTGGAGCGGATACGTTCCAACCTCTTTTTTTTTGACCGTTTTTAGCCGAGCAAATCTTTATACATAAATTAAAAATAGTCTAAAATATTGCCCAACCTTATTTGTCCTTTCATTTCTGAAAGACGAAAAACAAGAAAATTATCTTTAATACAGAACCTTTTGAAAAAAAATACGACGAAAGGTTTATAAGCTTAGAGCGATGTGTCCTTTCGGATGAATAATGCTTTAAGTAGCTTTAAACGGTGTTTATAGGAAATGTCGTTTCTGTGTCCTTTATAAATGAACATTTTTGGAGCACTTTAGTATTATTCAGACTATTTATAGTAAAGAATGAAACTTTATAAGAAAAGTAGGTAGTATTCATACATGTACGATAACAAAATTAAAAAGCCATTGAACTGGAATTTCAATGGCTACATTAAAAGCAGAAAGGAGGTTATAAAAAAATGATAGAATTAGTATCAATTACAATTGCATTAATATCTCTCTACTTTCAAATCAAAGATAGAAAGAATGAAACTTTATAAGAAAAGTAGGTAGTATTCACTATATGTACGATAACAAAATTAAAAAGCCATTGAACTGGAATTTCAATGGCTATCTAAAAGTAGAAAGGAGGTTAAAAAAAATGATAAAATTAGTATCGATTACAATTGCATTAATATCTCTCTATTTTCAAATCAAAGATAGAAAGAATAAGTAATACAGACTTTTTATGGAATGTATAGAGAGAAGTGAAATGAAAAATCTTTAATATAGATACTTTTTAATATTTTTAAGCCAAGCATAGCTTAATGACTAAGCTTGGCTTAAATTACAATAATGAAGTATGTCTAAATTTATCAGTAGAGAAGAGATCGAAAAAATAAAACGTATAGTCTTAAGAGCTATTGCACTGGATGATATGTTGTCCGAAACCTTAATATTAAAAGGGGGAAATGCAATAAGCTTAGTCTATGGTCTTTCAGATAGACCGTCTTATGATTTAGATTTTTCTATTGAAGATGATTTTGAAGACTTTGAAGAAGTAAAATTATTATTAATACATTCTCTAGAGACAGAACTTTCTTCTGAAGGATACAAAATAATTGATTTTGCTTTTGATTTTAAACCCCATAAGGGGAACGTTCAACCTTTTTGGGGAGGATATAATATTTCATTCAAAGTTATAGACTTAAATACTTTTAATGAAATTGGACAAGATTTAGAAGTTGCAAGGCGAGCACACGTTTTTAGATTGAATGAAAAAAACAATTCCTCTAAATTCGAAATAGAGATAAGCAGAAGTGAGTATTTTGAAGGATGTACTAAGCAGCATGAGATAGAGGATGAAGCTAAGATTTTAGTTTATTTGCCTGAACTTTTAGTTGCAGAAAAGGTTAGAGCATTATGTCAATCTCTCCCATATTATAGGACTGAAATTCTTGGAAATGAAAGATCAATAACAAAAGCAAGGTCAAGAGACCTATATGATATTGATATCATTTTATCATCATTTAATATTGATATAAATTCGCCAGAGTTTATATCAATCTTGAAAAAGGTTTTTGACATTAAGAAAGTCCCTTATGAATATGTTAAAAAAATGGATGATATAAAGGATATTTTAAAAAACGATTTTGAATCCGTTAAGATGACAATAACAGACCCTGATGTGAAAGATTTTGATCATTACTATGATAAATATCTAGAACGATTTTATAATATATTTGATGTTTAAACAAAAAGATTTTTAGGATAGAATACTTTCCATCTATTATCATATTCTTTGTTTTCTATATTATAAGCAAGATAGAAGTCATATTTTATTCCTATTGATTCTATTTTAGATAGTTGTGATTCATTAAATACTCCAGTTCTTTCCATTATTAGACCTATACATTGGTGGTATGGGTAAGTATAATCTAATTTGTGAAGATAGTTTAAGAGTCTATTGATACTAATTAATTTTGCTTCTCCAGCTTTCTGGTAAGCTTTTATCACTTCGCTTAATCCGCCGGAATATGAAAGCCTTACTATTATATCAATTAGTGTCCTTTCAATATTAGTAACTTTTATTCCTATTTTTTTTACGCCTGTTTCGTTAGTATATTTTCCTTTATGAATTCTTATTCTACTATCTCGGATATTAAATATACTATTACTTTCTCTTTGAGGTTTCGAAAAAGCACTATGAATCCCCTCTTGAGAAAGAGTGTTTATAACGGGAGACATTCTTTGATAGTCCTCAATAGTAACAATAATCTCTTTTGGAATTTGTTCCGTCAGTTGATGATAATATAATGCTGAATAATGAGATAAAAATGCTTTATTGCTTATAGATAGTGCTATTTCTTCATCTGATGCATCTGGTAGATAATAGATATCTTTATATAAATTACTTTGACTTATTTCTACACTGATTTTACTTAGTATATTCTCTTTTTCTATTTGTTGAAGAAATTTTATTGGATTTGTGCTAAATGGAAGCCCCCATCTAGATTTGAAATTTTCATAAATCTCTAATACTTCTTTTCTAGAATACGCTTTGACACCAGTATTTGTAAAGGTGTTAATTATTAAACTTTTTACTCTTTTTACTCTAGATATATTTGCCATTATTATTAATATAACAAAGTATATATACTTTGTTATCAAAGATATAATTATTTATTGACAATAGCAATACATATAAATATAATGCACTGTTTGTCAAGTGTTTAAATTATTAACAATCTTGTTTAAGTTTATTTTTAATCAATTTACAACGTATATATACGTTGTAAATATACAATCTAATTATTAAATATTGTATATTATATAAACATTTTTACAAATGTTATACATATCGTATATTTGTAAATACGTATTGACGTCAATACGTATTTATGTGAATTTCATGGCCAAAATTATAACAATAGCACACCAAAAAGGAGGTGTAGGAAAAAGTACTCTTGCGTTAAACCTGGCGTATAGTTTCGGACGAAATGTTCGTACTGCTCTGACTGACACAGACCCTCAAGGATCAATTGTTCAGTTACAGGAAATAGCCACTGGTATTGATATACTTCCGTATGAACGTCATACATTGCAGAGTGACTATGACGTGATATTTGTAGATACGCCACCATATATTATTGAGACAATGAGGCCTATTTTTTTACAGTCCGATTTAGTAATTATTCCAACAAAGGCAGGTGTACCTGATATAATGGCGATACGTGCAACCATAGACCTTGTCAAGGAAGTCCAACAGGAGAAAAAGTATTTAAAAGCGTGTATAGTATTAAATATGGTTAAATCAAGAGCAAATATCACTGAGCAAGCTAGAGAGCAGCTACAGGTCTATGACTTGCCAATATTAGCAGAGATAAAAGATAGAGTATCTTACACCAATACATTTCTTACTGGTGGTATACATGCAGGAAATGATGAAGCAGCAAAACAAGAAGTAGAAGAATTGACAAAACAAATATTGGAATTATTATGAGCATTAACCCATTCGATAAATTAAAGGAAGTAAAACCTAATGAAGTGCCAAAACAAAAAGTAGTTCCAGTAAAAGCAAAGAAGCGAGATCATGAACAGAGTTATACTTTGTGGCTTGATAAGGAACTCTTAAAACAGTTAAAGCTAAAAGCAATAGAGCAGAATACGAACGTCAAAAACTTGGTGGAAGAGGCTATAATTAAATATTTATAGTAATAACGTATTGACGTCAATACGTTATTACTATAGTGTTATTTTTTAGGTAATACTCCTTTTTTCTGATATGTTCCAATTATGTATGCAGGAGCGTTATCAACGCTAATTTTACCTTTTTTAGCTTTATCGTTTATATCAGCTACAAATTTTATAAACTTATCGTACCCATCTTTTACAATCAATTCGGCATATTCGTGACTAATGCCATAGCTTTCAATAATACGTACATTTTTTTGATGTGTTAAATCATTTGAAAAGTCTATTTCCAGCTGTTTAGGGTTTGTTTTTGATGTATCCACGAATATCTGTATATATTCGAACGAACGTCCTTTTTTATAAAGCTGGTAATCAAAATTTATATCAGTATGTTCATTTATTTGTTTTTTTGCTATATCAAGAACACGCTCTTTAAACTGACTTATTCTTTCTAATTGTTCATTTCCTTTTTTATCGACCAGTCCCAACATTCTTTTTAATTCGATAATTGGTACAGGCTTTGGAAACTTTCCTACTGTGCGCCATTGACAAGCAAGCATATAAAGCCTTTTTGCATAACTAGAGGTACAGTTAAGAACTGATTTTAATTGAAAATATGTGAAATTATTTTTTAGATCGAAAAAATATGGTAAAGCAATTTCAGAAAGTTTTACTTCAATTGTTCGTGTACCCTTGAAGTATTTAAAGTATTGAAATAAAACAAACTGTGTGTAATCGTCGTCTGTGTCAACTTCAAACATACGAGTCAATAATTGCTCCGTACTATCTTTAAATTGAGCTATATTCCATTTACGTCCAGTTATTAACTCAATATCAGAAGTGTGTATCTGGTAGGTTAATTGTCCCTCTTGCAAGGAAGATAAAAGCATGAAAACAACATCCAGCTGACAAGCTGAAAAATCATAACGTCCGGATGTTATAGCATTATGTTGTTTATACATCATAACACCCGCTTGTAGAGCATCTTCTTTAGTGATTAATCCCATTTGAATAATTTTTTGATTTAAAACTTATTCAAATATATTAAAAACCACGTATTAAAACAACAGTTGTTTTAATACGGAGTTTTAATGTTATAAAAAGTGGTTTTAATGTTATAAAAAGTGGTTTTAATGTTATAAAAAGTGGTTTTAATGTTATAAAAAGTGGTTTTAATGTTTGTAAGTAGCTTATTTAAAATGGGTTACATCGGCTTAAAGTTAGAAAGTTATTAAAATAATTAAAAAATCGTTTAAAGAGTTTTTTAGGGTGAAAATCGAAGATTTTCAATCTGAAAAACAGTCATTTTGGCACATTTCTCAGGTTTACCGAAATATAAATCAACGAAAAAACGGGAACAAAAAAAGAAAAAAGAGGGAGTGGGGGCGCGGCTCCGATTTGTAAAGTGCTCATTATCAGCTTGTTAGATTTATAATATTATTATATAAACTCCCTTTTTGTCGACCATAAATAAAGAGAATTATCGAGTAATATAGTCACTATAACATTATAACAATGTAACACTATAACATTGATTATCAGTTATTTATATTAAAATTTATTTCATTACGTAAATGTATATACGTATCTTCGGCACAAGTTTTAAATTTTAAGTTACACAATATGAAAAAAATTTTTTCCAATGCTATTACCGTTGGATTAACGGTAATTCTTTGCAATCAAAGAAAGGAAGCCCACCACGCTCTCAGTCGGTGGGTAAATTTAAAGTCTTTTTACTTTGTGCCTGTCCTGGGTGTTATAGCCTTATCCAGTTGCTCAGTGATCAAGCCAAAACAGGAAGTATCATCTTTCGCTTTTACTATTTCAAATCAGATAAAAGACAGTACTATTTCTAAAACTTCATTTGAGGAATACGATATCATTGTAAAGGTCTTTAAACAACCTGATACAGCAAAAAACATTATTACCATGACCAAAAAAATTAAAGGAAATAATGTCTTTGACTGGAAAAACAGAAACAAAATACTAAAACAGGAGAAATACAAAATATTACGAGGGGAAAATGCTGTAAATCTCCTTGACTCCATTTTAGAGCCTAATATTGGCGATTATAGCAACAGAATTGTAACCCATGCTAAGTACTACGAAAATGGTAAACTTACAGCTACGATTACTGAAAATCAATAAAAATAAATACTTACTTTAAATCTGAAATAACATGAAAAATATATTATTAGTTTGCACTATTGCGCTTTTAGGCTTAGTTTCTTGCTCTAAAGATGAGCAGCCAATTGCAGAAAAAGCATCATATAAAGTCGAAATTTCACATACTGGCGATGTATCTGCATTTGATGAATTTATCAACGTCACTATTTTTTCTAAAAATGCGGAACAAGTAACGTTAAAAGGCTCTCCTTTAAATAAAGGAGAGGGAGCAGATGGGTTTACTACCTATTCTGTAAGCGCTACGGCTCAAAATAGAAGCTTTGAGACCTCTAATAATGTTGATGCAGTACTTGTGTCAGATATTTTTATAAAGAGCGGAGAGGGGCGGAAAATAAGTACTACAATAACTATCTATAAAAACGGCTCTCAGGTCGCAAAGAGAAATTTCTCTTATGATGGCACAGGAAGCAATATCTTAAATATTGCGAGTGACGAATAAGTCAAATTCTTTTAAAGAAATGGTCTGTTCTGCAGACCATTTTTTTTGACACTAAAAAAAATAATAAAAAGTACAGCAAATTTTACCGTTTCGCTTTTTAAAAGGCTTTCTTTTTTTTCCTTTTGAATTGAATAACATTTTATGAAACTTGAAAAAAACCAACGGCAATGTCCGTACTGTAAAGAGGTGTTGATCTCGAGAAGTAACTACGATTTGAAGACCTGCAAATGTGGTCATTTGAGTATAGACGGGGGGGGCGGATAATCTTCGGATAATCACGAATGAAATATTCAGTAAACCACCGACCGAAGGGATCCAGTCGGACGAAGTCGACAAGCCAAAAATGAGCGGAGGGTAGTTATATGATTTTTTCGATTGTTTTGTTGTATCTGCGCATTCTCCTGTTGAGCTGATTTTTTGCAAATTTTTTAATTCCTCTAACGTTAGAAACATAGCAAAATACTTTTCTTGCCTTTTTGGAAATGCATTCACTTTCAAGCGAATTAATAGGGTATTCTTTTTTGTCGTTATTCATACTTATTAATTATTGTTTCTTTACCATTTTCAAGCTTGACCAATTGACCAATATTACAACGAACAGGGTCAAAATAATAATGTAGAGTTCCATCTGTTTTGGCTTGTTTTAAAAGTTCTGCAGAACGTTTTTTTATGTTGGTCATTATGACTTCAAGATGTTGTAAAGTTTGTGTTTTCTTTTCCATATATAAAGATACGGAAAAGACTTTTAATAGGACATTGACCACCCTTTTGGGGGTGGTCAGCTTCATAATACAGCCCTTTAGATGGGCTGTATTATTCCGCTCCTAAGATAATTTCGAAAACGGATTTTGACCAATCCTTATTTCTCATTATCTTAGGCATAACGAACGGAGCAAGGGGCTAGAACGTATATACATTTTGCGATGCAAATGTATATTCTTATCTCGACCCTTGCCCTGCGGGGCTGGATTTTTTAACGCTGCGCTAAAATCCCAGTGACAAAATTTCATTACGCTCCGCTGAAATTTTTAAGACGTGACCAGGACAAAAAACCGCTCCGCATTTTGTTGTCCTGGTCACCCATAAAGACACTTATAAAATGAACAAAAAAGACAACCCAAGATTAAAGCAACTGGTCATTCGAGTCAATGATGAAGAGCAAAAAGCCATTGAGGCCAACGCTTCAAAATTGGGTTTAACCGTTTCGGATTTTGGCCGTCAGCTCATGGTCAAAGGCACGGTTTTGACCGTGCAAAAAGTTGAGGTAAATACGGAGGTGATGAGTGTGGACCGTCGGACAATAATCGGACTGGCGAGCAACCTCAACCAGTTGACAAGGTACGCCCATGAAAGAAAAGAATTGCCACAGATTGAGGAGCTGTTAAACAAGCTTGAAATCATTATTGCAAAATGGTAGCAGAGGTAACAACAGGTAACGGATTTAGAGGAACGATATCGTACGTTCAAAAAGAGCATGAGCCAAATTTGCGCCCAGAGCATAAGCCTGAAATAATCGAGCGAAATAACATTTATGGCGATACTCAAAAAATGGCTCAACAGATGCGATTTGTTTCCAATGGTAATACAAGAGTATCACGACCAGTATTGCATATTTCTCTCAATTTTCATAAGGATGAAAAGTTGACACCTCAGCAAGAACAAAAAGCGGTCAAATCGGTGCTTCAAGAATTAGGAGTAAAAGAAGATACTCACCAGTATCTTATTGCAAAGCATAACGATGCAGGTCATCCACATTATCATATTGTACTTAATAAAGTCGATTTGAACGGAAAGAACATTGATACAAGTTATATCAAGAACAAAATGCAGGTTATCTGCGATAAGATAGAGCAGGAACAGGGATTAAGGCGCACAGAGGGACGAACGGTAATGTATGACCCAACGAAAGAAAAAGGTTATCGTTTTGCCACCAGTGAAGAAAAGGCACGTCATAGGGAAACCAATAAAAAGACAATAACCGACAAGAACCCTAAAAATGAACTTGTAAAGCGAAATATATCAAAAGAGGTTACAGAAGCTTTGCAGGATCGGGGAGTTAACACCCCCGAACATTTCAAAGCTAATCTAGAACAGAAAGGTATTGATGTTAAGTTTTCGGAGAATAAAAATGGGATTTCGGGGGTATCGTTCCGATATCAGGAAGTAAGCGTAAAAGGTTCTCAAATCAATGCAAAATGGGGTGATTTAGACAAGTCTTTAACCACAAACGCCATATTGAGCAAAGAAAGTGACTTAAGGGCTTATATAGAACAAAATACGACTAAAACGAGCCAAACAGTTGAAGTCGTAGATAAAGCTATTAGAGAAAAGATGCCTGAAATTAGACCTAATGTAAATGCTTGGCAAACCTGGAACACAAATCCACAGAGCGAAAAACTATATAATGAACTTTATAAATACGGTGAAAAAATGCAAGAAAATAAACAAGAACATAAAACAGCCTTTGACATAGCTAAAGAGCAACGTAACCAAGGGCAGAGCCAAGATCAGAACCAAGAGAAGTCAAGTAATGCATTCGACAGGATTAAAGCCCAACGAGAGGAAAAGAAAGATCAATCTAATGAGCAGAAGCGGGGTTTTGGCAGATAAAATGAAAGTTTAATTTAAATCTCAATAACAATGGAAACAAAACTATTTTTAACACAAATGGAAATTCATGGTCTCAATGAAATCCGTAAGGCGAGTAAAAACAAAGATGTTACAGATGTTCATAAGCTCCGTGAGCAACTGGCGAAAAGAAACATCGATGTTACTTTTGAAATCAAAGGTGACAGGATTACCACTATTTCATTTAAAAATGAACATTTTCAAGTAAACTCGATTAAGGGCTATGAACGGAGTTTTACAGACCGAGTATTAAAAAGTATCAATGAGAATAAAATGGCTTCATTGGCAGAGCAGAATAAACAAAAAGAATCTCCAAAGTATAACAGGTTTGAAGAAATTAAACGTACTAGAGAGGAAAGAACGCAGTTATTAAATAGAAATTTATACGATACTAAAGGAATGTCAAGATGAAAAAAATAGAACATCAACACGCAAAAAAAGGGGGTAAGTTTACTTTTAGAAAGGTTATTCTGTATCTGTTTCTTTTTTGGCTTGGCTCTACTGCTGTATCGTTTCTTTTTATATCGGGTAGTAAGATCCCAGATAGGCTTGTAGGATTACTTTTTATTGGAGCTGTATGCTTTGTTGTATGGAAGCTTGTAAAAAGGTTCAGAAGTGCTAAAATACCCAGTTCTTTAAGCAATTTTATTCCTGCTCCGAATCAAGAACAGGCTTTAAACTTAAAGCTTAATAATTCTGTTGACATAGAAAATCCCTATGCAGGTGTTTTTATCTCTGGTGGAGCAGGGGCAGGAAAAAGTAAATCTATAGTTGAGCCAATTATACAAGATGCAGGTAGGAAGGGTTTTACCGGCGTTGTTTATGATTTCAAATTTCCCGAATTGGCTCAATATGTGAATACAGCTTATCAAAACAGTAATGTTAAGCCATATTTTATCAATTTTTCAGACTTAAGTCGAAGCAATAGAATTAATCCTATTGCGCCAGAATTAATGATAAATGACAGTTTTGCAAGAGAGTTTGCATATTCTATTTTGGCAAATCTTAATCCCTCGATGATT
>NZ_JBBGYV010000016.1:0-50108 GCF_037479535.1 Sphingobacterium sp. MYb388 | reverse complement strand
CGAATGAAAAGAAACGGGTATATTATTGGAATTGTCTTTATCTTTATTTTTCATAAACTATTAATTTAGAATATGATGCAAAATTACAAACAGAAAAAAAGTATAGGGTACCAAAAATAATCTGAATACTATCTTTTTGATAGCTGAATTCAAGAGGCAACCAATTGATTTAGAGTACGCCTTTCGAAAACTTTATGCTGTCGATGAATTTTGAAACTGCCCTGTTAATAGCGAACAGCCTTCACCACAACAATATTTCTGAAATCACAATCGGAGAAGAAGCTAAGTTAGCTAAAGATCTTCCAAACGGATAAAGAGAGGCCAAGAACTGCGACTTAAAGGAAAGTCAATATTTGAATTTTCTGACGATGGAAAAACTTTGAGGTTGGTGGATGTTACTGGTAGATTTTTATTATAGCTCCTGTTTTTGTTTTGATAATTGCGGGAGCGCCCAAGGAAAAATCCCGAAGGGATCTGCGAAGCAAAATAAACGAAGCTCACTCCTATTTCACTCAAAGCATTGGCTCCAATAACAGCTGTTGTTGATATGGGATTTTTGTGTTGATCGGTTTAATTAAAAAATACGGGAAGCCGTATTCATATACAGATGAATTGCAATAAATTAGATCTAACCTTACAGGTTTTATAATCGTCTTATGAAATACAGCATTTTTTATTTATTTCCTTTAGTAGCAATGTTATGCATCAATTGTACCACATCAGGTACTAATGTAAATACAAGTTCATCAATGGATACAATTAGAAGTGAGCACATAACTCTTCTTGGATACGAAATTTCAGCACCAACAATTACTACAAGCTCAACTAGAACTCTGTACAGAGCGGATATCATTTTAAAAGATGACGATGGTTTAAATGAAGAAAGGAATAGGCAACTTTTAATCCATATATATGATTCAATACGAAATAGCAGCTATCGCCCTAATGCTCTCAATCTCTTTCTGTTTCAAACGGTGGAGCATAGTGAAAGTGGTATGGGACAATGGATTGCTCGAATTTCAAAAGCTAAAATTGAAAATGAGCCTACTATAGCCGTACAGCACTTTAAAACGAGTCTCGAAAATGAATACGTACAAGGTGACGACAAATTACTTAGTCTTAATGATAGAAAAATGATATTCAAAGAGATTATCGAAGCTGAAGATAAATCAATGCAATTGGCAGACAAAAAGTATCCGAGAACAAGTACTAGTAATTCTGACATGAATGACGATTATCAAAAAAAGTTAGTGAAAAAGCTCAAAGTCGCAATCCAAAACAAATATAAAGTTGATGAGAAAAGGTTAAAAGCAATATCACGCGAAGGATTAGAACATAACTGGCCAATGCCTCCTATATTAAAGGATTAGTATTCTAAATAAATTGAATAGTTATTTAAAAAAAACTGAAGACGAAACAAGCAGAATTTAATGTTATCTTTAATTACCAATTATGAACATCTAAATCTTATATAGAAATAAAAGATCACGACCAAATCAACTTAAATAGAAACGATTAAAAAATAATGGTAGGAAAAGAATAAACTATGAAAGACGAAGCGAGACTTGAAAACATAGAGCAATTAAAAAATCTTATTGAAGCAGACTCGAATGAACATGCTCTAAAAGAGATAGCTACGTTGTTTGTAAGTGCGATGAATGATTGGCCATCCCAAAATCAAACTAATATCAATGAATATATAGAAGAGTTACATAACTATTTTGGGACACCCATTACTAAAGATGCAATATTGAGTAAAACCACAAGTGATTCTAGTGAGGATTCATGGAGGAAAGAATCTGCCGCTTCGCTCTTAGAATTGCTCGACATTGCAGAAAAACAATATCAAGATGAAGATCTCAAACAGCTTATCCAAACGATTGTCAAATACTACCAGAATCCTTCAGTAATTACTGATCCGGAGGCATTATTAGAACAATTTGGAGTATATGATGAAAAGATGGATTTATCTAGTTACCAATATCCAACATTAGAATTATTGCCAAGTTTACTCCAGCCTTTATTTTCAAAAATGGGACAAGAAGCTTCTCAGTATAAACTTCCTCTTCTTCTTGATGGTTCCGAAGATTTAAAACTTCGTGAGCTTTACCATCATCCTAATATTTTATTAGCAGGTACCATAGCTTCTGGCAAAACGCAATTCGTCTATAACCAGTTGGTCATGTGGCTGTATTTATACCACCCAGCACAATTAAAACTCGTGATATGCAGAAGTAAGCCTGTTGATTATAATACGTTGGCTATATTGGAGAGACATTTCTTAGCAGCTTTACCAGGTGTAGAAACACCTTTAGTGGAAGGAAAGCAGGCATGCTCAACTATTGATGCAATTATATTAGAGTGTGAGCAAAGATTTAATTTGTTTCAAAAAGCGGGGGTTAAAGGGGTTGAGGATTATAATAACAAATTCATAAATAGAACTCTTGATCCTAATCTAGGACATAGATACCTCCCTAACATTGTGTTAGTAATGGATGATATTCAGACATTTTTAGATGAAAATACGATCAAATCGCTTATAGCACTTACTCAGATGAATCTTTATACAGGAATCTATCTACTCGCTGTAACAAGCCAAATTATGTCGCGCATCATAACACCTCAATTGAGAGCTAATTTCAGTGTCCGTATCGGCATGAAGCTGATGTCTCAAAATGAATCAAAAAAAATATTAGATCGTGTTGGTGCTGAGAAACTAGCATCTCCTGGGGAATTAATTTATGAACAAGGAGAAAGACTAGTAAAAGGTACTCAACCATATGTAGAATATAACTTTATAACTGCTATTTGTGAATTTATAAGTGGGCAGCGAAGTTACCCTTCTGCATATCTATTACCTATATACGAAATAGAATTGCCAAGTATTGGTGACTTTGACATAGAGACGAGAGATCAACTATTTAGAGAGGCTGCGCAATTTATAGTTATGCACCAACAGGGGTCAACTGCTTTAATACAACGTAAACTTAAGCTAGGTTACAACCGTGCCGTTAGAATCATGGATCAACTGGAGGCTGTTGGTATAGTAGGTCCATTTGAAGGAAGTAAGTCTAGAGAGGTTTTATATCCTGATGAATACACTTTGAATCTATATTTAGACTCACTTACAAAAAATAATTACGAGATCGATACGCCCTCAGGTTCATCCGATAAGGATAAAAACTTCATAAATAATCCTATTGAACGAAAAGTGCATTGGGATAACAATGATGAAACCAAATCCGCTATCTCTAAAAATATAAATAAACTAGATACACCACATCAAAGCAGTCGCAAGCTATTATTATATTTACTCATTTTGATTGCCGTAACTGCTTTCTTCTATTGGATGAGTAAACTGTAAATACGCTGTTAATCCAAGCAACTAAGTTAATACATACGGTTAACCGTAAAATTATATACGGTCAATCGATACTTTTGTTACAACAAATTGTTGAATATTAATGAATGAATATTGCTTTTACGGAAAAACATTGATAAATTAGAAAAACAGAATTATTAACCGTGTTGGAGTACTTTACAGAAACTTCTATCCAACATTATTGCAGGCATTCAGTATGAAAAGTTAATGGGGACCTTTTTTATAATATTAATTGTGATTATTATTGCTTTGGTTGCTTCAAGTAAAAAAAACAAAAAGCAGGAGCGCCAATCCATACCCCGAAGAAGAACGGAAGAAAAACCGATATCAGGGGAAATGAAGACAGCGATTTTCTACTATGGAGAAGATTGGCGGAACTACCTAAGTACACAAAATTGTCAGTATGAGTTACCAAATAACTTTTTGGAAACTGCTGCACTTGCGCTACGTAAACTTTCCATTAAGGAACAGTATGATCTTAAAAAATTTTTCAGTAGTAAAGTCGGACCAAATGTGTTATATGATCTTACGTTCAGATTATTGCAAAACCGTCATTGTAGTCCAGATAAGGTTTACAAAGTATACAGAATTGCTATTGACACATTTAAAACACACTCTTTAACATCTT
Source organism: Sphingobacterium sp. MYb388 (assembly GCF_037479535.1). Classification (NCBI taxonomy): domain Bacteria; kingdom Pseudomonadati; phylum Bacteroidota; class Sphingobacteriia; order Sphingobacteriales; family Sphingobacteriaceae; genus Sphingobacterium; species Sphingobacterium sp. MYb388. The sequence goes on along the minus strand of NZ_JBBGYV010000016.1, from coordinate 46,098 downwards.
CTACACCCCCTCTTCCACCGATGAAGGAAGAGAAACTTTCCCATTTAGCCGCAGAAGAAAATAAAAATATAGTATTTGGTAATATCATACCCCCAGTTCAGCTATTATGTGAGGTAGAAGTATTAAAAATTAGCGAGGAAACTATTGACCATAGACCTACTGAATTAGAAATGACAATTCAAAAGGAAGATAATAGAAGCGATCCACAGGAGCATCGTGAAATCCAGTCTATGTTAGATCAATTAATAGTAGGTAACAATTCTGAAGTCATAAACAGTAATATCATTGATATTTCGGATCATCACGAAAAAATTATATCAACTCAACAATTTGCTAGCGAGAACACGGGTACAAGTTTTCCATCTCTTAACGATTTAAATATCGAAGAATTACTTGCGCGTTTAGATGATTCTAATCTTTTTCCAGCGGAAGAAGAAAAAATGATTATTAAACCTATTGAAGAAAGTACTGAAAGAAGATTTGAAGATAATTACAACTATGACGACTATTTACTTGGTAAACGTTATAAAGACAAAATGGGGCTGTCAAAAGCACAAGTTGTCCTAGTCAATAAATTATCTGGAGTAAATAATGTTTTCACTGAGGTTGAAGGCTGCTGTATAGAGACCATTACCCTTTTTCTCAGTTGTGTCAAAAAACTAAAAGCTACGCTAACAAAAAAGGGATCTGATTTAAAAATAGAGATTGAAAACCTCTCTGATAACGCACGAAGAATCAATAAAGAAACTAGGGATGGCGAATGGCTGTTCCAAGATTATTACGGCCAAAATCACGTTAATGATTATTTCGAAAAACAGGTCTACTACACAATATTCAAACGGGCAGAAAATCTAATTCGAGAGAAATGGCATCATAAACGAAAAGTTTCGTCTGACTTTATCCAATACTTTAAGGGCTTAAGTCCTATTTTTGAAGAACGAATTGGGCTTGATGTCAATAAGATTTTAGAAAACCTAATAACTTCTATCCAAGATCCAGACATGGTAACTGAGATCGAATTGAACAGGATGAATACGACGCGTTGGAAATCTAAATTTGATACAATAAAATATGTATTAAACAGTGAGACCATTGAGAACTTTACAAAAGAAATTCATTCACTTTTTGTAGAAAATCAAAAAAATTCATCTGCAGAGAACATCTATTACGAAGCTTGCAAGGTTGCATACACTGTTGACAAACAGGAGGCTATAAAGCTTTATCTACATTACCTGAATGCTGACCTAAAATCGGATAAAATTGATGATAAACAGTTAACAAAAACAATACATAAGTCACTATTTAAAAATGATCATCATGAACAGGCATTTAATGACATTATACAACAATTAAAAGAGGATCGCGATCTCGCCTCTGCAATCGAAAAAGTAGATTCTATATATGCACCAATTCGAAGAAAAATAGAATTGAATATAGACGCTATAAAAACCGTACAGGAACAAGATAAAAGTACTGTTGAGCTATTAAATAACTACCTGCAAGACGAAGAAGAAATAGTAAAAGATACCCTGATTCTTAAAGAAATAATTATGGAGAAGGTGTCAATTGAAACAGAGCATGCCACAGTCGAATCTTCTACCGTTGCTGACCCATTTATTGAAGAGATTGATCTGTCATTAGATCAGCGTGAATTGATCGGTCTATTCACTACCAATAGTTTTGAACTGACTCAGGAGCAGATAACAGATTTTTGTAAAGCAAGAGGCCTGCGATCAGGCCCTATTATTAATGACGTCAACGAAATTTGTTATGAAATTTTAGACGATACGCTCATCGAAGAGCGCGACGAAGAATATTTGGACATGAATGAGGATTATTATAAAATGATTATTAAAGCATGAAACTAACAGTAAAGCCTAAAGAAGCAACCGCAATTATCAACTCACTACTCAGTGGCGTGGTGCCAAGAATCGGAGTACAACATATTACCGTAGGACGTTCAGATGAAGTCGATGCATTTATCAAAGCATTGGACGATGTAAAAAATGGCCATAGCATGGTTAAATTCTGGATCGGTGATTTTGGATCGGGAAAATCTTTTATGCTACATCTACTCAATACCGTAGCATTAAAACAAAAATTTGTGGTCTCAACAGCCGACTTTACACCTGACAATCGCCTGTATTCAAATGATGGTAAAGCGCTGGTACTGTATACAGCTATCATGGATAACATTGCAATACAGACCAAACCTGAAGGTGGCGCTTTGGCAACTTTACTGGAAAAGTGGATAGAGCAAGTTGTTGCTTCTACTGCTTCGGAAAATAACCTTTCTCTTGTACAAATTAGAGAAGATCAATATGTAGAATTGGTCAAAAACAAGATTATGCAGTCAATCAATGAATTGACTGATGTCGGTGGATTTGATTTAGCAAGCGTCATCATGAAGTACTATGAAGGATATATAAATGATGATGAGCTACTGAAAAGAAATGCCCTAAGATGGTTAAAGGGGCAATATAAGACGAAGACTGAGGCGCGACAAGATCTTGGTGTCCGTGAGGTGATCAACGACTTGAACTTCTACGACATGCTTAAAAATTTTACAGCCTTATTTGTCAGCATGGGATATAGTGGTTTTATGATTAATCTGGATGAAGCTATCAATCTATATAAGATCTCTACATCGACTATGCGTGAAAAGAACTATGAAAAGATACTAACAATTTATAACGATTGTTTCCAAGGTAAAGTCAGCAACTTATTTATCAATATAGCGGGTACGCGTGAGTTTCTTGAAAATGAGCGTCGTGGTCTATTTAGTTATCAAGCTTTAAAATCAAGATTAGAAACAAATAAATTTGAAACATTGCAGATACGCGATTTTGCACAGCCGGTGATCCGATTGATGCCAATCGATCATAACGAAATATTTGTATTGCTCAACAAACTTAAAGATGTGTTTGAGTTTCATTATAAGGTGGAAATTGATATTTCTAACAGTGCGATACAAAATTTTATGGAGGAAATATATAATAAACCTGGTGCAAGTGAATTTTTGACACCAAGAGAAGTAATACGTGATTTCCTAAATATTTTGAGCATTCTGCGTCAAAATCCGGAATTGGATAAAGCTACGCTGTTTAGCAATATTCAAATAAAGGATGAACGCCCGGTCGATGTTTTATTAGACAGTATAGAAGAACTATAATATGGCATTTGAACTGCTCTCTGAACCAATCAGACGCTTTGTGAAGGACAAGCGATGGGAAAGTCTGCGACCGATACAAGTCGCTGCAATCAGTAAAATCATGAAGAGCGATGACAATGTGATATTGGCAAGCAGAACGGCTTCTGGTAAAACGGAAGCTGCCTTCCTCCCTATCCTATCTAAAATAAGTCCTCGGAGCAAGAGCGTTCAAGTCTTATACATTTCCCCATTGATCGCTTTGATTAATGATCAATTTGTGCGGGTGGAAGACCTATGCAGTTATCTAGATATCAAAGTAACTAAATGGCATGGTGAAGCAAATAGAACAGCAAAGGAGCATCTGATTAAAGATCCTAACGGCGTAGTTTTGATTACACCTGAATCTTTGGAGGCCATGCTGGTCAATAAACCTCAAAACGTCAGGATCTTATTCAACGATCTGAAATATATCGTAATTGATGAAATTCATTCGTTTATCGGTACAGACAGAGGTATTCAACTGAAATCTATATTGCACCGCATCCAAAAAAGTGCTTGCGTGAAGCCCACCATCGTAGGCCTATCAGCAACACTCGGAGATTTCGATGAAGCTAAATCTATGACAGGCTATCCAGAGGCCACTGTTGTACTGCGTGACCGAACCGCAAAGAGCATGACTACTTCTTTCCGATTTTTCGAGAGTTTACCAAATCAACTTTCAATAGACCTTCTGAAAGATCTATACAAAGAAACTTACTCCAATAAAGTTTTGGTATTTCCCAATAGCCGTGGCCGGGCTGAAGAGGTAGCTGTCAAACTTAAAAGGATTGCTGAAAAGGTAAATGGACATACGGCTTACTATTCGCACCATTCATCAGTCGATCGTGAGTTGAGGGAATGGATTGAACATTTTGCGAAAACAAATAAGTATCATCCATTTGTGATATCCTGCACCTCGACACTTGAACTCGGTATTGACATCGGAAGCGTAGAAAAAGTAGTTCAAATAGATGCTACGCATTCTATAGCATCACTAATACAGCGTGTGGGTCGAAGCGGGCGCAAGGATGGACAAGCAAGTTCTTTACTGTTATATGCAACTGGAAAATGGAGCCTGCTACAGTCCCTGGCTTGCTGGGAACTTTATAAGCAGGAATTTATAGAGCCGCCCTTCGTAGCATCAAAGACGTTTGATCTATTTGCGCATCAGCTATTGGCTGTAGTAAAACAATATAGTGGCTTATCTATTCCGGTTTTAAAAACCGAGCTCGAGGAAAACTTTGCATTTAAGGATATCACATCAGAAGAGTTTGAAGCTATTTTAAGTCACCTTATCGAAACTGATATGCTTGAACAGTTGGGCAAAGAGGTTATCATAGGGCTCGAGGGTGAACGCATTGTGAATTCTCGGGATTTTTATTCAGTATTTGCCACTGAAATACATTTTAAGGTGTTACATGATGGCAAATCCATCGGTGATCTTCCATCCTCCTCGCCGATCATGATCGAAGATAATATTTTATTGGCCGCCAAGATCTGGAAAGTTGTTGATATCGACTTTAGAAGCAGGAAAATATTTGTCAAACCGACTAACGATGGTAAACCTCCGATTTTTGGTGGTGAACCGGGTAATACGCATCCTTTGGTTAGGCAGAAAATGCTCGAACTTTTGATGACCTCGTCTATTCATCCTGAACTTGATGAAACTTGCACAGCTAAATTAGATGATATGCGCCAGGTATTTCAAGATATTCCTATTGAGAGTTTGGAAGATGATCGTCCGCTTTTAATTGGCGAAAATTCCTACAAATTTTACACCTTTCAGGGGTCAAAGATCTTTGATACATTAAAATTTATTTTATCAGCGGCAGGTATAGAATTCCGGCACCTTGACCCGTCAGCCTGTTTTGAAATTGATGTAGACCAGGGATTTGAGTGGTCTGCTCCAAAGCTACTTGCTGTTTTGACAGATTTAGATCGTCATCTAGCATTACGGATCGATACCAATCCAGCGATATTGAGTTTTGCAAAATGGGCAATACTTCTCCCTAAAGATAAGCAGGTAGAGCTTTTAAAAACTAGACGGTATGATTTCGAGGGAGCAGTAAAGTTTATAAACTCAGTTCGATGGGTTTATGTCAAAACGTATAATAATGATAGTCTGGAAAATTTTGTACTAGACGCATAAATCAAAATTTTTCTGTTATGATTATTACACATATAATTCTCGTAGAAATTGACACGGATAATTCGACAATAGCCTTAAAGATTAAGGATCTTAAAAGCTTAAAGCTGAATAAGTACTCAAGTCTCCAATATAATAAAAGTTTTGCAATCTGCACAAGCAATAAACACTTAGCTGTAAGCATAAAATCTGGCATCGAAGCGTTAATTTTAAATGATATGATTAATGATTATAACGGAGCCATTTATAGCATTTCAGCTTTAAGCAAAGTGGTGAAAGGTTGCAATTTTTATAAGTCTGAGATTCCTAGCGTAGAAATTATCAAGAATATCAAGGATCTAGCAAATATAAAAATTCCTGATATCGATACATACGAGGGTGCTATAGAATTCTACGACAACTATAATCTAATAATCACTCAAATCGACGAATTGATAAGTAATGGTGCTGAATTTTCTAAAAACAACAGAACGGATCAAATATCCATTATACACAACAGAAATTTACCTATTTTGGATCAGCTGAATTTCGACTGGGTATACAATAAAGATAACAATGTAGTATTCGATAATACTGGCCTTGCAAGATGGAGACGTGAAGGTCGATTCTCAGAACATAGACGACTTATAGAGTCAAATCAATAAAAAAATCCAGAATATAATGACAGAGCAATTAAGTGTTTTCATGAACGCTGGCCTGAAATTTCAACAGTAATTTATGAAGATCATATTTCCAACAGTGTAAATGTGATACAATCCCTGCTTTAGTGGTATCTCTTGATAAAAGATGAAAAAATAATCGGCTGTTAAGGATTAATAACTAATGAATTTATAAGTAGAAATTATTTACATTAAAAACAATGGATGCAAACATTGAAAAATTAAAAAGTATTGAACACGGCTTCAAACATATCATTGAAGCAGGTGATCTTATATTAAAGAACATTTCAATCAATCATTTGGAATTTGCAAAAAAGCTGCTAGATGATGACGCTTATCAGATCAGAATGTTGGCGACTTATCTTTTAGGGCAATTGTCAGTTGAATATGAAAAGGCACTTGAAATCCTTGAGACTAAAGTTGCAACGGATGTTAGCTGGAGAGTACAGGAAATGTTAGCCAAAGCATTTGATTATTACTGTCACACTATTGGCTATCAGAAATCTTTGCCCAAAATTGAAAAATGGATCAGCGATGATAATCCCAATGTAAAAAGAGCCGTTATCGAAGGATTAAGAATTTGGACAAACAGACCCTACTTCAAAGAGAATCCTGGAAATGCCATTAAACTGATTGCAAAATTTAGGTCAGACGATAATGAATATTTACGCAGATCAATCGGTAATTCTTTGCGGGATATCAGTAAAAAGCATAAAAATTTGGTAGATCAAGAAGTTTCAACTTGGAATTTGGCGGACAAAAAAATAGTATTTATTCAAAAATTGATCTACAAGTAAGATGGCTTCTAAAATGAGATCATTATAATTTCCTCTATATCTACAAACTTGCTTTAGAAATTACAAACGTCGTACTAACCATTTACTATTCTCAAATTTTTAACTTTCAAAGTAACCTGACCTTCATCACATCAATCTAAAATATTTAGACAAAACTTTGCTCTTCAGCTCGCCTGAACCTAAACATTTGTGAAAAGAGTCTTTTTACTGTTATTATTTTAGTTGGCTAAAGAAATTCGGTCCTCGGATCTATCCAAAATAGGTCACGGAGTTGCAGTAGTTCTTCTGTATCCATCAAATTATAAACCAGCTCATCTTTCTCTTCTAAAGGAATCGTTATTTGTTGATCCGTTCCAAGTAAAAAAATGGTTAAAATAGCATCCTTGTCATATATCGAGATATCTGACTGTACCATAGTAACATCATGTTTATTAAACCATTCTCTTGCCTGTTCTTGATCTAGGCAGATCAGGGAACGGGTTAGATCTTCAAGATCTCGCATCTCATCGATGATATGGGTGGGATAATTTACGCCAATATAAGCTAAATACAGAAGATGATTGCCTGTACGTAAGACATAATTGCGTATTAAGACCCGCTTTGGATCGAATGAAAAAACATAATATTCTGGATTGGAGATAAACTTATACTGCTTGCCGTAAAACTGGATCTTATACTCCAATTCTTCTAAATGATCTATTTCTATAAATACTTCTCCTAAAAGTTGCCCCTCATCTATATTGACAAGTGCATCGTCAATGACCAATAGCGCTTGCTCTTCCAGAGGAACAATGCTTCCACTACAATCTAGGTGTAACAAATAATCATCAACATCTGGAACAGTTAACGGATACCATGTCGGGTTTTCGTCGTCAACTGTATTTTTAGATGTTAAAATGTTATAACCGTTACGCTTTAATTCTAATAGTATAATTCTGCTCAGGGGGACAAACTTCATAAGATCTTACACATATCACTAAAACAAACTTTGCTGTATGGGTCCATCCTGTCCTAAAGGCGGAAGATCTGACCATTGATAGGGTTCGTACCGATGCTTGCCATCTGGCCTGTTGGGATATCCTCTTAAAGTGTAAACGGGATAATAATCCAGTTCCTGATCGGAGATTTCGTAATTGAAAATAGGTATCAGCGCTTCTTCATCTTTGGCGGATAGCCATTGCTGCTCGAGTTCAGGTGTTAAGAATAAGGGCATGCGCCTTTTGTTCGGCCCATCGTTATGGATCTGGCCCATCACGGTATTGGCTTCACGTGTGAGCATACCAAAGCTTCCTATTTTATGGATCTCTCCTTCCTGATCAACGATCTCATGCCATTGATACAATCCTGGGATATAGAAGATTTCTCTTCCTTTCTCTCCAATGAAATAGGGTACTTTCTTCTTCCATCCGTGTACTTTACGGTGCTCAAAGGTACCGGATACGGGGATAAGACAACGTTGATTTTTGAGTCTATGCCAATACGACTTGCTATCGGCAAGGATTCGCTCGCTCCGCACATTGATCATATTGCGGCGGCGGTCTTCCTGTTCTTTGGGGTCCTTGATGTAGGTGGGCAATACGCCCCACTCCATTTCAAGTAAGCCCAGCTCCTCGCCTTCTTTGTCTTTGTATATAATGGGATATGCGGGAAAGGTAATGGCCTGCACATTTTCAAAATAACGGTAGTCGTATTCGAGCTGTTTGCGTTCGTCCCGTAACTTAGGGAATGCTTTCTTGACGATTTCAAGATCGGTATGAAGTGATATGTCCCAGCACATAGTTCTTTATATTGATAGTATGTTTCTTGTTAAACACGGTGATGTATTCATTTGTTTTTGTCTGTGGCTATTAACTGATGAGTTCCATAGCCCTGACTTTTTTTTGTGTCTTACCATCGGTAATGATCGCCCATACGCGGCCATGTTCGAGGGTAAAGAGGATATCGATCGGATCTTTCCTTTTGAAAGTGGTCTGGTTACGGAGGTAACCGACAATCTTGCTTTCATACATGCGCAACATGCGCTTGTCCCACTTTTCTTCTCGAAAGCGGTTGTTGAAGATGCGATAACCGGAATTGGTTTCCAATAACTGCTGTATGCTATGGGCATCTGCCGGCATCTGTATGGCTTTCCCTTCCTTAGGCCCCAGTTCTGCAGCATGGGCATGAGCTTCTTCGGCTGACCAATATGGCGAAAGGAGAAAACCTGTTCCTTTGAGAACATCGGGCCACTCAAACCGCTGCAGTACAAAATCACGGTAGCCCTGTTCCAGAAATTCCTGAAAGGTACTACGGGTGAGTTGTTCGAATGGATTGTAAAGCATAGCGGTATTGCGTTCTTGATACGAATATAAGAAAATGACGGTTTAGTCTGCGTACAGATTTTTCAATATAAACTTTTGATTAATATCATTTATGGATGACTCAATTGTATCTGGTTTTGAATTTATAAGGTTTAAATAAGATTTTAGAACTGGAGCAACAATGTAGTCTTTCTGGCAACAATACTTTGAAAAAGATCCCAATGGAGCGTATCTGCTACAAAGGTTATCTAATTAGTCAGACAGTGTCTGACCAATTACAAAACATTAATTTTGAAAACGATACATATCAAAAATCTGTGCATCAACAGTTTAATTCTGACCTCATAAAGTCTGAAGAATTGCTTACAAAACTATCATATTCCCATTTCTTGGAATTGATTATAACAAAGTTATCTGTGAAGTTTAATTAATACAAACACTGACGATAGCCCTGTTTCAGAAATTCCTGAAAGGTACCACGGGTGAGTTGTTCAAATGGAATGTATAGCATAACGGTATCGTGTTGTTGATACGAATATAAGGAATATCAATAGAAATTTCACGGCATTTACCGCTATATGCTCCGTGGATCTGGCTTAAGGGGCATCTTGGCACAGCGGATCACCCACAATATAGAACACTTGAAAACAACAACTTAAAAACATTTTAAAAATGAAAATATAAATATTTTTGCATGAAATTTGAATTTTATTTCATACATTTGATTCATGTATAAGTTGGATAATTTAAAAAAATCAATACGAAAAGGACAAGTCTATCGTAGAGAGGATTTGGCAAAATCATCAAAATCAATAGATCGTGATCTAGCTATCCTAGTGCAAGAAGGTAGTCTTAAAAAACTAGCTCAAGGCTTATACTATGCTCCTAAAAAAACAGTTTTTGGAGATTCGGTTCCCGAAGAGAAAGATGTCATAAAGAAATATCTGAAAGGTGATGATTTTTTAATAACATCTCCCAATTATTACAATTCAATAGGATTGGGAACAACACAATTGTATAATAGTAAAAGTATATATAATCATAAAAAGCATGAAGATGTCAAACTTGGAAATAAAGTTTATCAGTTTAGACGTAAGTCCAAATTTCCAAAACAGCTTTCATCCGAATACTTAGTTATTGATTTATTAAACAATTTAAAAAGCTTGGAAGAAGACGAGCAAACCCTATTACATAATCTAAAGTCAAGGGTACAGCAATTTAATAAAGAGCTTCTTAAAAAGAATGCAGATAGATATGGCTCTATAAAAGCTAAAAAAATAATAAATGAACTAGTATAGAACTATGTATCTACATCAGCACAAGAACTTCAAAGATCTTATCCTGGCAGAATCTGAAATACGAGCAATTGATCCGATACTGATCGAAAAGGATTATTGGATTATGCACTGCTTATATGGTCTTCAAATACTAGGCTTTCAATTTGAATTAAAAGGCGGTACTTCCCTATCTAAAGCTTATAAAATAATTGATAGATTTTCAGAAGATATTGACATACATATCCACTCCGCTGCTGCTTTGGGAATAAATGAAAATCCGAAAAATACCAATCCAAAAAATGTTGCAAAAAGATTAGCTTTCTATGAAAGCTTAGCCGATCAAATAAAAATAGATGGAATAATAGGCGTTGAAAGGGATACTGTTTTTGATGATACTCAATATTACCGAAGTGGAGGAATTAGGTTAATTTACAATTCCTTTTTTAACGAATTGCCAGGATTAAAACAGGGTATTCTGTTAGAAGTAGGATTTGATAATGTAGCCCCAAATAGTCCTATAGATATATCATCATGGGCATTTGAGAAAGCGGTACAAGCATCGATTGATTTAACAGATAATAGAGCGCTACAAGTTGCATGTTATGATATGTGTTATACTTTTGTAGAAAAACTGCAAACAATAGCGACAAAATTTAGGAATATGCAAAGTTCAGGAGACAACCAAGTGAATTTTATGCGTCAATATTATGATGTTTATCAACTTCTTAATCAACAAGTAGTAATAGATTTCATTGGAACCCCCGAATATTTAGCTCATAAAAAGCGTAGATTCCCTAATTTGGATTTTGCTATTCCAATTGCACAAAATGAAGCTTTTTTATTAGAAGATAGTAAAGTAAAAGAACATCTCAATCAACTGTATATTAAAAGCAATGCACTTTACTACAGTGGACAGATTGATTTACAAACTATACTTGATTTATTAAAGATACACCTTGAAAAATTATAATTTTTATTTGTCCATCACAATCGTATGGAGATAAAATAAAGGGTTATCCCTGGTGCAATTTATTTTAATTGTATATCTCTTTCGTATCTACCAACAAACTTTCGAATAAGACACCAGTATTATATGCTGCTCATTCCCATATGTTTTATAGTTTGAACTGCTATATACTCCGCGGGTCTGGCTTAAGGGGCATCTTGGCACAGCGGATCACTTCCAGTGACGGACAGCCAAACTCCTGCACGACCTTCCCTTCGATGAGGTAAATGCCGGCTCCTCTTAAAGGATATTGTGCCAACGTGGGCGGAAAATGCACGGTGTCGAAAAACTTGCCTTCGATATCCAGGAAGGTCCCGAATTTCATCAGTTCACCACGCTTTGTCTTCACAAACTTTTCGGCCACAAAATCGCCTACCATACGAACGGTCCGACCGACATGATCCATCAGTTCACGACTCTGCACATCGCCTCGAAAATCACTCCGGGCAAGATCAAACAGCGTACCGCTGACACAAAAACCAATAAGTTCCATCTCATCATAATAGTCCTCCAGGATATGGCTATCCAAAGGTGGCAAAACGGGTTTACGGCTATTGGATTCAAACAGTTCGGCACTTGGACTCGCTTTTGTGTGCTTGTTCAGCAAAAGATGTGCTTCCCAAAGGAGTTCTTTCTTACTGCTACCAAAACTGCGAAATGCACCGATACGGATAAGAATGATCAACTGCTCGAGCCCAGTACCTGTACGTCTGATAAACTGCTCAAGATTCTGGTAAAGTCCATTACGTGTGCGTTCTTCTATCAATCGTTCAACTTGTTTGGATTCTACGTGCTGCATGTAGTCAAAACCGAGATAGATATCGCTCCCATGAATGCTGGTCTGATACTCCGACCGGTTGATACAGGGCAGACAGATGGTAGCACCCGCGACACGGGCTTCGTTGACATAGACTTTGCGGTTATAGAAACCGCCATAATTGTTGAGCACGCTGACCATAAATTCGAGTGGAAAGTAGGTCTTGAGGTAGAGACTCTGATAACTCTCGACAGCAAAGGAGGCGGAATGTGCTTTGTTGAACGAGTATCCTGCGAAACTCTCCATCTGACGCCAGATCTCCCGGCTGACTTTTTCGTCATACCCCTTTGCTCTGCAGTTGTCAAAATACTTCCCCTCGATCTCGATGAGGTGATCTTTGCTTCGGTATTTACCGGACATCATACGACGGAGGACATCGGCATCGGCCATATCCAGCCCACCGTAAGCATTGGCGATCTTCATCACGTCTTCCTGGTAAACCATGACGCCATAGGTTTCTTCCAGCTGCTCTTTGAATACGGGATGCGGATATACCACCTGACTGGGGTCATGGTGCCGCTGGATAAAGGCAGCCATCATCCCGCTACTGGACACTCCTGGCCGGATGATCGAGGATGCGGCAACGAGCGTAAGGTAATCGTCACAATGCAGTTTGGTGAGCAGCTGCCGCATGGCGGGGCTCTCGATATAAAAACAGCCGATGGTATTGGCAGAGCGAAGCTGCTGGGCGATATGGGGGTCTTCGAAAAAACGTTTTGGCTGACGGGTATCAATCGTGATGCCCTGATTGGCATGCACGATCTCCCGGCAGTCTTTAATATGACCGATACCGCGTTGGGATAGGATATCGAATTTTTCAAATCCGATTTCTTCGGCAACATACATATCAAACTGCATGGTCGGCAGTCCTTTCGGCGGATAGTCGAGCGCACAATAACTGACCAATGGCTGTTCGGAAATAAGCACTCCGGAGGCGTGGATGGTTCGCTGATTGGGAAAATCGGCCATACGGTTGTAGACGCTCAAGATGGTATTGGTCACTTCATTTTTATTGAGCATATGCTCGGGCTCATGTACCAGACGGTCAATTTCGGATTTGGGAAGACCATAGACTTTGCCGAGTTCACGCAGGATGCTCCGTGACCGAAAGGTGCTCATGGCTCCCATCAGGGCGGTATAGCCGTGCTGATAACGGTTGAAAATATAGTCGTACATATCGTCACGGTCCCGCCAACTAAAGTCAACATCAAAATCGGGTGGACTTTTCCTTTTGGGATTTAGGAAACGTTCGAAAGGTAATTTGAGGGCAATGGGATCGACATCGGTGATACCTAAGCAGTAAGCAACTGCGGAATTGGCTCCGGAACCGCGACCTACGTAATGGTAATCGCGATGACGGGCATAACGGCAGATATCATCGGTGATGAGAAAGTAACTGGAAAAATTGAGCTGTTCGATGATCTCGAGTTCGCGTGCTATACGTTCCCGGGCTACGGGGTCGTTCTTGGCATAGCGGTGTTCGAATCCATCTCCGGTATATTTGAGGAGCAGCTGTTTATCATTGTAGCGATTTCCGGTAAAAGTGGCCTTGTTCTTCACGCTCTGGAAATCCATCTGAAAGCGGCATTGTGCCAACAGCCTATGGGTGTTGTTCAAGAGCTGTGGCAGATCGGCATAGATTTTCATCAGCCGTGCTTTGGGTACAAAGACTTCATCGACAGGTGCTACTTGTTCGTCCGAGAGCTGTGAGATAAGCAGATTGTGATCAATAGCTCTGAGCTGACGATGAAAGGTATGATCTGCCGTGCGGAATGTCACCGGGGCAAGTATAACGGCTTTAGAAAGCAACTGCTTATCCATCAGGATGGCCTTGCTCCGCTCCGACGGACGGATACCAATATATTCGTAGTCTTTCAGAGCAAAACTGCCCATGAGCCGCAAGGGATAGATGATAAATACTTCCTTGAACTCCGGTGCCTGCAATGGAACTTTTGCGTTCTCAAGATTGAGCTGTGTACGGTAGGCATTGATCTCGCTAAAGCCCCGCTCATTCTGCGCAATGGCGACGAAACAGCAGGTGTCGTCCTGACGGAATTCCATGCCGGCCAGAATATTGAGTCCTGCCTGCTGGCCTTTTCGGATAAAGTCTATGGAACCGGTACTGTTGTTGATATCGGTGAGCACGGCGGTGTCATAACCATTGGCGAGCATGCCTTCCAACAGTTCGTCGAGACTTAAGGTGCCATGTCTAAGGCTATAGTAACTGTGCAGATTAAGGAGCATGGTCACCTCCTTTCCTTAATGGTGGTTCTGGAGCGCAGATGCCTTTCATCAGGTACTGGCTACCGTAGCGTAAGCGGATCTTGTCCATAGCCTGTAGCAGGTTGACTTCGTCACTGCTGTCATTGAACAGATCGGTCTGATAGGCGCCGTAGATGAGGTTAGAAAACTTGATTCCGATGAGGCGGATAAGCATGCGCCGGCTGTACAGCTTTTTAAATAGTGCCATTACTTTTTCGGTAATTAGCTTATCCGAGTTGGTGAAGGCTACTTTGACCTGCTGGGTATGGGTATCGAAATTGCTGTAACGGATTTTGAGGGTGATACTACTGGTGAGTTTCTGATCTTTGCGAAGCTCAAATGCAAGGGTATCGACCATACCGATCAGTGTTCGGCGCAGCAGATCCATATCAATGGTATCCTGCTGAAAGGTTGTTTCCTTGCTCATGGATTTCTGCTCCCGAAATGGAAGTACAAGAGAATCGTCGAGCCCGTTTGCTTTACGCCAGATGGTAACTCCGTTCTCCCCCATCACATGTTTCATGGTGAAGGCTTCCATCTGCTGCAGGGTGCCGATCTTGCTGATGCCCATATTGCGGAGCAACGTGTAGGATTTCTCGCCTACCATCGGGATTTTCCGGATAGAAAGCGGTGCCAAAAAGCCTTTTTCGGTACCACTGTTGACAAACAGTTCACCGGATGGTTTGGCCTGACCCGTAGCGATCTTGCTGACGGTTTTATTGACGGACAGTCCAAAGCTGATAGGTAATCCTGTTTCTTTTATAATACGCTGTCGCAATTCCTGTGTCCACTGCCAGCATCCAAAGAAGCGGTCCATACCGGTCACGTCGAGATAATGCTCATCGATACTGGCTTTTTCAACCACAGGTGTCACCTCTTCGATAATCTCGGTGACCATGGAGGAATAATGACTGTACAGGTCATGATCACCCCTGACAATGATGGCTTCTGGACACATACGCAAGGCCAGCCGCATGGGCATGGCACTGTGTACGCCATACTTACGGGCTTCGTACGAGCAGGATGCGACCACACCCCGGTCGGAAGTCCCACCGATAAGCACAGGTTTATCCACCAGCCCTACGTTGAGCAAACGCTCTACGGACACAAAAAATGTGTCAAGATCACAATGCACTATATTCCGTTCCATTTCCTAAAAAATCATCTCTATCCCGTCTGTTGTTTATACTTTAAAGGTATAAATACTCGATCAAATATACTAACATATTTAGCTAAAATACGTGTGAAATTTATACAATCTGATAAACAACTGAATTACAAGACTAAAATATTTAGCCAAATATAATGTAAGGATTGATTTTTTAAAGGAAAGATTGAGGATTTAGTGACAGTCAATAAAACTGTAAACGTTTACGAAAATGCCTATTCCTGCGAAAAAACTATTCCTCATCCTTGCATTTGATTCATTTATCATCAGATTTGAAGAGTTGGGATTTAAGACAAGAAGAAACATAAATAAATTTTGTGTTATGTGAGTGTTATATTAGTTTTTACGAACATTGATCATTTTTTTATATATTAGTTTTACCAATACATGAGTAAGTGACAAGGGTAATGTAAAGTTCTGTTTCACCAACATTGTTCTTGGCATTAATTTAAAACTGATCGCAAAAATAGACAATGTTTAATATTTTTAAAAAGAGAACCATTCTTCCTGAAGATTACTCAAACCTTATAGACGAAAAATCTTATGAAATCTTTCTGAAGAAATGTCTGTTAACACTTAAGTATCTAGGTTATAAAGTTGTAAGTTTTAACAATGGCGACATTGTGTATGAAAAAGAAAACAGCCTAGAAGCACATTTCTATCTAGACAACCTTCTAAGGAAATACATACAAGTAAATAATGAGGAACAAGATATTGTAATACAAACGCACTTCAGCAAATTAAAAGACCAATCAAAAGCATACACCTACCTTTACAAGGATTTTGATTATGCAACGCAATTTCTTAAAATATTACTGAAAGCAGACGATATTTTACCCAACAATGAAGATTTCGTTTATCAAAAAAGCTATCCCAATTTATTGACATTTTTAGTCTTTGACTTTGAAGATCAATTTCATTATGTAGAAAAAAGCAAAGTACATCTTTGGGAAGTAAATGAGATCCAATTATTTGAAATTGCAAAAAATAACTTAAGAAAAGAAGAAATAGAAATTAAACAATACACATATGAAGATAAATACGATGTCTTTGTATTACTTAATGGCGACTTTTCAAGTTCATATACATTATTAATTGAACAAGATTTAGACTTCACTATTGGACAATTTGGAACTTTGATTGCTTTACCAACAAAAGGAACTGCATTTCTATATCCCATTTCAGAAGCTGATATCTTAGACGTTATCGTAACAATCTATCCGACAGTTGAACAATGTTTTGATGAAGACCCAGGTAATATAACTCTTGATTTCTTTTGGTATTTTAATGGAAACTATGAATGTTTCATAAAAGAAAAAAATGATGACGGGACAATGAGTATTAGTACACCAAAAAAACTAGCGAAATTATTGAATAATAATTAAGTTAAAATGCATTGACCAAAAATTGATCATTGGAATATAGATACAGATATAAATCTTCAGGGGATCGATTTATAGCAAATTCAGCAATAGTAAATGGTACAGATAATTACACTCATAAAAAACGGATAATGATAGTATTCAAGACAACGTATCATTCACAGCTTTTACAGAAAATTATATTCCAGCTGGTGATGATACAAATCTTTATTCCTACAATATTGTGTATTACACAATATAACTTTTAATATATGACTAACCGAAAATACTATATAGAACAAAAATTTATGAAAATATTTTTGTTTTTACTACTTACCATTACATTTCTAAATGGTAACTTTTGTATTGCTCAATCTCACAGACTAAAAGATCTGACTATTAGCGGATTAAATAATTGTCACTCAGATTATTTTGAAAAAAATCAAGATTTAGATAGTTTAATTATTAACTACGACAAAAATGAACCTATAGAACTTTTTTTTAAATATGAAAATAAGAAAGCCGGACAAAATAGAAAATCCTACTTCTATTTAAAATTTCCAGGTGATTTATTCCTTTTAAAAAGAGACTATCCCAATTTAAAAATACCAGATTATCCAATATATGACTTAAAAATAATTGATGAAAAATATGATGAAAAAAATGAACTTATAAACTACACAATAACTGCAATACTGACAAAAGATAGTCTAAAATACATGCTAACAGAATGGTTGCATAAAGGAACAAAAGTTCAACGTGAACTTTCCAGTATCCCTTATGAAGGATTCAATGCTAGTTACAAAAAGGGTAACGCTGTCTTAGAAGAAAATTTAAATAAGGATATTCCTGGCATTAGAAATATAAATAAAGAAACTCATTATCTTTTTAAAGGTATAGTTGATCAGAAAGGATATATAAACAATATGCAAATGTTAATGGGTAATGACAAAGTAGGCAACCAAATACTTCGTTCACTACAGCAGTCTGGACCTGTATGGCAGCCAAGGATACTAGGAGGTCGAATTGTGAAAAGCTATATTGAAATTTTTGCACAAGTCCAAAATGGCGCTTTAAAAGTATTTACCTGTGGTTATAATCGATAATCTCAACGTAGGGAGTTGTAAAGATCGAATAATGTAAACTGGCTTCCAGCTACTATAGATCGTGGACCTAAAGAATCAAAAATTAGGATATATGTACTACTTAATAGTGATGGCATATACTACGCTCTTATATAGCTCCTGTAATTTGTTTTCATATTTGCGGGAGCGCCCACCGAAGAATCCCGAAGGGATCTGCGAAGCAAACAAGACAAAGCTCGCTCCGGATTGCACTCAAAGCATTGGCTCCAATAACAGCTGTTACTGAAATGGGATTTTGTGATTATCGGCTTGATTAAAAAATACGGGAAGCCGTAAGGTATAAAACGTATAAAGCCATTCTTGGCAGAATGGCTTTATACGTTTTATATGATCATGTTCCCACTGCATTTTATTGCTGTTATGTTTGATTATTCTCAAACAGCTCGTGCAGTTTTTGCTGTAGTAATTTTTTATCAGGTAATTGCATTTGGTATTCGGCAACCATTGTGGGTGAAAGGCTTCTGCTTAGAGCATATTCTACCACTTCACTATCTTTATCTTTACACAGTAAAACGCCAATACTAGGATTTTCATTATCTTTTTTTACATCACGGTCTAGAGCTTCGAGATAGAAATTCAATTGTCCTAAATGTTCGGGTTTAAACTTGTCGGCTTTCAACTCAAAAGCGACCAGACATTGTAATCCTCGATGATAAAATAATAAATCAACATAAAAATCACTATTCCCAACTTGTATTTTATATTCTTCGGCAATAAACAAAAATTCTTTTCCTAATTCTAAAATGAAATTTTTCATTTGATGAATTAAACCTCTTTGTAAATCACTTTCGTTATATGGCTCTGGAAGGTTCAGAAAATCAAAAATATAACTATCTTTAAATGCATTAATTATACCAAAATTAAATTCTCTCAACACTGTTGAGAGTTTTGTATTTCCGATCATGGTACGTTCAAAATAACCTGTTGATATTTGACGTTCTAATTCACGAAAACTATAGTTTTCTTACTTAGAAATATTAAGGTAAAATTCTCTTTCTTCTATGCTTTTGCAACGAGATAATATAGCCAAATTATGCGACCAACTTAATTGTCTCGACAGTGCTGAGAGTTTCGGAAAATCTTTATAGGTTTCATAAAACTGCTTCATACGCCAAAGGTTCTTATCAGAAAAGCCTTTTATTTCTGGTTCCGTTCTTTGGATATATTGTGCCAATTCTTTTACAACAGATTGACCCCATTCAGTAGTTTCTATGCGCTTACTAATGTACTCGCCAATATTCTAATATAGATTGATCAGCTCAGTATTTACTGCTTTTATCGCCTTGATACGAGATTGTTTGATTAGCTGAATGACATCTATAAAACGTTGTTCCATTGCATTTTGAATATATTGTAAAATTACAATTTATTATTTAGGTTTGAATATTTGCTATGATTAATTGACATATTGCTATACAGCTTTTCAAGCTCGTCGATGGTAAGCCCTACTCAACTAGGCTTGATAACACATTTATAATAAAATGATAAGCTATCCATCTTTTTTAAAGTAGTCACTCCCCAAAGTAAATAAGATGTCCGCTCACAAAATGAATTCTTAGAGAAATTATTGCGTATATTTAAATCAAAGTAATTTATTTACAATGTCAAATCCGATTGAACATTTATGGTTATATAATGACTGGGCCAATAAATCAGTCATCAGTACAATAAAATCTCAAGGAAGTATAATTCCTCCCTCCTGTTTACGACTAATGAGTCATATTGTTAATGCACAAATAATCTGGTTAAGTAGATTAAATGGTGAAAAACCATACCTAGGCGTTTGGGATGAACATAGTATTATGGAATGCGAACAATACCATAATTTAGCTTCCGCTGGCTTAGATGAAAAGATCAAAAAACACAACGATTATGACAAACATAGCATTCAATATAAAAACACTAAAAATGATAAATTTGTAAACTCCATTGAAGAGATATTGCTACATACCTTTAATCACGGAACCTATCATAGAGCTCAAATAGCAACAGAGATGAGAAAGAATGGTCTTGAGCCGGTCAGCACAGATTATATTGTCTTTGTCCGAAAGCAACATTAGCATATTCCCTATCGTTTTACCCTCAAAAAGATTGACCTCTGACCTCCTCCAAAAAATTGGACATTTTAAAAGTATAGAATTCAGAGATGAATTACTAATTCTAAATAGGAGGAAAACAGATGAAAAGATCGAAGTTGACCGAAAAATACCTGATCCTCCCCTGTTTCATTCTTCCCTTTGAATAGCAAGGGTAAAAATTCGGTCAATCGGGATGTGGCTATAAACTCGGCTGTAGCATTTTCCATGTTATAGATACCGGTATTGCATTCCCTGATCAAGCTTGCTTTGACTTTGTTCTTAATAACAGATCCATCGATATCTCCACCTACTGATTCTACTTGTATATGTTTAATTTCGTTGAGCAATACAGGTGTACCGATAGCGGTGATCATAAGCGATTGGGATTCCTTTGCCCGAGAGTTCATCAATATTGACGCTGAAGCCTATAACGGCATCTGCCCGGTAGCTACGTGCATATTGCTTTAAAGACTCCACTAAGCTCTTATATAGCTCTTGTAGTTTGTTTTCATAATTGCGGAAGCTCCCCCCGAAGAATCCACAAACGATCTGCGAAGCTCACTCTGGATCGCACCCAAAGCATTGGCTCCAATAACAGCTGTTGTTGATATGGGATTTTCTGTGGGGATCGGTTTGATCAAAAAATACGGGAAGCCGTAAGGAAGGTATAAAACACATAAAGCCATTCTTGACAGAATGGCTTTATGTGTTTTATATGACCTATTTGATTTATTTCAGTTTTTCAATCTCGTCGACGGTAAGGCCGGTACCCTCAGCAATTTGTTCTAAAGGTAAACCCATATTTTTAAATTTCAAAGCTGTCTCAATAGCATTTTGATGTTGGCCTTGAGCAATACCTTTTTTTAAACCTTCTTTTAAACCTCGATCATGTCCAAGACGCTGAGCAGTAGAATAGGTATTCTCTGCATCACGCTTATGTTTTAAACTTGCTTCGTATGCCATCTTATCCTCCGGTGTTAATTTTGCGACTTCGCCTATGTCAAAGATAAGACCAAATACCCGCTTATCCAAAAAATCAGGTATTTTATCAAGTTTACTCATGTTTTTCAATAGATATAGCCACATATCCATATCTGTCTTTATATCAACCTCATTCTTATTAAAATTTGGTAATACTAAGAGCTTGTAACCAAGCTTTTCATAAAAAACACGACTACTCTGCTTATCGCAAAGAGCAACATCGTAAAAATACTTTCCCGGTTCTGTTTCTCCTAACTCAAATTCTAAGATACCAATAAAATATACTTCGGGAAGTTCGTATGTATTTCCCTTATAGCCCCTGGGTATAAGTTTATTGATAAGCCTGGATGTATAAAAAACGGTCCGATCTTTAAAAAAATCTTGATAAAGCTGTTGCATCTCTATAATGAAATGCTCCCCATCAATACCGGTACAATAGAGATCGAAAATAACCTTACGCTCATTTTCAACATCGCCACCCTGCTCCACTGGCCGATAATGAAGATCCTGAATAACTTTCTCTCCCTCAAACAGCCCATTTAAAAATCAAAATTAAAATCGGCTTATTTTCTTCCCTGCCAAAATAGAATTTAAAGCTCCAGTCGCCACTAAAACCAACATACTTGCCCATGCTACTTTTTGTCTTTTTCATAATAATATGCTTTGCTTAAATAATTAATATTGCTAAGCAAACATCAGGAAAACTAAAATTATTAGCCGGTTATTAAACGTTTGTAGTCGTTTTTAAACGTTTGCTGTCGGCTAGCAAGCAACAAAAGCATTAACATGTTAACCTAGTCTTGCTTTCCGGACACAAAAAAAGCCATATCTTACGACATGGCTTCTACTTAATATATCGATTAAACTTGCTTACTTATAAGAATTGACCGATTGAGATACTTTCCAGTTACCTTCGTCATTTACCAAAGTCACTAAATCGGTCTTGGTAAAACCTCCAAACTGCATCCACGCGAGCAATGACAATAAAACTTTACGACATAATTCTTGACAGCAAAAAAATAGGTGCAACTGAACTTGAAAATACAGATGCACCAATGGGTGTTGTTTTTAGACGCATAATGTTTGACCATATTGATTCAGGCTATGACTTTTTAAAAACTTATTTCGTGAATAACAATATTGTAATCATTACTGACTATCCAGAAGACAAATTAAATCATGCTTCTGGCCTCATCTGCGGAAATAGTAATACTTCTTGTATGGTCGTTTGGCCGGTAAGTAACATCGTTAGCCTATCCATACCAATACCCATCCCAGATGTGGGAGGCATACCATATTCTAATGCACGTAGAAAATCTTGGTCAATGTACATAGCCTCATCATCTCCTTTTTTCTGAAGCAGAAGTTGTTCTTCAAATCTTAAGCGCTGCTCGATCGGATCGTTTAATTCCGAATAAGCATTACATAATTCTACTCCATTGACGATAAGCTCAAATCTTTCTGTTAATGAGGCATCATCACGATGACTTTTACATAGTGGCGACATTGCTATGGGATAATCAATAATAAAAGTCGGTTGCACGTATTTCTTTTCGCTGGTCTTCCCAAAAATTTCATCTATTAGTTTGCCTTTACCCATACTTTCATCTTGTGCTATGCCGAGGGCAATACAAGTACGACGTAATTCTTCTTCGGTCATATTACGGATATCAACACCCGTATTTTCTTGTATGGCACCAGCCATGGTTACTCGTCGATAAGGTGCTTTAAAATCGATAACAGTATCTCCCACCAGTACCTCAGTTGTACCCAAAACCTCAAGACATATCCTTTCCAATAGCTGCTCTGTGAATGCCATCATCCAGTTGTAATCTTTATAAGGGACATAAATCTCCATGACGGTAAATTCGGGATTATGGGTACGGTCCATACCCTCATTGCGAAAATTACGTGAAAACTCAAATACACCATCAAATCCGCCGACAATCAATCTTTTCAAGTACAATTCATTGGCAATACGCAGATATAAGGGTATATTTAATGCTTCATGATGAGAAATAAATGGCCTTGCGCTTGCACCACCCGGGATGGACTGAAGAACTGGTGTATCAACTTCTACATAACCTTTCGTAATGAAAAACTGGCGCATTGACTGAAAGATTTTCGTTCTTTTAAGGAAAACTTCTTTGACTCCATGGTTAACAATAAGATCAACATAACGTTGACGGTAACGCTGTTCAGGATCAAGAAATGCGTCATATGCAACGCCCTCTTTATGTTTTACAACGGGTAAAGGACGTAGTGATTTTGAAAGAATCTGCAATTGCTTTACATGAATGGAGATCTCACCAGTTTTGGTGCTGAACACATGTCCCTCAACACCAATGATATCGCCTAGATCCAATAGTTTTTTGAATACGATGTTATATAAATCTTTATTTTCACCTGTGCAGATATCATCACGGTTGATGTAAAGCTGAATGCGACCGTACGGATCCTGCAGTTCTACAAATGCGGCCTTTCCCATCATACGACGGCTCATGATACGGCCAGCAATAGTGACTTGTTTAACCTCATCTTTTTTAAAACTCTGTTTGATATCGGATGTCGTAGCGTTTATCTTAAATTCTGCGGCTGGATAAGGATTTATCCCCATTTCTCGTAATTGTTCGAGATTCTCACGACGAATTACTTCCTGTTCGTTCAATTCCATATTTTACTTTCATTATGCTATATTTCTCTTCTAATACTGAAGGAATATATAAAACACAAAAATCTCAAATCAATACGGTAATAGGTGTGAATTAACAGTACATTATTGGTAATAATCGAAGGTACGTGAACACTTGGAGTTAAAAATTATAGATTCTGATATGCTTTGGGAGTTTGCCCGGTACGTGCTTTGAAAAATTTACCGAATGTGGATTGGTCGTAAAAATTAAGAGCATCGGATATCTGCTGTACAGATTGCTGTGAGTGTTGGAGCATAATCTTTGCTTCAACCAATAAAGCATCAGCAATCCAATCTTTAGTTCCTTTACCTGTAAGCTGTTTTAATACCGAAGCTAAATACTGGGGTGTGATATATAGCTTATCAGCGTAAAATGATACATGGTGCTGATGGATGACATCTTTTTTCAATAATGTTAAAAAATTATGAAAAATAATATCCTGCCTGGTTAAATTACTTTGTTTTACCTGATGTTCATGATGATTTATCATCATGTTTTCGGCCTCGATTACATATTCCAGCAAGAGTGCATTAATAATATCTTTCTTGAAATGATGTATGGCCGGCATTCGCTGCTCTAGTCTTTCATGACAAGAAGCGAGTACATTAAATTCCTCCTCTGAAAGATGGATAACAGGATCTTTACGGATATTTAAAAAACTAGTTTTTAGCACATCGTTTCTTGACCTGTTCATTGTCTCAAAATATGCCTGTTCTACAAAAATAAGTCGATATCGGGTATCTGGGCTACCTGATATGCTTTGATAGATATGCTCGGGTAGGATAAGAAGAAAATCTTGTTTGGATAAATGATGAATGCTATAATCGAGCTCAATACGCATAGTGCCTTGTTCAACGAGGACGAACATAAAAAAAGATGTTCTTATAGGAAACATGCGAGTAATATGCAAATCACGAATACCTACATCTGCGACCAGAATACTCTCTTCAAAATCGTAAATAGCTTCTTGATTGAAACGAAGAATATCCTTGAAATTTACTATCGATATATTTACCATAATCTCATCATTATTACACTACAAATTAATAAAAACATTCGTTATTTACCAACAAATATTAAATGCATTTGTTCGTCTTGTCATACCGTGCTACAATTGTCTTAGGTAAAACACATTAGATTGTTATTCGAAAGGTTCCACAATTCTGGAAAAGAGAAGATATAGTGAGAAGGCCCTCATTGGAGCTCATTCTTGAATACCATGACTGGATAGTAAAAATAGAAAGGTCTTCTACATTAATGCAAGTGACCTTGTATAACTGACGTAGCGATATTGATTACACCACAGTCTTGTTGTTGTAGAAATTTGACTGATGATAAGTTCATAGAATTACCAAGAAACTAAAAGCTGTAATCACTATTGAATCCGACTTTATAAAATCCTAAATATTATCCAGATGTTAAACGCTTGTTATCGGGTAACACAGTTGAGGATAATAACAAACAAAGCCACATAAGCATTCATTTTAAGGAAGCTCCCTTCATTAAAAGTTCTGCCGTTGGCTGTTTCGATCAAGGGATTACGGTTTTCAACATCCTTAAATTCGCTCATAAACGCCCATAGGACGTTTGTCGGGACAAAACGCTGTATAACATCATCCACACTATTTTCAGACTTCAGGATATTAAATCCCTTATGCTTTAAGTCCTTCAACATTCTTAAGCCCCTTTGCTATAAAGCGAACTTACAGAATTCTCCCCTGCTTTAATTTAATATTGAACAGGATGAACACGAAAGAATGTTGAGCAACCGGTTATCTTGAAGCGTGTCCATCCTTATTCAATATCCAAAGACAAATAATAGAACTAAATATATCAGCTTTTACATACTATAAATTTTAGTTTTTATCTATTTTTATTTATACCTTCTGAATACCAATGATTTAATATATTTATACTATATTAGTTATGTAATACTTCCATAAAATATCACCTTAATGAGTTGGGATATTGTGTTATTCAATTCGAAACAGAAAATTAATGTATTTTAAAGAAATTCAGGAGAATCTATTAATCTGTAATGACATCCAAATCATTGTCTATAATCTATAATAACATTTTTTGTATATGAAATATCTCCTATTTTTTTGCACTCTTTTACTGTCATTAAATGTATTATCACAAAACAAAATCGCTAAACGGCATTACAATGAATTCCTTGAAACAAGAATATTTTCCTCTGACAAGAACAGCATTAAAGATGATAATATAACTCATATAGATATAGGATATTCAAATGAAAAAGCATTCTTCACTAAATTATTTACAAAAGAGACCACAATATTTGATAGAAAAAATGGAGATACTTCACAATCTTTTCTGCATATAGAAAATAACTATTATTTTGATCTAAATTTTGAGGGTGATAAATATATCTTAAATCAAAATTATCCGTGGCTTCATTTACCATCTATCAAGGACATACATCCTCAAAATCTACCTAAAAATGATGAGATAAATTACTTAAGTAAAATCTCCATTTATAGAGATAGCACTATATATTACTTTACTACACATAAAGACTTCTACGGACAGATAATGCCATTATGGGGTTATCCTGCAAAATATTTGGGCAGTATAGAGGCACGGGAACAGCAGATTGCTAAAGAATTAAGTGTAATCCAATCGGATGCTGTTAATGATTCTATTTGTGTGTTAGAAATAATCATCTTAAAAACTGGAAAGGTTACAGATGTAAAATCAATTGGAGGAAAAAACTCTGAGCTTAACGATATTGCTGAAAGGGCTGTTTTTCTGGACAGGAACAGAGATTTTGGCAAGTATAAACCTAAGTGGAGAGCAGCAATAATGTACAACAGCGGAAGGCCGATGGACACGAAATTAAAAATGTTTATTAAATTAAAAAAAGATGGCAGTGTACAAATTTTACTTCCAAAAACAATGCGAAACTACACAGGAAACTAACTTATCTAAATCCGTGAGTGTACAAGCAACTATGCTCTTTGATCACTGAATTTTATTTGGACGTTACTGACCGCTAATAACTATTTTACTGTATTTCACATATTGGAAAGGGAAATTAAAACATCGATTTTATATTCTTTTTTTCGTTAAAATTATTTAACTTTATAACCACCGATAACCTGAAATTATGAAATATTTATTGTGCCTTTTTTTTCCCTTATTCTCTTTGTATTGTGCTACCGCACAAATTTCGCTAAACCAATCTGCTGAACCCGATCCGAACAGCTGGATAATAAAAGAACTAGCAAAGGCTAAAGTAAAAACAAATAAAGTAAGTTATAAGGATAATTTCTTCCAATATGATACCGTAAGACTAATTGGATTTATTGAAGGTTATAATCCTAAATCAGAATTTACCAGTGGTATAATATATAGTAGCAATCAGCTGACTTGGGAAGATCATCCAACTACCGTTCAGATCTTTCCTGATGGTCGTTTTGAAGCGAGCTACCCTGTGACACATCCTGAAATTTCCTATATAAAATATAGAAATGACAGGTTTACATTTTATATTGAACCTGGGCAAACGTTAGCTTTGCGATTCAAAGTTACTCAAGATCAAAACTTAGAATTAATAGGTTTTGAGGGGCCTCTTGCTGTCGAAAACCAGCAATTAAAAGATTTTGATTGGGGAAAGAATCCTCGAGCTTTCTATCAAAATCGGGAAAAGATATTGAAGGAACATCCTATTTCACAAACAAAAATGCAAATTATTTCTGCTTGGGATTCGGTGCAACATGAAGTAGACGTACGTTTTAGGAAATCCGGATTTTTACCCAAATTAAAAAATCTGATCCATACAGATATTGCACTTTACTATGCGACACAATTAATGGATCTCCAAATGTCCAAAAAAAGTCTTTTTAGAGATGATCCTAAAAATTCTTTTCTTAAAGAACCTCTTCCGACCGATTATTTTGATTTTATGACTCGGTTAAACCTAAACGATTTTGCTTTGTTGGTACCAAATGAATTTTCAAGTTTTATCAATCTCTTCGAATTTTCACCACTTTTTCGTACGCAAGAGTATTATAATGCCTTGAATCGTCAGTTTAAAGGCAACCTATACTTGGTGTTGGATTCGGCAAATAAAAAGTTTAATCCGACAATAGCCAATACCTTAGTTACAGAAGTTGCTAAATTGCGTACCTTGAAGTCTAAATTAGATTATGCTACAGACACCATAAAGATTACAAATCTGACAGATGATCTGTTAACAGTATTAACCAATAAAGATTTAAAAAATGAAGCACTTAAATTGGCGGAGCGTGTAAAAATATCCAAAGACGGTTATTTATTACCAAATACTCCTGCTGGTGCACTCTTTACCAAGATGACAGATAAATATCGTGGCAAGGTCGTGGTTGTCGACTTTTGGGCACAATGGTGTGGACCGTGTCGCCAAGGCATAGAATCAATGAAGGAAAAACGGTTAAAACTCAAAGATAATCCGAATTTGGTATTTGTCTTCGTAACGGATAATGTGGGTACACCAGATGTGGATTTTTATAAGAATTATATTGTTGAAAATGATATGTCTGAATCATATAGAGTATCTGCAGATGAGTATATGGCATTGCGCGAACTATTTAAGTTTAACGGTATCCCTAGGTATGTTTTGATGGACCCGGATGGTACAATCAGAAATGATGATTTCCAAATGCATAATTGGAAATCTGAACTCACTAAAAATTATCCTCAACTTTTTAATGATCAATTGATGGAGGCAATTTGATGCGCACTTCGATTGCAGCTAGAAATAAAATCCGAAGATAAGTTAAAGAGTTTTTTAGATCATAATTCTGATTCTTGAACACCTGCCTAGTCAATTTTCAGAAGTCAAGCGTCGATGTTCTCTTTTTTTTAAAACTTCTAGAATGAGAAAAAAAATAGCCAATCACCACATATTAATCGACCAATCTCCTCTTGAATAGCTCCAACTCCCCTGCGATGACATCTGGCCATCTAGCAAAACCTTGTCTAATAATCTCTTCCCCATCTGCTATGGTAAATAGCTGAGACATACTAAAGGCAGACTCACGAATGCCTGCAATCTGTCTAAAAGTTAGCTGTCCTCTGCTCTTAGCAGTTTTTACAGCTTCAGGATGATTGAGTATATATTCTTGGTGTATTTGCTTTAAATTCATCTGTATAGTTTTTTAAATTAATAGATCAATCAGAAAACCCGTAAGAATTTCCCTTCTAACACTTCTTCTGGTACGTCCAAAATCTGCTCGATCACGACTGTCGCAGACTCTTCCTTAAATTCACTCATAAACGCCCATAGGTCGTTTACTTTTGTTGGGACAAAATGTTGTATAACATCATCCACACTATTATCGGACTTCAGGATATTATATCCCTTATGCTTTAAGTCCTTCAAGATCTCGATTGTCAATGGTACATTCATCGCAATTAATATTTATCATTTTTGCCTTCTTCCAACAGAGGTGACATTGCGATCTTAAGTCTCTTTACTATAAAGTGAACTTACAGAACCCTACCCTGCTTTAATTTAATATTGAACAGGATGAACACGAAAGAATGTTGAGCAACCGGTTATCTTGTATCGTGTCCATCCTTATTCAATATCCAAAGATAAATAATAAAACTAAATATATTAGCTTTTGCTTGCTATATTTTTTAGTTTTATTGCGGTTTATTTTTTTCGCCTTGAATACCAATGATTTATTATATTTAAACAATTACTATATGATAATAAAAAATAAAGATTTTAAAAATTCAAAATAATCATGCTTACTATTTATACTGCAAATTCAAGTGATTATCCTATTATCCAAAAGATCGCTCATGAAACTTGGCCAGATACTTTCGGCCTTATTTTATCAGAGGAACAGATCAATTATATGCTTGATATGATGTACAGCACAAATGCATTATCTGAACAGACCACAAATAAGAGCCATCAGTTTCTAATCGTAAAAGATGAAATAAAGCATTTGGGCTATGCTTCTTACGAATTGAATTATAAAGGTTTATCGAAAACAAAAATTCATAAAATCTACATTCTTCCTGCATCACAGGGAAAGGGTGTCGGAAAATTACTCATCAAAACAATTACAGATATTGCAATGAAAAACAAAAATCATAGTCTTTCTTTAAATGTGAATAGAGATAATTCTGCTATCGATTTTTATAAGGGTATAGGTTTTGAGAAAGTCGGCGAAGAGAATATTGATATTGGTGATGGTTTTATAATGGAGGATTATATTATGGAAAAAAAATTAGTTTAAATTTAGGAGTCTATCGTAATCATATATACTAAAAATTAGTATTTAAATACTCTATCCTCCCCTCTTTCATTCATTGCTTTGAATAGCAAGGGTACAAATTCGGTCAATCGGGATGTGGCTATCAACTCGGCTGTTGCATTGTCCATTGTATAGGTACCGGTATGGCGGTCTATGATCAAGCTTGCTTTGACTTTGTTTTTAATAACAGATCCATCGATATCTCCATCTACTGATTCTACTTGTATATGTTTAATCTGATTGAGCAATACTGGTGCACCGATAGCGGTGACTATAAACGATCCGTGTTCCTTTGCCCGAGGGCTCATCAATATGGCACTGAAGCCTATAACGGCATCTGCCAGATAACTACGTGCATTTTGCTTTAAAGACTCTACTACGCTCTTATAAAGCTCCTGAAGTTTGTTTTCATAATTGCGGGAGTGCCCAACGAAAAAACCTACGCATCCCGCTCCTATTTCACTCAAAGCTGTTCAATTTCGTCGATGGTAAGCTCGCTACCCTCAACAATTTGCCCTAAAGTTAATCACTTTATCATATATAATTTATCTTCACGGAATGACAGAGCCCTGAGGGGTTCCATATAAATAAACCCCAAGCCCTCGTAAAGCTAATTGAGTTTACTGTCCCCTGCTTAAGCAACAGTAAGAATAGGCTCTTGCTGACAAAAACAATAAACTTCTTCAGCAAAATATTTGCCCTGAATCTCTATTACACAAGGAGGTATCATGAAAATTTGCCCAGCTATTAAAAAGCTGTATTCAAAATAATCAACAATTGAAGAGGTTTATAATATTCAATAGCATATTTTTACTTTGACACTCCTTGAGATGCTTAATGTGCTTATCAACTAAGTCAGTCTGCTGCAAAATTAGATTTCTTTCAAGCTTAACATGTTCCTCGACGGCTCCCATCTTTTTAGGAGAATTATTGTAAACAGTAATCAGCTCAAATCGCGGATCATGTTCCAATAAAAACAGTTGTTCATCCAGTTCGACATCATATGTGGCCAGAGCCAATAACCAAGCGCTCAGAAGATCTGAATCCTGTGCAAAGACATACTGTTTATCGTCAGAAAAATGTTTGATTTCGAGCATCAACATAGAGATTGGATCATTCGTGTCATAACTAAAATCCAGAATACGGATCACATCACTTTTTGTAATTTCGCCTGCATCGCTAATGGAGATTTCATCCAAGAACTTTCGCATAAGCCTCTGATAAAGTACAGTCAGCTCCTTCGGTTTTTCGATATTTTTTAGTCCTTTGTAATGGTCCAAAGGCCTATATCCAAATAGGTCTTGCACATGATCCATAAAAATTGCCTGACTTTCGTAGGACACTTCCAAATCAGGTAGATCAATAGTAAATTCGGGTTTAATTTTTTTTAGTAGTTCTTTAAAATGATTAAAACCGAGTGGGTTCATATAGGGCTTTTCACTCCACTTGTTATATAGCTCTATCTGAAATTTTAAAGGCGGAACATCTTGGAAAGCAAATCGGCATGCTAAAATAATAACCTTTCCTATTATTTCTTTTTCCTGATTATTCCATTCATATTTATCAACCTGATGATCAATGAGCTCTGCCATCAAGAAAAATTTTGAAGCCTGCACGTTTAAGACATCATTCATTATTTCATAATAGCATTCTTTTACCTTTGCAAGGTGTTTCTGCTTTATACGAACAGCTTTTTTCCTTTGTATATAGGCTTGCTTTTTCAAATTAAAGTCGTCTAAAAGCATTTGTTTAGTGAAATACTTATACTGAGCAATAAAATGTTTCTGGTCTTCTGTAAATAACTCTTGTCGCGCCAATATACCTATAACATCTGATTCAAGATCTAAAAATTCATCATCCTTTTTTATATCACCTGGAGCAGGAGGATCAACGGTAATATCAATACCCATACTGCACAGCAGCAGACATTCTGCCAAATGCTTAAATCTTCTCTCACTGACGAAAGCTTGATGAAATTCATCATATATTTGATCGATCAATACATCTATATCCGCTCCTGCAACAGTAACAAAAAAATCTAGATCAGTGCGTTTACTGGTTGCGATCTCCATAGCCAGTTCCCGTAAAACCGGGTGCTTTTCCGCCAATTCTAAAATTACATGAGGTCTGAAAAACAGGTTAAAATGACTGAATAACCCTTGCTCAAATTCATACTTGACAGTTTCCATATTTTGCCAGAATATCTGGTTATTTTGCTCAAAGAGTAACATGCCTTTATCTTCCTGTACAAACTTAGTTTTTTGACTATTATATACCTGAAAATGAAAGGTTAGTACTGGATCCGAAGGAATTGAATAGAGGGTAATGGGCTTGTTAAGTTCGAACTTAAATGCGCGCATACTCACATCCTTGCTCAAAAAATTATGGCTTGTCAACTGTGCATCATCAAACACATGATCAACAGTGTGAAAAATAACATCTGTACTAGTTTCATACATATGAAGACTTAGCTTATCCTGAGGAACGACTGGCTTGTCATTTAGGAATACTTTCAGTAAAGATTTTTCGCTCATATCTAATTAATTAAATGAATTTTATAAAATTTGAAAATTCGCTTTTTCTTACAACGTTGCTTGCTAACTAATTACGATTTAACTGTACAGCTTTGGTGTACGATTAAAAAATATAGGTTAGCTTGCATGTTCACTCTGAACTTAAAAATAAAATCGGAAGAGTGAGGTAAGAAGTTATTTTTATAATATTTACTTTTCTTTATATGGATTCTCCGCTGCAACGATCAATGACTCTGCGGTTAGTAAAAAGATGTTTTTTTTCAGAAGGGATTCCATAGTAAAGCCTACATCAACAAGAACTGGTACCATAGCATCGTATATTGCTTTTGTTTCCATCACTTTACGTTCAACAGCTTTAATTTTATCTGGCGATTGAAAATATAAAGGCATTAAATTGCTTATCAGCTCTTCTTCTTTGGAAAAACCTGTATCATACCATTCATCGATGGCTTCCTCAAGTACCGAATGCCACAAACATATTTTATTGAACTTTTGGTTTTCAACATAATCTCCATCATCTGTCAGTTGCTCAATCTCAACCATAAGCAATAGGGAAAGGTCATTTCGTTGATAGGCATGATCAAGAATTCGAATAAGATCGCTCTTTTGGAAGTCGCCTGTATCGGTTATGGTAAGCTCATCTGCCATCCGCTGCATTAGCATGTGGTAAAGTTCAACGACTTTCGGAGGTTTATCCATTTCTCCTTTTTCTGTTATATGCGATAGCGGTGTAAAGCTGCAACTATCTTGTATATATTGATCCAAAATAGCTCTGGATTCCCTGCTTCCATCCAATTTATCCGTTGGGAGATTCATATTCGGGATAAACATATTTAATATTTCCCCAAACTCTTGCATACCCACATCGCCGACATATGTTTGCCCAGTATAATGCGTGTAAAATTGCAGCTGATCGGCACGAGGTGTTTTCAGTTCAAAAGACTGGTCACAGACAGCAATGATCGCTTCTACCAACGTACCTTTCTCTTTCTCGGTTAAATTGAACCTTTTCATCTGCTCCTCCAACTTTACAGCTACCCAGAAATAGCTCTCCGCCAAAAGATCGGCAGAATCTCCCATAACACCATGATAACAGTCCTTAACCTCTTTCATAATGGCGTTACTCTTGGCGCGTTCCTCTTTCAGCGCTAGATATTCTTGCTTGATCGTATAAAAATTCGCTATCAACGCATCTCTAGAATAATAACGGAAAATAGATTCAAACCTTAACTTCTGCTCGTCCATAAATGTATCGTCATCCAAATCTGAGAAAGCACTATTTGAAGTGCGTTTTAAGGCATCTATTGGAAAAGGCTGTACCTCTACTGGCAACTCCATGGACTTGAGTAATACGCATTCACATAAATGAGTAAAGCGCTGGTCGCTTATATGATAGTGCCTAACTTCAAGTAATATAGCATCAATAAATGCTAGCAGTACCTCGTCAGCCTTGCCGACATAGAAATCGAGCGCACTGTGTGAAGATCTAGTGACCTCCATTGCCAATTCTGTTAAAAGAGGGATGCGGTGGGACATCTCTAAAAAGTGGCTAGGCCGGAAATGTAAACTACAATAATCTGCCTCATATAGCGATAGTTCATAAGACAGGATTCGATCATTCTGCCATAATAAACAATATTGCAGTTCATTAATCAGTCTCCCGTCTTGCCCATTGACAAATTTCATCTTGTTGTTTCCAGACACCTGTATATGAAATGTAACAACGGGCTGTGCTGGAACAGCATATATTGCTTGTTCATGTTCCATAAAGCAGGATGACTTTTGCAGCGTGGCATTTTTACCGAAAACGTAATGGCTTTTAATCGTAGAGTTGCCAACAATATATTCCTTGAAATTCAAGTCGGGATCTTGGTTTTGGAAGCTAGAATCTTTCCCAGACTCTGGAACCTCTGGCTTATCGTTGAAAAAAACTTGTAAGATTGAATCTTGGCTATATGACTGTTGGTTCATAATGTTATTTTAAATAAAATAATATTTATCAGCTGATATAAAACCTTTAAGATAGCAAAATTAATTCACTATAAAGAAATTAAAATACAATAAATTTTACGTTCAGTAAATTTCAATTTAAATCTTATAGTAGCTTACCATAGAAAAACTAAAAGATAGGGCAATGTATTTTATTTTGAAAGAAGTGGATTGAGCAAATAATCGGAAAAACTGTGCAAGATCATCCCGCATGTTTTGAGGGAGCAGGTAGAAAATAAGATTTCTTCTGTATTCTATTTCTACGGAGGTGGAGCATACACTTCACAGAAAACGGAGGACAATCAAAAGCTTTCTTTCAAAACAGAGAATCAGTAAAAGATAAGTACTTGTTAAACAGGAAAAAAAATGTACTTTTAGATTCTAACAAGGGAAAAATCCTCCTAAACAAGTTTTATTGATACAAGCAATTGTGCTTCATTATACCAATAATTATAGTCCGAGTAAAGGTTTGCAGAAAGAGAGTCTCCAAGCACATTAATATAATATTAATTATAAACGAAATGACAATAAAAAACTATTCCATGATTTTAATAGTGCTGAGTGCTTTTTCTTATGCACAAGCACAGGATACAAATAATAATTCGCTGGTTTGGGAAATATCAAAAGATGGTGTTGAAAATAGTTCTTACATAGTATTAACAACTTCTGGCATTTGTGATATTCCTGCTAAAGTTCTTAATAAGGCTTCTGGGCTATCTCGGGAAATCAAAGTATATTATACTGAAAATGCTCTGGGTAATAAAAAATATGACAATTTGAGCGAGGGGTTTCTTATGTTAAAAAAAGGTGAACCATCTATACAAAAATTACTTTCTGCTGATGACTACCTAAAATTGAAAAATAGGATGTCAGAGCAGCATATGGATGAAAAAGTTTTAAATAGATTAAAGCCATTATTAATCTACAATCTTTTAATGAAAAAAGTCTCTCCTGAATGTAATACTCCAAGTGTTGTGCAACAGATTTTTAGAAGATATGCAGACGAACATGGAATTCCAACAAAAGAATTACTTGACATCAACGAGACTTTTGGCTATTTAAATTCCTTTGGTACAGATTTTTATATCGCTGAAATAATAGAGTTATTAAATAATCAGCCTAAAATCTCAGAAGAAATAAAAGAAAAAGCACATCTTTATGAAATTGAAAATCTAGAATCCCTTAAGCAACTGTTTGCTAAAAGTAGTTTTTTAAGCTCCAAAAAATAAGAATGCAACAATTGCACAAAATCACATTAAAAAAATATCGAAATTAATTTCAGAAATAAAAGATGGTGGAGCATTGTTTTCCTTAGAATTGACAAATGCGATGGACAATAAAAATAATATATTTGATGAATTGAAGAGTAAAGGATTTACGATTACAATTGTAAATTAGGAAAACTTTTCATGAATTGAATCTAATTATAATAAGTGAGTGTACCAGCAACTGTGCCATTGGTTTCTCTTTAAAAGTTTAAATCCAGCTTTAGTCTATCACCAAATTTAATATATATTTTTGATATGGTCAGTCCCAATTGTGCATTGGCATTGTCCATTTTTCAGAGATTTCCTTTATTATCAGGAACATCAACTTCAAAGAGCCTGCTTAAAACTGAATGTGCCTTAGCGTTTGTAATTTCACGCGCTTGAGGTTCATTCCTTCGATCGGATTACATAATAAACTAATCCTCATGAGTTAAAATCTCTTCGTTTAATTCCTTCGCAAATTTATCTGCTTCCGAAAAAGTAATGTTATCCACTTTTATATTATCTGTCGATTTATCTGATAAAACGATGAAATATACGTACTCATCTGGTCATTTGAATCAGGCATATTAGCCAAAAGATAAAGGTGTAAATCTTCTCCTACAGTTTTAAGCTCATCAATCTGGCCTGCCCAACGACGTACCTTATTCTTAATTGTATCTTCTTTTTGAAGATCAAAGTTTACAGACTCAAAAAAATTGATATGACCATTTTTCCAGGTATGTTCAAATGGTATCTCATCACATTTGGTCTTTACAGTACGGGAGCTTAAAAAAGTAGAAATGTTAAATTCATCAAAATAATATTTAAACATTTTTGTCCATACTTCCTTATCGGATTTAATATCTTGATCAACTTCTATCCAACCCACTGTTAACATTCGTCCAACTAAATAATCTAGGAGATGATCTATCGATATATCTAAAGAATTACGTGTTTCTGAAAACAAAAGAGCACTATCATCTCGCACAAAAGCTCTTCTAGTTATTTCATCAACAGATTTGAAAAAATGAAGTCGCATTATATCATGATCAATCGTTCGTTTTATCTTACTCAAGCTACCATTAATAGTATTTAACTGTTTGATTACGTAACGCGTATTAGCGTGATCAAATAAGTGATCTATAGACATGAAAACAATTACAGATATTGCAATGAAAAACAAAAATCACAGTCTTTCTTTAAATGTGAATAGAGATAATTCTGCTATCGATTTTTATAGGGGTATAGGTTTTAAGAAAGTCGGAGAAGAGAACATTGATATTGGTGATGGTTTTATAATGGAGGATTCAATTATGGAAAAAAAATTAGTATTTAAATACTCGATCCTCCACTCTTTCATTCATTGCTTTGAATAGCAAGGGTACAAATTCGGTCAATCGGGATGTGGCTATAAACTCGGCTGTCGCATTGTCCATGGTAAAGATACCGGTAGGGCGCTCTATCATCAAGCTTAATAACAGATCCATCGATATCTCCACCTACTGATTCTACTTGTATATGTTTAATCTGATTGAGCAATACTGGTGTATCGATAGCGGTGAT
This sequence comes from Sphingobacterium sp. MYb388, assembly GCF_037479535.1. Classification (NCBI taxonomy): domain Bacteria; kingdom Pseudomonadati; phylum Bacteroidota; class Sphingobacteriia; order Sphingobacteriales; family Sphingobacteriaceae; genus Sphingobacterium; species Sphingobacterium sp. MYb388. Next base: position 8,607 of record NZ_JBBGYV010000016.1, on the reverse strand, counting down.
CATAAACTATCGGTTTTCCTTTGCCTGAGAGCTCATCAATATTGGCGCTGAAGCCTATAACGGCATCTTTCCGGTAGTTACGGGTATTTTGTTTAAAGACGCTACTACGCTCTTATAAAGCTCCTGAAGTTTGTTTTTATAATTGCGGGAGAGCGCAACGAAAAATCCCAAAGGAATCTGCTAAGTAAACTACAAAGCTGGCTCCTGATTGCACTCAAAGCATTGGCTCCACTAACAGCTGTTGCTGAAATGGGATTTTGTGGTGATCGGTTTGATTAAAAAATACGGGAAGCCGTAAGGATGGTATTAAACGTATACAGCCATTCTTAACAGAATGGCTGTATACGTTTTTTATATGATCTGAGTTTTATTTCAGTTTTTCGATCTCTTCAATGGTAAGACCTGTACCTTTTGCAATATCTGCAATAGGCAAGCCCATTTTCTTGAATTCTAAAGCTGTCTCAAGGGCTTTTTTACGTTCGCCTTCGGCAAAACCTTTAGCTTTACCAGTCTGGATTCCCTTTTCTCTTTCTTGTCGTTTGATTGTTTCTATTACACCCATTTGAATTGTGCCTCCTGTCACTTGATAAATGTATTGATCAAAGTTACTATTTATTTCTTTATCTCGTATAAAAAGAAAACTCTTTAAAAAAACTAAAAAGCTCATTATACGATCTTTACTATACTTATTGGTCTCGATAAGCCTTCGTGCGATTGTACTACGCTGCTCGGCGAGCTCCTGCTCTGGAATCTTATCTTCATCTAAAGCTTTCTGGCATACCAAGACAATATAAGCAAATATATTGTCCATACCGAGTAGCTCTGATTCGTCATGATCAAAAATTTGATAGCTCAAATACTGAAAGCGTAACGAGGTACGGAAAACTGTAAAATGGTATTCATCAGTACATGGCTGCGAACGTCCTCCAGTAAAAACAGCAATGGTCTCCATAGGGACACGGTAACGATCTAATAGCCTGTAAAAATATTGAAAGATACGATGTGAGAAATCCGAATCATGTCCGCCTTCGATTTCGGTATTCACCAAAATCCACTTCTCGCTTCCGTCTTTTAAATAAACCTTGACCAGAAGATCTGCCACACGCTTCCCTTTTTTACGCTCACGATAGGGAACGATCCCCAACAATTCTTTGTCCATAAAAGTCAATCCACGTCCGAGATCAAACGTAGCATCGGCATCTGGATACATTTCTTGAAAAGGATCGGTGCGGATATGAGCGCTACAAAAATCTATTTTGCTTCAAATCACCGGATTAAGACTTAAGCCAGAGAATAACAATGTCATCTTCAACTTCTTACAATTCAAAATTTTATCAAAGATATTATTCGTATATTACCTAAACCGATATAAAACTAAGAAATCTGTTAATATATATAAACGACCAGCTTATGAGACCGTCCAAAAGCCGAGCTTACTGTAAAGATGCGCAACGATTTAAAATATTCTTTAAAACGGAAAATAAAGCCCAGAACTTTATTAAGTTTAATCATGCTGAGATGATTGAAGAATCGGGATTTGCACCAACTAGATGCTACTATTGTATCGCATGCGATGGCTGGCACGTAAGTAGTAGCAGAAGATTTGAGAATGCAGCAAATAAAACTGAACTTGTCATCCAAGCATTTACTGCAGAAACCCTACCTGTAAACCATATACCCGGTGCATCGACAGAAGATGCTATCCAAAAAAAAGTTACAACGAAAAAAATTGAAAAAAATAATACGCTTACACAGCAAGACAAGGCTGAGCGCTTACTACAAAAAATCAGTCAGCGCATCCAGACCATTTCGTTATTATTAGATAAGAAGAGCGATAAAATACTGATCTATAATTTAATCCATGAATCCCAGCGCTTACTAAGCAAGAATCGCGCTCCTGGATTCGACACACAGATAGATGAATTTAAAAACTTACTTCATACACAAAAGGCCAAAGCTAATCACATATTTAAAGATCCTTAAATAAACATAAGGTCTGAATGGCATATTTATATATAAGGGAGAGCTTCCTACAGCAAGGTAGTTAATAGAAATAAATGAAACTTCAGTCTAAGCAATAAGCCCGCTGTTCACGGCGTATTTAATCAGAGAGGCGGTATTTTTAAGAGCAGTCTTTTCAAGTAAACGTTGTCTATGTCCCTCTACGGTACGTTTGCTCAGAAAAAGTTTATCTGCAATTTCGATATTGCTATATCCTTCTCCGATGAGATGTAATATTTCAATTTCTCTTTCTGTCAGTCCACTTTCTGTTATAATTTGCTTTGGCTCTTGATATGTAGCTGGATATTTCTGAAGATTAGAAAGGATTGATAATGTCATTTCAGCACATACATATTGTAAACCTTTCATGATTTGCCTAATGCAAAAAAACAATTCGTCAAAATCTACATTTTTCGTTAAATACCCATTCGCTCCTAAATTGAAAGCTTTCATGATATTTGAAATATCATCTTCCATACTAAGAATAATGATTTTTAGACTCGGATACAAATCCTTTACCCGAGCGACCAGTTCCAAGCCGTCCATACCTGGCATCTTCAAATCTGTAATAAGTAGATCTGGTAAATTTTTTGTTTCCAAAATCTCTAATACAGCATGACCATCCTTGCCCTCTCCTACAACTGTCATATCCTGTTGAGATTCTATTAATAATTTCATACCGGTCAGTACAACATCGTGATCATCAGCTAAAATAATGTTAATCATCTTAATCTTCTTTAGTAAAAAAATATAAGATTGCCACACTGAAGAGTTAAATCATCACCGAATAACAGCGTACAGCACTCTTATTTGTAATAATAATATTACAAATGAAAAGCCGTAATGTTTGTTGTCTGCTGATAATTGGTAGAGCTGTATAAAAAGCAACATTCTCAAGATAGTTAATGGCGTCTCTTTAAAATTAAGTTAAACGAGGCGCCTACGGAGATAGCTCCTTTCCTTGGATGAGGCAGATGACTGTGCCTCTTAAAGGATGTTGAACCAAAATGGGTGGAAAATGTACGGTCTTACCAAAAGAAACCATGTCCAGCTTTAAGATATGGTCCTTATTTACCTGTTTCCAGATGCCCGGCATCCACGGGCTTGGATTCAGGAGAACCTTTTTGACGGAGAAAAATAGTTAAAATTACAATTGATGCCACAGATCGAAATTCACTTTGCCAGTTTTGAAATGTTTCAAACCAAAAAAGAGGTTCTTTTAAAAAATCGCTTAAAGTTTTCTCGGGTTCATTTTTAAGGATTTGCTCTTGATTATAATCCATAAAACTGCCGTATAGATGTCCTGCCCAACTGAGAAGAAATAGCAAGACAAAAGCAATAGAGAGGGAATTTTGGTAAATCGACAATCTCCAGCCGCCGCGTTTTACAGCATAGGGAGCATCCGGCTTTGAGGGGTCCGGGTCTCGGTCTACTTCTTCGGGTTTTTCGATATCTTTTGACTCGGCGGAACCAATCTGCCTGAGCGAAATGGTAAGTATAACATATAAGGCCATCTGTAAAAATTCGCTTTGGAAATTTTCAAAAGTTGCCGAAAAAAAATGCCCACTAGTTAGATAGGTGGTCAACGCTAGGGATGGTGCTCCCAGCTCAACTAATTCCTGATTATGTTCCTGCCAACCAAAATAAACTTGTGCCCCTATCGCGATAACAAACAGCGCTATAAATACAATAGACAAACTGTTGCGATACATAAAGGTTTTTTTTTGATTTTTGTTTTGTAAACTTTCCATCTTACTCTTTTTACTAAATGTGATAGGTATATTGTTTAAATTTCTAACCAAAGAATCCCTTATCTCGTATAAAAGTTCATTAATTATAATTTTAAAGTATTTTTTACATAAGAACCTGTTTTTAAACACGTAAAGTATTAATTTTGTGTGTTACACCAACTATGTGTTAAATGCGTATTTAGTAAAAACAAACACCTATTTTCATTTTCACTTTCAAATGCTTTAAAAAAGATCAACCAATTCAAAAACCACTTTGGAATTGAAATGATACACATTTTTTGTCGTAACACCATCAACCGTATTTTATACACATTGTGCTATTTTTTTCTCCTCACGATTATCGAGCTTAAACCATTATAGCTTATTAGACGTTATTTTAATATCAATTAAGTAATATATTAATAAGGTAAATTATATGGAAAATGTAAATTTAAATATCTTGTTCCAAGAAAAAAGACAACAGCTGAACCACTTTGCCAGTCAGTTTACATCCGATTATGATGAAAAGGAAGATCTGGTTCAGGAAACCTTTATCCGGGCGTTAAAATCAATTCATAAATTTATCAATGATCCTAAATTAATGACATGGCTCTATGTCATTATGAAAAATATCTACATCAATCAATACCGCCGCGAAAAGCGCAAAAGTGCTATCTACGATGAGTACGTTCATACCGATTATTTCGATAGTTTAGCAACCAATCAAACAGAAAACAAGACCATACAAGATGATATAAACAGAGCCCTCGAATGTTTATCGCAGGAAAATGCAGACATCTTTCGATTATATCTGGAAGGCTACAAATATCAGGAAATAGCGGAAACTTATGATCTTCCTGAAGGAACGGTTAAATCGCGCATCCATGTCATTAGAAAAACGTTAAAGCAAAAATTGAAAATGTATGAGATCAATTGATACGAGGTTGCTGACAAAGCATCGTTAGGATCAAAATCTGTACAGTAAGTTATAACTCGATAAAATAATAATAAGGTTTCACTAAACAATTTAATCATGAAAAAAATGAAATTTATTTTGGTTGCTCTAATGGGTATAAATTTAGTATCAGCCTGTGGTAATAGTACAAATAATAAAGATCAAAATAATATGGATAGTTTGCCTTCGGATACAGGCTTGCATCCGGATACCAGCATGCAAGATACGAGTAGCACCATTGAGTACCGAGATTCAAATTCGGCGGAATCATCAAATGGTGTCCTCCCAACCACTCGATAAGGAAACATCAATCCTCTGGTAAGAAAACGGCTCTCTTGCTCTACTAAACTTAGCTTATTACGTAGTTTGTATATTTTAATCTCCAAGACAATGTTATCACCATTAGTGCTTGGAGATTTTTTTAAACGTATGTGTAGGTGATAAAGATTTCAATCTTAAGGGAAATTGAACAAATTGTTTAACTTTTGGTGGTTAAAAATAAAAAAAGCTGGCTACATAGAACCAGCTTTTTTATTTAAAAATTTTATCCGTCAAACTTTTACTGAGCAGCTTCGACATTGGCTTCGTCCATCGCAATTTCGGTTAGGAGAACATCCGTTTCTTTCTCTTCGGCAAGTGTAGCAGCCAAAAGTTCTTCTGCTTCCGAGTGTTCCATCAATTTGGCATAAGTAACCAAGCAACCGTAACTTGCAATTTCGTAATGCTCAACTTTCTGAGCTGCACAGATCAAGGCCGCGTCCAACACCTCGGGACTGTCCTGGAATTCTTCCATAATTTCCTCAGCCTCGTTTAAGAGACCTTCCATTGCTTTGCATTTTTTACCCCTCGCGGTCAGATTTAAACTGGAAAATACTGATTTTAACCTTTCTATCTGGCCTTCGGTCTGCTTATAGTGTGTTTTAAAAGCTTCCTTCAGTGTATCGCTATGTGCTCCTTCCGATAATTTTTTCAGTCCTTTTAGCAATTGTCTTTCAGCACCTAGGATATCTTTTAATTCATCGACAAATAACTCATGTAAATGTGCATTTGGCATTTCGTTAGATTTGTTTTGTCTAGCCATAATCTTATAGTTTAATTTAATATTTAGATACAGTAAGAACCGCTTGAATCAGGTTATAGTTTAGCCGATGATTAATATTGGGTATAAAATTCTAATGTCAGGTAAAAACTACGGTTTTCTAAATTACATTTACATTCTTAAAGATCGCATGATCTAAATATTTTACTTCCGAGATCGTTAGATTTAAACGACCATTTCGAAAGCGTCATTATGTATAAGCTAATATCGAAATATGTGTAGGACCAATTAAATGTTAATTTCTGGGGAATATATTTTATTAAAATCTATAGTTTTGATATCACCTTATTCCTTCAATAAGGGTATATAAATCGCTAAAACCAGTATTTAACCTTACAACTTTCAAGTGTTTCCGCATGTTTATTTTATGATAGAATAAAAAAACTTGATTGGATGGTAAAGCTGCAAATTAAAATGCGTTTATACGACGATCTTCATTACTGTGTTGAACGTCAGAAACATCCAGAAATTATTAATAAAATCTAATGCTATGATGATGGAAGAAAACAAAATCAGTAGACGGAAAGTAATCGGCAGTATAGGAGCTGGAATTGCTACATTAGCAGTTACACCTTTAGTGGGAAACGCGGGTGCGTCAAATGTCCAAAAACTTGAATATGCTATGGAAGATCCGAGAATGAAGTTTCCCAAACCTCCATTTAAAGAACAATCTCAGCCATGGCCAGGACTTGCTGGCCAAATGAGTCCTAGACCAGACCATGGCGAAACGTCTTATCAAGGTTCAGGTAGACTAAAAGGACGTAAAGCATTGATCACAGGTGGCGACTCCGGAATGGGCAGAGCTGCTGCGATTGCCTACGCACGGGAAGGTGCAGACGTAGCCATTAATTATTTACCTGCTGAAGAAGCTGATGCCAAAGAGGTCATTACGCTGATTAAAAAAGAAGGCCGCAAAGCATTGGCAATTCCTGGTGATCTGCGAGATGAAAATTTTTGTAAAAAATTGGTTAAAGAGGCTGTAGATGGACTTGGTGGGCTTGATATTCTTGTCAACAATGCAGGTCGACAACAAACTAGACCATCTATTCTTGACATCAGTTCGGATGATTTTGATGCTACAATGAAAACCAATGTTTATGCTTCTTTCTGGCTTACTAAAGCAGCTCTACCCCATCTAAAGCCAGGATCTTCTATTATTGCTACCACTTCTGTGCAAGCGACAGAACCTTCTCCAGATTTATTCGATTATGCACAAACAAAGGCTGCCAATACAAGTTTTGTACGCTCATTGGCAAAACAGCTTGGACCTAAAGGAATCCGTGTTAACGGTGTAGCTCCAGGTCCAATATGGACCGCCTTGCAAGTAAGCGGCGGCGCAACAATGGAAAAACTTGTCAATTTCGGCGGTGACACACCACTTGAACGACCTGGTCAACCTGCAGAATTGGCTTCCATATATGTACAGCTTGCAGCCAATGATGCCAGTTATGCCACAGGACAGATTTATGGATCTGCTGGTGGCGGAGGTCAACCATAATGCAGCATTCTGCTCGCAAATATGGGTAGAGAAAGATAGTGGCAATAAAATACAAAATTTGATTAATAAACTCTAAAGTATAAATATATGAGAGCAGCAGTATTCCATAAACCAGGTGATATTCGAGTCGACAATGTCCCTGATCCAAAAATTCTTGATTCCAGAGATGTTATTCTCAAAGTCACATCAACGGCGATATGCGGTTCGGATTTACATATTCTGAGCGGTGCAGTTCCTCAAAAAGAACCTCTCATCATGGGCCATGAATTCATGGGGATAGTCGAGGAAGTTGGATCTGCAATTAAGAACCTTAAACGTGGTGACCGTGTTGTTGTGCCTTTTCCGATTTCGTGTGGACAGTGTTTCTTCTGTCAACATGAGGCTTCTCCTGCATGTGAAAACTCAAATTTTAAACACTACGGTCCTAATGGCGATTTGATGGACCAGAAAGGTGGGGCATTATTTGGCTACACCGATCTGTATGGTGGTTATTCTGGCGGCCAGGCAGAGTATGTGCGTGTTCCTTACGCTGATATTAGTCCACGTAAAATTCCAGATCATCTCAGCGATGAACAAGCTCTTTTCCTAACGGATATTTTTCCTACAGGATGGTCATCAATTGACTGGGCCGCACTTAAGGGCGGGGAAACAGTAGCTATCTTCGGATCTGGCCCTGTTGGACTAATGGCACAGAAGGCAGCATGGCTTAATGGTGCAGCACGTGTTATAGCTATCGATCCGTTAAATTATAGGCTTCAAAAAGCCAAAGCTGTTAACAACGTTGAAATACTTAATCCTAATGAAGTCGATGTCGTAGAAGCAATACGGGCAATGACTGAAGGAAGAGGGGCTGATGTATGTGTAGATGCAGTTGGATTTGAACCAGAACGTACTTTTATGGATAAAGTTAAAGCAACCGTCAATTTTGAAATGGGCTCGATGAAGGTACTCGATCTCTGCTTTGAGGCGGTAAGAAGAATGGGAACGGTATCAATCATGGGCGTGTATGGCTCGACTTACGATAACTTCCCCCTCCACCGGGTCTTTGATAAGGGCATCACCATAAAGCAGGGTCAAGCTCCTGTACTGAATTATATTGACAAACTTATTGGTCTGGTTAATGATGGCAAGGTTGTACTTGATGATATTATTACACATAGCCTATCACTGGATGATGCAGCATATGGTTATAAAATTTTTGATAAAAAAGAAGAAGATTGTGTAAAGGTGGTACTTAAACCTTAACTATATTTCTTAAATATGGTTATAAAAAAGATGGTCAGTATTTCAAGGGCAATGAAAAACTATCTTTAAAAAAAGGGCT
>NZ_JBBGYV010000015.1:0-56362 GCF_037479535.1 Sphingobacterium sp. MYb388 | reverse complement strand
TCTAAAATATCGAGAGACGATCTGGATAGGCGGCAACTATATATAAATAAGATGTTTATGTGTTTCGATTACTATTTGTAGTCTATGGTCGTATTGGTTTTAAAGGATGCTAGGAAAAGTTATTATTGAAACCTATTAATCTTATAGTGATGACGATCAATCCTTTCCAATCAAAAAAAAGATTTACCTAGCCATTTCCACCATTCACAGATTTTTTAGTTTGTTTAGTCTAATTGCCATAGGGCAGGTACCATTTACACCCTACTTTTGAATCAACAAACAAATAGAACTGCAAAGCAGGCATCAGGGTTTGAGTTGGTGTATTTGGGGCTGATGCAACTTAATAACAATATAATATAAAGACATTATGAACACTGTAGCAAAAACATTCGCAGCAGCCTTGATCGCAGTATCAACATTCACTATTGCAGCAGCCAAACCAGTAGGAGATAACTCTAAAAAAGCAGTAGTCAATCTATCAACTGCAGATCTCGCGATTGATCATTACGTAGCGGTTATGACAGAGGGGCAGTCGGCAGGAGTGGAGCAGTTTTTCACTTCAGATTTTAAACAGAAAGTTCATGCATCAGAAGATAAGACCAATAGCCGTTCAGAAGTAATTTCATTTTTGAAAAAGCAAAAAGGCGAGCAGCTGAACTGTAAAACAAGCACCACAATCGTTGAGCAATCCAGTGACTATAGGGTCGCAAAAGTAACCCAATAATTTGAAGGGTTTACCAAGATCGATTTAATCACGTTTGTCAATGATGGAGGGAACTGGAAAGTATTCCAGTCCATCAACTCGTATAAGTAAGTAAAGTTTGAATACATATGTTTAGTAGAAGCCACATCGAGAGATTTGGCTTTGTTTGTTCTTATTTTTAGCCGAGCTGCACGCAAACCTTTCAGGAAGGAGTTGCTTGCAATGCAGAGCTACTCCTTTACTTCTGCAGTAGAAGTAAAAAGTATAATTAGCGACTTATTCAGGTTATTTAAAATATCAAATTCAAATGATCGAAATCTATTCGGTATGTAACCCTAATTTAACAAAAGCTGTGCAAGATCAAGTATGGAGAAATGTAGTATATTTGAGTGTTACATCCAATTATAAAATCAATGCCTAAGACAATCATTTTTTCATTATTAATATTTTTATCTATCTCAGTGAATGGGCAAGATTTCACCCAAATTGCGGGAAAAATTATGGAAAGAGATAGCATTCCTGAAATGGCATTTGCTGTCGTTACAAAAGACAGCATTATCATTAAAAAGGTTTTAGGACATCATAAAATATCTGAAATAGATGATAAATCGGATGCTAACTTATCAGATTATTTTCATTTAGGTTCAAATACAAAAGCTATAACAAGTTTTGTGATCGCAAAATTAGTCGAAAGCGAAAAAATTGATTGGAACACCAAATTCTTTGACCTTTTTCCAGACCTAATCGTTGGATCACACACAAATTATAAACATATAACATTAGCAGATCTGCTTGCTCATAAAGCGAATATACAGCCTTTCACAAGCGGAGCTGCATATCAAAAACTTCCAAAATTTACCGGAAATAAACAGGAAATGCGTGAAAAGTTTTCCCAATATGTATTAACGCTTCCTCCATTCGATAATAGTAATAAATACAACTATTCAAATGCAGGATATAGTGTTGCAACTTTAATGGCTGAAAAAGTTAGTGGAAAATCTTGGGAAGAATTAATCAATATATTTCTTAGTGAAGAATTAAATATTGACGTCGCTTTCGGTTGGCCCAATAGAAACTTCGAAAATCAGCCCTATGGACATTGGTCTGAAAATGGAAAGATTGTCTCAATTTATTCTGATAATGATTACAATTTAAAAATGGCTGAACCTGCTGGAGATTTGAGTATGAATATTGAAAACTATGCAAAATTCATCCAACTAAATTTGCTAGGTTTAGCTGGACAAGACAATTTTTTAAAATCTAGGACTTATGAATTTCTTCATACTGCAAGCGATGAATACGCATTAGGCTGGGGTAATTACACTAAAAATGATGAAGAAATTTCAGAACACGCCGGGTCGGACGGAACATTTTTTTCCTATTCACAAATTGACCGAAAAAAGCTAATAGGTTATATTGTACTAGTGAATAGTGGCGCTGAATCAGCTCAACTTGGTGTCTTCGAAATGATTAATCATCTAAAAAATAACAAAAAATGAAAATCCAAGTTGAAGTTGTCTTTTAGACAGGGAGACTACTCACAATAAAGTGGTTTAAACCAATATATTCCTTTGGTAAAACACCACTTAGTTACACTTAGCTTTAACTTGTCCGTTAGAATTGAAATCAACAATAAGAAATAGGAGTATTAAAGTATATAGCCATTTTAAATATTACAACTATAAGCCTATTTCATCTGTTTATAGCATACTTAATTCCAAGACTAAACTTTCCCAGTCAAATCCAAATTCTGTAGGAATCAGTTTCCCTTCTGGTGTTAGGATGTATTTGCTTGGATATCCACGGACTTTATAATTTTGTTCTACTTTAGAATCGGACACCAGTACCGGTATTTCATAATTATTGTTCGTTAAAAAGCGTTGCACTTTTTCTTTTGTATCGTTGCAGGCAATGCTCATAAAATTAATTTTACTCATTTTATCCTGCTTTAGTTCCAGGTAATACTTGTTTAGTTTTGGCATTTCAGCAACACAAGGGCCACACCAGGTACCCCAAAAATCGACGACGGTCCATTTTCCAGCCAATTGTGCGGATGAGAATTCTTTATCCTGCATATCTTTTAGCAAAAAGGATGGTGCATCTGCAAGTTTTGAAATAATCTCTTTCTTGAAAAAATCATTGAAACTGCTCTCAGCATAATTTTCTCGATAAAAAGATGATAAGCTTTTAAAACTACTCGCCGGATTATTCAAAAACTCTTGTATATAGTTTTGAAGAGCCACATCCTTTTTACCCCTCTTACTTAATAACACCATATAATTGTCACTGTAGTTTTCTTTTGATTTTAAAAAGACGCGGTCATAAAAAGTTCCATATTCCTTTTCAGCCGAATTTTTTGGAGAATAATAGGCCGCTTTTTCCAAAAACAGGAGCGCGTGATCTTCTTGGTCTACTGGTGTCTTTTCATACGCCAGATAATATGCATAAGCTAAATGAGCTTTTTGTAGGAAACGTTTCTTATTTACCTCATCTTCATATAGTGCTGTAATTTTATCGATTATTATTTGCATCGTCTGTGCATCATATCTACCATGTTCAGAAAGGATCTTCTGAATCAAAAGTGCATACCGACTGGCATTTCCTTGATTCCAGTACTCATTATCCATATCGAGCACTTCATTTTGGATTTGCTTAAGGCTATCTATATTCTGAGTCTGCATTGCCTTCGCCCATAAGTACATTGGTCTAGCCGCCACTCGCTCTCTCTCGCTAAATTGATTGGCAATAAGATCGAGCTTTTGCAGAGCTGAACTGTTTAGAGACATGATGTATTGACTTAGCGTTTGTTGTAGATATTCGAAGAGTTGCTTATCATTCAGGAGTGGTATGATTTCCTTAAAGTCATTGTCTGAGATATTATCGAATGAAACTTTGTTGCTCAGATGGTAAGTCCCGGCCAGCAACTTTGGAGATATGGATGATAAAGCATCATAATACTGCTTATCTCGAAAGCTTTGCAAATGTCCCAGTTTATTTTTAACGTAATCACGATTTCCTGCATATTTCGCTTCGTATAGCTCTATATACCGTTGTAATTTAATACTATCTGTTTTATCATTTGTATTTATTGCATTGCTCCAATAGCTACCTTTTACGAGCATATCATAATAATCATTTTCAATCGCAGCTGCAGTATATTTGCTCGCACGTTCTATTGAACTGGAAGAGTGGCCGTTTATCTTTTTGCCATTCGCATCTAAAAATGAATAGTTAGCTATTCGATTTTCATCTCGTACAAGGTGGGTTTTAGGATCAAAGCTGGTACTTCCTTCCGTTGTTGAAGAGCTGTCGCTTTGCGAATAGTTGACGGCAATTTCAGACTTATTCTGTTTTACCATATGGTATAGTAGACCATTTTTTGTGATATCAGATTTCTTCAATGCATTTTCATCCGAAGATGATAATGCCGCAAAATAGAGAGATTGCAGCAGGTTACCGTATTCTGAAAATGTATTGGTTAAGGCATTTTCAGCAATATCATCTTTAATTTCCCATGCAGTAAGTTGCTGTCTTATCTCATCCTTCCATTTCAGCGTATCTATGCTTATTACTCCCTTATTGACTGTAAATTGCAAAGGTTTTGTCAAACCATAGATGTCGGAGATCGCGGCTGTCGAAGCCAAGAAATTTTCCCCTTTGTTCAGGTCTTCAGTAGAAAATATACGGTCTCCATTTTTACTTTCAAAACCAGTTACGCGCAATTCCATAAGATCACCTTGGCTGGCTACCTTCTTTAGTTTTATTAATGCTATATAATAGGTTTTTTCATCAGCATTTCGGTTGTAATTGCTGTTTTTTTTTACGATATAATGAACGGTTGGCTTCTTTTGTGCCACAGCCACTTGTACACACAAACTGACCACTAAGAGTAAGTACTTCATCGGTTAATTGGTTAAATTACTCTAATGTAAGAAAATTAATTGAAGTAGTTATTTACCAAGTAATTTTTAATTACTCTAGTGGCGTATGTTTTCTTTTGAGCTTATTTAATGATTTTGTTTACCTGTTTTTGGGGTCTTAGTTAGTTCTGGAATGAAAACCAGATAGTCATAACCTTTTATAATTCTTTCCAGCGTCAAATCCTCCACTTTAAGCTTCTTTTTAGAAATAGCTTGTTTCAGAGGTCTTAAATCATAGGTATACCAATTGTCATCTTTCACAACGGTTAAGAAAGGTTTATATTCGTCTAAATCAGCCAATGTTTCACCTTCACCCTTTCCGATAATCATAATATGCAATGACTTGCGGTAATTTGCCTCTTCAATATTATACACTAGGTTTCCAATATCAAATACTTCCATTAAACTCTCTCCTTTAGGCATGTGATTAGCACCATATTTGAATAAATTCTTTTTGTCTCTCCATTCAGGGAGTTTTTCAAGAATCAAGTGTTTCAAGTATTGAATTCTTAAAGGATGAATTCGATTTAAATAAAGTTCTTTGCTTAATTTGAGTGCTTCAAGTTGCTCTTTTTCGTTTGCTGATAAATTTAGAGCGCTCAGTGCGTCCAATTTAGCCCGACAATCATCAGAGAACAAATAGAATGTGGTGTTGTTTTTTGTGTCATAGGCAGCCGAATTAGCGATCATCTGCTTATAAATTTCTATTGCTTTATTATTTTTGGATTTTTTACTCAGTTCAGAAAAGAGTAACTGGTCTGAAAATAAACTAATTTGTTCAGCTCCATATATCTTGATGTTCTGTTGAAGTATGTTTTTATACAAATCAAACTCAGCCTCACCTTGTAAAAAAGATAAAGCAGAACCGTTTTCATTGCGGAATTTATCCAGTTCAGCAGGGGATAAGGATTTAATTTTTGTTGATATGGTATTGATTGTATAGGGATCAATTTCCATAAAATAGTTGTCGAACTTAATACTATTTACAATCGCATTTGTGAAGTAAGGGATTTCACTGGTGAAATGGTATTCGCCCAATAACACAGAATTGTTTTTGCTGATTTCACCCTGAAGGGTAGTCCATCCTTTTCCTTCGAATGCGTTGCTATTATTTTTTTTAAAAGTGGAATAGTTTTTTTGAATTAAGCTATCCATTAGTGAGGTTTGCGCATAACTGAAATTGGCAATAAAAAGGCTAAGAATAAGTAGTTTGGTTTTCTTCATATTTTTTTTAGAAAGATACAACATATTGATAAAATATATCACTACTTTTCATCGATGCATTTTTTTTTTAAACAGGTTGATAAGATCAGGTTGTCAATCTTTTTATTAACTAAGTTTTAGTCAAAGTCAAAGTAAAGTTGAAATATCAAAACTCTTTGCTTTAGAATAAAATTAAAATTAGTTAATTTTATTGGATGGGAATAATACAACAATATCTACGGATAGACCAAAGTACTTTACTGCGTTATCTTGATAACAGTCAGTTATTGGAAGATGACCTTTTTTCTACTTCTAATTCTGAAAAAACAAACCTATTAGACATCGGTAAAAGCTGGGATGGCTTGTTTTACGTTGTTACAGGTGAACCCTTAAATAATTACAAAATAGTGCCCCCACCTTTGCAATGGCTAATATTTGGCCCCAATATACTTGACGTGGAACAGGATATGGGATATGGCCCTGCGAAATACCTTACGTCACCCCAGACTGAAGAATTATTAGAAGCTGTGAATGACATCTCTGAATCCTCTTTATCAGATCGATTTGATGCCGAAAAAATGAATGAGGAAGGTGTTTATCCTGAATTTTGGGAAGATCCTGAAGCGCTAAATTATCTGATTCAGGAATTCCGAAAATTGAAAGAATTTTTGCAATTAGCGGTAGCAGAAAATCAAGCTGTGATTACCTTCCTTTGTTAATTTTATTTTAAGGGCCAGAAGCTATATCAGCATTTTTCTCGCCGCTCCGAACATCAATAAGTACAAGATGCTGTAAAATTATAGCAAATCGAATGGAATATCTTATTATTGTTTAACTATTTTGTCTTTTTACGTGCATTTCAACAGTCTTTTCATATTTTGGTTTAATTATAAATTGTTAAAGAAAATATGATTATAAAAAGATGTTGTTCCTGTCCTAAATCTTGCTTTCAAAAGCAAACATGAAAATCTGTACAGTGAAGAAGTATTTAGTATTAATTTTAGTGATGTTTTTCTTCGGGAAGATTAGTGCTCAGAGTGCTGTTGAAACCGCTGCAAGTGAATATCATCAGGTCGCTGAAGGCAGTGAGCAACAGCTACTGTTGGCGGGCAAATATGCGCATGCACTTTTTTTTAATGGTCAGCAAAAGGAAGCGATGGAGTTGCTGCAAAAAAATATAGCTAGAGCATCTAAAAAGCTTGACGGACAATACGCTGCACAGCTGTGTGGTATTGCCGCAATGAACAGCAAGATACTAGAAGATAATACATCCGCTAACAGATATCTCGCGCAGGCTAAAATATTTGCAAAAAAAACCAAAGAGCTGAGCATTAAAGGATATGTGTCGTATTGTGAGGGTTGGATGCATGCGAGGAATAATCAGGAGCAACAGGCGATCCGATGCTTCCAGAACGCTTTAGTGTTTTACGATCAAGCCCCTCAGACAGATATCGTTATATCTAGAAAAACTGCAATTTATAAGGAGCTATCATCGATCTATTCAAACTGGAAAACATATGACTTACAGGAAAAATACGCTAAACTTACTCTGGAAGTCGCTAAATTAAGAAATAGACCCATGGATATTTTTGACGCTTACATGTCTATGGGATATAATTATCAGGAGCAGTACATCAATCAGCCCGAAAATGAGCATCTTCGTAATCAGTCTGAAAGTTATTACCTCCAAGCTATTAAATTCTATGAAAAGAACAGCTCAACAATGGCTGTGCCCTCTGACTTATCTTTTGCAGCAATTAACCTAGCCAATCTGTATTTACAGTATTATCCGGCGTCCTATAAAACAAAATCGCTCCAGTATGCGCAACAGGGACTAGAAGTTGGACAAAAAACAGAACAATATGCTCAGGTAGCTTCGGCTTATGGAATAATGGCAGAATATAGCATGAAAGAAGGTGATACAGAAACCGCAAAAAAATACCTCCTTGCTTCATTAGCCACGCTCATGAAAGATACTGTAATAGAAAATACGATTGCCCTTAGCTTATATCAAAAGCTCGCAGAGGTATATGAGACAGAAGGTCAGTATCATGAAGCCTATCATTACTATAAACAATATGTTAAGCTCTACGAAGAGGTTTTCAATGCAAATAAAATGGAACAGGGGCGCAGATTAGAAGCGCAGTTTGAAAAAGAGAGACAGCAACAACAGTTGATAAGACTGCGATTTGAAGCCGAAAAGAGAAAACAACAAATCTCGTTGATGCATGCGCATAATAAGGCGCAGCTGCAGGATTTGGAAAACTTAAAATTAAATGAAGAAATTCAGCGTCAGCATATAGAAGTTATCCAGCTAGAGGCAGATAACAGAGGTAAAGAACTTAAACTTTCACGTGTTGAGATACAGCAGCGGGCAGCACAACTTAAAACTTCTCAAAAAGAACTTGCATACAAATCAAAAATAAATTCAGTCTATTTTTTCCTTATCCTGACATTTATCATAGCTGCCATGTTGATCTATTATGCTTATCGCCAGCATCTCAAAACATTAAAACAGAAAGAAAGCCTACAGGTTTTGGTCTCCATGTTAGAGGGGCAGGAAACCGAACGTTCACGTATTGCCAGAGATCTTCATGATGGATTAGGCGGTATTTTGTCCGGGACAAAAATCACTTTATCCGGTCTTACGCTATTGAATGAGAATGATTCCAGTAGAAATACACTGAATAAATCTTTAGATCAGCTCGATGTTGCTGTAGTCGAGTTGCGCCGCATTGCACATAACCTTATGCCTGAACTATTGGATAAATATGGCTTGGAGGAAGCTCTTAAAGAATATGCTGAACGCATGAGTAACGATGAGCTTGAGATTTCCAGTCAATTTGTAAAGTTGGAAGCCGACCTTTCAAAAGATAAACAAATAGTCGTCTACAGAATAATCCAGGAGCTGGTAAATAATGCGGTGAAACATGCTCAGGCTTCACAGATTATAGTGCAACTGTCGCAACACAATGATCATATCCTGATCACTGTGGAAGATAATGGAAAGGGCTTTGATCCGCATCGTGCAGATGGAAAAAAATCAGCCGGAATTCACAATGTACAGTCTCGCCTCGAATTTTTAAGCGGGAAGATGCATATTTATTCCCGTACCGGAAAAGGTACAAGTATAGAAATAGAGTTTCCGATAAATAATAATCCTTATTATGGTTAATATAGTAATTACTGATGATCATCCGATGATGCTGGAAGGTTTAAAAAATATTCTAGAGGCAGAACCCGATTTTAAAATTTTGGATTGCTTTACAGATGGTAAATCAACACTAGAACGGATTAAACGGATTAATCCTGATATATTATTGCTTGATATTAATCTTCCTGATACGAATAGTATAGAGTTAGTCGCCTTATTTAAGAAACGGTGTCCACACATGAAGATTGTTGCTATCAGTGTTCATAATGAATACGCTGTCATTAATAGTATGATCACACAAGGTGCGGACGGATATATCCAAAAGAATGCTTTAGGACCGGAGATTATAGCAGGTATTCGGAGCGTGTGTCAGGGAGAACTTTTTTTGTGCGCGAAGACTAAGTTAAAAATGAGTAAGAAAGATAATATTGGTCTTCAAAATGTACCTAAGCTCACGCGCAGAGAGAAGGAAATATTAATGGAAGCAATCAAGGGATCAACTACCGTTCAAATCGCCGAAACTTTATTTATCAGTCATCATACAGTTGAAAGTCATAGAAAGAATCTCATCGAAAAATTTGAGGTTAAAAGCATTGCATCTGTCATCAAACTTGCACTTGAATATGGTATTCTTCGTGACTAATGGTCAAAAAACCACTACATTCAGGGATTTGCTGAAATTTTTTCATCCTTTAAATTTGTTTATCCTTCAGAAGAGGTTTTAACAAATTATCAACACAAAAAATAAAAAGAGATGAAAAAAGTGATTTCAGGAAGTGCTGCTTTAATTATGTTCTGCACACTTTTAAGCTGTGGCCAAAAGAAAGATGCAGTTGCCTATAACAATGAACTGATGACGATTATCAACAGTGAAGAGGTACATATTAGCGAAATGAACAGCGCAATGCAGTCAAAAAAATATGATGAAGCAGGAAAAGTAGCCCTAAAATGGGACCAAGCTGTAAAAGAAGACATTAAAAAGGTTGAAAAAATTGGCGATTTCAACGGTGATGACCAATTGCAGCAAGCCATTCTAAAAGGGTTGAAAGGTTATGGTAAAATTGTTTCAGAAGATTACCCAAAACTGATTAACATTAGAAAGAGTACTACCCAAGATCCGGTGGTAGAACAAGGATTACTGGACAATATTAATAAGGCATTTGAAGATATGGCAAATGGTGTCAATGTCGCTTCAGATAAATTTGAAAAAGATTACGCCAAAAAATAGGTGGACATAAGAATAAATAAAATAGTCGGTGATGGAGATCACCGGCTATTTTATTTATTACCCCTTACGCTTTACTAGCTTAAACGATCTTCTTCAATCGGCAGCATACTTGCTTTCTCTTTAAGAAACTTCCATTTATACCCTTCCTTTACTGGCATAGGGAAAAACTGTACCGTTGAGGTTTAGCCGTAGAAATCATAAACTCTCAATCCAATGTCATCAAAGGAGAGTGGACCATCCATTTACCATTGGAAACTTTTTATTAAAACTTTTTTAAAGGTAATTTCAGTTGCTGCATGTTGGATACCAATGGTTTTAGGTGAGATTCACGATCCATAAAAACCGCTGATATTTTATATATTCCAGCAGACAAACCGTCAGGAAAGAAAGGTACATAAGGGTACTCATCCACATCTTCGTTCTCACTTTTATCATGAAAAATAACGAACTGTTTTTTTTCAACATCCCATTGTACCATATTGTCATCAAGCACAGCTCCGGGTTTAAACCACTTTTCATCCGCTTTATTGGCTTGTATATCCTTTGGGTTTTGTGGTGGTAGTTTTAAATATCCTGTATTGTAAAGAGGGTAGAGGAATTTGTTACCATTCTCATTTTCCAAAAGAATGTAAATTTTTCCGTTATATGATTCGAATATTTTGTTGGAATAATTGTTCAGTGCAATACAGAAATAAAAGCGATCATCTCCACTCTGAGGATCTATCATGACCAGGTTTAGGCCATTGTTATTCTCCTTATAGTGAAGTTTGCTGATGTCCATCTTTAACTCTGACACATTGACCCATTGTTCTAGTGTTTCAGGAGCAGATTTATATTTTATTTTTAGCCACTCCTTTCCTTCAAAAGCGGTGATCTCAAGAAAAGCTCCTTTTTCGACAAAGCTATTAGAAACAGCTTGATATCCCGGCTCATTGTATAATCGAAGCCTGGGTACCTTTACTTCAATTATAGGTATATTTTTATCTTCAAAATTTTCTAGTTTTACACTTTTTATACTCCCATCCACATTATACATACGGATTTGATATTGGTGAATTGCAAGTTCATAGTCATGCAATACCTGTGAATCGCCAGCACTATACAGTTCACATTGCTTATTAAAACCGAATTTTATCCATTCTTGCGCATTGCTATAGCTGATGATCATGCCAGGCTCTTGCTTAGTGATGATAAGGTTACTGAATTCATGGTTCGGATAGTTGAGTTCCCTATAAGATGAAGATTTAGGCTCAAATAAAAATATAAGGGCATCATTTGACTGATGTTCATCCGAATTGAGAACTAGATCCATATACCCGTCATTATTGACATCGTAGGTTTCAATAAAAGACAGCGTACGTTTCCATTTTTTGAGTAACACAGTTTTATTATTATTATTATTATTATTATTATTCAGCTTTGCGACAATACCTTTTTCAGTTTCATCGACAGTAACGGTAACAGCTTCGTTCACTTCGAAAGTAGGAAACCGCGATTGTGCCTGTGTGCTCAGATTATCAATAAAGGAAAAAAGTATAAGACCGAACAATTTTTTGTATGCTGTAGAGAATGCCATCTATCAAACCTACGCATATCTTGTTGACAAAAACATCCCTGAATATAGTGTAGTTTAGGTCACTTTCTCTCTCGCTCAACTTATAACCTGTCTAAAATCAATTAGATTTAGCTGTGGTGTCTATTTTATTGGCAATCAAAAATAAAAAATCAATGATGTAATATTAAAGGAAATCAACAATGACCTAATATAAAGAAATGATAAGAAGGGACATGGATAAGAGTACAAGACAATTAGACGAATTAACAAGTATCCGAAACCTGAATAGCAATATTAACCAAAAACGAAGTCTGAAGATTGCTGTTCTCTAACCTAATTCATATTTTAGTAGTTACTATGGTTAAGTTGATATTTTAGAAATCTTATAGACGATGGCAGAAATTGATCTGAATGGGGCAAGATAAATCTTAGCGAAAAGCTCAAGTCCTATTTCGTAGCTTTGTCAAAATATTATAGTTTGTAACTTTATTTTAAATGAATAAAAAACATCTGCTTGCATTACTTCTCCTCACGATAACTCATTTTACGTACGCGCAATTTGCAGAAATTATCGATAAAGATGGTTATGTAAATGTGAGGAAACAACCCACAGTTACTAGCAAAATTGTTTCAAAAATTAACACTGAGGAGATTGTCTATGCATTTCCCGATGAAAAACTTCGGGATTGGGTCATTGTTGATTATACCGATCGTCAAAATGAGAATATTACTGGATATGTACACCATTCTAGAATTAAACTAATTGAATCCTATGAAAAGATCCCAATTAAATCCTTTAATGATAGCATTGCAAAATTTATATCGAAAAATGTGACTGTCGAAATTAGATCCGAAAAATTTGATTACAAAAAAAATAAAAGATACTTTTCATCGACAAAATATGAGGATTATACCGTTGAAGACATATTCAAAGGACAGCAGGTATGGGGAACTGATGGTACGATTCCTATAAGTCATTATACATCCATAAAAGCCACGATAAAAGGTAGAACTATCCAAATCCCAGAAAAGGAGATCGAGAATCTGTTTAATATAAACAGTGAGTTTGCAGCATGTTACTATGACAATCCAAATGATACTTTATACATTACTTCTGTCAATGGTGATGGTGCAGGAGGATATGCTGTATTGTTTAAGATTGAAAAAGGGATCTATAAAGCCCGAGTTGTAACAATGCCTTTTTAGCATAATTAGGGAGATTTCAGTTTTTGATTAATAATGCAGAAACAACGCTAAGTACATAAAAAAATAATCAAAAAAATATTTAATTATAGGAGTCTTATTACTTATCACTTCACTAAACAAATAAAATGAATAACATTAATAAATATTTTTACCGCTATATTATTTTCATTTTAATCTCAGTCCCAATGCATCTATTCTCCCAAAGTATGAAAAATAAAAACAAGTATACTTACGAGGTTAGAGAAGAAAAAGGGGACTTAAATCATGATGGCAAAATGGACAGAGTAACTGTGAAAATGGATACTGTAGATGAAACAAGACCATTAAGATTGCAAATTTTCCTCTCTCAACCTAATGGAAAGCTAACTTTGACAGTATCCTCAGATAAAATCATTGAACCGCAGTATCCTGCTGAAAAACAAGGTGAGTTTAATGGTTATCAAATTCCTAATTTCTTTATTGAAGAAGGGATTTTAAAAATGTGGAGCGAAATTAAAGGCGGAAATATTACCTATCATTTCAAATATAAAAGAGGAAATTTTGAATTGATTTATGTCGATAAGCTTACATATGACGCGCCCCAAGGTTATATTGATGAAAATACAATATTCACAGAAACAAAATTTGACTTGATTACAGGTACTAGAACTGAATCCGATGAAAAATTAGGTTCAACTAGACCACTTGCAGTCCGAAAAAAAAGAGTTTTAGTACGACCTTTACCCAAAATACAGGATGTTAAATTTTCGGATAAAGATCTATATTAACGATATTTCTTCGAATATTGACATCATGGTACAAAGGATAATGATAAAAGTTCATTTGCCCATCAGACTCTTTATTTAAGTATAAACTTCACAATGGCAGGAGCCAACCAATAGATGAAGGCAATTGGAAAGTAACTCAATCCATCAACTAGTACAAATGAGTTAAGTTAGAATGCACATGTTTCGTTAAAGTCACGTCGAGATGTGGCTTTACTTTATTCCATCTCTAAAGTTTTGGACGATATCTTTTTCTTCTTAAATAGAGGTTTTGTTATTGTCGCGATTTATAACTTATAAGCGTTATATTTAATATAAACACTAAATAATTTAAATTATGAATAAAACTTACCTATTAATATGCGGCCTGTTGACTGTTGTAATTCTGTTTTATGCCTGCAGTAAAGACAATAAATATGAAGAGCTAACTCAGCTTGCGGACATAAAATTACAGGAAGCGATTAAGCTTGCCGAAAATCAATCTTGCAAACCGATAGAAGAATGGCGTATAGATACCTTTTCTTACCGTTATGTATCCGTGCATCCAAGTTTTGAAAAAGAGTATAGTAAATTGATTAAAGAATACAGAAAACTTTTTGAACAGGCCAATAAAGCGTACAAGCCAGGTAAGAGCGGTGCGATTGTTTGTAATATTATAATACTTCACTAGTTGAACTACCTCCACACTTTGGTGTCCGTTGCATGGATGGTAAGATGATTGTATCATTGGCTACAGATCTTGAGCTAGTAGAGATTAACCAAAGATTGGAAGTGCTATTTCCCAAGGTAAGGGATTTCTTCAAAGATACACCTTGTACTGATCCGAGTAAATGGGGGGTAATCACTTTACGAAAAGACTGTGAATTTAAACCTATAGCGATCACAGATACACCTAACTTTAGAACTTTTGCAGAAATGGAACAGCAATACAGCTCTTTAAATGCCGCTAAGTTATGGTTGACTCAAGAAATGGGCTGTCCGTCAGTTAATCCCAACTCTTCCAAAAATGTAGTGTGTGTGGATGGCAAAACCAGTATAAAATTATAAAGTGCTTTAGATAGATCTTCGGAGGTAAAATTTTTAATATAATGCAAATGTTATTTTGTTTACGTTCAATATCGTTACTTCAGCAACATTATTTATCTTGAAAATGAAATATTACATGTAAGTTTACTGTATCGTTTATATTAGCATAGGTTTTCAGGTAATTATGTTATGAGAGGTATAAGAGGACGGGCAATATTGACGTGTGAAGACATTCCTGCATAAATTGTAAACGTGATTATATCAATACGCTAGCCTAAGCGAAAAAATTAGTTTAGAATTTCATTGGAGTGCAAAATGCTCACAACAAGAATCGCGAAGGAAGAGATTAATGTTACATTATAAATTTCCCGTGAAGAGCCCCGAAGATCTCTACGCAATAAGATTGAAAAACTGGAATAGAACATTTTTTTGTATACAGAGCCGCTTGGGATGAACAAGCGTTTTTTTTGTGCTATTAAAAGAAATTCTCAGTAAGTAATGATTTAAAATTTATAACAAATACAATAAACCTGTTAAATTAATTATGATTAACCGACTTCTTAGAGTGATTTACCGATAATAATATGATATTCACCTCTTTTGGATGTGATATCGTGTAATATTATCTTAGTTTTATTGCTGTACATTTTTAGATAACTGTTGTAATTCTTAATGAAAAACCTAACTGATGAGAAGATTATTTTTAATACTAATTTTAATTTCTGTTTTTGGCATTTTGTCAGCTCAAGATTTTAAAGAAAAAATTGATAGCATTATTAAAACAGAATTTATGCAGGAAAACGAACCAGGTGGAGCTTTTTTAGTTGCTAAAAATGGAAAAGTGCTTTATAAAAAATCTTTCGGGAAAGCCAATTTGGAATTAGATGTTGATATGACTATCAACCATGTGTTTCAAATAGGTTCCATGACCAAACAGTTTACCGCTGTTGCTATATTAATGCTTGAAAAACAAGGAAAATTAAATGTAAATGATCCAATCTCTAAGTTCATTCCTAATTATCCATCTGGTCATAAAATTACGATAAAACATTTGTTAACACATACATCGGGAATTCAAGATTTCACTAAAATGAAATCTATATCAGATATTGCTCAAAAACAGATGACCCCTGAAATGATGGTTAACTTTTTTAAAGATGAGCCTGTTAATTTTGAAGCCGGAGAAAAATTTGAGTATAATAATTCAGGCTATATTGTACTTGGATATATAATAGAATTAGTGTCGGGCATTACTTATGAGGATTTTATACATAAGAATATTTTTCAAAAAATTGGAATGAATAATTCCTATTATGCTTCAGATCGAAAAGTTATAAAATCTAGGGCATATGGGTATCATCAAAAAGTAGATGGTTTTGTTAATAAAACATGGATCAATTTTAGTGTCCCATTTTCTTCAGGCTCTTTGATGTCAACATTAGAAGATTTATTAAAATGGCAAAATGCACTGAATCATAATCAGGTGTTAGATTCATTAAGTCTTAATCAAGCATTTAAATCATATAAATTAAACAACGGTGAAGTAAGTTCATATGGATTTGGCTGGCATATAAATGAAATTAATGGTATCCCTACAAGAGAACATGGCGGCAGTATTTTTGGATTTAAATCTATGGCCGTTTACATTCCCAGTAAAGATATTTATATCGTTGGATTGAGCAACTGCGATTGTCATTCACCTACTGAGTTGGTTCGGGAAATTGCTATAATTACACTTGAAATTACGAAACAATAAAGGCCTCAAAAGGATTGATAATATTATGTATAAGCTGTTAAAGCTTTATATTCAACTAGCTGTAATTAAAATGAAAAAAGGATACTATATTTTAGCTTCATTAATGATATTTGTATTTTTTAGTAATATACCTCCATTACGATATTTGTTCGATTGGATAGTAGATGAAACACATTACGAATATGCCAATGCCTCCGGGAGTTTTTATGTTATTGATAGAGTAGGGAACAATATATCAGGAGTTAAGGCCGGATTTAAAAAATCTATGGAACAAGAAAATTTGCTTAATAAGGATACTGTTTTATTTCGATTGTTTTGGAAAAATCCTTTAGCCTTTTGGAGATATTACAGTTATTTTGATAAGAATGATGAACGTTATAAACTCACTTATATGAATAAAGATCAAATTGAAGAACGGATGAAAAATATAACTTATAATCTTAAAAATAAGGTTAATTAGCATATTCTCACCGGTAACTTTGATAATAGTTAATTCTTATAGAGTTATTAATAGTTAACATAGAAAAGGCTTTATATATATGGTGTATAAAGCCCCTTTTATAATAAATATGGTCTTAGCCCATATATAATATATCTTGACCTGTAATGCAGGTTTCATAAGTCCTTCATAATTTCACCTGTCCATTTCCTTCATTCACCGAGTTTTTAGTTGGTTTAGTCTAATTGCCATAGGGTAGGGACTATTTACACCTTACTTTTGAATCAACAATTACAAATAAATAAAAAGAACTGCAAAGCAGGCATCAGGGTTTGAGTTGGTGGATGTGGGGCTGATGCAACTTAATAACAATATAACATAAAGACATTATGAAAACTTTAGCAAAAACATACGCAGCAGTAGCTTTGATCGCAGTATCTACATTCACTATGGCAGCAGGCAAACCAGAGGTATCAAACTCTCAAAAAGCAGTAGTCAATCTTTCCACAGCAGATCTAGCCATTGATCATTACGTAGCGGTTATGACCGAGGGACAATCAGCAGGAGTAGAGCAATTGTTTACATCAGATTTCATTCAAAATGTACATGCATCGGAAGATAAGACCAACAGCCGTTCAGAAATTATTTCATTCTTAAAAAAGCAAAAAGGCGAGCATTTGAACTGTAAAACAAGCACTAAAATCATTGAGCAGTCAGGTGACTATCGGATTGCAAAAGTGACGCAACAATTTGAAGGATCTTCCAAGACCGATATAATCACGTTGGTCAATGATGGTGGCAACTGGAAAGTATCCCAATCCATCAACTCGTATAAGTAAGTTAAGTTAATTCATATGTTTAGTAAAAGCCACATCGAGATGTGGCTTTGTTTGTTATTATCCTCAGCTGTGTTGTCCGATTACTACGGTTTAACATTATTATTTAACTATTAGCGGTCTAATAGGTTCTCCAACAATGCTTATTACGCCATCAGATGAAATTGCTAAATCATTAATGTATGATGTCCTTGGAGCGACACTTGTTGAGCTGGCATGAGCATGGTATATATATTTATATCCGCCATCTGCACTTATAAATGGAGCTCCATGACCTGTACCGAGCAATCCCGATGCTGAGGCATGGTCTCTCCTTAGGATGGGGTTGCCACTATATTTCTTCCAAGGACCTTTGGGTGAACTGGCTGTTGCATAGCCTACGGCGTAATCCTTGCTTTCAAAATGATTGGCAGAGTAAATTAGATAGTACGTGTTGCCTCGTTTTAAGATTGACGGCCCTTCTACGACTGTAGCTTGTTTCTTCTCCCATGGTTCACTTGCACTTATGCATTTTGTGAGCGTTTCTGCTTTTATACTTTGTAAATCACTATCCATCTCGGCCATCCAAATGACATTTCCATCCGTAAATCGGACATAAAATAAATATGGAGTTCCGTCCTCGTCGATAAAAAGAGAAGTGTCAATTCCTTTTTCATTTGGAATAATAGGTTTTTTTTCTTCTTGAATAAAAGGTCCTTCTGGGCTTGAGGAAGAAGCAACACAAATATGTTCATCAACAGAATAGAACATGTAAAACTTTTTGTGAGCGGTTACATAATATACTTCTGGTGCCCAGAACCATCGTGTTCCCCAAGAGTCTTGAGGGGAAAGTGCTAAATTTTTATGACGCTTCCAATGCTTTAGATCATCGGAAATAAAAACTTCAAATCCATTTATGCGGGTGCCATATGCATAGTATTTGCCATTATGGAATAACACGTAAGGGTCTGCAATAGGTAGCTCGTTTTCGATAATTTTAACAGACTTATTATCATTTGCATTACAATATAAAGACAGTATAAAAAATAAACTTATAATCGTTATTAAACGATAAGGAATGCTTGTCATAATTTTCATTTTTTTGAATTCAAATCTTATGAAGAATTAGCCATAAATTCAAATACCGATGAATCTGTTGAGCATTTTGCTCATGCATGATACAAATTGGAATAATTTTGAATAAAATGGGCAATGTTATGTAAACTTTAATTTACATTTTTACGTGATATAGATTTGTAATTAGGATTCAATACAATTATAAACAAAAAAATATAAAATTTATAAATAAAAAGGGAAATTACAGAGCCTGAGGTGAATAGTCTGTCAGTAGATGTGAAAAGCCAAATTGTAAACGGATGTGAAATTAAAACAGCGCTTTAAGTTTTTAATTTATTCTATTGGATTATTGTCAAAGGCATATTCATGTGCACCATTTGAGTATACACGTGATATAGACGAGAAGGTGTATCAAAAACTCAAAATCATAAACCCGGTATTTGAACCCATTTTGGCAGATCCTACAGTTAGAAGAAATAAACAAACTGGCTATTTCTACGTCTATACAACTGAAGATAATTGGGGAGATGATAAAGGGAATCGATTGATGCCTATCTTACGATCTGGTTCATTTGGCGGAGGTGGGCATTGCATTTAAAAAATAATTGAAATATGATTACTAAAAATTTATGTTTATCCTTATTGATTGGTTGCTGGCTGTTGTTATTCTCCACCTCAAAAGCCCAATCAAATAATCCACTTGATGTTGCTTTTGGTGACCCATTTATACTTTACGATCAAGAAACAGATGCCTATTATATGTATGGTACTGGTGGAGTAAATAATGGTTTTGTAGCCTATTCTTCTAAGGATCTAAAACAATGGGAGAATAGGGGGACAGTGTATACCGCTCAACAAGATAAAAGCTGGGGAACGAAAGATTTTTGGGCCCCAGAAGTATATAAGTATGGAGGAAAATACTATATGTTTTATAGTGCACATTGGAAAGAAAATCCGAATGATGAATTAGAAAATTATCGCATTGGTATCGCAACCTCAACCAATCCTACAGGCCCATTTATAGATTTGACAGGTCGTCCGTTATTTGACCCCGAATATCCCATTATTGACGGTAATGTGTACTTTGCTGAAGATGGACGTTTGTATCTTTATTATTCCAGATGCTGTTATAAAAATCCAGTTCAATCGGAGATTGCAGCTTGGGCAAAGCAACAGGGGATGTTTGATGAAATAGAAGAAAGCTGGATATATGGAGTAGAGCTAGCTTCAGATTTTTCACATGTAATTGGAGAGCCAACATTATTGTTACGGCCTCCTGTCTCACGTGATGATAAACAATCTGAATGGGAGAGTAGGTCTGTGACTTCAGGTGAAGTGAATAGAAGATGGACAGAAGGATCCTATCTATTTAAGCATAACAATCTCTATTATATGATGTACTCCGCAAATCATTTCGGAGGAGAGAATTATGCTGTAGGCTATGCAACAGCCTCAAATCCACTTGGCCCATTCGAAAAGTCTGCGACAAACCCTATTTTACAAAAAAACATATCCAATGGAGGTATTGTTTCAGGGACTGGGCACAACAGTCTTTTGAAAGATAAAGAAGGTAAAGTATGGTGTGTATATCATGCCCGCACGACCAAAACAGGCAGTCAGCGCTTAGTATTCTTAGATGAACTGAAAATTTTACCTAACGGTCAGCTTATAGTGGACGGTCCAACTGTCGAACCTTAATAAAGCTGATGTTTGCAGTTTATTGTATTGCGACTTTGATCAGGCAGGGAATACCAACTTTGATGCGCAAATTTCGCATCTCTTTAAAGAACTTATGTTCACCGTCCCATTTCCAACATTCAACGAGTTTTTTGTTGGTTTAATCTGCCACAATTGTTGAGCAGTCTAGTGACCATATGGTCGCAAAAGTAACGCAACAATTTGAAGGGTTTACCATGACCGATTTGATAACCTTGGTTAATGTCAGTGGCAACTAGAAAGTATCCCAATCCATTAACTCGTATAAGTAAGTTAAGTAACTATTACAATGATAAAATTGCTGTTTCTTGGCCGCAACCATACTTCTGTAGTCTCTAAAAGCTTATTTCTTTATTATGCATTCCTTAACTATAAAGTTATGTGGGATTGTACCATAGGAGGTATAGCATTGTAATAATCTATTCCCATTTGCAAACAAATGGATAGAGGCATCCGAAGAATATTTTTATCTTTATAAGCTCTGTCATTCAATTTATAAGTCGTCTTTGCACTAAAATTGCAATGGTAATATTAATTGGATGACAAACAGCTTACACACTTGAGAAGTCATTGTATAAATATGAAAATACCAGATAAGAATAATAGATATCCTATTAAAAATTATAACAGACTTTGTTTTCTGAAAAACCTGATTAACAACCCTAACATCATTGTGGGAGATTATACCTATTATGACGATTTTGAAGATGTGGGCAATTTTGAGAAGAATGTCAAATATCACTTTGATTTTTTGGGAGATCGATTGATCATTGGGAAGTTCTGTATGATAGCTTCCGGTGTTCAGTTTATAATGAATGGAGCAAATCATAAAATGGATGGTATTACAGCTTACCCCTTTAATATATTTGGAGGTGCGTGGCAGAAAGTGGAGCCAAAATTAACAGAGCTTCCATATAAGGGTGATACCGTGATCGGAAATGATGTTTGGATCGGAACCAATGTAACAGTTTTACCGGGAATAAAGATAGGTGACGGTGCTATAATAGCCGCAAATGCTACCGTTACACGCGATGTAGAGCCCTATTCGATTGTTGGGGGCAATCCTATAAAACTAATAAAAATGAGATTCTCGCAGGAGAAGATACAGGAACTTTTAGAATTGAAATGGTGGGATTGGGACTTGGACAGGATAACCGAAAATCTGGAGTACCTTACAAAAAGGGTAGAAGAGTAAAAAGAAAGTAGCCACCATTTTTGATGTTTGCAGCAGATATTGAAGATCTGCAATCTTCCCCAGCGCGGAGTTTTATTGAAACCGTTCCGGTGGAGTGGGACAAAACAATTGTTTTGCCGCAGAGTACTATTGGAGGATTAGCTGCATTTGCAAAAAGGAAAGATGATCTCTGATACCTCAGCGTGCTGAATGGCGAAGGAGTCCGATCAGGAACTTTTTCACTAGACTTTTTACCCAAAGGCAAATACAAAATGGAACTCATTCAGGATAATCCAGATGATGCCAAGAAAATCATAATCAAAACATCATTGGTTACACCGAAAAGTATTATTAAACAAAATTTTATATCAGGTAGCGGTTTAGTCGCCCGTTTTATACGTCAATAAATTTAAAGAAAGCGACCGTTATATAACGGTCGCTTTTTTTGCATAAAAGGAATTGGCTAACCCATCTTAATAACTTTCATAAGAAAGAAACTATTCCGATTACGGATAATAATATATTTTGATCAATTATTTTGTTTTCCTAAAAACGACTCAAGCTCTGTTACAATTCGTTTCGATTGAGTATGATGTAGATAATGAGAACCGGGCAATAAGATTAGTTTTCCCTTATCCACGCTGTTGGCTTGCTCTTGATGCAGTTCTGTCCAGCCTTTGACAGCCGAGTTTTCGTCTGCAAATAATAAAACCGGCAAATCCTTCGGGAAAGCTAGCCTTTGAGCATCTTTAAAACTATTACTCAATGATGTTGCTTCTCTGCTCAAAGTATTGTTTCCGGTCACTTTCATCGTAATCATGTGCTTTTGTTCAAAACGATGTGCTTCTGATTTATCTTTAGGTTTTTCGTCACCGAAAAACTTAAAAAATGCACGCATTACACCTGCTTTAGCTAAAAAATCCAAAGGTGCCGAATTATAACCCGGCCAAGGTTGTGTTGGCACGCTCGTATCAATACCTACAAAAGCGGTTGCTTTACCTGGATATTTATTGATGTATGCTAAGCTGTAAAGCCCAGCAATGGAATGCCCCATTAGTATAAAACGATTTAGATTTAAATGCTTCACCACTTCGTGGATTTCTTCCGCCATATTATTCAAATTGCGTTCACGATTTGTTTCACTGCTTAATCCATAACCAAAAGGTTCAATCGTGATCACTGTATATTTTTTGTCTAATTCTCTGATTAATGGTTCAAAATCCAATTTTGGACTTGCCGTTCCAAATCCGGTGAGTAATACAATCGTGTCTGCACCGTGTCCATCTATTGTCGTATTAATTGTACCGTCAAAAATTTTTATTTTTTGACCATAGTCTTCAATTTTATCCGCTTCGCTGCTTAAATTGATTTGATGATTCACGAATGTCGCAAAGAGTAGGATAGCGATTGTCACTACAATTCCGATGATTGATTTCAAGAATATTTTTGATATTCTCTTGATGAGCGAAGGACGATTTTTATCCATTTTTTTAATTTCGTTATGATTTTACAGGATTACAGCTTCAATATTTAATTGCGTAGATATTCTGTCTAGCTAAGCATGATAATAGGAATCTGATGTTTATCGAAGCCATCAGATTCGATTGTCAGATTGCCTTTATAGACACATGCAGACATATATTTGTGGATTTTGACTGCAATAGCGACAGAAGTTTTTAATTTTTTTTTCTCGATATTTCTATCCGCAAATCATCAGTCAAATGTCAACAACAAAACTGGGGTGGAATCAATATAGCCACCTCATTCATATAAGGTCCCACATTGGTGCAGGAGACCTTTCTATTTTTACTGTACTCATGTTATTCAAGAATATATTGATATTGGTTTATTAATGTTGGAACGGATGACAATAAAGGCAAAATCGCCACTTTACTCCAATTTATATTTTGGTATTTGATATAATAGAACTATTGCCCAAACCTGTAATACTGTCTGTATTATATTAATAATTCCTACAACTGGAGTTCGTGTTATAGTTAAAAGGATGAAGGGTATATATATAATTCCAAAAATCATACATACTAATAAAATATATTTTGCACCATTACTTCCTTTGCTAATCATATAACCAATTCCAAACATGAACCCCAAAATAATAATTGCAACAAAAATGGAGAAGAATGAAAAAGGTAAGTCAGGAAATAATATCATATTTACAATCCCTAGTGTCGCTGATATGTAAATTAAGTTTGCCGCTTTTTTGTGATTTTCATGAATGATAATTTTATCTTCTTCAGACTTCTTTTCAATCATCAATGTAATTCTTTCCGTATCTTCAGGAGTAAAAATCCGACCACGTGATTTCAGAATTTCGTATGCAAATTGACTTGCTTGAGGTACAAATTTATTGTCCTCTTGAAGATAATATTCTAATTCTTGGTCAGTTTTAGCTTCTAAAACTTTTCTTTTCACACTCATTATTTAACTATTGCTATTACTTTTACCTTGTTCTATTCAATTCGTTGTTACCTTGGATTCCATCAATTGCCTCAAAAACTTCATTTTGACTTATTTCATCTGACCATCCTAAATATGTTAATTCTTTTCTCACTTCATGTTCATCTTTTCCTTTGATAATGAGATAATATGCAAATTCTGTTACTTCTTGTGGTACTCGCTTAATGAGATAATTGATTAAGAATCTTGTCAAAAATAAGAATCCAAATATGAACGTTAAAAATAGTTGAATTATCCAACTTATGATAAGTCCGAAGCTTCCAATATTTAAGTCTTTTATGGTTAGTCCTTGTTGAAGTCTTATTTTCATAAATTCAAAAAAACCTATTTTTTCAAAATTGTTCTCGATTAGAATGATATAATACTCAAAAATTTGAGTACCTAAAAAAATAATCAATGTGCACAAAATAAGTATATATTTTAACTTAGTTAAATTCGTGTAATTTCCAAGTTTAATACCTTGTTTTATTGAAAATGCTAAAGCAAGACCAACTAAGAATTCAAATAAAAAAATTATGTATCTACCTGTTATTGAAATCTTAGCCAATAGGAAGGCCAAAATGATAGAAATTAAAATACCGATTACAAATACAAATATAATAGTTGGCTTTTTTACATTCTTAGGCTTAGGTAGTTCTTTTGGGATAATGTAGTTGTCCCAATTTTCTATAGATTCTTGTTCTTTTTCTAATTGTTTTAAATCTTCTCGATTATAATTTTTTTCAATATCTTGAAATACGAGCATAAATAAATGCACTCTTTTTGAATTTCGGCCATTATCCCACATTTCGCTTCCTAGGGATTCGCTTTTGATCGTTATACTCCCATAGTTATAGGAGATAATTATAGATTCTGTGTATTGTGTTATTCCTAAACTTTTTACTTTTCGTTTGGCTTCGACAGCATGTTCATCAATGTAAATGATATCCCATTCAAGTTTTTCGAAGACTTGATTCGTAATAGCAAAAAATGCTTTTTCCGAAAGACATGTTTGAAAACCTGATTCATATTTGGGTGTAAATCCAAACTTATGTTTTTTGATTATCTGTCTTTCTAATTCTTTAAGTTCTGGCGTCATTATTTTGTTTCCTTTTTAGGAATACTTAAGTTGTTTAATAATATAAGGAAGTTTTTTGCTGTTTTCTTTTTTGAACTTCGTATGGCGATTAAAGATAAATATTTTTAAGAAAACAACCACTTATTTTTTAATGAATTATGTCCCGATTATGTTGTCGATTTAGATATGAATCGTCATACAACTTATTTTAAATAGCAAAGGAATAATAATAATAATAATATTTGGGAGATATTTTTACTGTTAGCAGGAGCCGGCTGTGTCTTTGTTATTGAAAAATAGACAATAGCGAAAAACCCCAGTTTAGGTTCAGCCACTTCACCTAGCCATTTCCACCATTCACCGAGTTTTTAGTTGGTTTAGTCTAATTGCCATAGGGTAGGAACGATTTACACCCTACTTTTGAATCAACAATTAAGAACAACTAGAAACAACTGCAAAGCAGGCATCAGGGTTTGAGTTGGTGGATGTGGGGCTGATGCAACTTAAGAACAATATAACATAAAGACATTATGAAAACTATAGCAAAAACATTCGCAGCAGCAGCCTTGATCGCAGTATCAACATTCACGATGGTAGCAGGCAAACCAGTAGGAGACAACTCCAAAAAAGCAGTGGTCAATCTATCCACAGCAGACTTAGCAATTGATCATTACTTAGCAGTTATGACAGAGGGACAGTCGGCAGGAGTAGAGCAATTGTTTACAGCAGATTTTAATCAGAAAGTACATGCAGCAGAAGCTAAGATCAATAGCCGTTCAGAAGTAATTTCCTTCTTGAAAAAGCAAAAAGGCGAGCAGTTAAATTGTAAAACAAGCACAACAATTGTTGAGCAGTCCAGTGACTTCATGGTAGCAAAAGTAACCCAACAATTTGAAGGGTTTACCAAGACCGATTTAATCACCTTGGTCAGTGATGGAGGCAACTGGAAAGTATCCCAATCCATCAACACGTATAAGTAAGTTAAGTTAAATTCATATGTTTAGCAAAGGCCACATCGTGAGATGTGGCTTTTCTTTTTATAATACTCAGCTCGGCATTGAGTACAATATGTTTCTACCTATTTGTTAAGAATTTTGTTTTTCTAACCATTTTAAAATGGATTGGGTAGTTTCCTCAGGCTTTTCTTGTTGAATCCTTTAGTAAAGCTGATGAAGTAAAAGACTTGTTTAATACTGCTAGCCAAAACCGCACGATGCTGTTGCATTTAAAAGCAAAGGATTTGTTAGATAACGGTAGGGTAATGGATGCATGAAAAGTGTTACTGAAGTAGCCAAAATGCCTCTTTACTTCCAATGAGAGAGGTCTCTATTTCAATTTTCTTGCACAAATCTTTGATGTATGTCTTGTCAAATTATTAAAATTCAGTGGAATAAGTAAAGTATACTGTTTTCGTTTCTCTGTTATTAACAATGAAAATATTTTTTGATTCATATACGTCCATATTAACGGAATTATTATTCAGAAACCAACTTGGTTTTTCAGGGTAGGATAGTTTTGCAACAAAAGCGGTATATAGCTCAAATGTACTTTTCGAAAATTTCTTTGTAACCAAAATTTTCATTTCTATCGAATCCTGATGGTACGAAAATTTCCCGTAACAATTGTTGTTGTTTAGATTGTGTATTTCTTTCATATCATAGCAATCTGCACTTATAATATCCGGAAACCAAGTCTTTTGTCTTAGAGTTGCCCTATTATATTCAGCAAAATTTTTAAAAGACTGCTCAAAATTCTCCGAGCAAGACATTGTAACTATTATAAAAATAAAGAAAAAATACAATCTCATAGTTGTTCATTAAAATCTTAACAAACTTCAGCTAAAAAAAACTGAAATTAATTTTTAAAGGGCTTTTGTCAACGATAAATATAATCGATTTTGCATTAATATAAAAGGTGTGATAATCATGCCGAAAAACGTTGTAACAATAGTTTGTTTGAGGTCGGAAGATTATACTTATTTTAAGCCTTTAGTTATTTTATGTTGACATAATCACTCGGGAAGTATATTCTGTAAAATTCCTACCCTTAATTTAGGTTAAATCACCTGGGAATTTGAAAGTATATAGTTGTGGTATCAAATAACTTTTTTTGTTATATTCATATTATTACATACTTATTTTAGTACCGTGGAAAAAGAGTCAAAAATAGTATTGATTGATAAATTTTACCCAATTATAAAGCGCATCATGCCTTATGATGTTTACTGTTTCTTAGTTATCTGTGTATTATGTTTTTTAGTAGGTCAGATTGTTTTTAATCTTTTATATGTTTTTTTTGACCATCATTATATCACCTTTAATAATTTTGAGCCTTACATTTGTTCCTATATTCTTACTTGTATTATAACTGTACCTCTAGGTTTTTTGCTAACAAAACGTTACGTTTTTAAGAATTCAAATTTGACATATCGCGTACAATTATTTCGTTATTGTGTATCCGTCTCAATTAATATTCTTTTATCTTTTTGTTTTCTAAGTATAATGGTTAAATATTTTGGTTTTAATGCGATGACGTCATTTTTTTACAAGTTTTTTTTGTTCAATCTTTCTCTTTTGTTTTCTAAAAGAATTTTTCATTTATAAAGTAATTCACTTTCTGATTATTACTGGTAATATTGTTAAATGTTGATTTTTTAAGTTTTTAAGCGATTTCACCCCCTATATTTGACCATTCTCCCCCTCTCTTTATGTGTGTATATACACTATCTTGGCCTATGTAAAATTGTTCTGAGCCTTCTGAAAAAACATATGATGACTTTCAATTCTTCATTGTATTTTTTTATTAGAGCAAACTAACCAAGTTACGAAAGGATTGCATTAATTGTTAATCTTATATTATAAACTAGTCAAATATGAATAAAAAATTAATTAACAATTGTCTTGCAGTCTTCGCTGGTGTACTTGTACTCACGAATTTGACTGTTGTAGTAGATGGAAACAAAAAACCATCGCTAAAATTTCAAACGTTGGGGGCATATGCTCAAACTTCGTCTAGCTCGTCAAGTTCGTCCAGCTCTTCAAACTCATCAACTTCTTCAGAAACCTCGTCAAGTACAAATCCAAGCACTGGAACTAGTGTGCCAGCGTCTTGGGGCTCATCCAATCCATGGGGTACTGGACAAAACTATTACGACGTGGCTCTTACTATAACCGCAGGAACTGTCTATTATGATGAATCAACGGACGGTGGAGCATCTTGGAAGTTTGATCTAAAATTATTTGGTCAAGGAGCTAGTGTGTCTGCACCGGTGCGAAACGGTACAAAATTAACAAGGACTATTACTATCACTTCAGCAGTTACCGGATTGAAAGCTTGCGAAGCAGGTGGAACAGGTCGCTGTGATTATAAACCAATTGGGAGTTACATCGTAGGATCAGGATCTTAAATCTTAATTTAAATATTACAATTTATTAACTATTTATGTATATCTTTTCGTATTTATTCATCAGACATTTTTGTTCATTAAGCATAGTATTTTTATCATTTTTTTGCCTGTCATGTGATAATGGTCATTCCGAAAAAATAAGCTTTGACCGCTCGGACGCTGCAAAAAGTATTGCTATTGATCCTATTAAAGTTTACGCCACTTCAAAAATTAATAACGGTTCTGAGATAGATTTTATGAAATTGAATTGCGATACATCATTGATGTTCTCTTCGATTTCAAAATTTCAACCGATTGATAAATCGAGGTTTTTAATCGTCGATAAAACTAATAATAAGATCTATGTCTCTGATGATAGTGGAAAATTATACACAAAAATTGGTGAAAGAGGGAGCGCATTAGGTCAATACACTACAGTTACTGATGTAGAGTACGATATGAATACCGATCTAATTTATGTATTTTCCTTACCCGAAAGAAAAATGTTGACTTACACGACTGAAGGAAAGTTCGTTGATGAGAAATTTTCAGCATTTGATTTTCTGACATTTACAAAAAGGTCCAATGGATATCTAGTCTATGGTGCATTTGAAAGCAACATTGAAAATCCATACTTAAATAGAAATAAAAAGAACAATTCAAATTTGATTTTTATTTCCGACGACCTGAGTAGAATTCTTGCAGGATACATCAACTCTGGAAATTTTTATGATAGAATGAATAATAACGATAATTTTCTCCAAGTAAAAACAGATCTCAGCTATTTTCATTACGGCTATAATGATACAATATATTGCATTGATAAAAGTCGTATTTACCCTGTATATAATATCGATTTTGGAAAGTATCAGTTTCCTTACGAAAAGGCCTCGGTATTTAATAATAGGAAGGCTTACGATCTTCTGTATTTTAAAGATGAAGATCCCTATTATGGAATTACAGCTAAGTTAAGTATTGGCAATGAAATTGTATATATGGAGTATGGCCCACTTAAGCCAAGCAGAAATCTAGGATCCAACAGCGTGCTTTACTTCCGTAAAAATGGAAATTTAAAACATATTCCTTCGCAATTAGAGCAAATTCCATTACATATCAACAGGGTCTTAACTATATATGATGATAAAGTATATTTTGAAATCATCCCTCGTCTACTTTCTAAAGTCAATATTGATTCTCTTAATGCTGAATTTAATTTGAACATATCTCAGGAATCACATCCACTTATTTTATCTGTAAATGAAAAAGATCTTATGTAGTAGCCGAAGTAAGCTAGTTATTCTTTTAGTTTCTGTAATCATTGCATCTATATTCGGCTACAGTTACGGTCTTCATCGTTCAAATTCAGAGGAAAAGATGCTTCTTGCAGACTCTATGTCTATGCTGTACGACAATATCATTTTTCAACAAGTAATGAAACCACACATCTCCAAAAAAGATTCTGTATATATTGGACTTTACTTAGGGAATTCTAACTGTAAAAATTGCAGTATTTCTGATTTTGAGTATTTTAAATCAATTGTTTCATCTGAGCATGTTTTGTATTTCGTTGATGAAGCTACACCTGATTATCTATATAATGATATGAAAGGAAGTCGTGTGCGATCCATAAATAATAGTCCAATATTTAAAACAAGTAACTCATTAGTTTTTTTGGTGATAGGTGATAACTATTTGTATCCTTTCTCTATCGATCATGATCGACTCAAAAAAACCGAAGAATATCTAGCCCTTTTAAATGAAATTGTTAAATGAAAATTAAAGCTTTGAACAAACTATTTTTTCAACTACGTTTCACAGTAGTCTATTCATGGATCGCAATTTTTGCATTGGAACTTTCAGCGCAGGAGCTTAAAACGCTAAGAATAGATCCAAGCAGTGCATTGTCTGAAGGGATAAAGGCAGCGCAATATTTAGACGAAGTTGAATATATTCCTTTAGAAACCACGCAGGAATCAACGATTGGTGGAATAGATAAAATGGAAGTCACTGACCGGTATATTATTATAACTGATTATTGGATTAAAAAATGTGTATTCATTTTCTTGCTAGATGGATCTTTCGTTGGTAAAGTAAAGATCGAAGGATCAATGCGCGATCCTCAAGTTTTTTGGGACGATGAGCAGGGTGCATTGTGTCTTTTTAAGGATGGTATTCGAAATTATTATACTATCGAAGGAAAGGCTATATCAGTAATAGATAGCGGGAATAGAAATTTTAATGTTTATTTAGGAGGAAACAATTATGCATCAGTACAATATAATGTTAGCCATGTAGCATTCCCAGATACTGTAAATCATGAAGTGAAATTATTTCAGGGTACCCATATTTTAAAAGAATATTTGCCATATAACCAGAAGTTTAGTCCCATTCATGCCTATGATTGGATTTCGTTTAAAGACAGTCGCAAGGTTTTTGAAAGTGGCTCTAAATATGTATATCGATTTGTTCGCCCTTTTGACTACGGAATATATGTACTGAAAGATACAATCTTTTATAAAGAATTTGAAGTAATCTTGCCATTTGATCGAACATTTCCGGAATCGCTATTGTCTGATCATTCGACATATGAGGTTCGGAATAAACGCCAATATTTTTTAGACTACCCGGCAGCTGTTCAACAGATATCATCACCGTTTCGTTTGAATAATGTTCTTTTCTTTCGTTTGTTATCGACTGGTGCTCAGTGGTTATCAGCAGATGCATTTATGTACAATCTTAAGACTGGAACTTTAATAGGTTTCGGAAGCATGATGGGCGATTCATTGACTTATCATCTACCGCTCACGGATAATGGAAAAGAATCAGTTCTTTTTTTAAATAGAAATTTTTATACTTCCGACGGACATAGTGTATATACAGCCATACCTGCGATCTATATCATAAACGAAATGCGAGATTTAAAAAATAAGAATATTTCGTATCCAAAGTCATTACTGAATTTGCGTGATAGAAACAAGCGGACAGATAACCATGTCATTGTTCGTATTAAACCTAAAGAAAATTTTTAGAGTTTTTATGAGAAGTATCGTTATAACAATTCTTATATTCTTTATGTTGCTAACTTTTGATTCTTTAGGCCAAGAGCTTAATGTGATAAATTATCAAGGTAAGGTGGTCAATGCCGAAACAGGGGCACCAATTTCCTCCGTTTCTGTTGCGATGTATTTAAGAGTGGATTCATCTTTAATAAGTTATCAACTAACCAACAATGGTGGTAGGTACCTATTTAATCACGTTAAAGACGCCTCCAATTCCTATCTGATGTTGAGTCATGTGGGTTTTATAACTAAAACCTTAAACATAGATCGAAGTGGACTTTTGAGCGAAAACGAAATTCCTACGATCAAAATGTCGCCCAAAACCATTCAGATGGATGAAGTGGAAGTATTTATTCCTCCGGTCAGGCTCAATGGTGATACTCTAGAATTTAATGCAGATGCTTTTCGGCTGGATCCCAATGCAGTTGTTGACGATCTATTACGGAAATTACCGGGAGTTACAATTTGGGGAGATGGTAAAATTACAGTTAATGGTCGAGAGATTACAAGGCTATTGGTTGATGGTAAAGTATTTTTTGGAGGCGATACAAAGACAGCAGTTCAAAATTTACCAAAAAATATAGTAGATAAAATCCAGGTGTACAACGATAAAAGTTCGAAATCTAGTGTACAGGATTCGTTGCTCCATATGAATATCAAGCTTAAGAAAGGTAAGAACTATGGTGTTTTTGGGAAACTGGGTGGTGGTGCAGGAAGTAATAAAAGATTTATAGCTGATGGTGTGGTGAGTGGTTTTAATCAAAAAACACAGATAAGCTTAGGTGGAGCTATTAATAACACCAATCAATCGGCTCATGATATGGCCAGCCTGATTAAAAACACCTCATTTAAAGGCGTAAGTGCCGTTAATGAATATCAGCCGAATTTTGATATCAGTGGCCTTTACACCTCTAAGATGTTTGGGGGTAAGTTTTCTAACGATGTCCTATTTAAGTCGGATCGTGATTATAAACGCATCGGAGGAGAATTCTACAGCAAGAATAGAAGTGGTGTTGTTTCTAATATGACAAACCGAGAATATAATCTGGAAAGTAGAAGTCTCCTTGAGTCAAGTAACTATCAAGACAACCTGACTGAAACCATTAAGAATGGCCTCTTGACATATCGATCTAGAAATGAAATTAGAACTATAGAAGGTGATTTGTCATTGACAACCAATCAGAGTCATTTAAGTCATCTTGGAGAACGCACTACCTCTGAGAATATGGATGTTCAACTGACTTCACAAAAAGAAGTAGCTAAAGAGTCCGAAGATTCAAAGAAAATGGAAGTGAAATTTTATATTGATCAATCAAATTTCAGTGTCCGTTATCAAGGGTTTATCAATAAAAGTTTAAAAGATAAATTATATACAAGTGATAACAAACTTGACAATTCTTCATCCAAAGGATTATGGAATTTTAATCGAAATTACGATAGCAATTTTGATAATCGGGAGCATAAGTTGGATTTAAGTTATGATGTTAAGCATATATTTTTAGGGAACAGTGATAAGTATCGGGATTGGAATATAAATCTGAGAACTAACTCCATTATAAAAATCGATGAGGGGAATGTAGTCGTAAAAGATTACGATACAGAAACAGCTGCATACAAGTCAAATATATATCTAACGAATCAATTTATTGACCGTAGTTATGATAATCGTCCTAATCTTGTTATATCACGATATTTTCGCAAGGAATATCCAAATCGCTACGATAAAACTTTGCTTACTCAAGTGGAGATCAGGGGACAATTATTAATACAGGATACCGGCAGTGATAAAGAAAGGCAGCGTTATAACTTAAAAAAGGCCAATTTCATTCCAAAAGCTGAGATCACCTACATTGATCGCCAATTTGGTAATAGTGAAACCATTGTATCGTTAAAGTACGATAGTTGGACTAATTTATCAAGTTTTGATCAACGGGCATCACTTTTGGATAGTGCTCATTTGTATGCTTTGCGTCTAGGTAACCCGCATCTGACACCCAGTAATACCAAAGAGTTTAATATTTCATATGACTTTTCGAGCAGACATAACCGACATTTGGTGGATAACTTTTATATTTCAGCAAAGAAAAGTTATATATCCAATGCATTTAACGACAGCATTAATTTTGATTCAAATGGTAGGGGTATTTATCAGACAGTAAATATCCATGAAGGGGGTGAAAATCTATCTATTTCTTTAAATAGTAGAAAAGCATTTAAAC
Organism: Sphingobacterium sp. MYb388; assembly: GCF_037479535.1. Taxonomy (NCBI): domain Bacteria; kingdom Pseudomonadati; phylum Bacteroidota; class Sphingobacteriia; order Sphingobacteriales; family Sphingobacteriaceae; genus Sphingobacterium; species Sphingobacterium sp. MYb388. The sequence continues at coordinate 22,428 of NZ_JBBGYV010000015.1, read as the reverse complement.
ATCTCGATCATCAATTTCAACTCCAATTGAAAGCTAATTACATGCTAAGTACAATGCCAAAGATTATCAATGAAACAAAAGCGCTTTCTTCCTCCACCATCTATGGAGGAGATCTTTCGCTACTCTATACCCACAAAGATTGGCTGATGATCCAGTTGGAGCATAGTCTAACAAATTATGGTTCGAAATTTTCTTCTAACACCTTTACATCAGGTACCCAAAGGAGCGCTTTAAATTTTAGCGTTAACTTTTTAAAACGACTGACATTTCAGAATGATCTCTCATACAATACGAACGATTTCCAAATGGGGGACAATAATTTTGTTAGATGGAACTCCACCTTTATCCTTCGTCTGTTCAAGAGTAATCAAGGTGAATTCAAATTATCATTATTCGATGTTTTAAAACAAAATAGGAGCGTTGTAAGTTTCAGCGACGCTTATGGTGTGACTACGGGATACACCAATGCTTTACAACAGTATATTATGGTAGGTTTTTCTTACTATCCCAGAATTTTTGCTAAATAAGAAATTTATGAAAAACAAAATCCCAGATTCGTTTCGTAGTGGTTTATATATAATGTTGAATAATCGAATATTTATCATCTGTGAAACACATATTGAGTATTTAATTAAGAATGATCAATCACTATTTTATGACCAGAAATAAACATAAGTTTACAATTTTGATTTGTGCAGTTTTCTTCTGCTACTATAGCTTCCATAATAAGTATCCCATTTTGACTATCCATACAGGTGATTACATGGAGAGCGGTATAAATGCTTTACAAAGCTTTAATAAATCTTTTTACGGGACGTTTATTATCCACACTTCCTGGTTATGGTCTCTTTGGTTGGTCGTATTTGCTCAAGCCTTGTTTTTAAGCGCTTCGTTATACTCTACTTTCATTAGTATACCTTCTCAGACCAATTCTGGCAATCGACTTCCAGTTTTTATCGCATTTTGTTTGTTCTCAACGTTTTTTACTGTAGGTTCTTATTCTGTAAGCTCCATAAGTAAGGAAGTATTTACCGCTATCCTTGTAATTTTAAGTATTAATGTAATAATTAAAGAACATCTTACAAAGAAAAGCTATATTATGTATTTATTACTATCTGTAATTTGCATATTTATAGATCTTCATAATTTTTCATTTTTTGCCTTAGCGAACTGTTTTTTAATAGCACGATTGTTAAAGCGTACGAGTTTATCATATTTCCGTGTTCCAATTGTAGCAACCCTTTTTATTTTACTTTATTGCTTATTTAATTATTTAATTTCCTTAAGGTTATTGCAACTTTCCCCTTTAACATTTAGCCAGCTCATCCGAAAAACTTATTTATTGTTTTGTATTGAAGAAACACAATTTGATCATGTAGGTCATCATACAAAAACCTTTAATATGTTAGGCGCTTGGTATAATTGGGAAGTGCGGGAATTTATGCTTTCTAGACAATATCAAAGTTGGTTTAATCTTTATTATCTTGGGCGTAGTCAATCTATTGTAAATATTTTATGCCTTCTGATTTATTCAATATTGCTCTTTCCAAGGTTTAAAATACTTTCATATGAAAAGGTTACAATTTCTTTTGTCCTATTAGCTATTTTCTTGAACCTCATTTTGACGCCTGCGAATTATACAAATTCATTCGTTGTCATAGGCATTTCTTGGTTAATTCCTATTCCTCTGTTTTTTATACTGTTTCGAAAATGTTCTCTTTACACCAATTAATACCTGATAATGAAAAATAGTAGACTTATAAATAAACACTTTCCGATATTATTATTTGTAGTTCTTTTTGCGTCAATAATATTGAGTTGGATGGCAATCTATAATGGCTTTCCATTAACATTTAATAATGACACGGGTATGTATATTGAAAATGCATTTCAGCGTTATGTAGCCTCTGATCGTCCCATGTATTACGGTCTTTTTATATATGTGACAAGTTTAAATTTTACGCTTTGGTTTGTAGTCTTCACTCAATCTTTAATTGTAGCCTATCTGATTTATTTATTTTTTAAATATTTTGTCCCATACTTTCACATTTCGGCGTATTTAATAGTTGTTGTATTTCTAGCTTTTTTCACGACCGTTTCTTTTGAAGTAAGCTGGATGATGCCCGATATTTTTACTGCTATTCTGGTTATTTCTTTGTCACTTTTACTTTTTTGTGATAATTTATCAAAATTCGATCATTACCTACTTCTGATATTTGTTTTTTATGCTATCGCGGTTCATAACTCCCACATTTTTATCGGTGTGACAATTTGGTTTTGCCTAATAACTTTTAAAATACTGCATGCCAAGGGCTTCTTTTATTACATAAAGTTCGTTAGTTACAAGCGGTTTTCTAGGATATTTTTTTTAATGCTTTTCAGTTACGTAGGAGTTGGTGTAGGACATTACTTCGTTAGCGGAAATTTCCAAAGTTCTAGGGGAGGGCCGATATTTCTTTTTAGTAACCTAATTGAAATGGGTATAACCAACGAGTATTTAGATGAGTATTGTGGTTCAAAAAACTATAGTATTTGTTCCTGTAAAGATTCACTTCCAAATAACTTTTTATGGGATGAAAAAAGTCCTATAAAAAAATTAGGGTGGGAAAAAAACATGCCAGAATATACAATGATTATTAAGGATATGTTGAGCAAACCGAAATACCTATTGATGTTTGTGTATAGGGGAGTCATTTATACAGGAAAACAGTATAGCAATTTTGATGCAATTGACATTTCCCCTCCCGCAGATCGTATCAGTAAAGCTGTAAAGCATTATTTCCCACATGAGTATAAAGGGTTGAAAGATTCGAAACAGAGTAGAAATTTATTATCTCTAGGATTTTTAAATTTTATGCAAGAAGTTTTTTTTGCAATTGCAACCTTTTATTACATCGTGTGGTATCGAAGTATAGATCCAAGATTGAGGATTATTCTTTTGACATTTCTCGCAGCTTTGATTATTAATGCAATTATTTGTTCCGTATTATCTGGTGTATATCCTAGATACCAAGCGAGATTAATTTGGATTTATTTTTTACCACTATTATTACATTGTTCAAATCAATTTATTGCCAAGAGAATACTAATAAATTAACTTTTAACCAACCAAAATTTATCTGAATATGGAAATTACGATTTTAATGCCTTGCCTCAATGAGGAGGAGACTATTGAGCAGTGTATAATTAAGGCACTCAAGGTTATTGAAAATGAACATCTAGATGCTGAAGTTCTCGTCGCAGATAATGGAAGCACTGATCAATCACTTGAAATCTGTCGCTCCCTTGGGGTACGTGTAGTGCATGTGCTTGAAAAAGGCTATGGAGCAGCACTCCTTTTAGGAATTAAAGAGGCAAAAGGCAGATATGTTATTATGGCTGATTCAGACGATAGTTATAACTTTTCCGAATTTATGCCATTCGTTAAAGAGCTAAGAAAAGGATACGATCTGGTAATTGGGAATCGATTTAAAGGAGGTATTTCACCTGGTGCCATGCCAGTTTTGCACAGATATCTTGGAAATCCTGTACTAAGCTCACTTGGTCGAATAATCTATCATGTTAACGTTAGAGATTTCCATTGTGGATATCGCGGAGTTAATAGAAGTTCGATAATTGATCTTAAATTAAACCGAAAAGGGATGGATTTTGCTTCTGAAATGGTTGTTAAAAGTGCCTTACAAAACCTCAAGATAACAGAAATACCAGTCAGACTATATCCAGACGGACGCTCAAGAGCTCCACATCTAAAAACGTGGTCGGATGGATGGAGGCACTTACGCTTTCTTCTGCTATCAAGCCCAAGTTGGTTATTTCTTTATCCGGGAGGACTATTGATGAGTTTCGGATTTATGTCAGCTATAATAGCTACGATATATGGATCGGATGTATATGCTCTGTTTTCACCATCACATATAAGCTTTACAAGCTATGGTTCTTTATTAATCGGATTCCAACTGATCGCTTTCTATTTTTTTGCAAATGAATTTGGAGCATCCAGATCTAACAATATCAGCAATAAATGGATATCCAACTTTAATAAGGTCTTCCGTTTGGAAAAGGGGCTTCTGATTGGAGGGGGTATGATATTAGTTGCGGGCCTTTTTGCATTTCAAAGATTTGATCAAATATTACCATATAAAAATGATAGCATACATGACTTCCCATTTGCTGCATTAATTATTTTATTTGGAGTGGAAGTTATATTTAATTGTTTTTTATTTTATTTATGTAAAAATAATAGATATGTATCTTCTTAATAAATCCTTTTGAAGGAATAAAATTAAAATGTATTTAGTTAGTCTTATAAACCGCATGATAGACTTTTTGTAGTAGACCAGTTTATGTTAAAGATTCTTTTTTCAAATATAAATATTAGTTGGATTGGAGGTTTGTTAGTAGATGGGGGCCGCTGCAAATTAAATGAGAAATCAACAAATTATATGAAAAAGAGATTGTGAACCATCATAAATATTTAGTAAAAGTCAGGTAGTAAGATGTGTAAATAGAAATGTCTTTTTATATAGTAAAGTAGCTTTCAAATTAATTGATAGATATATATCACTAATGTCCATTATCCAACATTAATCGTCCGATATCGGACATCACGAATCCTTGTAAGACATTCATTAAAAGTTGATTGAGTATTTGGCAAATCTATTGTTATTTATCATGCGAAATATTAATTCGAAACAAGAATGAATGCTTTATATCCAATATACATGAAAACCAAAATGAAATATTTGATCATTTTTATTTTAACGATAATATTCCATTACAACTCAGTAGCACAACAAGACTCTCTGAAATCCTTTATTCAATCTTATGTAACGAAGAATGGCTTTGACGGAACTATACTAGTTCAACAGGATTCTGCTATAATCTACAAAGAGAGCTTTGGTATAGCGGATCGAAGATTTGATGTTCCAATAAACAATGAAACTATCTACAATATTGCATCGATAACAAAGGCTTTTACAGCAGTCCTGATCCTTCAACTGGTAGAGCAGGGAAAGCTGGAGTTAAATAAACCTTTTAAGACTTATTTACCTGAATATCCAGATAAAGTAAGTTTAAAAGTTACCTTACATCAGCTGCTTAACCATAATTCGGGAGTTGTACTCATTGATACAGTTTCAAGTGTAGATAAAGCGATGAAATATGGTCTGGGTATATTTCAGACTCCGTATACTTCAGATCAGATTTTAAAAAGTTTTTGGGATAAACCTCTTGCAAATAAACCGGGCACGAAGTTCACTTACAATAATGCAGATTACATTATTTTAGGTAAAATCATTGAAAAGATCTATCGCAAAACTTATGAAGAGGTGCTGTATGAAAAGATATTAAGACCTTTGGACATGCACAATTCGGGCGTAATGCATGAGAAAGATATAATAAAAAATCTAGCAAGTACTTATTTTAAGGACAAAAATTCAGCTATTTTCATTAATAGTTTACCTATGTTTATAGAAAACTGGTATGCCGCTGGTGCCATGTATTGTTCACCTTCAGATCTACTGAAATTCTCTAACGCTCTGTATGGACTAAAATTAATAAGTAAAAGAAGTCTTGATTCAATGCTTACTCCCGGGCTTGATAATTATGGTTATGGGGTATGGGTTAAAGGTCTGGGGGATGAAAGACGAATGGAGAGATATGGACAAATAATGGGTATTAACGCAGTATGGATGAAATTTTTGAATAAAAAAACTACGATTATTATTCTGAGCAATACGAATGTTGCTAACCTTGGTGAACTGGCATTAAATATCGAGATGAATGTCCCTAAGTAACCCATCATATCCAGAAAGCTGATTACAAAAAGTAACAAATATACAGATATCCAACTTCGTCGGTGTACAGAGTTAGCAACTCCAATAGCTACTTTTTGTTCTTAAGCAACCATTCATATATTTCCGGTTTAGTTTCATATAAATCTTCAATCCCGTGTCCTCTGTCTTTTAATTTGGTAAATCTTATTTTTTCATTACATTTCCTCAAGCCATTGACAATTCGTTCTGTCTCATTGATAGAGATTTGATCGTCAGCAGTACCATGAAATGTCCAGATCGGTGTCTTACTAAGGTTGCATACTCTCATCGTATCACTATCGTTAATTCCACCACACAATGGTACAATAGCCGCAAAGGTATCGGGAAAATCCAGGGCAACTATATATGTCCCATAGCCACCCATGCTGATGCCAGTACAGTAAATCCTACTGGTGTCGATTCTATATTGAGACATTAGATCAGAGTAAAGAGGTTCAAACCAATTCTCTGATGACCAATATTTGTCAGCGGGACATTGTGGAGAAGCAATTATAAAATCAAAATCATGTCCCTTTTGTATTAGGTAGGGCATTCCGTACACTTTAAGCTTATTTATGTCATTTCCTCTTTGCGATCCTCCATGTAGATAAATTAAGAGCGGATATTTTTTTCCACTAGAACTATAATCCTTCGGTAAATACAAGTCATAGTTATACTTAGCTTTATCCTTTACTTGTCCATTTGAGTGCATAGAAAAAATAAGAAATAGGTGTGTTAAAATGTATGGTGTCATTTTAAATAATATAGACATAAACCAATTTCATTTGTATATAGCTTGCTTAATCGATGCAGAGGTGTAACAGCTCCTACAAGCGGGAGGTATTCTTATTTTTAACAAGGATATAATTACTGCTTGTTTCATCTTTTATAACAGTATAATTTTTATTTAATTGTAATGACCAACCGTCCCCCTCTATTAATTGATCATTTATTTTGGTAGGAATACTGATAGATATTTTATTCCAATTAGGGAACATTAAAGCACCATTATTCACTTCAAGAATCCCCCAGTTATCTGTTACTCTCATATTCGGATAAACTGTTCCTTTATCACCGATTGGAAGTATATTGCGTGGGTCAAAAGAAATATTCATATTTTCAAAACCTATTTCAAAATGTGGTTGCTCTATAAATTTAGAGTTATATTCTGCTATTCTTATTTTTATTTTTGCCTCTCTTATTTCTTCTTCCTGAATAATTTCTTCGCCGTTATATTCTTTAAAAATTTTCACAACAGTAGCTTTTAAATCAGTAGGTATCTTAATATTTAAATTTTCAATAAAAAAATCTGTTAGGTTATTATCAGCAGATATTTTTTGATTCCAATATTTATCCTTTTTACGTAGAAAATTACCATATATAGGAGTAGTATTATAAGCAAAAGACCGCACATAGGTAGGATTTTTGATAAAAGTATTTACACTATTGACAAAATGCTGTTTTGTAGCCTCTTTATTTCTATTGCTAATCATAAAACCTGTATATTCTGCAAGACCCTCGTTAAGTTCGAGTTGATTTTCAGTGTCATAAGATTCGGGGAAAATAGCATTTCTATACTTTCTAAAAATAAAGGCATTGGTTAAATGCTTGGTTTGCTCTTTCTGTGTATTAGAAAGGATCGCTTTCTTGAGAGCCTCCAATTCCAACCGTAAATATATTCTTCCATCTTTCAGCTCCAAATGGTTACTTTCTTTGTTATATTGGGTAAATCCCAAAGAAATCTGCACTGTATGAAAAAGCTCGTGAGCTAATAAGTTGATTCTGTCATATCTATCTTTAGACAGAGGAAGCATTATCATTGCCCAAGTTTTGCCATTCCATTGCATTGAGGTATTTGCAATATTAATGCTGGCGGGTAATGTACCAACATAAATATCTTTTTGTAGCTTTAAAGTATTCTTAATATCAGGCTCATTACTGTATAGTAGGCGATTTTCAGGATTAACTAATAAAATACTTCCATATAAATCCCTATTCCATAATTTTACTCCTTGTTTTGTTACATATTTAATTTCTTTGAAATAATTGGAGATACTGTCTATATTTTCAACTTTAGACTGTTGTGCAAATGCTATTGAAATATGGATTAAATATACAATGACCGTAAACACCTTTTTCATAATCTGGTTATAATTTTATAAGATAACTAAAACAAAATTAAACAAATATTTAAACCATTTATTAGATTGGTCTGAATTCTTACAATCATTTTTTGTTTATGTATTTCTTTTCAAGATCTGCTCCCAGAATGACTCTTCTTAACAAGAGTTCTTTCATTTCTATGCTATTTATTGGATAAAGCAGAGAAGCATTGTATCGAGAAAGGTGAGCGTCAAAAAGCTATTTTAATTGCATTAGAATTTAAGAGATGGGTTTACCTGTAGAGCAAATTGCTAAAGGTACCGGACTTTCCATCGAGGATATCGAAAAATTGAAATAGAACATCGTTCTAAATTATACTGAACCGTTTGGGATGACCAAGCGGTTTTTTTTGTGCCTTTGTTATTGACAAGTGGACGACAGCATAATAACCCCATTTCAGGTTCAACCACTTCACCTACCCATTTCCACCATTCACCGAGTTTTTAGTTGGTTTAGTCTAATTGCGATAGGGTAGGGACGATTTACACCCTACTTTTGAATCAACAAACAAATAGCAACTAACAATATAACATAAAGACATTATGAAAACTATAGCAAAAACATTCGCAGCAGCAGCCTTGATCGCAGTATCAACATTCACTATGGCAGCAGGCAAACCACTAGGAGACAACTCTAAAAAAGCGGTCGTCAATCTATCCACAGCAGATCTAGCCATTGATCATTACGTTGCGGTTATGACCGAAGGACAGTCGGCAGGAGTAGAGCAGTTGTTTACCTCAGATTTTAAACAGAAAGTACATGCCTCAACAGATAGGATCAACAGCCGTTCAGAAGTTATTTCATTCTTGAAAAAACAAAAAGGGGAGCAGCTGAACTGTAAAACAAGCACTACCATTGTTGAGCAATCCAGTGACTACATGGTGGCAAAAGTAACCCAACAATTTGAAGGGTTTACCAAGACCGATTTAATCACATTGGTCAATGACGGTGGTAACTGGAAAGTATCTCAATCTATCAACTCGTATAAGTAAGTTAAGTAAATTTCATATGTTTATTCAAAGCCACGTCGAGAGATGTGGCTTTTCTTTTTAGTATTCACAACTATTTTACCCAACAACAAACGTTTTTTCCTATTCTTTTAACAGTAAGTAGAGAACTATTTGATTTGATAAATAATTTAGTATTTTTGCTAAATTATTTGGTTTAAAAGGTTTTGTTTTTTATTTTTACTTGATAACCAGTAATATACCATTATGAGTGTAAAGATAAGTAACCTTTCGAAGTACATCGATATCTTAAGTGACTTCGGTTGGAAATTTTATTTCGGTCGAGAGGAGAATAAGGGTAACCTAATTAATTTTCTGAATAGTATTTTAGAAGGCGAACATGTTGTAGAGGATCTTACCTATAGCAATGTGGAGGAAGATGGCGATGAACCTAATGAGCGCAAAGTTATTTTTGATTTGCGATGTGTTGGTGTAGGTGGAGAAGTTTTTCTAGTAGAGATGCAATTGCAGAATCAGGATTTCTTTTTTGATCGTGCGGTGGGTTACACCTCTAGGACCATTAGTCGTCTAGCTAAAAAAGGAAAGAAAGGAGATAATTATGAGTTACCGCCAATTTATTTTATCGCTGTTTTAGGCTTTCGTTTGGATGTTGCCAATAGTGATAAGTACTTTTATAGTGGTAAGATTATTGACGAATTCGATCAGGAGGTGCTATATCCTAAGTTGAGTTACAAGATGCTTGTATTACCTAATTTTAATAAAGCTAAAGCCGATTTACCGACGATTCTGGATCAATGGATGTATCTTATGAAGCACTTGGATAAAATCGATAAGCTACCTAACTATTTGGATAAAAGAATATTCTCCCGTATCTTTGAACTAGGAGAACTGGCAAAACTAACGCCTGAGGAACAGATGTCATACATATCCAGCTTAGATCGTAAACGCGATTATACCAACACGTTGGCATACGCAAAAAAAGAAGGACAGAAAGAAGCAGAGGCTAAAGCCTATGCTGAGAAAATCGCTTCAGCAAGAGAGTTAAAGAAATCTGGAGTAAGCAATGAAATTATTTCAAAAAGTTTAGGCATATCTTTGGAGGTTATTAACAAACTTTAAAATCGAAAAACTGAAGTAGAACAGTGTTCTAAAATATACAGAACCGTTTGGGATGACCAAGCGGTTTTTTTTGTGCAATTCCAAATCATTCCTTCTTCTATGAATGAAAGGTAGTTTTCTGCTTCATAGGATAAACTTTACTTTTAGTCATGAAGAGAAGAAAGAGTGTCTAAAAAATTTTCAGACAATTTATAAGAAATGTGGTAATCAAAAGGTAATGGAAATTTATCTCTTTAATTTCAGCTCACTAAATAGCGTGTTTCTTTTAAGATATATACAGAAATAAATCGCTATTTTTAATAAAGGATAGCTTATATTTTCCAAACCCAAACCTTTGAACAAATAATATAAAAAGACGGAGCAATGATTTTTTTCTTAGATATAGACGGAGTATTGGTTCATGCTAATCCACATCAGAAAGTGGAATTGGATGAGGATGGTTTTTATAAGTTTAATCCGCAAGCTATTCAGATTTTAAAGTCTGTTATTTATAAAACGAAGGACAAAGTCATTCTTTCCACATCACATCGTTTTAAATATAGTATTCAAGAATGGAAAGTCATTTTTAAAACTAGGGGACTGGAGCTGAAAAATCTTTCCATTTTAGATGATAAAGCATATTTTTCAAATCATCGACATACTCGAAAAGAGGAGATTTTAGGATGGATTCAATCCAATAATTTAGACTATAAAGAAATTGTCATTATAGATGATGATAAGTCCCTGAATGATTTACCTGCACATCTAAAGGCTCGTTTAGTCTTGACAAATTCTTATACTGGTTTAAATGATGTAAATGACTTAAAACGAATTTTACAGAGAAGGTTGTCAAGTAAGATCGATTGAGAACTTATAGTTCTACACTATTAAACACGAGGTTGGGATTACTCCCGTAAATTCAATTGAGAAATCAAGAATAATACAATTTATTACAAAGCTTAAAATTAATTGATCATGGAGTTTTTAAATTCGGACTCACATTTATCGCTACTATATCGTAAAGCCAAAGAAAGCTTCGAATGGTGTATTCAAAGTGATGAAAATGAATTCTTGAAAGATGAATTAAGCATGTCTTTTAATGATATTGTGTTAATTGAAAAAGATATAAAAATTGTATTTTCGAAAAGAGTTTTCGAGGAGTATAATATTGAGGTATGTTTACTTTTGTCTGCAGGTAATATTGAAGTTGGCAAATACCCTATATATTGAAAATGATAAAAATGAAGGTATTGATGATAGTTTAATTTTGTATTAGATTAACATTGAGAAGAGAAATCCGTTAGCTTATTATTTACTAAGGTTAAGCTTTACGCTTCGAAACTTTTTTCAAATAAAGTCATTAGGACTACGATATAAATAATTTGTTTTTAATGAAAAGAAAAACTATAATTTTGGTGATTGTTTTGGCTTTGATAGCTTTTTTTCTCTTTGGTGTAAAATATGAAACGATCATATATCTGGGTATGTCATCTTCAACATCAGACGGTTACAGTATTGATGCACAAGTGAAAATAGATGGAGAGCTGATTACAAAAGATAGTATCAATAATAATCCATATAAATATAAGACGATAAAAAAGAAATTGGGTATTGGTTTTCGGAAAGTTGAAATTTTATCTGTAAAAGCTGATGTTTACAGCACAGAGACTTTATTAATATTTCCGAATCAGTTTATTCTTATGGAATTCCTTCCTGCAACAGATATGAATAAAAAAATTATCTATCCACAACGATTTGATATAGCGAATGGATTTAATCCTTTTTATTATGAGTAGGAAGGCTTTAAACATTTATTCGTAAAGAAAAAACCTGTTTATGTTTTTGATAAGATAAGTACGAATAGATTTACTGGAGAAAAAATTAGAATGTTTAGGTTGTTTATAGATAATATCGCGATAGATGAATATGAAGATTTTGTTTCTGGCAGTGATTCCGATAGTTTAGAACTAGTTAAAAACTAGATTATGGAGTCTTTATAAAATTTAGATAAGTTGCCCAAGTCTGTAAAAAATTTTGATAAAGAAAGATTCAAAAATGATATGAATATTATTCTAGCTTCATTTGTCGATTAAGTTGGCAACGCTTTGGAGAAGTTGGAGCGTTGCCTTTTATCGTAATTTATTTTAACAATTCTTTTAACTTTTCCATTGCATTCGTGTTTTCCGCGTTTAATTCTAAACTTTTTTTATAATTTTCAATAGCTTTTTTAAGATGACCGTCCATCATATACGCTTCTCCTAAAGAGTCGTAAGCTTCATACGATTTTGGAAAAGATAAAATTTCGAGTGTGAATAAGTCTATTGCTTTTTTATGTAAACCTCTTTTAATCATCTCGTAGCCTTTGGCATTCAGGTCGGCTTCAGATATTTCTAATTTTGATTCTTTTATAAGAAATTTAGCTTCATCAAAACCCTTATCCAAACAAGTGTTGATTATTTTTTTTGTATAAAAATAAGTATCTAGCTTTGGTGTTGAACCAGCAATTGTTTTTTCCATAAAAAAACGAGCATCTAAAAATCCTTGATCTAGGTCTTTATTAGTAAGTAAAATTATAGTATAATTTTGTTTATCAAATATACGCCATTCAGCACCAACACCAAAATGCCCGCCACTGTGTCCATAAATTCCAGATCCTCGTGCTCCTGCAAACTGCATTCCGTATCCATATCGGTCGTTTTCAGGTTCCTTTTTCATAAAATTTGTATAATCAGCATTTAAGAGCTTATTATTTTTAAATGCCAATGCAAATTTGTACAAATCATTTATGGTGGTATAGCCACCACCTGCAGAACTGCCCTTGACAGCACTCATGAAAAATGTTTTTTGTAACTGGTTTGGATAAACATCTGATAATGTGTAGTTTTCTGCTTCATTTTCTATAATGTGGTCAACGTCAACATTGCCCGTATTTAGCATCTTTGCTTTTGAGAAAATATGCTTTTTAATATAGTCATCATAGGGCATTTTACTCACAGTTTCTATAATTCTACCGAGCAAAATATAGTTTGTATTCCTGTAAGAGAATTGCTCATTCGGTTTAAATTCCAACGGTTCATCTTCATATAATTTGGAAAGACTTTCTATTGTTCTAAATTTTATTTTAGAAGTATTCAAAAACTTATCGGAATAAAAATAATCAGCCAGCCCACTTCTGTGCATGAGTAATAATCTAATTGTGATAGAATCTCTTGCTACCTTATTTGGGTAATCTGGGATAAATTTCCCAATAGGATCATCCAAGGATAATTTTCCAGCTTGGATTAACTGAAATATAGCAACTGCAGTGAATGATTTTCCTATGGAAGCATAAGAAAATCTTGTGTCCGTATTATTTTTGACTTTGTGACCCAAATGAGCAAACCCATAAGATTTTTGCAATAAAATACTATCATCTTTAGCTATTAAAACGGCACCGCTAAAACCTTCTAAAGAATCTAGATAGTTAATAATCTCGCTTGCTTTAGTGTCTTGAGAAAAAACGGTTTTATTATTTGTGCAAGAAAATATAATAATGGTAGCTAATAGTTGGATACATTTTTTCATTTAGTATTTGTTTTACAGTTTTGGGTAATTTTACTTAATATTTCAAATAATTGTTTTAGTTCTTGTTCTGATAATGAGTTTAATGCAATCTCTCTATTTTTCGTTATGACAGGGTTTAGTTTTTCAATGATTTCTTTACCACTTGTTGTGATTTTTAACTCCGATTTTCGTTTGTCAGCATCGTCAATAGTTTTTGTTAAATAGTTTTTATTTATCATCAACTTGATTATTCGCGTCATTGATGCATAATCCTTAAAAACTAAATCGGCAATTTCAGATTGACTTTTATCCTCTTTGTCAATGATAATTAGAATCAAAGCTTGGTCCACAGTAATCGTTGGTACTATACTAGATATATTTTGTTGACATAATCTACGATAAGCTTTTATAGTTTCTTCAATGGAGTATAGTACGGTGCTAGTTGGAGTTTTGAATTTCATATTTACTTGATATATCAAACAAATATAATTATTTATTTGATATATCAAGTAAATGTATAAGATCGCGTAAGTATTAAATTTTGCAATGTTGCATGTGGTCATCCAAATTAGGAGTAATATTTTTTAGGTTTTCAAATTTTGGGATCGTGTTCTATTAACCATATATCATGAGAGTCGGCTGATAAATGATTGGTGCTACATCCGCCATTAAGCGCCAGTTTCTATACCACTTCTATACCCCCTATAAATCCTGATGATTCAAAGGCGTAAAAGAATACAGCGAGTTCATTTTTTAACGTATTACGTAGACTTTGAATATCAGGGAGTTTACCTAAACTTCATCGTAATATTTGTTTTTGATAGGTCGCTGAGAGAGCGTTAAAAATTGTTTAATTTTCACGTTTTAACTATTTCTGAGTCAGAAATTGAAATAAAATTAGGAAGGAGTAGTATAATGGGCACTCAAGAATATTTATTAGATAAAGCAGAGAAGCAAGGTATAGAAAAGGGGCGTTTAGAAGAGCGTGCTAAGCTTAAGGTAGAAAAGCGTACTATTGCATTAGAATTTAAGAAAATGGGTTTACCTGTAGCAGATATTGCTAAGGGTACCGGACTTTCCATAGAAAAGATCGAAAAACTGAAATAGCACATTGTTCTAAAATATACAGAACCGTTTGGGATGACCAAGCGGTTTTTTTTTGCCTTTATTATTGACAAGTGGGTGACAGCAGAATAATCCCATTCCAGGTTCAACCATTTCACCTACCCATTTTCACCATTCACCGAGTTTTTAGTTGGTTTAGTCTAATTGCCATAGAGCAGGGACGAATTACACCCTACTTTTGAATCAACAACTAAGAACAATAAACTAACAATATAACATAAAGACATTATGAACACTATAGCAAAAACATTCGCAGCAGCAGCCTTGATCGCATTATCTACATTCAGTATGGCAGCAGCTAAACCAGAGGTATCAAACCCTAAAAAAGCAGTCGTTAATCTATCCACAGCAGACTTAGCCATTGATCATTATATAGCTGTTATGACAGAAGGACAGTCGGCAGGAGTAGAGCAGTTGTTCACTTCAGATTTTAAACAGAAAGTACAGGCAGCAGAAGCTAAGATCAATAGCCGTTCAGAAGTAATTTCCTTCTTGAAAAAGCAAAAAGGGGAGCAGTTGAACTGTAAAACAAGCACTACCATAGTTGAGCAGTCAGGTGACTACATGGTGGCAAAAGTAACCCAACAATTTGAAGATTTTACCAAGACCGATCTAGTGACTTTGGTCAATGACGGTGGTAATTGGAAAGTATCGCAATCCATCAACACGTATAAGTAAGTTAAGTTTGAATGCATATGTTTAGTCAGAGCCACATCGTGAGATGTGGCTTTTCTTTTTTCTATAGCATGTCTAAAGATTGATCCAAGTTGTGCTAGCCGACAACAAACGATTACAAACGACTACAAACGTTTAATAACCGACTAATATTTTTAGTTTTTATCATATTTGGTTTATGTAATTAATTATTTAAATAAATCCTAAAATTATGGTAGCACATGCAGAACCCGTATTTATTGATCCGACCACCGATGAAGGATTCAAGCGGTTATTCGGAGACAAAGTCAACCTGATCAACTTTCTCAACATCATCTTTCGTGGTCGAAAGATGATCACAGATCTTACTTATCGGGATACCGAGCGTATCGGAGCGACCGAAGAGATCGGTAAAGTTATCTTTGATCTTGTAGTCCAGATCAGTACAGGAGAAGAGATCATCATCGAGATGCAGACGAGTACACAGACCAATCTGAAGCAACGCATGCTGTACTATGCCAGCAAGGTCATTTCAGACACAGCACCCAAAGGAAACCGTAAAGCCTGGGCGTATGCCATTCCCGAGGTTTACACCATTGTCCTGATGGACGGTTTTCATATGCCGGGAGTTGATCGGAACACATATTTTCACGATACCTGCCTGTGTAATAGAGATTCAGGACAAATTTTCTATGAAGGATTTGGGTTTATCTATTTAGAAATTATTAACTTTGTTAAAAGCGAAGCTGAAGTTGAAGACGAACTGGATAAAGTATTCTTTATGCTCAAAAATATGTCTACGTTAAAGACCTTGCCACGGATCATGAAATCGGCGGTATTTCAACGATTCTTCCAGTTGGCCAGCTACGCAAAATTGACAAAGGAGGAAAAGACTATGTATGATATTAGTTTAAAACGCAAGTGGGATGCCGAAGCAGTGCGGATGTATCAACAGGAACAAGTTGAAGGACTAGAAAAACAATTGAAAGAGGCTAAAAAAGAAGCTAAAAAAGCATCATTAGTAGCTAAAGCTGAAGGACTTGCTGAAGGAAAAGCTGAAGGCGAACACAATAAAGCTATTGAGACAGCTTTGAGGTTTAAAGAGATGGGTTTACTTGTAGAGCAAATCGCTAAGGGTACCGGACTTTCAATAGAAGAGATCGAAAAACTGAAGTAGAACATAGTTCTAAAATATATAGAACCGCTTGGGATGACCAAGCGGTTTTTTTTGTGCCTTTGTTATAGACGTGTGGGTAGTTTTATCGCATTGACCAATGTTTTCTGTATGGTGTAGTAGGAGTGTTTACAAAGATTTTTGTAACTTCATTTCTAAGCTCAGGATTTTGGTATTAGTGTATATATTGTTGGCAATCGTTTAGCGGGCAGAAACCATATCTTTTGTATACTTTTCTTATTCCAAACTCACGTTAATAAAAATTTAAATGGGCTTAAAAACTTTTGATATTTCATCATTAACGCAAACGGAAATACAAAGTTATTTGCACGCTGCCATTGCACCCCGCCCGATATGCTTCGCATCCACTATTGATAAAAACGGTAAGATTAATTTAAGTCCGTTTAGTTTTTTTAATGTTGTCAGTATGAATCCTCCGATATGCGTTTTTTCGGTTACAAGCAGGGCGCGGGATAATAGTTCTAAACATACGCTTGAAAACATTTTGGAAATACCTGAATGTGTGATTAATATTGTGAGCTATAATATGGTTCAACAGACCTATCTAACAAGCACCGACTATCCAAAAGAGGTAAATGAGTTTTCGAAAGCAGGGTTTACTGAATTGCCTTCAGAAACGGTAAAACCACCCAGAGTAGCAGAATCTAACATTCAATTGGAATGTGCTGTGAATGATGTAATATCGTTAGGGAAAAACGGAGGAGCAGGTAATTTGATTATTGCTGAGGTAAAACGCATTCATATCAATGAAGATATTTTGGATGATAACGGTAAATTAGACCCTCATAAAATGGATCTGGTGGCTCGTTTAGGTGGTGATTGGTATTGTAGGGTAACCAGCGACAGTTTATTTAAAATAGCCAAACCCATAGATAATGGAGGAGTAGGTATCGGCATAGATGCTTTTCCTCAACAGGTTAAAAACTCCAGCGTATTAACCGGGAATAATTTGGGTTTATTGGCACTTGTTAAATCGCTACCATCAGATGAGGAGGTAGAAGCCTTTAGTAAAACGGATGAAGTAAAAGAGCTGCTTAATACCAATATCAAGAATCGCACGATGCTCCTGCAATTAAAAGCTCAGCAATTGTTAGAAAATGGACGTGTAATGGATGCATGGAAAGTGCTGCTGATGTAGCCAAAATAGCTTTTCATTTCCATTTTAAAATGCTACCATTACAATTATTAATGTTCTTAACTTACACTGTCGAATAAGTTATCAACTCCAATCTTAATTATTTAAGATCAATAGGTCCTATGGGTGCCAAAATGGATCCTCAATTTTATGGAAATCAGATGCAGATAAAAATTGCAGACAAGTTTTAGATATACAACTATTTTATTACCCATGGGCAATTGCCTCCAGGAAATAAAATTTTTAGATAATTATTTATGCATTTTAATATAAGCTTAATAATGGATGCAGGATCTAATCATAAATTAGATCTTGTTAGCGATCTTCAAAAAAAATTAAAAATTTTTTTTGAAGGAAGATTTTATGGTTCAGACCTAGAAAGTTATGTTATCGGTTTTACAAGTGTTTTAACCCCTCCAGGTTTTGAGCATCTTTTTACAGCCAAGAAACCTTTGTACGTTCGTGATAAAACAACAAAAAACAGATTTACAGGAGAGATGCAGAGAATGGTAAAATTATTCCTTGATGACATTGTTTTAACTTCTGATGAGTATGAAAGTTTTGTTTCTGGCAACGATTATGATAGTATAGAACTTTTAAAAACTAGAATATTGGAGTCCTTATCAAATTTAGATAAGCTGCCCAAGGCTGTAAAAGATTTTGATAAAGAAAAGTTCAAAATGGACATGAAAGCTTGTTTATATGATTCTGTTTAGATATATGTAATAAGTGGCAAGTACTACTTTCATTTTTTTTTTAAATGAAAGTATAAATTTATACCACACGACCAAATACTACTATTTCTACTCCATTGCAAACTTTAATGGAGGCAAGAAAAATAATTCATAAACATATTCCAGTTAAATAGATAGTCATGAATTTGAACATACATGAATTGAATGAGAAATTTAAAGAATTAATCACTAAACCACTTAAATCTAGTGAAGATTTAAAATTACAAGAAGAAATAAGAATTGCTTTAGAAAAATCTTTAAGAGAGGAGCTCGCAGAATTAGTGAACGACCTTAATTCAATAGGAATTAAAATAAATTCTGTATGGGACTTGGTTAAAACAAATGAAAGATATCCTGATGCTATCCCAATTCTATTAGATCACCTACAAAAAGACTATCATGAAAGAAATATAGAAGGAATAATAAGGGCATTAGCTGTAAAGGAAGCAAAAGGAAAGGCAACTCCTTATTTAATCACTATGTATCACCAAATCCCTAAAGATAATGATTCATTACGTTGGGCTATTGGCAATACTATAGATATGACAATTACTCAAGATGACGTCAAGAGCATTTTACCAATCGTTCAGGATAAAACAAACAGAACCTCAAGACAGATGTTTGTTTTCGCTTTAGGGAAAATTAAATCTGCAGAAGTAGAAGATGTACTAATAAATTTGCTTAATGATGATGAAGTAGTTGCTCACGCTTTAATAGCACTTGGAAAAATTAAATCACAAAAAGCAAAAGATAAAATAGCAATATTGACAGATCACCCTAAACCTTTCGTAAGAAAGGAAGCTCAAAAAGCATTAAAAAAAATAATAAAATAAGTTTTGATCCATATGAAGATGACCTTGAGAGATCGACAATGGATAATGATATAATTTTATTTGAACATTTTGAAGCTTACTCAACTTGAGTGGAAAATAACTGAAAGAGCGTAGCGATGAGCTCAGTTGTGAAGGTAAATGACAGATAAATAATATAAATTATAAGTATCTTTAAAATAGCAAGGAAACCCCATAGGGTTCATAAGTGCAGATAAAAAACAATTATTGATCTGATAAATGCAGCGTGACTTAAATCTGTGTACACATACGTTGGAATTTTGCGAGAGCGGCATGATGATGAATACATCCTTATGGATCAGCATAATTTAGGTATGCAAGTTGGAGCAATGTTTGTCATCGGCTGTCGTTGATTAAAGACTTTAGCATATGAAGCTGTTGGTTTAATTATAATAATCAATAAAAAATGAATAATACGTTAAATACAATTTGGGTTTTTCATGGTGAGGGAGGAAGGTTTTCAAGTGGCGTTTTTACCTCAATTGAAAAGGCAGAAATATGGATAAATAGACATAAATTATCAGGAGTATTAACAGAATATCCAATTGATGAAGGAGTGTACGACTGGGCATTATTTAATAGTTTTTTCGATGTGAAAAAAGAATCTCAAATGACGGCAAATTTTATCCAACAATTTACATGTACAAGTCAAGATCATTATCATTATGAAAATGGAATAAGAGATAATTAGTCTTCATTCAGTTTCGTTAGCGTAATTAGTAAATTCCCTTGTAAACTGTAAATAGTAAGCAAAAAAGGAACATTCCAACTATGAATTTTAAGGGATACGTTTTACACTATAGTTCGTCTCTGGCGATCGGGGAAGTACTAGTAATTTCTTTATTTACTGCCGTCTTAAGTTGTCATTAGTGGACAGTTAAGTGATCACTATGAACCTCATATACCAACTAACAGAGATATCAAAAATTGATTAAGTGATGAGTTTTAGATTCAATATATTAGCAGATTTTTATTGGGAGAGTAAAATAGATAAGGTTTTAGATACTTTGTCAGAAACAGGGTACAGACGATTTTTTTCGGAACAGTATTATGGTTCTACTCTAAATGGTATAACAGTTTTATTGATTTGTCAAGATCCGAGTCTGAATCTAAAGCAAAGAATTAGACTGTCAAAAAAGGAGAAGACTATTTACATGGATATTATGCTTAATCTAAACCAATTTTTGAAAATTGAACAGAAGGAACGAAAGAAAATCGTAGTTGAAAAGCTGATTAATGAGGTTCCTGTTATAATTAGGAAATATAAATTGGAAGATTTTGACATCCTAAAGTTTGAATCAGATTTAAAGAAGTGGATGATAAAAATCTTATAAGTAGAAGTATCGTTTATGAGTGAAGTTTTTTAAGGTTTTTATATTTATTAAATGTTTGAAAAATGGTAAGTCTTCAAAAACAGGGAAGTTTACCCTGTCACTACTGCAATTTTTATGGTAGTATTTGTCGGAATGGTATCTAATGCAAATTAGTTTCTTCACAATTGGGATATTCTGTGAGATATGATTGTACACGGAGCAATGTTCAGTTGAATCCGAGGATGCTTAATTCAAGTAATAATCAAGACAGTAAGGATTGAATTGCTAATAATTCAGGACTCGCAGAAAAAATAGGCTGGATGATAAAGGATAGCCTGATACTAATGCTCAGTAACAACTACCAATGTACATGGACCTGATGGAAGTGTGCAAAAAGAATATAGTAAAGGGCATGGGAAAAGTTGGTCTATTGAAAGTGAGAGGGATGATCACGTGCATGATCATAAACCAAAACCCAATCCTCATCCATATGACCTTAAACCATCTGAAAGACAACAGGGAAGAACTCCAAAAAAGGACGAATTAGAGAAGGATCAAAAAAGACAAAAAGAACGTCAAGATAATTGAAGAAGTAATATGGAATATTTAGCAAAAGATGATAAATTAATGGATATTTTAGTAAATCAAGCATATTTGCCAAATGCTGTAATATCCAGCATTAATATATGTTTGATAGACGAGATCCTATGTGTAGAAGTATATTTTAAAATTCATAATTCGAAAGCAAATGAATTGAAAATCATATTTCAGGTTGTCAAAGAATATGGATTTAATTATAGTTCTATGTCTTATTTTTACAACATAGAAATGTTTAAACTTTTAAAATGTGATGGATTTTATTATATAAGTTTTGATCCATATGAAGATGACCTTGAGAAAAGATCGGCAATGGATAATGATTTAATATTATTTGAACATTTTAAAGCTTACTCAGCTTAAGCGGAATTATTTCAATTATATTCGAATCCAGCAGCTTTAGAGCGAACTACTTTCTATTTCAATGGAAAAGTAATACCTAGTCCATTTTAAAACGATAAATTATGAGCAAAGAAATTTTTAAATCAAATAAATATTTTACAGTTTTTGACTTTGTAATTAGTCATGGTCAATTATTGTTAAGAGCCAGTAAGGATGAGGATAATTTTAAGAATATCGATATCATATTTTTTGGCACGAGATATATTCAATTATTCACATCTTTATCTGGTTTATCAATTAGTTTGGTAGAGAACAATAAAGAAATCATTAACTACTCCACGGTAAATTCTTTTTTGAGTACTAACGAAAATTATTTATTTGAGATAGAAACTAAAAATGAAAAATACTATGTCGGCGCTTCTTACTTTAAAGTATATGAGAATGAATTGGAATTTAACGAAACTAGTTTAGGATTGAACGAAATTAAAGGAAGAGAAAAGGAAATAGCAGGAAGTTGCTAACAGAGGTACATTTTATTTAGGTATGTCTAATGCAATCGGATTTGGAGAATATAGCATTCAACAACTTCAAAAAATAGTGCCACAATTGAGGAGTGCCGCTAATCAACTATATAATAATCTTAATTCAACATTAACAAGAACTGGTGCATGGCCTGGTCAGGCAGATAATGTATTAATGCATATTACCAATAACGGGAAAATGCTAGTTACAAAATTAAATGGGGAATTCATTGCAGTAATTAACAAGACTTCAAACTCACATTATGTGAAAGCAATACCAATTAAATAAGTAGATGACAGAATTTAAAGAGCTAATTGGACAGAAAGTTGAAAAATTATATCTTATAATATGGCCTCCTTTCGGAGAACAAGAACT
>NZ_JBBGYV010000014.1:0-60915 GCF_037479535.1 Sphingobacterium sp. MYb388 | reverse complement strand
CTTACCTTACCTTACCTTACCTTACCTTACCTTACCTTACCTTACCTTACCTTACCTTACCTTACCTTACCTTTTGTAGCTAATAAGCAATAGTAAACCGAAAATAGTAAATACCATCATAAAGATTCCATAACACAATATATCTGTCGTCAGAATTGAATACAGACCTCAACCCTACCTCTAAACCAAAATGCCAAACTTATTTATTCAAAAAAGTCATTAATTTTTAAAAATTCTAAATAATATATTATGCATGCATAATATATTATTTATATTATATTTGTGTATACAGTGATAAAAAGATATGATTAACCAACTTATATTTACATTATGCTTTGTTAGCGCAATTATTCTGTTTGCAAAAAATGCTAGGCAGATTTATAAAAATATAAAAATAGGAAGAGCGCTTAATCGAAATGACAAACCTGCCGAACGTTTTAAAACCATGCTTTTGGTTGCATTTGGTCAAAAAAAAATGTTTAAGCGGATTATTCCCGCAATACTTCACCTTTTCGTTTATATCGGTTTTTGTATTATCAATATAGAGATGATTGAGATCGTAGTAGACGGCATATTTGGTACCCATCGTTTTTTATCATTTTTAGGAGGATTTTATAATTTCTTGATTGCCTCATTCGAATGGTTAGCTTTTGGTGTTCTGTTGGGCTGTATCATTTTCTTTATTCGCAGAAATGTCCTTCACTTAAAGCGCCTCAATAGCCCAGAATTAAAGAATTGGCCAAAAACAGATGCAAACCTTATTCTGATTACAGAAATTCTGTTAATGACAGCGTTTTTATTAATGAATGCCGCAGATCAAAAATTACAGCTCTATGGCGAATCACATTATATTATTGCCGGCTCATTTCCAATCAGTCAGTATATAATTTCATTCCTACCTTCCGATCCATCTGCTCTAATATTGATTGAGCGTATCTGCTGGTGGTTCCACATTCTAGGAGTATTAGCTTTTCTTAATTATTTACCCTATTCAAAACACCTGCACATTTTGCTGGCATTCCCGAACACCTATTTTTCGAATTTAAAGCCCAAGGGAGAGTTAACGAATATGGAAAGTGTAACCAATGAGGTAAAAGCGATGTTAGATCCAACCTTCACCCCTCCTGTATCAGATCAACCTATTCGTTTTGGTGCAAAAGATGTTCAGGATTTAACATGGAAAAACTTACTGGATGCTTACACCTGTACAGAATGCGGACGATGCACATCCTCTTGTCCCGCAAATATAACAGGCAAATTGCTATCTCCAAGAAAAATCATGATGGACACACGGGATCGTCTAGATGAAGTCGGAAAAAATATAAAAGCAAATGGAAGCTTTGTAGATGATCAAAAATCTTTATTAGACACTTATATAACTCGTGAAGAATTATGGGCCTGCACAAGCTGTAACGCATGTGTAGAGCAATGTCCAGTGAATATCAATCCCCTTGAAATAATTATTGAATTGAGAAGGTTCTCTGTGATGGAAGAATCACAAGCACCTGCAAGCATTAATACAATGTTTGGAAATGTAGAAAATAACGGTGCACCTTGGAAATATTCACAAATGGATCGGGCAAACTGGACTTCTCAACAATAATGCTTTTTATAAAACGATAAAGATGGAAAAAGAATTACACGTCCCAACGATGGCCGAGTTAGTGGCTAAAGGTGAAACAGCAGATATTCTATTTTGGGTAGGTTGTGCCGGAAGTTTTGATGAAAGGGCTCAAAAGATAACCCGAGATATTTGCCGTATTCTACAGCATGTCGGAATCAAATACGCGATATTGGGAACAGAAGAAAGTTGTACCGGTGATCCAGCAAAACGTGCTGGCAATGAATTTCTATTTCAAATGCAGGCCATGATGAATATTCAGGTATTAGATGGCTATGAAGTAAAAAAAATAGTAACAGCATGCCCCCATTGTTTTAACACCCTTAAAAACGAGTATCCTGCACTTGGGGGGAACTACGAACTGATTCATCACACGCAATTGATTCAAAGTCTAATTGATGAAGGAAAACTGAAACCTGCAGACGGTCATATTTTTCAAGGTAAAAAGATCACTTACCATGATCCCTGCTACTTAGGTCGCGCCAATGAAGTTTACGAAGCGCCCAGAAAAGTACTGGAAAGTCTAGATGCACAATTAATCGAATTAAAAAGATGTAAAAGCAATGGACTATGCTGTGGAGCTGGTGGCGGGCAAATGTTTAAAGAACCTGAGAAAGGCACAAAAGACGTCAATATAGAACGCATAGAGGAAATAATCGACAGCCAAGCTACGATTGTTGCCGCCGCCTGTCCATTCTGCATGACTATGCTTAAAGATGGAGTAAAAATTAAAGACAAAGAAACGGAAATAGAAGTATTAGATATCGCCGAAATAACGGTACGAGCTAATCGAATATAAAAAAAGGTCTGGAAAAATATCCAGACCTTTTTTTATCATCAATATGATGTACCCAGAAGCAGATTCGAACTGCCACACCCATACAGGCGCCACCCCCTCAAGATGGTGCGTCTACCAATTTCGCCACCTGGGCCTAATTTCAAAATGGTATCGCAAATTTAAACGTTTTTTTAAATTCTACAAGTATTTTTTACCTGTATATTCATTTTTATTTTCACCTCTTATTTTAGCAAATTCTTTTTTATCAAAGTATGGATAACCCCATCAACTAATCCTACGCGAGGTACCATAATCTGCTTCAAGTGTCCATACTTCATGATAGTCATGAAAATTTCTGTCGCTGGAATAATGACGTCGGCACGATCATCATTTAATCCCAATAAAGTAATGCGTTCTTTTAAAGAATATGAAGTTAGATAATGATAAAGAGCCTTCAATTTTGCATAAGAAATAGGCTTATCACCTTTTTCATTTGCCAAGCGAGAAAGCTTATTGATATTACCACCCGTTCCTATACCGTACACCTGCTTATACATTTTTGTATTAGTCGTTACCCATTCCTTAAGGTCATCCCAGGTCTCCTGTTCATCTTTGTTATCCAAAATACGGATTGTTCCTAAATTAAAAGATTTGGAATTCACCAATTTGGCATTTGCAAACAACGATAATTCAGTACTTCCACCGCCAACATCGATATACAAATAAACTTTATCCATATCCATCTTAGCTTCCAGATGGCTATTGTAAATTATCTCAGCTTCTTTGGTTCCATCAATAATAGCGATATCAATACCAATTTCACTTACCCTTTTCACAACCTCAGGACCGTTGGTTACATCACGCATCGCCGATGTAGCACATGCCATATAATCTTCAACATTATACACATCCATCAATTCACGAAATGCACGCATAGTCTTTACTAAATTATCCGCTTTTTTAGGCGATAATTTTTGATGGATGAAAGCGTCATCACCAAGACGCAACGGCACCCTTAGTAGGGTATTCTTTTTAAAAGAAAAACCTTCTTTTTCTTGAACAATATCAGCAATTAAAAGTCTAACCGCATTGGAGCCGATATCTATCGCAGCATACCTCACATTAATACATTTAAAGTAAATAAAAATGAAATTGATTT
Organism: Sphingobacterium sp. MYb388; assembly: GCF_037479535.1. Lineage (NCBI taxonomy): Bacteria > Pseudomonadati > Bacteroidota > Sphingobacteriia > Sphingobacteriales > Sphingobacteriaceae > Sphingobacterium > Sphingobacterium sp. MYb388. Next base: position 57,357 of record NZ_JBBGYV010000014.1, on the reverse strand, counting down.
CTTACTGAGAATGGATAAAATACTCCTTCACAATAAGCCTTCTTTAATTGTTTCGAAAATATAAATAATAAATGAAGACGAAGTGAAATTAGTGTTAAATAATTATGAACAAGATAATAATTTAACACTAAGTCGGTTATTCCAAAATTTCCAATTGCCAATAAATCTGTTCTTCCGTAACAAAATAAGCCTTATCGTTTCTTATTTGATCGTAAACAGCATCAAACAACAGCATATAATTACCTTTTAAAGCTTTTAATCGTTCTGAGACCATATTACCTTGCTCTAAGTAAGTAAGCAATCCTTCGGCATGTTCATTCTCTTCTCCATAATGCTCATCAATAGGACTAATACCATCAATCAGTTGATTCTCTTGCACGTCCGTACGATCCTTAACAAAGGTTCCTTGTGTACCATGGAGCAGAAAGCTGTACTGTGATTCTAAGACCAACATACTGACCGTGATAAATACGGTAAGACCATGATCAAAAGTCAATAGAAGTGTAGCAAAATCATCAACCTCAGAATCTTTACGATGTATAGATGTTCTTTTGACAGCAGTTAATGGCTTGCCAAATAAAGAGATCACCTGGTCCAGTAAGTGAGATCCCAGATCAAACAAAATTCCTGCGGCAGGACGCTTAGTTTCTTTAAAGACCTTTTGTCCAATCTCAGCACGATAACGATCAAATCGTAAATGAAGTTCAACAGTTTCACCAACTTTACCACATTCCAAAACAGATTTTAGCGAATTAAAATCCGAATCAAATCTTCTGTTATGATAAGGTAATACAAACTTTCCAACCTTTCGTCCCAAATCAAATAATTCCTTTGCTTCTAATACCGTAGGCGCAAAAGGCTTTTCAATCAGAACATGTTTTCCTGCCAGCAAAGCTTGCTTAGCTAAAGAAACATGGGTATCGTTTGGTGTATTGATAATGACAAGTTCAATTGCATCATCTGCGAGAAGCTCCTCAACACTATCATAACTGATAATCGAAGGATAATCTAATTGTGCTTTTTTAGTTGATCGCTCTACAACTGCCCGCAATTCAAAGCGATCATTATTGGCTATAAATGGCGTATGGAATACCCTTCCGGACATTCCATACGACAAAACACCTGTAATTATTTTATTTACAGTCATTAAAATAAGATTTTATTTAGTGATGTGCATGCTCATCTACTTTACCACCAGCAAGTTTATAAACCTCTTGAAGTTTTTCTAAGCTCTCATGTGAAAAGTGATTAACAGCAGCATTTGTATTGTGAGACTCTTTCGTCAATTTTTTATTTACTTCAGCTTGAATCTCAGCAACAAGATGAGTATAAGCTTTATCATTAAATGCTGCAGTACTGTCCGCACCTAAAGCAACCGGAGCTTGAAAAGCAGGAACACCTCTCATCGCATCATTAACATGAAGGCTCAATGCTAATGAATCCAACTGCGGAAGAATAGTACTATACGACTCTTGAATTTTTGCAGATAAAGCTTTCGTCTCTGCAGAAGTAGATTTTGACTCAGCAAATTTCGCCAAATTCATCAAATAGTTCCCTTGCTCACCCACAAACTTAAACATGGCATAAGCATCACCATCAGCCAAAGAAGCACGCGAATTTTTATATTGGTTATCCAAACCTGTTTGGTAGTTACAAGAAGCTAATAAAGAACTTCCACAAACTGCTACCGCTACAAATAACTTATTAAATTTCATATCAATTATATTAACAGCACAAAAATAATAAAATAAACGGGGTTCAAAACTCTAATTAAAAAAGAGTTGAACTTTATGCCACATTTCTACCGGCATTAACAACCCCATAAATTGTTCTGGCAATTAATTTAGCATAAGCTTCTCGCTTCTTTTCATCCAATTTACCCTCATTGATTACCTTGATAGCATAGTGTTGAATAATTAATAATGGCAACACAATATTCTCACGTGCCAATATAGATTCACGATCAATAGGGTAATTTTCCATTAATTTCGATGTATTGCTCAATTTTAATAAATACTCTTTGGTAATTAAAAACTCGGCATGCAACATCTTCCAAAACTCACCATATTTCTCATCATATTGCATATAAGAAGTAATGTCAAAGTTCGATTTGGTCATGGACATCATACAGTTATCAATTAAAGTCTGAAAAAAACCAGAAGATAAATATAACTGTTGAACATCTTTCCAAAGATTATTTTGTTCCGCCCATTTCAATGCTGTACCGACACCATAAAAACCTGGTATATTTTGTTTCAATTGACTCCAGGCAGTTACGAAACTGATAGCACGAAGGTCTTTAAGCTTCAGCTCCTTATCCGAATTTCTTTTAACTGGACGACTACTGATATTGATAGAGGAAAGCGCTTTTAAAGGTGATAAATTTTCTAAATAGCTTAAGAATAAAGGATTCTTACGTAAATCCATAAACTTATTATAGCTGAGATCTGCCAATTTATCCACAATACCTTTCTGATGCGGCGTTAAAGTATCACCCGACCTTTGTTTAAGATCTGAAATAATCCCAGCATGAAGTAATTGTTCGATATTAAATCGTGCTGTATCTAAAGAACCGTATTGACTACTTATAGTTTGTCCCTGAATAGTTAACTGAATATGATCATTAGCAATTTCTTCACCCATTGATGCATAGAAACGTTGCGTTTTACCCCCACCTCTCGCAGGCGGACCACCACGACCATCAAAAAATACGAGATCCACATCATATTCTCGAGCAATAGCGGTTAATTCAATTTTAGCACTATAAATAGACCAGTTAGCCATCAAATAACCACCATCTTTAGTACTGTCAGAATAACCAAGCATAATTGTTTGCTTATTCCCTCTCAATTTAAGATGCTTTGCATACTCCTTATTCGTATAAAGTGATTTCATCACATCAGCAGCACGCGTCAAATCATCAACAGTTTCAAATAGAGGTACAAAATCAATAGTTAAAGTATCTTTCTTCCAGCCAGACCAGAGAAATAACTGTCGTAATCCCAAAATATCGCTCGCTTGCTGACAATTACTGATGATAAATCGCTGTGCAGCACGCTCAGATCCTGATTTTTGAATATCTTTCAGTAAACGAATAACTTGTAAAGTATCAACTTCCAATGCGGTAGCCTCTTCATCAAACGCTAGATCTAACTCTTTAAAATCAATAGCAGTCTGTTTATCTACTTCAGATAACGATGAGAAATCAGCTGAAATACCAGTTTCTTCTGGATATTTCTTAATGATATATTCAAAAGTTTGAGTCAGAATACTACTGTCCTGACGAATATCAAGCGTGGTAAAGAAACAACCGAAGGTCATTACTTTGCGTAACAAATCGTCAACAATCTCAACAAAAAGATTATTATGGTCCTCTTTAAGCACAACTTGAATAGCTTTTAGATTTTCAACAATCTGTGCTGTTTCATCAACAGGATTCTCAACAGGGTTAAAACTATTTTCATAAAACAGTTCCTGCAGATTATCCATATATTTTTCAACCCCTCTAAATGTAATGCGACGTTTTACAACTCTAAAATCCCTATAATAACAGCGAAATAAGATTGTTCTTAAAAGTGTCGCTACCTTTTTAGTACTTTCAGCACTTACATTAGGGTTACCGTCACGATCTCCCCCCGGCCAGAAACCCAGTTCAATCAATTGCCTAACCTCTTCCGTCTCTATACCTAGCTCATCATCAATATATGTCTGGATTTCAGAAGCAACCTTGTAAAAAACATTTTCCAAAAACCAAGCTAAACTAATAGCTTCATCAACTGGAGTTGGCTTATTGTTATTAATAAATGGTGTTTTACCTAACTGTTGCAATAATAAATGAATATTGTGAATATCATTCTCCTTAATCGCTCCAATTAAATCATTGATAATCGATAGAACAGTCCCAGGATAAAACTGAGTTGGATGAGCCGTTAACACAAGACGAACCGAAAAATCTTTCAATTTACCAACTATCTTACGCTTTAATTCCGGATTTATTTCAGAAGATTTAATTAAAGACCCAAGCTGTGAAGATTGATCAGTCTTGCCGATCGCTTTAAATGAAGAATCTTCAATAGCATCAAAAAGAACCACCTGTCTTTCTATATATTGCACAAATCGAAATAATAGATCGACCTGAGTTTGTTCATCCGAATAAAGCTCATGCTGCACAAAGAAAGAATTGATAATTTCCTCTGGAGTTTGATGTTTCTCAACACCCTTCTCACAATGTTGGGCAAAAAAAGGTAACAAGGTACCAGTATCCTTCACTTGCTGGAAGGGCAGTGTTAAAAATAGACTTTTAAAAAGTTCAAATCGCGTCAAAACTTCGTTTTGAAAAACGGCTTCTTTTGTACTCAATTTCATATTATAGAAAAAACAAATTGTCGTTAATGGAGAATGTTTGAATAAGATCAAACATTCAAATATATAAAATTAATATTCAAATAATCATTTAAATGAAAAATAGATAATAATAACATTGTAATATTACAATATTATTAAGAACAAAAACCTTTTGCCATTTGTTATATTATTTTACATCATTCAACAAATAGCGAAATGGGAAAACTATATACAGCAGAAGTTACGGCAACAGGCGGACGTAATGGCGAAGTGAAATCTTCAGATGGAATAATTGATTTAATCGTTAAAAAACCAACAGCAATGGGAGGTGAAGGTAATGCCACCAACCCTGAGCAATTATTTGCAGCAGCATGGAGTTCATGCTTTTTAGGTGCCGTAGCTGCAGTAGGAGAAAAAGATCATGTCGACATGAAAGATGCTACCGTAACCGTAAGAGCTTCATTTAATGAAGAAAACAATGCATTTTTTATCTCAGCTGAAATTGATTTGCACATTCCCACATTAAGTGCATCAGAATCTCAAAAGCTTGCCGAAAAAGCACATCGTGTATGCCCTTATTCTAAGGCAACCAAAGGAAATATAGAAACCAAAATAACTGGAATTTAGATTCTTATATTTAAATATTAACAGGCTATGCTTTTACAATAAAAAGCATAGCTTTTCCTATTCAATCTTGTATATTTGTTTGTATTCGATATTATGAAGCAGACACAAGAGATAAAGAGTTTTTTTTATAGCCAATATTTCGCAGATGGTATTAGGATAACCATTGGATGCATAGTTCCTGTCATTATTTTTGCCGCCATGGGTCAATTCATAAATGGTACATATGTGTCATTAGGAGCCTTATTGGTCGGATTATCAGACACGCCCGGTGCCCCTTCCCATCGCCGTACCGGAATGTATTTTGCAGGTATATTAACCATCATTACCTTTATACTTACTGTTTCCGTAAACGCTAATATCTATTTATTGACCATACTCATTGCGGCATTATGTTTTATCTTCGCAATGTTTGCAGTTTTCAATGCCCGAGCTGCGAATGTAGGATTAATGTGTATGCTAATGATGTTGATACATGTCGATACGCCATTTACCCTATTTAGTGCCCTATCATATCTATTTTACTATAGTATCGGATGCCTCTGGTATATCATCATCAGCCTATCCATCACGCAGATTCGTCCATACAGATTAACACAGCAGGAACTCGCAGAATCCATTCGTCATGTTGCCGATTACCTCAGATTAAAGGCTAATTTTTATGATATCAATGTAGATAATGATAAGAATTACCTTAAACTTATCGAAAAACAAGTAGAAGTAAATGATCATCAAGAAAATGTAAGAAACTTACTTTTTCAAAGTAAGCGATCCATAAAAGATACCACGAAAACGGGCCGCTATCTAACCTTTGTCTTCAATGATATCATTGACCTTTTTGAACAAAGTATGGCAACACATTATGACTATAACACCGTCAGTGAAAAATTTGGTCATACCGGTATTTTGAACGAATTCAAACATATCATTTTAAAACTGACGAATGAGCTCGATCACATTGCATATCAACTCAATGCCAACAGAATGCCGAAACCTATGTATAACTTTGATCAAGAGATCAATTTATTACATAAAAAAATTGATACTGTTGAAAAAGAGCTTCAATACAGTACGATTGCCTTAAGGAAGATTTTAATCAATGTCCGAGATATCATCAGACATATCAATGATATCTACAGCTATTCCCATTTAAAATCTACAGAAGTTAATAAAATGGAAATTGACGAAGCAAAAAAATTTATAGAACCTTCGATCATTGATTTTAAAAAAATAAGAGAAAATTTAACCCTAGAATCCACTTATTTTAGACACGCATTACGCATGGCTATTGTCATGTCTGTTTCTTATTTTGTAGCCAAATCATTTCATATAACTGAAAATATCTTTTGGATACTGTTGACAATTATGGTGATTTTAAAACCTGGTTTTGGCTTAACAAAATCAAGAAATATACAGCGTCTCATGGGAACCGTAATCGGCGGTCTTATTGGCGCTCTTATTTTATTCGTAGTTCACGATGAAACGATTCGCTTTGTTTTGCTTATTTTTTTCTTCCTAAGTGCATACAGTCTTTTTCGGGTCAATTATATCGTTGCTGTTATTTTTATGACGCCCTATGTACTCATTATGCTAAGTTTTGTAAGTACAAATACCATGGAGGTAACAAAAGAGCGTATTTTAGATACTTTCATAGGTGGCATGATAGCATTTTTGTCCAGTTATGTCATTTTCCCAAATTGGGAAGCGACGCAGGTCAAATTCTCCATGCAAAAACTACTTATCGCAAGCTATCACTATATAGCACTAACTTTAAAAGAAATCGCAGGAAATGAGCCCACTATTACAGAATACAAACTGGTAAGGAAAAAACTTTACGTTGAAACAGCCAATATGGGATCAACCTTTCAACGCATGTTGACGGAACCAAAAAATAAACAGAAATACACAAAAGATGTAAACAAGTTTGTTATTTTTAACCATGTTTTAGCCTCATTTGCAGTAACCCTACATAATCAGGTTACATCCTCAAGAGTCAACCACACAATAACAAAAGAACATATTAAATTGATCCGTAAAATATTAAGTTCCTTAGAAACGGCTATCAAAGCATTGGCCAACCCCAATGAAGAAAATCAATTTATACCTGTAGATTTTCAAATACCAGAAAATCAAATATCAGTTGATGAAACGGCCGATGAAAACAGTACTTTAATGACCGAACAACTTCAATTTATTACTAAAATTGTTGCAGACGTAGCTAAATTGGTACAGCAATTAAAAGAAAAAACAAGCGCTGAGATCGACCCCATGTTAAACAATAAAATGCATTAATTTTCATACAACAAGCAACTATGCACGATAATTATTACGATATCATCATTGTAGGCGGAGGACCAATTGGACTGGCCTGTGCTTTAGAAGCATCTTTAAATGACAAGACATACCTGATCCTGGAGAAAGGATGTTTGGTGAACTCGTTATATAATTATCCGCAAAATATGACTTTCTTTTCCTCTTCCGACCGCTTAGAAATTGGCGACATCCCATTTGTAACCACATTACCTAAACCAAAAAGAGCAGAAGCATTAGAATATTATCGCCGCATCCAGCAGAAATTTAAGCTCAATACCCGACTATTCGAAGAAGTAACTGAAATAACAAAAGATCACCATCTTTTCAAAATCAATACGATAAAAAATACCTACAGTTCGAAAAATGTCATCATTGCTACCGGGTTTTACGACATCCCCACGCTACTTAATATTCCAGGTGAGGAATTAGAAAAAGTAAAACATTATTATCAGGATCCGCACTATTATGCCAATCAAAAAGTAATTGTAGTTGGAGCAAGCAATTCATCAATTGATGCCGCACTTGAGACTTATAGAAAAGGCGCAGACGTTACGCTCGTGATTCGCGGGAAAGAAATTAGTCCAAGAGTAAAATATTGGGTCAAACCAGATATTGAAAACAGAATCGCCTCCGGCGAAATACGTGTACTATATAATAGCAAATTAAAAGAGATCACAGATTCGCACGCGCACGTCCATACCCCAACAGGCGATATCATACTAGAAAATGATTTTGTTTTGGCCCTGACAGGATATCAGCCAAATTTCAACTTTCTTAAAAAAATCGGTATTCATATTCCCTCCGAATCACCCTGTCTTCCTGAACATGATCCTGATAGTATGGAAACAAATATTGATGGGTTGTATCTTGCAGGAGTGGTCTGCGGAGGTTTAAATACTCATTTATGGTTCATTGAAAATTCACGAATACACGCAAAACAAATTTTAGCTGATATCAAGAAGAAAGAAATGAGAGAATAATTTACTTTCTTAAACCTCTCAAAAATATTTGCATCATCTTCTTCTGCAAACTTAATATCACATCAAATTCATCCTTGGTCGGAAACAGCATATTCTTCATATCTTTCAATATTCCCATTCTCATTCCAAACAAAGAATATAATAAAATGCGGGCAGTCTCTTCAACATCCTCTACCTCGATTTTATCAGTTTCAACACCTATTTCTAATATTTCAGCAAAAAGATCAACCTCCCTTACATAAGATTCTTTGAAAACGCGTTCCAGTTCTTCAGGAAGTTCTTTGACCATATTGATCGTATATTCAAAAAGATTATAATATTGATTAATTAGTTCAACTCTTTTATCGATGGTATACATCATGATTTCTTCAAAATCATCACAGGTGTTGATCTTCTCTCTAATATCCTGCACCATCTTATCAATCACATACTCGAATACAGCAGAATAAAGACTATTCTTATCTGGAAAATAATAATAAAGAAGTGCTTTTGAAAAGTTCAGATCAGTTGCAATTTCGGACATGGTTGTTTTGGCCATACCAAAATGAGCAAATCTACGCGTTGCTGCCTCTAAAATCCTTGTCCTCTTTAAATCTGCATTTGCCATCAATTCAAAAATTAATTACACATAATAACTGCTTTGTACTATCTTTACTAACTATTATATAAAGATAATTTATTTTTTTGAATTTTTGAAAAAACTAGTCAACAATGGGTATAAATATACAGTCAGATATCTCTTTAAAAAAATATAACACATTCGGCATTACTGAAGTTGCTTCACATTTCATTGAAATAACAGAACCCACTCAGTTATTAAGCGTTTATGAAGCCGGAATATTTGAAAAAGATTTCTTGACATTGGGAAGTGGAAGCAATATTTTATTTACCCAACCATACGCAGGTTATATCATTAAAATCAACATTAAGGGGATTACAGCAAAACCGCATCAGAACGACATCTTTATCACCGCTGCAGGTGGTGAAATATGGAATGAACTCGTTTGGTTCTGTGTCAATAACAATTATAGTGGTTTAGAAAACATGGCTCTAATTCCTGGAACAGTGGGCGCTTCTCCAGTTCAAAACATAGGCGCATACGGCACCGAGCTTATGGACATTTTTTACAGTTGTATTGCTTTCGACACATTAGAAGGAGTGTTTAGAATATTCTATAATGAAGATTGCAAATTTTCTTACCGGGATAGTATTTTCAAATCAGAACAAAAAGGAAGATATATAATTACAGAGGTTACTTACAAAGTTAATTCTTCTCCATCAATAAATACCTCTTATGGAGCCATAAGTGCCGAACTAAAAAAAAGAAATATAAGTGATCCTACCATAAAAGATATTGCAGAAGTGGTATCCTTTATTCGAGTTGAAAAATTACCTGATCCAAGTACGGTAGGCAATGCTGGAAGCTTTTTTAAAAACCCGATTATTTCATTAAATAAATATCAGGGATTAAAAGAACTCTATCCAGATATAGTCAGTTACAACATGCCCGATGGTGGTGTAAAGTTAGCTGCAGGCTGGTTAATAGAGCAATGCGGATGGAAAGGGAAAGTAATCGGCCAGGCAGGTGTATGGAAAAATCAAGCACTTGTACTAATAAATGTACAATCTGCAAGCGGAACTGAAATTTTTGAATTATCGTCTAAAATAATAAACGATGTTGATCAAAAATTCAATGTAAAGTTAGAACGTGAAGTAAATATTTTTTGATTTTTAATAAAAAAATATTTTAAAAATAGCTTTATAAAAATGGTCATTTAAAGCTTCTGGCTAGGCGTTTTACACAAAATAACATTTCTATAGACGAAACTTCCTGTTAAATATTTATTAAATTTATATCAATTCTCAATAATTAGCATACTATTTGCGATTAGTCAACTGAACCGTATTAAAATCGCTGAGGAATCAACATTTCAATTTCTCACTCAGTGTTTTGTAAACCATTCATTTTAAAGTGAATAAAAATTCAGTGATATGACTAAGTATGAATTCAACTCGTTAGTGGTAGAGCAGTCAGACTCTCTAAAACACTATGCAAAGAAGTTTACAAATGACAACGAAGATGCTAACGATTTAGTGCAGGACACTCTGCTTAAGGCTGTTACATATTTCAACAACTTCAGAGAAGGAACCAATCTTAAAGGATGGTTATATACTATTATGAAAAATACATTCATTAACAATTACCGCAGAATTGTTAAAACGAATTCTTTCATAACAAAAGAAGAAGAAATTTCAAATGCAAACTTGATCTTATCAGCATCAAAAAATCAAGGTGAAAACAAATTTGTCATGGAAGACATCCATGATGCGCTTTCAAAATTATCAGAAGACTACTACGTTCCATTCAGCATGTATTTCGAAGGCTATAAATACCATGAAATTTCAGAATATTTAGCAATCCCAATTGGTACTGTAAAAACCCGGATACATATCGCCCGCAAAGTAATGAAGAAATCATTATCCACATATAAACTTATCGACTAAGTTTTTTATAACTTCGTCCTATGGACAATCATGAGGAGTTAACGGTATATTCTAAATCAAAACTTGCTTTACGAAATGGGCAAGATAAGCCTGAAATATGGGTTGCTTTTCAGGGCATTATATATGATGTTACAGAAAGTCGATTATGGAGGTCCGGAAAACATTACGAACATTGGGCAGGTCAAGACCTAACTGAGGAGCTTTCAGAAGCTCCTCACTCAGATCAAGTATTTAAAAAATTTCCTATAATAGGAAAGATCGGATAATTAAATATCAAATTTAGATAAAGCAACAAAGGCTTTTAATCGAGCTTCAATCTCGTCTTGCGTTAACGTTTGCAAACGCTCCGTACCGAATTTCTCAACACAGAATGATGCTAACGCCGATCCATAGATAACCGCATTTTTCATATTGGTAAAGTTAATCGTTTTTACCTTCGCCAGATATCCTATAAAGCCACCAGCAAATGCATCACCAGCACCTGTTGGATCAAATACTTCTGCCAGTGGTAATGCTGGTGCAGAGAAAATTTGTCCTTCACCAAACAATAATGCACCATGCTCACCTTTTTTAATAATCAAATATTTAGGTCCCATCTCAAGAATAGTTGCGGCAGCTTTCACCAACGAATATTCACCAGATAATTGACGCGCTTCACCATCGTTGATTGTCAAAACATCAACATGCTTCAACACCGCTTTCAAATCATCCATCGCGATATCCATCCAGAAGTTCATGGTATCCAAAACAACCAATTTAGGTTTGTTCTTTAGACGATTTAAAGTAGTCATCTGAATCTGAGGAGTAGCATTGCCTAATAGCAAGAACTCACAATCCTGGTAGCTCTCAGGAATAATCGGATCAAAGTCAGCTAATACATTCAATTCTGTAGTGATTGTATCACGGCTATTCATATCATTATGATACTTACCTGCCCAGAAAAATGATTTTCCACCTTCAATAATCTGAATCCCCTCTACATTTACACCTTTACTCGTAATGATATTTAAGTTATCATCACCAAAATCTTCACCGATTACACCTACTAATTTCACCTGGTCATATAAAAAAGACGCAGAAAGAGCTGCAAAAGTACCTGCTCCGCCAACAATTTTATCTGTTTTACCAAAAGGCGTTTCGATAGCGTCGAATGCTACCGTGCCCATTACTACTAAACTCATAGTATATAAATAAATAACTGTAAACAAAAAAAAACCGGCTATAAAGCCGGTTTCACCTAACGCTCCTGAAGCTGGGCTCGAACCAGCGACCCTCTGATTAACAGTCAGATGCTCTAACCAGCTGAGCTATTCAGGAATCTTCATAAGAAAGATGACTATATATCTTTCTCTTTTGATGCCACAAAAATAGCTAAATCCAACGTATTTCCAAATCTTTTTTAAAGATTTTTTACTTTTTTTTCATCTAAATATTCATCATATTTAGATTATCAAATTGTAGCGATTGAAAACAAGGCAATTACATAGCTTAACCATCACTATAAATTTCTTACATAACCGATTTTCATGAATAAACCACTTTTAAAAACAATCACATTGCTTTTATTTGCTCCTATGCTGTTCAGTTGCAGTAAAAAAAATCTAGAGGAAGAAAAGCCAAAGGAGAATGTTGTAGAACCAGAATCTGAAAAAAAAGTCAGTCGCGTAGATCGATTAGCTGACTCACTATTCTACTATGCACAGGACATTTATTTCTGGAACGACCAATTACCCACTTATGAAGTATTTAATTCGAGACAATTTAGCAAAGGAAGCGTCGAATTCAATAGCTTGAATAAAGTACTATTCAATATTACTAGATATGGTACAAACCCTGCTACTGGAAAACCCTATGAATACAATGAAATCGATAATAACGATACAAAATACAGTTACATCGACAAAGAAAGCTACGATGGAAGTAAATCATTCATTAAAAAAAATGAATTGTCAAACCTCGATTTAGAAGGAAATGGAGACGATTTAGGTCTGAAGATAGGTCTATACGGGGTCGAGCAGAATTACAAGATCCTAGTTCAATTGACTTATCCTGGATCACCAGCTGCAATTTCGGGATTACAACGTGGAGATATCATCACCGAAATCAATGGAGTTAAGTATGGCACCAATTTCAATCATGAAGTACCCTCCTTAAGCAACGCGCTTTTTGAAAGCCAATCTGCAATTATTAAAGGAAAAAAAAGTAGCGGTACCCCATTTGAGATAACTTTGAACAAAATAAGATATCAAACAAAATCAGTCATTAAAGACAGCATATATTTAGATAAAACAAAAAAGGTTGGCTATTTTGTTTTCAATTCCTTCTCCAAACTAAGCCACACCCAAGCCGATTTAACGGCAACCTTTAATAAATTTCAGCACGCCGGTATTACAGATCTCATAATTGATTTGCGCTACAACGGAGGTGGGTATATCAATACTGCCGAATTTCTTGCCAATAAAATAGCTCCAAATTCATTAAATGGGAAAGTTATGTTTACTGAAAACTTCAACAGCACCATGCAAAACAATAAAACAAAATATTTAAAGAACTTGAGCCTTGAAACGACAGACAGTAAAGGCGAGAAAGTTAAGGTCAGATACACCGATTTAGATTACAGTATTTCGGGGAATACATTCAAATTCAACCCTACAGGTAATATAAATATCAATACCCTTGTATTTATTGTAACAGAAAATACAGCCTCAGCAAGTGAGTTATTGATCAATATATTTAAACCACATCTAAACGTAAAAATCGTGGGAGCAAAAACCTATGGAAAACCAATTGGTTTTTTCCCCTTGACAATCGGCGGTTATGATGTCTATTTCAGTATGTTTGAATCACGAAATGCATCAAATGAAAGCGATTATTATAACGGTATATCCGTTAACAAATCAAGTAACGATGACGCCTACTACCCTTTCGGCAATTTAAATGAACAATCGTTTAAAGCCGCATATGATTACATCGTAACAGGAAACTTTTCGAATAGTACATCTATGCTCTCCGGTAAAGCATCGGGTTCAAACCAACTTCAAAAATTAAAAGCGCTCTCTCCTCCTCAATTTAAAGGAATGATTGAAAACAGAATCAAATCACACTAAACGCAAAAAGCCTTTCCAAACTGGAAAGGCTTTCATTTGCTCCTGAAGCTGGGCTCGAACCAGCGACCCTCTGATTAACAGTCAGATGCTCTAACCAGCTGAGCTATTCAGGAATCATTCAAGAGTATATCACTATAGCTCTTTGGTTATTTAAGAATTTGCATTCTTATCTCTTAAATACATTCAATCTAGACTTTCGATTGAATCACGATTTTACTATCTAAAATCGTTTTGCTCCTGAAGCTGGGCTCGAACCAGCGACCCTCTGATTAACAGTCAGATGCTCTAACCAGCTGAGCTATTCAGGAATCCGGTTAATTTTCCGAAGCGTCATTTCCGTTTCGGTGATGCAATTATCGGAAGATTATTGCAATCTTACAAATCTTTTAAAAACATTTTTTGCAACTCCCTCGCTTCCAACAAGAATAATTTTCATCTCATTTAGATCAAAACACCCTTCAAGAGTAAAACAGCAAATGTGAAGTAAATTAATAGGCCGGTCACATCAACCAAAGTCGATACAAATGGAGCTGAAGAGCTAGCAGGATCAGCACCAAGCTTTCTTAAAATAAAAGGAAGCATAGATCCCATTAAGGATCCCCACAGCACTACTCCTACTAAAGAAAAGCCAACCACAAGCCCCACTAAAACCCAATGTTCACCATAAGCATCAGAAAAACCCTGAAAAGTCATAATTCTGATGAAACCTAAAATACCTAATATTAAACCAAGCAGAAAACCAGAAACGATCTCCCTCTTCATAACACGCCACCAGTCCCCTATCGTAATCTCTCCCAATGCCATGGCTTGAATGATCAAGGTAGATGCTTGTGAGCCACTGTTACCACCGCTCGATATGATCAGTGGCATCAATGCGAAGAGCATGATAGCACTCGCCAATTGATGTTCAAAATGCTCAATGACTGTCGCAGTTAACAGTTGACCGAAAAATAAGACCACTAACCACCCAGAACGTTTTTTAACTAAATTAACAATCGACACATCCAAATATGGTTCATCTAAAGCTTCAGTTCCCCCAAATCGTTGCATATCCTCCGTATACTCTTCATTTGCCACCCAAAGAATATCATCGATCGTAACAATACCTAACATTATTCCCTGCTCATCAACAACAGGTAAAGCAACTCGATTATTCATCCGGAAAATATTCACAGCCTCTTCTTGTGGGTCATTCGCATGTAGAGAAATAAGCCTATTGTCAATAAGATCACCAACAACAACATTTGGATCTGCCATTAACACATCTTTAATACGAATATCATCTATTAATTTACCTGCGGCATCAATGACATATAACACATCAATTGTTTCCGAATTTTTACCATAACGGCGAATATGCTCAAGAATTCGGATGATATTCCAATGTGGTTTTACAGTGATATAGTCTGGGGTCATCAGACGCCCCACACTATCTTCAGGATAACCTAATAAAGAAAGAGCTTCTTTACGATCCTGAGGTGGCAGTAAAATAATCAATTGTTTTACGACATCACCATCCTTCAGTTCACTGAAAAATGATGTCCGGTCATCCGGAGGCATCTCATTAATTAATTCACTAATTTTTGCACCTGAAAGCTTCTTAAAAATACGCTCTTGCGTAGGGAAATCTAAAATACGAAATACATTAACCGCACGGTTCAAATTTAATGTTTCGATGAATATGTGGCCATATTCGGGTAGCTCATCGATCAACGCCTCTACATCCGAAATATTTAGCTCATTTAAATATGCTTGTAACCCCTCATTATCCTTCGACTCAATGAACTGTTCGATTTGTTCTACCTGCATTTCCAATTCTTCCATAATTCCCTTTCTTTACTAATATGCTACATCGGTGTATTTAAAATTTTATGCAAAAATCGTCTTTTTAAAAATAATATAAGAATTTATTTATTACCTATTGAAAATAGAAATTTTCAATAGGTAATAAAACAATAAAAAACATATTCTAATGCAGTATTAGATCATAAAATAAAGATCGTGATCATAATCGATACACCTAATCTATAGAAAAATAAATGATAGTGTCTCCAACAATAATCTACAAAAACAACCTTCTGAAAAACAGTCATCTATAAAAAGTTAGATCTTATTTTTCTTAAATCCAATTCATAAAATCTCCAAATAAGACAATCTAAATCAAAGAAAATAACAACAACACTAACTATCAATTCATTACAACATAAAGAACAAGTAACTCAGTAAATTGAAATAAAAAACCTATATTTAATTTGCAAATTATTGAATACATTTAAACGAATTACAAAACATAAACACCTAACGATCAAGCTATATAGTTATTCGAAAGTTAAAAAAACAACCATCGATCTAAAATAATTAGCAACAGCAACTTAAGTACATGAAAATCTACCTACTCTCCTTCATACTATCGATTTTAACTTTTCATAAAGGTATTTGCCAAATCTTTGAAGACAGTCAGGCACCTCCATCGCAAAAATGGCATCAGATTGACACTAAAGAATTTAAACTGATCTTTCCGGTCGAAATGAAAAAAAAGGCTTCAACGCTTGCCAGTCAAATTACACAGTATTTAAAAATAAATCATAAAGACTTACAAGTAAAACCGCGTAAAATTTCTTTAATTCTTCAAAACACCGAACTTCGTCCTAATGGTTTTGTCCAACTCGCTCCACGCAAATCGGAGCTGTACAGCAGTCCAACCCCTGAGCCAGATAATCAGGAATGGCTCTCCAATCTAGCATTGCACGAACTTAGACACGTTGCTCAATTTGATAAATTGACCGGAAAATTAAAGGCACCGTTCTTAGAACAGCTTGCCCTTGCTATATACGGTCTAACGTTGCCTTCCTGGTATTTTGAAGGTGATGCAGTCTGGGCAGAAACATTTTATTCCAAAGGAGGAAGAGGTCGACTCCCCTCTTTTGAAATGACGCTAAAAGCTAATGAAAGAACTGATAAAAAATATAAATTCGAGAAATATTTATTAGGTTCTTATCGTGATAAAATACCGAGCTATTATACCATTGGTTATTTCATGACCAATTATTTAAAACAAAACGTAAAGGAGAACTTTGAACCCGAACTGTATCAAAACATCAACAAAAATATATTGATGCCCTACAATTTTAGTCGGTCGCTAAAAAAAACAACTGGATTTAATAATACGAGTCTATTTGCACATACGATGGATGATCTGAATATTAAATGGAAAAAAGAAGAACATGAAAGACCAACGATATCCTACCCGATAATTGAACCAACATCCAGTAAAAACTACCAGGATTGGTTATTGCCTAAAAACAATCACGACAATAGCACCCTATCTATTTTACAGACCCCAGAAAAAACAGCTGAAATTGTTAAAATAGATAACAACAATAAAATAGAATCATTGTTAAAATTGGGAAATCAAATCGTCCCAAACTATGATTTCAGAAATAATATGATTGTATGGGATGAAGTTAAAAGAGATATCCGATACACCAAAAGATCCTACAATGTAATCAACCTTTACCATTTAGAAACAAAAAAGCGAGAGCAGATTAGTTTTAAAAGTCGCTATTTCTATCCCATACTACACCCATCCAAAGCAGAAATACTGACAATTGAAGTGGATTTAAGTAATCAGACAGCAATTCTATTGCTCGATATTAAAACCAAAAAAATATTAAAAAGAATTCCGATAGCTTCCGATATTTATCTTCAACAGCCTTCATTTAATGAAGAGGGCTCAAAAATAGTAGCTATTGCTATTTCAAACAAAGGCACAAACTTAGTAGAAATCGAATTAGAATCCTCCCAAATTACTTTTCTTCAGGACTGGAGCAATGAACAATTTGAAAGACCGCAATACATAAACGATCAACTTTTTCTGTTTAAAGCACAATATTCAGGTGTCGATAATTTATATCAATATAATAAACTATCAAAAGCATTAACGAAGCTTACAAATACCACTTTCGGAGCTTTCAACCCCTCTTATGATGTCAATAAAAAAGAAATTCTCTTTAATAATTACCAGTACAATGGATATAAAATATCCAAAATAACATTTAATGACACCGATACAGTTCTTAAGAACTCATATAGCATAAAAACTATTAGTAACAATTTAAAAAACAAAATTGATAGCATCACAGAAAGTGTTTCAGATTACAATGTAAGTCCTTATAAAGGCCTATCTAGAACATTTAATTTTCACAGCCTTTCCCTTAGCAACACCAATTTCGAAAGCTTAGACAACTTCAAACCAGGTGTATTCTGGCTTTCCAACAATATTCTAAATACAACACAATTTGTACTCGGTTACGAATACGATACCGATATTAAAAAATCTATTTACTCTGCAACCTTAAATTACAATAAATATTTTCCCAAATTCACACTTAAATATGAAAACAAAGGACAGATAGGAACAGCAAAAATCAATAGTAAATCTGATAGCACGATCAATTTCGATTGGAGAGAGCATGATATAAGTGGTCAGATCTCCATTCCATTGGCTTACTATAAAAGCAATTATGTCTATAGCTTAGGTTTCAATTTTGCGACATCATACCTTCAACGATACAACACAAGTATTAAAAACCTTAAAAACTTCGACTCAAAGGTATTGTTCCCGTTAACTTATCAAATTTATTGGAATAGAAACGCCATGATGTCAAAAATGGATATCACACCTCGATGGGGACAAAACTTTAGTATGACTTATCGCCACCTTCCATTCGAAGATCAAGAAGGAAATCTTTTCTCCATTCGAAGTGGATTCTATATTCCTGGATTTGTCAGTAATCATGGATTTCAAATTAGATTTAGTTATCAAAAAGCATCAGGCCGCTATCAATACAGCAACGATATACCAACAATTAGCGGCTACGGGTACTATAAGTACGAGAAAATTAAAAACACCTTATTACTAAACTACAGATTCCCGATCAGCTATCCAGATTGGGCAGTTGGAGGCATAACGTACATCAAACGAATTAAGGGAGGGGTATTTGCCGACTATCAAAATATCCATCACCAGTCCGACATGAGTCCAAAAACTTTCGGTCTTTCTGTATCAGCAGATTTTAATGCTTTCAGATACCCATTACCCAATTTTGAAGCCGCTCTTAAACTCACTTATATCAACGATGTTACCGCTACACAAAGAGTTGTACCAACCGTTAGTTTAAATTATACCTACTAAAATCTTAAAACAGGAAAAGGCATCTAACGATGCCTTTTCCTGTTTTATATTTCAAAGTTATTACCCTTCGATAGCCTTTACGCCAGGTAAAACTTTACCTTCCATATATTCTAACAAAGCACCGCCACCAGTGGATACATAACTTACCTGTTCAGTCATTCCAAATTTAGAAACTGCAGCTGCAGAATCACCACCACCGATCAATGAAAATGCACCTTTTTCAGTTGCATTGACCACCGCATCGGCAACAGCTTTTGTACCTTTAGCAAAGGTATCAAATTCAAAAACCCCCATAGGACCATTCCAAAGAATAGTTTTAGACGATTCAATTATTTTTGCAAACGCTTCTCCAGATTCTTTACCAATATCCAATCCTTCCAATTCCGCAGGGATCTGATCATTTGGTCCATCATAAACAGTTGCATCATTTGAAAATTTATCCGCAATTTGAGCATCAGTCGGTAATACCAGGTTAACGCCTTTTGCCGCTGCTTTCTTAACCAATTCTGTTGCCAAGTCCAACTTATCTAACTCAACTAATGACTTACCGATCTCTCCACCACGAGCTTTAATAAAAGTATAAGCCATACCTCCGCCTATAATCAGGTTATCAACACGATCCAATAAAGCTTCGATTAATTCTAATTTATCAGAAACCTTCGCCCCTCCCATGATAGCAGTAAATGGACGTTCAGCCTTATTCAACACTTTTTCTGCATTACCAATTTCTGCAGCCATTAGATACCCAAAATATTTCGCATCAGGGAAAAATTGAGCAATAACAGCAGTAGAAGCATGAGCACGGTGAGCTGTACCAAAAGCATCATTGACATACACATCACCCAATTTTGATAATTTCTCTGCAAATGCAACATCACCTTTTTCTTCCTCTTTGTAAAAACGAAGATTCTCCAAAAGTAAAACTTGACCTGGTTTCAAATTTTTTGCTTTTTCAACCGCATCTTCACCAATACAATCAGCAGCAAACTGAACATCAACCCCTAACACTCCAGATAAATGTGAAACAATGTGCTTTAGTGAATATTTATCTGTAGGCCCATCTTTTGGTCTACCTAAGTGTGACATCAAGATAACAGATCCACCATCATTTAATATTTTTTTAATCGTGGGTGTCGCACCTTGAATTCTATTATCATCTGTAATATTAAAATTGTCATCCAAAGGAACATTAAAATCTACACGTATTAGCGCTTTTTTGTCAGCGAAGTTTAAGTTGTCAACTGTTTTCATCTCTATTATTTATTATGAAGTATTTACCCACCTATTCAAATGGACAGCTAAATATAAAAAAAGCCTTTTACTATCCGAATAATAAAAGGCTTTTTTTGATAAAATGAAAAATAATTAATGTATTTCAATCGAATACGGCAATTTCGCCATAATACCAGATTGTCCAGAAACTTTTTTGATCACATCAAAGTAATTATAGAATTCTCCCATTTGCTGTTGTGCCATCCATATTTGAACCTTTTCCTTAGACGAATTTAAAAAAGTTGAAATTGCATCCTCTTTGGCAGGATATTGCTTAACTGCATATTGTCCTATTTTTGCTTTCTTTGCTGCTGCTTTAATAGCATCATCAATACCACCTATACGATCTACCAATCCAATCTCTACAGCCTGTTTACCAGTCCACACACGGCCTTGACCAATAGTATCAACCTGAGCAACCGTTATTTTACGACCATCAGACACACGCTTCATAAACGTTTGATAAACACGATTAACCTCCATCTGGATGATATCGCGTTCTTCAG
This sequence comes from Sphingobacterium sp. MYb388, assembly GCF_037479535.1. Lineage (NCBI taxonomy): Bacteria > Pseudomonadati > Bacteroidota > Sphingobacteriia > Sphingobacteriales > Sphingobacteriaceae > Sphingobacterium > Sphingobacterium sp. MYb388. Next base: position 36,512 of record NZ_JBBGYV010000014.1, on the reverse strand, counting down.
CAGTTAAAGGACGATCCGGAACCATACCTAAATCAGAGAATTTACCAGTTTTCACACCATCAAAATGAACACCTATTTTATTATTCAATAAATTCTTAAAATTTGGAATAACCCCAAACACCCCGATTGAACCTGTAATCGTATTATTCTCAGCAAAGATTGAATCTGCTGCCGCCGAAATATAGTAACCGCCCGAAGCCGCATAATCCCCCATAGAAACTATGATCGGTTTTACTTGCTTTGTCAACTCAACCTCTCTCCATATAACATCAGATGCTAAAGCAGAACCTCCAGGAGAATTAACACGGAAAACAACTGCTTTCACATTATCATCTTGTCTTAACAAACGTAGCTCACGTGAAATTTTATCGGATCCAATCTCACCTTTAGTCCCCTCTCCTCCTACAATAGCACCTTCAGCATACAAAACAGCAACCTGATTAGATTCAGAACCACTCGGCATCTTCGATTTATAGTCAATTAGGGATACAACAGAGAGATCATCTTTTGTTGCTACGTTCAATCTTTTCTTTAATTCTAAAATCAGCTCATCTTTATACAATTTAGCATCAGCCAATTTATACCTTACAGCATCATCAGCGTTACGAACCAAATAATCTGTAGCTATACTCCTTAATGAGTCGGCAGACATTTTTCTTGAAGTTGAAATTTCCTGAATAAATGAATCATAGATACTTCCCAAATAAGAATTAACCTGTAAACGGTTCGCCTCACTCATTTGGTTTAAGAAATAAGGTTCAACAGCACTTTTAAAAGTTCCCACTTTTACAACCTGCATATCCACACCAAATTTATCAAAAGCATCTTTCATAAACATGGTGGAGCTTGCCAATCCTTTAAAATCAACAGTTCCTTCTGGATTCACATACACCTTATCTGCAACACTAGCGACATAATAAGCTTTTTGAGAATAACCCTCGTTGTAAGCCACAATAAATTTACCCGATGACTTAAAGTCTAACAAAGCATCTCTAATCTCTTTAAGACTAGCAAATCCAGTAGCAATTGTACTTGCATCCATAAAGATCCCTTTAATCTTACTATCTTCTTTAGCTGTTCTTATTCTCAACAGAATATCATCAAGACCAAGATTTTTCAAATTATAACCAGGAATATCCAAGGAACCAAAAGGATTATCTATGGAACGCTCTGTAATCTCATGATTAAAAGAAAGATACAATATTGAATTATCCTTAACCATTACTTCTTTTTCCGAAGATGCAGAAGTTACTAACGCGCCGATAATACCTAACATTATAATAAATAAAACTACCGATGATATCACAATTCCCGTGACAGTAGCAAGTACATACTTAAAAAATGATTTCATAAAATGAATAATCTAAAGTTCAATTGATTTATTAGTTGCCAATTTAGTACAAATGTTACAAATAAATTTTTAAATCTTTTATTTAATTAACTAAAATTCTATATTTATAAGGTGAAAAGCATCTACATTTTATTAGGAGCAAACCTGGGTGATCGTTTAATGCAATTAAACAGCGCATTAAGCGCTCTGGAGGATTCCTTGGGCAACATTGCAAAAGTTTCAGCTATTGTCGAAACCGAAGCTTGGGGGGTAGAAGATCAACCCAATTTCTTAAACCAAGTAATTGAAGTCAAAACATTTCTTAACCCAATAGAGGCGCTTGAAATCTGTCAAAGTATAGAAAATCAATTAGGGAGAGTTCGTTCAGAAAAATGGGGAGCACGTGTGATCGATATTGACATTTTATATTACGAAAATGAGCAGATTAACTTGCCTAACCTCCAAATTCCACATCCCTATATACAGGATCGTAAATTTACACTAATACCATTAGTCCAGATCGCTCCAGAATATATACACCCGATTTTAAAAAAGAGTAATAAGGAACTCTTAGCAATATGCACAGATCCCTTAGACGTAAACATCTACAAAAAAAATGTATAAACACATAAAACCAGATATTATCAAGCAAAGTATGTTTAATAATGAGGACATGATAAAAGAGTTTATCGCCCTTTACCGAACACAAACTCCTTTAGATTTTGAAAAATTAACAGCAGCAATAACAGCGAAAGACTATCAAGAGATTAATAATGCGGCACACCATATCAAACCTACTATGGAATACATTGGAGCACCACATTTAAAAGAGCAACTGCAGCTTATAGAATCATTAGCAAAAGAAACCGCTGACATCAATCACATTGAATCGGAATGCTCCCTATTAAAAATACAATTCGATGAATTATTTACAGAATTAGAGCAGTATGAAAAATCGATTTAATCTTTATTTCAAACGTTGAAAATGTAACAGTGAAAGCAAGATATAGCTTAATAAAATAATTGGCAATGCCACGAATTGAAAAATAGCAAATAAGACAACCGCTAAAATCACAAAAATAAATTTATATTTATTTTCAGACAAAGCCAATGACGATAGCTTCATAGAAAACAATCTAATCTCACTTACCAATAAAAAACTTGTTAGTGCAGTGCTGATCAAGAGAAAGAAGGGATTTAATATAATATCTGGATATTTTTCAGCAATAAAAGGCAGTGATAAGACATAAAAAGTATTCATAGGTGTATTTAACCCTATAAAATCAGTCGTTTGGCGTTCATCCAGATTAAATTTTGCCAATCGAAGCGCTGAAAACACGGTTACCACAAAACCTAAATAAGCAAACAAGGGTTGCTCAATAAAAACCTCAGACAATAACATATAAAGGATAGCACCTGGCAAGAAACCAAAACTAACCATATCAGCCAGTGAATCTAATTCCTTACCGATGTTGGATTTGACATGTAAAAGCCGTGCTACCATACCATCGAAGAAATCAAATATACCAGAAGCCAATACACAATAAGCTGTTGTCATATAATCACCTTTAAGTGCCATTAACACCCCGATACATCCACTAAATAGATTCAAACAGGTTATGGTATTAGGAATATGTTTTTTCATATTTTCAATATAAATAAAAAGCCATCATTTTTTATAAATGATGGCTAAATTATTAAAATCAAATGGAATTACCCATTCATGCTAATCAAAAACTCTTCATTAGACTTAGTACCACGCATTTGCGCTAATAAAAACTCCATTGCCTCATTAGAATTCATATCCGCCAAGTGATTACGTAATATCCAAAGACGACGAATCGATTCTTTATCCATTAATAAATCATCACGACGCGTACTTGAAGCTGTCAAATCGATAGCAGGGAAAATACGTTTGTTCGCCAATTTACGATCCAACTGTAACTCCATGTTACCAGTACCTTTAAACTCTTCAAAAATAACCTCATCCATTTTAGAACCAGTCTCTGTAAGAGCTGTTGCTAAAATAGTTAAAGAACCTCCGTGCTCGATATTACGGGCAGCACCGAAGAAACGTTTTGGTTTATGTAAAGCATTTGCATCCACACCACCTGATAATATTTTACCAGATGCAGGGGCAACTGTATTATAAGCACGAGCCAAACGTGTAATTGAATCTAGCAAGATCACGACATCATGACCACACTCGACCATACGTTTTGCTTTCTCTAAAACAATATTTGCAATTTTTACATGACGCTCTGCAGGTTCATCAAAAGTAGATGAAACCACTTCAGCACGTACACTTCTTGCCATATCTGTCACCTCCTCAGGTCTCTCATCGATTAATAAGATAATCAAATAAACTTCAGGATGGTTTTTAGCGATAGCATTTGCAACCTCTTTCAACAAATTGGTTTTACCTGTTTTAGGTTGAGCTACAATAAGACCACGTTGTCCTTTACCTATAGGAGTGAACAAATCCATGATACGAGTCGAATAGTTGCTTGTACCCAAATCCAAATTCAAACGTTCATTAGGGAATAATGGCGTTAAGAAATCAAAAGGAACTCGGTCACGAATTTCAGCAGGATTTTGACCATTGATCGCTTCTACACGTACCAATGGAAAATATTTCTCACCTTCTTTTGGAGGTCTAATGCTACCCCTGACTGTATCACCAGTTTTCAAACCAAATAATTTGATTTGCGACTGAGAAACGTAAATATCATCTGGAGATGTAAGATAATTATAGTCAGAAGAACGTAAAAAACCATATCCATCAGGCATAATTTCCAACACACCTTCATTGACAATAACATTGTCAAAATCTGCATTTGATGAAGCTGTTTCTACTTTTGGAGGTGCTGACTTAATTGCGGGAGCTGCTTTTATATTTTCTTCAGATTCTGAGATTGCTACTTCGCTAGCTGAATCTGTTTCTTCATTTTCTTTTTTACGGATAGTAACCGGCTCAGACGCTTTTGCGGTTCTTATTCTTTTTCGAGGTCTCTCCGTTGACTCATCATGATTTTCTTCCTTTTTTTCAGAAGTATTTTCGGACTCATCACCAGTGCTGATTATTTTTTCAATTAACTCTTGCTTTCTAAGCTTATCAGCGTCACCGATACCTATTAATTTTGCAATTTCGCGTAATTCAGACACGAGTTTTGCATTTAATTCATTAATATCCATTAAATTTTTATTATGATATATTAGGATTTTATTTTAAAATGAAATTTATTACACTCCATTAATCATTTTGATTAACAAACAAAGGGATTTAAGAACTAAGTGATTTCTTCTATACCTGAAGCGGAATAAATTATGAGAACCTGCACAAAGAAAAAAAACAAATCTGACAATTCAAAATTATTTGTAAAAAAAAACATACTTATAACAAATCATATCTTGTTAAAACGTTTTACTAAAAAATCAAACGTAGTTATTAACAACAATATTATATTTAAATATGATATATTTTTTTGTAAGTTAGCGGTGCAAAAAAAACAAAGCAAACGATTTAGATGGAAAATAAACTCATTAAAACAAATTATCCCGCCTTATATACATTAATAATTGTATTTTTCTTTTGGGGTTTTATTGCAGCAGGAAATAGCGTATTTATTCCCTTTTGTAAAAACTACTTTCACTTAGACCAATTTCAGTCACAATTGATTGATTTTGCATTTTACACCGCTTATTATCTTGGTGCATTATTACTTTTTATTTTCAGCACATTTTCAGGAAAAGATTTAGTTGGTAAATGGGGCTATAAAAAAAGTATTGTCTATGGTCTATTATTCTCAGCATTAGGTGCGGGAGCAATGATCGTGGCAGTAGAAGTAAATGTATACATCGGTATGTTACTTGGACTTTTCACCGTTGCCTTAGGTTTTTCATTACAACAGACCGCTGCAAATCCATTTGCAGTTTTATTAGGAGATCCCAAAACTGGTGCTTCACGTGTCAATTTAGGCGGTGGTATCAATTCTTTCGGAACAACAATAGGACCCTTAGTTATCGGTTTTGCGTTATTCGGAACATTTGAGAAAATATCCGATTCCGAAATTGCTAATTTACCTTTAGACAAAGTCGTTTTCCTATATATAGGTGTTGGTTTATTGTTCCTACTAGCAGCAAGTTTGTTTTACTTCAGTAAAAAGGTGCCTGCAGGAATAAGCAATGAACCCATGGAAAAAGCTAATAAAGCCCTTAATACTCTGGTTATCATGACCATCTTGCTTTTTGCCATGTTCGCTCCTGTATTTTTAAGTTACAAAAGTGAAGTAGCAATTCAGGTAGATCAATTACAGGCGCAATTAAAATCTTTAGTTGATCCAGCAAGTATTGAGCAATTAAAACTTCAGATTAAAGAGATTGCTCACCCACTTGAAATACAACGTATGCTGTGGTTAGCAGGTGCACTGATTGTTGTTGTTGGTGGATTGATTTTTGCAAATGTAAAAGCGCAGAAAAACCCAGAAGGATGGGGAGCTATGAGATACCCTCAATTAGTATTGGGTATGATTGCCCTATTTTTATACGTTGGAGTTGAAGTAGCCATAGGAAGTAACTTAGGCGAACTACTTACATTAAAAGAATTTGGAAGCCTACAATCATCGCAAATTACGCCTTACGTTTCTATGTATTGGGGTAGTATGATGATTGGTCGTTGGGCTGGAGCGATTACAGCGTTCAACCTAACTAAAACAACTAAAAACATATTACTTATCATTGTTCCACTTGTCGCATTTTCTATTATTATCGGCGTTAATGCAATGGCGGGCTTTGAAATGTCACACCTATACTATTATGTTGTTTGTATACTTATACAAATCGGAGCATTTTACCTAAGTAAAGAAAAACCTGCTAGAACATTAATCGTTTTCGGTCTATTCGGAATTATCGCTATGACTGTTGGTTTATTATCTTCAGGTACAGTAGCTATTTACTCTTTCTTAGCAGGAGGATTAGCTTGTTCCATCATGTGGTCATCAATCTTCAGCCTTTCAATCGTAGGACTTGGAAAATATACAGCACAAGGATCAGCATTCTTAGTCATGATGATCTTAGGCGGTGGTGTTATTCCCCCTATCCAAGGAAAATTAGCTGATATCATAGGTATCCACAACTCTTACCTACTTCCATTGTTAGGTTTTGCCTACATTGTATTCTTTGCAATAGCAGTAAAATCAGTACTCAAAAAACAAGGAATTAATATTGATGATGTCGAAGCAGAGGGATCACATTAAGCTTATTGATAAAGCTAACTAATTGTAAAAAATACACTATTAAATCAATTTAATAGCATCTTAAAAAAAAGGCCTTAAATACAATTTTAAGGCCTTTTTTTTCAAATTGCTATAAAGTAAATGAAATAATTTTTCATTTTAGTGCTTTGATCATACATAAATTATAAATAAAAAAATGTATTTTCGAAAATCGGATTCAAATGATCCAATTTTAAAACGAAAAAACTCAATTAAAACTACTCAATAATGATTATTATTGCTGACGGCGGGTCAACGAAAACAAACTGGTGTTTGTTGGATGATTCAAACAAAAAAATTTACTTCAATACAGAAGGGTATAACCCATATTTTGTAGATAGCGAATACATCGTTAACTCTTTAAGAAAAGGCTTACCAAATGATTTACCTTTTGATGAAATTAAAGAGGTTAACTATTACGGTGCAGGCGTTCATAATAAAGAAAAAGCAGAAATCGTTATTAAAGCTATCCAAGAAGTTTTCCAACAAGCTCAAGTTGAGGTTGGTCACGATTTATTAGCTGCCGCAAGAGCTTTATTAGGTACTGAATCAGGTTTTGCAGCCATTCTAGGAACGGGTACCAATTCTTGTATTTATGATGGAAATGACATTACCTATAACATCGACTCATGTGCTTACATCTTAGGTGATGAAGGTAGCGGAAGTTATATCGGTAAAAAATTATTAACAGATTACATCCGTGATTTAATGCCTCAAGATGTTCGTAAAGTATTTTACGACACCTACAAGATCACTCCAGATGAAATCATGGATACCGTTTACACAAAGCCATTAGCGAACCGTTTCTGCGCAAGTTTCAGCAAATTTGTTTACGACAACAATGTGAATATTGAATATACACGTGCTATTGTAGATGATGCTTTCGAAGCATTTTTCAAAAACTTAGTTAGTAAATATCCAAACTACCAAGAATATACATTCAACTGTATCGGTTCTGTAGGCTATAATTTCCGTAATGTTTTGGAGGAAAAAGCAGTACAGTACGGCATGAAAGTTGGCAAAATATTACGTTCCCCTATCGATGATTTAGTTCAATTCCACATCAATAGAGCGTCAAAATAGTTTCAAGCTATTTTAGTATTAAAAATATAAAGGGTGAAGATCGTATCTTCACCCTTTATATTTTTAATAATTTCATAACAAAGCATTTATATACAGATCATAATAAAATGCGTCTTTTGAAAAACGGAAGTTATGAAAAGAAATCTCGATATCGTAGTATTATCAGACATTCATCTCGGAACACATGGAAGTCACGCAAAAGAGTTACTCTATTATTTAGAGTCGATCGCACCAAAAATGCTGATTTTAAATGGCGATATAATCGATATTTGGCAATTCAAAAAAAGCTATTTCCCATCCGAGCATTTACATGTTATCAAAAAAATAATCGATCTCAGCGCCAATGGCACCGAAGTGCATTACATCACCGGTAATCATGATGAAATGCTCCGAAAATTTGCAGATTTAAAACTTGGCAATATCAAATTAACCAACAAACTCTTACTATCCCTTAACAATAAGAAAGCATGGATATTCCATGGTGACGTATTTGATGCCTCCATCCATCATTCAAAATGGTTAGCAAAATTAGGCGGTTGGGGATACGATAAACTGATCCAATTAAACCATATTATCAATTGGATCTTGCTTAAAATGGGGCGTGAGAAATATTCATTATCAAAAAAAATAAAAAACAGTGTTAAAAAAGCTGTCAAATACATTTCTGATTTTGAAGAAACAGCCACTGAACTAGCTATTGAAAAAAATTACGACTATGTGATTTGTGGACACATCCATCAACCACAAATCAAAGAAGTCATTACCCGGAAAGGAACAGTGACTTACATGAACTCAGGTGATTGGGTTGAAAACTTAAGCAGTTTAGAATATCATAACGGCGAATGGCGATTATTTCATTACGAAGATTATAAAGAATCCATTCTCAAAAACAAGCTGACAGAAACACCACTATTCACCTTAGAAGATCTAAAAAATCTGGTAACGATATAACAAATAAGGGGGATTTGCATCCCCCTTATTTGTTATAATTCAATTGATTCACCAATTGCAGGTAAGTATAGTGTCTTACCATAATTTGCGAATTTTTCAGAAGCATTAACTTTATCAATGGTAATAGGGGGAAATGTATCGTAATGCACACCCACTATTTTATCACAATTAATAAATTCTGCCGCCTTTACCGCATCATCAACATCCATGGTATAATGTCCACCGATAGGTAAAAATGCCCAATCCAATTCAAGATCTGCCAAAAGCTTCATTTCCATTGTAAGCGCTGTATCTCCTGCAAAATAAATTTTCTTGTTACCAGAATGCAGAATGAAACCAACAGGAAATCCACCATATTGTCCGTCAGGAGTGCTATTTGTATGCATAGCATATACCATCTTCACAGTCCCAAAAGAAGTGACAATAGTACCTCCTAAATTGAACTCAATTACTTTTTCATCCGGAACTCCTTGTTTCCTAACCCATGCTGCAGTCTCTACAATAGCTGCAACAGTTGCTTGGCTATTTTTTTGAATCTGTGCCATATCTGCCACGTGATCCTGATGACCGTGACTTAAAAAAATATATTCTGGTAATAGAGCATTAACGTCTACACCCTTTGCCAAGGGATTATAAGTGATAAAAGGATCCATTAATACCTCGTGTCCATCAAAATTGAACATAACACAAGATTGTCCGTAATATGTCGCTTTCATAAAACTATTGATTAAATAGGCCTCCTAAACCACCAAGCATATCTTGACTAGCAGCAGACATCTCAGATTGACTCACATTTTCAGCTTGGACCATCGCTTTATTTAAAGCCACGACAAGCAATTCTTCCAGTTCCTCTTTATCCGCATTACTCAAGAAGATCGGATCAATTGTAATTTCTTTAATTTCTTTATTAGCAGTTGCAACTACTTTTATCAATCCACCTTCAGCTTCTCCAAAAACAGAAATATTATCTAATCTTTGTTTAATTTCTTGTGCTTTTTGTTGCGCTTGGAATAATTTATCAAACATAATATATGATCTAAATGAACAATTCTAAATATAATGCAATTTACACATTTGAATTCAAATCATAGATGACAAAATAACCTTTCAATTTAATTCGCAAATCAAATCATCATTTGTAAATTTGCATCATGCAAAGCAATCAAGAAATTTTAGTTGAAGCTATTCTGAATCAATATGAAGTAGACAAAACGCAGTTGCCAACGGATATTTTAGAGCAAATCTATACCCTATCCAGTAATTTGGTCACGAGTCATGATATTATAAATTATACAGAGTCTATAGGAAGACTATTAAATAAGGATGAAAAAACCGCAGAGCTTTTAGAAATTTTGGATGATGAAGTTCATATCATCATTCATAAATTGAAATTTATTGTAGCAAGCGATCGCCCTAAAGTAATTCTTTTAGATGGCCTCAACCCTGCCGTAATCAATACCAGTGACTATTTACAAGAGTGTATTAAAATAGCAGGTGGTATACCTACTTACACCATTTCGGAAGCAGATAAAGTTATTATTATCAATTCAGAAGAATTAACAATAGCACAAATTCCCGCACTATTATCTGACACAAACTGGTCTGATAGTAATGCCGTTAAGCTAAATCAAGTTTTTTTAATCAATAAGGAGGAATTTGGAAAAACTCCGGGAGCTGACTATTGCTTAGAATTAGAAACATTAGCGGAAATACTGCAGCCCAAATATTTTTTTTACGGCTTAGAGGGAAATACCTGGATACAGTTTCAATTACAATAAAAAAAAAGCTGACTTGAAGTCAGCTTTTTTTTTATGCAAATCTTTTACGAATCAATAAATACAGCTTTTCAACCGATTGTGGTTTTTCAACCCATCTATTTTTAACCGCATAATTCGTTTGCAGAAAAGCATCCGCTTCCGCATAATCGTTACATCTGTTCAATAATTCAACAGCTTCACTATAAGCTAAACTATACCCATTAAAGAGATCCTTAATAAACAGTAGCTTATCATTCAAATTAATGATCGATTTGATATCTTTAACCTGCCCCGAATTTCCGGAGGCATTGTTCATCTCATAAACCCGGTTTTGTACACCAGCTTTTTTCTGTTGTGAAATAATTTCATTTAACGTTAACGGTCTTGAAGGAGTCTCTTGCTCCACATCTGGACGAATCTCTTCTTCAATCAAGATTTGTTTTGATTCTTCAATAACTTCATTAACAACTAGCTTCTCTTGTTCCACCGGATTAACAGCTACCTGTTGAGGCTTTGCCTCCTCTTTTTCATATGTTGGAGTTACACGATCTCGTGGTTTATCCTCTTGAGTAGTAGCAGACACAGGCTCAGGGATACTGTTGTCAAAAGTCACTTTCTCTGCTTCAGGAATGACCTCCTCTTGAGTAAGTTCTTCTTTGGCAGGCTCTTCTTTCAAATTTAAATCTTCGACAGGGGCAACTTCTTTCTGTGATGTATTCAAACTGATATCAGCTGTTTGATCTACCACCTCAGTTACCACATTAGGTTGTTCTTCTTTCTTTTCAGGAACACTTTGAAACAAATTGGAAGGAGGTGTAAAGTAGTTATTAAAAGAAACTTTCTCCTCTTCTATCCGGTCATGCACTACTTTTGGAGCCGCAGGTTCATCAGCTCTTTCAATTTTCTGAGCTATACCCAACAGATTCTGTGCTTTTAAAACACCAATCTGAGCGGCAATATATTGTGCGGTAGCTTCAAAAAGAGCTAAATCAGTTTTCTTATCTTCAAAGCCATCCTTTGAAAGCGCAAGATATTGCGCTTCCAACTCCTGCAATAAATCTCCTATTTTATCAAATAAATTTTGTTTCGTAACCATAAATTAATACATTTCATTGTTCGTAATTCCAGTAAAACACTAAATTTTACAAAAGGAATAAAACTTCATTTTCAACTTACTGATTTATACTTTATTGTTAAGTATTGTAGCTTTTATAGACTCAAATTTAATATTAAATTCTGATATTAGCAGGACATAAGTAGTATTATTTTATTTAAAAAATCAGATTTAATACTGATTGAAAGTAATATTCAATTTATTGATTTTAATTCATTTAAATGCTTTTTTCTGAACATAATTTCACACAAAGGGGCCCAGTATACGGGAGTATCGAAGTGATATGCGGTTCGATGTTTTCCGGTAAGACCGAAGAACTCATCCGTAGACTAAAACGGGCACAATATGCTAAACTCCATGTCGAAATTTTCAAACCAGCAGTAGACAAAAGATATGATGATCGCTTAGTTGTTTCGCACGACAGCAACAGTATACCATCTACCCCTGTTGAACACTCCTCTTCTATTTTATTACTGAGCAATGATACTCAGGTTGTCGGTGTAGATGAAGCGCAATTTTTTGATGAAGGTTTGACAGAGGTATGTGTCAATTTGGCAAATAAAGGAATTCGTGTCATAGTTGCAGGTCTAGATATGGATTTTAAAGCACAACCTTTCGGTCCTATACCCCATATAATGGCAATTGCCGAACATGTAACAAAAGTACATGCCGTATGCATGCAATGCGGAGCGCCAGCAAATTACTCTTTCAGGACTTCTACAGATACAAAAACAGTCCTTTTGGGTGAAAAAGAAGCTTACGAAGCAAGATGCAGGAGATGTTACTATAATTTAACAAATTATTAACATTTACTTAATATATGATGGCATATTTTGGCATTACCTTTGTATAACTATAATAACAAGATAATAACAGCTAGTAATAGCTACAAAATACTTTTCATAATTTAGGTTTATAATTGGTTAGTTAAAGTCCACCCTCCCAAGGTGGACTTTCTTTTTTACAATCTAATTTCACAAAAAAAACCAAGAAGATTTACTTCCTGGTTTCTCAATTTCTATTTCTTCACCCAATTGACAATTTCATCTGCAAGTGGATTAACTGCCGAACGATAGCGATGAACCAGCTTTCCGTTCTCATCGATTAGAAACTTTTCAAAGTTCCACTTGATATCACCTTTGAAATCCGGATTATCTTGCGAAGTCAGGTATTTAAATAAAGGATCAATCTGATCACCTTTTACTTCAACCTTCTCTGCCATTAAAAACTCTACACCATAGTTTTGTTCGCAAAATTCCTGAATATCTCCATTCGTACCAGGTTCTTGATTCCCAAAATTGTTCGCCGGAAACCCAATGATCACCAAATCATTTCCATACTCCGAATACAATGCTTGCAGATCTTTATACTGTTTAGTAAAGCCACATTTTGAGGCTGTATTGACTATTAAAATTTTCTTCCCTTTAAAAGACGACATTTTAACATCTTTACCATCGAGACTTTTAAAACTATAATCGTAAATGCTAGGATTTCCAAATATCATGGAAAAACAAGCAATAATCGTTGATAAAATCATCATGTTATTTTAAAAATTAATAAGTGAACTTTTTTCTCTTTCTATCACAAAATCAAACAATTCATTGATCGGTGATTTCAATATTTTTCCAATTTTAATATTATATCCATTACAGACATCACGTAATATCAGATCCAGATAATAAGCAATTGATCCCACAAAGTGACACTCGTAATCCTGATAATTCTGATAAGTTAATACACAAGTCTGTACATATTCCTCGAAACCCGAACGAATAATTTCATCTATAAACGGATGCGTAATATTCGCAGATAAAAATGGTGCAAATGAAGCCAAATAAGCATTCGGTCTCTCCTTTTGATACACATTCTTAATAACGATCTCCTTTGTTATGCGATAATTCTCTGCAAAATTCTCTGACAGATCCTTAGGCAATCGACCATAAAGAAACAATGTAATTAACTTTTTGCCAAACCAGGCACCCGATCCCTCATCTCCCAGCACATATCCATTTCCATGGTTAGAGGGTTGCACCTCCTGTCCATCAAAAAAACTAATATCAGAGCCAGTACCCAATGTGGCAATATACCCTTTATTAGTACCACAAGTCGCTAAAGCACTACCTACAAGATCGTTCTCAACCGAAATAAAAGCATTTTCAAACAAAGGAGTCAGCGCATTGGAAACCATTTCCCTACGATCTGGAGATATACAACCTGCGCCATAGAAATAAAGTTCCGTTATTTCATTCGCATAAGGTATTATCTCAGGTATTTCTTTAATTACTCGGGTTATTTCTTTATCGTTTACAAAAAAAGGATTAAGCCCATTTGTCGAAAAAGACAAAGGTGGACTATCTGGAAGCTCTAATTTCCAGTCTGACTTAGAAGAACCGCTATCAACGACTAAAATCATAAATTATAAGATTATGCTACATCGAGCGTATCAAATATACAAAATTTTCAAGTTTAAATTAACCAAAGATGTAGCCATAAAATAAAATGGCCTACCATTACAAAACATTACGTCAAATAATTTTGTATAACCCTCATAACCTTGTACTTTTGCATACCACAAATAAATTTTGAACTGGTATAGCTATCAGTTATTTAACGCTTTAAAATGATTGAAAAAAGTAATTATACGTCAAAAATACATTTTGATGTTTCCTTTAGTGAGCCTCAAGCACATTACGCAGCCGTAAAAATGTCCATCAAAGAAATTCAGTCTGATTTTATTGATGTTAAAATGCCCGTTTGGTCTCCAGGATCCTACCTAGTACGCGAATATTCTAAACAAGTAGAACGATTCTCTGTTGAAGATCAAGTAGAATATGAAAAAATAAGCAAAAATACTTGGCGTATATTTACCAAAAATAAAAGCTCAATTGTTATCAACTACCATATCTATGGTTTTGAAACATCCGTACGTACTAATTTTATTAATGACGAGCATGCCTTTATAGTACCGACTGCAACCTTTTTACATATAGACGGCAACATTGACAGCCCAGTAACTGTTACCATCAGACCCGCTGAAAACTGGAGCAGTATTTCAACAGGTCTTGAACAAATCGATACGCATACTTTTTATGCACCCGATTTTGATATTCTTTACGATTCACCCTTTGAAGTCGGTAATCAAGATATTTGGACCATTCAAGCTTCCAACGTAGAGCATGAATTTGCCATGGTAGGTGGTGGTACTTATGACAAAGAACGATTAAGTGCCGATGTCAAAAAAATAGTCGAAGAAGAAACCCGCATTTGGGGTTCTAACCCCAATAAAAGATACGTCTTCATTACCCATAACTACCAATCCGGAGGGGGAGGATTAGAACATCTCAATTCGACCGTACTGGGAGCATCAAGGACAGCATATAGTAATGAAGGATCATACAAGACATACCTCAGCCTAATTGCCCATGAGTATTTCCATTTATGGAATGTTAAACGACTTCGTCCCAAAGCATTGGGACCATTTAACTATGATCAGGAAAATTACACCACGGGGCTGTGGATTATGGAGGGCTTTACCTCATACTACGATAACCTGATCATCAAAAGATGTGGTTTCTTCTCAGAACTAGAATATCTGAATCTACTAGCAAATGATTTCACAACAGTACTGAATCGTCCTGGACATCACATACAATCAGCCGCAGAAGCAAGCTTTGATGCCTGGATCAAATATTATAGACAAGATGAAAATTCACCTAATTCAAGTATATCCTATTATAATAAAGGAGCTATGCTCACGGTGTTGCTGGATTTAAAAATTATAGCAGCTTCAAAAGGAACAAAAAAATTAGATCATGTATTAAAAGAAGCATATAACCATTTCTATTTAGATCAGAACAGGGGTTTTGAAGAAGATGAATTTCAGCGACTCGTAGAAGAATTTACAGGTATATCCGTTTCCGATATCTTCAAAGCTGCACACGAAAATGGTGAACTTGACTATAATGCATATTTCAACCTAGTAGGTTATGAGATCATAGACATTAATGCCGAAAGCAAAACTTTAGGAATTGGAATAAGTCATCAAAAAAATGATGGGATTCAAACCGTTACTGCAGTAGAACGAGGTTCGGGAGCTTGGGATGGAGGATTAAATGTCCGTGATGAATTAATAGCCATCAATGGCATCAGACTCGACCTCAAAGATAAAGAATACGACTATTTTATGCAGCATAGCAATGAAGGAGATATATTAGATATTTTAATAGCAAGAGATGGTATTATAAAAGAACTGAAAATTGAGATACGGGCGGCCAATAAAAAATTATTCCGTATACAACCCCTCAAAGAACAATCGGAAAAGCAAAAACAATTAGCAGAATTCTGGTTATCATAAAAATGCAAAAAGGTCACTCGATTTATCAAGTGACCTTTTTTTATATTAGAGGATATCTAAAATTTATATCGAAATGAAAAACCGATTGGATCTATAAGCTTAATAGTACTCGATTGCAAGAAATCAAAATAAGGTTTAACATCCAAAGAAACCTGGAAAGGAGTTTCAGGAATATTATATTCAATCCCTATAATTCCATCAATACTAAGCGCCAGCTCCGAATCATATTCAACACGTTTTCCATCAATCGTTTTGTCTTTTTCCTTATAAGACCCCAGGCCACCACCAAATCCATAATACCAATTAAAACCACCTGATATAGGCCTATAATATTCGTACAATCCAACGACTCTAAAACGTCTATAATTTGAGTTGCTCTGAATGCTCAAAAGCCCTTCGAAAGCTCGGTCATTTGAAAGTGTATGTCTATAGGTAATTCCCTGAGCAGAACCAAAACGAGCCCCAATTGCCCCTTTTGAATCTAATTGCGCGGAAGCTTCGTTCGATACGCCCAATAAGCCAACTGTCACTCCAAAGATCCAAGATAATTTTTTCATATTTAACGTGCCTATTTGTTTTTCAATTTATTCGTTCAAAGTTAATATCAATAATTAAACGACGCAAATACTAAATTGTTATTAACAATTTTAAATATAAAAAATGTACATCAAAACATTTTTCATATATTAGATTGTATTTGAATACTTAGTAATAAACCAATTAAGCAAATATTTTAAATATTTCATTATGGCACAACAAAGTAGAATTTTTGACCTCATCACAAATTATAAATCCGAGTTCTCCGATAAAACGATTATTGCTGGACGCGATAAAAATGGTCGTTGGAAAACCTACTTGACCAGTGAATTCATTGATAAAATAAATAGTCTCAGCAGAGCGCTACTAAGTATCGGCTTAATAAAAGGAGATCGAGTTGCGCTGATGTCCGGAAACCGTCCTGAATGGAGTATCATTGATTTTGCCTGTAATCAATTGGGTATTGCACTTGTACCGCTGTATCCTACATTAGCTCCACAGGACCTATCCTATATTGTCAATGATGCAGAAGCTAAATTGATATTCGTCAGTAATGCCGAGCTTGCTGCACGTGTTGACACAGCATTAAAAGATCATCAATTAACAATTCCGCTCTATACTTTTGAGAAGACTGAACATCATAAAGATCTAGAATCCTTATATCAAATTGGTGAAACATTGGATACAGATCTAAAGCCTTACAATGACGCTATACAGGAAGATGATCTACTCACGTTAATCTACACATCAGGTACCACCGGTAAACCGAAAGGAGTATACTTATCCCATAAAAATATTTTAAGTAATGTACTCGCCTGCTACCATCTCATAAGACCCGATTTTAAAAAAGCGATCAGCTTTTTACCCTTATGTCATATTTTTGAACGGATGGTTGTATACATGTATTATTCAAAAGGTATAGAGATCTATTTTTGTGAAACACTGGACAATGTTGTTGTGGATATCAACGAAGTTAAACCGGATCTTTTTACCACTGTACCGCGGGTACTCGAAAAAGTATATGATAAAATCGTTGCGAAAGGAAAAGACTTAACTGGAATCAAAAAATCACTGTTCATGTGGGCATTAAACCTTGGCCTTCGTTACCAAGAGCCAACAAAAAACAGCGCTTGGTACAATTTTCAATTAGCCATTGCTCGAAAATTAATCTTTTCAAAATGGAAAGAAGCCCTTGGTGGTAACATAAAAATTATTGTTTCTGGTGGTGCAGCTCTTCAGGAAAGATTAGCGCGTGTATTCTGGGCTTCTGATATGAAAGTATTAGAAGGGTATGGTCTAACCGAAACATCTCCAGTTATAGCAGTCAACACATTTTTTGACACGGGTATCAAATTCGGAACAGTTGGTCGGCCTCTGAAAAATTTAGAAGTAAAAATAGCTCAAGATGGAGAGATCTTAGTAAAAGGACCAAGTGTCACCTCTGGCTATTACAAAAATGATGAAGCAACAAAAGAATCATTTGATGAAAACGGATTCTTCAAAACAGGCGATATTGGCGAAATATCGACTGATGGATTTCTGAAAATTACAGACCGCAAAAAAGAAATGTTCAAAACAGCAGGTGGCAAGTACATCGCACCACAGCCTATTGAAACAAAACTAATGGAATCTACCCTCATTGCACAAATTATGGTCGTGGGAGAAAATAGAAAATTTCCATCAGCTTTAATCGTTCCCGCTTTTGAAGAAATCGAAAAATGGATGAAACATAAAGGCATTCCTGTAGGTTCCAAAGAAGAGATCGTTACAAATCAAAAAGTAATCGAAAAATATAATCAAGAAATCGACAGGTTATCTACAGAATTCGGTCACTGGGAAAAAGTCAAAAAAATTATCTTACTTCCTAAAGAATGGACCATCAACGATGGTCAGTTAACACCAAAATTAAGCTTAAAAAGAAAAGTCATTCTCAAAGAGTTTGATGAGAAAATTGAGAAGCTCTATCAGGAAAATTAGAAAAAATACCCTCTATCTAAAAAATAGAGGGTATTTTTGAAATAAAATTTGTTTATCCGCCATCATATTATGAAAGAAGTATACTTTAAAGATTTATTGACCCCTACCTACTGGAAACAAGTTTTAAGATTAGTTTATGATGCCTTTAATGGCTTTATGGACGACAACTGCATGAAAAAAAGTGCATCATTAGCCTACTACACGGTGTTTTCTATTGGTCCATTATTGATGATCGTGATCTGGTGTATCGGTTTCTTTTATGGACAGCATTTGAGTAAAGAAACTACTGGACAGAAGGAAGTTTTTGATGAGCTAATGGTCTTATTCGGAGCAGATGTTACAAAACAAATTCAATCCTTTATCGAAAAAATAAACTTTGAAAATAAATCTAATTTAGGAATTACTATTGGTATTGTAACCCTTATTATTAGTGCTACAACGATATTTGTCGACATTCAGGATTCTATTAATCAAATCTGGAAAGTGAAACCCAAACCAAAAAAAGGCTGGTTAAAATTAATCATTAACAGGCTCATCTCCTTCTCGATTATTATTGCATTAGGTTTCCTTCTTATCGCTTCATTAATGATCAATGGCGTCATTGCAGCAGTTACAAATCTTGTGCTACAATATTTTCCTTTTATCCCGATTACATTAATTGACTGGATCAATACCAGTGTCACGTTTATCATTATCACGACGCTCTTTGGCTTCATATTTTCATTTTTGCCAGATGCAAAGGTGAAATTTAAAGATATACTTGGTGGAGCAATCTTCACAGCTTTATTATTCATGTTAGGTCGCTATTTTATATCACTATACTTGACTTTATCCTCTACAGCAAGTTTGTACGGCGCCGCAGGTTCGATCATCGTTATGTTATTGTGGATATACTACTCTGCAGCAATTTTATATTTTGGCGCTGAATTCACCAAGTTCTATGCTCAAAAATTAGGTGGCGGTATTGAACCTTCCTCATTCGCTGTTGTTATCGAACAAACAGAACGCATTAAAAAAGTTGGCGAAGAAGCCGATTCCAAAGAAGGAGAAATTCTTCATGTTCTAAAATAAAAAAAGGGTGCACTTTATAACAAAATGCACCCTTCTATAATAATATTGATTACTTCCCTATGGAGTAACGTTATAACGAATCACTTTTCGACCCACATTACCTGTTTCATCCATACCTTCCACAATGACTTTATATTGTCCATTTCCATCAGCATTATAGAATTCTAAAGCAGCCTCACCCGTTTCAGTAACCTTAACTTTTGGATTCCAATAAATTGTTGTCCTCAAATCATTCACAGCTTTACTTTCTGGTGTTTCATATTTTGGCTCATAAAACTTTCTTTCTTTTATATAACCCAAAGGAAACAGATCAATCACATTTGATTTTGGTAATAATTTTTCAATTTCCGTCAATGACATTCTAGGTTTTTTCTCTACTTTCTTCGTATAGATAGACACAACCCCATTATTCTGGTACATTCTGGAAACAGTTCCGAGGTCATCCTTTAGGAAAATCTCAATTCCCTCAATATCCGGAACATTAATACTATTTAATCCTGGTTCATCGATTGCCATTCCATTTAAGAAAAATTGAACGGGCACCCGACTTCCACTATTATAAGATCGTGTAACATAGTATTTCTGCGTCTGCGAATCGTAAGTAATACCAGTCAACAATGTGTTCAGACACATCGTCAATACATTACATCCCGATAAACGCTCTGCATCAATACGATGTTCAGGCATCGACAATCCTGAAATGGAAGGAAAATCTCTGTTGGTGATCACCTTTTTCTGCACACCAGTAACCGCGACCTCATCCAAAAGAATAGATTTACGATATTCCTTTTTGCTATTTTCTAGATACGGAACCATTGCCCGATCAATATTCATGACAAAATTATTCTTATAAGCATTGTTTTTATCAATCTCCGGAAAATAAGTCTGATCCATATTAATCACCATACTGCGGTAATTATCATTTCCCCGGGCATTAACAGTAACTTTTGAAGAATCTGTAAATACAAGATCTTTAAATAGGAAACGCCCTTTATCATCTGTATAAGTATCTTTACGAATACTCTTAGAAGGAATAGATAAGAGTAAGCCCCCATTCGGCACAGTTCTACCCGTGTTCAGTCTTAACGTTCCACCAATCTCAATTCCCTGTTCAGGCATAAATGATAGTACAGGAAGTTTCTCAGCCACCAGGTCTTGATAATCAAATCGACGGAATCCTTGTGTCATTAATAAAGCATCCAATGCTTTATCGCGATTCACATTCTTTTCATCAAAATACGTATTTGGACTTTCAATATATCCCTTCAGATCAGAAGTCAACAAGAAATTACTGACAATTGATAAATCCTGATTATCATCATAAGGAACTTTAGATTCATCAATAACAGAAATGGAATAACTACCCGGGTATTTTTTACCGTTATTAAGTACAGAAAGTTTCAGATTAACCTTTTCCTTCGCTTTAAACTGTTCCTTATTGACCGCTAAATTGATATCCAGTAGTTTCTCACTTTTAACAAAAGTAAGACGTTCACTGATCACCTTACCTGCGGGGGTCATCAAGGTTACTTGAGCAATACCATTAGGAAGACGTTCCTTCGGAATAGTAATCAATGCTGTTGCACTTTTCAAGTTCGCCTGTGCCGCATATACGAGATGACCGTTTGATTGTACCAGCACATAGAACGATTGATTTGGATTTTTAGCAAAATCTTCTTCACTCGTCACAATCGCCATATTCAGATTTGTTTCATCTTGTTTTACAAAAACAACATTCGCTTTATTCTGAACCACTTCCGGCAATTTAAACTTTCGTTCCTGACCATTAGCAAATGTAATCGAGGCTACATATTTTTCATTTGGGAGAGGTAAAAGACTAAAAAAACCCATACCTAAGCCTAAATCTGAAAATTCTGCGACTTGTTTTCCTTTACCGTCCAAGATACGGCCTTTAACAGCTATACCTTTTCCATCTGCAGAAACAGCCTTAAAAGCAACGTTTTTAGCGATTCCAGCTAATAGATCACCCCCTTCAGGAAAGAATTGAACATCGGCATCCCACAAGGCATTTTTTAAGGAAAATGTACTCTTTAGTGGCTTGTCGTTCTTATTCTCTTGAAGTGAGACTTCTAGATATGCCTTTTTCAGGATTTCTTTATCTTTAGCACTTAAATTCACAGTGACCTTACCCATATTATCCGTTTCACCTTTGCCATCAGCAATGGTTTCCCATCCAGAAATCATAGACCAATTCACTTTCGAATTAATCAATAGCTTACCAACAGCATCTCTAAATTGAATAACAGCCTGACTTTTAGCAGCATTCTGATCATTGTTAACAAATGTAATATCAGTGATTAGTTTTTTACTAATAGCATCTCCAATAGGAACCACTTTATTATAAAAATAATCCGATGAAAAGTTACTCATCCATTTCGTGTACGCTCGAAATCGATAATTGTCCTGCGCCAGGTACTGCGGATCCAAAACAAGATAACCATCTCCCACTCCCTTATCCAACGGAATCCTTAACGTTTGAATCAGCGAATCTCTGCTATTAAGAATCTCAACATATGTAACCTTACTCGGTTCATACTCCGCAAGATTGCGTGATAAGTAACTGTTAAACCACAACGTATCACCTACCGCATAATATGGTTTATCAAAGTGAAGATGCACTTTTTCAACAGGAAATACTTGAAATAACTTTTGTACTCTTTCGACTATTGTATTGATAGGTAGTGTAGCTTCGGTTGTCTGGGCAACGGCATGCTTTACTCCACAAACCCCCATCGTAAGCGTCAATAATTTTATATACTTCATCTAATACTATTGGTAATTAAAATAGAATAGATAAATATATTCAATTTTAATTAGATATCGGAAGTATCACAAGTTTTTAACATTTTTTAGGCTATAATAAAGGTGCCAAAAGCCGGCATAAAGAATCAATACCCCTTTTCCATTTTTTTCGATGTGCCCAGATGTACAAAGTAATCAGATCAGACGCCTCCTTATCGATTTCAAATTGATTTTCAAGACGTTTACAATAAGCCTCATCAGAAACAATACTTGCTATTTCATAATTGATGTAGAAACTCCGCATATCAAGGTTTACAGTCCCTACGAAAGCCAATTGACCATCAATACATACTGTCTTAGCATGGATAAAACCTTTCTTATACAGATAAACCTGCACACCACGTTGCAAAAGAGGCTTCAAAAAGGAAAAAGAAGCATGTTGTACAATATAAGAATCGGCTTTCTCTGGGAGCATCAGCTCCACTCTTACCCCAGAGGAAACAGCTATCTCCAAAGCCGTAGATAATTGCTCACTCGGTATAAAATAAGGCGTACACAATTGAATGCTTTCCTTGGCATCATTGATCGCCAATATGATAGCTTCCATATTAAAAGGACCAAGGGAGCCCGGATCACTAGAAGAAAATGCAACAGCGGCACGCTCGGGAATGTGCGGTACACTAAAATTTAAATATTCATCAGTCAATAAAAAGGGTTCACCTTCAGTTTGATTCCAACTGTTCCAAAATTGGATCTGCAGATTATTAACTGCTATTCCTTCTACAGCCATTGCAGTATCTCTCCAATAATCAATCTGATCCGGAGTATTGATATATCGATCAGAAATATTAATTCCCCCCACAAAACCATATTGACAATCAATCACTACAATCTTTCTGTGATTTCGATAATTACTATTTGCTAAAGAAGTAAAATTGACTGGTAAAAATGCAACAAAAGGATAACCAGGTGGATTTTTAACTAAATATTTGATCACATCAGGAGAACCAAAACTATCCAGTATTAGTCGCACTTTTACCCCCGCTTTTGCCTTTTCTTCCAAAATTTCAAGCACCTGACGACCAATATTGTCCAATTCAAAAATATAATATTCCAAGTGTATGGAATGTTTTGCTTCTCGAAGTCTTTTTAATAAAACTGGAAATTTCTCCTCGCCATTGATAAACAATTCGACCCTATTATTTAAAGAGAAAAAAGATAATTTTTGGTTTTTCAGATAGTCAAAAACGCGGGATAAAGTTCCTATTTTTTCATGAATTGTTTCCAGTTGCTCGTCCATTCGTATTAAACTTTCCTGCCATGCTGCTAACAGTTTTGTGTTCTGCTCGCGATTAATATGTTGCAGTCGCCTAACTTTTCTAAATTTTTGTCCGAATAGATAATATAGAACCAATCCAATACCTGGAAGAAATACAATAACCATTACCCATGAAATCGTCTTCGTTGGATTCCTATTTTCAATCAGTATTGTACTTATTACCCCAAAATATAACACAAATAAGGGAAGCCAATACCAATTTAATAGCCATTGCCACAATTGGTTCCAATCTATTTCAATCTCATTAAAGAAGTTTTGCATATAAAAATCAACTTATTTTAATCTTATAAGTAACAAATAGCCCTATCAAACGTTAACATTTGTAACATATCAGATACATTTGGAAATAAAGTATCTCTAAATGAAGTCAAATCTGATTAATTTATTTTGTTAACAAATGTTAAATCATACTATACAGAACTTATTGGCAACATTTATGTATTAATGTATAATAATCTAAAAGTCAAAAGTTAATTAACAATTAACTCTAAATAATATTTATGAATAAAATCGCACTTTTTACCCTAGCCCTTGCCTCGACCGGAGTACTCTTTTTTAGCTGTAACTCGGGTAAAACCAAAGAATTAGACAAAAAAAACAACGCTATTGCACTACCAATATACTCAATTGATACAAGTTCTGCGAATACAATAAAAGATTATATTGGTACGATTGAAGGAAAAGTCAATGTTGAGATCCGCCCACAAGTTGAAGGGATTTTAGAAGAAATATATGTCGATGAGGGTGATTTTGTGAAAGCTGATCAAAAATTATTTAAAATTAATGCCTCAGCCTATGATGAGATATTAAATAATATGGTCGCGACAGAAAATGTAGCCAAAGCAAAATTACAGAATGCACGTTTAGAAGTAGAGCGTCTCCGTCCTTTAGTAGAAAATGAGGTCATTTCAGAAGTACGCTTAAAATCTGCGCAATCAGAATATGATGTCGCAAAAGCATCCTTACAGCAGGCATCCGCGGCGGTACGTTCAGCCGATATTGACAAACAGTTTACAACAATCAAAGCACCTGTTTCAGGTTATATAGGTCGTATTCCCAAACGCGTAGGAAATTTAGTGACTAAAAATGATTCCCAGTCTCTTACCGTACTATCCGATGTGCAAGAAGTCTATGTATATTTTTCGATGAGCGAATCCGATTTCTTATATTTCACAAAGAAACAAGCAAAACAAGACCAGCAAGATGAATCCTATAAATCGGATGGAAAAATCCGAAAACTTGCTTTTCCAGAAGTATCATTGGTACTTGCAGACGGAGAAGCCTACAGTCAAAAAGGAAGAGTTGATGCCGTAAATGGTCAAGTAAATAGAACCACTGGTGCAATTTCTTTACGTGCCACTTTCCCAAATACTGACAATATATTACGTACAGGTAGTACCGGTACATTAAAATTTGTGGAAACGCAAAAAGGAGTGATACAAATCCCACAAGTATCAACATCGGAGCTACAAGATAAAACCTTTGTATACGTTGTTGATAACAAAAATACGGTTCACCGCAGGTCTATCAAAATTGAGGGTAAATCCAATTCGAACTATATTATCTCAGAAGGGTTAGCTGTAGGAGACAGAATTTTAATGTCCGGTTTCGACAAGATTTCGGAAGGAGCTACCATCATTCCGATCAACAAGACCCAATAAAATACTTTTCCAATTTTTAATTAAACGCACTATAAATGCTAAAAACATTTGTTAATAAACCCGTATTGGCTACCGTTGTCTCCATGCTCTTAGTAGTATTAGGAGCTGTGGGGCTAAAGATGTTACCTGTATCCCGTTTCCCAGAAATAGCTCCTCCGTCTGTGGTCGTTTCATTAAGTTACCCTGGCGCGAATGCAGAAACCGTTGCTAAATCTGTTCTCCTTCCAATTGAAGAAGCCGTAAATGGTGTAGAAGATATGACTTACATCCGTTCAACGGCCAGTAATTCCGGCTCAGGATCTGTTCAGGTGTTCTTTAAAACAGGTATTAATCCAGATATAGCTTCTGTAAATGTCCAAACCAGAATATCGAAAGCAATAGGTTCTATTCCTTCAGAAGTCAATGAAGCCGGTATAACGGTAATGCCTCGTCAATCTGGGGTAATCATGACCATCAACCTCTTTGCAGATTCCAAAGAAAGTATGTTTGATGAAACTTTTCTTCAAGCCTATTCCCAAATCAATATCATCCGGCCATTACTTCGTGTTGATGGCATTGCCCAAGTTTCTCGTGTTGGAGCACGTGATTACTCCATGCGTATGTGGTTGAATCCTGAAAAGCTAGCTTTGTTTAATCTAGTTCCTGACGATGTCATAACAGCCATTAAAGATCAGAATTTCGAAATTGCTCCCGGAAAATTTGGTGAAACATCCGAT
Source organism: Sphingobacterium sp. MYb388 (assembly GCF_037479535.1). Lineage (NCBI taxonomy): Bacteria > Pseudomonadati > Bacteroidota > Sphingobacteriia > Sphingobacteriales > Sphingobacteriaceae > Sphingobacterium > Sphingobacterium sp. MYb388. The sequence goes on along the minus strand of NZ_JBBGYV010000014.1, from coordinate 10,586 downwards.
GAGGTATTTGAAACCGTAATTAAGCATAAAGGACGATTCAGTCAACCCGAGGAATTTGAAAACATTGTTATAAAAACAAATGAAGATGGTTCCGTATTATATTTACGAGACTTAGCCCGTATAGAGTTTGGCTCTTCTAACTTAGGTTCGGACAATAAAGTAAATGGAAAACCCGGATTAACCTTAAATATCACACAGACATCAGGTTCCAATGCCCACGATATTGATATCGAAGTGCGTAAAGTATTGGAAGAGTTATCCAAAACTTTTCCAGAAGGCATTAAATATGAAGTTTCCTACTCTGTAAGAGATCAGATTGACGCATCGATCTCTCAAGTAAAACATACTTTATTTGAAGCATTTATTTTGGTATTTATTATTGTTTTTATCTTTTTACAGGATTTTAGATCAACCATAATTCCAGCGATTGCAATTCCGGTCTCCCTCATAGGTACCTTTTTCTTCCTCAATCTATTCGGTTTCTCACTCAATGTGCTCACCATGTTTGCATTGGTACTATCGATAGGTATTGTTGTTGATGATGCCATTGTCGTCGTCGAAGCCATTCACTTAAAAATGCATGAGACAGGTATGAAAGCCAGGGAGGCAACGCTTTCTACAATGTCCGAGATCTCCGGAGCCATTGTATCCATTACCTTAGTCATGGCGGCCGTATTTATTCCGGTCGGTTTTATGGAGGGACCAGCAGGTATATTCTATCGTCAATTTGCTTATACCCTGGCAACAGCAATTTTGATTTCTGCTCTAACCGCCTTGACTTTAAGTCCGGCCTTATGTGCCTTGATTCTAAAAGCACCCGAACATGAAGATCAGACGGATCAGAAAGAAAAAAATAAATTTACCGCATATAAAAAGCGCTTCTTCACGGCCTTTAACACCTCATTTGATAGCTTAACCTCACGCTACATTGTCGGTGTTAAATATCTGATCCGAAATAAGAAGATTGCCATTACAGGATTGATCGGTATTTCAGCAATCGGATTTACCTTATTACTTTTAGCACCCAAAAGTTTTATCCCTACGGAAGACGATAGTTTTGTGACCTATTCGCTGGCCATGCAACCAGGTGCTTCACTAGCAAGAACTACAGAAGTTTTAAAACAAGCAGATAGTATTCTTCAAAAAAGAAATCCAGATATTGCAGGAATGACCACCATCTCAGGATTTAATGCATTAGATGGAAGTACAAGTCCTGCATATGCAGTTGGTTACATTAACCTAAAAAGCTACGATAAAAGAGAAAAAATTAAAGATATTGAAGCCTTTATGGATTCGATCCGTCAGGACTTATCAGTAATCAATGAAGCCACTTTCAATGTCTTTCCTCGTCCCACTGTTCAAGGTTTTGGGGATTTCGCAGGTATACAGCTGGTTTTAGAAGATAAATTAGGTGGAGAGATCTTGGATTTTAGCAGTATTGCAGACAACTTCATCAATGAAATCAATCAATTACCAGAAGTTAAAAGTGCATACACTTCCTTTAAAGCAAACTTCCCACAATATGAAGTGGATATCGATGCTGTTAAAGCAAAATCATTGGGAGTCGATATTAAATCCTTGATGTCTACCATACGAGCTTACTACGGCCGTGTACAGGCCGGCGATTTTAGTCGTTTCGGCAGACAATATCGTGTATACATTCAGGCAGATTACGATTACCGAACAGATCCCGAATCCTTTAAATCCATTTTTGTCAGAAACAAAAACAACGAGATGGTCCCCATCAGTACATTACTTACCTTAAAAAAGGTAGTGGGACCGGAAACCATCACTCGTTATAATCTGTACAATGCAATTACCATTAATGCCAATCCAAATGAAGGGTACAGTACAGGTGATGCCATGAAGGCGATAGAGAAATTAGCTTTGGAAAAATTACCTGGAAACTATAGTTATGAATGGACAGGTATGAGCTTAGAAGAATCGGAATCAGGTTCCCAAACCATACTGATTTTCATCATGAGTATTGTTTTTGTATACTTCCTATTATCGGCACAATATGAAAGCTACATCTTACCTTGGGCCGTTCTGTTATCCATTCCAGTTGGGTTAGTAGGCGTTTATGCCACAATCTTACTCGTAGGATTAGAAAATAACATTTACGTACAGGTTGGTGTCATCATGCTGATTGGGTTGCTTGCCAAAAATGCCATTCTGATTATTGAATTTGCCGTACAGGAAAGAAACAAAGGTTTGAGCATTTACGACTCTGCTATTGCAGGAGCCAAATTACGTCTGCGTCCTATCCTAATGACGTCATTTGCATTTGTAGCAGGATTAATACCCCTTATGTGGTCATCAGGACCATCAGCAAAAGGAAATCATTCCATTAGTTTTGGTGCCGCTGGTGGTATGCTTTTCGGTGTATTGCTCGGGATCTTTATTATCCCAGTACTTTATATCATCTTCAAAACCTTAGATGAACGTTTAAAAATTAAATTCAAATCAAATTAGTCCGATATATATGAATCTTATCAATCGCCATATCTTCCTATTCGGGGCTATCTTACTTCTGTTCTCTTCCTGTAAAGTTGGACAACGCTATACTGCTCCAAAATATAATCTTCCAGATCAATACCGTGCGGATTCGACCTATCAAGATAGTGTAGGGACACTCGCCTATGTCAATTGGCGCGATTTCTTTAGAGATTCAAGCCTGATAAAACTAATTGATGCCGGATTGGCAAATAACTATGATATGCGTAGCGCTATCTTGAATATTCAAATCGCAAATCGTCAATTAACGCAGGCTAAAGCAGGTTATCTGCCAGAATTGGATGCAACGATTGCAGGTGTAGGCCAAGAATGGCGTTCCAAAAATTATTACGCAGGACCTGCTTCCAAAATCTATAATGGTAAAGAAGCAAAAAATAATCTTTTTAGAACCCAATCTCAGTATTTAACGGAATTAAACCTCAGTTGGGAAATTGATATCTGGGGTAAAATATCTGCCCAGAAAGAAGAAGCACTCGCTAACTATTTAGGTACTGCAGAAGCAAAAAAAGCGATTCAAACTAGTCTGATTGCAAATATTGCTAAGGGTTATTTCAATCTTTTAAAGCTAGATGCTCAGATTGAAGTGGCCTTACGTAATGTACAACTCAATGATAGCACTTTACGTATGATTCAATTACAGTTTGATGCCGGAGAAATCACCTCATTAGCCATTCAGCAAACGCAATCCCAAAGATTGCTCGCAGCATCACTAGTTCCGCAGTTGGAACAAGAAATACAGATTCAAGAAAATTCACTTTTAGAATTGACCGGTAGAATGCCCGATAAAATTGAACGGGGCAAAAGTCTACAGTATTTAATTGATGAATCTAAGATCTCAATGGGATCTCCTATAGATCTGATCCGCAACAGACCAGATATCCGTGAAGCAGAATTAAGTTTAATCGCATCAAATGCACAAGTTAATATTAATCAAGCTTTACGCTACCCTTCATTGACGCTCGGAGGTACACTGGGTCTAAACTCCATGTTACCTGAAAATTGGTTTAATATTCCCGGATCATTGCTAGGTTCCGCATTGGGAAATATTACAACTCCCATATTTAAAAACAAAAAACTAAAGACAGCTTTTGAAGTGTCAAAATTAGAACGTGAAAAAGCAGAGATCAACTTACAGAAAACAGTATTACGTTCGGTCAACGAAGTATCCAATAGCTTCACATCACTTGCGAAATTAAAAGAGCAATTGGTACTCGCAGAAGCCCGAGTCGCAAATTCTCATTTGGCAGTAAAAAATGCTAGTTTATTGTTTAAATCTGGATATGCAACCTATCTCGAAGTTATTACAGCGCAATCCAATGCCTTGACATCCGAACTTAACCTCGTTTCCATAAAGCAATCCCAGCTGGATTCATTCGTTGAACTATACAAATCCCTAGGAGGTGGATGGGCAGAAACTAAATAATATGACAGTTCATTGCTCCGTCGACATGGAGCAATGGACTTAAATAAGGAATATCTAAATTTGCTCCACGCAACAGAAACCAGATTCCCATTAAGATATAGAGAAAAGGTAACCATTTCGAAAAATTCATTTTAAAATATGTCCGAATAAAGTTGCCTAAAAAAGAGAAGATTAATAACAGTGGCAATGTTCCCAAACCGAACATGACCATAAAATAGAAACTTGTTAAACTTGATTCTGTATTCATTGCTGCAGCTGCGGCCATATACAACATGCCACAAGGTAAAATACCATTCAATACACCCGCAAAAAAACTTCCACCTGGACGGTATAACCAACGTCCCATAAGTTTAGCTATCGGTTGAACCAAACGTGTCTGCAATTTTATAAAATCCTGGTTTTTAAATTTAAATAATTGCACTAAACCTATAACAAGTAGTATCAATCCCGTTAAAATGCTCAATCCCATTTGCCATCCCTGGATCGATGCAATTCTACCAATCATACCGAGCGCAAGACCATAAACACCATAGGTCAATATCCGCCCTATCTGATATAATATCTTATTGAACGCTATTTTCCAGGTCAGTTCATGATTACCCTGCACAGCAAAAAGCAAAGGACCACACATCACCGCACAGTGTACACTGCCAAACAAACCCATAAAAAAAGCAAAATATTGGTAACTCATCTTATAAATGCAGTTGCTGATCTGTCAAAAACTCTAAACCTTCACTCTTCCAAACAATTTCCAGATTCCACGCTCCTTTTTTTAAAGTAGAAATCGGTAACTGATATACACCTGTATTTGTTTCAAATGGTAACTGCAAATCGATACTGCGATCCGAAGGACGTTTAAAGATCAGATTACCGCTATTTGCAACAGTGGCAAACTGAATATACAAAGTATCATGATTAATTTTAATAACAGGTTCAGCTTTATGCTTGGCAACATTTGATTTCTTATTATAAACCTGATCATAATTTAGACCTTGCTCATAATAATCTGTATCTTCTAATGTATCTGTATCATGACTGATCATATAAATCCCAGCACCTATGATACAGAGCATAAATATACCCAAGCTTAAAAATATTTTAGTACCCCAATTCATCCTTTATCTCTTTATAATTTAACCCTTCCTTTATCACATCCCCGGAGGAGCAATGAAGGTCGTTTTTAAGGTTTCTATTTTTCGATCTCCCGAATATACATCAACTTTCACATCTTCTTTATAGCGTTTTACATCATCTTTATTGATGATGAGAAAAAAGCTTAAAGAAGCCGATCCTCCTTTTGTCAACGATTTGATCGGATTTACAACTTGTATTTTTAGTTTTTCATCTTGAGGCACGAGTGTAAAAGGCATTTCAGCACTACTTTTATTCACTAACTCCAATGAATACAAATTACTGATTGTATGATCATCTCGTAATTGATAAGAACTTCCTTTGGCCCTTAACAAAGTTGCACCTACATCAGATCGCATCAATATAAGCGAAACAAAGACAGAAACTAATGCAACCAATACAACAGAATACGCAATAGCTCGAGTATTGCTTCTTTTGGTTATAGTTCCTTGAATCTCACCCATGGTATAAAAACCAATAAGTTTTTTCGGCTTACCTATTTTGTCCATCACGGCATCACAAGCATCAACACAAGCAGTACAGCTGACACACTCCATCTGCAGACCATTTCGAATATCTATCCCTGTAGGGCAGACATGGACACATAACTGGCAATCAATACAATCTCCTTTTACTTGTTCTACATCTTTTTTCTGTTTTCCCCGTGGCTCACCACGGCGGTGATCGTAAGCAACTGTTATGCTTTGATCATCTAACAATACCCCTTGCAACCGTCCATACGGACATATTGTTGTACAGACTATTTCTCTGATATGTGCAAACACTGCGTAGAAAACAAATGTAAATATCGTAATGGCTAAAAGCCCCCCTAAATGTTGGTCAATCGGGTCGGTTACAATTTTATAAAGTGCATCAACACCAATTATATAAGATAAAAAAATATTAGATATTAAAAATGAAATCAATAGAAATATACTATGCTTTAATACCTTTTTTAACTTTTTATCATCCGTATTAGGTCCTTCATTCAATTTTCTCTGCTGTTGCCAGTCCCCCTCAATCCAGTATTCTATTTTACGAAATATCAGTTCCATAAAAATTGTCTGTGGACAAGTCCAGCCACACCAGATGCGACCAAAAACAACTGTAAATAGAACGACACAAACCATCACGATAAGCATTCCGAAAACAAAAATGTGCAAATCTTGAGGATAAAAAATACTTCCCAAAATACTGAATTTTCGCTCAAGAATATTAAACATCAATAATGGCTCACCTCCAATTTTAATAAAAGGAGCTCCGAATAAAAACAGCAGCAACCCATACCCGACCCATTGCCTTATTGCATACAATTGCCCCGAAGGTTTCTTTGCATATATCCAGGCTCGTTTTGTTTTATTACTCTGGTTGTCAGGAAGATTTGTTGCTACTGCTTTCATAAATACTTTTTTTATTGAACTTTTGTAGAATCGGCGGTTGTTGCTTTAGCATCAGCCGTTGCATATGTAACCTCAGTACCTTGAGGTTCTTTAGGATTTGCAGGCTTAGTATCACGGATCGAAATAATGTAGCTACTCACCTCCGCAATCTGTCCCGGAGTCAAAGTCTGTTCCCAAGGCACCATCCCCTTATCAGGAACACCATACTTAACCGTTTTAAAAATATCCTTGATCTCCCCACCATGTAACCAGAATCTATCAGCCAAATTAGGACCTATTCCGCCTTCACCAGCTCCACCATGACATGCAACACAATTTGCTTGAAAAACAGCATGACCGGCTGCAACTTTTGATTCATCGTATACCACACTGGATTCATCGATCAAATTAGCCGCTTGCGCTAGGTATTCTTGTTTTGCGATTTCAGCCTTCTCCATCTCCTGAGCATATTCTTGATTTTGATTTAGACCCCAGCCAAAAACATGATAAATTAAGATATAAACAACCGCAAAAGTCATTGTCGAATAGAATAAAGCATTGAACCAAATTGGAATTGGATTATCTAATTCCTTAATACCGTCATATTCGTGATCAATGATTAAATCCTTCTCTTCCGAAATAGGACGTAGCCCTAGCAATTTATTCCAGGAAGCCTTACGTGACTCTTTTTTTCTAATTTTAGTAACTTGCTCCTCTTTTAAAATCTCAGGCATCGTGATACGCAAAATTGAGCGCATCGCCTTGTTCACCATCAATGCCGAAGCCAATAAAGCAAGCATGACTACAACGAGTACGATGATTAAAATATTCTGATATATATTACCAGAACTTATGCTCCAAGTTTCTGCATTTACAACTGTTGTATTTAAAAATAAACTCATATTTATAGACTATCTGATGATTCACCTTTGTTAATATCATCCTCTTGAAATGGAAGCTCCTTCATATAGGTAATATGTTCTTTATTCATTCTGAACAACATAATTCCTACGATAATGAAGAATACTAAAAATATCCATAATGAAGCGATCAAATACAGCTCGCTACCATTTAAATTTGTTATTTGTTTGAACATAATCTTCTATTTTAATTTAGTTCATCAACTATTTCCTTAGCTTTTGGTTCAGCTTTAATATCCGTACCCAATCGCTGTAGATAAGCAATCATGGCTATGATTTCACGGTTTGGTAAAACATGAACTTGGTTCTTTTTCAAATCCGCCGCAATCTCTTGCGCTTGCTTATCCAAAGAAGCCTGTGCTTGTGCAATGTCCTTATCCGTATAAGGGACACCCAATGTTTTCATTGCTTCCAATTTTGCGGTTAATAAAGAATTATCCAATTCTTGATCAATTAGCCAAGGATACGTAGGCATAATACTACCAGGAGATGTTATTGTAGGATCGAGTAAATGGTCAAAATGCCACTTATTAGGATACTTCCCGCCTATACGATGCAAGTCAGGACCTGTTCGTTTAGAGCCCCATAAGAATGGATGATCATACACATATTCACCGGCTTTACTATATTCCCCGTAGCGTGCAGTCTCCGAGCGGAAAGGACGTATCGATTGCGTATGACAATTCACACAGCCTTCACGGATATACAGATCACGTCCTTGTAATTCCAATGCAGTATATGGCTTAACACTTGCAATTGTTGGAATATTAGAAGATATTGTAAATGTTGGAATCATTTCCACGATTCCACCGATCAAAATAGCAATTAACGCCAGCACCATAAACATAATAGGTTTACGTTCTAAACGTCTATGTGTAGATTGCTCATTGGTCGTTACAGGCAATAATGCAGGTGCTTGCGCGGGCTCATTAGCCAATAACTTACCTTGACGCATTGTTTTTACCAAATTATATGTCATCAAAATAGCACCACTTAAATAAAGAGCACCACCGACAGCACGCATCATATGCATTGGAATAATTTCCAACGTAGTCGCAAGGAAGTTAGGATATTTCAAAACACCTTCTGGTGTAAATTCTTTCCACATTAACCCTTGCACAACAGCTGCCCAATACATCGGAATTGCATAAAATAAAATTCCTAATGTACCGATCCAAAAGTGAGCAGATGCCATTTTTTTAGAGTACAATTCAGTTCTATAAATGCGAGGAATCAACCAATAAAGAATAGCGAAAGTCATAAAGCCATTCCATCCTAGAGCACCAACGTGTACGTGAGCCACTATCCAATCCGTAAAATGGGCAATTGCGTTTACTTGTTTCAGCGATAGCATTGGTCCTTCAAATGTCGCCATACCATAACAAGTCAAGGCAACAACCATAAATTTCAATACAGGTTCTGTTCGTACTTTATCCCATGCACCACGTAGCGTAAGCAGACCATTGATCATACCACCCCAGCTTGGAGCAATTAACATAATTGAAAATGCAACACCCAATGATTGAACCCATCCTGGAAGAGCAGTATAAAGTAAGTGATGCGGGCCAGCCCAGATATATATGAAGATCAATGACCAGAAGTGAAGAATACTCAATTTATAAGAATATACCGGGCGATTTGCCATTTTAGGTAAGAAATAATACATCATACCTAAAAATGGTGTAGTTAAGAAAAATGCAACTGCATTATGACCATACCACCATTGTACTAAAGCATCTTGTACACCAGAGTAAACATAGTAACTTTTCCAACCTGATACCGGTAATTGAACAGAATTTACAATATGGAGAACTGCTACGGTAACAAACGTTGCAATATAAAACCAAACTGCTACATACATATGTCGCTCTCTACGTTTTATAATTGTTCCAAACATATTAATACCAAAGACCACCCAAATTAAGGTGATACCAAGGTCAATGGGCCACTCCATCTCAGCATATTCATGGCTTGTCGTCAATCCAAGTGGTAATGTAATTGCCGACGCAACAATCACTAATTGCCAACCCCAAAAATGAATTTTACTGAGCATATCACTGAACATCCGCGCTCTTAAAACACGTTGTAGCGAATAATAAACACCCATAAAAATTGCATTTCCGACAAATGCAAAGATTATTGCATTTGTATGTACAGGTCTGATCCGACCAAAAGTGGAAAATTGAATCCCAAAATTCATCGCAGGCCACACCAGTTGAGTAGCTACAAGTAGTCCTATGGACATACCAACTATCCCCCAAATAATGGTAGCGATACCGAAATTTCTGACAATCTTATTGTCATAATTAAACTGCTCTAACTGCATACTTATAATATTGATTTCCTTACCAAAAGTAGAGCTTGTTTTATGACATTAGAATGATGGCGATAACCAAAAAAAATAACATTCGTCACACATTTATATCACATTAATAATGTTTTAACATAAATGATGAGTTTCAACTACTTTTTACAAATAGTAATGCAGCTTGTATGGTTATTTAGTATAAAAAATAGGTGAAGTTGTTTCGAAAAATTACTAATAATAAAGAGTTTATGGCAAAAAAATGGCTACCATCAAGATACTTGTTTCATTAGGTCAAATAACAAAAATTTCTCCTTACTATAAAACACATCAAATACTACTTTATATTTACCTATAATTAGTAACACTGAAAATATCAAAGATATAATTAGGATAGGCCTGATAAGCCAAAACCACTTCTCTTATTAATGAAATAGTAATTACAGACCAGTTTTGCTTATTTCAAACAATTAGTTTAATAAAATAATATTGATAAATAAGCAAACTGAATGAGTGGCCATATCCAAATTTTTAAAAAATATAATATCTTTTACAGCGATTTAATATAAATACTGTACACTATTTTGTAAAGTAAGGAAAGTGTTTATATAAGTAGACGTCGAGGATTACCGATCTATAATAAAAAAAGAAGAAATGGTTTAATACCAGTATTCTTATAACGTGAGATAAACTAGATTTAAGAGTACAACTATTATAAACTAGGGCCTCAATGTCATGACCAGCAAGTGTCAATATGGACAAAAAGTACTGAACCTAATACAAAGCAGCTAATAGCCCATAGCAGAAATGAAAAATCCAATAACTGAGCAACAGATAATATTTATGCAATAATCAATGAAAAAGTGCGGTGTCATATAAAGCTGCCGAAAGAACAGGAATAGCTATGCTCT
>NZ_JBBGYV010000013.1:0-81954 GCF_037479535.1 Sphingobacterium sp. MYb388 | reverse complement strand
TGGTACAGCGGAATCATCGACACTATATATACTATTATTATAGCTGATAAGTTTATTCGTTCCTGTTAATGCTTTCCGCAGGGCCGACATCTTTACTTTACACTATATAGTATATACTACAAAAGGGGTTCAGAGAAGTGCTGCTGTTTTGATATAGCCAGCTATCCCCCGTAGAGATACTCAGGAATAAGGTATATTATAACCTGATCCGGAACTGAAAGGGAACTGATTATTACTTAGACTAGGATTTATATAGAGATAACTGGGATTTTATAGGGGGTTTATAGAGCTTTACCCCTATAAACCCCCTCTTATCCCCCTGTTATACCTCTATTATATTCGAACAAGATCCCTACTTGCTTATAACATGATATCACCCTGCTAACAATGGTATATTTCTAACAATATGCCCGCATCACATCTTTTTCTAAATCAAAAACTGTTTATGGACATCGAACAAAAACTCCCTCCTATTAATGGTTGTATGAATAGGATGATTACCCAAGATTTCTACCAAAAACTTCTACTAAGAGGAATTTTCATTAGACCATCACTATACATTCATTTAAACATAGGTTGAAGGTATCGTAATACTAATTCATCTTAACTCTGCTCTCCTCAAAAAAGTAAGAACAATATTATACTCATATTTCCATAATACCGGGATAATGTAAAAAACATCATTTATTCACATGTCCTTATTCATAAGGAAACATAGAGCTCCTTACTTTGAAAAAATGATTCATGATGATAAGAGTTGCTTTTTTTGCGGAGATAATGATTCCTGACTTTGACGGAGCTTCACGAACAATTTTTCAACTTGTCGACCGCATCGATAAAAAACGGTTTGAATTTTTGTTCATATATGGAACAGGGCCAGATCAAGTACAAGATTTCGAGTCCTTGAAAATACCATCTTTAAGCATCCCGATACAACAGAACTACAGTATGGCGATTCCAGCGCTAGCAGATCAACGCCTAAAAAAGAAACTCCAAGATTTTAATCCTGATATTATTCATATTGCTACACCTTCTGTTTTAGGTTTCTACGGGCAGAGATATGCATTAAAAAATCAAATACCAGTCATCAGCATCTACCATACACACTTTGTCAGCTATATTGACTACTATCTCAAGCATTTCACTTTTTTGGTTGGCCCTACAAAGAAGAGAATTATCCAGACACAGAATAAATTCTATAATAATTGTGATAAAATCTATATTCCAACAAATAGCATCGTTTCCGAACTTACAAAAATGGGCATTAACCCAAGCTTGATGCAGATCTGGAAACGTGGTATTGACAACAGTCTATTTTCTCCAGACAAAAAAGATCACAATTGGCTACAAGAAATAACAGGAAATAGGCATCCGACGATATTATTTGCCAGTAGGCTGGTTTGGGAGAAGAATTTAAAAACCCTGATCGCGATCTACAGCTTATTAAAGCAACAGAACATTCTTTTCAATTTTATAGTCGCGGGAGACGGTTCTGCGATGGACTCTTGTCGACAGCAGATGCCTGAAGCTATCTTTCTAGGCAAATTGAATCATCATGACCTTTCCAAGTTATATGCTTCTTCAACCTTATTTGTCTTTCCTTCCCATTCCGAGACTTATGGTAATGTCGTTATTGAAGCCATGGCATCTGCGTTACCTTGTGTTATTGCAGATGGCGGAGGTTCGGCAGATTTAATAACAGAAGGTTTAACAGGTTTTAAATGTAAACCGCAGGATGCGACAGCTTTTGTTAATCGCATTATATACTTACTACAGGATAACAGATTAAGAAAGGAGATTGGAGATGCTGGATTACAATTCAGCAAATCAATAGACTGGAGCTCTTTAGCTAACATCTATTTTAAAGACTTAGAACAAATGAACAGAACCGCTAAAGATTCAATCATTAAATTTCAGGTTGGTTAATGCGTAAAAAGATTTTCAAAATTACAATTAGTCTTGTCGTACTCTCTTCATTGCTTGTCTTTATCAGTCACATTGATCTTAAGGCAGTATTAAAAGAAGTTACTAACATGGGGTGGAATCTCCTCTGGATCATTGTAATTACGGGTTTAGCATATTTATTGGCTACAGCGGGATGGCAAAATTGCTTCATCGAAAAACCGAACCGTACTTCCTTATGGCGGCTATTCTGCATCCGACATATCGGGGAAACAATAGGACTATTCAATCCCACTAGCATTATTGGGGGCGATTATATAAAAACAGTCTTGCTGAAACCGACGGGTACATCTGAACAAGAAATTTTAAATTCAGTTTTAATATCGCGTTTTTTGACCATTATCACGCAATTTTCATTATTTGGAATTTCTGGTTTTTGGTTTTTAATGAGCACTTTTAATCAAAATATTCCTAAACAGCTGCTAGCGGTACTGTGGATATTAGTGATTACATTTTTTTGTATTCCACTGATTATTTTTATTATTCTCAAGAAATCCAAAGAACTAGAAGTGGCTTCTACGCTATCCTGGAAAGCACTCCGAAAACTAAGTATACGTATTCAGACTATCCTAAATGCGGTACTAACTTTTCATCAAAATCAGCCGTGCAAATGTTATCGTGCATATTTTTATTTTTTCTTACACTGGACTGTTGGTGCTTTGGAGCTTTTCCTCATCTTATACTTTTCAGGTATTACGATTCCGATTATCCTGAGTCAATTTATGGACATGGGTATTATTATTATCAAAAGCTTTGGCGCTTTTATTCCTGCTCAAATTGGGGTGGAGGAATTCGGGAATAAAATTTTACTGACCAGTGCTGGTATCTATACGGTTCAAATCTGGTTGATCATCGCTTTAATAAGACGTTCTAGACAAGTTTTTTGGATTGCATTTGGTTTTTTAGCTTATTTCGGAATTAAAAAAGGGGGGATACTATCCTAATATGGAAATTCTTTGTGTAAGTCATAAATTTCCGCCCACTATCGGAGGGATGGAAAAACAAAGCTTTGAGCTTATTAACGGATTGGCTCCCTATACAACTGTACATAAAATAGTTTATCAGGGGGATGAATCTATTATCAAATTTTTTCACCTTTTAAATAAGCGGATTCTAGCGTTGCTCTTATTACATCCTAATATAAAGGTTATTCATTTTAATGATGGTCTGATTGCGGCTTTGTCTTTAAGACATAAGGGTTATGAACAGTTAAAACGGGTGGTTACTGTTCACGGCCTTGATGTGGTTTTTCCTTTAGCCTATTTTCAACGTAAAATTATCCCTCAATTCAACAAATTTGACAAAATAATAGCTGTAAGTACTGCTACAAGGGAGGCTTCCATCAATCGTGGTATTCATCCCGATAAGATTGAAGTGATTCAAAATGGTGTAGACCATAGTCTTGTCTTGGATAACACTGTGGCTATTGAACCTGTCTTAACGAAATATGGAATTGCCACAAAGGCCGAGCATCTCATCATCGCCCTAGGCAGACCTGTGAAACGAAAAGGCATTTCCTGGTTTATTAAACATGTGCTACCTCAACTTCCATCAGATTATAAGCTGATCTTAATAGGTCCTTTTTCTCCAACCGCAACAAAGAAAGAGAAATTGCTTTATGCTCTCCCATCTTCTCTACGGCATCTAACGATGTTGTTCTTAGGATTTCCATCCGATCAAAAAGCTATACGTCATTATTTACTGGATCCTAATTTCAAAGATCGGTTACAACATATCGGAAAAATTCCTACGACTGATTTGCAATGCTTGTTACGCCACGCGGGATTATTCATTATGCCTAACATCAAAGTCGCAGGCGATATGGAGGGTTTTGGTTTGGTTTGCCTGGAAGCTAGTATCTGTGGGGCGACTGTATTTGCTTCGGATATTGAAGGGATCAGTGATGCGATCATTCATCAGAAGAATGGAATTCTCATACCTCCTGAGCAGGAGATCTGTTGGATTTCGGAAATTAAAAATACGCTTGAGCATCCTTCGCTTCTCAAGAACAGAAGCGAAGAATTTCAAGCGTATTCTTTAGGACATTATAGCTGGGATAAAATGGTAAGGGCTTATTTTAATTTGTTTCAAAGCCTAATTGCACATTCTTAATGTTTCTTTTAGCTCCTCCCCCCTTCCTATTGTAGAAGAAAGCTGAGATATTGAGATATATGGTTTCAGATTTCCCTTCATGTTTATATTTCAAAGTAAACCATCGATCAATACCTCAAGTCCTCGAGCAAATTAAAAGGCACTAATTCCTGTAATATCGTTACCTGTTATCAACAGGTGAATATCATGGGTTCCTTCGTAGGTTATCACAGATTCTAAGTTCATCATGTGGCGCATCATCGGAAAATCTCCTACAATTCCCATGGCCCCTAATATCTGTCTTGATTCTCTAGCGATTTCTAATGCCATGTGTACATTATTACGTTTTGCCATTGAAATCTGTGCTGGGGTTGCTTTTCCTTCATTTTTCAGTACGCCTAAGCGCCACGACAATAATTGAGCTTTTGTAATCTCTGTGAGGAATTCTGCTAATTTCTTTTGTTGTAATTGATAGGATGCGATCGGTTTTCCGAACTGTTCTCGTTCTAATGCATATTTGACTGCAGTTTGGTAACAGTCTATTGCAGCTCCGATTGCTCCCCAAGATATTCCATATCGCGCGGAGTTCAAGCATGAAAAAGGTCCACGGAGCGAATTTACTTCGGGAAGAATATTTTCTGCGGGAATTGCTACGTTTTGAAAGATCAGCTCTCCGGTTTTGGAAGCACGTAGTGACCATTTGTTTAGTGTTTCAGGAGTGGAGAAGCCATCCATACCTCGTTCTACTATGCACCCTCTTATTTTATCTTGTTCATCTCGTGCCCACACTATTGCTATATCACATATCGGGGCATTGGTAATCCACATCTTTGCTCCATTAAGGATATATTGGCCGTCTTTTTTTAACAAACGGGTTTCCATAGCTGCTGGGTCTGAACCATGGTTCGGTTCTGTTAAACCGAAACTACCGATATATTCTCCTAAGGCCAGCTTGGGAAGGTATTGTTTTTTTTGTTCTTCACTTCCAAATGTAAAAATGGGATACATGACTAATGATGACTGTACGGAAGCTGCTGACCGGATGGCAGAGTCTCCTGCTTCTAGCTCTTGCATAATAATACCATAAGCGATATGATCTAATCCTGCACCACCATATTCTACTGGTATATAAGGCCCCAAAGCTCCAATAGCTCCTAATTTTAACATCAGATTGGGAATATCCTCATGATGTTGAGCGGCATGGTCTATAACTGGCTTTATTTCCGTAGTGACAAAATCACGAATGGATTGTCGGATGAGCTTATTTTCATCAGACAATAGCGCATCTATATTAAAATAATCACATGTTGAATTCATATCTGTCATAATTTAATATCTAAATATAGCCAATATTTAGAATATAATTCATTATATTTAAAATATAAACGAATAATATAAACCATTATGATAAAACAAGAATTAAAAGAATTGGGCATTCTAGCGACCAATTTGGGTTCTTCTACGGGACAAAATTGGTTTGCAACTGGTGCGGATATTACTTCCACTTCTCCCGTTGATGGTCAGGTAATTGCTACAGTGACTTGCTCTTCCCATAATGATTATAAAGATATCTGCGATCTGGCGAAAAAAGCATATGCGATCTGGCGCCTTGTTCCTGCTCCGCAAAGAGGTGAAGTGATTCGGTTATTCGGGGATAAATTAAGGTCATTAAAACCTACGCTCGGAAAGCTTGTTTCTTATGAAATGGGAAAATCACTACAGGAAGGCATGGGCGAGGTGCAAGAAATGATTGATATCTGTGATTTTGCAGTTGGTTTATCCCGTCAGCTTTATGGTTCAACGATTCATTCAGAACGTCCCTCCCATCGTATGTACGATCAATATCACCCTTTAGGAGTTGTTGGTGTTATTTCTGCATTCAATTTTCCTGTGGCTGTTTGGGCATGGAATACAGCACTAGCATTGGTATGTGGAGATGTCGTGATCTGGAAACCGAGTGAAAAAACTCCTTTATGTGCCATAGCTTGTCAACAGATTTTGGCGGGGATATTAAAACAGAAAGAATTACCAGAAGGCATCTCTAATTTGATAATTGGAGATAAGACTGTGGGTGAATGGTTAGTACATGATACTAATATTCCTTTAATATCTGCTACAGGCTCAACTGCAATGGGAAAAACAGTAGCACAACATGTTGCTGCTCGCCTTGGCAGGTCTATTTTAGAACTTGGCGGAAATAATGCGATCATTATTACACCGGATGCGGACTTGAAGATGACGACGATTGGTGCTGTATTCGGCGCTGTAGGTACGGCCGGTCAGCGCTGTACTTCAACGCGTAGATTAATCATTCATGAAAGTGTATATGAACAAGTCAAAGCATCATTGATAAAAGCATATGCTCAACTACAGATCGGAGATCCTCTACTTCCAGAAAATCATGTAGGTCCACTGATCGATCAAAAGGCAGTCGCACATTATTTAGATGCCCTATCTGAAATTGAGAAACAAGGGGGTAAGCTGATTGTCACCGGTGGTTTACTCACTGGAAAGGGATTTGAAAGTGGTTGTTACGTAAAACCTGCGATTGCTGAAGTGGAAAACCATTATGATATAGTTCAACAGGAGACTTTTGCTCCAATTCTTTATTTAATAAAATATCAAGGTGATGTGATGGAAGCAATCGCTATCCAAAATGATGTGAAACAAGGGCTGTCTTCGGCTATTATGACTAATAATCTTCGCGAGGCGGAATTATTCCTCAGTGCACAAGGATCAGATTGTGGAATTGCTAATATCAACATCGGAACATCGGGGGCAGAGATCGGTGGTGCTTTTGGAGGTGAAAAAGAAACTGGTGGTGGACGCGAATCTGGTTCGGATGCCTGGAAAGCCTACATGCGGAGACAAACCAATACCATTAATTACAGCACCGAACTTCCTTTGGCACAAGGAATAACCTTTAACCTTTAAATGACAACGACATGAGTACAGTTCACGAAATATTATCTAAACATTTGCTCGCAGATGGTTTTCCAATTGTGATGGATATAGAAAAATCACATGGCTCTTATCTAGTCGATCAAAATGGAGATGCTTATCTGGATTTATTCAGCATGTTTGCATCTGTTGCTATTGGTTATAACCATCCCTATCTCCTAAAGCATCAAGATTTTTTAGGTAAAATGGCGATTAACAAACCTGCTTTATCGGATATTTACCCCAAAGAATTTGCTGATTTTATGCAAGTCTTCGAACGCGTAGCGCTACCAAAGGAACTGCAGTATTGTTTTTTTATTGCAGGAGGAACTTTAGCCGTGGAAAACACTTTAAAAGCTGCTTTTGACTGGAAGACACGTTTAAATTTTGCTTCAGGAATTGAAAAGGAAGCTTCTCAGGTCATTCATTTCAAAGAGGCATTTCATGGGAGATCTGGTTATACACTTTCGTTGACCAATACGAAGGATCCTAGAAAACACATGTATTTCCCTAAATTTAACTGGCCGCGTATCAGCAATCCAAAACTAACATTCCCGATCACGGAAATTGTTTTAAACGCAGTTATTGAAAAAGAAAAAACAGCCATTCGAGAAATCAGAAATGCACTTGACAATCATCCGAATGATATCGCCTGTATTATTATAGAACCAATTCAGGCAGAAGGGGGAGACAATCACTTCAGAAAAGAATTTCTACAGGCTCTGCGCGATATCTGTGATGAGCATGATATTTTATTGATTTTTGATGAGGTACAAACTGGAATTGGCTTAACAGGATCGATGTGGGCCTATCAAACGATTGGAGTTGTTCCCGATTTAATCGCATTTGGAAAGAAGACTCAGGTCTGTGGTTTGCTTGCCAACAAAGAAAAGTTTGACCGCGTAGAAAAACACGTTTTTAAAGAATCATCCCGTATCAATTCGACTTTTGGAGGTGATTTTACAGATATGATGCGCTTTAAACTTATTTTAGAAGTGATAGAGCAGGAAAAATTAATTGAACAGATCCCTAAGAAGGGTGAACATTTTATTCAAAAACTGGAAGCTTTAGCAAGTAAGCATGGACAAATAAGCAATATAAGAGGAAAAGGATTGTTTATCGCTTTTGATTTTCCCAATGAGCAGGAAAGAGACAAGTTTATTAAGAACGCTTTTGCACAGAGACTGATTTTACTGGGCTGTGGAGAAAGGACGATTCGTTTTAGACCGCATCTGAATATTCAGATGAACGAAATCGATGAAGCATTTACGATCATGGAAGGGATCTTATAGCATCTTATTTGTAAAGATTCCCTATTTCAAATGAATCTCGTTACATTTGCCTTTATTATCAAGATAAAATATGGATGCAAGTAAATTAGCGTTGGTTCAATTGGTGACTATTATCCATTTTGTATTAATGGCCATCGCATTATTCAGATTATTTAGGCTCAAAGATGTAACCGGGGGCTTTGTTATACTATCAATATTGGGCATGTGCGTTCCTATACTAGGTCCCTTTGGGCTTATCTTGATTGTAAACAAGAAGAAAAAAGAGATCGATCTAGCAGATACTAAGAAAAGAAGCTCTCCTGTACAAAAAAAGAAAAAAGCCCGTAAATAATATTTAAGGGCTTTTTTTATTTATCCAAGTGGTAGCTCAATTGCTTCACGTGGAACGAAATTTCCGCTATCATCCGTTATGAAACTCATCGGGCTATCTGGATCCTTAATAATCTCAAATAAAATGAAACCCCAAGGTTTCCAGAAATTTTCCAATACCTGACCGTAAACCTTTACCTGCCAGTGATCAAAAATGGGCTTCATGGACATATCTGCCAAAGGCATCGGTTCGACATATATCATTTTTGGGGTATTGAGATAGGTATATTCTGGAAGACGGTTGAAGAGGTATACAGAATAAAAATAACGTGCTGCTATTTCTTCAAATTGAACTGGGTGCAGTGTTTTTCCTTCTACCATTTTTAAAACATCTTCATGGTAGATATTATTCGTTGCATTATCTTGTAAACAGGCAACAATTCCAAAGTCATTCATTCTCAAAGAAAAAATCAGGGTATTGATTTCATCGCGATAATTAAACGTTTCCGCAGGATTATCTACTTTACTGATAAAAATTGAAAATGGATTGGTTCCTTCAAATTCCATTGGTTGCAGTAAGGACTGCAACATCGCATGCAAGTTTTTGAACTTCTGAACGAGTACCTGAGAGAAATTCATCTCTTCGCCTGTTAAGGTCTGTTGGCGAATACCGGTCTGAATTTCATTAAATACAACACCATACAGTATTTTAGACATCCACTGAAATAGTGTGATCTGCGGTAATTCGCTTACAGCATCAAAACCTAGTGCAAATGCACGTTCTACCTCAGATTCCATTTTTTCAATTACCAATGCGGCCTCTACGGAACAAGGAAGTTTTAGACTTTTATAAGTGACGAGAGACTCGTCTAACATCTTAAAAGGTTTTTCTTCTAAATCAAAGGCACGCATCATCCATACTGGAAAAACCTGAATTTGTTCGTCCACAGATGAAAGCTCCTTCCCTGTCAAGAAACAGGTTTGGTTATCAAACTTAAATGTTTTAAATGGATTGTATAGTGATGTTGACATATAGGGCACAAAGGTACACGTTTTATAAAAAGTAAAGTCATCACAAAATAAACTTTGGATTCAATTTATATTATTTTATTTTCAATAATTCCTGAAAATACAAAAACTATTATTACATTTGAATAGAGAAAGAAATAATCCTGGACAAAAATGAAATTAGAAGAAGCAAAACAACAATTTATAGATACTTGGGGGGCATTAGGTACAGAATGGGGAATTAATAAATCTGTTGCTCAAGTACATGCCCTACTGCTCGCATCTAGTAATCCACTTTCAACTGATGAAATAATGGAAAAACTAGTCATCTCCCGAGGAAATGCGAACATGAGTATTCGACAGCTAGTTGATTACGGTGTTGTTTATAAAAAGCATATTGCAGGAGATCGAAAAGAATACTTTATTGCTGAAAAGGAAGTACTAAAATGGGCAATGAAAATTGCAATCATGCGCAAACAAAAAGAATTAGATCCTGTCATGGACATTCTGAAACAAATTAGTGCATCCACTGAAAAAGAAACTTCAGATGATGGAAAAGAATTCCACAAGACAGTGAAAGATATACAAGTACTAACTGACCAATTAGAAACGATTGCAAATAAGTTATTTAATACCAACAGAGGTGATTTATTAATTAAATTATTAAAATTAATGATGTAGCGACATGAATTATAATATAATAGCCTATGGCATATATGGTTTATTGACCATTTACATTATTCTTTTTGTGGGAAAACTTTTTCATAAAAATGGTAGAATCTTCATCATATTTCTTTCCGGAAATAAAGAAAAAACAGCTGATACTACAAATGATATATTATTGATAGGTTATTATTTATTCAACATCGGTTATGCCATTTTACAATTTAGTTACTGGAACCAGTTAACAAGTTTTAATGAATTATTAACAAGTATAGCAATGAAAATGGGCATCTTAATCTTACTACTTGCCGGAATGCATTACATCAATATCCTTGTCATCTATATTTTATCAAAAAATAACACAAATTCTTTAACCATCAAACAATAAAGTCATGGAAAATTTAACAGTTCTCGGTTATCTTATTTACTTACCTATTGCTATAGGATTGACGTATTATGTTGCATATACGCTATTTAAAAACAGTATCGTGTATATGAATGATATTTTTGAGGGTAGACCTGAAGTTGCCAAGGCGACTAATAATCTTTTTCGCATCGGTTTTTACCTGATGAACTTAGGATTTGCACTTTACATTTTAGAAATCACCATGTTTAAACCATCTACGCAAGAATTAATTGAAAGACTAAGCTATAAAATTGGTGGTTTTAGTATTTATTTGGGAATTATGCTTTTTGTGAACATGTTCTTATTCTTTAGAGGAAAACGTATTGCAAAACAAAGTAAAAGCACATTACCTAGTAACTTGCAAGAATCTTAAAAAAATAAAAAAGGGCATCTCTTGTGGAGATACCCTTTTTTATTGAGATAAACGATTTACGCTACTCCTACCTTAAAATTTTCAAAAGTCAAAACAGCATCTACTGTATTTCCCTCTTTTGTCTTCACGCCTTTTAAAGTTGATGTCTTTCCTTTTTCAAGCAGGTTTTTCATCTCTTTTTCTTCCAGCATAATGCCATTCAAGGTGCGCCATATTTTGAAATCACACCCTCTTGCATAATGGTCACATTGTGCGACTTTATCAAATAACTGAATTTGCCCTGCTGCACATTTTGGACATTTTATCTTTCCTTTCTGCAACGGTTTGATTTCTTCATGGGCAATAGAAATTCTTAATTGCAACAGTTCTTTTGTAATGCGTTCGGTGTAGTCTTTGATATGCTTCATAAAGACCTCATACGAAACTTTATTGGCCCGCATTTCTTCCAGTTTCTGTTCCCATTTACCCGTTAGCGTTACTTTGGCTATGGAGCGGTCTTTGACCAGATTATAGACGGTCAACCCTTTATCTGTGGGAATGAGTTTCTTTTTATCGCGCTTAATATAATCTCTTTGAAACAAGGTTTCAATAGTTGCTGCCCGCGTAGCTGGAGTTCCCAACCCACAGTCTTTCATAGCCTGACGCATTTCATCGTCATCGATTTCTTTTCCCGAAGTTTCCATTGCTTTTAACAATGATGCTTCAGTGTGTATCGGCTTTGCCTTGGTAAATCTTTCGGATAGTTCTAACGATAAGATTTCCAATAACTCTTCTGCTGTCAATTTAGGTAATTGGGCATTTTCATTATCTTGATCTTCGGTATTTTTATCTTCATCAGGTAGTTCAACTTGATCTGCTGATAGGCGCCACCCATACTGCTTGATAACTGTTCCTTTTGCAATTAATTCGACACCTCCTGCATTGATCACAACCGTGGTAATATCTTTTAAACAGACATCGGAAAAACTTTCTACCATACGTTTAGCAATCATATTGTAGATATTGCGCTGTTCCTGAAGCAAAGCTCCTGGCTTTTCATCTGTCACTAACAGTGCGTGGTGATCAGTTACCTTCTTCTCGTCTACAGATCTTTTATTGAGTTTTGCTCCGATTAGATTACGTGAAATCGTCGCTATACCTTCTTCTGCTGTATCTGCTAAATGTTGAAATAATGCTTCAATCTGTTCGAATACATCTTCTCCAATATAACGAGAACCTGTACGGGGATAGGTGATGACTTTTTTCTCATAAAGTGTCTGTGCTATATTTAAGGTCTGATCGGCAGAATATCCGTATTTCTTATTGGCATCCTGCTGCAGGGAAGTTAAATCAAATAATAAAGGCGGTTGTTCTTTCGTTTCTTTTGCTTCAACTTTAGTTACTGTGGCCTCCGAGCCAATGGTAATCTTAGCAATAGCTTCTTCTGCAACATCCTTTTTATCTATTTTTTCGGAAGTAGCTTTGAATTTGATATTCTCTTTTTCAAAACCGGCCTGAATTTTATAGAAAGTCTGGGGTTTGAAATCTTTGTTTTCTAAATATCGAGAACAAATCATGGCCAATGTAGGAGTCTGTACGCGACCAAGTGATAATAAACCTCTATTACCTGCGGCCAAGGTGATAGCCTGTGTTGCATTGATTCCAATAAGCCAATCGGATTCAGAACGGGAACGTGCTGACATATATAAACTGTCGTATTCTGTTCCTTCTTTGAGATTTGCAAATCCTTCTTTAATTGCTTTGTCCGTTTGCGAGGATATCCACAAGCGTTTAAAAGGAACTTTTGCTCCAAGGTAGTAGTAAATGTTTCGAAAGATCAATTCTCCTTCTCGCCCAGCATCGGTTGCGACGATTACTTCTTCTGCTTTATCTAGCAAATACTTAATCGTATTCAATTGCTTTAGTGCACCAGCATCATCAATTTGCTTGCCATCACGCTTTAACTTTTTTGATTCCAGTTTAAATTCTGTGGGAATAATGGGCAAATTTGCGATTGACCAATTATGAAATCCGTAAGCTTGTGGTGTACACAGTTGAACCAAATGCCCAAAAGCATAGGTGAAAGCATATCCATTTCCTGAAATGTAACCATCATTGGTTTCTTTTGCACCCATAACTCGGGCCAAATCTCGTGCAACTGATGGTTTTTCGGCAATAACGACTTTCATATTTTTTATTTAGATAAAATACACGATCGCGAAAAGGTGTCTTTTCACAATCCCGAAATTTTTAATATTGTATATTCTTAAGCTTAATCTATTGAAGGAATAATCATACCTGTTATCTTGCGATATAGATCGATGGCATAGACATCTGTCATTCCTGAAACAAAATCCAAAACGGATCTAATTTTAGAATAAGAATCTTCTTGGTCTGTATAAAATTGATGTGGAATTAATGCTACTAATTTTTCATCGTAACTATTTTTATTCTTTTTTAGATAAGCTGGAACAAACTCGGCCAAGAGCGCGTTCATCACTTTATAGCCCGCTACCTCAATCTGCACAACCGTAGGCGCGTTATAAATCTTCGCTACTGATATTTTATTAATTCTTTTGAGATGTGCTACGATATCAGCGTCTAGAGCATCCATCAGTGCAGATGGAAAAGTACCTTTTAAAAATTGTTCCTGCTCATTATAAAATACATCAACACATGCTTTTGTCAACGTATTGATTGCTTTTGCTCGTAACAGTGCTACTCGGCTGGCGGTATCGTAAAGAGAATCCAAACGGGCTCTTAGATCTTCTCCTCCACATAGTGGTAATAGTAAATCTTCAACTTCGGGATAAGATAAAATTTTTAAATGATGTGCGTCTTCTAAATCGATAATATTATAGCAAATATCATCTGCGGCCTCTACGAGATAGACTAATGGATGCCGTAAATACCCCTTAGGATTCGTTGGGTCTTCCAACAATCCTAACTCTGCAGCTATCGTTTCAAAGGTTTCTCTTTCCGATGCAAAGTATCCATATTTTTTACGGTGGTGATTTTTCTTGATATGACCATCAATCGCGGCACAAGGATATTTAACAATTGACGCTAAAGATGTATAGGTTAAAGCAAATCCTTTATCATCTTTTCCGTTGAAAGGATGTGTCAGTATTCGCAATGCATTGGCATTACCTTCGAAATGTGTCAGATCTGCCCATTCTTCCTTCGTTACCTGTTCTTGATATTTACGACCATCACCCTCTGTAAAATAAGTCGAAATGGCAGCTTCACCGGAATGTCCAAATGCCGGATTTCCCAGATCATGAGAGAGACATGCGGCAGATACCATATTGCCGACTTCTTGTAAATAGGGATATAATTCATCAATCTCTGAATCTGCATCTTTCATCTTTGTGTAAAACAAACGTCCCAATGATCTTCCGACGCTAGCTACTTCTAGACTATGGGTAAGTCTATTGTGAACAAATACCGCTCCTGGCAACGGGAATACCTGCGTTTTATTCTGCAATCTTCTAAATGGAGAAGAAAAAATCAATCTATCGTAATCACGTTGAAATTCTGAACGTGCTATTAAATGACTATCACTGACACGATGTTCATACCCCCAGCGTTTAGCGGATAGTAATTGTTTCCAATTCATACTTGTATTTACAGACATATTGCAAATATACATTTTTTGATTTTCTAAGTGCGTTGGCTTTTTCGAAATTGATTTTTTATAAATAGCAAGAATCGTTTTTTAAAAAGTTTATAATCTTTATCTTTAACAAGGAATCAAAACAACCATCATCATGAGTAACTATCATTTGCCGTCTATCCATAATTTTACCAGCACTGTTAACGAGAAGAACACGCACCTTATTATTTTAAAAAATACGCGCGGGATGCAGGTTGCCCTTAGTGATTATGGTGCTCGAATAGTCAGTATCCTTGTCCCTGACAACAAAGGGAAACTTACTGATGTTGCTTTGGGTTTTAGCAATATTGGTCTTTACTATCGCGCTGATGAACAATATCACGGTGTCACAGCAGGAAGATTTGCAAATCGTATCGCAAATGGAAGGTTTGAATTAAATGGTAAAGAGTATCAGCTTCCTATAAATAATGGCATCAATTGTTTACACGGTGGACCTGAGGGTTTTCATAAAAAAATATGGGATCGTCGTGTCAGTTATGAATCACAGGCTGAATTTTACCTCGTTTCCAAAGATGGCGAAGAAGGGTTTCCTGGGAATTTGAATGTTTCGGTTACATATACGTTAACAAATGACAATGAAATCATTATCAAATACAGAGCAGACAGCGATGAGGATACCGTGATCAATTTGACCAATCATACTTATTTCAATCTAAATGGAGAGGGATCTGGAGATATTCTAAGTCATCAGTTAAAAATAAACTCCGATGCTTACCTTGCTGTCGATGAGAACCAAATTCCGATTGCAACAGTTCCGGTAGAAGGAACGCCTTTCAACTTTAAAGAATTTAAATCCATTGCGCAGGATATTACTGCTAATGACGAACAGCTGATTGCTGCCAAAGGATATGATCATTGTTTTGTCAACAACAGCCCTATTTCTACAGCTTGCGCTACGGCATACGCTCCGAAATCGGGTATACGCTTAGATGTTTTTACTAGTGAACCAGGGGTACAATTGTATACAGGCAACTGGATGACGGGAAATGACACCGGTAAATCTGGAAATGTTTATCTGCCCTATGCAGGTTTCTGTTTAGAAACACAACATTTTCCGGATAGTCCCAATCAACCGGACTTTCCTTCCACAGTTTTAAAAGCGGGAGAAGAATTTATATCGGAAACTCATTTTAAATTCTCTCTTGAAAAATAGCATGAATTGGTTAGAAAGTTAGATTACTTTTTACACTAACTTTCTAACCGACTAATTGGTTACTATTTCACCAACTGGCTCAAAGCATTTTCCACTTTGTCAAATCCAAATGCGGTGATTACTTCTTTAAACATACGTTGTATCTGATCATTACCTAAATTACCGATACTTCCTTCATGGGTATGGTTCACTTCTTTTGATGGCTGGAATTCTCCTGCATCAATCGCAATACCAATATTTTTATAGGCTTCACGGAAAGGAACACCTTTTAGAACTTCATTATTGACAACTTCAACTGAGAATAGATAATCGTATTTTGGATCATCTAAAACATCTTTTTTCACTGAAATATGTTCTAGCATAAACGTTGCAATTTCTAAACAATCATTCAATGACTTAAATGCAGGGAAAAGGTTTTCTTTTAGCAATTGTAAATCACGGTGATATCCAGAAGGAAGATTAGTTGTCATCAATGCGATCTCATTGGGTAATGCTTGAATTTTGTTGCAACGTGAACGGATCAATTCAAAAACATCAGGGTTCTTCTTATGTGGCATAATACTAGAGCCTGTTGTTAAATGTGCAGGGAATGAAATGAAACCAAAATTTTGATTGATGTATAGGGTGACATCCATGGCAAATTTTGCTAAAGTAGCCGCGATGGAACTCATCGCCTGTGCTAAGATACGTTCTGTCTTACCTCTGCCCATTTGTGCATAGACTACATTATAATTTAAATCATCAAATCCCAATAGATTTGTTGTCATTGTCCGATTTAAAGGAAAAGAAGATCCGTAGCCAGCAGCAGATCCTAAAGGATTTTTATTACATACTTTCCATGCTGCTTTCATCAATTCCAAATCATCGACTAAACTTTCTGCATATGCTCCGAACCACAATCCAAATGAGGATGGCATAGCGATCTGCAAATGTGTATAACCTGGAATCAGGATATCTTTATATTGTTCACTTAATTTAATCAATTGCTGAAAGAAAATCTCTGTATTACCGACCATGTTTTGGATTTCGGTTCTGAAATACAGTTTCAAATCTACGAGTACCTGATCATTTCTTGAGCGTCCGGAATGAATTTTCTTTCCTGCTTCTCCGATCCGCTGTGTTAATAACATCTCTACTTGTGAGTGTACGTCTTCAACAGAATCCTCTATTTCAAATTCTCCGGCACTAATTTCTTGATAAATATTTTTCAGTTCCTGCTGTACAATAGCAAGGTCTTCATCGGTCATCAAGTTGATACTATTCAGCATACGAGTATGGGCCAAAGATCCCAAAACATCAGCGGCTGCTAACTGCAAATCCATCACTCGATCATTACCTACAGTAAAAGATTCGACAAATGAATCAACATCTATATTTTTTTGCCAGATTTTCATTTTTTTAGTACGCTATTTATATACTTGACAAAAATACCATTTGAAAACAAATAAAACAATTGAAGTTCAGGTCATACTATGGATCGATGTGACAATTGATCGAATTCGATCGATTGTTTTACAGTAATGTGGGTATGATTTTATATTAATTAAAAATATTTTTATGTTAAATGTTTGTTAAAACTCAGCAAACAGCGATAGTGAGTGAGCGATTACTTTGTTTTTAATTCACCCATTGTGACAACAATTTAATTTTTATATGTTTGTATCATAAGGGAGAGTGAAATATAAAAATATACGTTTTAAAGTTAGCAAACACTTACTTTTAAAACCGTAAAAAAACCAAACTATGATAGACCATAACGTCTCTAAACTTTAAGAAATTGAACCCTAACTAATTATAAACCAAAATTATACAGGCATATCCCTCCAAGATATGCCTTTATTCTTTTTTATATTTATCTTTGTACCTATAATAGGGTGAATTTTCACGAAACAAAAACTAAAACGATGGGAACAGAAAGCAAAAGACAACAACGTTTTGCAGGTGTATTACAGCAAGACTTAGCTGAATTACTGCAACGCGAAGGTAATAGTTGGGCTCCTGGGGCATTTATTACGGTTACGCGTGTACGTGTAACACCGGACTTAGCTATAGCAAGAGTTTATTTAAGTTTTTTAAATACCAAAACAGCTCCTGAGGATTTAAAAGCAATCCGCACTAAAACAACAGAAATTCGCTACAAATTAGGCTCTAAAATTAAAAATCAAGTTCGGATTGTTCCACAACTGGATTTCTTCTTGGATGACACCAATGAATATGTAGAGCATATGGATAAAATATTTGAAGAAATTAGTAAAGAAACGAGACAACCAGATTAAACAATCTGGTTTTTTTGTCTATTTTTAAAAATGGTTTTCAACTTAGATCCTGATAGTATTAGCTTTCCACATCCTGAACTTGCCGATGAGGATGGTTTACTGGCAGTTGGTGGTGATTTGAGCACGGATAGACTGATCTTAGCCTACGAGAATGGTATATTTCCTTGGTTTAGCGAAGATTCTCCTATACTTTGGTATGCTCCACATGAACGGTTTGTCATCTTTCCAGAGCATTTAAAAATCAGCAAAAGTATGCTTCAAATCTTAAAAACTGATAAATTTTCGATTACTGTCGACAAGGCTTTCACCGAAGTCATCCACAGCTGTGCTAAGATTGAACGTAAAGATCAAGACGGAACCTGGATTACTTCTGATATGATCGATGCTTATCAGGAACTACATCGGATCAATTATGCGCATTCCATAGAAGTGTGGGAGAATGAAAAATTAGTAGGTGGTTTATATGGTGTTTATATCAATCAGGTGTTTTGTGGTGAAAGTATGTTTTCCACCGTATCTAATGCTTCAAAAGCTGCTCTCATATATTTAACTACTCATTTCAACTTGAAATTTGTAGATTGTCAATTCCATACGCCACATTTGGCTTCTATGGGCGGTACAAGTATTTCGCAACAAGAATATCTGTCTATATTAAAAGAACAAAATGCAAACACCTTATAAATCTTACTTTGATATCCCTGAGGACGTTTCTTATTTAACTACACCAGGTTCCGGCTTAATTCCCATCTCATCTAAGGAATGGCGTCTTAAAAGAGATGCTGATTTTTTTTCAACAGCAACAGATCTGCGTGAAAAACAGGGTGAATTTAATCTCGCGGTAAAAAAGAGTATCGGAAAGTTCTTCACAACTACTATTCACAATGTTTATAACACCGCTAATTTTTCAACAGGATTCAATGCTTTGTTGGACCGCTTGCCAAAGGATTCAAAAATTTTATTGTTTGAAGGAGACTATCCTTCTGTTAATTTTCCTGTTATTTCTAGGGGTTTTGAACATGTGACAACCCCTGTTGATGAAAAGTTGGAAGAGCATATCATGCATGCTATTAAAAAACACGAACCGACTGTTTTTATATTTAGTATCGTGCAATACATTTCTGGTATCAAAATCAATCTTGAATTTATTAAACAATTGAAAGAGAAATTTCCGGAATTGCTTATAATTGGTGATGGTACTCAGTTTTTGGGAACTGAAGTTTTTGACTTCTCCCAGTCGGGATTTGATGTTGTTGGTGCCAGCGGTTATAAATGGCTTTTAGGTGGTTATGGCAACGGTTTCCTTCTTGTTAGTGATTATGGAAAACAGATTTTGTTTCCAAACTTGGACACACAAAACGTCGAAATTGACAAAATGTGGGCAGGAAAAGGTATCGATCAACTTTATTTTGAGCCTGGACATCTAGATACTTTATCTCACGGAACATTACAAAAGGGTCTGGAGTTTTTGTCCGAACTCGGATTGGAACACACATCTGCTTATACGCAACAATTAGTAAAGCTTGCCAAACAGGAATTGGGTAAACGGAAAATATTAACCGAAGTGGCTATTAACAGAGCTGAAACAAGTACAATCTTTAATTTGCAGATTGATCAAGGGCACTTTAATATATTAATGGAAAACAATATCAAATGCTTTCCACGTGGTAATGGTATAAGAATCGGATTTCATCTTTATAATGATGAAACAGATTTAGAAAAATTATTAAGAATTATTGATACTAAAATTTTAAAATAACATGGGTTTCAAAATAGGCGATTTAGTACGGTTTGTAGATGAACCAATAGAGGGACATATCACCTCCTTTCAATCCAATGACCTCATCGGTGTAACAGATGATACTGGATTTGAAATACCTGTACAGGCAAGTAAATTGACTTTAGTGCATGGAAATATGCGCCGTGATGATGATGAGCTTAATGAGCAAGCTGAAGAAATACCTTCAAAATTTATTGAGAAGGGTATCTTACTGGCAATTTCTGGTGATCATAAAGATGGATTAGCGAAATTGCATCTCGTGAATCAGACTTCTTATGAATTATTGGTTAGCATTGCGGATACCAATGTCAATAAGGCTAAAGGCATATTTGCTGAAAAAATCAGTAAACATGATTCTGTTCAATTCTACTCTGGAAATTTTGCTACTGTGGGTAAATGGCCAACATTCCGTTTTCAGATTATCAGACATGCCAACAGTTTACAAGCGATCCAAAATCCAATTGTAAAAGAACAGCGTGTACGTCCTGTCGATTTAACGAATCCAAAGGAGATCAACGATATCCTTGGCGAAAAAGTATGGATATATGAACTGGATAAAGAAGAAGAGGATTTAGGCTTAGATAAACTGAAATCTCATTTTATTTCACATCGTCCGAATAAAAAATAAGCTTGGAAAATTTCCAAGCTTATTTTTTATTCTTCAATCTGTTTAACTTTTTTCACACTCAGTAATAAAAGTGCAATACCGACTAAATAGACAATCCACCCCCAACGCATATGTATTGATTTGGATAATAGCCGATCTGCAAATCCCCATCCGAAATAATTATTGATCTTAAAAAATACGGCAGAAATACTGATCAGGTACCAAACTGCTGCTACCCGGGTCATCAAACGATATCCTGTTAATTGCCTTACAAAGAAAAGTAGGGCTGTTATTCCTATAATCATATAGGTAATAAAAAACAATGCAGTATCTGTTTGATAGAGGTTCCAATTTCCCTTAATCGGCACCTTTAACATCGGCAACATCCCTGCTAAGAGGCAGAGAATCAAACCTGATAAGGCTAAGCTTTTTCTGATGATAATCATAATATCCAAATTAATATGGCGCAAAAATAATCATCTGCCTGATGAGTTTTGATATTTATTTTTATTAAAATTTATATTCTATCAGCGTGCACAAAAAAACTTGATCGTGCCTAGAAAAACAAAACCCCGAGGAGGCAATTAGCTTTTCTCGGAGTTTTTAGATTAGTAAAGATTGACTACGAATTGTTATATCCCACTACAGGATCAATAGTTAGTCTTTCAGGAATTCCAATTCAAAATTATTCAGGTATGGTTTTCCATCATAATTGAAGTCTGCTAGAATTTCGATATTCATCCAGTATAAACAAAGCGCGGCAATGTCACTTGTTGCTGTTGGTATGGAGATCTTAGCTGTTATAGGCTCGGGATTAGTCCCTGGAGCATAAAAGTCCTCTAAATAGTTCCATTTATAATCTCCTGATAGACTCATATTGTATCCTCCAGAAGCCTTATTGAAATATGTACCCTCGGATCCTTCATCCATTGGCCAGAAACCAATTAGATTACTATAATTTGGATGTTTTGTGATATCTTTTAAACCAATAGCATTTTTTATTGTAGTAGCATCAAGTGCTGCATTATAATAAGCTAGATTAGCAGCATGCATATTTAAATTAGTACCGCCACCGTCAACATTCTTATAACCAACCCGTAAAGCATCAATGGCTGATAAATTTTTAGTGGCTAAAATATCACCCGAATTATTCATCACACCATCTGTATAAGTAGTTACTGTACGAGCTGTTGCTGGTGATCCTGTGGTTTTAACAACCATCGTCAACGTATGCCAAGTACCCAGTGTTAAATTACTTCCACCAGAAATCTGGGTCTTACCCTTACCTCCATTTCGGGTTCCACCAATTACTGTACCCCAGCTAGTACCACTTTGAAGCCAAAGCCAACCTGTCATACTTTGCCCCAACAAGTCACTTCCTTTAGACAAAAAACCTGGATAACTAGTGTTCACATTAAGTTTTACGTCCATTTGTACGGTAAAATCTTTAGTTTCACCTCCATCATATAGGTTATTGTCGTTACCTACTTGAGCCCTTGCTGTTGCACCTTGAAACAATACCGGATTGAATCCCGATTTTTTCAATTCATATTCCTTCAAATTAGGTTGGCTTACAATCGTAAATCCGCTTTTCGCATCTGTATTGCTTCCGCCATGGTTTGTGGTCACAATAACTAACCAATCCTCCTCAGTGTAATTTTTTCTGGCTTTAATGGCTTCAACAATATTTCCGATGTATTCATCCGACTTATCGATTGCACTTTTAAACTTTGCATTATTAACCGTATAACCACCGTCTTCACCTGCTTTTTGCACATCCCGTAAATTAACCATAATAGTGCCTAAGCTATTTACCTTACTCAAGAGGCTAATGGTACTATCTTTAACCGCGAGATCTGAATTAACGTCAGGTGCATAATCTGCATTTCTCACGTAATTTCTTAGTTCATCCCAAGTTGTTACCATCGCTGTGCTTACCGATTTGTATTGGGTAACATAATCCAGTACATTTCTAAAATTAACAATTTCGCCATGTTCTTCATCATCGCCATGCTCCGTTCTTTCAAAATTATCAGCACTTGTTTGATGTTTTGAAAAACCTGTCCCAGTTAACATCGAAACCCAACCTGCTGCATTTGATGTTGTAGGTAGTGTGTTAAACGAATACTTGGAATTCTTCTGTAAAGTGGCCAGATTTGTTGGCACAGCTTTTTGTAGTTCATCACCAGACAAACCGTCAATACTGATCACAATAACCTTACGCTGAGTACCATTAAAGTCTTTAATATCCTCAAATACAGGAGGAGGATTGTCGTATTTTTTACAAGCTGTAAAAGATGAAACACCTACTGCAACGAATAAAAAAGTTCTAAATATTTTTAAATTTACTTTCATCTACATATTTTTTTGATAGAGAAACTCTGTTAAATGAAAGCGCAAATAGCTTTCATTTAACACTGTTTCATCCTTATTCATTCAACAATTACGGTCTAATCAAATTCATTTCACCAAATACCACATATGGATTAGCTTTGTATCCATTTTTTACAATTACTTTAAAGAATTTTCCAGTTACATTACCTTTTGGAAAAATATATTCAAATCTATTGTTGCTTGCAGGCAGAGTTGTTTCTCCAATTTTTGTGTATTCAATATTATCTGGACTAGAATAGATTTCGATATCTTTTCCATCTCCTTCTCTATTACCTCCTGGTCTTCCATTAAAGTACATCCCTTTGATTGGCATAATTGCCCCTGCATTGAACACAAAATTAAATGGATAGCTTTCTGTCGGTCCTATATCACTATATTTTGAGTGATAGAAGGTATTCACATTATCATCTACCAAATCATTAACTGACCCTTCTTGTGCAGGACAGCTTGTAGAGACAACAGTTGTTTTATATACGATGGCACCTGTTCCACCTGTTTTGTTTAAAGGATTATAGGTCCATATTGTTTGTGACAATAATGGATACTTTTTGGATATTTTAACTGCAACAGAAGGACTAT
The DNA here is from genome assembly GCF_037479535.1 of Sphingobacterium sp. MYb388. Taxonomy (NCBI): domain Bacteria; kingdom Pseudomonadati; phylum Bacteroidota; class Sphingobacteriia; order Sphingobacteriales; family Sphingobacteriaceae; genus Sphingobacterium; species Sphingobacterium sp. MYb388. Next base: position 58,469 of record NZ_JBBGYV010000013.1, on the reverse strand, counting down.
AGGTAATACCCCAAGCATCAAAAAATGGCGCTAAATCTATCTTAGTGTAGTCTGATAACTTTTCGTAAACCCAGTTATGCATGGTAATATCATTTGGATTATATCGTGTCGCTTTACGTGCTTCTTTATATAAATGTGTCATTGCTCCATACCCGTATAACTCAAATATCTGCACAAAAGGTGTCATCCGTTTAAATGGTGCATCGCCCCAGTCCACATCAAAATTTTTAGCAACACCTGTTCGAGTGGCATAAGCGATTGCCTCAGGAAAATCACTGTTAACAGCAGGATGCAAAACACTGTAATTTGCACCAATACGATTGGCTACTTTAAAACTAAATAAATTATTCGTTGTTTCGCCTAATGTACTCCAGCTCCAGATACCTCCCTGCTGACAGTTGTGTCCAAACTCGTGATAAGAACCCCACATGCCATCGCTGGTACTGATGGCTTTAAGACTCGTCATACCGCCAAACCATTCGGAATCATTATAACCGACAAATGGAAAACCACTATGTCCATAGCCATTCGTTAGCTGAATATCCAATACACCTCTCCAAGCTCCCTGGGGGCTACGGTCTCTTTCATCTTCTGCATCGTCTGACAATCCCATCCAGCCATTGTAATCCAGTTCAAATACATCATTCCATTTAGTCATTACCGCAGTTGGATTGGTAAACGGCTCTGAAGATGTAAACGATTTTACAACACGATCTCTAGGGACAAGAAATACCACCCGTTTCGTTCTTAACTCCAACCATGGCACTTTAGAAGCTTTCACTTTTTCTATCCATTGGTCATTGTTAGACTGTCCTAGCACAAAGTCGGGCGAAACACATGCATTGGTGATCGTAAATTCGACCGGATTTGGATACGCCCGATCTGGACGGATATAGACCGTACCTCCATATAAATTGCGAACAAAATTATTTCCAGGATAAAGTTGCTGACGCATGTAAATAATCGGATCGCGCAAGAGTGGTAATTTTCCTGTTAAATTATCGGTATGTCCACCAATCTGCACGGAAAGTCCTTCAATTCCCTGTGGTACCACAATCTTAATGAGTTCTCCTGGCGCGGCATAATATCCTGTACTAAACTGTGGCTCCGGGGCAACCGATATTCTAAGGTTAAGCGTTGTTTGCTTTGTAAAATTCAAATCCAACGTAAATTTTGCGTCGACCACACGTGGTTCTGCAATATCTACTAAACCGGGAAAAACTCTGGCTTTAGCATACATGGATTTATCTATAAGCTTGAGATTGGTATCAATAACTCCACCAGCTTCATTTTTTGAGTCATCCGGATAACCGTCCGGGATATTATAACCATACTTAGAACACGATGTTACGGCTAACAACATCGTCATACTAAATATTGCCGTAAATTGATTAAGTTTCATAAGTTAGTCTTTTGGTAAGTTAATAGTAGGGTTATAAAATTTACCCATTAATCCCCAAGTTTTTGGAATAGATATGTTCATCCAATTATAAATCATGACTGGAATATCGACACCATTTGGTACCGCTAAAAATGCTGATTGAGATATATTTGGAGAAATATTCGGAGAAATATCCATAAAGTTTGCAAATTGGATCGACTCACTAAAATCAAAATTATTACCTTTTCCTGAACGGTCGAACATCTTGTCGCCAGATTCTTCATTTCCTGGCCAAAATCCAATTGCATTTGCAAAGTATGGATTATCGATTCCAAATTCTTTCCTCATATATGTCCCCATTTCTGCATCTGTAAGTGCTTTATTCAGAATTACCAAATCCCTAACTAAGATATTTGAATTAGATGAGGCATCGGTGCCTATTCTTAGTGGATAGTTATTGTCTGCATTTCTTCCAGCAATATTTGAAGTGTTTTGCAAAGCTCCATCTGCAAATACTTTAAGATTACGTGCACTTCCGCTTGGAGCGATCGTAAATCCCATTGTATGCCAAACCCCATCAATCTGATTAATTTTACCACTAGGGCGATTATACAATGCCCAATCAATCTGAAATGAATTACCACCCATTAAAAATCCCCATCCCCCTTCGTTTACTCCCGTACTAGCAGGATCTCTTTTACCCACGAACATCGGGTAATTGACTTCTCTACCAATATCATTACGAACTTTAAACATTAGGGTGTATTCTCCTGTGGTTCCAAAATTACCAATGGAAGTATTACTATTTAAAAATGCAACCCCATTCGTACTTCCATTATTAGAAGCGAATCGAGGTCCAACTCCTGCATAAGGTAATGCATCGACGTTAGGTTTCACATAATTGGCAGAAGTGAATTTAGGGTTGTAAAAAGTAACAAATGTATTTCGCGATTCATCTTCATAAATATTTGATCCCGGCTCACCCCCAGAAGCTCCTCCCCCTTTATTGGAAGCAATAATCACCAACCAGTTTTCACCATTGTATGTTTTTCTAGCTTGTAACGCGGTCATAATCTCTCCTACATAATCATCGAGCTTGCCAATAGCAGCTGTATACGCGGTATTATCCTCCGAGTAGTCATTCCCAGCAGCTTCTTTAGCACCTTTAAACTGGGCGACCAATAACGATGGGTCTTGCGTAGATAACTCCGCAATAACCGCATCTTTTACAGCGGCATCATTTGCCAAATCTTTCTTTTCTGTTGCATCTTTTGCCAGAGTACTGTTTAATCCTGTTGCAGAAGCAAATGAAACTGTTCTCACATTTTTAATTTCAGCTTTCAATCGAGTAAAAACTGTAGGTGTTTTTTGATTATCAAATCCACTGAAATCATTTGATTGAACTTGATGTTTTGTATAATCGACTCCTGTCAACATCGTTGTCCATGCCCCAGCGTCTGTTAAGTTATTGCGCTGAAAATCAGCTAATCCATCATAAGTAAACATGGATCTTTTTGTAATTAAACTAATGTTTTTAGGTCCTAGGCTCTCTACGACAGATCCTTTAACTCCGTCTAAAATAAGATACAGAACTCTCCTTGAACCATCACTTACTCCTAAGGTATCATTTTTAAAAGAATCTGGAAGTGTATTCACAAACTCTTTATTACAAGATGAACTGACTAGGATTGTAGCGACAAAAGCTGCAACACCCAACATTTTCATACCTATCTTTGATTTTATTTCTCTTTTCATATTTAAATAAATTGGGACTTATTTAGAAATGCTAATTCTTACGATATTATGTAAGATGGATGCATTGAACCTGCTGATCTCACCGACCAGAATTACTTTTGATTCTTTTGCATTTTCTGTTTCGATCATATCATATACTCTTCCCTGAAAACCACCTGTATTATTATAACCAACAGCTAATTTTCCATCTGGTTCTAAAATCATAAAACCTTGACGTAAATAGGTTCCATACTTATTAAAGCTTCCAGTCACTAATATTTTTCCACTATTTAATTGCGCTGCAAAAGTAGCACCTCCGCCACTAATCAATTCGCCATTAAATGTAGCATCAACAGATCCATCCGCATTTAATACCGCCAGCGTTGATGAAGGCTTTCCGTTATAGGTCGTAAAATTACCGGTCACAATTATTTTATTTGTTTTAGCATTAAAGCGAATTGAATAAATATCCCCATTAGCTGCCGCTCCTGATTGGAATGATTTGTCAATAGAACCATCCAAGTTTAATCTTACGATATGGTTTGCTTGTTCATTATTAAAGGTTGTGAAGCTCCCAACCAGAATTAACTTTCCGTCTGTTTGCATTATTGCATCGGCAATTCCACCATTTGCGCCAACGGGGCTCTGACGTGCCTCACGATTAAAATGAAACGTTGAATCCATTGAGCCGTCTAAGTTCATGCGTACCAATTGTGACATACGGGTAATATCATAAATCTTTTCATCGTAGCTTGAATTGGGAAGAAACATGCGTAGATAGGCTGTAAAACCTCCTATCGCATAAACCTGCTCACCAAAAACAAAAGTTTTTCTAATAAATCCCAATACTCCGCCATTAAATGATGGAATTGTATCGGCATTTTTCCATGTTATTTCGGGCTTTGGATTGACAATTTCGGTAGTTCGGACCGTATCTAAAGAGCCATTTGAATTTAATTTTGTTATGCTTCCAATGGTACGGCGATTTTCTCTACGACTATTATAAGCATTAAAACTACCCGCAATGATGTATTTTCCATTTTGCGAACCAGAAGTGATGCGATTGATTGACGTGATCGCTTTTAAACCTCCTACGACACCTATGCCGAAGTTAACACCTTCGGTTGAATAGTTTCCTTCAGCACCAATCTGGGCTATTCCACCATTTGGTGTCTTTTCGGTTCCCTGCTGTTCGAAATTATTGAAATATCCAGTTAACCAAATATTACCATTCGGCAATAACGCAGTACTAAATATCCCAGAACCAAAACCTTCACCTATAGTCGATGCTCCATTGATTACTTTGAAGCTTGGGTCAAGTGAAACTTTTCCACCAATTTTGACAATCGGGCCAAAAAATGACTGATCGTTTGCAGTGATCCACACACTTCCAGTACTTGCTGTTAAGGGTACAACAAATTGAATGGTTGTATCTGTATAATTGAGTACTTCAGCTTCGATCTCATTGACAAATAACTTAAATACATCCTTATACTTCATTAGACCTCTGACTTTCAAATCTAAGGTACTACCCGCTTCTACAATATCAGGATCTGTTGTTTTGGAAACAAAACCGATATCCAACACCTCTTTCCCTCCAGCATATGGATCGTCTGCTAATCCCTTGCTTTTTGAACAGGCCCCTACCACAAAGGAAAGTCCCACTACTAGCATGATAAGCAATCTTGTTCTATATTTTATATTACGTAACATCTTTCGAATCATTTATTAAATTGAAATAATTAATTATGGTGTTGCAGGTGTAATACCCGCCGCAATCGCTTCATCGATAAACTTTAACGTATTAAATCCAAATGTGTGTTTGATACGCGTGAGCACATGCAACACCCCATTATTTGTCTGGATATCGGAAGTTGCTACAGGGTTATTTTGCAAAGCAACCTGTGGATTTGATAGATCTGGAATGTAGGCCAAAAATAATTGACGGTATCCGGCATATTGTACACCTCCTGCATTATTAAAAATTACCCCAATATTCATGATACGTCCTGAATAACTGGTATAATTTTGACCTGGAAAGGCAATATACGAAAGGGTATCACGCTGTGGATAATCTTTCATTAAAGAAGAACTTTTGAATATATATTGCAAAAGTGTGTTCTTCCATACTGCGGGTTTGATTTGCGTAAGTTTTGATACGGTATCACGTCCTTCAAATCTAAGGTATCTATTGAGCTGTATAATTGCTTTATTCACAGATCCACTAGGGGGAGCAAAAAAAGTTACATTTTCTTTATCCAAGACATCATCCAATCCCGCTAAATTGATAATCGTAAGGGTCGAATCAAAAAATGGTTGTTTTGCCTTCATATAAGCTAATGTCGATCCTTCAAATTTGGGATCGTGAACACCCGAATCATAATAATATTTTTTACAACTGGTAGAAAATAGCACAGCCAGTGCTATGATCATATAAAAGATTCTATTTTTTAAATTCATAATGATTAATTCCAAAAATTGTTTCCGATTAAACCTGGGTTAGCATTACGCTCTTCGGCAGTGATGATCAATGGCCAAGTCCATGCGCCATTATTAAAATTACCAACACTCATTGGCGAATTAGCAAATTCCGAATTGACAACACGCTTTGTTCTAACCAGATCAAAATAATACTGTCCTTCACCTATTAGTTCCCGACATCTTTCTTTAAAAATATCATCTTTCAAGGTTTCACCCCCTGTAGTGATCTCCGAAGCACCTGCATTTAATCTAATTTGGTTCAAAAAAGCTTTAGCTTCTGTTTCCTGTCCGAGCTCGGCATGTGCTTCAGCAACTAATAAAATTGCATCGGACAATCTAAAAATAATAGCGCTGTCATCACTAACCATCGTGACACCAGAACCCGAACCTCTAGCGTAGGTATTGATAAATTTTTTAAACTGGAAAGTCAGAGAATTGTCACTAACATTATCAAACCAAAGGGCACGTCTTTGATCAGCAATACCCGCTGGATATAGTTTTTCAAGATAATTTCCTTGATAAGCCATTCGGCTTGTAGTTGTCGTTACAGTTCCTCTGTAAGGATAATGTGAAAAAAAGTAGGAGGAATTAGCATAATCTGCAAAGGTCTCGCCATAATTATAATCTTGTAAGATACTAAATAGATTTTCGGATGAACGGCCTTTAAAGATACGTTTGGTATTTTCAACTGTAATCGGCAAAAGGCGATAGTCTGTATATGTCTTTAATTCTTCTCCTAAAGCAGTCACTGCTTTATAGTATACTGATTTATCTGCTGTATCCCAAGCTGCTGCCCACATATTTAAATGCATCAATAACGCTACAGCAGAGGCACGTGTCGGTCTAAGACCTAATAGTGATGCTTCAGGATATTTAACAGGAAGATTATCCTTGGCTGAATTCATATCTGCAATACATTTTTTCAATACTTCAAGTTGTGGTAATCGTGGTAATGGTTTACTGTTATAGGCATCTGTATAATAAATGGCATCGCCAAACATCTTACAGATGTACATATAACTCAGATTACGCGTAAAAACCGCTTCCGCCTGATAACGCTTTTTTTCTGAAGCTGATATAATAGACTCAGGCATATTTCCGACTTCGGCATGAAGAATATTGCTGGCGGCAATCACATCATACCATCCCTTCCAGCTCATATTCTCTCTTATAACACCATCAAAATCATCTCCCCCACCTATAATTCCTTTCAAGTTATTATAAATTAAATTTATATAAGTTATTGGACCGCTTGACGAACCAATCCAATTACCTCTAATTTCCAAACTGGGTAATAATGCGGTATTTCCTATTTTAGTTTTTAACCTCAGGTATATCCCATTTGTATAGCCTTCTACATCTTTTTTGGTTTCCCAAAAATTATTCCCCGATAAAGCGTCAATAGGGGTCACATTCAAAAATTTATCACAGCTTGATGTAGATAATACAAGTGCTGTAACGGCAAGTATATATGCTAATTTTTTAATTTTCATGATATCAACAATTAAAACTCAATATTCAATCCTAAAGCAAATTGCTTAGGAAGTGGATAATTACCTCCAGAATCTTTACCTAATGCACTCACGTTTTCCGGATTAGCTCCTGTATAGCGGGTGATATAAAACAAATTGGAAACTGTACCATTAATACTTACACGGTTCATCCCATATCTTCTTGACCAGTTCTGATCAAAATTATAATACACTTTTACTGCATTTAATTTGAAATAAGATCCATCTTCTTGGAATAAAGTCTGATTACCCCTGAAAGGATTTAAGCGACGTGCGCGTACAAAATCCAATGGGTTTCCATAAGTTGCCTGATCGCCAACTGCTTTCCAATAATCCAATTGTGAAATAGGCGGTAATGCAACCAATTTCCACGGATCATATTGTATAGCAGGATCTGTAAATGCACCGAACTGGCTAGCCAAGGTATTATTCATAATATCACGTTTCAATGTGAATGATGTATTGACTTCAAAACTCCAGCTCTTGTACTGTAATAGCGAAGTAAAACCACCGGTAATCTGCGGTTGAGAATTACCGGCAATTACGCGATCATAGTTATCTAAAACATAGTTTCCATCTAAATCGGTGAAAATAGGATCACCTGCTTTAAAGTAATTTAAGATATCATTGCTACCCACACGATAAGGTAGACCAGTTGCTGGATCTACAGGGACTTGAGCATTGGTACTATAAACACCTTTTGTATTAAATAGATAGTTAGACAAAGAATTGATACCTAATCTATAATAGATATCCTGTTGGTTTCCTGGATCATAATAGATCATTTCTCTTAAACCATCCGGCAATGCTGCCAATACTTCACGGTTGATTGCAAACGAACCTGACATTGTCCATTTGAAGGGGCTTGTTGCACTTAATGGACGAGCAGTTGCTTGAAACTCCCAACCATAATTTACATTACTGATTTCTGTAGAAGCAATATTCTCGAATGAATTTGAAGATGAAATCGCTTTCTCTCTAAAAACATTATCATTTTGCTTGTAGTAGCTATCAATATTTAAGGTTAACCTATTATTGAATACTGAAATATCAAAACCCGCATTTAAAGTAGTCGCGCGAGTAGGCTCCAACGACCGATTCGGTAAAAATTTTAAATCTGTAACAACAGTTTTCTGATTATTATAATTATCTCCGCCATAATATTTTCCATAAGATTGATAAATACTTCCATTAGGTGTAATATTAGAACCATAACTCAGACGGAAGGATCCATAATCCAACCATTCCTTATCTTTCATGAAATTTTCTTTTTCAAAATTCCATTTTGCAGAAATCGCAGGGTTTTTAACATAACCTGCATCTGGACCATTGGTCGACAGACCGTCAGCACGGTAAGAGAAATTGATGACATATTTCTGCTTATAATCGTATGCAAAATTGCCTGAAAATGCCACTGCCCGTGTATCCGTATAGCCGATTGTACCACCTTTGGAACTTAAATAACTTGTCTGCTTTACGATCGGCCCTCTCAACTGATCATTGACAACACGATCATTCAACATTGCATCTGCTTTAAAGAATGATGATCTTATCTCGTTAAATGCGAAAAAGTTAAAATTATGCGCGTCTTCTCCATCTTCTTTCAATGAAAACACATAGGACATCTGGTTACGATTATACAATGTAGTTGCTCTATCGTTATAAGTGTAATACTGTGCCTGATTTGCATTTAATGCGGCTGGTGAGAAGTTATCTTTTGTACTGGATGTTCCGGTATAATTTAACGTGGTCTCCACTTTAAAATTCTTAAAGAAATCGTAAGCTACATTGACAATCGCAGATGTTGTCAAAACTTTATTATCATCATCCGTATTCAATGCTCCTAAAACCGAATTGACCGATGAATATAAGGATGGTGCTGGTAATAAAGAAGATGAATTTCCTCCGTCTGCAATACCAGAATTCATCAATCCATTCCCGCTACCCATCCTTTGATTCTGGATGGAGTTATTCAATTGCGCTAATAATTTGAATTTATAAGTCGGATTATAGATCATATTCATATTCAAGTTATAACGCGAGTAACCTGTATTTTCCTGAATACCTTTTTCATCGTAAATACCCATTGCAACCTTATAATTAAACTTCACATCACCACCGGATACATTGAGATTATGAGTCTGGTTATAGGTTGGCTTATAAAAATAGGACTGCCAATCGGTAGAGTTATTATAATAAGGATTTAAACTGTCTGATAAAAATGGGGTTTGGTTTACCAAATCTAAGGCATGATTCCAAGAGGTATCAAAGCGCATAATCTGTGCGATCCTTAATAATCGCTCATCTTTACCGCCAATAACAGCTTTTAATTGTGGTACTGCCGACATAAAGGCCGCACCATTATAGCGCACTACTGGAACTTTTGAATTACCTCTTTTTGTTGTAATTAAAATAACACCATAAGCGCCACGCGATCCGTATAAAGATGTTGCAGCAGCATCTTTAAGTACCTGAATATCTTCAATATCTTCCGGTGGAATCTGTGATGCTGGTGATACACCAGGTCCTGCTTGTTGGAAACCGTAAGAAAAATTTGCATTATCGTCTACCGGAACACCATCGATGACATATAAAGGAGAAGTTGGTGTCAAGAATGCCGCGTCTCCACTTCCAGAGACATTGATGTTGGAAATACCACGAATCGTGACACTTCCTCTAAATCCTGGTGCACCTGTATTATTTTGAATATTTAAACCCGCGACACGACCTTGCAATAATGACATCACATCACCTGCAGGCTGTCCCTGTATATCTTTACCTGAAATGGTAACAATAGAGCCTGTATTCGTAGCTCTTGTTTTCTGCTGATAACCACTGGTTACTTTGACCTCCCCCAACATCTCACTTGTAGGTGACATGGTCACGGAGAGGTACGTTTTATTGTCAACTTTTACGGTAACAGATTTATGACCAATCGATCTAAAAATGATGGAAGCATTATTTGGAACCGTGATCGTAAATTTACCCGACCTGTCCGTACTTCCTATTGCTTTACCTCCGGTACTGATACTCACACCGGAAATTGCTTCTTGAGAACTCGAGGCACCGTCTATGACAACCCCCGTTACTTTTATCTGCTGTTGTGCAAAAGCAACTTGTTGCGTTCCAAAAAACAACAATATAACTAGCGTATATATATGCTTCATTTGAAATGTATTTAATTTAAGTTTATATTGATTCATTAATCATTATCAAATTTTGGTTTGTCTCTTCTAAACCAAAAGGTCAGCTCCCAATCACCCTTTTGAAAAATGTTAAAATTAAAGTTGAGGTAGTTTTTTTCAAGTATATTACCAAAGCCAATGCGACTAAACTTAAATGAAATGCTAGCCTGTCCACCACTTAATGTTGTGTAAGGAGTTGGATAAGCACTTAATGGAATCGGATAAGCGACATCATAACGTACTTTTGTTGCATCCTTCGTCATATTAAAACCATGTACTAAGCCTGCCCAATTCGTTTCATCGAATTTATTCGGATCTATCGGATTGGATAAGGAATCTGCAAATTTGAAAGTCAAGCTATTTCCATTTCCTGTTTTCCTAAACAGGACCTGCACATCAAAAAAACTACTCATGTACTGTCCGCGTTCACCCATGATGAAGACCCCTGATGGGCTAACGGAAACACTTGTTGCCTGTCCAGTGATGGGATCTAAATTTGAAGGTTCATAAGGACGTTCCCTGAAGGGCATGAGGCGCATATTTTGAAAATACTTACGACCTCCAGAATTGGACATCTCGACATCGAAGACATAGCCAGAATCTGGTTGTGCACTCACCATATTAGAATTAGCCGAAGACCACATCACAAAATCACCAGCGTGTGGTCTAATTTCAAATAATGGATGATTTTCAATGGTTCGCTTCGCTTCAATTTCAGCTAAAGATTTTTCTGTACCATCATAAATCTGTTTCCATACTGTCACTGGATATAATTGTGTTAATTCAGGCGCTGGATCTCCATTAAACTTGCGCATATTCACAATTTTAAAATCCAAAGGACGACTTGAATTTCCGTATTGAAAGATATTGGTAAATAAGGTATTCCGGCCAAGTACCGGTTGAAATAGCGTGGTTACATATTTCGAATCATTGGCTATTGATAGCCTTTCGTCAGGTAAATTCTTTTTACAAGCCGAAAAAAACAATCCAAAGACCATTACAGGTAAACCAATCTTGAATATATTTAGAATTCTTTTCATTATTTCTCTTCATTTAAAACTAATCTGCGCGTAAATTCATCAAACCCAAAATTGTGAATCGGGTCTAAAATATTGATTGTCGCATTATTTGTTCTGATATTTACTGTATTGGCTTTAGTAGTTACCCAGTCTTTCTTAAAGGTTGAACCAAAAGTTTCACTAAAATTTAGAATGCTCGCTCCACCTTCAACAAATCCGGAAGAACTCATTTTTGCATATCTGACATGCATCGGGTAATCAAATACAATTGATTTGACCAAAACACCATCTGTATCCTCCATATAAGCATCGGTAGTTTTTTTACCTCTCACAATGTATTTACAGATCATGGTATCCAGCTGTGCCTTGTTAGCATCTGATAAATACACATTTGGTAAACCAAAGCTTCTACGCATATTATTTAAATATTTAAGAGCTGATGCAAAATTTTTATTGACCGGCGCAAACAGAGTCAATTCTTGATTCCTAAGCGAATCTTCCAGATTTGGAAATCTTTTCAAAACCAAAAGCAAGGAATCAAAAGTTCCATCAGGTTGTGCTTGTAGATAGTCTAGTGCATTTCCATTATAGGTCTGCACTTTATTCTCATAATCGTAATAAGGTGATTCACTTTTATTACATGAGCATAGCCAAAGGGAGACAATTCCGATGATGGCTAATACAAAAAAATTATTATTTAAAATCTTCATACATTTACGTTTTGAAATTACTATTGCCAATATGGATTCTGAATAATAGATGGATTTGCACTTATGACATCCTGAGAAATTGGCCAGTAAATACCCCCTGCATCTTCAAATTGTTTAAAGGTCATACCCTTTCCATTTTTTGTTGCATAAATTGCATTTGATTTCTTGATTCGGTTATATCTCACTTGATCGTACCATCTCCATCCCTCGCCCATTAACTCTTTTCTACGTTCTTCAAAAATTGCTTTAAAAATATCTGGAGAGTTGATAGTCGTATAATTGATACCCCTCAAGGCACAAGCTCTATTTAGAGCGGTATATGCACCTTCCGTATCACCTATAACTGCTAATGCCTCAGCCCTCAACAACGTAATTTCTTCCATCCTGCTGAAGACCATTGACGAACTGAATAACATAAAATTACCTGAAGTATTAGAAGGGGAGAGCACTTTGATCTTATTAAAAATTGGCATTTCGGATTCGAAATTATAGAAATAATTCGTGCGGTATAATCCGGTCAGTCTATCGACACTGAAACGTAAATCAAAAGGGTTATTAAAGACATTTATAATTGTATCTTTAGAAACAAACATTTCCGGACGATTTTTTGGAATGAAAGGAGCAGCTAAAGTTAATTGTTCAATATGACCATTCGCTGTCGCTAATCCATTACCAGACTCAAAAGGAAAACCGACCATTACAGTTGCTCTTTTATAAGCAAATGGGCTCATATTATTTTGATTCTCCGTTAGCGCATTCATATCGATATAATCCAATGGATTGGCTCCGTCGACATAATATTGAGATGACTGATTATCTAATACAAATTTAGCATAGTTGGCTGCGTCTGTATAATTCCCTTGCCAAGCGGCTATATGTGCAAGAATAATATAGGCCGATAAGCGTGTAAATACGTTTCCGTTCCAAGAAGCCCAACCCTCACCGTAATAAAGTCCTGGGAAAATAGGATCTGTTCCACCGTAACGGAAAGGAACGACCTTAGCTGCTGCTAACAATTCTGAAGTTGCAAAGCCCAATACCTTTTGTTGCGAAGTTCTCGGTAATTGTACAAAATCACCATCATGTGATGATGTCAATAAAGGGATATCTCCCCAGATCCGAGCCATATAATAATAAGCAAATGCACGTAGTATTCTAGCTTGGGCAATATCTACATCATTATTTAATTTGGTATAGCGGGGATCTACTGCTACAATTTCTTTTGATCTTTCAATGAAAAGACTGGCAGCATTAACAGCAGCATAAAATCTTCTCCAGTTTGTAATACGATTAATTACTGGATATGATGCATTTAACTGTCCGTTGACAACGGCCTTTAGATCCGCACGATTATTAATTGTAAAATCTCCCTGTCTCAGATCTCCCATCACCCAATGACCATTATCTGCTACGGTAGCAGATCGCATCAATCCATAAACGGACATCAAATTGGCCTTTGCATCTTCGAATGACTTCCAATTAGTTTCTTCTGTCGACAATCGAGTTGAAGAAACATTATCTATTTTATTACAAGAAAAAGTACTCAAACTAATCACTGCAGTCAAAATGCTGACTGCCAGTTTACGCCCTGTTAATTTTCTTCTATTGTTTATACTGTTCATCTCTAATTATTTTTACAAATCCAGTTTAAATCCTATTACAAAAGTTTTTGGAATGGAGAGGTTTGCGCCGTCATAATACCCGTTGAAATTGATTAATTCAGGATCTACACCAGTAAAATTGGTTACTGTCAAGAGGTTCATACCTGTTGCATAGACGTAGAATCTGCGGATACCCACTTTTGAGGCATTAAAGAATTTAGCCTTACTCAGGTCATATCCAATAGTAACCGACCTTAACTTTAAATAGGAAGCATTATCCAAGAATAGATCTTGATCGACGCGATACGGATTGATATCACTCCATGGGTTATAAATTGGATAATCTTTTTCATTCTCAATTTTCTGCCAAGAAGACACTTCTTTGATGGAATTGATATCATTGCCAGCTTCACGATTGATAAAGCCATACTTAGTGGCTTCGTATTGATTAAGTGCTTTATGCCCAGCAGCAAAAATAAAATTGAAATTAAGATCAAAGTTTTTATAGGCAAAAGTGTTGTTCCAGCCTCCGACAAAACTTGGGATACGATCTCCTGTCAAAACTTTATCTTTGTTATCGACACGATTATCATTGTTATAATCTTTCCAGATAGGATCACCCCCCTTCACAGGAATACCATTAAAAGTTAAATCAACAGGAACATCTGCGTCTGTATTATAAATACCTGTATTGGAATATACCCAATAGCTTCCTACAGATTTACCAACCTCTAATTTGTTGTCTCCAATAATCAATTCTTGATGGCCGTCTGGAAGCGCAGTAACTTTGTTTTTATTATAATTAACATTGATCGCGGAATTCCAATTGAATCCATTTTTATTTTCAACTACTGCACCATTCAACATCAGTTCTAAGCCTTTATTATTAACTTCTAAACCGGTTTTATAATTTACGCTATAGCCCGTCTCCTGTGCAACAGGAACACCAATTAACTGATCTTTATCATTTCGATTGTATGCTGAGATTGCCGCATTCAATCTGTTATTTAAGAATGTACCATCAAGTGTCAAATTCGTTCTCTCGGCTACAGGCATTTTGATTCCATAACCTATAAAGCCACTCTCATAAGGTCTATTTATTCCCATTACAGGTCCATAACCGGGAATAGTTGGTTCTTCAAACCATCCGCTTTCCGATCGGTACTGAGGTCCTGCCGCATAACGGTCATCTAAGAAAGTACGAACCGTTCTACCCCAGCCTCCTGATATATTCAATGCATTGAAAAAAGTGTTGTCTTTTAAAAACTGCTCTTTTAAACTGTAATTAACATTAAAGGAAGGTGTTGTCACCCATCTACTATCAGGTTGTCCATTGGAAGAACCATCCCTGCGGACAATTGCGTTCACAGCTAATAAATTTTTGTATTTATATTGGGCAGATCCGTAAAAGGACATCAGATTATTGACTTCTTTGTCGATATAGCGAAACACATAGAAATTAGGAGAGTTTAAATATTCAGATTTATTTTTATCTCCCTCTACAAAGCTCAACTTGACATAATCATTAGGTCCATTATAAGCTCTCGCATAGTTGTACTTGAAGGTATCCCCCTGATAGGTCTGACCGACTTCTAAATTCAATTCATGATGTTCTGCGAAATCAAATTTATATGAAGCGGAGTTATTGAGGATCATCCGCTGGCTGTAGCCAAAATAGTTGGAGATGTAGCTCACACCATCCATAAGCGTCGACGGTGTGAAGAAATCGCGCGATCCTTCATTATAGTCAAACATTAAACTCGACTGAATCTGTAGCTTATTGACATGGGCAGTCAAAGTCACATTACCATTTAGAGTCGTTACTCTATTGTTATCAACATTTTTTTCATTCTCTTCCAAAAAAGCGCCAAACACATCGGCATTGGGCGACAAAGGACTTGATAAATCTGGGATATAACGCGTTTCGGCGAATCGATCTCTTAAACTTTTATTACGGGTTCGATCCAAACGTGAAGTATTGACATTACTCGACATCGTTAACCAACTGAAAGGAGCCATATTAATTCCGAAAGATATATTGTATCGGTTCAAGTTGGTTTCGTCAGCATTACCGGCATTTTTTGTTCCCGAACCAAAAAATCGGAAACTTGCACGATCGTTTCCTCCTGTAATCCCTAAATCAGCAGAGTAGGTCGGGGTATTTTTATAATATTTGTCATTCCAGTTTGAGGGACCAAAATAAGCTGTATTAGTTGAATCTCTTAAATAGCTGGCATAATTATCATACCGCTCTTGGTTGCCATATTTTTCGTAAAATGGTTTTCTAAAATTATTCTCATAAACACCATTTACAGTATACACTTTGGGTGCAGTAACATATCCAAAATAAGAATTTAAGCTAATTTCTCTTAAGCCTGACTTTGCTTTTTTAGTCGTGACATAAATAGCCCCATTTACTGCATTTGGACCCAATTTAGCAAGTTCAAAAGGATCCTTAATAACTGCAATGGATTCAATATTACTAATATCAATTTGCGAAAATAAATTAGTAGCAGGACCGATGCGGTTGTAATCGTATTTTTGTACGTCAAATGCAAAGGGGTTTTCTTGTACCATGGGCACCCCATTGAGATATATGGCAGGTTGCAAAGCATAGACATCCCTTTTAGAAAACAGGACACCAGAAGCACCTTGTACAATCATACTCTGCTCCGTGCCTGGCTCACCATTTGGTTCTTGAACATAGACACCAAGAAGATTTCCTTTGACGATCTGTTGTAATGAAAGGTTAGGAACAGGAATGACCGATCGGATGTTAATGGTATCCCGAATCGTCTTAAATTTCTGCATGGCCTTCATCATCTGGCCAATCGTATCTGTTTCAAAATTATTGCTGGAAAACTCACCTTTACTTGTATCTCTTAAAACACTGGACTTATTGGTCGGTAATTTCAAGTATTTTTGGTTAGCATGTAAAGATTGTGATCCAACAACAGCTAAAAACAAAGCAAAAGAAACGCTTGTGTAATTTTTAACCATTATTTAATTTAATTTAAGTTTTGATAAAATTATTCAACATAAATCGTTCTCAAGATGAATTCCTCAAGATAAAATGCATAGAAAAGCCAGGAAGAAAAACGGATGTTTTTTACCTAAAAATATATAACTAAAAATAAAATCACCTATAAATGCTAAACATAACACTATTAATTAAATTATACGGGCAATTGATTATTTACAGTCATAAAGTCAATTACGATAGAGACTTCTTAACTTTTGCTAAATTTTTACGAATTAATAAATTTAGGTACTCTTTTCATTTGATTTCATTTGGTTTTTTTAAAATTTAAAAATTGGTATTATTATGATTTTTATAAATCGGTTAATGATAAATATGCGTCCGTTTTGGCAGCTAATAATTGTTAGTATGTAACAATAATATAATAATAATATTGTTATTCCATATTCCTTATGAACGAAACCGTTTGCGTAAAATGAGCAATCGATTGCATTTTTCACCACCCTCTTTATGTGTAACATAATTAAAAATATAATAAATATCCTTTCATTTTATAATCAGTGTTTTAGCTAAAAAAAGCAAAATCTACCATGTATTCATTACTAAAACGTTTTTAGCACTAGATT
This sequence comes from Sphingobacterium sp. MYb388, assembly GCF_037479535.1. Classification (NCBI taxonomy): domain Bacteria; kingdom Pseudomonadati; phylum Bacteroidota; class Sphingobacteriia; order Sphingobacteriales; family Sphingobacteriaceae; genus Sphingobacterium; species Sphingobacterium sp. MYb388. Next base: position 41,241 of record NZ_JBBGYV010000013.1, on the reverse strand, counting down.
TAGTTAATTACAATTTTGAAGCTACGATTTAATGGTCAAACATATTAATGCTGTATGGATGGTTTTGTAAACTATTTTAAAAATATCAAGAGAGAATCTAGGAATGAAATGATATTTTTCACTTTTCCAAGAAAATATACCGCTAAGTTTACTACCAGAATTCTTATTATCTTTTATATGGTTCATTAGAACAAAAAAAATCAACAAAATATCATCACTCAGTTATTAGGGTATAAATAAAATATTTGCAGCATCTATCTGTGGATTTTTCAATTCTTAAAGTTTATAAGTTATTTATTTTGATATCGTTCACATTCGTAAATGAGAAATAATAATACAGCTCACATAATTTATTCAGTTGATTCCCAACACTATGCAAATCACCAATTTAACATTAATTTAACACTATTTGTAATCATTCTAAATTCATCTGTTTGACAGATTTTTGACATATAGCAAAAGCTTTTAAACTACATTTGCAGAGTTAAAATTAATCGAGGGTATTGCTTTGAAGAATCTTAAGGTATTAGCATTCACACATAAACACGTAGAACTTAAAGATTTAGGTAATCTAGTTATTTGTAATGAGGAGTTAGAAAGTAGACTAATGAATCTAAAACATAACATGGATATTCCTGAAGTATTCTATATTGGAACTTGTAACCGTGTTGAATTTGTGTTTTATGGTGCTCATGACTTAACGAATGAATTCATTGCGCAATTTATGGAGAAACTCAATTTCTGTGTCCCTCAGGAAAGATTGCAATGTTATTTAGGTCAGGTGAACAAATATGAGGGTATGGATGCGTTAGATCATCTTCTTCGTATGTCATGTTCTCTTGAAAGTTTAGTTGTTGGTGAGAAGGAGATCTTAGCACAGGTCCGTCGGGCATACGAAAGATGTCGAGAGGCTGGATTTACCGGTGACTTCCTACGCATGCTAATGGACCGTCTGGTAAAAACAGCAAAAGAGGTCTACACCCACACTAAAATATCCAGAAACCCAATTTCTGTTGTTTCTTTAGCATACCGCAAATTAAAAGAAATTAAATCTGTTGAGAATCCAAGAATTCTGATTATCGGATCTGGGGAAACCAATCAAAATTTAGCAAAGTATTTTCAGAAAAAACAATCCAGCAATTTTGTAATTTTTAACCGTACGGTTGAAAATGCGCAGAAATTAGCTACTGAACTCAATGCTGAAGCCTATCCTTTATCGGAATTGATCAACTATAAAGGTGGATTTGATATTCTCATTACCTGTACAGGTGCTACAACGGCCATCATTGATAATTCCCTATATCAATCTTTATTAAATGGAGAAATGGATAAGAAAATCATTATTGATCTTGCCATTCCAAATGATATTGATGCTGAAGTTTTAGCCAATAATGCGGTGCACTATATTGAGGTTAGTTCCCTACAAGCGATTGCCAACAAAAATATTGAAGAACGTTATAGTGAACTGTCTAATGCTGAAAAGATTATTTCAGACAATATTCAAGAATTTTTACCTATCATTAAACAACGACGTGTTGAAGTTGCAATGCGTCAGGTTCCACAAAAAATTAAAGAAATCAAATCTTTTGCATTAAATGAAGTTTTTGCGTCGGAGGTTCAGGCCTTAGATCCGGAAGCGCGTGATGTATTGGAAAAGATTATTAATTACATGGAAAAAAAATACATCAAAGTTCCTATGGTAATGGCTAAAGAGATTTTAGTCAAAGTAAACGAAAATGGTGTTAATTAATTAAGAGCGACTTAAAACTCTTTTTCACACTGCATTTGGATTTATTCTGACAGTAACGTGTCAACAAATCAATACTATTTATTTATTTTTGCCTATCTTAATTATTAAAATAAGGTAAAGTATATAGATTGTGAATAGAAAACTTATCATTGGTACTCGTGGAAGTGCACTTGCGTTATGGCAAGCAAACTTCATCAAAGATCGGCTGGCTGAAATTGGCATTGAATCTGAATTAAAAATCATCAAAACTCAAGGTGATATCATTCAACATCTCCGTTTAGATAAACTCGAAGGAAAAGGTTTTTTTACCAAAGAATTGGAAGAAGAATTACTTTTGGGAACCATTGATCTAGCTGTTCACTCTCATAAAGATTTACCTACTGTGAATCCTCCTGGATTAATCATTGCCGCAGTATCTGAACGTGAAAACCCTGCAGAACTATTAATTATTCATAAAGATTGTGTAGATATTAAGAAACGTCTTTCTTTAAAACATAATGCCACTGTGGGTACATCATCTAACAGACGTAAAGCACAACTTTCTTCTATAAGACCTGATCTTGAATTTACAGATTTACGGGGTAATTTACAGACCCGTATGCAGAAACTTCGTGATGAGCAGTATGATGCCATCATGTTAGCAAAGGCTGGTATTTCGAGAATCGATATGGACATCTCGGATTTCCATATTGAGGAAATTCCTCCTGTTGAACTAGTTCCTGCTCCTGCTCAAGGTGTACTGGCTATTCAGATCCGCGAAATTGACACAGAATTATTTCAAGCTCTTCAGCCAATTAATAATGAGGAGGTACAGAAGACCATCGCCGTTGAACGTAAAGTATTGAATCTATTTGACGCTGGCTGTCATGCTCCTCTTGGTGCTTATTGCCGTAAAGTGGGTGATACGTACGAAGCATGGACTTCTATCGCAGATACCAGTGATGATTTTCCTGACCGTTTTTATGTGAAAGGAACTGATCCGGCACTATTACCTGAAATAATTTTCTCTAAGTATGCGAAAGATCGGGTATTACCAAAATCTGTCTTTATAAGCCGGGATCTGGATGAACATTCTTATTTATCCCGCTTCTTTGCAAAGCATAATATTCAAGCTGATGCACGCTCTTTAATCAAAATATTTCCAATAATAAATAAATTGGATCCGTTTATTTTAAAGCATGTGGACTGGATTTTCTTCGGCAGTAAAAATGGAATTGAACATTTCTTTAGCTTGGAGCCACGACTAAGTAAAAAGACTAAAATTGCAGTAGTTGGACGTGGATCTGAGGAGACTTTGCGCAAATTTGACCGTGTTGCTGATTTTTCTGGCGAGCAGTCCGGAATTAACATGGAAGAAATCGGGGCTAACTTTGCAGCACTGGCAAATGGTGGTACGGTTTTAATTCCTCGAGCAAAAGGTTCTTTGGAAACAATTCAAAAAGCGCTTAGTCCAGAAACCAAGGTGATCAATATGCCTGTATATGAAACTGTGCTTGAGGATAATGTCAATGCAACAAGTGCTGAGGTCTTAATATTTACAAGCCCGAGCAATGCTGAGGCTTATTTTGTGAATAACTTAATTGAACCTGAGCAACAGGTGATCTGTATTGGACGCTCTACGGCTGCTATTTTTGATGAAATGGGTCTTTCCTATACGCTGCCTTATTCACCAGATGAAATTGGCTTAGCTGAGGCCATTTTTGGATTAGACTATAAATCATAATACGATTGGAAGGATTTAACATTCTTCCAATCTTTTTTAATACATATAACATGTTACAACGTCCGAGAAGAAATCGTAAATCTGCTGTGATTCGCGATATGATTCAAGAAAACCGCTTAAGTACCGCTAATTTGATCTTTCCACTCTTTATTGTAGAAGGTCAAAATCAAAAAACTGAAATTTCATCTATGCCAGGTATCTTTCGTTATTCGATTGACAACTTATTGCGTGAAATTGAAAGCTGTTTAAAACTTGGATTAAATTCATTTGATTTATTTCCTGCTGTCGAAGAATCTTTGAAAGATAAATTCGCAACTGAAAGCTACAGAAAAGGTACGCTATATCTTCAAGCAATCGAAGAGGTCAAGAAAAATTTCCCTGAAGCTTGTGTCATTACTGATGTTGCTATGGACCCTTATAGTTCGGATGGACATGATGGTATTGTAGAGAATGGAGAAATCCTAAATGATGAGACTTTAGTTGTTCTGGGTAAAATGGCTTTAGCACATGCGCATGCTGGTGCGGATATTATCGCTCCTTCGGATATGATGGATGGCCGTATTGGTTTTATCCGTAATATTCTAGATGAAAATGGTTTCACCAATGTGTCATTGATGTCCTACACGGCAAAATATGCTTCTTCATTCTATGGTCCTTTTCGTGATGCTTTAGGTTCTGCTCCTAAAAAAGGTGACAAAAAGAGTTATCAAATGAGTTATGCTAACAGCAGAGAGGCATTAATCGAAGCGCAATTAGATCTGGAAGAAGGTGCTGATTTTTTAATGGTAAAACCGGGTCTTCCTTATTTGGACATCATTAAATCATTACATGATAATTTTGATTTGCCTATTGCTGCGTACAATGTCTCCGGCGAATATGCTATGATCAAAGCTGCTATTGGTAATGGTTGGTTACAAGAAACCGCTATATTGGAGACTCTAATGAGTTTCCGTCGTGCAGGTGCTACTGCAATCTTAACGTACCATGCTAAAGAAGCTATAGAAAAAGGTTGGATTAAATAAACAACTTATTAAATAACAGATGAAGCCCAAGGATAATCCTTGGGCTTCATCTGTTATAGCTAAGTCCTCATCGTGATAACATCTAGATGGTGTTTTGTATAATGCTATTCCTTACACTGAAATGAGAGATTTTAGTAAATAATTGGATACTTTTGTCCTGTAAATTATAATCAATATGACACAACAAAATAGCGCTCACACGAAAACTGCTGATATTTCTAGGGAGAAGTCGGCACAACTTTTTGAAAAAGCGAAACAATATTTTCCTGGTGGCGTAAATTCACCAGTACGTGCCTTTAAATCTGTTTATGGCACCCCTTTATTTATTGAAAGAGGAGATAAAGCTCATATCTGGGATGCGGATGAAAATGAGTTTATCGATTTTTGTTGTTCTTGGGGTCCACTTATTTTAGGTCATAACAACGATCAGATTCGTGAGGCAGTAATGGCACAATTAAGCAAAGGTTTAAGTTTTGGAGCACCTACTGCTCTCGAAAATGAGCTGGCTGAATTGATTATTTCTAACAATCGATTTATTGAAAAAATCCGTTTTGTAAGCTCAGGTACTGAAGCTGTCATGTCGTCTATCCGCTTGGCTAGAGGGTACACGAAACGTGATAAGATTGTTAAGTTTGAGGGTTGCTATCATGGACATTCGGATTCTCTTTTGGTAAAGGCTGGATCTGGATTGGTTACTTTTGGTGAAACTTCTTCTGCTGGCGTTCCTAAAGCATTTGCTGATGAAACCATTGTCATTGCATTAAATGATAAAGAGGCGTTGGCCGCAGTTTTTGATCAATTTAAAGATCAGATTGCTGCTGTTATTATTGAAGGTGTTCCTGCCAATAATGGTCTTTTACTCCAGACCAAAGAATACATTCATTATTTAAGAGAGATAACAACACAAAATGGAGCCTTACTTATCTTTGATGAGGTGATCACTGGTTTCCGATTAGGTTTTGAAGGTGCTGCCGCTTATTATGATGTGCAACCTGATATCATTACCTATGGAAAAATTATCGGAGGTGGTATGCCGGTTGGAGCTTACGGGGCATCTAAAGAATTGATGAGCTGTATTTCTCCTGATGGTTCTGTTTACCAAGCGGGAACATTATCAGGTAATCCAGTTGCAATGGCTGCCGGAATCGCCACATGTAAAGTCTTAACACAGCCCGATTTCTATAAAAACCTGAATGCAAAAACGGAGTCATTCGTTTCTGAAATACGAAACTATATTGAAGAAAAGAATTATGAAGTAAAAATCTTTACGATTGCTTCGATCTTCTGGTTTGCTTTTACAGATCAAGAGGCGATTTTGAAAGCGAGCGAAATTGATCCAAATTCGATGGAATTATATAAATTGATGCATCGTGAATTGCTGAATCGTGGTATATACTTTGGCCCTTCTGGTTATGAGGTCGGCTTTATCTCGCATGCGCATACAGATGAAGATTTAATTACGGCTAAAAGACATATTTTCGCGGCATTGGATTTAGTTTTCGGGTAATCGTGAACTTTTTCATAAATAATCTGTTTATATTTATTGAATGATCAATCAATAATAATTATGAAAAAAAATATCTTAAAGTCTGTTGCTGCTGTTTTGGCTATCACAGGAACATTAGCTTCTTGTCAAAATACCGCAACTAAAACAACAACGGGACAGGATTCTACTGTTTCTACTGATACAGTTGCTGGTACTGAAATAACCGTAACACCAGTCTCGGACTCGAAAGCATTTCCTGGTGCTGACTTGAAAATTGCCTCTATTACATCTGAAAAGGTTGGAACGGATTCGGCAAAAGTAACTGTAAAGTATGCTGTTAGTAATTTTAAACTTACTGAACAAACTGCTCATGAGCATCATATGGCAAATTCTCATGATGGTCAACACATTCACTTTATATTAGACAATAAACCTTATGCAGCTCTATATAAACCAGAAAACACGGTTACTTTAGCGCTGAATTCGGAGCATTATCTGATGTCATTCTTATCTCGCTCCTACCATGAATCAATTAAGACAACTGAGGCTTCTAAATTGGTTAAATTTAAGATTGACAAGGATGGAAAAGTAGTTCAAGATGCAGCAGTTACAGCTCCATCATTATTCTATAGCCGTCCAAAAGGTGAATATAAGGGTGAAGATACGAAAGTATTATTGTTAGACTTTTTCTTGGTCAACACAACTTTAGCCGCTGACGGCAATAAAGTATTAGCGGATGTGAATGGGAAACAATTCACATTGGATAAATGGGGCCCATATGAAATAAAGGGCTTACCTTTAGGGGATGTGAAGGTAAAATTGACACTAGTGGATAAGGATGGTAATGCCATCACTGGTGACAATGTTTCTGTAGAAAGAGATATCAAATTATTAGCACAATAAAAGCTAATAGCATTATAAAAAAGGCTTCAAGAATAATCTTGAAGCCTTTTTTATGAACAATATATTATGTTTAAAACCCTACACTCTTCAAATTTAACCCTGCTCTTTCATCTAGACCAAACATTAAATTCATATTTTGTACGGCTTGTCCTGATGCGCCTTTCAACAAATTATCTGTTGCATTCAAGATTAATAATTTGTTACCGTGTTTTTCTATATGAATAATACTTTTATTTGTATTAACAACTTGTTTTAAATCAATATTTTTACGACTCACATGGGTAAAGGGATGTCCTTCATAATAAGCTTCGTAAAGTTCATAAGCCTGTTCTTCAGATAAATCTGAATCGACGTATATAACTGAAAATATCCCTCTTGCAAAATCACCTCGTTGCGGAACAAAATTGATTCTCTCGGCAGCTCTTTCTAGTAAGGATTGATCTGACTGAGGAAGGAATCCATCCTGCAATTGTGCTAAAGATTCCGATATTTCCTGCAAGTGCTGGTGTTCAAAAGATTTATAAGCGGATAGGTTATTATTGCGCCACGAGAAGTGTGTAGTCGCGCCTGGTTTCTGTCCTGCTCCTGTAGATCCTGTTGTTGCATTCACGTGAATCTGACTCGGTAATAAACCCTTATCTGCCAATGGCAAAAGAGCCAATTGGATATTTGTTGCAAAGCAACCCGGGTTTGCAATATAGTGAGCTGTTTTAATTTTATCTCTATTCAGTTCAGGTAAACCATATACAAAATTCTTACCGTTGTACGCCGTATTCGCTTTCAAACGGTAATCTTGTGATAGATCAATTATCTTCACAGAAGGATCAATTGGATTTTCATCCAAAAACTTACGAGCATCTCCGTGACCTACACATAAGAATAATACATCTATATCTGAATGAAAATCTGAAGAGAATGTTAATTCCGTATCACCAAATAGATCATTGTGTACTTCATAGATTTTATTGCCTGCATTGGAGGCACTATTGGCAAATACAATTTCAACTTCCGGATGATAAATCAACACGCGTAATAATTCTCCTCCAGTGTACCCTGCTGACCCTACTATTCCTACTTTTATCATTTTTTAGTATTTAGATTTTAATTGTCCTACGATGCGATGGATGGGCTACTAATTTAACATATCCAAGGACACATCTATCGGTCCAATGTATGTAAAAAATGGATCCCTATCTCAAATGGTGAGCATGGGATCCATTGTATTTTAACAAAGAAATAAGTGCCGAATTCGAATTAAACGAATTACAATAATGCTTACTTTCCGTTAACTTTATGCCAAATAATGGTTTGATTACCAAATATTTTAGAGAATCCTTTTACATCGTCACCTGTATATCCAGCGTTCATTTCACCGTATGTTCCAAATTTATTAGACATTAAATCATATTCCGATTCGATACCAATAACGACAAAGCGGTAAGGGTGTAACTCGATAATCACTTTTCCTGTTACAGTTTCCTGAGTAGATTGTAAAAATGCCTCGATATCACGCATTACAGGGTCGTGCATTTGTCCTTCGTGCATATAATTGCCATAAAACCCTGCAATCTGATCCTTCCAAGATAATTGCCATTTAGTCAACGTATGTTTTTCTAAAGCATGGTGTGCTTTTATCAAAATAACGGATGCAGCTGCCTCAAATCCTACACGGCCTTTAATACCAATAATGGTATCTCCTACGTGGATATCACGACCGATACCATAAGGTTGTGCCAATGCTTGTAATTCTTGAATTACACGTACCGCATCTAATGCTTTTCCATTCAATGCTGTTGGTTCACCTTTTACAAAATCAATCGTAATCTGCTGAGGTTCTGTAGAAGTTACTGGTGTTGGCCAAGCGGAATCTGGTAAATACTGATTGGATGTTAATGTCTCTGCTCCTCCTACTGAAGTACCCCAAAGACCTTTATTAATCGAGTATTTAGCTTTCTCAGCTGAATATTCAACACCATGTTTATTTAAATATTCTATTTCATCTTCGCGTGATAATTGCAAATCACGGATTGGCGTAATAATTTCCACTCCTGGAATTAAGGTATGAAAAATCATATCAAAACGTACCTGATCATTGCCTGCACCTGTAGATCCATGCGCTACACATTCTGCTCCAATTTTCTTAGCATAATTGGCAATAGCGGTCGCTTGACAAACTCGCTCAGCGGATACTGATAATGGATAAGTTGCATTTTTCAATACATTACCAAAAATCAAATATTTAATAGTTTCGCGGTAATAGTCTTCTGTTTCATCAATAGCTGTATGCGACTTTACGCCTAAAGCATAAGCTCGCTCTTCAATCTGTTTTAATTCCTCATCGGAAAAACCTCCTGTGTTAACTACTACTGAGTGAACTTCTAAACCTAAATCTTGTGTTAGATAAATACAACAAAATGATGTATCTAACCCACCACTGAATGCTAAAACTACTTTTTTCATCTTTTTGGATTAATTCATTGATAAACCTCGGAATGAGACTTAAACAAAAATATAAAAAACTTAAAACTCCTTAACTACTTTTTTACTCTTATGGAAATTAGCTGCAACAAACTTCTTTGCTGATTTCCATAATTTTGCTTCTATACGTTTCAACAACGATTGTTTCTGCGTAATACGCTCTAATCTTTCTTTTGCTTCTGCTTTTCGCTGAATTTTTTCTTTCAATTCGCGTTCCTTATCAACAGGGTCCCAAAGCATAGCTGTACACATACAGTTTTTACGATCCTTACTTAATAGGATATCGTAATTCACACAACTTTGGCATCCTTTCCAAAATTCTTCATCTTGTGTGAGCTCGGAATAGGTCACAGGTTCATAACCTAGTTCTGAATTAATTTTCATAACCGCCAAACCTGTCGTTAAACCAAAAATCTTTGCATGTGGATACTTTTCGCGAGATAAATCGAAGACTCTTTTTTTAATTGCTTTGGCTAAACCTACTTTACGAAATTCAGGATTGACAATTAAACCAGAATTGGCAACATAATCACCATGTCCCCAGGTTTCAATATAGACAAACCCAGCCCATCTTCCATCCTTGTGTAAAGCAATAACGGCTTTACCCTCAATCATTTTATTAGCAACATATTCTGGCTTGCGACGTGCAATACCAGTACCTCGAGCTTTTGCAGACTCGAACATTTCATTGCAAATCTGCTCAGCATATGCAACATGCTCAGGTTTTGCGGGAATAATTAAAAATTCTGAAATAGTCATTGACTTACGACCCAAATAATAAAACTAACAACCGAAATTGCGTTTTGTTATGAAAAAACAATTAATAAAATCGTGGAGCGCCATCATCGGACCTGATGATATTACTGAAAAGAAAGATCACTACCTCATATCAAGCCCGAGGTAGTATGGGTCGTCGAAAGCGAAGAACTGGAATCTGCCTAAAAATAAAAGAACAATACCTCTTACCAACAAACTTTTTAAAAGCATGTAGCAAAGAGAATTTTAATGTATTGTTATTCTTCATTTCTAGTTATCGTCTTCTTAAAGGACGTTGCAAATGTATAAAATAATTTTTTTCTTTTCTGCAATAATAGTACGCATTTTTTATAAAATGACAAAAAACTACAAAAACTTAAAACCACTCAACTTACAACTTATAAATCAATCACTTAAATCATTTTATTGTAATGAATAACTGATGAATAAAAAAACCAATCTGGTAACAAATGTCTAGAATCATTAATAACTTGCTATCAATACTAAAAAAAATAAAGAAATAGAAACTTTTAGTATTCTCATTAAAATTAGATAATTTTGTGCTTCATCGGTGATCTTATAAAGTTCGCCATTAGTACACAACAGCATATGGACACTCCTAGTATCATTTTTTATTGCATTTTCGGGATCCCTTACTTTATTTTTATGTATTGGTTAGTTAAACAAGATAAACAAAAATATGCTTGGGGAATTGCACTTATCACAGTAATTGCTGTTCTCGCAATATATGTTTCGCAAAAGGCGAGCAAGGTTGCGATGGATAATTATCAACAACATCAAATTGATTCTAGACAAATCGAACATGATGAAAAAGTCGATAGTTTAAATCATAAATAATAAAAGCGCCTGAAAGGCGCTTTTATTATTTATGATTTACTTCTCTATATGCTCTAAAGCAAATAGAAATGCATAGTTTAAAGCAATATCTTTGAGATAGTCAAATCGTCCGGATGCCCCACCATGACCGTACTCCATATCCGTTTTAAGCAGTAACACATGATGATCAGTTTTCATCTTTCTTAATTTCGCGACCCACTTTGCCGGCTCAAAATATTGAACCTGACTATCGTGCAATCCTGTTGTGACTAATATATTTGGATATTCCTTTCCTTCTATATTTTCATATGGGGAATAGCTCTTCATATAATAGTAAGCTTCCTTTTCATTAGGATTTCCCCATTCGTCATATTCATTGGTTGTTAATGGAATGCCTTCGTCCAACATCGTATTCACGACATCCACAAAAGGAACTTGTGCAATAATACCATTCCATAGATTTGGTTCCATATTGGCTATCGCTCCCATTAAAAGTCCACCTGCACTTCCTCCTTGTGCATAAAGATGTCCCAAGCTTGTAAATTTCTGATCAATTAAATAATGACCACAAGAAATAAAATCTGTAAATGTATTGATCTTATTCATCATTTTACCTTCTTCATACCATTGTCTCCCCATCTCCTCACCTCCTCGGATATGTGCTATTGCATATACAAAACCGCGATCTAACAAACTCAATCGAGCACTATTAAATGTAGGATCTATCGCGTATCCATACGAACCATATGCATATAATAGCAAAGGTGCCGAACCATCTTTCTTAATACCATTTTTATAGACAAGAGAAATGGGAATAGCAGTACCATCACTTGCTTTTGCAAAAATGCGTTCCGTACTATATGCATGCGTATCATAGCCCCCAACAACCTCTTGTTGCTTCAATAAGATTTTTTCCCTAGTCACCATATCGTACTCATAAGTCGATAAAGGTGTTACAAGCGAGGTATAGCCGAAACGTAATTTTTGTGTATCGTATTCAACATTAGTACTGGGATAAACTGTATAAGCTACTTCTCCAAAATCAAGATAATACTGTTCTTCATTTTGTAAGTTGTGTATAGCTATTTGAGACAATCCATTTTTCCTTTCGGTAACGACCAAATAGTCTTTGAATTCATCTACCTCACTTACTAATACATCTTCTCGATGTGGAATAAATGCTCTCCAATGTTCTCTACTAGTCATACCAAGCTGACACTGCATAACCTTGAAATTTTTTGCTTCGTCATTTGTTACAATGAGAAAGCGATCTTCCAAAGCTGTAACATGGTACAGCACATTTTTCATTCTTGGTTGAAACACCTGAAAATTTCCAGCTGGGTCATCAGATTTCAGATAAAAAACTTCTGATGAAAGCGTTCCTTCTGATTCAATAAATATGTATTCACCATTCTTTGATTTTCCGACACCGATGTAATTGGTATTATCAATTTCTTCATAAACGGTTACATCATCATCTACAAGTGTTCCTAATGTATGTCTATTAATTTTTTCACTTAATAATGTAACTGGATTTTTTGCCGTATAGTAAAGCGTTTTATTATCCTTAGCCCAAGTAGAGTTTCCTGATGTTTTTGGTATTTCGTCTTTATAGATTTCACCCGTAAGTAGATTTTTAATGAAAATGGTATATTCTCTTCGTGATACGGTGTCGACACCAAAAGACATTAAGTTGTTATCGGGGCTTATCGAAAACCCTGTAGCAGCGTAATACGCATAACCTGCTGCCATGGCATCAATATCGAGCAGAATCTCTTCGCTCGCATTAAGCTCATCCTTTTTTCTACAAAACTTAAAATACTGCTGCCCATCTTCTGTACGGGTATAGTAATAATATCCATTTTTAAGATAAGGAACAGATTCATCTTTTTCTCTAATCCGTGCTTTCATTTCCTGAAACAATTGCTCCTGCAATTTTTCCGTTGGCTTTAGCACAGCATTCGTATAATCATTTTCTTTTTTTAAATAATCAATTACCAATTCAGCGTCAGGCCCCTCCTTAAAGAAATCATTCATCCAATAATAATCATCGATCACTTGGTCGTTGTGAATGTCTCTCTTATGTGGTTTAATCACTGCTAAGGGAGCTTGAATACCTTTTGTATTTAATTGTTCTGAAGTATATTGCTCTGCTCGTGCTGTTCCTATTATAGCGCTTAAAATAATCATATTTCTAATTTTCGTAATGATCAAAAGACTGAATTAACCAAAGAATTCAGAATTATGTAAAGGTAAAAATACGGATGTATCAGTATTATTTAGTAAAAATTAACATTTTAAGCATTATACTAGCATTATATTTGCAGATCGTAACCACATCAAAATATCAAAAGATGAATTTAAAAAGATTACTGTATGTATTTGCTATTGGATTAACTCCCATTTTTGGCTACGCTCAGGAGAATAAAAGTGTACCTGAAAACTGGTTTAATCTGGATTATGAAAAAGATGGTGTACTGGGTATAAGTACAGAAAGAACTTACGAGAGTTTACTAAAAGGTAAAAAATCTACACCCATTATTGTAGCCGTTCTGGATGGGGGTGTTGATGTCAATCATGAGGATTTAAAAAACATAGTCTGGATTAATCCGAAAGACAGTATCTCGAATGGAGTTGATAACGACAAAAATGGGTTCATTAATGATAAATATGGCTGGAATTTCATTGGTAACGCAACTGGTGAAAACGTGCATTTTGATAATTTGGAATTAACAAGACTGATCCGTAAACATGCTCCAAAATATGATGGAGTAACGGCTTCGACCGTTATGACCGACCAAGAAAAACGTGCTTACAATGCTTATTTAAAAATGGTCGATGCCTATAATGAGAAATTGGATGAAGCAAAATATGGTGCACTAAATTATGTTGCATTGAAAGAGAACATAGATAATCTTGTCAAAAGCATCAATAAGGATAAGTCTGCGATAACAACAGCAGATCTAGATAGTCTCAATCCTCCGGGCAACCGTCAAAAGATTGCGATTAGAATTGCGAAAGAAGAAATTGAGAAAGCTGGCGGATTTGAAAAGTTTTATGATGATTTAACTGAAGGTGCAAATTACTTCGGAAATCAAGTCGCCTATCATCTTAATAAAGAATATGATTCACGTTCTATTGTTGGTGATAACTACGATGATGCACGTGAATATCATTACGGAAACTCGGATGTTACAGGTCCTGATGCACTTCACGGAACACACGTAGCCGGTATCATTGCAGCTGATCGTAAAAATAATATTGGCATTAAAGGGGTCGCTAACGATGTAAAAATACTTTCAGTTCGCCTAGTGCCAGATGGAGATGAGCGTGACAAAGATGTCGCAAATGGCATCCGCTATGCTGTTGATAATGGCGCTAAGGTTATTAACATGAGTTTCGGAAAAGGATACGCTTATAATAAAAATACGGTAGATGAGGCAGTAAAATATGCTATGTCAAAAGATGTTTTACTTGTTCATGCTGCAGGTAACGACAGTGAGGATAATGATATTTCACCTAATTATCCGAATAAATTTTATACAGATAGCTTAGGTGCTATAACAGGCGTTGCAGATGCATGGATTACTGTTGGTGCGACAGGGCCTCGGAAAGATGATGAGCTGCTGGCAAGTTTTTCAAACTATGGTAAAGCTTCCGTGGATGTATTTGCTCCAGGATTATATATCAATTCAACTGCTCCACACTCTGAATACAAAGAAGAGCAGGGTACAAGTATGGCTGCACCTGTAGTTGCCGGTCTTGCTGGTATGTTACGCTCTTACTACCCGCAGTTATCAGCTCTTGAGACAAAAGAGATTATCATGAATTCTGTTACAAAGTTAGATGATTCGGTTCGAATTAAACTGGAAGATGGTTCTTACAAGACAGTCAAATTAGCTGATATTTCTATTTCAGGCGGTATAGTTAATGCTTACATGGCTGTGCAAAAAGCAAATGAATATCTCATTAAAAAGAAAAAATAAAATATTGACATAATATTTGCATCTTGTTTTACGTTTTACTAATAAATTTAACAGTAACAACAAAGATTGCGTATGGTCGAAAACTTTACAACAGAAAATGAAGTTAAAAACATCGAAACAGAAGTAAAAATCTCTGATGAGGATGTGGAACAACAATTAAAACTTCAGCTACCAAAAATCATGATGAATCCAAGTGATTCCTGTATTGATAGAATTTTGAATTACTCAAAATCTGTAGTCAACAAAAAGGCTTAGTCGGGAGATTAAGCCTTTTCTATATTTTAAAAACTTAACTATCTTTGATAGATATGTTGAAAAAAGATAGATATAAAGCTTTTGTAGAATATTTTTCTAAAAATAGCCCAGATGCACAAACAGAATTAAATTATAGTAATCCTTATGAATTATTGGTCGCTGTAATATTGTCTGCACAATGCACAGATAAACGAATCAATCTGGTGACCCCTAAACTTTTCCAACAATTTCCAACTGTCGAAACTTTGGCGAATAGTAGTGCTGAGGAAATATTCACGTATATCCGTTCAGTAAGCTATCCGAATAATAAAGCGAAACATTTGGTTGGAATGGCCAAAATGCTCGTTGATGTATTTGATTCTACAGTTCCTGAAAAAATAGAAGATTTGATAAAACTACCCGGTGTCGGCAGGAAAACGGCAAACGTCATCTCTTCAGTGGTTTACAATCAACCTGCAATGGCTGTTGATACCCATGTATTTCGCGTTAGTAACCGGCTTGGCCTCACGAGTAAAGCTACAACTCCACTTGCTGTGGAAAAACAACTGGTCAAATATCTGCCTGTTGAAACTATTGCTATTGCACATCATTGGCTTATATTACATGGTCGCTACATTTGCTTAGCCCGAAAACCTCAATGTGACAAATGTGCCATTACTTACATGTGTAAATATTTTGAAAAAACGCACCAAGTGAAAGAAATCAAAGAAAAAGTTAGTTAAAAACAGTAGACTAATTTTTTTAGTAAAAATATTTTGCAAATTAAAAACTATTCCTTACTTTTGACTTAACAATACTAAGAATATGAGCAACCCAGATAAATTAAAAGCATTACAGCTTACATTAGATAAATTAGAGAAATCATATGGCAAAGGCGCCATTATGAAATTAGGAGATACTACTGTTGATCCCATTGAATCAATCTCTACAGGTTCTTTAGGTCTTGATATCGCATTAGGTATCGGAGGCGTTCCTAAAGGTCGTATCATTGAGATTTACGGTCCTGAGTCTTCTGGTAAAACAACCCTTGCAACACATATCATTGCTGAGGCTCAAAAATCAGGCGGTATAGCTGCTTTTATTGATGCTGAACATGCTTTTGACAAATACTACGCGCAGAAATTAGGTGTTGATGTTGAGAACTTATTAATTGCACAACCCGATAATGGCGAACAGGCTTTAGAAATTGCCGATAATCTGATCCGCTCTGGAGCTATTGATATTATTGTTATTGACTCCGTCGCTGCTTTAGTACCTAAAGCAGAAATTGAAGGTGAGATGGGGGATTCCAAAATGGGACTTCAAGCACGTTTAATGTCTCAAGCTTTACGTAAATTAACAGGTACAATTTCCAAAACAAACTGCTGTTGTATTTTCATCAACCAGCTCCGTGAAAAAATCGGTGTTATGTTTGGTAACCCTGAAACAACGACAGGTGGTAATGCATTAAAATTCTATGCATCTGTACGTCTTGATATCCGTCGTACTTCTCAGATCAAAGATTCTGATGAAGTATCTGGTAACCGCATAAAAGTAAAAATTGTTAAGAATAAAGTAGCTCCTCCATTCCGAATCGCCGAATTTGATATCATGTTCGGAGAGGGTATTTCAAAAGTTGGTGAAATCATCGACTTAGGTGTTGAATACAATATCATTAAGAAAGCTGGTTCATGGTTTAGCTATGGAGAGACAAAATTGGGACAAGGTCGTGATGCTGTAAAATCATTATTACTTGACAACCCGGATTTGGCGGATGAACTAGAAGCAAAAATCAGAGCTGAAGTTGCTGGCGTAGATCCAAATCTCGTTTTAGAAGAAGGTTAATTTTTTCGTTACATATAGATTTTTAATATAGCCATTCCAAAAGAATGGCTATATTTATTTACTAAAACCTATGCTAATGAAAAAGTATATTCTTTCTTATTTTATTCTTTCAATTTTATGTTGCAGCTCGCTTCTACTTTCGGCACAACAATTAAAGATATTAACATACAATATCCATCATGCTAACCCTCCTAGTGAAAATGCCGACGTTATCAATCTAGATACGATCGCATCCATTATCAAAAAAACAAATGCAGATCTAGTTGGTCTACAAGAAATTGATGTTAACTTAGATCGATCCCAAAATATTGATCAGGCAAAGAAATTAGCTCAACTCACAGGTATGCACTACTTCTTTTCTAAAGGAATTAATCTAGATGCGGGTGAGTATGGGACTGTGATCCTTTCGAAATACCCGATTGTTAAAAGTGAACGTTTCGAACTTCCATCACCAATTGAAAGTGAAAAGAGAAGTTTAGGCATAATCCATATAAATATAAAAGGAAAAGTAGTCAAGTTTGCTAATACGCACCTTGATTTGAAAAATGAAAATAGGCTTGCACAAACGGCTTTTATCATTGACAAATTTAAGAATGATAAAAACCTTATTATTCTAGTCGGTGATCTAAATGCAACACCTGCAGAACAACCAATCCGTAATTTAGAGCAAATATTTACACGCAGTCAAATCAAAAATGGATTTACAATACCTGAAGTAAATCCTGATCGTGAAATTGATTTTATCATGATAAATAAAGGAAGTCAGTTTAAATTTAAAAATCATCACGTTTTATCTGAAACTTATGCAAGTGATCATAGACCTGTATATGTTGAAATTAATGCCCAATAATAGCTCATGAGTATCAATAGAAGAAAATTTATAGAGGCCTTAACCTTAGCGGGCATAACATTACCAAGCATCGGTTTGGCTGAGGAAAAAAAAGAACTTAGTGACAACGAAAAATTTGATTTTATCGTACCAGCATATTTGCAAAATCAAATCAATAAGAGTATAAGTATCTTTTCCATTTTAAGCAAACCTGCATTTGCATGGTTGGAGATCTTGGACGATAACAATCAGGTAATTGACAAGATATATCAAAGCGAAGATGGTATGTTAGAGGCTAATACTGACTTATTTAAATTTACTATACAGGAAGCGCCTAGAGTCTTTAAATATAGAATAGTAGCTAAAGAAGTTCTTAAATTTGAAGCTTATAAAATTGTTTACGGAGAGGAAATTAAAACCAACATTTTTTCTGCCAAATTAGCTGAAAAAGATCAGGACAAAATTAGATGTTTGATATATAATGATGTACACGAAGCGAAAGACACGTATAAGGATCTAGTTCCAAGTCATAATATAGAAGCATATGATTTTTCTATTCTAAATGGCGATTCTTTTCATTATGTTACAAACCAAAAAGATATAACAGAAAAACTGCTTCAACCCTTTTCATTTTTTGAAACCAGCAGGCCTTTTATCATGAATCGCGGTAATCATGAAACAAGGGGTTCATTTTCTCGTCTTTTCAAAAAGTTATTTGGCTATCCTGAAAATAAATTCTATCAATCCTTCAAATTGGGCCCTATTTACTGGATTCTACTAGACAGTGGGGAGGATAAACCAGATACACATGAGGTGTATGGAGGAACTGTAGATTATGACAATTACCGTAAAGAACAGGCTATTTGGTTAGAGAAAGTTTTGCAATCGAAAGAAAGAAAGGCCTCTCAGCATACCGTTGTTGTCAGCCACATTCCTATTTTTCACTCTGATGACTGGCACGGAACATTACATAACCGCTCAAGCTTTCATCCATTATTTCAGAAGTATAAAATTGATGCGATGATTACAGGACATACACACAAATATGGGTATTATCCGCCTGATAAAGATCATAATTATACGATCTTCATCGGTGGCGGTCCAAAGGTTGGAGAACGTACAATAATAGATGTGAACGGTGATAAGAAATCGTTAGATATAAAAATGATCAAAGATAATGGAGATGTATTAGGTCATCTTAAAAAGGCATAATTATTACTAATTATTGCACGTAAAAAAGGCGCTTACATAGTAAACGCCTTTTTTATAAAATTAATAATCGATCTGACTATTCACCTTCTTCTAAGAAAGGATATTTATAGTTTGTATCTGGATTAAAGGTTTCTTTAATCGTACGTGGAGATACCCAACGCAATAAGTTGATCATTGATCCGGCTTTATCATTTGTACCAGAACCACGTGCACCACCGAATGGCTGTTGCCCTACTACGGCACCAGTACACTTATCATTAACATAGAAATTACCTGCTGCATTACGCAATGCATGTGTTGCCTGCGCGATTGCATAGCGATCTTTAGCGATAACTGAACCTGTTAAAGCATAAATAGAAGTTTTATCAACGATTTCTAATGTTTCTTCCCATTTCTCATCTTCATAAACAAAAATTGTCAAAACTGGCCCGAACAATTCTTCTGACATTGTTTCATAATCTGATTTTTTAGCCACAATAACAGTTGGAGAAATGAAGTAACCTTTAGATTTATCGTATGTCCCACCGATCACAACTTCAGCATCAGCAGATTCTTTTGCACGATCAATATATTTTGAAATCTTGTCAAATGATTTCTCATCAATAACTGCATTGATGAAATTTGTAAAATCTTCTGTTCCTCCAATTTTGAATGAATTCACATCTGTAGTCATTGCATCTTTCAATGCTGGCCACATCGATGCAGGAACATAAGCACGTGAAGCAGCTGAACATTTTTGTCCTTGATATTCAAATGCACCGCGAACTAATGCTGTATTAGTTACTTGCAAATCTGCTGTTGGATGAACTAAAATAAAATCTTTACCTCCAGTTTCACCAACTATTCTTGGATATGTCTTGTAAAGATGGATATTCTCACCGATTGTTTTCCAAATATCTTGGAAAACTCCTGTAGAACCTGTGAAGTGGATACCAGCAAAATCAGGATGTTTGAAAATTACATCACCTGCGTCAGGTCCAGATACATATACTAAGTTAATAACACCTGCCGGCAAACCTGCTTCAATAAAAATCTCCATTAACACTTGCGCAGAATAAATCTGAGCATTAGATGGCTTCCATACGACAACATTTCCCATCATAGCAACACATGATGGTAAATTACCCGCAATAGCTGTAAAATTGAATGGTGTCAAAGCGAATACAAAACCTTCCAAAGGACGTTGCTCTACGCGATTCCATACACCTTTTCCTGATACTGGTGGTTGCTGTGCATAGATTTCTGTCATGTACTGTACGTTGAAACGTAAGAAATCTGTAAACTCACAAGCTGCATCAATTTCTGCCTGATAAGGGTTTTTTGACTGCGCTAACATGGTAGCAGCATTCAACTTATAACGATATTTGGTCGATGCTAGTTCTGCTGCTTTCAAAAAGATTGCTGCACGGTCTTCCCATGGCAAATTCTCCCAATCACTTTTAGCAGCCAAGGCGGCATTAATGGCATCAGTGACATGACTTTTAGAACCTTGACTATATTGTCCCAAAACATGTTGGTGATCATGTGGAGGATTGATAGATACTTTACTATCTGTACGGACTTCCTTTCCGCCTATATACATAGGTACGTCAACTTGCTTAGCACGAGCTTCATCAATCGCCGCTTTTAATAATTTGCGTTCTTTTGTTCCAACAGCATATGAGTACACTGGCTCATTTGTAGGTGTCGGTACATTAAAAAATCCTTTTATCATAGTAATAATTTTATATTTTCAAAAAGCTGAATTTCAATGAATTCATAGAATTCAACATAAATTTACAAGATTTTAATCCGTGTTCCAATTATTGGATTAGTCTTTAACAGTACTGGTAAAAATATGTTTAAACTTTTCCAATTTTGGTTTAATCACGTATTGACAATATCGATCTTCCTTATTATTAGCGTAGTAATTTTGATGATAATCTTCAGCTTTATAGAAAGTAGTAAATGGATTAATTTCTGTCACGATAGGACGGTCATACAACCGTTCTTCTTTCATTTTTTTTAGATAAAAATTAACTTTTTCTAATTGTTCTTGATCATGAACAAAAATTGCAGAGCGGTATTGCGTACCGATATCATTACCTTGCCTATTCAATTGTGTAGGATCATGTGCGATAAAAAAAGCTTCTAACAAGGTATCGAATGATATTTTCTTGGGGTCATACAAAACATTGATCACTTCAGCATGTCCTGTACTCCCTGTACTGACTTGGCTATATGATGGATTCTTCGTTTCTCCTCCAGCATAGCCTGAAATAACTTGCTGTACACCATCAAGTGTTTTAAATTGAGCTTCAACACACCAAAAACAACCTGCTGCAAATGTTGCCGTATCTACAAGACCATTCTGATGATCTGGCAACTGTTCAAATGATTCCGGTTCCTTTTTAGCAATATTAGATTGACAGGATAACAATGCATTGCTTGTTACCAAAAGTACAAGCATAGCGATATATTTATGTACCATCTCTATAACCCTTAAATTAAAAAAGCGGTAAAATGTTATCATTCTACCGCTTTTGTTTCGCTACTAAAATTAAAAACTATTTAGCGGCAGCATAATTTTTCGCTACTGTATCCCAGTTGATGACATTGAAGATCTCTTCTAAATATGCAGGACGTTTATTTTGAAATTTTAAGTAATATGCATGTTCCCAAACATCAATACCTAAAATAGGTGTACCTTTAACTTCAGCCACATCCATCAATGGATTATCTTGATTAGGTGTCGATGTTACTTGTAATTTACCTTCTGCATTTACAATTAACCAAGACCAGCCAGAACCAAAACGTGTAGCTCCTGCATTTTGCAATTGTGTTTTCAATTCTGCAAAAGAACCAAATGTTTCATTGATTTCCGTTGCCAATTCACCAGTTGGCTCACCACCAGCATTTGGACCTAATACTGTCCAAAATAATTTGTGGTTATAGTGACCACCACCATTATTACGTACTGCTGCAGGATATTTACTGATATTTTTAACGATATCTTCTAAAGATAAGTTCTCAGCTTCTGTTCCAGCAATTGCCTTATTTAAATTATCTACATATGCTTGATGATGTCTATCATGGTGGATTTCCATAGTAGCTTTATCAATATGTGGTTCTAATGCGTCTGACGCGTAAGGTAGCGCTTCTAATACAAATGCCATAATTATTATTTTTTATGTTTATTTAAAGATTGTTTCTATGCAAATATAACGTTTAATATACCTTTATGTTTCGTTTTGCGATTAAATAATCACTAAGCTTTTAACGTTTTTGACGAAAAAATGATTTAACAAGTTCAGCACATTCTTCCCCCAACTTACCATGCTCTACAATTGTTTTGGGATGTAAAATTTTATCATGAAATAGAGAATATCCTCTTTTTTCATCTTGAGCTCCATATACAATTCGGCTGATATGTGTCCAATAAGCCGCACCTGCACACATTACGCATGGTTCTACAGTCACATAAAGTGTGCAGTCGACCAAATATTTACCTCCCAAATGATTTGCAGCAGCCGTAAAGGCTTGCATCTCGGCATGGGCTGTTACATCATTTAGACGCTGTGTCAGATTGTGCCCCCTACCGATAATATTACCTTTATGCACAATTACCGCCCCTATGGGCACCTCCCCTGCGGCTAATGCTAATTTTGCTTCCTTCAATGCTTGCTGCATAAAAAAATCGTCAGCATTGTCTACAGATGTTCCTTCAAAATCGATATACCGCATTTTACATTAATTTTGCACCATTAGGCACTTTTTTTTCTACAGTTGTTAAAATGATATCCCCGTTGTCATCAGCAAAACCGGTAACTAAACATTCCGAGAAAAAATTTGCGATCTGCTTCTTGGGGAAATTAACAATAGCAACAATTTGCTTACCTAGTAATTCTTCTTTACTGTAATGCACTGTGATCTGAGCACTACTTTGCTTTATTCCCAATTCATCACCAAAATCAATCGTTAACTGATAAGCTGGTTTTCTTGCTTTTGGAAAATCGGCCACATTTAGTATAGTACCCACTCGCATATCCACTTTTTCAAAATCAGTCCAAGATATTTCTTCCATTACAAACGATTACTTTCGATACTACTTAGTGACTTGGCCAGTGTAAATAAAACATATTCTCGATTGCGGTGTAATTTTGCCATCAAATGGTTAATCAATTTTTCTTCTTGATTTTCTTCGAAAACTAAATCTTCATCACTTAGATGATTATATTTTCTTTTTATTTTTTCTTTTGCTGTAATCCAATCAAATGTTGTTATTTTAAGTCCCATCATTTTTTAGGTATAAAATTTGCTGTTATTTTTGAAACTTGTTCAAAGTTTAGTTAAAGATACAATTTATATAGAAAATAAAAGTTATGAAGAAAATTTTACCTGCATTACTATTAATTTGTGGTAGTGTTGCTACTGCAAATGCACAATTGTTACCAGGAGTAGAAATTGGTTTAAAGGGTGCCTTAAACTTTTCTAAATTTAAAAGTGATGGTAAGTATTTCAATTCAGACAACAAAGCAGGATATCAAGCAGGTTTGTATGGGCGTGTTGGTGTATTAGGTTTTCATGTGCAACCGGAGATTTACATTACAGGCAAAAATACTACGATTAAAGCTGAAGGAGGAGAAACAACGGATGTAAAATTAACCACAATAGACATCCCAGTATTATTAGGAAAACGTTTTGGTTTAGGACCAATTGGAGCAAGAATCCAAACTGGACCAATATTTTCTTTTAAAGTAGATGATAAACAAGATAAGATAATTCCTAGTTTAGATCCAAATAGCTACAAAAAGAATGGTACATCTTGGGCATTTGGTGTCGGTGCTGATGTTTCAAGTCTTCGTGTTGATCTACGTTATGAAATGGGACTAAGCAAAATCAACAACAGTAGCCAAGCAAATCCAAAAATTAACATGTGGAGTATAGGATTAGGCTATCGTTTATTTAGTTTATAGTACTTTTCAATCAAATTATAAAAGGCTCGTTATCAAAAATAGCGAGCCTTTTTCAATAGCGGTTTAGAATAGTTCTAAATTACTTCTTTTTCTTGTCAAAATTGTATCATATTTAATATCAAATAGTAAATTTGCCTAATTAAATTAAATTACAAAGAATAATGAGTAAATCAAAGCCAGTTTTAAGTTCTTCAATCGGGAAGAAGCTAATCATGAGCTTAACGGGACTTTTCTTATGTACGTTCCTAATTGTTCACTTGATTGGAAACTTGCAGTTATTTAAAGATGACGCGGGTTTAGCGTTCAACAAGTACGCCTATTTCATGACGCATTTTACACCTATCAAGGTTGTGTCTTATTTATTGTATGCTTCGGTGATTATTCACGTGATCTATGCAATCGTGATTTCATTAAAAAATAAGGCTGCTCGTCCTATTGGATATGCATCTTATGATGGAAGCGCAAACAGCAAATGGAACTCACGTAATATGGGTATTTTAGGTACTGTTATCTTAGTATTCTTGGCGACGCACATGTCAAACTTTTGGTGGAAATACCATAATGATCAAACACCTTATATCGAATATCGTACCGATCTGTCGAATGGTGTAACGACTCATCAAGAGATCCAAGCGTCAGATTTTCATGATTACTCAGTCGTTGTTGAAAATGGCGTTGAAATCGTAAAAGCACGTGACTTGTATAAGCAGGTAGACTTTGCATTTAAAAACGTTGCTTTAGTAGCATTATACGTAATTGCAATGGCTGCTTTAGCATTCCACTTGATTCACGGTTTTCAATCTGCTTTCCAAACAGTTGGATTCAATCACAAAAGATACATTGGATTGGTTCAATTTATTGGAGTATGGGTATTTGGAGTAGTTATTCCAATTCTTTTTGCAGCGATGCCATTATATTTCTATTTCCGTTAACAATATTTTAGGATGGTGCTATAAGGCACGATCTAATAAATAAAATATAAGATATGTTAGATTCAAAAGTACCTGCGGGGCCATTGGCCCAAAAATGGTCAAAACATAAATTTGAAATGAAGCTGGTTAACCCTGCTAACAAACGTAAATTTACAATTATCGTTGTTGGGACAGGATTGGCAGGAGCTTCTGCAGCTGCTTCTTTAGCAGAGTTAGGTTACAATGTAAAGACTTTCTGTTATCAAGATTCACCTCGTCGTGCGCACTCAATCGCGGCACAAGGTGGTATTAATGCTGCAAAAGATTATCAAAATGACGGTGACTCTGTTTTCCGCTTATTTTATGATACTATTAAAGGTGGTGATTACCGTGCTCGTGAGGCAAACGTTTATCGTTTAGCAGAAGTATCGACTAACATCATCGATCAATGTGTGGCTCAAGGTGTTCCTTTTGCTCGCGAATATGGTGGTTTATTAGATAACCGCTCATTCGGTGGTGCGCAGGTATCACGTACATTCTATGCGCGTGGTCAAACAGGACAACAATTATTATTAGGTGCATACTCGGCTTTAAACCGTCAAATTCATAAAGGTAAAGTAAAATCATACACTCGTCATGAAATGCTTGACCTTGTTAAAGTTGATGGACAAGCTCGCGGTATCATCACTCGTGACCTAGTAACGGGTAAAATCGAATCACATGAAGGTCATGCTGTATTATTGTGTACTGGTGGATACGGTAACGTTTTCTTCCTTTCGACTAATGCAATGGGATGTAATGTAACTGCTGCTTGGAGAGCTCACAAACGTGGTGCTTTATTTGCAAATCCTTGTTATACTCAAATTCACCCAACTTGTATTCCTGTTACTGGTGATCATCAATCAAAATTAACTTTGATGTCAGAATCATTGCGTAATGATGGTCGTGTATGGGTTCCGAGAACAGTTGAATTGGCACAAAAACTTCAAAAAGGAGAACTGAAAGCTGTTGATATCAAAGAGGAAGATAGAGATTATTTCCTAGAGCGTAAGTACCCATCTTTTGGTAACTTAGTACCTCGTGATGTGGCTTCTCGTAATGCTAAAGAAGCAGTGGATGAAGGCCGTGGTGTTGGTAAAACAGGTGTTGCTGTATTCTTAGATTTTGCAGAAGCAATCGGTCGTTTGGGAGAAGATACTGTACGTGAAAAATATGGTAACTTATTCGATATGTATTACCAGATTACGGACGAAAACCCGTACAAACAACCTATGCGTATCTACCCTGCTGTTCACTACACTATGGGTGGTGTATGGGTTGATTATAACTTAATGACAACTGTCCCTGGATTATATGCGTTAGGAGAATGTAATTTCTCTGATCACGGAGCAAACCGTTTAGGAGCTTCTGCTTTGATGCAAGGATTATCGGATGGTTACTTTGTAATTCCTTATACTGTTGGAGATTACTTAGCAAACTTAGGTTCTTTTGCCCCTATTGATAAAAATCATCCTGCTTTCGAAGAAACTCGTAAAGAGGTTGAAACTAGAATCAATGCGCTATTAGCGTTGAATGGTACTAAAACTGTGGATGATCTTCATAAAGAGTTAGGTTTGATCATGTGGGAATACTGTGGTATGGCCCGTACAGCTGAAGGATTAACTAAAGCTAAAGGATTGATCCAAAACTTGAAAAAAGAATTCTGGTCAAATGCCAAGGTATTAGGTGAAAATGAAGAGTTAAACATGTCTCTTGAAAAAGCTGGCCGTGTTGCTGATTTCATCGAATTGGGTGAATTAATGGTTGATGATGCATTGAATCGCAGAGAATCTTGTGGTGGTCACTTCCGCTTAGAGTCTCAAACTGAAGAAGGTGAAGCTTTACGTATTGACGAAGAGTTTACTTACGTATCTGCTTGGGAATTCAAAGGTGAAAATCAACCAGAAGTTCTTCATAAAGAAGAGTTAGTTTTCGAAAACGTTAAATTAACACAAAGAAGTTATAAATAATATCAATTGACTACTTTATTAGTAGTCAATTGATGACTCAATATTATTATTATGAGTGCACATATGAATTTAACGCTAAAAGTTTGGCGTCAAAAAAACGATAAATCTAAAGGTCAATTCGTAACTGTACAAGCAAATGATATCGCCGATGATATGTCATTCTTAGAAATGCTTGATATCGTAAATGATGAATTGACTCGCAAAGGAGAGGATCCTATTTACTTTGATCATGACTGTCGCGAAGGTATTTGCGGAATGTGTTCATTAGTGATCAACGGACGTCCACACGGACCAAAATATGGTATCACTACTTGTCAATTACACATGCGTTCATTCCACGATGGACAAACAATTGTTATTGAGCCTTGGAGAGCAGCTGCTTTTCCAGTTTTAAAAGATTTAGCGGTAGATCGTACATCATTTGACCGTATCCAACAAGCGGGTGGTTATACAAACGTAAATACGGGTGGTGCACAAGATGCAAATAACATTTTGATTCCAAAACGTATTGCGGATGAGGCTTTCGAGTCTGCGACATGTATCGGTTGTGGGGCTTGTGTTGCAGCTTGTAAAAATGCTTCAGCAATGCTTTTTGTTTCTGCTAAAATATCTCAATTCGCGTTATTACCTCAAGGTCAAACAGAACGTTATGAGCGTGTTCAGGCGATGGTTGATCAAATGGATGCAGAAGGATTTGGTAACTGTACTAATACTGGCGCTTGCGAAGCGGAATGTCCTAAAGGTATCAAATTGACTAATATCGCTCGAATGAATCGCGAGTACCTAGGTGCTAAGCTTTTTAGAGAAGAGGATATCCACGGATAAAAGAATATCACTTTATAGATAAGTCCTTACAATCTTTTTGTAAGGACTTTTTTTATATATTTATATATTCAATCTCAATAAATAGATAATATAGTGCCGATATCCTCCAAAATAAGAATTTTACTTATACTGCTGACGCTAAGCTTTATCGTTACTGCTATTACTTTACAAAAGTCTATTACTAGTAAAGATATCTTAAATTTTGAAACCGCCAATCTAGAATCTAAAATTCATGAAAAAGAAGAAGTAATTGATGAATTATTTGCGGATCCAATTATTTTAAAAACATTCAAAAATGCAGAAAAATATCCTGAGCAGTCATATCATATACTTGAAAAGTATAATAAAGATGAGGGAATCGCACTTTTTATTTTTAAAAACCATGAACTTCTACTCTGGAGTACAAACCTATTTGTACCCCTAACTGATGCTGGACTCAAAAATCCGGTCAACTATATCGCGACTAATGATCGCTCATTTGTTGTTAAAAAAAAGGAGATCGGAAATACGACAGTTTTAGCCTATGTTATGGTTAAAAAGTATTTCAACATTAATAACGAATATTTCACTAAAGCATTTTCGCCTTTAATAACAAAGAGTACAAACATCGAAATTGCTGATTATGATGATAATGTAAGCATCAAAAATATTTACAGCAAAGACAAAACTTACTTATTTTCTATTAAACTAAAATCTGGTCAGGTACAAAATATTTTTAGTATCCTTCAAACACTCTGCTGGATACTCGCTGCAACATGTTTTATCACTTTAATACATAATCTCGCGAAACTACTCGTAAATAAGGAAAAAATAATACCTGGAATTTTACTCTATCTTACAGCATTAATTGTTTTACGTTATCTAGACCTTAATTCTAATTGGTTGAATATCCATGCTAATTTGGGCATATTTAATCCTAAAAATTATGCCTATAACTACCTTTTTCCAAATATCTGGGGACTACTTATTACAGTCTTTTTCATATTTCTTTTCATATTATTTCTATATAATATCAAAGACTCATTTTCAATTGAGAAGTATCTGAAAAAGAAAGGCTCAAAAATAATCTTTGCAGTTCTTTCCATCCTAAGTGTCTATTTCTTCTTTACTATTCTTTACAGAACTTTAGGTACACTCATTACACACTCCACTACAACTGTGGTAGACTTCACAAAACTTGTTGAGCTAAATATATTTACATGGATCGACCTTTTTATTATGTGCGTAAGTCTCGTCACATTAATATTATATATCGATCTGGTTATTTCTAATATAAAAAAATTACAGATATCAGATACGGTATTAATTAATATACACTTGAGTTGTCTCATCTTATTTATTTTGATAGGGACTTCATTAAGTGAAAATAATGGGCTCGTTAATATCCTACTAGCACTTATAATATTAATAAGATCATTCAATTCGTTTCTAAAAAAGAAGTTCAGACTAGCTACACATATCATCGTTATCATTCTTTTATCTACAATCTTTTCCATTTACCATGGACATTTCTTCAAAATGAAAAAACTGGAGAACATGAAGCTTTTTATCAGCAATTTAGAAGCAGAAGATGACATTAATGCTATTTCATTATATACTGAAATTGAAAAAGATATTTTAAATGACGAGCAACTCAAACATTTATTTAAAATAAGTTTACCAAACACCAGTACACAAACCATAAGTGAATACATTGAAAAAAAATATCTTAGTGGGTATCTTTCTAGATATGAATTTTTGGGATTTTACTACAATAACAATAAGGAACTTGCTCCTTACAAAAACAATAAAGTAGATGAGTACAGAGAAAAAGTTATTAAAAACTCGTTAAAGATTAGTAATAATTTCTACAGATTAAACAGCGAACTGGGAACTCATGAGTATTTTTCTATTATCAATATTCAAATTGATAAACAAAACACTGTCTCACTATACCTTAATCTAAAGAATAGATCATTCAATTACAGCCTGCCTTATCCGGACATACTAGTTGATTCCAGATTAAATAAAATGGAGGCACAGTCATTTAATAATAGTTCCATCGCATTGTTTAAAGATGGGAATTTAGTGACCCAATATGGAAAATATAACTACCCAAGTCATGACAATGGTTATCCGAAGAAATTGGGAGAATATATTAATTTGGATAGTAGGGATGATTATTTTCATATCATGTACAGGCCTAATAACTATACTACTTTTTTAGTTAGTTATCCAAAAGAGACACCATGGGAATATTTAGCTACCGCATCATTTTTATTTCTGGTTATTTTTATCTTTTTTTCTATCTCTTCCAGTGTTAGATATGGCTTTAAAATTTTAAAGAATAAATCATTCAAAATCAGAAGCATAAAGTACCATTTCCTTTTTTTAGTAAATAGTATACAATACAGTTCCAGAATACAAACATTGTTTATATCTTCCATCGTGCTGGCAATTTTGATCTCTGGAATTATATCTTTCGTAAGTATAAGTATGCAACTTTCGTATAATAATACTTTGGAAAGAGAAAAGACTGTAACAGATATTAGTAAAAGACTTGAAAGTATAGTCAGTACAGCGTCTACTGCTGAAGAAAAAGAAGAAAGACTGATCTATTATCTGAAATTATTATCAGAATCGCTTTCAAAAGATTTTTCACTCTATTCAAAATCGGGTCGTCTATTATTCAGTTCACAACCCAAGATTTATGATTTAAATATTTTATCAACGTTTATTAACCCGAGTGCATTTAGAAAACTCTCCCTTCTTAAAAAATCAGAGACTATTGAAGAGGAGGTTGTTGGTGATTTTAAGTACGAATCCAGTTATGCAACTATTAGAGATGAAAACTATGCTACTATAGCGTATCTGGGTATACCGAATTTTAATGCACAGAAAGATGATAACTTAAATAAAAATCTACTTTTAAATACATTAATTAATATCTATTCTCTAATAATAATTGGATTTGGTTTTTACGCTGCTTTTGTTGCGAATAAAATCACAGAACCTTTAAATTTGATCAGTAAAAAAATAGCCCAAACAAATCTTGGACAACAAAATGAACCTTTATTTTGGCAACGCAATGATGAGATTGGGGGTCTTATTAAAGAATACAATTTAATGATATTAAAACTTGAGGACTATGCAAATAAAATAAAGGATAATGAAAGGGAGTCTACCTGGCGAGAAATGGCACAGCAAGTTGCTCATGAGATCAAAAATCCACTGACACCAATGAAACTTGGGATCCAACAATTGACAAAATCTTATTATGATAACGATGCAAAATTTGAGGAGCGTTTTAAACGTATCACCGCATCTTTTATTGAACAAATCAATAGTTTAACCCATATAGCTAAAGAATTCTCAGCCTTTGCAAAATTGCCAGATACTAAATATGAAAAGGTCAATTTGGTGGAAAAAATTAATAAATCAATTGCAGTATATAGTCAAAATCCGCATGCTCAGATTCAATTAATGAATCAAACAAATCAGGCTCCTATATTTGTAGAAGCTGACCGGGATCAATTATTAAGAACGTTTAATAACTTACTGAAAAATGCTATTGAAGCAGGTTTTGGAAAAAGGAAAATAAAAATTGATATCAGCATTTCAAATGGAGAACATGATACATACATTATTAAAATAAAGGATAACGGACTAGGTATTCCACAAGAAATGCGGGCAAAAATCTTTGAAATTAACTTTACGACTAAAAGCTCCGGAACGGGACTTGGGTTAGTTTTTGTTAAGAAAACAATTGAAGCCATGGGTGGAACTGTAAAATTCGATTCTATAGAGGATCAGGGAACGACATTTCAAATTACTGTACCGAAATACAGAGGTTCATAGCAAAATATTCGTCATCATAGGGCGGAATTTAGATGACCAATATACGAAATGCGTGGAAAAAAATAAGGAGTTCAAATTGAACTCCTTATTTTTTTACCGTATGACTCGTAATAAATAACGTATATAGTACTATTTCAATACAACCGTTGATCTTCCCATGATAGCATTGTCGGCATACAAAAGAACAGTATAAGCTCCCTTAGTGAACTTCTTATCATCTTTCCAATATAATGAATATTCTTCACCATGATTGGTAAACTCTATTGTGCTTTTAAAAGTATATTGAAGTTTTTCACTATGTGCATAAAAAGTATTGTCATCCTGATTGATAATAAGATTACCTTGCGGATCAATAATACGTACAAAAATATCCTTTTTCCCCACTTTTGCAAGGGTATTATCTGCAATATTAAAATTTATACTTAATTTATCAACTCTCTTTGCCCTTTCCTCTACTTCAACTTTATCGTTTCTTTTTTCCTGTAGTCCATAAACCGCAATATTAGAAACTTTGATAGCTGCAGCGACATTTACCTTTGAAGCTAAATTTGTATTTGAGCTTTCCAAATTACTAATCTTAGTGGAGGAAGCTGAGACTTCTTTTTGTAATAAGCTATTCTTCTCCGCTAGAATTTTATTTTCCTGAATAAGTCTATTAACATCCAAACTAAAATATGCAACTTCACTTTTCAACGAAGTAATTGTCGACTGAGCATGATCAATATCACTCTGTGACAATTGTTTCTGTGCTAATTTAGTTCGTAAATCTATGATTTTTTTTCTTGCATTTTGTTCTTTCTCGATTAAAGGAGGAGATAATTGAATATTTTCAATTTTCATTTTATCGAGCTCTGCTTCAATACGATCGATCTCCACTTCAAGGTTCTCTTTTTCAACCGTTAGTGCATACACCTTCTCTCCTGAAGACTTAAATTTAACATAAAAATAAACATTTGTGACAACAAGCGCCGCGATTGCTATGATAAAAAAATAAACTTTTGATGTATTTTTCTTAATCTCTTCCTGCTTATTACCTTTTACTAATTCAGTTTCCATTACCCTTGAATTCCATTTATATTTGACTTATTAAGTCATAGTAGATACATGTGTACAACAAATATTATTCCAAATTTAAATTTTAACAATATTAAAAAAATAATATCTTAAGTCTTAAGGACTGCTTTTGAACATTTCAAGGTTAAAGCGTCTCAAAGCTTAATTAGGACTGTTTTTTCACAATCATTAAATTACTCATAATCACTTCCTTAATAAGGTTATCAAAATGAATCTCTGTTTCGAAATGACCAATATATTGCTGTACTAAATGTTTTTCTATTGTTCGATTCACATCAATTGAAACAGAGGATCGATCTTCAATTTTAACGACAGTTTGTCCAAATTTTATATATTCTTTGTCTATCTTCAACAGGTCCAATCGTTCCTCATCAATATCAATAATTACACCCTTCTCTAATTCTCCTCTTCCACAGAATTCTATTTCTACCCCCAATTCGGCAAAGCTCATTCTTATCAAATCACGTATGGTAATATCTTTGGCTATATATTCCTCCCCAAAATTAAATTGAGATTTTTCCATCCAATATAAATGAGCAGATAAGTCCTTGATATATATTCTATTTTCTAGACCAAGAGCGATAAGAACCACCTCCCTTATAATTTTTTGTACAATATTTTTTTCGATCAAAGTACTGTTTCTAAAATTAGAAAATTTGTTAAATAAAAAATTTTAAACAAGTAAAGCTATAGTTTCCTATAGCTTTATCTATCTTCAAAAAGGATATCTTAATTTACTCTTGAAAAAGTGAATACTAAATATGCTTCGCCATTTGTAATGGTTACCGGCATACGCATAACTAATTTACTAGCGTCTGAGTATGATAAATCTAAACGGTAGCCTGTAGTAACATTTTTAGCTTTATCGCCCGCATAAATCTTTTTAAACTGAAACTGTGGTTGTCCGTTATTCTTTCCTGGATTGAATATAGACCATATAATATCTCTGGAAGCACCAGGGGCACATAATTTACCGTCTGCTGAAAATGAGATGTTTCCTTTACCATTACCAGGCAATGTCCAAGTACTTCCGATAAAGCATTCAGCAGGTGCTTCTTCAAATACACTTTTAATGGTATAAGATGCGGGTAAATTCTCGCGATCAATAGTGTTTAAAACCCAAGTTCCTTTTACAGCTCCTTTCCAGTCAGAGGCACTAGGCCCTGTAGACATCGCAGTAGATGAAGAACTAGATGCTGTTCCTTTTGGTTGCATGCTACAAGCCGAAAAAAGAAACAAACTCAACATGAGAGTTGTGATAGATAAAAGAACTCGATTCATATTCATTAATTTTATAGTTACTTATTGTATTTTTGCTGTAAATATAACAACAAATCATGATTGAGACATCCAAAAATCATACCATTAGTAAGATTGTAGCAAAATCACTATTGCGTCTTTTCGTTTTACTTTTAGCACTAGCTTCTGTTCCTATACTATCGAATAAGGGAACCCAGTCTAATTTAGATGCTAAACACGTTGCATTTCCAAATGAAATGGCAGTAGTTGCTCCTGCATTGCTCTTTATCATTTTTGTAGTTTTACTGATTGTCATGTTAAAAAACAAATATTTAAGAGTCGATATTAATTGGCAATTCTCATTATGCACGATTTTCCTATTGATCTACTTAATTCTATTATACTCCCGTATATATCCCCTAATAGCATAATCCAAATAAATACAATATCATTAATCAAATTAATATCTTTGAGAATTAATGAATAAAGTCAAAACATAGACTTAAATATCTAATGAATAAAAAACTAATTTGGAAAATTGTTAAGAATATACTGAAAGTAGTTGTTACTGTTGCTGCTCTTTATTGGGTATTTAGTAAGGTTTCTATCCAAGATCTAAAAGATGCTCTATTAAAATCAAATCCGCTGTTCCTTTTATTCGCATTTTTAGCATATGCCATCTCAATACTAATATCATCATCTCGCTTACTTAGCTTCTTAACTGCAATCGGACTTCATGTTTCTGAGAGATATAATTTTAAACTTTATCAACTTGGCTTGTTTTATAATCTTTTCTTGCCTGGAGGTGTTGGAGGTGATGGATATAAAATATATTTTCTTCGAAAAAAGTATAGTATTAAAGGTCGAAAGTTACTTGGAGCATTATTCTTTGACCGATTAAGTGGTCTGTGGGCGTTATGTTTAATAATTGCGGCATTAATCATTTTTATGCCTCAACTTGGAATTCCTAATTACTTAACAATTTTAGGATTTATCTTGGGTACAACGCTTTATTATTTTTTGGTAGGCAAATTTTTCAATGATTTTAAGGCAAATTTCATCAAAACACATCTAAAAGCAATAGGTGTACAGTCAATGCAAGTAATTGCTGCTATTATGATATTATACGCCCTAGGCTTTGATGGAAAATTTTCTCCTTATCTCTTTCTCTTTCTCGCTTCTTCATTAGTGGCAATAATTCCATTTTCCGTTGGAGGATTGGGTATGCGAGAGCTAGTTTATATGTGGGGAGCTAATTTTTTTCACCTTGATTCACATTTAGCTGTCTTGATTAGTCTACTATTTTATATTATATCGGCATTCATGGCCTTTACTGGTTCGTACTACATATTTCATCCCTCTGCTTTAGGGACCGAAAAATTACCATCTGTTAAAGAAATAGAAGAATCTCAGACGGAAGATTAAATAAATAAACATGGCAAATATTATAATAACAGGAGCAAGCAGTGGAATTGGGTTTGAAGCTGTATTGGATCTCACGGCAAAAAAAGAAAATAATGTTATCGCACTTGCTCGATCTGCAGATAAACTAAAGCGCCTTCACGAAATTGCTAAGGATTTGAATTTCGACGGGGGTAATTTATATCCAGCTCAGTTTGATATTGTTTATGATGATTATCAAACCTTATTACCATTTATCAAATCAAAATTTGAACAGGTAGATATCCTGATCAATAATGCAGGGGTGCTTATCAATAAACCTTTTATGGATAGTTCATTGGAAGAAATTGCATCGATGTTTCAAACCAATGTATTGGCACATGCTAATATGATTCAACATATCGTCCCTTTAATGCCCGAAGGATCTCATATTCTCAATATAGGAAGTATGGGCGGTTTTCAAGGCTCTTCCAAGTTTAGTGGCTTAGCGGCTTATTCTTCTAGTAAAGCAGCGTTGGCAGTATTAACAGAGTGCTTGGCTGAAGAATTTAAGGGTAAAGGTATCCGCGTAAATTGTCTTGCTCTTGGATCTGCACAAACTGAAATGTTTGAAGCAGCTTTTCCAGGAATAGAAGCTGGTAAACTCGCTTTTGAGATGGGAAGATATATTGCAGAATTTGCCCAAAATGGACATCAATATTATAATGGTAAAATTCTACCTGTAGCATTAACAACTCCTTAATAAAAAAGTCTCAAAAGTAGCGTGCCCCCAGAAAGTGTTAAACTTTTCGGGGGCATTGCACAAAGATGCTTTTTTATAAACCAATATGTTCATTTTTATTGGATTTCGGTCCATCTTTACTGATTGCCTTTGGGTTATCTTTCAAGTAATGCCAAGTAATCTTATCTTCAAATTGTTGACCTTTACTTGATGCTTTTACCTGGATAATATTATCTCCTTCTTTCAATTTAACATTTTGAAAAATATAATGGACATCAGTTTCTCCGATAACAAAGTTCTTTTCCTCAACACCATTGACCAACAAAGTAGGTGTTCCTAAATTAGAATAAACTGTCACCGGAGTAATCTCGTTTACTCTCTCAATAACACGTCTTTGTGTCAGATATAATACAGGTTCTTTACTCCAGTTAGCTTTATACCAATAAAAAGGATCTTTCTTGAGTTTTCTATCAAACGTAACCAATCCTTTGTAATTCCTTGGTTCAACATTGAGTGCTGTAATCGGAGTAGCAAAGTCAAATGTATTCCAAAGATAAGAGGCCAAAAAGATCGGATGTCTTTTTATCGTTCCCCAATGTATTTCATGGAACTTTGTTGAAAATTCTTCAGGAAAAAATGCTGGATTCACCCATTGATTACCTACATCTCCAACAACCTCTTGTTGATGACTAGGATTAGCCTCGGCTCCATACTCTGAAAAAATAATTTTATAATCTTTAAAATCTTTTGAGATTTGATCTGCCCACTTATCAACATCACGAATAACGCCATTATACCATCCGAAATAATGATTGATTCCCTGTATATCTGCATTATTATTTACAGCATGGTTGATGACATTATAGCCGCTCACTTGCACCGTATAGCGATATGGATCTTCGGTCTTAGCTAAATCATTTAATTTTGTCGTTAACTCGATTGTGTACGCATTAGGCGTATAAACCTCATTATGGAGACCCCATGTATAAATAGAAGGATGATTATAGTTTTGTCTTATAAGTTCTGTCAATTGCTGTTTTGCATTTGCTTCCTCTAAGGTCGTTACACGATTAACAAATGGGATTTCTGCCCAAACAATAAATCCAATACTATCGCATTTTTCATAGAAGTATGCAGATTGTTGATAATGAGCTAATCGAATCGTAGTTGCTCCAATTTCCTTGATGATAGCCAAATCTTCATCATGATCAGCATTTGATAAAGCGGAGCCCTTTCCCCATCGATCCTGATGTCTTGTTACTCCATACATTGGATACTTAATATCATTCAAAAAGAATCCCTCTCCTGTTCTTAATTCAAATTTTCGTAAACCTAGAGGCTGAATCACTTCATCTAGTACAGTATTTCCATCAACAAGCTGTGTAACTACTTTATATAGATATGGGTCCTCCAGACCTTGCCATAAATGTGGATTTGTTAAATTAAAGTCTTGCATTACTTCTTGTCTACCCTGCGGAAGTAAACGATATTTTTTTATATTCTTGGCTTTCACAGCGCCGTTTTGTTCAAAAATCGTTGACACCACCTGTAAATCTCTTGCGTCATGATTTTTATTTTCAAGTTTCACTTTTAAATTTATTGATGCACTTTTTTTATTAACGTCCTTTTGACTTATATATACTCCTGAAGAAGCATAATCGGATACTGCAATATTAATCTTATCCGTCACAATAAGTTCAACCGGACGATAAATACCACCATACATAGGGAATAGCGTATGATTGACTGGTATTACTTGTGGAGTTGCTTCATTGTTAACTTTTACAAGAATCTCATTTTCAACTCCAAATTTCAACATATTAGTCAATTCCAACACGAATGCCGAATAGCCCCCTTGATGTCTTCCCACAATCTGATAATTACCATTTATAGCTGACGCATCATAAACTACATTTCCCTTTTCCTTCTTCGCAGGCAACGGTGAATTATTAATGTAAACTTCTGTGTTTGTATTTACACCTTCAAATTTTACAAAAATGCGCTTACCATTCCAAGAAGATTCGGGAATAAAAGTTTTACGATAATAGGCATCTCCTACATAAAATTTTTCATTAGATGTAAATCGATCATTACGTACTTGCATATCTTTTGAGTTCCATGTATGGGGAACAGCTATAGATTGCCATGTTCCAGAAAAAACATTCCCATACTGTAAGAGATCTGTAGTAAAGGGGCCCTTTTTGAAAGCCCAATCTTGATTGAAAGAAATAACTTCTCTAGAAAAGGAAACTGAGGTTAAAATTGTTAAGAAAAATAAGGTGACGATTGCCTTGAAATTCATAATAATAAAATAAAGGTTTTGTTCAATAGTATCCATCATAAACACGATGATGGAGTGTAAAACAAAGATATAAACCTAATTGTATTACAAAGAAGAATTGACTTTACTAGAAAACTACATAGAAGTTAATATTGAGCAAAAAAATGCTGTAGCATCACAGAAAACCAATTTACAACGTTATCGTACTTTTACTAAAATAGAGATGATGTCACTTAAATAATACTAACTACAGGTTACTATTATAAGCTTTTTATCCATTTAACTACATCATTCAAGACTTCACTATTCATGGTTTCACTAATATGCTCATACTCTGAAACAGCCCCAGTTGTCGATTTTTGAAATAAGTGATTCAATCCTTCATATTTCTTTAGAACTGTTTTTGGATTATATGGTAGATTATTCTTTAAACTTTTTAGATTTTGGTCAGCAGGAACCTGAACATCTAAACTCCCAAATGCGGCATAAACCGGCACTGTAATTTTTTTAATAAAAGGAATGGGATCAATCCGCATGAAATATCTATAAGATGGCAACAAGAGTGTCTCTAATTCCAATTTACTCGATGAATTCAATTTTGCTGGATCTATTTTCATATTATCAAGAATCATTGCCATAGCCTCCATATGCGGCCTATTACTTTTAACAACCTCAAAATTCCTTTTATTAATCTCTTTGGCATGTGATAATGCTAGTTCTGACATGCCTGCTACTTTACCAATGCGATATAGCTGTGATACCATTAGAGAGTCGATAGGAATGGCTGGACCTGCCAAAGAAACAATAAAAGAAAGCGCCGGAAATTTTTGTCCAGCCAACAATTCTGCGATTAAACCACCCTCACTATGCCCGATAATACCAATTTTGCCGGGATCTACATTTGGTCTTTCTTTTAGAAAATCTATTGCTGCCATTGCGTCTTTACTGAAATTCTCAATTGAGGCATTTATAAAACTTCCTTTTGAAAGTCCGACCCCCCGATCGTCGTAGCGAAGAACAACAATATTATTTTTTGTTAAAAAATCTGATAATATTCGAAAAGGTTCATGTCCCATTAATGTTTCATTGCGATCCTGGGGACCGCTTCCTGTCACTAAAACTACTGCAGGGAATTTACCTTTTTGTCTAGGTGTGGTTAAGGTGCCACTTAATAGGACATCATCATATTTATTTCTAAAATTGACATCTACTGTATCGTATGAATAAGGAGGAAAAACACGTTGAGATCTTATTGTCTTGATATTATTAGGGGTTACCTTTATTTTCATAAGATCTAACTTGGCTCGAAATGTCCCTTGTTGAAACTCACCACCTATTAAATCATCCCGTTCCATTTTCCCGATATAACTAATTCCTCCTTCAATCAGTACTTCGATTCCGTTACCATTAACGTTTGCCTTCGCGGGAATGCCAAAGGCTCCCTGATCTGGACTATCCGCTGTTGCCTTCCATA
Source organism: Sphingobacterium sp. MYb388 (assembly GCF_037479535.1). Classification (NCBI taxonomy): domain Bacteria; kingdom Pseudomonadati; phylum Bacteroidota; class Sphingobacteriia; order Sphingobacteriales; family Sphingobacteriaceae; genus Sphingobacterium; species Sphingobacterium sp. MYb388. Next base: position 1,453 of record NZ_JBBGYV010000013.1, on the reverse strand, counting down.
CACCATTTTCCTGAGATAAATGAATTATAAAAACCAAACTGGAATGTCCTACTTGCAAATTACCTTTCCAGTCCCCTACGAAAGTTTGGGAAAAAGCAGTTATTGTTATAAACAACAGGAGAAATGTACCAACTATTTTTTTAATCATTATATGTAATAAAAGAGAATAAAGAAGATAAAGCTTCCATTAACATTACAACAAGTACCAAAATCAAGCCATTATAATTTTTTTCTATTTATAACAGTAGGAAATCCTTTAAATAAGTAAATAGAAGAAATAGATCAGCAAGCAAAGGCTGAGAATAACACCAAAAAAGGGATAATTCAATCTGCTTTATCAACATTTTGGTTACCCAGTGGATTTACTACATTCTGGAAATTAAATCTACTATCGGGTTTAGCCATTTAGTTGTATTTAATAAAGCCATACAATAAATGACAGACCTTGCAACCAATACGGTTATTAGCATATCTATAAATCTCAGACTCGAATTCAATATTTTTCAAACTAGAAATATAATGATTGATAATAAAGATGTTGTTAAGATATTGTGATATAATAATTGTAAAAAGCTAGCCTTGTTGGATTTAAAACTCATCATCCCAGGAAAGGAATCTCCTAAAAACAAGCTACAAAAGCACCGATTATAAACGAAATAAGACCAATAGATAAGAGTTTTGTCTCCGAAAGATTATCAAATGGATTTAAAAGTATTTTATTCATAGTCCTTATTTAAAATTTCTTGATTAACCTTAGAAATGATCGTATTGAGTTCGCATTTCTTTTGGGTACCTATCAAAAGTCTAGACCCGCTTTTAAAGATCAATTCCAACCCATGTGATCCTTTGGTATTATAGGCTTTACCTTTTCTTCCAATGCGATACCCCCAACCTCCATAGTCGTATATAGGATTATAATCCTTTACAGAAACCTGTGCTACTTCTGACCAAGGAATAAATTTACTTTTCAATAGAAAGGGAAAGAAGTGAATCATAATTCCTTGAGAGTTTATTGTTGTTTTTAATTTAATGAACGAAAATATAATAATAATAGCAGCAATAATCCAAAACCCAGGATTTACACTTAATTCTTTGAAATTACCATCTTTTATATCATTCCATTCATAATTTAAAGTCGATAATAATAAAAAGACGATCAAAATCACCATCCACCAACTCCAAAAAGACTGTTTCTCTTTAAAAACCATACTAATCATTATTTTTTAAACCCAACAACTTATCAATAAGATCATCTAACTTATTTCTTACGGTAGGATAACTCTTGCCTAATTGATTTGCCATCTCTTTCAGACTTCCTGATTTTAATAAAAACTCAAGTACAAAATCCTGTTCCTCAAGAGTTAATTGCGTCCAAATTGGCAACATAAATTTACCGCTAACCTCAGTATTGCATGAAGAACAAGTTAATTTACTGACATCTAATTTTGTATCA
>NZ_JBBGYV010000012.1:0-128690 GCF_037479535.1 Sphingobacterium sp. MYb388 | reverse complement strand
GTAAAGTATATTAATAATTATATTTGCTGTAAATAATTATTAGATTTAAACATGAAGAAGATTATTGGATTTATTCTGACACCCATTTTTTATTTCTTTTTTGCCTTGTGCCTTTTAGTTTTTCACCCAATACAATGGTTGAGCCTAAAGTTTGGCGGATATACAGCACATAAAAAGAGTGTCGATATTCTTAATTTCTTTCTCACCTATTGCAATATTTTGCTGTTTAATACGATATCTTTTACTGATAATAAAAACATTCCAACCGGACAGCCCATTATTTTCGTTGCAAATCATCAAAGTACATTTGATATACCGGCTATGATCTATTTTCTGCGAAGATTTCATGGAAAATTCATTTCAAAAATAGAACTAGCGAAGGGAATTCCAAGTATTTCCTTCAATTTGAAACATGGTGGGGCAGCAAATATTGACCGTAAGGACTCAAAACAGTCTATCGGTGAAATATTAAAACTTGCAAATAATATGAAGACCAAAAACTGGTCAGCTTTTATTTTCCCGGAAGGTACTCGCACTCGAGATGGTAAAATGAAGCCTTTTCATGTTGGCGGAATAGCTACATTATTAAAGAAAAATCCCGATGCACTAATTGTTCCTATCGCAATAAATGGTTCATATGAAATGACTAAAAATGGCTTATTTCCTCTTACACCCTTTGTCAAAATGAGCTGGGAAGTTTTAGATCCTATTAATAAAACTGATAAAACTTTGGAAGAAATAGTATTAGAAGCTGAACAGAAGATCCGTTTAAAAGTCAAAAATGGTTAGATTATTTAACCTGCCGACCTTTCCAATCATATTTACCGATATTACCAAGTATACCAATATACACGAGGTATATTATATGAAACGAGGAAAGAATTGGTAAATACCGCATTAACTCCTCTCTCTTAGAAAACTGAGTTAAGGGTTGAATAAATAGATATTCAACTATGATTTTAGCGATTAATACTACCAAAAAAGTAAAAAGATAGGAATAATGATAAAATAAACCTACGATAAGACAGGTAAGCATACAAAAGTTGAATAACCAAATTGTGATTCCGAGTAACACAATTGCTTTATTTTTATATTTTGTACTCTTAGAAGCCCAACGCTTCCGCTGACTTATAAATGACCTAATTGTAGGCTTAGCATCGGTATAAACCACTGCATCTGTAGATTTACAGAATCCTATTTTATGTGGATATTTTGCAGCAACTTTATGCAAAAATAATTCATCATCACCAGATGCTAATTCATCGATACCGGCAAATCCACCCATTTCATAAAAAATATCTTTTCGATATGCCAAATTTGCTCCGTTGCAAGTTGTCGGATTTTTATTACCAATACCTGCTGCGCCTAAGCCTATTAAATATAAAAACTCAAGTGTTTGAAGTCTTTCAAAAAATGATTTCTCTTCTGAATACACTACAGGAGAAGATAAAAGATATAAGTCTTGAGTTTCAAAATAGCTAATGATTGTCATTAACCAATTTTCACCCATCCTACAATCAGCGTCAGTTGTAACAATGATCTCTCCTGTACATAAATCAATAGCCTTCGCTATAGCAAGCTTTTTATATGAATTCAATTTATTGCTCTCATTCAACTGAATTAATTGTACTCCTCTGTGCGCGTAGGACAATACAACATCACTTGTCCGATCAGTAGAATGGTCATCGATTACAATTAATTCAAACTGTTCAGGTGGAAATTTTTGATTAAGTACAGCATCAATAGTACGTGCTATACCATTTTCTTCATTACGTGCAGCTATAATAATAGAAATACGTTTGACCGGTAAACAGTTCGATATTACAGTTGGTATTTCAAACCAACCTTTCCGCATATACAGAACCAGAGCGATATACACAATCGCCAATATTATCGTAATAAAACTAAGACTTAGAATCACCAAAAAAATTTATTTTCAAAACAAAAATAGAACCTAAAACAGCTGGAAGTATCAAATTAACGAACCAAATACAAGAAACAATTGCCATCACGGCTAGTTCTTGATTTGTGATATAACTATAAAGATTACCTGCAACAAAACTTCTTACACTAAAATCAAAAATATCCAATGTCGGTAATGCGGCCTGCACAAAGAAAAGAATAAATATCATCAAAATCATTGCCACGAATGGTAATTCTGGTAAAATGACCAACATTAAAATAATGTACTGAGAAGTAAAAATGATAAATCTTGCCAACGATATCAATATGACAACAAGCAATTCCTTAAAAGTATACTCTTCCAAAATAGAAAAGAAAGGTTTGATACGTTCTAGAAATTTAATTCGACCAACCAATAAATCAATCCAATGCACATTAAAATAAAGTACTAAAAAACCTGTCGCATACAATATTGCTAATAACCAAATTCCAAACTCTATAGAAACCGGAGTATCCATATAAGTACATGCAAACCAAGCAATACTTAAAGCACCAGCTATACTGGTTAATACAAGTTGTGCAAATAACCCAACTCCCATTGCTATAGCACCTTTTGCTCGATTTTCAGGTTTCAAAAACAAAACACGACCTCCATATTCACCAATCCTATTTGGAGTAAAAATAGCCCATGTTAATCCACTAAATACCGATTGAAATGCACGTCCAAAAGATATTCTTTCAATTCTAATAGCCAAATATTGCCATTTTACAACTTCAAGCATCCAATTAACAAACATCAAGAACACGATTAAGCTAAATGTCAACCAGAAATAATGAGGATCTATACCTGCGATTAATGTTTCAAACTTCAGAAGATTTTTAGGATCGGATAATTGTTGATAAATATACCATCCAGCAAAAGCTAGTACCGCAATTTTTATCAATATCCCGCTATATTTTTTTTGAACCTTTGTTAGCATTTATCAATTTTGGACACAATGTTACTAAATATTAATCAAAGCTAAAGTTATTTTATGGCAATATTAGTATCCATTACATCTTCATTTTTGAATCGTTACGAAATAAAAAATGTAATATTGCACATGCAGAAGGAGAAAGCAAAAGAGAGAATTATTTTAGGTATTGACCCCGGAACAGCTGTTCTAGGTTACGGAATCATACGTGAACAAGGAAACAATATCAGTCTCATTACTATGGGAGTCGTGAAAATGGGGCATCTTGATGACCATGCTCTGAAACTCCAACGTATATTTAAAAAAACTACTGCTTTAATAGAGGAATATAAACCGGACAGTGTTGCATTAGAAGCTCCATTTTATGGAAAAAACATACAAGTAATGTTGAAATTAGGAAGAGCACAAGGTGTCGCTATGGCCGCCGCATTAAATTTTGATATTCCTATATTTGAATATGCTCCACGAAAAATAAAGCAATCAGTAACTGGAAATGGAAATGCAACCAAAGAGCAAGTAGCAGGCATGCTCAAATCATTATTAAAATTTAATGAAAGCCCTGAATTTTTAGACGCAACAGATGGATTAGCTGTTGCTGTTTGTCATTCCTTTCAAAAAAATGCGACCTCCGAAACTGGCAAAAGTTACAGTGGTTGGAGTGCATTTGTAAAAGATAATGAAAAAAGAATCAAGTAATTATAGCTGTACTTGCCTTATAACATTTTTCACATTTAATTCAACAATATCAGTCATCGATTTACACTTCAAATACTGTTCACTTGAATGAGAAATTGCATAAGCTTCACGCAATTGTTTTATATTTTCCTCTGTCGATAATTGTTGGGTTTTTGATGCGTCCCTAAGGTCAGCGATCCGATGCCTTTCACTACGTACACGATGTACAATAGATGATCGCTCTTCTTGTTGATATTGAGAAACCGTTTTTTCTGTCAAATGTTCCATTGAAAGTTGCACATAAGGAAAGTTTTCTTTGAAAAATTGTGGCATGTACACTTTTGGATTGCCTTCATAAAATTGCTGGTCAAAATCAATAGCTCGAATTCTGAATTGAAAATCGTCAAAATCTGGAGTTATTTGTACGACGAAATTATAAGCGCGCATATCACCTAACAAAGTAATTATGCAACGTTCGTTAAATTTAACAAACTCCTTAGAAATACGTGTTAGATTATAATCTGGTGTATACATCCGTTGCTTGGCAAAAGTATCACCAGGGATTCCAACAATATGTTCCTCAACCAAAGTTTCATTATCGACCATATAATTTACCTGATTTGGCGATAAGATTTCCTCCAATTCTAAGCCATAAATACGAGATGCATCAGCTTGCTTAATATAAAAATAATCATAAACATCATTCAGTCGGTTTACAATACGAATTCGAAAAGGCCTTGTATTACCAAACGCACAATACTCAACACGATCAATATACTTATGTTGCACAATACGGGTATTACCCGATGCCTTTAATTTAGCATATATTACTTTCAAACCTTCATATAAATGATCAATCAGATATGGTGGATATAATGGCGTTTCCCAAAAAGTGTCGTTACCGTATTTATCCAATACAGGTATAGTTTCAGTAAAAGATAAAAGATCCTTATAAGTAATAGGAAGCTTTGCATCACGTTGATATAGTCTCAAGTATTTATGTAATCCCTCTCCTACTGCAAAAATGGGTTTCTTCCTTGAAATTTTAACATCTTCTATTTCCATAAATATCTTTTTAAAATCAAATGCCAATAGCAATAAAAATCTATACAAAATTTGTTATTTAAATATCACATTAACAATATGTATATAAAATTTTTACTAAATTTACATAGATAAACCAACAAATCTTAGTATTTTTGAAAAATTTAAAAATTTAATCCGATACGACTATTTGGTAATAAATTATCGGTTTGGGTTAACTTAATTAATAACAGCACTTTTAATGGAAAACAACTATTCTAATTACGATTTAGACAATCTTGATATTCAGATATTATCAATTTTGATGAATGATGCGTCTATTCCTTATACAGAAATAGCAAAAAAGTTAATTGTATCTGGTGGCACTATACATGTACGCATGAAAAAAATGGAAGAACTAGGTATTATTAAAGGATCCAACTTAATTATTAATCCTCAGAAAGTTGGTTTCGATATCACTGCCTTCTTAGGGATTTACCTTGAAAAAGGATCTCAATACTCTGATGCTGTTGCTCAATTAAAAGAAATTAAAGAAGTCGTTGAATTACATTACTGCACGGGACAATATAGTATTTTTGCAAAAATAATCTGTCGCGATACTGTACACCTGCGTAAAGTATTAAATGAAGATATACAATCTGTACAAGGAATTCAGCGTACTGAGACTATTATATCTCTTGAAGAGAGTATAAAAAGACAGATTAGTTTAGTCTAGTCTAAATTATTAATCGTATAAACAAAAAAGCACAAAATATATTTTGTGCTTTTTTGTTTATACGATTTTTTCTAAAATATTAATATAATCGTCAATGCCTTTCCTAATTTCATCCAAGAAAATAAACTCATCGGCCATATGCGATCGTCCGGAGAAGCCCGGTCCTAACTTCACAGAAGGTATCCGCAACAATGCTTGATCACTCATTGTAGGAGAGCCATAAGTCTTTTTTCCAAGACTAACACCTGACAAAACAAGAGGATGATCTTCTGGAATAGAAGATGAATTTAAACGTGTTGAACGAGCATGGACATCAGATTGTACATGTAGTTTTATTATTTCTAATGTTTCTTCATTACTGTATGCATCTGTTGTTCTAACATCGACAACATAATCGCAAGTTGCGGGAACAACATTATGTTGAACACCACACTGAATCATCGTCACGGACATTTTAATGGGTCCTAATTTATTTGATTCACGCTCAAACTGGTAGGATCTAAACCATTCGATATCTGCTAATGCATTATATAAAGCATTTTCTCCCTCATCTCGTGCAGCATGGCCTGATATGCCATGAGCAGTGCAATCTAATACCATTAGGCCCTTTTCTGAGATCGCTAAATCCATTAAAGTTGGTTCTCCTACTATAGCAAAATCTAAAGTTCCTAAATCTGAAACAATTGATTCAATTCCACATTTACCGGAGATTTCCTCTTCAGCAGTAGCTGCTAAACAAAAATTATATTTTAAATCTTTGTCTTCATAAAAATGTAGAAAAGTTGCAATCAAAGAAACCAAACATCCACCTGCATCATTACTTCCTAATCCATAAAGCTTTCCATCTACTATATCTGGAGAAAATGGATCTCTTGTATAACCAGTGTTTGGTTTTACAGTGTCATGATGTGAGTTCAACAGTATCGTAGGTTTATCGGTACTATACCATTTATTATAAACCCAAATATTATTTGCTTTTCTGTAGGGAACAATTCCTTTCGCAGTAAAGAATTGTGCTATTATCGTTGCAGTTTCTTCTTCCTCTCTACTAAAAGAAGGGGTACGTATTAAAGACTTTAATAAGGCTAAACTTTCTTCAAATAACTCAACTCGATTATTCATTGTAGAGGCCTCCAGCTTTTTGTGCAGACAATTTTATTCCTTTAATAAATGCGGAACTGAAACCATGGTGTTCCATTTCATTAAGCCCTGCAATAGTACACCCCTTAGGCGAAGTCACCTTATCAATTTCACTTTCAGGATGTGATTGAGTTTGCAATAATAAATCTGCGGCACCTTTTGCTGTCTGAACAGCCATTTTAAGAGCATCATGCGCATGAAAACCAATTTCTACTCCACCCTGTGAAGCTGCTCGTATAGCTCTCAAGAAAAAAGCAATACCACAAGCACATAATGCAGTAGCAGAAGTCATTAAATCTTCGTTAATAACTACAACTGCGCCCACCGTTTCAAACATAACTTCTACATCCTTCACAATATCTGAAGGTGCATTATCAGTTGCAATACATGTCATCGACTGACCAATTGCAATTGCTGTATTTGGCATTGCCCTTACGACCAATGCATTTACACCAAGCACTTCTTTTATATCAACGCAACTTACCCCAGATACAACAGATACAAAAACCTGATTAGAACCTTGAACTATCGGAGCTATTTCTTCCAAAACTTTTCGTAATTGTTGAGGTAAAATTGCAAAGACAATAATATCGGCATCTCTAACTGCTTCGATATTACTATCTGTAACAACAAAACCATCTTCCCTTTCTTGATTTAAGGCTTTAATATTACGTCTTGTTAAAGTGATTTGATCCGCATTACAAAACTGATTTTTTACTAATCCTTTTGCAAGAGACAAACCAATATTCCCCGTTCCGATAATGGTAATTCTTTTCATGATTAAAATTCTATTTTAAGGTCAAACAAGTGCCAAATTGGCCCTGTTGGAATAAGTGCAAATTATTGGCATGACCAATATACACATTCCGAACACCTTTTTGTATAGCATCGAATGCATTTTGCAATTTTGGTACCATTCCATCATGAATAACACCGTCTTCCTTTAACTGTAAAAATTCGTCGGCACGGATTGAATTAATTACAGACTGTTCATCATTGATATCTTTAAGTACACCATTTTTTTCAAAACAATATACTAGAGATGTATCATATAATGATGACAGCCCAACAGCTAAAGCTGATGCGATCGTATCTGCATTGGTATTTAAAAGTTGTCCTAAACCATTATGAGTTATTGCAGAAAATACAGGAACAAATCCCGCTTCCAAAAATTTCTTAATAGAAGCAGTATTGACAGAATCGTGCAAAATATCCCCGACAAAGCCGTAATCAATATCTTTAACAGGTCGCTTTATTGCTTTAATTGTACCTCCATCCGCACCACTTAAACCAATAGCATCACATTGTAAAACTTGAAGCTTTGCAACAATATTTTTATTAGTTAAACCCGCATACACCATTGTAACAACCCGCAACATTGCTTCATCTGTAATTCTTCTGCCTTCCACCATCTTAGCTTCAATTCCCAAATCTGTTGCAATACGTGTCGCAATCTTTCCTCCTCCATGCACTAAGATTTTTTTGCCAGGCAAAGCCGCAAATTTTTCCAAAAATGAGTCTAACAATACTTCATCATCGATAATATTGCCACCAATTTTTATAATATTAAGGCCACTATTTGACATCTTTCTCTCTAAATCTTCCAAAATAATTTATTTACAGACCTATTTATTTTTTTCTAAGCTTTCAAGCATACGTTTTAAAACAACCTGTGCAGCCCATACACGATTACCAGCTTCCTTAATGACCAAAGAATTAGGCCCATCAAGTACCTCTGCGGATAATTCTAAATCACGTCTTACTGGTAAGCAATGCATAACCTTTGCGTCATTTGTTAACGCTAATTTCTCATTATCAATTAACCAATTTTCAATAACTGGATATACTTCACCATATTCCTCATAAGAAGACCAATTCTTAACATAAACAAAATCTGCATTTTTGAGACTCTGATCTAGATCATTTGAAATCTTCGCACCCTCAGTAAACTCTTCAGACAATTGATATCCCTCTGGATGTGCTATAGTGAAATCGACCAAGCCTTCAACCTGCGCTTGACACATCCACTCTGAAAAAGAATTTGGTACCGCTTGTGGCAAAGCTTTTACATGTGGTGCCCACGCTAAAACAACCTTTGGTTTTTCTGTGACTTTATATTCACTTATTGTTATAATATCAGTTAAACTCTGTAAAGGATGGCGGGTTGCACTTTCCAAAGACACAACTGGAACACCACAATATTCGATAAACTTATTAAATAAATCTTCAGAGTAATCCTCATCCCTATTTTTCAATTTAGGAAAAGAACGTAAGCCCAAAATATCACAATACTCACCCATTACCGCTGCGGCCTCACGGATATGTTCAACAGTAGTTCCGTTCATTACGACACCATCTTGAGTCTCCAATGCCCAGCCATCTTTATCCATATTCATAACCATGACATTCATTCCTAAATTCATAGCTGCTTTTTGAGTACTTAAACGTGTGCGCAAACTTGGGTTTAAAAATACCAGACCCAATGTTTTGTATTTGCCCAAACTTTCCAAAGTGTTAGGGTTAGCTTTCAACTCCATTGCTTCTTTAACTATTTCAGAAACACTAGCAACATCTTTAACTGAAAAAAACTTTTTCATATATTTATCTTATTCAAAAAACTAACCTTCCAAAATTTCTGTAAAAGCCGTTAAAAATTGATCGGCCATTTCTTTTGTTGTATTTAATGCGGGCAATAAGCGTATTACAGTAGGCTTTGCTTCACCTGTAAATATTCTATGCTTTTCCAACAGATCTTTCCTTACATGCGCTAATTCACTAGGTAAATCAATACCTATCATCAGTCCTCTTCCTCTTACTTCAGAAATTTGATCAAACTTGCGTAATTCTTCAATTAAATAAGATCCAACAGTCGCTGCATTTTGAATTAAACTATCCTGTTGAATAACTTCTAAGACAGCAACAGCGGCTGCACAAGCCAAATGATTTCCCCCAAAAGTAGTTCCCAGCATACCGTATGATGCCACAAATTTTGGAGCGATGCTAATTGCACCGATAGGAAAACCATTACCCATACCTTTTGCCATAGTATAAATATCAGCTTCTATCCCAGAATAATCATGAGAATAAAACAAACCAGAACGGCCATAACCACACTGTACTGAATCAGCGATAAATACAGAAGCATATTGATCGCAGAGTGTGCGTATCAGACGAAGAAATGAAACAGACGCTTCCCTTATGCCACCAACACCCTGTATACCTTCAATAATCACCGATGAAATTTCCTCGCCATAATTTTTGAAAGCATTAGATATAGCATCTTCATCATTAAAAGGTAAGAAAATGACGTTATCAGTCTCATTGACAGGAGCAATAATATTTGGATTATCAGTACAAGCTACTGCCAAAGATGTACGACCGTGAAATGCCTTTGAAAAAGCAATCACTTTTTTTCTTGAATTATAAAAAGAAGCCAACTTTAACGCATTTTCATTTGCCTCTGCACCTGAATTACATAAAAACAAATGATAATCCTCTTTCCCAGAAACTTTACCTAATAATTGAGCTAATTCACGCTGAATAGGAATCTCCACAGAATTCGAATAAAATCCAATTTGATTTAATTGTTCTGTGATACGTTGAACATAATGTGGATGCGTATGACCAATTGAAATCACAGCATGACCACCATATAAATCCAAGTAAGGATTTTCTTCGGCATCCCACACCGTTGAGCCCTGTGCTCTTACAATATTGATTGGATTAATGGGATAAACGTTAAATAAGTCCATTGATAATGAATAAATAATTAAATGAGAAACATAAGTCCGATATGCATTGCAAATATAGCTAAGTCTTCCTAAAAATCCGTTAAAAATAAAAAAGCCTATCATTTTCATGATAGGCTTTATATCTAAAAAAATTAAAGAACTAGTCTTTGTTTTCTTCTTCTGTAGACGCAGTAACATCCGTTTCAGCTGGAGCTTCTTCAGTTGTATCAGCTTTCTTCTTAGAAGTACCACGACGACGAGTTGCTTTTTTCTCAGTAGCAGCTTTAGCACCGTAAATTTCATTATAGTCTACCAATTCGATAAATGCCATTTCAGCGTTATCACCTAAACGATTTTCCATTTTGATAATACGTGTATAACCACCTGGACGATTAGCTACTTTTTCCGAAATTTCACGGAACAAGATAGTAACAGCCTCTTTATCTTTTAAGTAAGCGAAAACAGTACGACGAGAGTGAGTCGTATCGTTTTTAGATTTAGTAATCAAAGGCTCAACATATTTACGTAACGCTTTAGCTTTTGCTAAAGTTGTTGTAATACGTTTATGTTTTACTAATGACGTTGCCATGTTAGCTAACATTGCCTTTCTATGGCTGTCAGTACGACCTAAGTGATTTACTTTTTTTCCGTGTCTCATTTTTAATTTAATTTTAATGTATATACCGTCTCTTCACAGAGGGAATTATATACAAGCCGCTTATTAATATATTAATCTTCGTCTAACTTATATTTAGACAAGTTCATTCCAAATGATAAACCTTTCGATTTAACCAATTCTTGGATTTCGCTTAATGATTTTTTACCGAAGTTTCTGAATTTCAACATATCTGCTACGTCATAAGTAACTAATTCAGATAGTGAGCGAATATCAGCAGCTTTCAAACAGTTCAATGCGCGAACTGATAGATCTAAGTCAACTAATTCCATTTTCAAAATTTTACGCATATGTAAAATTTCTTCATCAACAACTTTAGTTTCCTCTTTAGTCTGAGACTCAAGAAGCATATTCTCATCAGAGAATAAGATAAAGTGTTGAATTAAGATTTTAGCAGCTTCTTTTAAAGCTTCTTCTGGATGAATCGAACCATCTGTAGAAATATCTAACAACAATTTCTCGTAGTCAGTTTTTTGTTCTACACGGTAGTTCTCAATGGTAAATTTAACATTCTTAATCGGAGTAAAGATCGAATCAATCGCGATTAATCCTACAGGACCATCAACGACTTTATTCTCATCAGCATTTACATAACCACGACCTTTAGCTACGCTCAATTCTACTTCAATTGTAACCGAGCTATCCATGTTACAGATAACCAAATCAGGATTTAATACTGTAAAGTTGTTTGAGAATTTTGTGATATCACCAGCTGAGAATTGCTCTTGACCATTGATTACTACAAATATCTTTTCGCTATCACCTTGATCACCAGTTTTTTGAAAACGTACTTGTTTCAAATTCAAAATGATCTCCGTAACGTCTTCAACTACACCTTTGATAGTTGAAAATTCGTGCGAAACGCCTGAAAACCTTATCGACGTAATTGCATATCCTTCTAATGAGGACAATAAAATACGGCGCAAAGCATTACCAATGGTTACACCAAAACCAGGCTCCAATGGACGAAATTCGAACGTACCATCAAAATCTGTAGATTTTTGCATGATAACTTTATCCGGTCTTTGAAATGCTAAAATTGCCATTTATTTCTTTTTAAAGTTTTTGTAATAATACTTGCAATACAATAGAATATGCATAATCCATAATGGACTATGCATATTGCTACTTTATTTATTATTTAGAGTATAACTCTACGATTAAGTTCTCTTTGATATTCTCAGGAATGTCAGATCTCTCAGGGAAACTTAAAAAAGTACCTGTAAGTTCTTTTGCATTCCACTCCAACCATGAGTATTTGTTGATAATTCTACCAGCAACTGAATCAGTGATTGTTTCAAGAGTTTGAGAACGCTCACGAACAGCGATTACATCACCTGGACGTAAGCTATATGATGGAATGTTAACTAATTCTCCGTTAACAGTAATGTGTTTGTGCGATACTAACTGACGTGCAGCAGAACGAGTAGGGGCAATACCTAAACGGTACACCGTGTTATCTAAACGAGCTTCTAATAATTTCAAGAAGATCTCCCCTGTAATACCTTGTTTTGAGGCAGCTTTAACAAACAAATTAGCGAATTGACGCTCTAACACCCCGTAAGTGTATTTTGCTTTTTGCTTTTCTAACAACTGAATAGCGTATTCAGATTGTTTACCTCTGCGTTTAGATGCTCCATGTTGTCCAGGAGGATAATTCTTTTTTTCTAACGCTTTATCTGGGCCGAAAATCGGCTCTCTAAATTTACGGGCAATTTTGGACTTAGGTCCTGTATATCTAGCCATTTTTTTTCTCTTAAAGTATCTATTAGCCTTTAGCTAATGAATCTTATCTTTAACCTAATTAAACTCTTCTACGTTTTGGAGGACGACAACCGTTGTGAGGAAGTGGTGTGATATCTTTGATAGTAGTCACATCGATTCCAACAGTTTGTAATGTTCTGATAGCCGACTCACGTCCAGCACCAGGTCCTTTTACGAATACTTCTACTTTGCGTAGACCTAAATCGTATGCAACTTTTCCACAGTCATTTGCTGCTTGTCCTGCCGCGTACGGTGTATTCTTTTTAGACCCTCTAAAACCCATTTTCCCAGCACTTGACCAAGAAATAGTTTGACCTTGATTATTAGTCAAAGTTACAATGATATTATTAAACGTAGCATTGATGTGTGCTTGACCAACAGGCTCAATAACAACAATACGTTTTTTTGCAGCTTTTTTAGTTTTAGCCATTTCTTAATTTTTATTTAGTAGCCTTTTTCTTGTTTGCAACTGTCTTACGTTTACCCTTACGAGTACGAGAGTTGTTTTTAGTGCGTTGACCACGAACTGGTAAATGCTTACGGTGACGTAATCCACGGTAACAACCGATATCCATTAAACGTTTAATGTTTAATTGAATTTCAGAACGTAAAGCACCTTCCACTTTAATCTCATCAGAAATCAAAGTACGAATTGCTGCTAACTGATCATCATTCCAATCTTGAACTTTAATGTCATGACTGATTTCCGCCTTATCTAAGATAAGCTCTGCTGTTGTACGACCGATACCAAAAATGTAGGTAAGGCCGATAACACCCCTTTTGTTTTTAGGTAAGTCAATACCTGCTATCCTTGCCATATATGTTTAGCGATTATTTTTAAATAATTAACCCTGACGTTGTTTGTACTTAGGGTTCTTTTTGTTGATTACAAAAACTTTTCCTTTGCGACGAATGATCTTACAATCAGCGCTACGTTTTTTTATTGATGCTCTTACTTTCATGATTTTAATATTTTCAAAAGCTTGCACTATCAGACTACCAATCCGTTATTTATAACGGTATGTGATACGTCCTTTAGTCAAATCATAAGGAGACATTTCTAATTTAACTTTATCCCCAGGCAAAATTTTGATATAGTGCATACGCATTTTACCAGAAATATGAGCAATGATTTCATGCCCATTTTCCAATTCCACCCTAAACATAGCATTAGAAAGTGCCTCTCTAATTATTCCATCTTGTTCAATTGAGGCTTGTTTAGCCATATATTCTTGATTATTATTTTGTTAAATAGCCTGCAAACAGGAGTGCAAAGATATATAAAATAATTGAAAATCAACTATTTTTCACCTAAAACTTTCTCTACATGTTCAAATGTCAACAGCACATCGGGTTCACCTTTTCGAATAGCGACCATTTGCTCGAAGTGCGCCGACAGTTTACCATCAACAGTACTTACTGTCCATCCGTCATCCCAAAACTTCACGCCTGCCTTTCCTGCGTTGATCATTGGTTCAATACAAATAACTAAACCAGACTCTAGCTTAGCACCAGCACCACGTTTACCGTAGTTTGGCACCTCAGGTTTTTCATGTAAATGAAAACCGACACCATGTCCAACTAATTCTCGTACAATACCAAAACCATATTTAGAAACATGTTCCTGTATAGCTGCACCGATATCTCCAACACGTTTTCCAGCTACAGCTTGCTCTATGCCTTTGTACATAGATTCTTTTGTTACATCAAGTAACAGCTGCGCTTCTTCAGTAACATTACCCACACCAAAAGTGTAGGCTGAATCACTAATAAAACCGTTTAGATTTACGCCACCGTCAACAGAAACAAGATCTCCATCTTTGATTATATAATCACTTGGAAATCCATGAACGATCTGATCGTTAACAGAAATACAAAGTGAGTATGGAAATCCATGATAATTAAGGAACGCAGGCGTACCACCATTATCATGGATAAACTCGTAAGCTAACTTATCAAGAGATAAGGTGGTGATGCCAGGTTTAATAACCTTAGCAACTTCACCAAGCAATTGCGAAAGTACATTTGCAGACAAACGCACTTGCTCTATTTCTTCCTCTGATTTATAATATACTTTAGACATCTAAAGAATTTAAATTGCCGACTGATCTACACCCTCAACTGACGCAGGAGTTCTTCCTTTTATACGTCCAGTTTTCATTAATCCGTCATAGTGACGCATCAATAAGTGGCTTTCAATTTGTTGCAAAGTATCCAACACAACACCTACCAAAATCAATAAGGACGTACCTCCGTAGAAATGCGCAAATTGATTATTAATACCGAATAAACTTGCAATAGCAGGTAATATAGCAATAATCGCAAGGAAAATTGCTCCCGGGAATGTGATATTTGAAATCACACGATCAATAAAGTTACTTGTTTCTAGACCTGGTTTGATACCTGGAACAAATCCACCATTTTTCTTCATATCATCAGACATCTGCTGAGGATTAACCATAATTGCTGTATAGAAAAATGTAAATGCTATAATCAAAACAGCAAAAGTTACATTATAAGCAACAGATGTATAGTTACTCAACGATGTTAAGAAATCAGACTGAAGATTAGGGAAAAATTGACCCAAACTCATTGGCACAAACATAATCGCTTGCGCGAAAATGATTGGCATTACACCAGCAGCATTAACCTTTAATGGTATATACTGTCTTACTCCACCCACTTGTTTGTTTCCAACAATCTTCTTTGCATATTGAACAGGAATCTTACGAACTCCTTGTACAATTAAAATTGTAAATACAACGACAAAGAACAAAGCTAAAAACTCCAATAATAATGGAATTGGTCCACCACCACCTTTACTCATACGTGATACCCACTCCGCAGTAATACCACTTGGCAATTGTGCGATAATACCAGTCATAATGATCAAGGAAATACCATTACCAATACCTTTATCAGTAATCTTTTCTCCTAGCCACATTACAAACAAAGTACCCGCTGTCAAAACTATTGCAGTAAGAATAGTGAACATAGGATCTGCTAATGTTTTCGCAGCAGGCTCAATTTGAGTTCTAACATACGCAAACGCTTGAAGCAAAGTAATCGCTAACGTTAGATAGCGCGTAATTTGATTCATTTTAGTACGACCACTTTCACCCTCTTTCTGCATTTTTTGGAAATAAGGAACCGCGATGCCCAATAACTGAACAACAATGGATGCCGAGATATAAGGCATTACACCCAATGCAAAGATAGCTGAGCGAGAGAATGACCCCCCTGCAAACATATCTAGCAACCCAAGTAATCCTTCTTTTTGACCGGAAGCCAAAGCTTGAGGATTAACTCCAGGTAATACAATATGACATCCAATACGGTAAATCAGAAGAAATAGCAACGTATTCAAAATACGTGTACGTAAATCGTCTATTTTCCAAATATTGGTTAAGGTTGTGATTAGTTTCTTCATTTATTAAAGTTTAACAATAGAACCGCCTGCTGCTTCAATAGCTGCTTGAGCAGAAGCCGAGAACGCATGTGCTGTAACTTCAACTTTTGCTTTCAACTCACCACGACCCAAGATCTTAACTTTATCTTTCTTAGCTACTAATCCATGAGCAACTAATTCTTCCAAAGTTACAATAGTCAAATTATGCTTCTCAACTAATTCTTGCAAAGCATCTAAGTTTACACCATTATACTCTACGCGGTTTAAGTTTTTGAAACCAAATTTAGGCACACGACGTTGCAAAGGCATTTGACCACCTTCAAAACCGATCTTTGTACTATGACCTGAACGAGAACCTGCTCCTTTGTGACCACGTGTAGAAGTACCACCGCGACCAGAACCTGTACCACGACCAATACGTTTACGATTTTTTACGGAACCTTTTGCAGGTCTTAAATTACTTAAGTTCATTTTAAAACTAAATTGTGTTAGGCCTTCGCTTTCACTAAACAGGTCCTAACTATTAAAAAATTGATTGATAGCAAGTAATGGAAAAGACCCTAAAGCCCTTTCCATATGCTAATATTAAATAGTGCTGATAGCTACTAAGTGATTCACTTTTCTCACCATACCAATGATAGCAGGTGTAGCTTCAACTTCTACTGAGTGATTGATTCTTTTCAACCCTAATGCCTCAATAGTTTTCTTTTGGCGCTCGCTTCTGTCGATAACGCTCTTTATCTGGGTGATTTTAATTTTTGCCATGATAATTAACCGTTAAATACTTTGTTTAAATCGACACCGCGGTGCTGTGCTACTGTGTACGCATCACGCATATTAGCTAAAGCGTCAATAGTTGCCTTTACCACGTTGTGTGGGTTAGATGAACCTAATGACTTTGCTAATACGTCTTTAATACCTGCAGATTCTAATACGGCACGCATTGCACCACCTGCTAAAACTCCTGTACCTGCGATTGCTGGTTTAATCAAAACTGAACCACCTGAATATTTACCATATTGAGCGTGAGGAACAGTACCTTTGATAATAGGAACTTTAACTAAGTTTTTCTTAGCGTCATCAATTCCTTTCGTAATTGCTTCAGTAACCTCTTTCGCTTTACCTAAACCGAAACCAACGATGCCGTTTTCATCACCTACAACCACGATTGCAGAGAAACTGAAAGTACGACCACCTTTAGTAACTTTAGCTACACGTTGGATACTTACTAAGCGATCTTTTAATTCAATCTCGCTTGATTTTACTCTTTTTATATTGCTTAATGCCATTTCTTCTATGATTAAAAGTCTAAACCGCCTTCGCGAGCACCTTCAGCCAAAGATTTGATACGGCCATGGTATAAGTACCCATTACGGTCAAAAACTACTTTACTAATTCCAGCTGCAACTGCTTTTTCTGCAACCAATTTACCTACTGCTTTTGACTGCTCAACTTTGTTGCCTGAAGCAGCAAAATCTTTTGAAGTGCTAGAAGCTGACACTAATGTCTTTCCTGCAACATCATCAATAATCTGAGCGTAGATACCTTTATTACTTCTAAAAACTGACAAGCGTGGACGCTCTGTTGATCCAGCCAGGTGTTTTCTGATTCCTTTTTTGATTCTCTCTCTACGAGATGCTTTATGTCCTGCCATGGTTATTATTTTTTAGCTGATTTACCTGCTTTTCTTCTTAATACTTCACCTACAAACTTAATACCTTTACCTTTGTATGGCTCTGGTTTACGGAAACCGCGGATTTTCGCTGCAATTTGACCGATTAATTGTTTGTCGATAGATTCCAAAGTGATAGTAGGATTTTTACCTTTATCTGCAGTAGTTGTTGCTGTAATTTCCTTTGGCAACATAAATACAATCTGGTGAGAGAAACCTAAAGTTAACTCTAATACATTACCAGTACATGCTGCACGGTAACCTACACCGACTAATTCTTGAGTAGTTTTGTATCCTTCAGTTACACCGACAACCATGTTGCTCAATAGAGAGCGGTATAATCCGTGTAATGCTTTGTGTCTTTTTTGATCTGTAGCACGAGTTACAACGATGTTACCATCTTCTTGAGCAACTGTAATGTCACGATCAACTTGTTGTGTTAATTCACCTTTAGGGCCCTTTACCGTAACTAAATTCTTGTCAGATACAGTCACCGTTACACCAGCAGGTATAGCGATAGGCGCTTTTCCAATTCTTGACATTTCTTTGTGATTTTCCTAGATTAATAAACGTAACATAAAACTTCACCACCAACATTTTGTAAGCGAGCTTCTTTGTCTGTCATAACTCCTTTAGAAGTTGACAAAACAGCGATACCCAAACCATTCAAAACACGAGGCATAGTCTCAACACTTGCATACTTTCTTAAACCAGGTTTACTCACACGTGTCAACGTACGAATAGCCGAGATCTTGCTAATAGGATTGTATTTCAAAGCAATTTTAATTGTGCCTTGAACTCCAGTCTCTTCAAATTTGTAATTAGCAATGTAACCTTTATCAAAAAGAACTTTAGTAATTTCTTTTTTAAGGTTCGATGCAGGAATTTCAACAACCCTGTGGTTGGCCTTAATGGCATTCCTTACTCGTGTAAGGTAATCCGCTATTGGATCTGTATTCATTATATATAAAATTGTGACAACGGTTTCCTTCCCAACCTTTGGGACAGACCTTTTATCGATTAATAAATTTTAACGTAAAAAACCCTAGCAAATCTTATATAAGATTTGCTGGGGCAAAATTACTTATTTTTTTGATATTACCAAGAAGCTTTTTTAACCCCCGGGATCTTACCGTCTAACGCCATCTCACGGAATGTAACACGAGAGATACCGAATTGACGCATATATCCTTTAGGACGTCCTGTTAATTTACAACGGTTGTGTAAACGAACTGGAGAAGCATTCTTAGGTAATTTATCTAATGCAGCATAATCACCAGCAGCTTTTAACGCAGCACGTTTGTCAGCAAATTTAGCTACTAATTTAGCGCGTTTTACTTCGCGAGCTTTTAATCCTTCCTTAGCCATTGTTATTAGTATTTTGATTTTTAAATGGTAAACCGAATTGTTTCAACAATTCTAAAGCCTCAACATCGTTTCCTGCGCTAGTCACGAAAGTGATGTCCATACCTTGAATTTTGTTGATTTTATCAATGTTGATCTCAGGGAAAATGATTTGCTCAGTAATACCTAAGTTGTAGTTACCTCTACCGTCGAAACCTTTATCATTGATACCACGGAAGTCACGAATACGTGGAAGTGATACAGCGATTAAACGATCTAAGAACTCATACATGTTGTTATCACGCAAAGTAACACGTGCACCAACAGGCATACCTTTACGTAATTTAAAGTTTGAGATATCTTTTTTCGATTTAGTTGCAACAGCTTGTTGACCAGTAATTAATGTTAACTCTGAAAGAGCATTATCAATTAATTTCTTATCTGAAGTAGCAGCACCTACACCTTGTGAAACAACGATTTTCTCAAGCTTAGGAACCTGCATAACACTTTTATACTGGAATTTTTCTTTAAGTGCAGTACGGATTTCCTCCGCATATTTCACTTTTAATCTTGGTACGTAAGTCATTATTTAATTTCCTCCCCTGATTTTTTTGCTACACGAACAATTTTACCATCTTCGTTAACTTTACGACCTACACGTGTAGGAGCTCCTGTTTTAGGATCAATGAAAGCTAAGTTAGAAATATGGATAGCTGCTTCTTTTTCAATAATACCACCATTAGGATTAGCCGCACTTGGTTTAGTGTGTTTTTTGATGATATTAGCGCCTTCTACAACAGCTCTATTAGCATCCACTAAAACTTGCAATACTTTTCCTTGAACACCTTTAGAGTTACCAGCGATAACTTTCACTAAATCACCTTTTTTGATCTTGATTTTGTGTGTAGTTGTTGTTGTTTTTTTGTATGCCATAATTATAAAACCTCCGGTGCTAGTGATACAATTTTCATGAACTGTTTCTCACGTAATTCTCTAGCAACTGGGCCAAAGATACGTGTACCACGTGGTTCATCATTATTATTTAATAATACTGCAGCATTGTCATCAAAACGAATATAAGAACCATCTTTACGACGAATTTCTTTTTTAGTTCTAACAACTACAGCTTTAGAAACAGTACCTTTTTTTACGTTTCCTGAAGGTAAAGCGCTTTTGATGGTAACAACAATTTTATCACCTATCGAAGCATAACGCTTACCTGTGCCACCTAACACACGGATTACTAAAACTTCTTTAGCTCCGCTGTTATCAGCAACATTTAGTCTTGATTCCTGTTGTACCATGTTATTTAGCTCTTTCTAATATTTCTACTAATCTCCAATTCTTAGTCTTACTCAGCGGACGAGTTTCCATAATTAATACCGTATCGCCGATACCACAGGTATTAGTTTCGTCATGAGCAGTAAATTTAGTAGTTTTTTTAACGAATTTACCATAGATAGGGTGTTTCACTTTACGCTCAACCTTTACTACGATAGATTTCTCCATTTTATTGCTAACTACTAAGCCGATTCTTGTTTTTCTTAATTGTCTTTCCATTTCGACTTTAATTTATGCCTCAGAGGCTGTTTCTTTTTTAGCAGCAGCTTTACGAGCAGTCAACTCTGTACTAAGACGAGCGATTTCTCTACGAGCCGTTTTGATTACATTAGGGTTCTCAATTGCAGAAACAGCATGTGCAAATTTCAATTTGCTAAGGGCAGCTTTCTCTTGTACTAAACGAGCAGCTAGATCCTCTGTTGATAATTCTAAAATTTCTGAATTTTTCATTTTATTTCAGTTGTTATATTGGGTTATCATTAGTTTATATATAGCCTTAGGAGTAACGGTCCTAAGGCTAAAAAAATGATATTACCAACGATTTATGCTTCTACGTAATCTCTACGTATAACAAACTTAGTTTGAACCGGAAGTTTCTGAGCAGCAAGGCGTAAAGCTTCTTTAGCAATTTCTAAAGATACTCCTTCTGCTTCAAATAACATACGGCCTGGGCGGACTACGGCAACCCAGTATTCTGGAGCTCCCTTACCTTTACCCATACGTACCTCTGCAGGTTTTTTAGTAACAGGTTTATCAGGGAAGATACGGATCCAAACTTGACCTTCACGTTTCATGTAACGTGTCACTGCAATACGAGCTGCCTCGATTTGACGGCTTGTGATCCATGCTTCCTCCAATGATTTGATACCGAATGAACCGAAAGCTAACTCTGCTCCACGAGAAGCGTTACCTTTCATACGTCCTTTCTGCATCTTTCTGAACTTTGTTCTTTTTGGCTGTAACATGTTCGTTATCTATTTTAATCCCGCCAGAGACGGGATATATTAAAATCTTATTATTAATTAATCTCTTTTTGCACCACGGTTGTTTCCACCACGATTATTGTTTCCACCACGACGGTCACCACCACGACCACCTTTACGGTTGTCACGGCGATCAGCACCACCTTCGTTTCCACCACGCGTTTTCACACCAGAAGCTTGACCAATGTTTGGAGATAAGTCACGTTTACCGTAAACCTCACCTTTACAGATCCAAACTTTGATACCGATTTTACCGTAAGTAGTTAATGCTTCAGCTAATGCATAGTCGATATCAGCACGTAATGTGTGTAAAGGAGTTCTTCCTTCTTTGTACTGCTCAGAACGTGCCATTTCAGCACCACCTAAACGACCAGAACACATTACTTTGATACCTTCAGCACCCATACGCATTGTCGAAGCTATTGTAGTTTTCATTGCACGACGGAATGAAATACGAGCCTCTAATTGCTTAGCGATACCTTCAGCTACTAATTTTGCATCTAACTCAGGACGTTTGATCTCGAAAATGTTAATTTGAACATCTTTCTTAGTGATTTTCTTTAACTCTTCTTTAATCTTATCAACTTCCTGACCACCTTTACCGATAACGATACCAGGTCTTGCTGTATGAATAGTTACTGTGATACGTTTTAAAGTTCTTTCAATAACAACTTTTGCTACACCACCTTTTGCTATACGAACAGAAAGATATTTTCTAATCTTTTCGTCTTCTACTAATTTATCGGCATAGTTTTTTCCTCCGAACCAATTAGAATCCCAACCTCTGATGATTCCTAATCTGCTACCTATTGGATTTGCTTTTTGTCCCATTTCTCAATAAATTAGTTTTGTTCAACGTTAGATTTACTGTCAACGATCAAAGTAACATGGTTCGAACGTTTACGAATTCTGTAACCGCGACCTTGAGGAGCTGGACGTAATCTTTTCAATTGACGACCACCTGCTACTGATACTTCTTTAACGTATAATTGACTATCTTCAACTGATTTACCTTCGTTTTTAGCTTCCCAGTTTTTAATTGCAGATAATAATAATTTCTCTACACGGATTGCTGCTTCCTTGCTTGTATGCTTCAAAATATATAAAGCATTCTCTACTTTCTCGCCACGAATTAAGTCCACTACTAAACGCATCTTACGAGGTGAAGTAGGGCAATTTAATAATTTGGCAGTAGAAGCTCCTCCTATTTGAGCTTTCTCTTGCTCTTTGCGCTGTTTTATTAAAACAGACTTTTTAAGTTTTTTTGTTGCTTCCATTACCTATTATTTTTTCTTTTCTGCGTGGCCTCTGAATGTACGCGTAGGAGCGAATTCGCCTAATTTGTGACCTACCATGTTTTCCGTTACATAAACAGGGATAAATTTATTCCCGTTGTGCACTGCAAAGGTATGACCAACAAAATCAGGAGAAATCATTGATCTGCGAGACCATGTTTTGATAACTGACTTTTTGTTAGTTTCATTCATAGAAAGAACTTTTCCTTCTAAGTTGTGATCGATATAAGGACCTTTTTTAATTGAACGAGCCATTATTTTTTCCTTCTCTCAATGATGTAACGATTCGATGTTTTCTTCTTGTCGCGTGTTTTGAAGCCTTTAGCTAAAACACCTGTGCGTGAACGAGGCTGACCTCCTGAGGTACGACCCTCACCACCACCCATAGGGTGATCGACAGGGTTCATAGCTACACCACGAACTCTTGGACGACGTCCTAACCAACGGTTACGACCAGCCTTACCTAACACTTCAATTCTTCTATCGTGATTAGATACCGAACCGATTGTAGCCACGCAAGTCAATAAGATCATACGTGTTTCACTTGAAGGTAATTTAATAATAGCGTATTTACCATCACGAGCAGATAATTGCGCATAAGTACCAGCCGAACGAGCGATTGAACCACCTTGACCAGGGTTCAACTCAATGTTATGGATGATAGAACCCAATGGAATATTTGCTAATGGAATAGTATTACCTACTTCTGGGGCAACTTTTTCACCTGCTACTACAGTCATTCCAACTTTTAAACCAGCTGGAGCGATGATGTAACGTTTCTCACCATCAGCATAATGCAATAATGCAATACGTGCTGTACGGTTTGGATCGTACTCAATTGTAGCTACTGTTGCAGGGATATCTTTTTTATCGCGTTTGAAATCTATTAATCGGTATACTTTCTTGTGTCCCCCACCGATGTAACGCATAGTCATTTTACCGGATTTATTACGACCGCCCGATCTTTTGTTGCTTCCAACTACTAATGATTTTTCAGGAACATTAGTTGTTACGTCAGAATAGTCAGCGCCTACTCTGAAACGAGTACCAGGGGTTACCGGTTTGAATCTTTTAACTGCCATCTCTAATTATATAGTACTGTAAAAGTCAATAGTTTCGCCATCTTTAATTGTAATGACAGCTTTTTTATACTTAGGAGCTCTACCAGATACGAAACCTGCTTTTGTGTAACGGCTTTTTGCTTTACCTGCTACTACTGCAGTATTAACCGCAAGAACAGTAACACCAAACATAGCCTCAATAGCTGTTTTGATCTGAATTTTGTTAGCTCTGTGATCTACTTTGAAAGCATAACGGTTTAATTTTTCCGTTAAAAATGAAGCTTTCTCAGTTAAGATAGGTTTTTTAATAATGTCCATATTACTTAGCTAATGCCTCCTCCAAAGTTTTAAGCGAACCTGTAGTAAATAATAACTTAGCCGCATTTAATACATCATATGTATTTAATTGATCTACAGTTGTTACTTTTACTTTTTTCAAGTTTCTGCTTGATAAATAAACGTTATTATCTTGCGCTGATAAAACCAATAAAGTTTTCTCATCTGCTACATTCAAAGCATTTACAAAAGCAACATAATTTTTAGTTTTGATTGAGTCAAATTTAACTTCATCCAATACTACAACATTGTTATCAATTGCTTTGTAGCTTAACGCTGATTTACGTGCTACTTGTTTCAATTTTTTATTCAATTTGAAACTGTAATCACGTGGTTGAGGACCGAATACACGACCACCACCATTAAACAATGGAGATTTGATAGAACCCGCACGAGCACCACCAGTACCTTTTTGTTTGTGTAATTTACGAGTTGAACCCGCGATTTCATTACGTTGTTTAGATTTGTGAGTTCCTTGGCGTTGATTCGCTAAGTATTGTTTCACGTCCAAATAGATCGCATGATCGTTAGGCTCTAACCCAAATACCGACTCAGGAAGTTGCACCTTGGCACCTGTTTCTTTACCTGATAAATTTAAAACTTTAACTTCCATTTCCTATTTGTCTACAACTACATAAGAACCTTTAGCTCCTGGGATGGAACCACTAACAACGATTAGGTTTTGATCAGCATAAACTTTCAAAACTTGTAAGTTTTGAACTTTAATTCTGTCACCACCCATACGACCTGCCATACGCATACCTTTAAATACACGTGAAGGCCAAGAAGCCGCACCAATTGAACCTGGAGCACGTAATCTGTTGTGCTGACCGTGAGTCGCACCACCTACACCACCAAATCCATGACGTTTCATTACACCTTGAAAACCTTTACCTTTAGAAGTACCGACTACGTCAACATACTCCCCTTCTTCAAATAGTGTAACGTCAACTACGTCACCAAGTTGTTTTGCATCTGGGAAAGTTTTAAACTCTACCAGCTTACGCTTAGGCGTTGTATTTGCTTTCGCAAAGTGCCCTTTTAAAGAATTCGTTGTGTTCTTTTCTTTAGCTTCATCGAAGCCAAGTTGAACAGCAGCGTAGCCATCTTTCTCTTCCGTACGTATCTGCGTAACCACGCACGGACCAGCTTGAATAACAGTACACGGAATGTTTTTTCCCTCTGCATCAAACAGGCTTGTCATTCCTACTTTTTTTCCAATAATACCTGACATGTTGTAAATTAATTAATTAAAAGTCCATCGAAGCAGTAGGGCTTCGCTCAAGACGTATTTCCCCCAATAAGGGATTGCAAAAGTACGAAGAAATTTCTAACTACCAAATTATTAGCACATTATTTTTTTATTTTTTTGTCTAGATCGAATATTTAAAAAACTAACTAATCGAGATATTAAAATAAATTGAGAAATAACAAGAACAGTAAGTGAGCATCCTAATTCAATAATATATAATAAGAAGATAAATTATCAGAGCTTAATGGGAAATAATAAGATATTATACAACCAATACAAACATAAAAAACTCAAAAAAACTATCCAGAGCATATAAGCTGCGGATAGTTCATGTGCCTTTTTAAATTAACAATAATCTACATTTTAATGACAGACTGCCCATCCAACAGTCTTTTATATCGGACTAAAGCTTCTACATAATAATAGTCCGCATAAGTCAAGGGAACGTCAACTTCTGTCTCATGTGGAATAGATCCCACACTATGTTTCAGTATATAACCACCAGCTTCCTTATACTCCGCCTTATAAGGTTTAGAAGATAATGACCGCAACATTTGTTCTGCTTTGACAATATATAATTGACTTTCAGCCCCATCAGTATATTGAGCAAGTTCCAATAAAGCAGAAGCCATTACAGCAGCAGTTGATACATCACGCAGATCTTTCTGTTTGTAATATTTACTTGAAGCACTTAATTTATTTTGATCCATGTCCCAGTACGGAATTAAATCTTGGGGCAAATTTGGATGATTCAAATAAAAATTTGCAATATTTCGTGCCTGTCGTAGATATTTTTGATCCTTAGTTTCTCTAAACATCATGGTATATCCATACAAACCCCAGGCTTGGCCTCTAGACCAAGCTGATTCATCAAAAGCCCCTTGCGCAGTCTTCTTCGAGATTATACTTCCATCCTTACTGTTATAATCAACAACATGATAAGAACTATAGTCTTTTCTATAATGATTGATCATTGTTGCATCCGCATGTTTAATTGCGATGTCAGCATAACTTGAATTACCTGTCATCTTGGATACCTCAATTAAAAACTCTAAATTCATCATATTATCTATAATAACCGGATAAGTCCAAGATTGCCCATCCCAATTCTTACCACCATCCCATGATCGAATAGTTTTTGTCGCATCCTTATAACGTGTAGCCAAAGAAGCAGCACCTGTACTCAGCACATTCTTATAAGCACTAGAATCATTTGTCAATCTTAATGCATTTCCAAAACTGCAGTAAAGCATAAAACCCAGGTCATGCGTACCTTTATTATTCTTTTCTTTTTCTAAATATTTCAACTTTCGTTTAGCCTCATCTAACAATTTCGTATCATTCGAATATTCGTAAAGATACAATACAGTACCTGGATAAAAACCAGAACACCACCAACTAGACCCCCAATTCACATATTTACCATTTTGGAAAGTCGTAGGAATATCGGCTTCTTTAACAGAAGCAGCGAGGTAACTAATTTGTTTTTTTGCATCTTCCAGATTTTCATTCACAAAAGCTGAATCAAGGTTTAACTTATTCTTGGCAAGCCCTCTTTTAGTCTGGCACGAAACCCCTTGAAGAGCAAATCCTACTATTCCAAATAGGATTAAATAATTTCGAATGTTCATTTAAAACGTTATTTTTTTGAGTTTTTAATAATTTACATAATAATCTTTCGGAAACTGTTCCGCATTCCAGCACTTTTGCGAAGTCCATTTTTCTGGACTACAAGTCCAAAATTCATCATTAGCCGGCAATCCGAGAGGAAGGAAGGATAAAGAAGCTACATACATAGAGCCAGCATTCGTATAGTAATCTGCCAAATTCTGCTGCTGGTCACCAACTACTCCCATACTAAGCCATCCAGAAGGTGAAAAAGTCTTATCAATATAAATATGTCTCAGTATTGCAGTTAAGGCAGCTCGCACCTGACCCATAGAAATATCCTCTGGCAGCCTATTTTCAAGAGCCACTGCAGCCAAGGGTTGAAAAGCAGCATTCTTATATGTTGAAGAGCGACCAACTACCATATAATAACCTTCTGGGGAAATCATGCGTTCCAAGTGATGTGCATATCGTTGCATCCTTTTATAAGCACGATCAAACATTTCTTTGTATTTCTTATCTACGTTTATATTATGGCGCAGTGCTTCAACCTGCATATTGTGAATAACGTAACCATTGTAATGATCGAAACTAAAGTGAGCACCATCACTATACCACCCATCGCCCACATACCATTCTGTATCAAATTTATTTACAGCATAATCTATTTTTTCTCGTGCGCACTCCTCACCGGTATAATGTAAAAACGTCTCAGTCATGGCCGCAAAAAGCAACCAATTACTTTCATTAGGTTTAATTTTACGTAGTAGTTTAAATTCTTCGACAACCCTTTTCTTTGTTACCTGATCCAATGGTTCCCACAGTACCTTGGGTGCCCTTAGAAACGCAAGGGCGAGATGTGCTGCATCTACCAGTGTTTGCGATGAAGGACCTCGCCATGTAAAATAATCCGGGGATTGAGGATCTACACCATATTGAATCCCCAATAAGGCCTGATCACGTAATTTTTCACGTAGCTTTCCTTCTTCGGAGCTGTCATCAGGTAAAGCCAGCCAAGGGGCCATACCTGCCAGCAGTCGACCGAAAGCCTCGAGGTATCCAACGCCCGGATCTCTACTGTCAAAAGTAGGACTTACCTCCATCGGCATCTTTTTGCGCCATTGCTGTTTACTGATATTATCCAATATAGGTGTAGCCATCTTGCTTAGTATTGAAACCCAATAAGCACGGTCATTCCCTGCATAACTTATGCCTTCATCAGATAAAACACTTGCCTTCGCCCCTATTGGCAACGATGCCGTCAATGCACCAACGCCAGCACCGCCTAACAATTTTAATACAGATCTTCTCTTCATCGATAATGGTTTATAAATAATGTATGCTCAACAAGCTCACATAAAACACTAAAAATCTTTATTTTAATATAGAAAAACAAACTAAAAAGAATCAATCGCTCTAGCAAACGATTACACAAGCGATTGATAACAGTTTCTTTACAGAATGAATTTATTTCCATTAATTATTCCAGCCTGTATTCTGTGTTAGACTAGGATTTCGTTGCCTTTCTAACTCTGGGATAGGCCATACCAGTAGTTGGTCTCCCAAATAGGTATACCTATCTACGATTCCGCCCCATGGTTGTTTGTTCCCCGCATTACCGCTAAAAACTTGATCTTTGAGGGATTTCCACCGCAATTCGTCAAAGTAAATAACCCCTTCCCCAAACAGCTCTCTTCTACGTTCATTACGGATACGACTAGTAAGATCTGCTTTATCTTTAACCGTGGTAACAGCCGAACTATTTAAAAGTCCTACCCCGGCCCGCGTTCGTACTTCATTTACTTTGGCCACCGCTGCTGCTTCCTGTCCTTTTTCATTAAGTGCCTCTGCCCACAATAACAGCACATCTGCATAACGGATCACTGGATAATCTATATCACCAGCTACACGACTCGGAATAGATGGTTTTCCACCTTCGTACACAAATTTACGCGGGATATAAAAAAATCTCGGTTGATCGTCAGTGCGCAGATCAAACACATTATTAAATTCTTCAATATGTGGCCATCTCGATGTAAATGTCTGATCAGCTCCGAGATTTGTCCCAACAAAAGTTGAATAAGGGAGAATAACATTTGCACTTAAGCGTGGATCACGATTGTCGTAGGCCTTTTTTAATCTTTCCTCATTGCCATTAGGCAAATAAAGTTTAAAATCCAATCCTCGTTTCGGGTCAATAAGGTCAGTGTATTTCGACGGCTTTTTATTTGCTTCAGCTACCTGTTGTACATTATTACGGATAAAGTATATCTCTCTTTTGTCAGGTGCCATCGCATTATAACCAGGGATTACGTCATCCCAACTAAATTTGCTACCATCTTTGTTCTCGTATAAATCTACAAAATCCGGACTGACCATGTAGGTATTCCAATTGGAGCCAAAAGCGGAGCGGCTTCCGAAACTGAATTGTGTTGTCGATCCAAAGTTGTCCAAAGCGATATTCTGAATTGAGAAAATCATCTCATCTGACTTTTCATTGGCGACAGTAAATAATGTCTTATAATCTGGGAACAACTGGTGTCCGGCATCTTTAACTGACTGAAAATCTGCGATTGCTTTATCCCAATCTTGTAGATACATATAAACTTTACCTCGTAGTGCGTATGCTGCTGATCTCGTAATACGACCAAAATCTTTACTTCCTGCGGGCAACTTTGCTGGTAAATTCGTCTCAGCGATAGATTCCGTCAGATCTTTCAAGATAAAATCCCAAACTTCCTTTTCTGTATTTCTGGGTTTGGTTGCTTCATTGTAGTTAATCGGTGTATCATATAATGGCACCCCTCTATACAACTGATTCAACCGATAATAATAGAATGCTCTTAGGAATTTAACCTCCGCAAGCAAACGCGCTTTCTTCTCAGGGGCCGATGGCGAAATATTTGTTAATCCATAGATAGCATCATTCGCGCGGTGAACACTCTCATATAGTTCTCTCCAAACATCCGCAAAAAGTGAATTTGAAGTATTCGTGGAGGCATTTAATAGAGGATCTCCACCTCTTGGAATCAACGTGTTGGATAAACGGTCATACTGATAGAGCTCCCGATTATTTGTGCCACCAGTTGCATATCCAAAACGTAATGCTTGATACACACCGTTTACACCAAGATCAGTATAGTTGTCCGTTGTCCACATTTTATCCTCTGGAACTTGGGTATTCGAACTAATATCCAATAGATCTTTTTTACAAGACCCCATAGTTCCCAGTAAAATTGCAAGCGCAGATATACGCCACATATATTTATTATATTGTTTACAGTATGCAGACAATCTTTGTTTTTCGATATTTAGTATCTTCTTCATGTATCTTCGTATTAAAATCCAAAATTCAACCCAAAAGCATATTGCTTCATTGTAGGATATTTTGCTCCAGCTCCAATTTCAGGATCTGCACCAGGGAATTTCGTAAACATCAGCAAATTCTCACCAGAGAAATATACCCGTAAATTGCGCACATGTAATCTTTCAGTAAGTTTACTGTTAAAGGTGTAGCCTATCTGCAAATTTCTCAGTTTTATAAAATCTGCATCATAGAGGTAGAAATTATTGGCAACATTGTTAATTGTCTCTCCATTGTATTTAAGACGCGCATAAGATCCACTTATATTGGTTCGCGAATCGCTAGGATTAGCTGGATCATAAAAATAATGGTCATCTGCAACTCGTTTAGAAATACCGTTACCATCACGGACAATGTTGTTACTATAACCTTCATCGTTCCAATAATATTGTAATTTTCCTTCCCCTGACCAGAGCATCTGTAGATCAAAACCTTTGTAAGAAAATCCTAAATTGATACCATAAATATATTTGGGAATGTTAGATGTCCCTGTAAAATCTTGATCATTCTCATTTCCATAGACCTTATCTCCGTTGAGATCAGCATACAAAAAATCGCCATAATACAATTGTTCAACCCCCAGTTTATTTACAGGTGAGAAGCTGTATCCCGCTGTTTGCATATCCTGCACCCATTTGTAATCAGCTTCCGTGCGGATCATACCATCCCGAGGTCCGCCATTAGGATTTACAGCCCCGCCATTAGCATAATAGCTACCATCACCTTTGTAACGCTGTCTCAAAAAATATTCCTGAAACATGTGCCCTTCGAGATTCCGCTGATTGGTACCTACCGCATTTGAAACCTGTCCGATATTTGTGCTGTAAACATTTGTACCATTGACGTCATTCCAGCCTCTGACTAACTGACCTTTGAGCTTTGTTACTTGGTTTTTATTGTAAGCAAAGTTACCTCCGATATTATAGCTGAATTCTCCGATCTTGTCTTTCCACGTCAAATTAAGTTCAATACCACTGTTACGCATCGCAGCCGAATTAACAATCGGCGCACCCGTAGTGCCTGTGGTCAGTGGCAATTGCTCCGGTACCAATATGCCTGATGTTAATTTGTTGTAATAATTCAACTCGACATAGGCTTTATTTCGAAAAGTCGCAAACTCCAATCCCACTTCTCTATTTTCACTCTCTTCCCAGGCCAATAATCTATTCCCAAATTTGCTCAACTCCAAACCACCGACTTGTGATCCACCAAAGGAGTATCCTGCATTGCCGTAGAAAGCAAATGCAGGTAAATAATTTTCTCTAGCCGGATCGCTATTATTCATATCATTCCCCAATTTACCCCAAGACCCACGAAGCTTTACATTTTGGACATATGGTTCAAGACCTTTCATAAAAGACTCTCTTGAAAGCAACCACCCCAAACCCACGGATGGGAAATAGCCCGCTTGAAGATCCTTTCCAAATTTGGAAGATGCATCTCTTCGTAAACTAAATTCGACAAGATATTTGCTGTCAAAGTCATAATTTACACGGCCAAAAAAGGAGCGCATACTTGTTTCGTATTCGTTGCCATCAATAGCATTCATTTCATTCGCCGTACCGATGTTGGAAATCGTTGGATCTATGCCCCCCCTTTTTGAAGCCGAGAAATTATACCATTTTGTCTTGAATTCATTATGCCCCAATAGTGCTCCGATATTATGTTTACCGATGCTGGTTTCATAACGAAGGACGTTATCGAAAGTGAGTGTACGAAGGTTTTCGTACCCCTGCGATAGTACTTGCGTGGCGGCAACGCCTTTGGGAAAGACGATTTTATTCGTCTCAAAGCTATATTTATCAACTGGGATTGAGCTGCCTGTTTGTTCACGGAATCGCGTTTGGTAATTAAATTTGGTTTCGAATGTCAATCCATTAATGATCTTTACATTTGCGAAAATAGTCGAGTTAAAATTCGACACTTTATCCATCCCCTGCGGTTCATAGAGATATTGCATCAAATTGTTCAATTGGGTGGATTCTTCGGCGGCCACAGCTCCACCAAATCGACCATCATACATCGGATAAACCCCTGGAGTAGATTGTCGCAAGAAGTTATACAAATTGTCAACATTCGCCTTTTTCCGGTCTTCAGTTGATGCAAACATATTGGTTCCAATTGTCAAGCGATCTCCGATTTTAGTACTTAGGTTTGTCCTCAGTTCGTATTTCTTTGCGCCCGTATTTTTCATAATACCGGGATTATCAAAGATCCGACCCGAAAGCATATAATTGGTCGATTCAGAACCTCCCGTTGCTGAAATATTATGGCTTTGAATCCAGCTCGAATTATAAATCCAATCTGTCCAATCGGTATTTGGGTAAGCGATATAATTAGGTAGGCCAGATGCAGCTAGTACACCATTGGGATCGGCATTGGCTTTTCGCCAAAGATCAAGTGTAGATTCAGCAAATTTTGCAGGTTTTCCCAAATTAAATGTCCCCTCATTCATAAGCTCCATGTGACGCACATAATCTGACACAAACTCAGGAGTTCCCATCGGTTTGGTTCGGGACAAGATACCGGAGTAGTTAAGTTGTGTTTTTTGATTTGCCTTTCCCTTTTTTGTTGTAATCAGAATAACACCATTACCGGCACGCGTTCCATAGATAGAGGCCGATGATGCATCCTTTAATACTGAGATGCTTTCAATATCATTGGGATTCACCGCATCCATTGAACCAGGTATACCATCGATAACAACTAAGGCATCCGAATTATTGAGTGTCCCTATACCACGAACCCGGATTGTAGCGCCGTCAGCTCCCGGTCTACCCGTGCTTTGTTTGACTTGTACCCCTGCTGCTACACCGCTAAGCGCCGTTGAAACGTTTGTGACGGGTCTGTTTTCAATCTGTTTTGTATCAACGGTACTCACTGATCCAAGCAATTTTTCTTTCTTTTGCTTACCATACCCCACAACAACAACCTCATCAATCGCCGAGCTGGCACTTTCCAACGTTACATTAATGGCATTGCGGCCATTTAGTACAATCTCTTGATTTTGGTATCCTACATAAGAAATTACTAGCGTTGCGTTAGGGTTCACAGATAAGGAATATGTTCCCGATCCATTTGTGGAAGTAGCGAGCGTCCCCCCCTTCTCACGAATTGTTACACCTGATAATGGTGTTCCTTGACTGTCTTTGATTTGTCCCGTTACATTTACTTTCTGCTGGGCGTGAACTGTACCTACAGAAAATAGTGTCATCGCGGACAATCCTATTGCGTAAAACTTAGCCATACTTTAGGAAATTGGTTTTATAATTAAAAATTGGTTATTTAACAAGCTCAAAATTGATTAAGTGCGGTCATTTATTAGGGTGATTTTTATAAATATTAAGGGGTAAAATCTTAAATTTGATGGTATAACCTCTATTCATCTATGAATTTCCTTGTAAAACAGATCCAAAACATGATCATTATCGCATGGCTACTTTGCCCATTTATGTCTTGTTTGGCCCAGAATTTCAGTTTTGAAACACTAACACAGGACAATGTATTAGATAAACAGGCGGTATTGAGTATCGCTCAAGATAAAAATGGAAAACTTTGGTTTGGAGGAGGTCCAAATCTGTTTATTTATGACTCACAGAATATTATAAACCTTCGAGTTCAGGATAGCGTATTCAACAAATTAGATTATATCAACAAGATTTGTATAAACGACAATAATGATCTTTTTATAGCTACCTCTACTCAGGTATTTATTTTCAATATAGACAAACGAAAGCCTCTCCTAAAAAGAGGAAAGCCCTTTATCGAGAAAGTCCTTATCTCAGACATACAAATTCTATCCTCCCATATTTTCTTATGTACAAATAGGGGTCTATATATAGCTATTCCCGCCTCAGGCTCTTATGATTTTAAATTAATTTTAGACCGTCCTCATACACAAACTATTGTTCAAACAGGAGCAGACTCCTATACAATAGCTAGCGCTAACGGTATCGAATCATTTACCTATAAAAACAAGCGGCTATCTGAAACCCGCAACCTGGGCTTACCACAGTTACCACTAAAGGAACGAATCTTTAGTACGATGTATGTGAAAGATAACACGCTTTGGGTAGGGACAAAACTACATGGTCTATTTCTGTTTAATTTTTCCAGTCAAAATTGGAAAAATCTAACGGAAGGAAATAGTAATCTCTTAAGCAATAATGTTCGTAAAATCATTAAAAACACAAATGGAGAACTATTAATTGGCACATTGAAAGGTCTTTCCGTTTTCAATGGATCCCCTGTTTTCACAAATTACAAACATAATACATCCATCAAAAACTCCCTCAGCCAGAACTCGATTTATGATATCTTTGTCGATAATCAAAAAGTAGTCTGGTTAGGAACATATTTTGGGGGTATCAACGCAGTTTATCCTGATTTTATCCCTATACAAACCTACTCTACACGTTCGCTATTAAGTCAACAGTTGAATAGTGATATCGTGGGTAGTTTTGCCGTTTCCAAGAATGCTGCTTGGATAGGCACTGAAGAAGAAGGAATCAATAAAATTGATAAAATTACGGGGAATACTAGTCCACAACCCCAATTTACCCGATCAAACCTGATAAAAGACCTCTATGTCCGGGATGAAAAATTATATGCCGCACAATATGGTGGAGGCTACTCCATCATTGACCTAAAATCGGGCAACACCAAAAATTATCTCCTCGAAAAGGATCTCTTAAACCTCAAAAACAATATTTATAGCATTTACGTGGATCCAGCACAACGAATCTATCTAGGCACAAATAAGGGACTTTACATTGCGGAACAGGAAAAACCACTACAGTTTGATTCCTCACTAGCAGCAAACACAATAGATGAGATACAGGCAGATGATAAACAACAGATTTATTTCCTGCAATCAGGAAAGCTATTTCGAAAAAAGACTTTTAGCGCTACTGTCCGATCCATAAAGCAAATTGACTCACTGTACATCAATGGATTTTATGTCGCGCCCGATGGCAATATCTGGCTTACCTCGAAAGGGGATTTATATCATTTCGATGTTAAGGATAATGTGACCCTTAAAGCCCATTTTCCCAATAACACCCTAGGTTGGCCCGTCATGATCGACAAACATTTCTGGATCAGCAGCAAAAATGGACTGATTTTCTTCGATCCAAGCACAAAGTATCATACTGTCCTTAATCAGTATGATGGTCTCCCTGTTAAGAATATGCAAGGGGCTAAGGTCTATAGCAGCGAAGCCGGATTTTTATTCGTGACTACATTGAATGGTTTAGTTTCGATCGACACCCGAAAAATCACTTTCAATCAGAAAAAACCGAATGTGCTTTTTAGAAATATATTCCTTCAAGATACACCCTTAAACTATGGTCGCATCCAGCAAGGTGATCAACCCAATAACTATACGTTGCAATTACTTTATGACGAGAATTTTATAACGGTCAATTTTTCGAGTTCCAATTTTATCAAACCACAGAAAAATAGATATCGGTATAAGCTCGAAGGTTTTGATAAAGGTTGGATAGAAACCAATACACCAAGTGTCAGATATACCAATATTCCCGAAGGACAGCATACACTCAGTGTATATGCCAGCAATAATGATGGCATCTGGAGCAGTACCCCACTACAAATACACATTGTTATAAAACCTCCGCTCTGGAGAACATGGTGGGCCTACCTCTTATACGCCGGACTATTTACACTCGGGGTACACTTTGTCATTAAATTTGTTGTGGAACGCGAGATGCTGATCAATTCCGAAAGAGAACAGGAAAAGAAAATCAAATTCTTCACACAAATTTCGCATGAGATCCGGACTCCGCTCACCCTGATCATGTCACCTCTGGATGAAATCATTACCGAAACAGCCAACTTATCGACTACCCAATCTAAGATAAAACGGATTAAAAAGAATACAGCTAAATTATTGGGGGTAGTTAACGAACTACTTGATTTCAAAAAATTTGATGACAAGCACTTCATCTTGAAACAGAGCGATATCCCCTTCAGGGAATATATTGAAGACACATTCTATCTCCTCAATGATCTTGCCCAGAATAAACATATCAATTATTATATCCGACAATTGGATGCCGTAGGGTTACAATCCATAGACGCTATTCAATTTGACAAGGTCATGTTCAATCTATTGTCAAACGCCATTAAGTATACACCCGAGAATGGCACAGTTTATCTTGAGCTCCTTGAGAGCGAAGACAACATCATTATCAACATCGTTGACAACGGGATTGGCATCGCAACGGACAATCAATTCAAGATTTTTGAAGAATATTATCGGGAGGAACAAGCAAATGACAGTATAGGTACTGGCATCGGACTAGCCTTAACCAAGCAGATTGTCCTACAGCATCAAGGAGAGATCCGTTGCTTTACCATGAAAGATGAAAAAGGAGAATGGACGGTTTTCAACCTACGTTTACCGAAGCTATCAAAAGTCAGCATGTCCGCTCCTAAAGACTCCCTGATGACCATTATAGATGAATCAAATTCAACAACTCCGACATTATTAGGCAGATCTTTGCAACGGACCATTCTCATTGTCGAAGACAATAGAGAGCTTTTGGATACCATAGTTCATTTGTTTCAGGATAGCTATACCGTCATCACGGCTGTCAATGGAGAAGATGCCTTATCGAAAGCGCAAGAGTATATTCCTGACTTGATCTTATCTGATCTGATGATGCCTTATATGAATGGAACCCAGTTATGCCGGGCAGTAAAAACAAATATCGCAACCAGTCATATTCCTGTTATCCTGTTGACTGCAGTGACAGACAGTGAATCACAGACACAGGCCCTACAATATGGAGCAAACATCTATCTAACAAAACCTTTTGACAATAGGCTGTTGTTTCTATCTGTGCAGAATCTCATAGCAATCAGTCATAAAAAGAGCAAGGAATTTCAGGTCAAAAAAACAGATTTCGACAATGAACTGGATGCTAAATTTATTGCTACATTAGATCAACTGATCGAAGATAATATGCAGTCGGATGACTTTGATGTTAATTTTATCTCCCGAAAGATGGGTATGAGCACACCTATTATTTATCGAAAGCTCCGGGCGATATCCAACCTTTCTATCAATAATTATGTGAAGATGTACCGGCTTAACAGAGCGAAGGAGTTGCTAAAATCTTCGATGAATGTCAGTGAGGTAGCCTATGCAGTCGGATTTTCTGAAAGAAAGTACTTTAGCAGGGAATTTAAGAAACAATTTGGGTATAATCCATCACAGCAAATAGCAGACTCCTACGAAGATAATTAAAACACAAAAGGGATTAAATATTTGAAAAAAGATTGTAGGCAGGGTACGAATAGATTTAAAAGTAACAAAGGCGCCTAAATGGGAGCCTTTGTTACCTTTATCTTTACTGTATTTACTTCGCGATTTCCTTAATCATTGGTTCACCATCCAAGATCCTTTTATAGCGCACTAATGCTTCTACATAATAGTAATCAGCATATGTCAGTGGTACATCAATCTCCGAATTTAAAGGAAGTGCCCCCACACTATGTTTTAATAAATAACCGCCATTTGTCCCATAAACTGCTTTATAAGGTTCTTTGGATAAATTAGTAAGCATTGTCTCTGCATTAGAAAGATAAAGGGCAGATTCCTTACCTTTTGTATATTGAGCCAATTCAAGTAAAGCAGATGCATACAATGTGGCTGCCGAAACATCCCGAAGATCTTTTTTAGCATACATCTTACTAGATTGATCAATCTTATCTTTATCAAAATCCCAATAAGGAATTAAATCTTGAGGCATATTCGGATGATTCAAAATATATTTCGCAATATGTCTAGCTTGATTTAGAAATTCCTTTTTATTTGTTTCTCGATACATCATCGTATACCCATAAAGCGCCCAACCTTGGCCTCTAGACCATGCGGATTCATCATAAGCACCTTGGTGCGTTTTTTTTCCAATAACTTTGCCGCTATTCACATCATAGTCAATAACATGATATGAGCTATAATCTTTCCTAAAATGATTTTTCAATGTTGTTTCCGCATGCTTTATAGCCAAGTCATAATATTTCTTATTACCAGTCATTTTTGAAACCTGCGTCAAAAACTCTAAATTCATCATATTATCAATGATAACGGGATAATGCCAAGGTTTGTGATCCCAAGACCGAATTGTTTTTGTTCTCTCATTAAAACGAGAAGCAAGAGAAGCAGCACCTGTAACTAATACATCTTTATATTTCGCAGAATCGCCGGTCAGACGTAAACCATTGCCGAAACTACAAAACAGCATAAAACCTAGATCATGTGTACCTTTATTATACTTTTCTTTCTCCAAATTAGGTAATTTCTCTTTTACATTTTTTAATAATTCCTGATCTTGAGTCCCTTCATATAAATACCAAAGTGTACCAGGATAAAATCCAGAACACCACCAACTGGATGATGAAAAGATCTCTTTATTATTTTCAAAAGTTTTAGGAAATTTTCCATTGGGTGTTGCATTTGCCAAGACTTTAATTTGGAGAGCTGCGTCATTCAAATTCTGCTGAATAAACTCTTTCGATAATTTCAGATCCCGGGATTGACCTTGAACAGTACATATTCCTAAAACAGAACATAATACCATGATAATCTGTCTTTTCAATTTCATCATAATTTACAATAATCTTAATTCGCTATTATTTTATATATCACTTGATTCCTTAATTCCATACTTTTAATTAAAACATTCATTTTATAAAGCATTCCACCCCACACTTTAATCAATCGTGGATCCTCGATTTCCTTATTTTCTAAAGAAAAAGTAACAGTTTCCCTTTCGAAATTTATAAAGACTTTTTTCCCATTATCCAATTGTAAGAAAAAGCCATCCTTTAGTAACTGAGGTTTTATTTTAGATATGAAACTAATCGATTGTGGTTTTTTAAATTCCTCCAATTGATACTGTTCTTCTACCCTGATTTCATTATTTCCTGCATGCATCTTGATAGTTCGTATCCAAGATTGTACTGCGGCTTCTTTAGGATAAGCCTTCGCAACATTGACACGGTATTGAGCAGTTTCATTATTAGTTATATACTCGACATCCTCCGCATGATAAGACCTTCCATCCTTTTGCTGTATTCCATTTATAATAGGAAGATTATGCCATTGCGATTGCATATTCCACAATGTATAGCGATTCCTACTAAAAGTTTCTTTGGTATAAGTTCCCACACCTACATCAATTAAAACTGGCGTCGAATCCAAATAGAGCATATAGCTTCCAACATCATTATGATTATGGCTTACCCCATTATTACTTCCTATCGTAGCCAAGAATAAATTACCCTTTTTATTTAAACTCCGCATAGTTGCCTGTCCCAAACTCTCATAAAAATGAAATTGGGGGGCTATAAAGTCTTTTCGATGATTACTTAATTCATTATAAATAGACGCATGCATTAAAAAATCCTGTACTGTTCCTAATGACATACTTGGTGA
This sequence comes from Sphingobacterium sp. MYb388, assembly GCF_037479535.1. Taxonomy (NCBI): domain Bacteria; kingdom Pseudomonadati; phylum Bacteroidota; class Sphingobacteriia; order Sphingobacteriales; family Sphingobacteriaceae; genus Sphingobacterium; species Sphingobacterium sp. MYb388. The sequence continues at coordinate 88,941 of NZ_JBBGYV010000012.1, read as the reverse complement.
TTTTAGAGTTGTCAAATAGCTTGCGTATGCTTTTAGATTATCATCATTATATAAAGTACCATAAGCCCATATTTTAGCAGGATAGGGTACTTGTATCGCCTCTGCATCTGCGAAATTGATGTATCTATTTCTGTAAATGTGAGAATTCAAGATATAGTTGCCAATATTAAATAATTTATGTTCCTCCTTAAATGTCACCTCTCCATCCGACACATCCTCTAACCACAACAACATCTGTCCAAGTTCACCACCAGCATGTAGCCAATAAGAGGGCCCCTCTTCACACGCACCATCTTCAGCGTAAGAGTCAATAAATTTATCCGCACTATGAGCCAATTTCTGAATAATCATCTTCAATCTAGAAGCATCTTCTTCCACTAACAATGCTACTTTAAGAACATTGGTGTTGATCCAAATATTCCAGTTATTAACCATATTGTTTGACTGAAGCGCCATCCACCAAAAATCATCTCGGGCTAAATAAGGATTTATAATACGGCTCTGTAAGACATCTTTCAATTTTTTAGTAATCATAGGAGAAATTTGGTTTAATTCATCTCCCAACAATAAATAAACCATCGCCAGATCAGCTGCTACCCGACCTGCTCCTAGATCAATATAATCATCCAGTGGATCAGGCAAACCAATTCCAGATTTTTGCACTACAATATGTGCAGGACTTACCCAAGTACTTTCTTCCATCATTAACCAGAGGCCATTTATAATCTGCGGAATAAAACGTCCCTTTCCCTCAACCAATTCTCCTATAACCAAATGCGATACAATACTCCTGCGTGTATTAATATCATCCTCGTAGCGAGTTCTGTTTCCATCAGTCTTATATTCAAGATATTTTGTAGCTAACAATGATGGCCAAGTAAATGAATTCGCATCCTCTGCAACTTTTATTATGTGAGACTTTTCCAATATTGATAGCGCTTGAATAGCTTTGTTCCATTCATTTTTCTTTTCCAACCGCCAGTCATCAATACGATTAATCGTATTTGTCAAAACTGCACCTGAAAGATGCCGCTCTAAGGTGTGTTGTCCAAGTGCATTAATTTGCAACATAACAAAAAAGAGAAACATTAAAATTTTATAGCATTTTCTACTTCTTCTCATAAACTACTGCTCGAGAGCCCTTATTAAGTGTAAAAACAATTATTCCATCAAGATCTATTTCATACTTACCCTTCCCTTTAATCACAATCATTGGAGTCAATATCCCCGATTCAACTCTAATTGTACCCGTATGTTGACTTTCGATCTCCACAGTTTGCGTTATACCATTTTTCCTCTTTGCAGAAACCAGAAAAGCTCCATCAGTCAAAAATCTTTTAAAAGAAATATCCTTCCAGGCAGTAGGTACAGCGGGAAAAATTCTTAATTTTCCATTCCAATATTGTAAGCACAGTTCTTGGATGCTTGTCATTGCTGCTAACGGGGTTTCAATTACTGGTCCCGACTCGGCATAAAGCGTATTCTTTTTAATATAAGATTTTAATAAATTATCAAGAGACGCTAAGGCATCATCTCCCCTTCCCATCATGGCATACATCGATGCAGCACCAGTAAATGAATAACCTTGCAAGAACTGATTTTTACTCTGCCAATACTTAATTGAACGCTCAATCAAAACTCTATTTTCCTTTTGATCCCAATTAATTTCATAAAAAGGATAGATCATCATTAAATGCGAATAATGTCTATGTGACTCACCATAAGGAACATCCTTAGCTATCAAATAACCGTTTACCCCTTGTGGAAAATCGACCAAATTTTCGAGTACATCGAGCCATCGATCATATAGAGGATCTTTCCTATTCTTTTCATAATCTAGCTCGATGAGTGATCTAAGCCCCCATCTCAGAATAGCTAGATCATAATTCGTATCATAAGCATACCCATATTTATATTCTGGCGAATAAGTTTTAACAGCGATATGATATTTTCCTGATTCATTTTTTTCTAATAGATGCAAATAATAATTAACAGCCTCTTTAAGTAAGGGAAATAAGCGGTCATATACCTCTTCCTGCATGCCATAGCGATAGTAAGAATAGTAGCTATGCAATAACCAAAGCAAGTTGCCAAGTTCTTTTTCACCATCAGAAGCATCGGAAATTGAGACTCCCTTCTCTAAGAGAACAGGACTCCAGAGATCGTTCGCAGATGAGCGCCCAATAGCAATGCTATTATAACGATAAGCCACAGGAACATTTTCTCTCAAATTGGAGACATTCTGATCAATCATTTGAATTAAAGAATTCGCGATATCAAGATGGTTTGACGTGAAAACAGGAGAATATGTCAATTGCATATTTAAGTTCATCCAGTAAGCTGGCCAAGGAGTAACGCTCGTCCATGGCCCCTGCAAATCTATTGCTGGCTTATTTGTTCTGGTGGCACTTGCTAATTTATACAACTGCATATCATAAAAACGCTGATAAATTTTATCTGGTAATGACAAAGAAGAAGCACTATAATAATTACGCCACCAATTTTGGTGTTTATCCAAGGCTATAGTAATATCTTTAGAATCAAAATGATCAACATAATCAATTGTTTCTTTTAGATAGCTCTTGTTAACCTGATTATATCCAACCGAGACAACATAAACATCATTGTACATACCGAGCATTTTCTTATATACAGTTGCATAGCCACCGCCAGCTAATAACTCTTGATTATAAAAAGAAAATCCCTTACTAGTGCCTGATTTTCCCTCAGGATTGCGAGTATAATAAGTAGGTTTTTGTGTATAATCAAATTTCATACGGGGACTGATAGCAGAATCCGGACACCAGTCAAAAGAGTAGTTCCCATGGTAGTCCTTTTTAATGACTTCAATGAGTATAATATTATCATCAGACAGTGTTGTCGTTTTAATATGCAACATACCATCCGAAGTCTTAATATTCGTTTGAGAATAAGCTTGCTGAATAAAAATATCACCACCTATACTATCAATGTCCACATTAAGGTTTATAGAAAAATGCCCTAGTGACAGACGAGCTTTATCAAAAAGCTTTTCACGATTTTTTTCACGATGATCATAAATATCCGTTCTACCAATATCTATACGTACAGCTTGTGAAGATTTCAAATAGGTCATCGTTCCTAATAAACCATTCCCCGTGAATACCCCTTCGTAAATATTTTTACCCAACTGAGGAATATGAAATATTGGTTTGTCTTGACCCTGAGCACGACAAATAACACATAAGATTGAAATAAAAAAAATATATAAATTCCGCATAAATAGGGTTCAATTGGGCTCTAAAATGTACTTTTTTTAGTAGACACACAAGAGAAACTTACGAAATCGTTTGAGAAGATAATCATGAAAAAAGGGTAATAATGGTTTCAGAAACCATTATTACCCTTTTTTCATGATTATTTAATAAGGATCATAGATCCAATAATAAAACAATTAGATCAATCCACTTAATACTGTCCTGTACTTAAAAGAACCAATGTACAAGCATTTTCAGTATTAATACCTATTGCACCTGCAAGTGCTTCTAATTCCGCATTTTCAGCTCCAGGATTAAAAATAATCCGCTTTGGCTTTGTTTCTAAAATATAATCCAAATAGCTTTTTTGATTTGCTGCGCCAACATACATAGTAATGGTATCAATATCCGTGTGAATAAGTCCCATAGGTTCTATTTCGACACCAGCAACTTCACCCTTCTTAAGCCCAACATTCACAATATCATGTCCATATTGCTTCAATTTATAGGCTGCTTTATACGAATACCTTTCTGAATTAGTACTCGCTCCTATTATTAGCGTTTTTTTCATAACTACTTATTTTATTAAACATCATCAGCCACATTACCAGCATCATTATATATTCCCTTTCTTAAGATAGGCATCCCTAAAATTTTATACAATTCATCCAATTTAACTAAGCTACCATTAGTCATATTCGATAAAAGTACAATCGTAACGTTATTTTTTAGATCCCTAACATACAAATTGCGAAATCCGTGCCACCATCCAGTATGATAGATTATTAGATCATTATTTCTGTGAAAAGTGCGCCAACCTAATCCGTACCCAAATATTCCATTTTTAGATTTCGCACGATCGACATAAGCAGAATCTAACGTTTCTTTCTTTAATAACCTTCCTTCATTTAACGCTAAATCTAATTTATACAGATCCCGAACTGTACTATAAATTCCCTTATCGCCCAGAGGGCCATCTTGAAAATTCTGAACAACAGATCTTCTCCAAACCTTATCGTGACCGATAACATCTGTCGGAATTTTTTCATAAATAGCTTTTGACAATGCAGCTGTATTAGTCATTCCTGCTGGATTAAAGACATTTTCTTTCATCCATTCCGCATAACTTTGATTAGTTACCTTTTCAATAATAGCGCCTAAAACCATGAAATTCGAATTGTTATAAAAGAATTTACCGTCAGGTTTACCATAGCGATTCGGTTTAAACTCAATCAGCATATTCATGACATCTTGATTGGTCATACCCTTCTTTTTTTCCTTCCAATGCTCTTCCGAAAAATAAACATAATTTGGCAATCCAGAACGATGAGACAATAATTGCTTTATTGTAATATCTGGATAGGGAAAATTAGGATAAAAATCATTAATAGTTTGATCCAATTTCAATTTGCCCTCTTCAACCAATTTCAAAATACCAATACCTGTAAGTGGTTTGGAAACAGACGCTAATTCAAATTTCGAATCAATCTTCAAACTATCTTTTAAAAGATAATTTGCCCAACCAAATGAATTCTGATATAAAATCTTTCCATTTTTTGCAATCAGTACATTACCATTAAATCCTACTCTTTTATGCAAATTTTGCATAAAAGCTTCAATTTTAGGATCTGCTTCAGATGGATTGTATATGAGTTTTAAACTGTCAGTCTTAGCCTGTTCAACTAATGCTTTTTTTTGCTTTTCTTCTTTCGAACTACACGATACGGTTGCTATGATAAGAACAGCAACTATGCTTTTTAGTATATATAATTTCACTATTTAACGGATTCTATTTCTTTTCTAATGTATTAATGCTAAAATGCTGATTTTAGTACTAAAAAAAGAAAAAAACAATAAAAAAAGGTCACTTTATATAAAGTGACCTTTTGAATATACTTATTCGAAGTAAGATTACGCTAATAATCTCACTGGATTTTCTAATAATGCTTTTAATGTTTGCAAGAATTGAGCACCAGTAGCACCGTCCACTACACGGTGGTCACAACCTAAAGTCAACTTCATCACATTACCAGGAACAACAGTACCATTCTTAACAACAGGAACTTGTTGAATTGCACCAACAGATAGAATTGCACCATCCGGAGAGTTGATAATTGATGTGAATTCATCAATACCAAACATACCTAAATTAGAAACTGTAAATGTTGAACCTTCCCAGTCAGCTGGAGTTAATTTTTTAGTTTTCGCTTTTTGAGCGAAATCTTTAACTTCTGCAGAAATGTGAGATAATGATTTTCCGTCAGCAAAACGTACAACAGGAACTAATAAGCCATCTTCAACAGCCATTGCAACACCAATATTTGTATGTTCATTAAAACGAATCTTATCACCTTTCCATGAAGAGTTTACGGCAGGATGCTTTTTCAATGCAACTGCAACTGCTTTTACAACGATATCATTGAAAGAAACTTTTACTGGAGCCACTTCATTGATTTGCGTACGAGCAAGCATTGCATTTTCCATGTCAATACTTACCGTTAGGTAAAAATGTGGAGCAGTAAACAAACTTTCACCTAATCGACGTGCAATTGTTTTACGCATTTGAGAAACAGCAACTTCTGTATATCTCTCTTCACCTACAAAAGTAGGTAAAGTGATCGCTTTTGTTTCAGTAGCAACTGGCGCAGCAGTTGTTGAAGCAGGAGCAACTTTAGTAGCTGGAACGTAAGATTCAACATCTTTTTTTACAATACGGCCACCATCAGCAGATCCTTTAATCTCATTCAGGTTGATTCCTTTATCTTTAGCAATTTTACGTGCTAATGGAGATGCTTTCACTCGAGAATCATCGGCTACATCAGTAGCTTTATTTTCCGTAGTTACATTAGCCTCTACCTTTGATTCATTTTTTACTTCGGCAGGAGCAGCTTGAGATGTAGGAGCAGCTTTTTGATTTAACAATGGTGTTACATCTGTTCCTGCAGGACCTACAATAGCAATAATATCATTTACTTTAGCAGCCTCACCTGCCTCAAGACCTACATATAACAATGTGCCATCAGCATAAGCTGTAACCTCCATCGTCGCTTTATCCGTCTCTACATCCGCAATAGAATCATCAGATTTGATTGTATCACCAACTTTAAAATTCCATTGCGCAATTACACCTTCTGTCATCGTATCACTTAACAAAGGCATAGTGATAACTGTAACACCTAAAGACTCCGGTGTTACATTAGACTGAGGAGCTGCTTCAGTCCCAGATGAATTAGAACCTTCTACTTCCTTTTTCTCCGTCACTTCTTCAGCCTGAGGAGCGTCATTTAATAATGCTTGAAAATCTTCTCCAGGTTCTCCAAGAATGGCAATAACAGCATCAATAGCAACTGCTTCACCTTCCTTAGGACCAATATATAAAAGTGTTCCTTCTTGGTATGATTCAAAATCCATCGTCGCTTTATCAGTTTCGATTTCAGCAACTAAATCACCAGAATTAACTTTATCACCAACTTGTTTGTGCCATTTTGCGATAACCCCTTCGGTCATGGTATCGCTCATTTTCGGCATTCTAACTACTTCAGCCATTGTATTTTATTTATCTAGTTAAAGTAACTTATATTAATCTAATATAAATGGATAATCCTCTTGAACGTACACATCTTTGTACAATTCATCAGCTGTAGGGAAAGGAGATTCTTCAGCAAATTTCACAGATTCATCTACAATACTTTTCACTTCAGCATCCACTTCAGCAAACCAAGCCTCATCAGCATAATTGTTTTCAACAATAGCATGCTTTGTCGCCAACAATGGATCACGTCCTTTATATTCTTCTAATTCTTCTTTCGTACGATATTTCGCAGGATCGGACATCGAGTGACCTTTGTAACGGTATGTACGTATTTCCAAGAAAGTAGGTCCTTCCCCAGCACGAGCACGTTGAACAGCTTCATCCATCGCATTGTGTACAGCTACGACATCCATACCATCTACTGGTGCACAAGGCATATCAAAACCCAGTCCCATTTTATAAATATCTTGCATATTGGTTGTACGTTGTACGGAAGTACCCATTGCATAACCATTGTTTTCACAAACAAAAATTACAGGTAATTTCCACAACATGGCCATGTTCAAAGTTTCATTAAAAGCACCTTGACGAACTGCGCCATCACCCATGTAACATACGTTAACATTATTTGTACCCAAATATTTTTCAGCAAAAGCGATACCAGCTCCTAATGGAATCTGACCACCAACAATACCATGGCCACCCATCATTTTATGTTCTTTCGAGAAAAAGTGCATAGATCCACCTTTTCCTTTTGAACAACCTGTTGCTTTTCCAAACATCTCAGCCATACATTCATTCGCTGACACACCTTTTGCTAAAGCATGTGCGTGATCACGGTAGGCTGTAATTAAAGAATCTTCAGGTTTGATAACAGACATTGTACCTGCTACTACTGCCTCTTGTCCAATGTACAAGTGACAGAAACCACGGATTTTTTGTTGTCCATAAAGTTGACCTGTCTTCTCTTCAAACTTACGCATAAGTAGCATAGATCTATACCACTCTAAATATGTCTCTTTTGTTATAGGTGTTGAACTCATTTCAAAGTTTTGAATTTCTTACTAATCTTGACTACAAATCTAATCAATTTGGGTGATATTTTGGTCAGAAAATCAAATTTTCTTCTTGTTTTAGACAGTTCTAAGACATTTGATTTAAACGACATAAGAAGATACCCAAATAAATGACTGGCTTAATTTAGTAAATTAAAAAAAGAACAAACAAAAAAGCCAAAAGACATATTATTCTTTTGGCTTTTTTGTTTTGTAACAAATATGATTTTAGCTCAATTCAACAATCAAACTTGATTCATCTATTTTTCTTTGATCACCTGTTTGCATATCTTTCAATGAAAGCTGGCCTGAAGAAACTTCCTCTTCACCAATTAATAGAACAAATGGAATGCCTTTACTGTCGGCATAACTCATCTGTTTTTTCAATTTCGCGGCTGTTGGATAAAGCTCGACTGCAATGTTCGCCTTACGTAGGCGATTTAGAAGAGGTAATGTAAAGGACTCGGTTTCTTTATCAAAGTTCACAATCAAAAGCTTAGTGTAATCTCCCTTAGCCTCAGGGTAAAGATTTAATTCTTCTAGAACGTCATAGATACGATCGGCACCGAAAGACACACCTACACCGGTCAATCCTTTCAAACCAAACATACCTGTCAAATCATCGTAGCGTCCACCACCACCGATGCTCCCCATAGCGACTTCATTCGTTTTTACCTCGAAAATGCAGCCCGTATAATAATTCAACCCACGCGCTAGGGTAATATCAACCTCTACAAATTGGTTTAAAACTTCATTTGAAGAATCCAACTTAGAAATATAATCAAACGATTCTTCTATTTCTGCTATTCCCTTTAATCCTATTTCCGAATTTGATAATACGTGCTTTAAGGCAGACAATTTCTTTAGATTTGATCCCTCTAATAAAATAATTGGACGTAAAATTTCTAAATCCGCTGCTGTAAAACCTCGTTCTAATAGTTCTTTATTTACACCTTCTAAACCGATCTTATCCAATTTATCGATCGCAACTGTCATATCGACAATAAGTTCCGGCTTGCCAATAATCTCAGCAATACCTGAAAGAATCTTACGGTTGTTAATTTTAATCGTAAAATCTTGCAGTCCCAAATTTTTCAATGCTTCATGATAGATCAAAATAAACTCAGCTTCATTCAATAGGCTTTCAGAACCCACTACATCTACATCACACTGATAGAATTCGCGATAACGACCTCTTTGAGGACGATCAGCGCGCCATACAGGTTGAATTTGAAAACGTTTAAAAGGTAAAGAAATATCATTTTGATGCATGACAACGTAACGAGCAAACGGTACAGTGAGATCATAACGAAGTGCTTTTTCAGAAATATATGAGATTAATTTAGTTGAAGACTTGGATTCAACTAAATCATTGGGAGCTTTACTCAAATAATCTCCAGAATTCAAAATCTTGAAAATTAACTGATCCCCTTCATCACCATACTTTCCCGTAAGTGTCTGCAAATTTTCAAAAGAAGGAGTTTGAATTTCACTGTAACCATACTTTTTAAAAACACGCTTAAGTGTATTGAAAATATAATTACGTTTAAGCATTTCGGCAGGTGAAAAATCACGTGTGCCTTTTGCTAAAGAAGGTTTTACTGTTGCCATTTGGCAAAGTTAATATTTAAGAAGGATTTATTGGAACTTCGAAGAAAAAAGCTTAGTCAAGCTCTAAAATTTTCAAATACTCACAAGCTTTTTCTGCAGCTGTTTTTTCAGCGCTTTTTTTATTGAAATCTTGTCCTAGGCCACAAACTTCACCTTGTACAACTGCTTCAATAGAAAACATTTTATTCGATTCACCAGGAGGATTATCAATTTGATTGAATACAACCTCTTTACCATTATGCTGGCACCATTCGATCAAACGACTTTTAAAATTAGTTTCCGTTTGTTCCAATAAGTGAATATCTACATGTGGTTTAATAATACGGTTTAACAGAAAATTTTTAGTAAACACATACCCTTTGTCCAAATATACGGCACCGATAAGTGCTTCAAAAGCATCACCTAGCAGAGAGCCTTGTTTATTGGGAAAGCTAATCATTCTCGCGTCAAACTGAATAAGCTCATTTAATCCGAGCTTCCGAGAAAGTTGATTAAGATGTACACGACTGACAATTTTAGATCTCATTTCAGTCAAAAAGCCTTCGTCTTTATAAGGGTATTTTTTAAATAGTAGTTCAGCAACCACTGAACCTAAAATAGCATCTCCCAAAAATTCCAATCTTTCGTTGCTATTTTTGGAACCTTCCTTGATCACAACAGCTACAGACTTATGCCTAAAAGCCATTTGATAAAGTCGTATGTTTCCAGGGACAAAACCTAACAGGTTCTTGAGCTTTCTAACATAAGCTTTGTCAGCAGAAAAATATAATTTATAAATCCTTGAAAAAGGCATCTTAGTCTAAAAAAGGGACAACAGGTATAAAGCACCTGTTGTATCCCAATTATTTTAATAACTTAAATAAAGTAATATTAAGCTTTGTATTTCTTCACAACAATAGTTGCGTTATGACCACCAAAACCAAAAGTATTACTCATTGCAGCATTTACAATACGCTTTTGAGCTTTATTAAATGTGAAATTTAATCTGTTATCCAATTCCGGATCATCTGTAAAATGATTAATAGTAGGTGGTACTATATCATTTTGAACAGCTAAAATAGAAGCAATAGTTTCAATCGCACCAGCAGCACCTAAAAGGTGTCCTGTCATTGATTTTGTCGAACTAATGTTCAATTTATAAGCGTGCTCACCAAATAAATCTACAATAGCTTTAGTTTCACTAATATCCCCTACCGGAGTAGAAGTGCCATGCACATTGATATAGTCAATATCTGTGAAATCTAGTTCCGCATCATTAACCGCCATTGTCATCGCAAGTTTAGCACCTAAGCCCTCTGGATGAGAAGCTGTGATGTGATGTGCATCAGCACTCATACCCCCACCCCCAATTTCAGCATAAATTTTAGCACCACGCGCTAATGCGTGTTCTAAACTTTCTAATATGATCGCACCAGACCCTTCACCAGAAACAAAACCATCACGATCCTTATCAAAAGGACGTGAAGCTGTTTTAGGATCATCATTTCTAGTTGACAATGCATGCATTGCATTAAATCCACCGATTCCAGCTTCATTAATAGTTGCCTCAGATCCACCAGTTACGATTACATCAGCTTTACCCATACGGATATAGTTAAAAGCATCAATCATCGCATTGGTTGCCGAAGCACATGCGGAGACAGCCGAAAAGTTAGGTCCACGAAGTCCGTGACGCATAGAAATATGTCCCGGAGCAATATCGACAAGCATTTTTGGAATGAAGAAAGGATTGAAACGTGGTGTTCCATCCCCTTTTGCGAAATTTACAACTTCATCTGTGAAAGTTGTCAATCCCCCAATTCCTGATCCCCAAATAACTCCGATACGATTTGTATCTAAATTTTCAAAAATTAAACCAGCATCCTTAATTGCTTCATCAGATGATGCAATAGCATACTGTACAAAAGGATCTACTTTGCGAGCTTCCTTGCGATCCATAAATTCATGTGGATCAAACCCCTTCACTTCACAAGCGAATTGGGTTTTAAATTTTGACGCATCAAAATGCGTAATGGGAGCAGCACCGCTTACACCATCTAGTAAACTATTCCAATATTCTGAAACGGTATTACCAATTGGTGTAAGTGCGCCTAATCCTGTTACTACTACTCTTTTAAGCTCCATTTATACGATTTGGCCCAATTAAATTAGTTAGTTAACGTTTTTTTCTAAATAAGTGATTGCTTGTCCCACTGTACCAATAGTTTCAGCTTGGTCATCAGGTATTGCAACGTTGAATTCTTTCTCAAATTCCATGATTAACTCTACAGTATCAAGTGAATCTGCACCTAAATCATTAGTGAAAGAAGCTTCTGGTGTTACCTCGTTTTCGTCTACACCTAATTTTTCAACGATAATTGCCTTTACTCTTGAAGCGATATCTGACATGATTTTATAGTTTAATTGTTTAATAAATCTGTGCAAAGAAAAATAAATTTCATCAAATATAAAAATCCATTTGATTTTTAGATTGTCAAATTATTTCCCAACCCGGTACAGCTACACCCTTAACTCGCTATAAACTAACCGTATTCAAGTATAACAATAATTCCTAATATGTACAAACATAGAGGCAATTAATTGAAATTTTACATTAAATTCACAGCATTTGCATCATTTTTTTGTATTTTCGTCAAGAACACAAGCTTAAATTTTCACTTTGAATAACAAAACGATACTAAAATGGGACCTAGAATTTGATGCCGAATTAGACTTCGTCCTTATTGCCATTTCATCTCCTTTAAAAGATTACCGTCTCTGCCATTTTATTAATAAGCTAACGCTCCTAAATTTTGTCAGAGGAAAAGAAGATAAATTTGACCATAATCAAAAGTTAAAGCAAAAAACTTCTGAAGAATTAGAGTATCATATTGTTTTTGACAATGCTAAAAAATCGAAGCAGCACTTTACTACCTTCTGGTATATAAATACCAAATTTCAAACAGAATATTATTTAATCAACAATAAAAGTATCGAAGGTAATTTATTAATACCGGAGCATCCTAATTTCGATTATTTTATAATTATCAAAAATTATATTGATGATGATGACCTGGATCGTATAGTAAAAAATATAAACAAAATACCCGAAGTCGTGTTTGTAAAAGAAATATCACCAAAAATATTGAAATCCAAAGAAAATCTGATATTTTAGCAAACTATTTAATAGTGTACAAGATACACCCCTTAAATCTAAATTATCCTCGTTAGTAAAACGAGTTTTATAATTTCACAAAAAAAATGAAGTTATATAAAAATAAAAATACATAGTAATAAAAAAATTAGAATGGAAAAAGTTCAAAAAAGGACTAAAATTGTTGCAACACTAGGTCCTGCATCTGCTGATAAACAAGTGCTAACAAATATGATTGCTAAAGGTGTAGACGTATGTCGTTTAAACTTTTCACACGGTAGTCAAGAAGATCATTTGAAAGTAATTGAAACCATCAATGCGATCAATGAAGAAACTAATTTTAATGTCGCTATTTTAGCCGATCTACAAGGTCCTAAGATCCGTATCGGAAAAATGAAAGAAGGTGGCGCTATATTAGTAAATGGCTCACAAGTTGAAATCACTACACATGAATTAATCGGTGATGAAGAGAAAATTTACATCACTTATGAAAATTTCCCAAATGATGTTGCTGCTAATGAAATCATCTTATTAGATGATGGCAAATTGCAATTGCGTGTTTTAAACACCAACTATAAAGATACTGTTACTTGTGAGGTTGTACATGGAGGTGTATTAACTTCTCGTAAAGGGGTTAATTTACCAAACACAAAAGTTTCAATTCCTTCTTTAACAGAAGAAGATCTAGATAATTTAAATTTTGCACTTGACCATGGTGCAGATTGGATTGCAATGTCATTTGTACGTTCAGCAGAAGATATTTACCAATGTAAAAAAATCATTGCTGAAAAAGGAAGCCACGCACAAGTAATCGCAAAAATCGAAAAACCCGAGGCTATCGAAAATATTGATGCTATCATCGAAGCAACTGATGCAATTATGGTTGCACGTGGTGATCTAGGTGTTGAAATGCCAATGGAAGAAGTACCAGGTTTACAAAAAATCATCGTTCAAAAATGTCGTGATTTATCAAAACCGGTTATCATTGCAACTCAGATGTTAGAAAGTATGATCACAACTCCACGTGCTACACGTGCTGAAGTTAATGATGTTGCTAACTCGGTTATTGATGGAGCTGATGCAGTGATGTTAAGCGGAGAAACATCTGTAGGTGAATTTCCTGAAATCGTTATCGAAACAATGAGTAAAATCATTATCCACGTGGAACAAACATCATATCCATATTATAATGAGAAAGTTAGTGAGATTAGCGATGGAACTAAAATTCCAGATGCAATTTGTGCGTCTTCGGTATATTTAGCAAAGAAAACAGATGCTGCCGCAATTGCTGTTTTAACATCTTCTGGTGCTACTGCATTTGAAATCGCAAGTTACAGACCGAACGCTGATATCATGGTTTTTACAGGAACTAAAAAATTGTTACGTCAATTAAGTTTATTATGGGGTGTTAAAACCTTTATTTATGACAAATTTGACAGTACAGACGGTTCTATTCATGATGTTAATAAATTTATTGTTAAGAATAACTATATCGCTCCGGGTTCGATTGTGATTAACACTGCATCGACACCGTTAATCGAAAAAGGAAAAACGAACACAATTCGTGTTTCCCAATTGTAATCAGCATAATATTAAAAAAATAGAAAAGCGCTTTTCCATGAATAAATTGGAGAGCGCTTTTTTTGTTGCAATATATTTAGAAGTTATTGTTAAAAATGACATAGTTCCCATATACAAAGCATTTAATAAAAAAAGTAACCTGATTTAAGCCGATATTTACTACAGAATCAATTAGCTAAATTGTCTCAACCATATTCCTAAATTAGTAAATATGTACATTCTCAATCGTTTATTCTTGTACATATTATTTTTTATTAGAGTAGTAAAGATGTTACACAGCAGGACAAAGAACATACCCCTGAAGAGAATATAGAAATTAGCGCATTTTACTTTCGCGTCTCAAACAATCCGTCATTGATTAAAGATCTAAAACCATTAAAAGATGGCGACACCTACTAAGCAACCTTTTCAACTACCGCTGAAAAGGTGCTTATTGATGGACTACAACAACAAAGTGAGATTACTGTCAAGGATTTTAAAAATAAAGTAAAGTTCAGCTTTAAGCTATGCAAATCGGTAAAGATTTAGAGGTACCTTTTTAACAATACTATTATTCCAGTAGGTTTTTTTAACCTTAAATGATGCCTATCAAGGTAGCTATGTTCTTACCCAGCAAATCGAAATTAATGAAAATAGGGTTGATATCGGGAATGATGGACACCTACTTGAACTAGACACTTATTGATAATTTAGGCAATTAAACAACCTTCTTCATTCCGGATTGTCCACTAAGTATTATTTAACTCTAGAGTGAGCCAAAAGAAAATCTAAATTATCTATAAATCCACCATTTTCTAATTTATACCCAACCTACAGTTAGATATAAATTAGAATGTCAAAACAAGTACAAAATAAATGCTCAAAATCATTAGATAAAATTTATAATAAAAAATACCAAGGCAAGGAATTTTAAAAAATAAATCATTATATTTCATAATATTTACAGCCAATTAAATAATATAGAAAAAAATGCTACCAACTCTTAACCACAACATTGATTTTAAAAAGGCTAGCTTTAAGGAATTTGAAAATATTCCAAACTATGACATGGTCCAATCAGCTACTGCTTTTCAGGAATTTACTGATTACATGAGCGAAAATGATCATATGAATTTTCGGTTCGTTACCAAAGGGTGTGGACCAGTCGTTCAAGTGAAAACATCCTTCATGAAAAATTCAAAGGAATGTATCAGTTTAGTCTCAAATGACTACCTAAATTTCACCCAGCATCCGAAAGTGAAGCAAGCAGCAATTGAAGGTATAATGAAATATGGAACAGGGGCAGGTGCATCTCCTCTTATTGGAGGCCATCATGAATATCATGTTCAACTTGAAGATAAACTATCTGATTTTTTCAATAGACCAACAGGCTCCTCAATTGTCTATACAACAGGATATACAGCAAACACAGCAACGCTACAATCATTACTAAAAGAAGAAGATTGTGCTATTGTTGATATGGAAGTACACGCTAGTGTTTACGAAGGTTTAAATAGCACAAACACAAAACGTTTTCCTCACAATAGTATGATTCATTTGGAAAGAGCTTTGGTTGATGCTCAAAACAAATTCAGGACAAAACTGGTCATCATTGATGGTGTTTACTCACAAAATGGAGATCTTGCGAAAATGGATGAAATATATGATCTCTGTGAAAAATATGGTGCTTATTTAATGGTAGATGATGCACATGGCATCGGTGTAATAGGTGAAAAAGGACGAGGATGCATTGAAGTTTATAATTTATTAAATAAAGTTCACATCATTTCTGGCACTTTAAGCAAAGCATTTGGACATATTGGCGGTTTTATTGTGTCAACTCCAGAAATTATAAATTATTTACGCTATCAAGCTAGGCAACAAGTATTTTCTTCAACATCATCACCCGCCGCCAATGGCTTAATTAAAGCGATCGCACTCATTGATGAAGAACCACAATGGAGAACCAAATTAGCAGAAAATATTGCTTATTTTAAAAACGGACTTCTTTCACTGAACTTAAATATAGGCACAACACAGTCTCCAATAATTCCTGTGAAGATTGGGGATCCACACAAAACTGCGCAAGTAGCACGAATGCTACTAGAGGCCGGTGTATATGCAAATTGCATTGTTTATCCTGGTGTTTCTAAAAAAGATGCACGCATCAGAACCAGCTTAATGGCTACACATAGCAAGGAGCATTTAGACCATGTTTTAAATGCTTTTGAACATATTGGCAAAAAAATTGATCTTACTAAGACAAGATAAAAGCATCTAATTGAAAGAAAGCAATATATTTAATTAACTTTGATCCTAAAGTTTAACTAAATATATTACGGCAGTGTCTAACTAAATATATTACTTCAATGGCCAGAAAAACGTATCAAGGAGAAAAGAACGATAAAAGTAGAACGATGACCAAACTTATCCAAGCAGTGGGTGCAGTTTTGGAAAAAAAAGGATATACAGGACTTTCAATCGCGAATATTGCCAGTACTGCTGGAGTAGACAGAAAATTAATCTCAGTATACTTTGGAAGTGTTGACAATCTTATCGAAACATATATAAAAGGTAAGGACTACTGGGTAGAAGCAACCATTGCTGCTGAGGAAACACTTGCAAAAGCTTCAGGTACTAGCTCTCGCCTTTTCCTTGAAAACTTATTACTGGAGCAAATTGATCAATTCACATTGAATGAAGAAATGCAAAAAGTAGTACTTTGGCAGATCAGTGAAAAATCTGATATTATGTCCCATGTAACGCAGACTAGAGAGAAGATGAGTGCCCTGTTTTTCCCATATTCTGATAAAGAACTCGCTGGAAAAGATGTTGATCTTAGAGCCGTCTCTAGTTTACTAGTAGCTGGTATATATTATCTTGTATTGCATACAAAAACAACAGATAGTACCTTTTGTGAGATAAACTTAACAACAGAAGAAGGAATAAATCGAATTAAAGATGCTGTTAAATTCATTTTAAAACAGACTTACGGGGTAAAGTAACGTCAATAGCTTAGTTGTTATTGACCTATTTTTATTTTCTAAATGTTAATTAAAACACAGTTTTTTACATCTAATAAGGAATATCGTAAAACTTAGTATTCCCTTTGCCACCATAACGATGATAAATATTATGGCTTTCAAAGAACAATAGCATTTAAAAGGTTGTATAATAAATAAACCTCTTGTACAGCAAAATATGATAAGTACAATTACTGAGCATAATTAAATTTTAGATGCTGATTCTCAAGATTTACTGAAATTCCTTTACTTCAAAATCTAAGGAATAGCCAATATATAGCAATTAGCGACTAATTAATTGTTGTTGTTTGCCCATTGCCTTATATGAACCTATATTTTTAACTAAAAACCAAGTAAAATAAAGCTCCGTCAAAATTTAAGCAACAATAAAATATGGTTTAATTATCTTCATTTAGCTTTATATCCATTACGTTTGAGTGGAGAGTCATGACGATGCATCAGGCTATCGGGTAAAAACTCTAATTTATATAAAGGTTGAACAGGCTTATTCTCAAGTTTAGAATTGCCACTGTCTCCTAAAGGGATAGCATTCTTAAAAGAATTTGGTATCGGAGCTGCATCGTCAATGTCAGTTTTTTTGTGTTGCATATGATAATGAACATTTGGATCTGTCGGAATCTTTAACACCGGAGTATTAGACTTGTAGCGACTTCCTCTCATATTCAAATCTGCACCCTCCCTATCTATTGGCAGACTATTCGATTTTACTACATTAAAACGTTCATCCGAATTGGGCTCCAATTTTAAATCAAAATTTTTCGATCCGTATTTATTACCCTCTGTACCAAACTTAGCACTTGATGTATCTCTGGATACACTATATGCATGTGTTGCAAAAAATGAAATACAGAAACAAACTAAACTTAATATCTTTTTCATATCGAGTATTTTTATAAAATATTTATCTAAAATAAAGCTTAATCCTTCATAATGAAACATTAAGCTTGTTAAACATTGTTAAAAGCAATTAAATCAAATAAAGCATCCCTATATTTGTAACAAATGAAGAAAAGTAGCATAGTTTTAATTATTAGCTTGATGACCCTAGCATTACTGGGAGTGGCAGCTATGCAATTTTATTTTATCAGAGAATCCTATCGTCAAAAATCACAATTGTTTGACGAATCGGTCAATGCTTCCTTAACGGCAGTCGCAGGTAAAATAGAACGTCGGGAGGTAATTGATTTTGCAAAAGTGCAACAGCAAACCAATATCAAAAAATATCAATTTGAGCAGGAGAAGCAAAGGCATCTTGCTGAACAATTGAAAATGCAAAGAGATCTGGAAAACTTAAGAGCTGATCAATATGCCATAAAAGAAAAATTTAAAGAAGCTGAAGATCAACTAAAAGAAACATTTCCTAGTGTTGTATCTATTGAAAATTCATTTTATGAGACTTACATCAATAGAAAAAGTAAAGAAAATGTATTAAGCATTGACGTCATCAAATACAACAGTCCTGATCATGTCATAAAAGAATATGTAGAAATTGGAGCAACCAAATTTCTACCAAAAGAAAATGCAAAAGATGATAGTGCAAGATTCGTTATACCAACAATAGATCCTATCTTAAAGCAAGCAATTGAGTATAAAATTGCGACTTTACCTCCAAGATTCAATAAACAGATTGCTAAGAAAATAGTAGATCTTGAAAATAAGTTGGAAAATATGAGCGGTCAGAATTTGATTGGAACTGGTAAAAATGTATTTGATACTATCGCAGCTATTGGCGGGAAAAGAAGCGGTCTTATTGAAGATGTTGCTATTGGAATGGAGCTATCCAAACGCCCATTTAGAGAGCGCTTAAATATTAATCTCATTCAAAACTTATTAAAAGAGGAACTTGCAGAAAGAGATATCAATTATCCTTTTAATATTGAAGTTCGCGATAGCAGTAATATCGTTTTCAGTGTACAAACCATCGATAATATTATTAAACCAAATAAAATAACTCGTTATTCAACAGCTCTATTTAAAGGAGATATTGGTTCTCCTCCAGGAAGATTAAGCGTTTATTTTCCTAGAAAAAGTACTATCATTGTTGATAATATGAGTTATCTATTGCTCCCTACAATAGCTTTGCTTTTCCTATTAATTGGCTGTTTTGCATATACCCTATTAATCATATTCAAACAGAAAAAAGTTTCAGAGATGAAAACTGATTTTATCAACAATATGACGCACGAATTTAAAACACCTGTTGCTACAATTATGATAGCTAGTGAATCCTTGCGAGATCCAGAGATCATATCTGATGAGCGTAGAGTAAAGCGTCTTGCAAATATTATATATGATGAAAATGTGAGATTAGGTAACCATATCGAACGAGTATTAGATATTGCCCGTCTGGAAAAAGAAACATTAAAGTTAGAAAAAACACCTATTCACATTAATGATCTGCTTTCAGCAGTATTAGACAGCATGCAACTTCAAATACAAAAAGTAGGTGGCAAATTTGAACATCACTTTGATGCACAAAATGATATTGTAGTAGGAGATGAACTTCATTTGTCAAATGTATTTTTCAACTTGGTAGATAATGCTATAAAATACAGTAAAGATAATCCACACATAATTGTGAAAACCAAAAATACAAAAGAAAGTATTCAAATTACAATTATTGATAATGGGATTGGAATGGCAAAAGATCATTTATTAAAAATATTTGATCAATTTTATCGCATTCCTACAGGAAATGTCCACAACGTAAAAGGTTTTGGATTGGGACTATCATATGTTTATGATATTATTAAAAGAATGAATGGTAAAATTCAAGTAAAAAGCGATAAAGATAAGGGAACGCAGTTTGACATTCTATTACCCATAAAAAATTAAATTTAAAACGATATTAATTTCGTATATTATCATCAATATTCGAACAAAACCATAAGAATATGCAGAAGATACTATTAGCAGAAGACGATCCAAACTTAGGAGATTTATTAAAAGATTATTTAGAGCTTAAAGGGAAATTTGATGTCACCTTATGTACAGATGGTGAAGAAGCTGTCAATCAATTTCGCAAGAGCAGTTATGATCTTTGCATTTTAGACGTCATGATGCCCAAGAAAGATGGCTTTACAGTAGGCCGAGAAATCAGGAAAATAAATACAACAACCCCCATCATATTTGCTACTGCAAAAGGTATGATGGAAGATAAAACAGAAGCATTTGAACTTGGTGGCGATGATTATATCACAAAACCATTTCGAGTGGAAGAATTACTCCTTCGCATAAATGCATTGCTTAAGCGTGTTGTAAGAGAGAAAGATGATCAGGTTGTAAGCGATAAATTTGAGATTGGAGAGTACTTCTTCGATTATACAAGTCAACAAATTGCGCATAAAGGTGTGCAACAAAAACTATCAACGAAAGAAGCGGAATTATTACGTCTACTTTGTCTAAAAAAGAATGATGTACTGACTCGAGAAGAAGCCCTTTTAAAAATTTGGCATGATGACAATTACTTTACAGGCCGGAGTATGGACGTTTTCTTAAGCAAATTGAGAAAATACCTACGAGATGATCCCAAAGTTGAAATTGTCAATGTACATGGAAAAGGCTATAAATTATTGGTTAGCTAATACACAATTACTAGAATAATAAAGAGATGTTAAAAACATCTCTTTTTGTTTATCTTGCAACAATGAAACTATCGATTCCATTTTTTTTAATCCTTTCAATCTTTTGCTCTTCTACATCGCTTTATGCGCAAAAAGATACTTTACAAAATGATAATCAAGATTTTGAAACCAATGCTAAGCCAATAAATTATAAGCAATTAATAGTTCCTGCGGCTTTAATGACTTACGGAGTAATCTCATTAAATAGCCCATACCTCAAACATAAGGATCAACAAATAAACAATTCAATTAATAATGATCCGTCCAAAACCTTTAAACTTGATAATGTTAGTGTTTTCATTCCTTCTGCAGCGGTCTTTGGGCTTGACTTACTCGGAATACCAAGTAAGCACAATTTAAAACAACGCTTAGTGGTAAGTTCGATTGCCCATGCAATCACCTTATCAGCAGTATATACCATAAAAAAAACGACACCTACTTGGAGACCCGATCGCGCAGATCAAGAATCTTTTCCTTCAGGACATACTGCTGTACCTTTTACCGGTGCAGAAATTCTATGGCAAGAATATAAAGATCAATCCATTTGGTATGGTATTGCAGGCTATACAATTGCGGCGGGAACAGGTTACCTGAGAATGTATAATCATAAACATTGGTTTTCTGACGTCGCCATGGGAGCTGGTATTGGTATTATGGGAACAAAAATTGCATACTGGCTCTTACCATTATTTGATAAACACTTGCAATCAAAAAAAACAAGTTACCTAACGATGGCAATACCATTTTACAATGGAAAACAAATTGGTTTGTCTGCTAATTTCCAATTTTAAACCTTGGTTTATTATCATTTTTATATAAAAGTTACAAAATATTTGTTTTTATAAAACTAATTCCGATATTTACAGCGCTTATAGAGAAAGGCAGAGGGAATAGACCCAATGAAGCCTTAGCAACCTGTCGATTGACAAGGTGCTACATTCTACCCCATCAAAAAGTGGGAATGATAAGCTAGACACAAAATATATCTTGTGCCCTCCTCTCTAAAAGCAATCAAAAAATTTAGTAAATAGATTCAAGAATTTTTGATCGTTTTTTATTTCGAATAAAAAAATCCTTCTAATTTCTTGCTTCGTTAAGGTTGAACAAATAAAATAATTTTATATTTATGTTACTAACGAACAACTTAGGTTACCCACGTGTAGGTGCCTTCCGCGAGTTGAAAAAGGCCAATGAAGCATATTGGGCTAAAAAAATCAGCGCGCAAGAATTATTGCAGGCTGGACTGAAAATCCGTGAAGGCAACTGGAAAACTCAAAAAGATGCTGGCATCGATTTGATTCCTTCCAATGATTTTTCATTTTATGACCAAGTTTTAGACTTGACATTAACTGTAGGTGCAATCCCTGCACAATATCAATCACTTTTAAATAACGAAGATAAAGGATACAATTTGGACCTTTACTTTGCAATGGCGCGTGGTTTCCAGCAAGATGGCGTTGACGTAACGGCAATGGAAATGACAAAATGGTTTGATACCAACTACCATTACATCGTACCTGAATTCGTGAAAAATCAAGAATTCAAATTGACTTCAGAGAAATTCTTAAATGAATATAATGAAGCAAAATCTTTAGGTATTGAAACGAAGCCTGTGTTAATTGGCCCGATCTCATACTTATTATTAGGTAAAGAAAAAGAATCTGGTTTCAACCGTATCGATTTAATCGATAAGTTGGTTCCTGTATATGAAGAAATCTTAACTAAATTGGCTACCGCTGGTGCAAAATATGTACAAATTGATGAGCCATTTTTAGCTTTAGATATTGATGATGCAACACGTGCTCTATACACTCGTGTATTTACTAAATTAGCTGCTGCTGCTAAAGACATCAAAATTATTGTAACGACTTATTTCGAGGCTTTACGTGACAACGAAGAAACAGCTCTAAACTTACCAGTTTACGCAGTTCATGTTGATTTAGTAAGAGGTGAAAACCAACTCGACACTATATTAGCCAAAGTTCCGGCTTCATTAACACTTTCTTTGGGTGTAGTTGAAGGTCGCAACATTTGGAAAAATGATTACGTAAAATCTTTAGCACAAATCAAAAAAGCTGTTGATGCTTTAGGCAAAGACCGTGTATTAGTAGGACCTTCGAGTTCATTATTACACGTACCTTTCGATTTAGACAATGAAGATAATGAAGAGTCATTGCCTAAAGAAGTTAAAAATTGGTTGGCATTTGCTAAGCAAAAATTAGCAGAGGTAAAAGATTTAGCGATCTTAGCTGAAGGCGAAGTAGATGCAAAAACCGCTGAGCGTTTCGAAGCCAATAAGGCTGCTGCGGAAGACCGTCGTACATCTTCTTTAATCCACAAGCCTGAAGTTAAAGAACGTACAGCAAATATCACTGATGATGATGCTAAACGTACATCTACTTTCTTAGCTCGTAAAGAAGCACAACAAGCGAAATTTAATCTTCCAGCATTTCCAACAACGACAATTGGTTCATTCCCACAAACTAAAGATGTTCGTAAATGGAGAGCTGATTTGAAAAAAGGCGCAATTTCTCAAGAACAATACGATAAAGAAATCGCAGAAGAGACAGAAAGAACAATCCGTCTTCAGGAGCAATTGGATATCGATGTATTAGTTCATGGTGAATTCGAACGTAATGACATGGTTGAGTACTTCGGAGAGCAATTAGCAGGTTATGCCTTCACTAAAAACGGATGGGTTCAGTCATATGGTTCACGTTGTGTAAAACCTCCAGTTATTTATGGTGATGTTTACCGTCCTGCTGATATGACCGTACGTTGGTCTTCATACGCTCAAACCCTGACAAACCGTCCAGTAAAAGGAATGTTAACGGGGCCGGTTACGATCTTACAATGGTCATTCGTACGTAACGATCAACCACGCTCTACAACAACTTACCAAATTGCATTAGCGATTTTAGATGAAGTACAAGCTTTAGAAAAAGCAGGTATTAAAATTATCCAAATCGATGAACCTGCAATTCGTGAAGGTCTGCCATTACGTAAAGCTGATCACCAACAATATTTAGATTGGGCTGTACGTTCATTCCGAGTTTCATCTTCGAATGTAGATGACGATACACAGATTCACACCCATATGTGTTACTCTGAGTTCAACGATATCATTGAAGATATTGCTGCAATGGATGCTGATGTAATTACTATCGAGACTTCACGTTCGCAAATGGAATTATTAGATGCATTTGCTGCAGATTTTAAATATCCAAACGATATTGGACCAGGTGTATATGACATTCACTCTCCTCGTGTTCCGAGTACAGAAGAGATGGTTGAATTATTACGTAAAGCAAAAGCGGTAGTTCCAGCTGAACAACTTTGGGTAAATCCTGACTGTGGTTTAAAAACACGTGCTTGGCCAGAGACTAAAGCTGCCTTAGAAGCTATGGTTGAAGCTGCTAAAATCTTGCGAGCTGAATAAGTTTAGATTTTTAGAATTATAAATATAAAAGATCCTGAAGTTAAATCACTTCAGGATCTTTTTTTTGTAAAAAAATAATAGTTTCTATTTAATACTTTAATATAGAAAGTTTAAATTTACCCTAATCAAAAAAGTGTATATCATGAAAACTTTCACTTGTCTTTTATACTTTCTGTTTTTTGTATCAATCTATACCTTTGCACAAGAGGGCTATCCCACTCCACCATTCAAATCAAACACTCTTTTTTATATACAACATAGCGAAGGTCATAACACCTATGTTTATGAAGCAAATATGAGTGATAAACAGCATTTCAATAACAAGAATCCTATCAATAACTATCGGATTTTATATGATAAAGGAGGAGAAATTAAACCTTTAACTGGTATCCAACAAAAATTTGCCTACGGTATTATAACAAAAGAACTAGGCAATAATACATTTGAGTTTGAGATTGTGTCTTACAAAAATCAACCCTTATATCTCAAGATGGATAAAGCAGGAAAGCCTTATGTGGAAACCACATTAAATGGTCACAAATTTAATCTCCATCGTATTTTCATCAAACAAAAAGAGGGAACTTCAGGCTTAGGGACGCAAGTTGAATATCTCATATTTTACGGCACAGACCACAGGGGTACCAAAGTACGAGAGAAATTGATACCATAGTTGACATTAGGCGCCAATCCCATTGCCTACTGTCATATTCAACTCTTTAATGCATTAGATTTTTTATTTAATTAGTTTACATCATTTGATTGAAAAAGAAAATGAGGCGTTTATTTGACGTTGTTGCATCATAATATTTAAACGTATACCCTTCTTTAATTCAGGGGAAGGATATACGTGTTATTCATCTCATCTCAGAAACAATCTATTGAGTTTATCCTCAATTAGAAAGAATAAACTGTCAATTAGTTATTTTTTGCTTTTACGTCCTATTTTCCGTTTTCCTTTTATTCGATCTTCAACGTCTTTGATCGTGGACAACATCTCACTATCTAAATTTTCCAATCTAACCAAATTTAATACTTTTAAGGCTTTTTTAAATTTTTTAAGTTTTTCCAATATAAGTACCCTTTTTAATAAAAATAAAGAAGATGAAACTCCGGGTATTGTTAAAGCAAACTCAATTGTTTTTTCTGCCTCTTCATATGCATTGGTATCAATCAAGGTTTGTATATAAGGTTGATAAATTTCCAAAGCATATAAATTATGTACTAACGCTTCTTGAAAATATTTCTTTGCTTGTTCAAAATCAAACAACTGTTCCGCATGAAGTCTCCCCATCAGACATAGTGCCATCGTATTTGAATCATCATAAGACAAGGCGTATGACAAAGATTCTAACGTATTTTCTAGGTAATATGGATAACTATCCAATGCCTGTAACACATATTTATTCATAAAATATATTGCATCAATTCTCAAAAGATCCTTAAATAAGCGATGTCTATTTAAGGATCAATAATTAAATAAAAGATTATCTTAAATACCTCGACTCACGAAATACCAAAGAAATCATTAATTGCTCGAACATTGTCGAGACCAAAATAAAGTCAAAAGAGGAGTAACTACGAGAAAAAAGTATTCTGAAGAATATAC
Source organism: Sphingobacterium sp. MYb388 (assembly GCF_037479535.1). Lineage (NCBI taxonomy): Bacteria > Pseudomonadati > Bacteroidota > Sphingobacteriia > Sphingobacteriales > Sphingobacteriaceae > Sphingobacterium > Sphingobacterium sp. MYb388. Next base: position 63,102 of record NZ_JBBGYV010000012.1, on the reverse strand, counting down.
CCAAGATCCTTCTTTTGGATTGAAGTAGGGTTATTTAATATAGCAAACATATTCTTCTATTATTAATTGTGAATACCTAATTGATTTTGCAAATATTTAAAACAAAATTGAAATTTCAAAATAAATTTATCAAAAACTATTTAGGTATACGTTTCACGATCAACAGCAAATTATTTTCCAGAACCAAATAGCCATACTCATAAATAAAATAGTAGGTCTGTCCTTTAGCATTGATGAAATTATGAGTATGATATTTTAAATCAAAGCCTTGCAGCAACATCTTTTCCTTGCTTATCTTGAGTATCCCTTCATCTCCCAGAACTTCTTGTAGAATACGCCTGTTCTTACGCAATGTATGATTGATCTTTCTGATCAAGTTCGTTTGATCACTATTCTGTTTATAGTTATAACTATTGCGACAGGCATCATCACAAAATCTTTTATCAGAGCGTCCCCTTATTGACTTTTTACAATCTAGACATTTTTTTAAATTAATTTCTTCTTCCATAAATCATAAAATAAACGACAACAAACGCTTACAAACGGTTATAGTCGATTACAAACGTTTATTAACCGATTAAAATCTCAATTACTTTTCACTTTTGTTTCTGTTTCCTAAGCATAATTCGAAAGGATGCATTTATTGAAGTTAAACAATTTTACAAACATTTAAAAGCAAAGTTATGAGCAGATTAAAAAACAGAATTCAATTGATTGGACACTTAGGTTCTGATCCCGTGGTAAAAATTAGCACAAGCGGAACTAAAGTATCAACCTTACGTTTAGCTACCAAAGATCTATTTAAAAACAAAGCTGGTGAATGGGTTGATGAAACCCAGTGGCATACTTTAGTGATCTGGGGCAACCTTAATACTACTGTAGAAAAATATTGTCTAAGAGGTTCAGAGTTACTAGTAGAGGGAAAACTTACCTACCGCGAATACGAAGATAATAATGGAAATAACAAGACAATTACAGAAATCAAAGTCGACAGTTTAATTGTTATGAATAAATCTAAATTAAGGAAACGAAATGAAGAAATTTCTAGTCAAGAAATTACAGAAGAAGACTTACCATTTTAATTAAATAGTAGTAAAAACAAACATTTCAATCCAGATGATTGTTTCTTATTTAAACTCAATATCATATGAAAAGAATATTTCCAATATCATTAATCGTGTTAACTTGCCTTTCTTTATCGAGCTGTTCGGTCATTGAAGGTATTTTCAAAGCAGGAGTTTGGTCAGGTATAATCATCGTTGTGGTCGTTGTTGCTTTAGTAATATGGCTACTAGCTAAACTTTTTGGTGGAGGTAGTAAAAACTAACATAACTTACAAGATATGCCTAAAAATATTTTAGGCATATTTTTTTAATTATATCTATGTTTCATTACTATTGAACTACTAAACTTTTTCAAACTTTCCATACAATTTCCAATAATATCGAATATCAGACAAGGAAAATAAACTTTTTTTCCAAGAGCTAAGAATCAGCGATATCTGTTCCCCATTTTGCTCATACTTCCCTACAAAAACTTCCTCTTCAGACAAAAACAAACCCAAGTTATTGTGAAGAAGATGCAGATATTCCATTTCAATACCTTCAAAAATTAGTATACTTTGCTCTTTAACTTCCAATTCCAATGGAGCGGCAATCAATTCTGAAAACTCAATGGCTAAAAACTTATGCTTACTTTGAATAGGAAGCTGAAGTTGTGGTGCGCCCTCTATTTGCTTTAACAAATCAGTATTGTTCATCATAACTTCTCGGGTCAATAAGGGAATACCTGCTAATTTTTTTGTGCTATTTGTTACAATAGCTGGTTCAAAATAATCACTGAAATTTAAAATTTGATTAACAGAAAGATTTTCTTGAATTAAACTCTGCAAAGGAATGCCAAAATAATTAGCAATTATCATTACTGTTTCTATTTTAGGCTCAGCTCTTAATTCTTCATAAGACGAAATATTACCTCTGCTTAGATTAAATAAATCAGCAAATGCTTGTTGGCTTAACCCTCTCACCTTTCTTAATTTCTTTATATTATTACCAATATTTGTCATTTTTAAAAAAAAAATTAAAATTTTTTGCAAAATATTTTTGCAAAAATATTATCTTTATGCAAAGAATATATGCAATATATAAAAAACTAAATTATGTACTTCTCAAAAATTGAAAATTTTATTAGCAATATCGGATACGATATCTTTTATAAAGATGAGAAAGAAGGCGTTTTCATCATTCAAAATGAATTAGATGGCATTCACAATTTGATTGTAGGTATAGCTAATCCAATTTTAATTTTTGAACAATACTTATTTACAATTTCCAATGAAAGTATGGAATTGTTTAAATCACTACTCATTAAAAATAGGGACATGATCCACGGTGGTTTCGCGTTAACAGAAGACGGTAAAAAAGTAATTTTTAGATACACACTACAAATCAGCAATATTGACCAAAATGAATTTGATGCAGCCATCAATTCTTTAAGCTTATTAATCAGTGAGTATTACAATCAACTAATTAACTTCTCTAAATTATAGTAATTATGAATATTTTTAAAAGAATTTTCAGGATTGGTCAAGCGGAAATACACGCTGTCGTTGAAAAAATGGAAGATCCAATCAAAATGACGGAACAAGGTATCCGGGAAATGAAAGAAGATTTAGAACAAGCCCTTGAGGCATATGCTAAAGTAAAAGCATTAGCAATTCGTACCAAAAGCAATTTTGAGAAAAAACAAGAAGAAGCAAACCTGTTTGAAGGAAAAGCTATTCTCTTATTAAAGAAAGCACAGAATGGAGAACTTCAAGTTGATAAAGCTGAAAACTTAGCAAAAGAGGCTCTCTTATTAAAAAAGCAATTTATAGCAGAGGCGATAGAATTAGAAAAACAAAGTATAATTCATCTTCAGTCAGCAGATGAATTACATAAGAATGTAGATGTACTCAAATTCAACATTACGAAATGGGAAAGCGAATTAACCACATTAAAAGCTCGTGTAAAAGTGTCTAACGCCGCTAAGATGGTCAATAAGCAATTGGCGAATATTGATTCAAATAGTACCATATCTATGCTGGAACGAATGAAAGTTAAAGTAGAGGAAGATGAAGCGTTAGCAAAAGCATATGGCGAAATTGCACATGGGAATAAATCGATCATTGATGAAATCAATGAAACAATTTCAAATAAGGACTCCATCAATGCCGAACTAGAAGCTTTAAAATTAAAACTTAATAATGATGAGAAAATTTGAATACAAAACAATTAAAATCGAACCTAAAGGTTTTTGGGGGACAAAACTTGATGAAGATCGAATAGATGAAATACTTAACGAATTAGGTGCTCAGGGCTGGGAACTTGTATCGATGCAAGATTTAGAGATCGGCGGAAGTTCTTGGTCATTTCACTATACATTCAAAAGAGAATTATAACAAAACCGAACCCATTATGAGCGAATTATTCAACCTCCTTTTCAATCCAGTATCCAACGGTATCATGACTGTACTGACAGGAATTTCGCTGTTATATTGGATAATTATGTCCTTTGCGGGGGATGGATTACATCTCTTTGATGGCGATGTGGACCTGGATGGTCACCTCCACTCTACTGCTGATGTAACAGACGTAGACAGTTCACAAGATTTACATCACCATTCGGACGCCGATACACATATAGAGCCATCATTTTTCGCAAAAGCAATGGATTTCATTAATGTTGGCAAAGTTCCTATTATGATCATCGTTACACTTTTCAAATTTATTGGATGGATCATCACGATCATTTCTTCATTACTTTTAAATACCGCCACCTGGGGACTGAAATCCCTTTTTATTTTAATTCCTATATTTTTCATCACTTTTATATTAATGCATTTTTTCACTAAACCTCTTGTAAAACTTTTTAAAAACATTGGATATCATGGGGAAGAACCGATTGATTTCCTTGGGAGAATAGGAAAAATGAAAGCAACAATAGAAGGAAAAAAACTGGGATCAGCAGAATTTTTGATCGAAAGAGATCCTATACGGCTTTATGTAGAAAGTCTAAATGGAGAAAAAATAGAATATGGAGATGAAGTCATTATTGTTGATGAATCAAAAGACAAAAAAATATATTACGTAACCAAAGAAATAACCATTCACAATATTTAATTATTAACCATGCAGTTACAAACTCTTTTATTTATAGATGGGATAACAGGTCTCATCCTCTTGATTGTAGGAATTATAGTTTTACTAATTTTTGCATTTTTCATTGTATTAAGTGCTTTCTACAAAAAAATTCCACAAGGAAAAGCAATAGTAAGAACTGGGATTGGCGGGACAAATGTTGCTTTCAACAAAGGGATGTATGTCATTCCAGTTTTTCACAAAATGGAGATAATGGATATTTCAGTAAAAAAGATTGAAATATCCAGAATGCAGCACGATGGATTAATATGTAAGGACAATATTCGTGCTGATATTAAGGTCGCATTTTTTGTACGTGTTAATAAGTCTGTTGATGATGTAATCAGTGTAGCACAAAATTTAGGATGTGAGCGCGCGAGTGATCCAGATACGTTAAAAAGTATTTTTGAATCCAAATTTTCAGAAGCACTAAAAACTGTAGGAAAAAAATTCGACTTTATTGAATTGTACGAAGCTCGACGGGAATTTAGAAATGAAATTCTAAATATTATTGGGACAGATTTGAATGGCTATATATTAGACGACTGTGCAATCGATTATTTAGAACAAACAGAATTGAAATTTTTAAGTCCAGATAATATTTTAGATTCACAGGGTATCCGTAAAATCACTGAACTAACTGCAGCTCAGAATATTCATGCCAATTTAATACGTCGTGATGAAGAAAAAGTAATTAAAAAACAGAATGTAGAAACGCGTGAGGCAATACTTGAGTTAGATCGACAATTAGCTGAAAAAGAAGAGAAACAACGTCGCGAAATCGACAATATTAAAGCTCGTGAAGATGCTGAAATAGCGAAAGTTAGAGAAGAAGAGCGTCTAAAATCCGAAACTGTCCGCATCTCTACAGAAGAACAGTTAGCTATTCAAGAAGAAAATAAGCTTCGTCAGATTATCATTGCAGAGAAAAACAAATTACGTACTAGTGCGGTTGAAACTGAACGTGTGGAAAAAGATCGTGCACTGGAAGAGACAGAGCGAATAAGAATTGTCACATTAGCACAAATTGATAAGGAACGTTCAATTGAAATCGAAAAGAAAAATATTCAAAATGTAATCAAAGAGCGTGTTCAACTCGAAAAAGGTGTTGTAGAAGAACAACAAGGTGTCAAAGATATAGAGGTATTCCGTGAAGTTGAACGAAAAAAACAAGCAGGTGTTATTGCGGCATCACAAGAAGCCGAAGAGCGTCTAATATCAACTGTCAAAGCTGCTGAAGCAGATAAAATAGCTTCTGAACAAAAAGCTGAGCAAGATGTTATTTTTGCGGAGTCCCGCAGAAAAGTTGCCGAGAAAAAAGCGCAAGAGTTATTAATCGATGCTGATGCGAAAAAAGAAGCATCAGTAAAAGAAGCAGAAGGTCGTAAAATAATTGCCGAAGCACAAGCGAAAGAGGATGCTGCTTTAGGTCTATCTGAGGCAGAAGTTATGATAGCGAAAGCAGAAGCAATTCAAATACAGGGTACTGCAGAGGCATCTATCATCGAGAAAAAAGCTGAAGCAAGCCGTAAGCAGGGAATAATGGAGGCAGAGGTAACGCGAGAGAAAGCAATTGCTGAAGCCACGGGTATTCAAGAAAAAGCTGAAGCAATGAAAAAGTTAGATGGTGTTGGAAGAGATCACGAAGAATTCAAGCTTCAACTACAAAAAGAAAAAGATATTGAATTGGCTCAAATAGGCATTCAAAAAGATATCGCAGCTTCACAAGCATCTGTATTGGCAGAAGCGTTAAAAACTGCAAAAATTGATATCGTTGGAGGTGAGACTATGTTCTTCGAAAACATTGTACGCCAAGTTTCTAATTCCAAAGGATTTGATCATTTAATCAATAATTCAAAACATGCAACAGACATCAAAAATTCATTGTTGGGTCCAGACGGAAAAGGTGATCTGGCAGAAAAAGTACGTGGCTTAGCCGATAAATATGGTATTTCATCTAATGATATCAAAAATCTAACTGTCTCCGCTGCCTTGGTTCAATTACAACAAGCAGCCAAAAATGCGGATGATAATGAAGATACTAATTTCATCAACTCGTTATTCGGTTTAGCCAAAAACTTAGGAATATCAAACAAAAAATTGATCTAATTTTTACACATATGTCAACTTGATAACGGATTGTTTTCAAGTTGACAACGATATAATTAGCTTTATTACACTGTTCATAATATAGTATTTTCCAAAGATGATTTAGATTTTCACCATTGTAAATGTAACATTGACTTCACCAAATGAAAATCATAAAGTCAATACATTAACTATATACTAACACAGGTAGAAATTAGAATTCAACACGGATTAAATAGTCCACGATTATTTTCGAATTATGCAAGAAACACAAGCGAACAACGATACTTTAGACTCTGGATCTTACGAAATTATCAGAAAACGTCTTCAACATCAAAAAGAAACGCTTTCCGATAAATTACAATTATTAAATACCGCCAGAAAAGAAATATTTAATTCGACCAACTTTATATTAAAGGCAAATCAACGTATATCAACAGATAATAACTGCGTATCAAGAGGTATTTTAGCAATTGGTAATATCTGCATATTCGGATATAATGTACATTTTGGATTACGAACCGAAATTCAGTTACAAGACGTATTTAGCATCTATTTATTTGAAGATAATCAATTTATTCCCCAAGATCTTGATTTCATAAATGATATAAATTTTGTTAATGATTACCAAAATCTATACAAATATTATAGAGATTCAATTTTTTCCAAATTTAGAAAAACAGAGAACTATTTATATATGATCTTTCAAACCACCAAGAATGAACAAGATCTAAAAGCATTTAAATGGTTGATTAAAGATGGAAAATTAACTTATTTAGATGATCGAAGTATACATGAAGTTAAAAAAGCAAATCAACATGAATTTGATTGGACAAAAACTACCCTTGAAGATCGAAGATTGGGTCGGTTTCCCCATATTTCTATCTTAGATAAGGTATTTATTGAAGCAATTCATGGTGATATAACATTTAAAATTGAAAATAATACAGAGTCAGGTAAAGGAATTTATTCTGAAAAGGTTAGTAATCTTGATCAACAGCTAGATGATGCAGAATACCATTATGCTGACTTAGGTAATATGATTGCTCTTAGGATCAAACCCTTTCAAGAAGAATTTCGCGCTTACATTTTCAACATCAGAACTAAAGAGGTTGTCAACCTAAAAACGCTCAATGAATCTGCTATTTTGCTACCAGATAATCAAGGTATTATTTTCTCAAATGGATATTATCTTCAAAATGGCACACATAAAACCTTTGAGAATAACCTTGAAAATGTTCAGTTTCTAAAAAAAGTAATCTCTCCTAACGGAGAAGACTACCTATATGTTTTCACTCATGAGCAGTCGAATACATACATTTTAATGTCTTACAATATTATTCAACAATCTGTAGAAACCCCAATCGTTTGCAATGGATTTACCATATTTAAAGATGGAAGCTTAATCTATTTTCGTACAGAAAATGAAGCGACGCGCCACCATCAAGTACAAATATGGGAGACTCCATACATGGCTGTTCTGAAAGAAAATGCATCGCGCAGAGATGATCCCTTATACAAAATTGGCAATAAAGATATTGTCCAAGCGATGTCTGAAGTTCAAGAAGTCATTCAACTGATTAACAAAGAAGATTCCTATGAAGGCCTATATGAGGATATTCTAAAAAAATCAAATTCCATCATTGATTCGTACTTCTGGGTCCATGATGAGGCTCTTCAAAATCTTGGTACACCATTACAACATATAAAAGAAATTGCGAACACAGCGATCGACGAGTTCGTTAAGGTACAGATTCAGCGTAAACATGCGGAAGAGATTCTAACAGCAATAGAAAAAAAAATAGAAGATCTTGTTTTTAAAGTCAATAGTTCGATTTATGAACAGTTAGATCAACTGGTACATAATTTATCACATACACGTAAATTACAAGGTGAGGTCATTGACTTGCGCAATGTAAAGTATATTGAAAACAATCGGATAAATGAACTAGAGGAACAGCTTCACCACATAGCGACTAATCTTTCTGAGAAAACAATACAGTTCTTATTACAGGAAGCTGCACTTACATCATATGAACAGAAGGTTGTCATCCAAAAGAATGAAGTCGACAAAGTAACAAAAGCTATCGATGCCAAAGCCATAGAGGATGGATGTAAAGCTATTTCTAGTGATTTGGAATTATTAATTGATATACTTCATAGCTTAAAGATTGATGACACAACACATACAACAAAGATAATTGAAAAAATATCAGTTATTTTCGCTTCATTAAATGAGGTTCGAGCCCAATTAACACGTAAATTAAATACACTAAAAAGTTCTGAAGCCATTGCAGAATTTTCGGCTCAACTCACTTTGTTAGAGCAATCAATTGTTAACTACCTGGAATTATCAACTTCGGCAGAAAAAGTTGACGAGTATTATACTAAGATTGTTGTAAACTTAGAAGAACTCGAAAGCAAGTTTTCTGAATTTGACGAATTTGCTTTAAAAATCGCTGATAAGCGCGATGAAATCATTAAAGCTTTCAACGGGAAACGCGAATATATTATTGAACAAATCAATAAACGCGCCTCTTCTCTTGAACAGATAGCACTGCGTGTCCTTAAAAACATCGAAAATAAGGCAAAATCTTTACTCACGAAAGAAGAGATTTTAAGTTTTTACTCGACCGACTTAATGATCGACAAGATTCGTCATATTATTTCAGAACTGAAAACAATACAAGATGTATCTAAAGCCGAAAGCCTTGAGAATTTACTTAAGAAATCACAAGAAGATGCGTTAAGAGTTTTAAGAGATAAGTCCGAACTATATGTTGAAGGTGAAAATATAATTAAACTTGGCAAAAACAAATTCACAGTTAATAACCAACGCTTAGGTTTAACATTAATACGGCGTCAAGACGAACTATATTATCATTTGACAGGAACTAGTTTCTATCAAAAAGTGACCGCCCAAGAGATCAATATTTATAAAGATATTTGGGAACAAGAAATTATTTCTGAGAACAAACTTGTGTATCGTGCCGAATATTTAGCTTATAAAACTTTCCTAGCATCACAATCCAAAAGCAATTTTAATGCAGAAAAATTCATTAATCAAGCTGTAGAACAAAACTATGTAGAATCTTATATCAAAGGTGTTCACAATTTTGATGCCCTTCAGATCTACGAACAACTTCACACCCTAGGGGAAAAATTAGATGTATTAAAGTTTGATCCTGAAACAAGAACATTAGCCCATTTTTTTTGGCAGCAATTGGACCAATCCGTTCGTTCTAAATTAATAGCTCTTATCCGATCATCTAATCAAATCCTTAAGAATTTTCCAAATTCAAATCGATACGAAAGTATACTAAAGGAAATGAATGATGAGGTCAATCGTTGGGAAACACACCTGGATCTATCGCAAATAAACAAAGAGAACATTGCAAAATACCTTTTTAAAACATTTAGCAAATTCAATAAATTATCATTGTCCGACTTTGCCGATCATTTAAAACAAGAGTTTACGCGTTACCTACATGATAGAAAGACCCTAAAAGATTTTGAAGGAGATATAAACAATGAAGGTTTCAGTCTTATAGATCGTTATTATTTAATTCAGAACTGGCTATATGCTTTTATTGAGAGCAATGATCATTTAATTAAATTTGAAAAATACATTAATGAAACCGCAGCATTAATCTTGTTTGATCAGATTGATTACGAACTTATTATAGCCAAGGATCAACTTTCAGTAGCGAATTTGAAAGGAAGTCATCCAGTGATCACAAATGAAAGTTATCAAATAGATTTTCACTCTTTCATTCAAAAATTAGAAAAATTTCACGATATAGATATACCTCGTTTCGAGTCATTTAACATATTAAAAGAAAAATTAAGCACAGCCTATAAAAAAGAACTAAAAATAAACGAATTCGAACCAAAAGTATTGAGTTCGTTTGTTCGAAATAAATTGATTAATGATGTTTACTTTCCTTTAATAGGAACAAATTTTGCAAAGCAATTAGGTGTGGCTGGAGAAAATAAACGTACAGCAAAAATGGGAATGCTTCTTCTCATTTCTCCTCCCGGGTATGGTAAAACAACATTGATGGAGTATTTAGCAAAAACAATGGGGCTACACTTTGTGAAAATCAATGGTCCCACAATCGGTCACACCATTACATCGATCGATCCTTCTGAAGCTAAAACATCTGGTGAACGAGAGGAGCTTAAAAAAATTAATCTAGCCTTTGAAATGGCAGACAATGTGATGCTGTACCTGGATGACATCCAACATCTCAATCCTGAGTTTCTTCAAAAATTCATATCACTAGCCGATGGACAAAGAAAGATTGACGGTATTTTTGAAGGAGAAAGCAAGACTTACGATCTTCGCGGAAATCGATTTTGTATCGTAATGGCGGGAAATCCTTATACAGAGAGTGGCTCAAAATTTAGAATCCCTGATATGCTAGCCAATCGCGCTGATGTATACAACTTAGGAGATGTTATAGGAGATACAGATTACTTATTCAATTTAAGCTTAATTGAAAATGCTGCTGTTGAAAATCCTGCAATTGACAAAATTGCAGGTAAAAGTTTCAACGATTTTTACGCGCTCATACGGTATATAGAAAATAGAGAAGAACAATTACCAGAGTTAGAAGGAAACTATTTGAAGCAAGACGTTGATGACTTCCTTGCAGTCTCGCAGCATCTTCTTAAGATTCGTAATATCGTCATAAAAGTAAATCAAAGCTACATCAACAGTGCTGCTATGCAAGATAATTATCGAACAGAGCCTCCCTTTAAATTACAGGGTTCTTATCGAAATATGAGCAAACTGGTCGCCCAAGTCGTTCCTATGATGAACGATCAAGAAATTAATCAGCTTATTTTAACACATTATGAAAGTGAATCACAAACGCTTACTGCAGATACAGAATCAAATTTATTAAAGCTTAAAGAGTTAGCAGATATCTTAACAAAAGAGGAAAAAGAGCGCTGGGAAGCAATCAAAAAGGTTTTTCAAAAAGACAATAAGCATGGTGCTCTAGGTAAAGATGATAAAATGTTTGCTCAATTATTGGAATTTAATGAAAACTTACAGGGCATAATCAATGCTATCAGTAAGAAATAAAATCGGTAACATAATAAAGATTAAGATTATTCTATCTTCATAAGATAAAAGAGGCAATCATTAAAATGAATGCCTCTTCTATTTTATTGCTGTAAGATTTACTTAGTCGCTGCTCCAGTAATTTCAGTAGCCAATTTTTGAGTATATTCAGCCCACAATTTAGCATCATCAGCTGTAAACTTACTAGCAGCGGTAGCTGTTTTAGTAGCCCACTCTTGTTGTTTAGTTGCTAATTCTTGAAGCTTAGTCGCATCACCACCTTTAGCGGCGGCAACATACTCATTCACAAATTTTGTATAATCATCAGCCAATTGCTGTACTTCCGGAGAACTAAATTTAGGTACTGTAGTTGTCGAAGTAGTCTCTGTAGTAGTTGTTGTCGCAACACCATTATCAGTGTTAACTTGAGTAGTTGTATCTTTTACTTCTACTTTTTTGCTATCCGTATTATTACATGACGCAAAAATAATCACCGCAGCCGCAGCAGATAAAATCAATTTCTTCATAAAATTATAAGTTTAAAATAAATAAAATTACGTTAATTTAAAATAAAGATCAGACAATATATTTTAAAATTAAACAAATGCTAAAGCATAAAATAAAAAATCAGAAAGAAATGATGTTTTATACTCTTAGAGCACAATAAAGAGCTTTGAAATTTAATTTGAAAAATTGGATAATTGTAACAATAATATAGACTTATAGATCTATATTTTAGGAAATCCCTTTTATTTAATGAAATACTAAATTCATCTATCACATTAATGGACAATGCTTTACCATCGCCCTCCCGCGCCTCCACCTCCAGAAGATCCTCCACCAAAACTTCCACTACCCGAACCACTAGACCTGCCCGATCCACCACTTGAACTGCTTGATGATGACCTCACCAATCTCGGAGTACTCTGAGTTCCATGAGAGATTGTATAACCACAATATTTACATAGATCATACTTTTCTTCCAATCCACCAGAACTATAGGTCGCCTTTGTAATAGTTTTACGTAAATCTTTTTCAAATGTTTTATAATGGCATTGTGGACATAGTTCGATAGTTTTATTTTCATCCCAGGGAATCAATTTAGTCTCATTAGTTTTACTATTAACCCAGACTTCATAATCACGGCTATTAATTTTCTCTTCCATTAATTGACCTGCATCCAGGTAATTTCTCATTTTTGAATCCGCATTATCTCTATTTATACGCAACCAATTATCAGAATTATCTGGGGGTAATAACCGTCCTTCATATTTATATAATCTTTTATTTGACTTGCCAAAATCTATCCAAGCCAAAGGACTTACTAATATTGGAAAAAAGTTCCATCTCAAAAATTTACGAATTGCTTGCTGAATATTTTCTTCATCCTTATAAGAATTCATAACAGTCGTTACACCCGCATTATACTTCATAGCAAGAGTTATGATACCGAACACGAGAATGAAATAAGGTAAATTCCTAACTTGATAAACTTGTTCAAAATTTTCAAAAACAAATGCAAAAATAAAAGATGTAAAAAACATCAGCATACCCATACACCCACAACCGCTTACTAACGGAGGAAAATAACTACTTTTTTTTGTAATCTTTCCCTTTGTCATTTTAGTCACAACTGATATCCAAACATATAAGATTACAAAAGCAAAAAGAACTAGTAATGAATTTTTTAAATGTGGATTTTTAAAATTCCAGAAAGGTATTGTTTCTGGCATTAAGCGATCCAATTCTGTTCGTGCATCTGGAGCAGTCAGGATAGTCTGGATAAATCGTGAACATTCTAAAACGCCACGATCATAATCCTCCGCTTTAAAATTGGGAACTAAAAACTTTTCACCTATCCGCTTAAGATAGGCATCCGGCAATATACCCTCCATACCATATCCAGATATAAATCGATACTCATGTCTGTTTTTAGCAATAAAAAGAAGTAATCCATTATTACTCTCTTTTTTACCAATTCCCCAAGCATTAAATAAATTTAATGCAAAATCAAAATCACTATCTCCGATATAGTCATTAACTATTACAATCGCAAATTCACATTTTGTGATCGAATCGATCTGCCAAGAAATAGCATCTAGTTCTGCTACTACATGATTAGAAATAATTTGATCCGGATTTGAAACAAAATAATTTTGTCCCTTAATTTTAGGATTAGGAAGATCTTCAATGCCATATTGAGCAAAAGAAAATGAGGGCCCATGAATTAATACAAGGGTAAGAACTGTGAAAATAATTTTTTTAAAAATTCTTGACATAAACTAAATTTAGTATTTTAATTTGAACCAAAAAACATTTAATATTCTTCATAAATAAAATATCGCAACGAAGGCTACTCGATATCAATACATTCAAAAAAAAGAGGTAAGTATCTTGGATACTTACCTCTCAATTAGCGATTAAAAGATTAGAAAAATTATTTTTCGATATCTTTTAAGCTATTCATCTTTTTATATTCTAGGAAACCTTTAATATCTGTAAAGTGTTCACGAACACGTTTATTTCCAAATTCAAAGACTTTATGAGCTAATCCATCTAAGAAATCTCGATCGTGAGACACCAAGATCAATGTTCCATCAAAATCTTGAAGAGCATCTTTAATAATATCTTTAGTCTTCATATCCAAGTGATTGGTAGGCTCATCTAGTATAAGAACATTTACAGGTTCTAATAGCAATTTAATCATGGCCAAACGAGTTTTTTCACCTCCTGACAAGACTTTTACTTTTTTTGTAGTATCATCTCCACTAAACATGAAAGCGCCGAGCAAATCTTTAATTTTCACGCGGACATCACCTACTGCAATCTGATCAATCGTGTCGAAAACAGTAAGTTCTCCATCCAATAACGCGGCCTGATTTTGTGCAAAATAGCCAATCTTAGCATTGTGACCAATTTTCAAACTTCCTTCGTAATCAATCTCTCCCATAATTGCTTTAATCATAGTTGATTTTCCTTCTCCATTTTTACCCACAAAAGCAACTTTTTCGCCACGTTCAATAACCATATCTGCTTTTTGAAAAACAACATGTTCATCATATTTTTTTGTAAGCTCCTCAACCATAACAGGATATTGTCCTGAACGAGGTGAAGGTGGAAATTTTAATCTCAAAGCAGATGTATCAACCTCATCGATCTCAATTACTTCCAATTTCTCTAACATTTTAACACGTGATTGTACTTGGAGCGTCTTTGAATAAGTTCCTCTAAAACGGTCTATGAATTCTTGATTATCAGCAATAAATCTTTGTTGCTCTTCATAAGCCTTTAATTGGTGTAGACGACGATCTTTACGTAACTCAAGATAATGACTGTACTTAGCCTTATAATCATAGATACGACCCATCGTTACTTCAATTGTTCGATTTGTAATGTTATCGACAAAAGCTCTATCGTGAGAAATAACAATGACAGCTTTTGCAGAATTCATCAAGAAATCCTCTAGCCATTGAATACTCTCAATATCCATATGATTGGTCGGCTCATCCAATAAAATTAAATCTGGTTTTTTCAAGAGAATCTTCGCCAGTTCAATTCGCATGCGCCATCCTCCAGAAAATTCAGAAGTTTGACGAGTAAAATCTGTGCGTTCAAATCCCAATCCTTTTAGTACCTTCTCGACTTCAGCATCGTAATTAACCTCTTCAATTGAATAAAACTTTTCACTTAGTTCAGACACTCTTTCAATCAGCTTCATGTAATCATCAGTTTCGTAGTCTGTTCTTACATTAAGTTGTTCATTTAGTTCCTCTAACTCATCCCGCATCTGATAAACTTCTCCAAATGCTTTAGATGTCTCTTCAAAAACAGTAACATTATCTTCTGTTAATAAATGTTGGGGTAAGTATGCAATAACTGCATCTTTCGGTCCCGAAACATTACCTGTTGTAGGTTTACCTGCACCAGCAATAATCTTCAATAATGTTGATTTACCTGCACCATTTTTTCCCATTAAAGCAATTTTATCATTTTCATTGATTGAAAATGACACATCACTAAAAAGAGTTGTTCCTCCGAAGGAAACTGAAATATTATTTACGTTAATCACTTTTATTCGCTTATATTTTCCGCAAAGATAAGCGAATCAATCTTATAAATATAGTACCCACCATTTTTATGGATGATTATACCTAACAACTACAAGAAAAAACAAGAATTATGGTCAATAATTTTCAGCATATATCTTTATCGATAATTGAATATCATCTCCTATAAAAGAAATAATAATAGTAATTTTCAATTTTGTGTATCTTTGCCTCATGCGATTTGATATAATTACCGTACTTCCAAGTCTATTAGATAGTCCTTTTGCACATTCTATTTTGCAACGGGCACAAAAAAAAGGTTTAGCAGAAATTGTTGTACACAATCTACGTGATTACGCGACAAATAAGCAGAAAAGTGTTGATGATTATCCCTATGGAGGAGGTTCTGGTATGGTTATGCAGATCGAGCCCTTTGCGGCTTGTATAGAAAAACTACAAGCAGAACGCACGTATGATGAAATTATCTTCATGTCTCCTGATGGCGAAACACTCAATCAAGAAATCGCGAATAATTTATCTACAAAAGGTAACATGATGATTCTTTGTGGCCACTACAAAGGTATTGATCAACGAATTAGAGATATCTATGTTACAAAAGAAATTTCTGTGGGTGATTATGTTTTATCTGGAGGAGAATTACCAGCGGCAATTTTAACAGATGCCATTATAAGATTAATACCTGGAGTTTTATCAGATGAAACTTCCGCTTTATCCGATTCTTTTCAAGACGGATTACTTGATGCGCCCATTTATACGCGTCCTGCAGACTGGAAAGGACATAAAGTTCCGGATGTATTACTTAGTGGACATGAAGCTAAAATATTGCAATGGAGAGACGAACAGCAGCTTATCCGCACCCGAGAAAGAAGACCAGATTTATTAAATGACTAATAAATTTCAGATTTTATTGATTATTTATCATAAAAAGTTTGCTTAATCATTTTTTTTTATAAATTTGTGATACAATGACGACAGTTAGAACATATACAAATTGGTGGTGGCCTGAAGCAATAAGCATCGGGGACTAATTGGTATTGTCAAAATATTTCATAATCAACCAAAACCATTTATGGAAGTTCAAACCCGATGCGACTCAGTATCGGGTTTTTTTATGTTTAAAAAATTAAGAATAAAATGAAATACACGTTTAAAACAAATCTCAAAAAATTGCTCGCTGATACGACAACTCCGGTTAGCATCTATCTCAGATTACGTGATGTCTTTCCAAATAGCATTTTACTAGAAAGTTCGGATTACCACAGCAGAGACAACAATATAAGTTACATCTGTTGCCAGTCCATTGCGCATATCAAACTTGATAATACGCAATTAGAAATTGCATATCCGAACGAAAAAGTCATCCTTAAAAATAAGGAAGAAATTAATTTAAAAGAGGAGGTTGCTACATTCAGAAAATCATTTGGCGAACCCATTTCCACAGAACGTAACATTATTTCAAATGGTCTTTTTGGTTATTTCACATTTGATGCCATCGAACATTTCGAAGATATCAAATTAACTACAGTTCCAAGTCCAAAACTAGAGATTCCACATTTACAGTATCATGTTTATAAATATGTGATAGCAATAGACCATTTTAGAAATGAACTATTTGTATTTGAACATTTATTAAATGATGAAGAATCCGAATTAGATAAACTACAGTATTTAATACAAAATAAGAACTTTCCCGAATATACATTTCGTAGAACTGGAGAAGAGGCGTCCAATAGATCAGATGAAGAACATCGCGAATTGGTCAAAAAAGTAAAAGAACATATTCAGAGGGGTGATGTTTTTCAAATTGTTCCATCACGCGCATTTTCAACGCCTTTTCTAGGCGATGAGTTCAATGTATATCGTGCTTTACGTTCCATCAACCCCTCCCCCTACTTATTCTACTTTGACTACGGAAATTTCAAACTATTTGGGTCTTCTCCAGAAGCACAATTGACCATTAAAAATGGAGAGGCAACAATTTATCCAATTGCAGGTACTTTTAAACGGACCGGTAATATGGAGGAGGATATTAAAATAGCCGAAGAACTTAAAAATGACCCTAAAGAATCCGCCGAACATGTCATGCTCGTAGATCTTGCAAGAAACGATTTAAGTAGACATTGTAACCAAGTTGAGGTAAAATCTTATAAGGAAGCACAATACTACTCCCATGTAATCCACTTAGTTTCAAAAGTTTCAGGCAAATTAAAACCAGGAGTCAATCCTTTTGATGTTGTGGGTGATACTTATCCGGCAGGAACACTGAGTGGTGCCCCTAAACATATGGCGCTTACTTTAATAGATCGTTATGAAGGCCAACAAAGATCATTCTATAGCGGTGCAATTGGATATATGGGTTTTAATGGCGATTTTAATCATGCTATTATGATTCGTTCATTTTTAAGTAAACAAAATCTATTGAATTACCAAGCAGGAGGAGGAATTGTATTAGATTCAGATCCAGAGATGGAATTACAAGAAGTAAATAATAAAATAGCAGCTTTGAGAAAAGCATTAGAATTAGCAGAAACGTTATGATTAGACCTTTAGAATATTGTGACAATCTATCACACATTCGTAGTTCAATTGACTGTATCGACTATAGAATCATTGAACTTATTGCACAACGGGCGCAATATGTACAACAAGCCGCTCAATATAAATCTTCATTAGAAGAAGTTAAAGCGGAACAAAGAGTAATTAACATGTTCGAGCAAAGAAATGATTGGGCAACTAATTTTAAAATTGAAGGAAAACTCGTAGAAAGTGTATTCCAATCAATCATCAATCACTTCATTAATAAAGAAACAGAAATTTTCCATGAGCAATCATAAAATATTAGTAATCGACAATTACGATTCGTTCACCTACAATTTGGTTCATCTATTACAAGAATGTGATCAAGAATATACAGTATGGAGAAATGATAAATTCAAATTAGAAGAGGTAGCTGCTTTTGATAAAATTTTATTGTCGCCAGGTCCAGGTATTCCCGAAGAAGCCGGTCTGTTATTAGATGTCATCCGCACATATGCGGATACAAAAAGTATATTAGGCATTTGCCTTGGCCAACAAGCCATTGCCGAAGTTTTTGGAGCTAAACTTTATAATATGCCGAGACCGCTACATGGAGTGGCAACAGATCTAATTATTATAGATCATTCAGAAAAACTATTTGAAGATTACGCTAGTCACAGTAAAATTGCACGTTATCATTCCTGGGCTGTCGAAACTTCATCTCTTCCTGAAACCTTAAAAGTAACCGCAACAGATGAAGATGGTGTTATCATGGCACTGTCCCATAGGACCCTTGACGTAAAAGGATTACAATTTCATCCAGAATCTGTTTTGACAGAGAATGGGAAAAAACTAATTGAAAACTGGTTAAAAAAATAGAAATGACAATTTTAGATAAAATAGTTGAACGAAAACGAGTAGAAGTCTCAGAAGCTCAAGCAAAAGTTTCTATCGAAGAACTTAGTGAATATCCGCTCTTTAGTAGAACTTGTTATTCGCTAAAAGAATCCGTTCTTGATCCACAACGTACGGGAATAATCTCAGAATACAAACGCGCCTCCCCTTCCAAAGGCGTCATCAACAACATTAACACGGTATCAGAAGTTGTCAAAGGATATCAAAATGCAGGCGCTTCTGCAATATCAGTATTAACAGATGCTGATTTTTTTCAAGGAAGTTTAAAGGATCTGGAAGAAGCCCGATCAGTATTAACCATACCTTTACTTCGTAAAGAATTTATAATCGATAAATATCAGATCGCTGAAGCAAAAGCCTATGGTGCTGATATTATTTTACTAATAGCGGCATGTTTGACCAATGAAGAGGTAAGCGAACTCTCCAATTACGCTAAAACTTTGGGTCTGAATGTACTTTTGGAGGTTCATAACGAAGAAGAATTAAAAGGAAACCTATTTGATACAGTTGATGCCATTGGCGTAAACAACCGCAATCTGAAAGACTTCTCCGTATCATTAGCGCACTCTTACGACTTAGTCAATAAAATTCCAGATACTTATATTAAAGTTTCAGAAAGTGGAATTTCAGACCCTCAAACAATCCGTGAATTAAAAAGCATTGGTTATAATTCATTTCTTATTGGCGAAAATTTTATGAAAACAACTGACCCGGGGAAAGCATTATTGGAATTTGTAAAAGAAATATAAAAACTATTTAAATCCAATCTAAATAAGAGTATATTTGCTTCTTAAAATCACAGATTAAGTAGCCGCTTCTTATTTTGGACACAAAAATTTTTATCATAAATAAAGATAGCTTTGAGCAAATATACCTTCAATATTGGGAAGGTATGTTTGCATTTTGTATCAAAAATATCCAAGATGAAGAAGTTGCAAAAGAAATCGTTCAAGAAGTTTTTAAATCATTATGGGAACGGCGTGATGATCTTCGTCTTCTAGAAGTTGAGCGATACTTAATCAGAGCTGTTAAACTTAAAACCTTTGAATATATACGTAATAAAGTTACGCGCCAACATCATTTAGAAAACATAATTAATACAGCGGAAAACCACTATGTAGAGCATCCCTTAATTGCTCAAGAACTATCGGAGAAGATTTCATCATTAGTCAATAAATTACCCGCTCAATGTAAAAATGTTTTTCAAATGAGCAGAGATCAAGGTTTAACAAATAAAGAAATAGCCCATAAATTATATATATCAGAGCGAGCTGTAGAATATCACATTTCCAAAGCTTTAAAAACGCTAAAAACCGAATTAACCGAATATATTAATTAAATAAAAAAGAAATCCTGTATTTTTGCTATTAAGGATATAAGCCGATGAAAGTTGATCAAAAGTTGATAGAGAAATATCATTTAAACCAATGCACTCCAGAAGAAAGAATTCTTGTGGAGGAATGGCTTGTAGATGATAATTTGGACTTTTCTCCACTATCACTTCCTCAATTTGACAAGTCCCATATCCAATCACAGATCTGGGAAAACATTGCCGCTAATATAATTGAACCAGCCCCGATTAAAGTTGATAATAATAGAAAAAGACTAATACGTTACATAAGTATCGCTGCTTCAATCGTAATTTTATTCGGCCTCTTTATCTATAAAAACAATATAGATAAAGAAATTAGTTATGCCATTTTTGATAATAGCACAAGTGCAAATTCAAAGTATTTTGAAAAAAATAGTTATGAACTAATTTTAGGAAAGCATGCTACAGCAAAAATTAATGTAGAAACTGGAGAATTTTTTTCAATGGGTACAATGGTTATTATTCCAAAGAAAGATTTCGAATTTAGTTTTATTGGAACTAGAGAAAAAAAGGAATTAAAAAATGGAGAAACTTATTTCATTCTAAACTCCAAAAATACAGGCAAGCAAATTATTCTCTCCCAATCGGAACTCACTTTTTTAGCACCAACAATACAGAATCAGCTTAAATTACAGTTTAACATTATATAACAAGCCTCTATTAATAACTTAAATTCCCATGCAATTAAAACCTATTTCTAAAACTCTTCTACTTTTATTAATAGTTTTCATTATTGGTTGTTCGAGTAGAGACCAAAGTAACAGTAGTTCCAACAACTACAGCTTGTATATTATGAATAAGAATTTGGGAAATACCATTGTAACAACTAATTCTATAGATTCGGGAACAATAAATATTCTGAAAGATGGTATCGACTTACCAACACAATATTTTGATCGAAGCATCATCGTACATAATGGCTTTTTCTATCATATAAAAAGTGGAAAATTCATAAAATTCGAAATGCAGGAAAATGCATTAACAGAAATAGCTGCGATTCCGATGTCCAATCAACATATAGAAAATATGAATTGGCAAGGAAAAGATACGTTATTACTTTTTACGCTTGACAATAAAACATATAGTAAACTGCATTACTATAAAATAGATGTAAAGAAGTTCGAGATCCTACAAAAAGAAGAAATACATTTACCAGTTGCTCCAAGTAAATTTCCGATAGTTTCAATAGGATTCAGCACATTACATCAGAATAATCTCATACTGGGATATACATACAATAAAGTAATCAACGAAACAGATTTTACGACTATTGACACCATGTATTTTGCAACATTAGACCCACAAACGCTAAAGATAAAAAGCATACAAAAAGATAACCGATCCACCTACCCAGGAGGAGTCAATACAGTACAGTCTTACAGTTTTCATGATGAGAGAGGAAATTTCTATTTTATGAGTTGCCCAGGAATTGCTTTAGGAAACAATCTCAGTAAACCTACCGCAATATTTAGAATACCAAATAATACAACAACAGTAGATTCAAGCTATTTCTTTAATCTTACCGCTACAAATCAAAATCATGCCTATGGCATGTGGTACTTAGGGAATAATGAAGCAATCATTCGTAGTGAAAGAAAAGACCTTTATAACGATTTCAGCGATCATCATTCAACTTATCAATTTGAATATTATGTTGTAGATTTATTAAAACAAACAGCAACAAAGCTAACCCTACCCTACGATAAAGGAACTCGCAAAGAATCTGTTCTTGTGGAGAATGGTAAGGCATATATTACCATTGACGATAAAGATGATAATCATCAAGTTTGGATATACAATATTCAAACTAAAAAGATAAGTACCGGACTAAAATTAGACAAAGAGACAGATTTCATTGTCCGTATAGACAAACTAAATTAGTTTTTATAACTGAAAATAATTCGCTCCGAATATCTTACCACTTGTCATTTGAATATTGTTAAATAAATCAATTTAAAATCAACTTGATTTTAAATTGAAACCTCTTCGACCAAGAAATATTGTCTCCATACAACAGTATTAAACCTTTCTCTTCTTCTTGCTAACTCCATAATTCGCTATCTATCTTTTTATGCAGCTAATCAATGATGATATTTCAATTTGACATTATCTTCATAAATCTATTCCAAAAATGAATAGCCTAAAAACTAAATAAATTTAGATGTATAAATTTTATTAGCCTAAAAATTAAGCAAATAGCACATTTTACAATCTTTTTCTCACTCTGACCTTCGGTATATTTAGAGTTACGCAACATCTCTATGTATAATTAATCTAAATAAAGGGATGTCGAATTTAAAAATAATATGGTTAAGTCTATATGTAATCATATCGTTTACTGCTTATGCACAACAGAGAGGAGAAATAAAAGGAAGAATAAGTACCACCTCAAATACACCTATTGAGGGTGCAACTATTACAATTCTTGAAACAAATCAAGTGACCCAAGCTGATAAAAGCGGTTTATTTTCAATAAAAAATATCGCTTTTGCCAACTATACTATACGAGTATCTGCTGTTGGATTCAAAGCCAAGGATAGAACTTTTCTTATTAACCAGGAAAACACAGAAGTGCTATCTATAAAATTGGCTTCACAACAGACAACAATGGATGAAGTCGAGATCGTTGCAAGATCCGAAGCAAAAGAAATACAAAAACAACCATTTAATGTTACAGCAATCGATGCGAAGAAATTGTACAATACAACAATGGATATTGGTCAGGCATTAAATCGTGTTTCGGGTGTTAGACTGCGAGAGTCGGGTGGTGTAGGATCAAACATGAATTTTAGCTTAAATGGTTTTTCGGGCAATCAGGTTAAATTATTCGTTGATGGAATTCCCATGGATAATTTCGGATCGTCCTTTCAGTTAAACAACATACCGATCAATTTTGCAGAACGAGTTGAAGTCTACAAAGGAGTCGTTCCCGTATGGCTAGGCGGCGATGCATTAGGTGGCGCAGTCAACATTGTAACCAAAAACCAGCCGGGAAAATATTTAGATGCTTCATATTCATATGGCTCATTTAACACCCACAAAACTTCAGTTAATGCCGGATACATTGCTAACAACGGTTTTACAATGATGCTTTCTGCTTTTCAAAATTATTCGGACAACAATTACTTGGTAAATGTAAGATCATACAATTTTGACACTGGAAAATTTTACCCCGCCGAAAGAAGAAAACGTTTCCACGATGCATACAGAAATGAAACATTAGTATATAATATGGGCGTTTCTAATAAAAAATACGCTGATCAGCTCCTTTTTGGTATTACCCTCGGCCAGAATAAGAAAGAAATCCAAACGGGTAATCATATGGAAGATGTATATGGAGGTCGAGAAAGCCAAGGAAACATTGTACAGCCGACTTTTAAATACATCAAGAGAAATTTATTGACAGCAGGTTTAGATGTAACGATAAACGCTCGATACAATTTCGGTACAGAAAGAAGTTTGGATACCGTCCCAAGAAGATTCACTTGGACAGGAGAAAGTATACCTAAAAATCCAAAAGATCCAAATGCTCCAGGAGGAGAAAATGACTTAACAGATTACCGCTACAAAAACAACAATGGTAATCTTACGGCCAATATCTCTTATGCAATTAACAAGAATAATAGCATTATGATCAATCATTTGTTGACAACATTTGACAGAAAAGGAAAAGATCATTACTATCCAGATTTAGAAGTTAATAAGCTCCCACGCAAAACAATAAAAAACATTACAGGAATCGGATATAGAACCTCCATACGTGATCGTTGGGATGCTAATATTTTTCTAAAAAACTACAATCAAAATGGAAAATACTTCAATGAACTTGAGAAGGAAACTTATGAGAATGTGGAAATATCACTCAATAAAATTGGATATGGCTTAGCAACTTCCTATTTCCTGAATCCAGACATTCAACTAAAAGCTTCCTATGAGAAAGCATACCGACTTCCCGATAATACCGAATTATTTGGTGATGCCATCAATATTAGTGGTAATCCTGGTCTAAGACCCGAGAGTAGTGATAATATCAACTTAGGTTTATCATATGCTTTAAAATTACAAAAAAACCAACAAATTATCATAGATGCCAATTACATATTCCGCAATGCTAAAGATTTTATACGCCAGTATGTAGGACCATTAAGCAGCAATAATAAAAGAGAACTTAAAAGTGCTAATCTAAGAAGTGTACGAAACAATAGTGTTGATATCAACTTAAAATATTATTTCAAGAACCTGTTTTCAGTCGGAGGAAATATGACTTACCAAAACCTGATCAACACAACTAAAGTTGAACCTTCGCAAATTATACAAAGTAGTATCTACAAAGATAGAATGCCAAATATGCCCTATTTATATGGTAATGCTGACGCGGCTTACTATTTTCACAACGTCGGTAAACAGAATAATACTTTAACGGTAGGATATAATCTTCAATATATACATGAGTTCTTTTTAGATTGGCCAAGTTTAGCGACCCCATCTCAAAGATATAGAATCCCAACACAAGTATCACATGATGTAAACATCATCTATTCTTTAGCATCTGGAAAATATAATATCGCTTTAGAATGTAATAATCTAACCGATGCAACACGTTTCGACAATTTCGAAATGCAAAAGCCAAGTAGATCTTTCAATATTAAGTTCAGATACTTTATACGTACAAAATAACAATCACAATTCAATAAATAAATACAATGAAAAAGTTAAACACTTTAAAAATGCTGACCCTAGCATGTGGCGTTTTAGCCATCACTGCATGTTCAAAAGACAATCCTTCTGATGGAGGAAGTGATACCGGAAATTCCGGAAAAAGAGAAAAATTTGTTTTTATCGTAAATGGACAAGGTAGTGGAGAAGCTGGAACTTCAGGTAATTATATCCTGTCAACAGATAATGTAAGCGATGGAACACTCAGTATTGTAGGTAACGGTATGCCAGCGACAGAACAATCCTTTATCAATCAGAACAACTATATCTTTGGACTAACATATGGTGGTCAAGGACCGATAACCCCTTACAACATTGACAGTAAAGGTGAGTTCCAGAGACTTAAAGATGAACAAGTAAATGCTGAGACATCAGGTATTTATGGACATTTTGGAGACAAAAATATTATATTAGGTACCACAAATAGAAGTATTGTTAATCCAGTGGCAACCCTAAGAAATTACGATGCTCAAAATTTCTCTATAGCAAATAAAAACACTGTTGATCTATCCAAAGTTTTAGGCGGAAAAAGAATGGCCATCTGGACTGGCGTGTTTCAAGTAGGAAATAAAATATATGTTCCTTTTCAATCTGGAGACGGATCAAACAACTGGGGCGGTAATTTCACAACCACCGACACTACTTATATCGGTATCTTCTCTTATCCTGAGCTAAAATTCGAAAAAACAATTAGAGATGGACGTGGTTCACATATTGGAAATTGGTGGGCACAACAAGGTCTTGCTGTAGACAACAAAGGTGATGCATACGTTTGGTTTTCAGCAAATGAAGCATCTTTAGCTTCTAAAAACAAATCAGGATTTCTTCGAATTAAGAAAGGAACTGATGAATTTGATAAAGACTATTATTTTGATATTGAATCATTAGGAAATGGCAAAATTGCAAGAGGAAGTTATCTTAAAGATGATAAATTCTTAATGACAGTTTATAATAAAGGCGAACAAGCTGAAGGTGTAGGAGGTGGATTAGTAAAATTATACATCGTCGATATTCAGACAAAAAAGATGACTGAAATCAAAGAAATTCCTGCCCATGAACAACAAGGATATAAGGACGTCGTATTTGTTGAAAAAGATGGCAGTAAAGCTTACTATGCATGTCAGAGTTTAGAAGACAAACAATATTATACCTATACAATTGACATCAATAATGCAACAGCCAAAAGAGGTTTAAAATTTGTCGGTGTATCTGGTGTTTCGTCCATGAGTAAAATCAATTACTAAAAATAAAAATCCATTTATTCTGTCAAAGAAATACTTTGACAGAATAAATTTTATCACTTTATAAATAGCGCTTTAAATTATTATGCTCAGCAAAATTAATGCATGGCTACATCTTTGGTTAGGACTAGCGGCAGGCATACCTGTTGTTATCCTAAGTATAACCGGCTGTGTACTTGTCTTCGAACATGACATCAAAGAATTCACTACAAATTATATTCGCGTAGAAGCACAAAGATCAGAAGATCAGCTTCCTCCATCTGCAATCTACAAAGCTGTAAAGACAGCCATTCCAGACAAAGAAATAGCTAGTTCCTGGTATTATGGTTTAGATAAATCAGTTAAAGTAAGTTTAGACCACTCCGATAGTTTAGTCTATGTCAATCCTTATACAGCTGAGATCCTAGCTGTTGTTAATCATGAAGATTTCTTTCATTTCATGGATGAGGGGCACCGTCATCTATGGATGCCGAACAAGATCGGCCGTCAAGTAGTCGGCTGGAGTACTTTTATATTCTTTTCACTACTAATCACTGGTCTTATTTTATGGTGGCCAAAAAAATGGAACAAAAGATCTCGTGAGCAGAGTTTTACCATCAAATGGAAAGCGCGGTTCAAACGAGTAAATTATGACCTGCACAATGTATTAGGATTTTACGGACTAACCATAGCCTTAGTTATGTGCCTTACAGGGTTAATCATGAGCTTCCCGTGGATGCGCAAATCAGTAGTTTGGCTCAGCGGAGGATACCCGAATAAACCTAAAGTAGAACAAGTTGAAAAAGAAATACCTGATGATCAGCCCTTGAATGATGCATTGATTGTTGCTGATCAAATCTGGTATAAAGTGCGCCATGAATATGCTCGCCATAACAAAGAAGCCGTTATCGTCCACTACCCTGAAGCCGAGGATAAATCCGTATATGCATGTACAGATATGGAAAACGGTATATGGCGTGACTTAAATTTTGATCGTAATACGCTAGAATTAACAGGCAGAAAACAAGGTCCCATTGATGATGCCAATACCACAGAATGGCTAATGCGCGCAAATTATGCCTTACATACAGGATTCATTGGGGGAATGGCTACTAAAATAATATATTTTTTAGCATCACTTATTTGCGCAACATTACCGATTACTGGTTTCTATATCTGGTGGGGGAAAAAGAAAAAAAAAGTAAAAAAATCAAAATCTATTCATCCAATAACATCTTAATCTTGCAGACATGTTTCATCATTGCAACTACTTACTTAGTTTATTTCTAGTTTTTACTTTATTTGTTGCCAGTGCTCAAAATTCTGCTAAAATCATGGGCCGTGTCCTAGATGAACAGAACGAACCTGTACCCCATGCACAAGTAACTTTACATCGCGTTCATGATGGAACTGTCGCAAAAATTATTACTGCCGATAGCATAGGGAATTTTATTTTCCCTAATGCACCATATGGAAATTACTATGTGCATATAAAAAATATGACACACGAAGATTTTAAAACATCTCAATTCATATTAAGCGAGCACGTGAATGCATATGATTTTGGGAAAATTGTATTGCTTCAAAACAATGCTTATCTGAGTGAGGTTGTCATCAATAAACGCAAGCAATTTATAGAACAACATCAAGATAAAACCATTTTCAACATAGAAAACTCTGCATTAGCAGATGGTAACAGTGGATTAGAACTTTTGACCAAAATTCCAGGTATAAGTCTAGATGATAATGGAACCTTCAGTTTAAAAGGAAAATCTGGTGCTTCTATCATGATTAACGGAAAACTTACCTACCTCTCCGCAGATCAGCTAGCCAATTTGTTAAGAAGTACATCCTCAAACGATATAACAAAAATTGAAGTTATGACTAATCCTAATGCCAAGCAAGATGCGGCAGGAACATCAGGGATAATCAATATCGTATTAAAAAAAGGATTGAAGCAAGGGTTGAACGGAGCTGTTTCCGGAAATATGGGAGCAGGTCGCGGATTACACCTAGGCGGTAGTTTAGACCTAAATTACAGAACGGAAAAAATAAATATCTTCGGAAATTACAATCAATACTTTCAAAATTTAGAGTATTACAATTCATTAACACGCTACTTTTATAAAGATACGCAAGCAGAACCAGAAACCTACTCCCAACAGGAAAACAAAATTCAACCGAAACTGCGTTCAAATAATTTCAGAGTTGGTATGGATTTTTATTTAAGTTCAAAACAGACTTTGGGATTTCTAGTAAATGGAGGCTTTGGTAAATATCCAAAATATGAACCAACCACCAATTATTTTAGAAACTATGCGACAAAAGATCTCATCTGGTCGGCTTCAACCATAACCGAAGGAAAAGAAAGATGGGAAGACATGTTATATAACATCAATTATAACCTGAAGTTCAACGAAAATGGACATGAACTAAAAGTGGATTTTGATATGATTGACCATTATTCCAAAATGGATCAAACACTAAATACTAAATACAGTAATGAAAATCAAAATAATATACGCCCCTTATCATCACGCACTGGCGATATTCCCTCAGACAGTAAGGTTTATGTTGCAAAAATTGATTATACACTCCCTTTTAATGAAACTTTTAAGCTAGAAACTGGTTGGAAAGCAAGTCATATCCGGACAGAAAACGATTTGCGGTATGATACATTGCTAAATGAGAGTTATGTTCCAGATCTATCGACAAGTAATCACTTCATTTATAAAGAAACGATACAAGCAGGTTATGTGAATCTATCAAAAACTTGGAGCAAATTTTCAACACAAGTAGGATTACGAGCAGAGCACACATCTACCGATGGTAATCAAATAACTTTAAATGAACAGTTCTCTAAAGATTATTTAAAGTTTTTCCCATCAGCATTTTTATCTTATAGCATCAATAACAATCATAAAGTACAACTAAGCTATAGCTATCGCATCGAGCGTCCATCCTTCTGGAGTCTAAACCCATTCCGCGTCTATACAGACCCCTTCTCCTATTCAGAAGGAAATTCAAAACTAGATCCTGCTTACGAGCACGCTTATGAAGCTAACTATACACTAGCTAACAAATATATATTTACGTTAAATTATGCAGACAGATCTAATGTCGTAAATGATATCATAGGATTAGATCCTACAAACAAACAAATCACTTTTGAAAGACCCGAAAATATCGGTTCATTCAAAAATTTTGGCGTATCATTCATGGCTCCTACACAATTATTTTCCTGGTGGACAGCTACACATTTTGCAAACTATTACAGAAACGAATATGAGATTCCACAAGAAAATGAACTAATCAAAAGATCAGGCAATACGTTATCATTAAATACACAAAATACTTTCAAACTACCCAAAGATTGGTCTGTAGAGATTGGAGGAAATTATAACTCTGGTCTGACCATTGGTTTAACGAATATCAAAAGTTACGGACTTATTTACAGTGGAATACAAAAGAGCATTTTAAGTAAAAAAGCAACGATTAAGCTGGTCGTTAACGACATATTTCATACCAATAACCGTCGATATGAAACAGTATCCAATGCAGTGAGATTAATAGGAAAATCAAATCCAGATAGCAGAACAGCAATTTTATCATTCAATTACCGATTTGGAGGTTCAGATAACAGAGCAAAAGAACGCTCAACAGGTTCGGAAGATATCAAAAATAGATTATAAAAATCAACACGATGCAAAGGTGATATTCCACACCAGTATAAATAGAAAACAGCTATCAAAAGAAATTGATAGCTGTTTTCTATTTATACTTATTCGAGCGTTGTAAATACGAACAACTTTGAAAACTTCAGAACATATATCCTTACTAATTAATCTCTTTACGAAGAAGCACATTTTAGCAAGAAACCTGCCCTGCATATTAATAAACAATAAAACATGAATTTCCTAAATCATCATATGACATTCATATCAAAAACACCATAAATAGAACTATCTCAAAATTGTTATCTTTGTAAAAAAATCAAATATGTCTGTTAAGATTGGCGAAAATATAGATTTAGGAGACTTTCCATTATTGCTAGCTCCAATGGAGGATGTAAGTGATCCGCCATTCCGTTTTGTTTGTAAGCAAAATGGGGTAGATATGATGTATACGGAATTTATCTCTTCAGAAGGATTAATTCGAGACGCAGCAAAATCACGTAAAAAGTTAGATATCTTCGAGTATGAAAGACCAATAGGTATACAAATCTTCGGTTCCGAAATCGAACACATGAGACAGTCATCCGAAATCTGCACATTAGCAAATCCAGATCTAATCGATATTAATTACGGTTGTCCAGTTAAAAACGTTGCTTGCCGTGGAGCAGGTGCTAGTTTATTGCAAGATATCGATCGTATGGTCGCAATGACAAAAGCAGTCGTGGAAGGAACACATCTACCAGTTACTGTGAAGACCCGCCTTGGCTGGGACGATGACACCAAAAATGTTTATGAAGTGGCAGAACGTTTACAGGATATCGGTATTAAAGCTTTATCAATACATGGACGTACACGATCACAAATGTATAAAGGGCAAGCAGATTGGTCTATGATTCGTGATATTAAGCGTAATCCACGCATTAAAATTCCAATTTTTGGAAACGGCGATGTAGATTCTTTAGAAAAAGCAATTGCATGGCGCCAGGAATATGAAGTTGATGGTATTATGATTGGTCGCGCCTCAATTGGATATCCTTGGATATTTAGAGAAATAAAACACTTTTTCAACACAGGAGAACGTTTAGCCGGTCCAACAATTGCTGAACGTGTAGATGTGTGCAGAACACATTTGGTTAAATCAATTGAATGGAAAGGACCTAAAACAGGTATTTTCGAAATGCGTCGTCATTATTCAAACTACTTTAAAGGTATACCAGACTTTAAAGAATACAGAATGCGATTAGTCAGTCTTCAGACATTCGAAGAGATCCAAGAAGTGTTAGACGAAATACAACATAACTTTGCAGAAGAAGCTATTTATTAAAAATAGCTTCTTCTAACTTTTAGACTTCAACATCTTCATTACCGTTTTCCTCTCGACAAAAACGGTTCCCAATAAGTAAGCAATCAACATCATATTGCCAATCCAAAAATTCCGGTCAAATACTATGTAATGGATATAAACGATCATAGTACCAACCAACATATAAGCCCCAATTTTAAAGATCTTATAAGGAATTGGATAATTCTTTTGTCCCCAAAAATAGGATAAAAATACCATTACACCATAAGTTATGGTCGTCACATAAATTGCACCGACATAGCTGTAGCGCGGAATCAGGATATAACACAATATAATTGTAATTAAAGCCCCAATACCTGAAATATAGAGACCGTATCGTGTTTGATCAGAAAGTTTATACCACACAGAAAGGTTCATATATATCCCAAGCATCACATAGTTGAATAAAATAACAGGAATAATAAATAGACCCGACCAATATTCTGCACTCTCTGAAGCAGATCCTCCTTGAATAAAATACTTAAGCCATTCAATATTGACAGACAATCCGATCATGACAACCATCATAGCAATCACAAAATATTCCATGATCATTGCATAAACCTTTTTCGAATTATCATTTTTGGCATAGGAGAAGAAAAAAGGTTCGGCTCCTAAACGAAATGCCTGCACGAAAATGCTTAAGAAAACAGCAATCTTTGCAATAGCACCATATATACCAACATCTCGGTCAGCAATACTTTTCGGTAATAATTCAGGCATTAAAATCTTATCTAGGTTTTCGTTTATGATAAATGAAATATTAGCGATCAAAATAGGAAAGCTATATCGAAACATATCACCTAACAACACCCGATCAATTTTAAAATTAAATGTTCTAATCTCGGGCAACAGCATCAACAATGTCACTGCACTCGCTACAAAATTAGAAATAAACACATAACCCAACCATGAGTTTATATACCAGCTAGAAAAATATGGTTCAGTATCCGGAAAATCTTGAAGTAAATAAGGTATGAAGACAATGAATGTCAAGTTTAAAATAACAAATGTGATGATATTGACTAACTTCAATACGCCGTAGCGCAATGGCCGACCATTAGCACGAACTTTGGCAAAAGGAACAACAGCAAGTGCATCAACGACTAAAGTAAGTCCAACAAAGTAAATATAGCTTTTATATTGACCTACAGAGTCAATATTTTCTTTTGCAAACCAATGCGCAATGTCATTAGAAAAAATAAGAAGAGTTAATAGAAAAATTAAAGAAGTAAAAATGGTGACAACAAAGCTATTATTGAATACTTTAGATTTATCCTTCTCCTCAACTTTCTGTAAATATCTAAAATAGGTTGTTTCCATCCCAAAAGCTAGGAATGCATTGATCATAGCTGCCCAAGAATACATATTCGTAAATATTCCATAGGTGGAAGCTTCAAATTTACGAACGAAAATGGGCGTTAAAACAAAATTCAGTAATCTAGAGATGATAGTACTGAGACCGTAGATCAAGGTTTGACCAGCAAATTTCTTAAAAACAGACAAGATATTAAGATTTATTTAGACGATTTTTTTAGCACTTCAAAATTCTTAAAATCTTCCCAGACGCCCTCTTCACAAATCACTTCTTCCACTACTGCGCGCTCAGGTCCCTCTTCACAGAATTCTTTTAAACAATCTAGAGCAAAATCATCACCCTCTGCCTCAATATAAACAGAACCATCCGCTAAATTTCTAACAAACCCTTTAATACCCAATTGGTCGGCAACTGCTTTGGTAGATAACCTAAAATAAACCCCCTGTACTTTTCCTTTGATAGAAATATTAACATGTTTCATATCAACAAAAGTACAGAAGATTTTGAGTATTTTACTATGCTAATCTTTGCACCGTAACTTTATCAGATAATCTAAAATGTTCCATATTTTTTAATAGAACAAGACCTGGTTTTTTACCAACTTCAATTGAACCAAATTTATCATCGATATTTAAAGCCTGTGCCCCATTAATAGTAGCCCACTGGATAGATTGCTGAAAATCTAAATTATCAAAATGTTTATGTAACACTTTTAATTCATCTAAAATTGAAAGCTTATCATTGGATGCTAAACTATCTGTACCGATTACAATTTTTTGATTATCGTTTACAAAGTTCATTACTTTTGGCAATTGACCTTCAATATAAAGATTCGCCTTCGGACATAAACACCATACGATATCACGGCCCATTCGGTCCACAAAATCAAGGTCTTTCAATGACGTATACGTATTGTGAACCAAGATCAACTTATTAGGATGAGGTAAATATGGTAAATATGACTGAATTGAATTTCTAGCCTGAGCTTTAAACAAATCAGGATTTTTCCCTATTACTTTAAAGAAATCGATAAATCCTCCCGTTTTATAACGAAACAATCTATTTTCTTCATCACTCTCTTGATTATGAATACTGATAATATTAACATCAGAAACTGCTTTTTTAAATTTCTTCAGAAGTATTTTCGAACAAGAATAAGGAGCATGTGGTGTAATTGAAGAATGTGCTGGATCAAATTCATGAATCAAATCCTTAGCCTCCTGCAATCGACCATCAGCTTCATCCGGCTCTACTCCGAAGACTTCAACAAAAGTGTGGTAAAGAATCTTACTAGACTCCTTAATGTTAGATGTGTTATCAGAATTCACGTGATCTCCAACTGCCACAATACCATTATTGTACATTTCTTCATCAGCAGCAGCCATCGCTTTATCAATCACTTTTAAAGAAGTGCCACGACTTGTCATAACCGAAGAAAGAAAAGCTGGTAATCCAGTTTTTTGCGGAATCGTACCCTTCATATGGGACAATTCTAAGTGACAATGCGCATTAATAAATCCAGGAACAATAACTCCTTCAAATTTTTCAATATGCTGGCCGCTCAATTCTACGTCTTTACTTTCATAAATCCCAAGGATTTCACCATCATCATTAACTTTTACCACTCCATCTTTAATAGGTAAAGATGTAATTGGTAAGATATAGGTAGCGCTAAAATATTTCATTATTATAAAAACTTTAATAGTTACTTAGCATTCAGGTCAACGCAAAGGAACTGTGGTTATTAACGTTAAAATTCGTGCCAAAATTTAGTAAAAAAAATATTACCATTAAAAAAAACAAATTTACACAATTAGTTTAATTATTTAATCGTGATAAAAATCAAAGACTTTTAGATAAATTAACTTATAAGAATGTAACATAAATTTAAACCTTAATAAAAACTCCCTTGTTGCTAAAAATAATTAACATGAGCTAAAAGTTTGAATTTTAGCATATTTTTTGAAGGTAGGGAATAAGTTTAAATTCAGCCAATATATTATCTAAAAACCACAATTTTATTCATTTTTGTAGCGATTCAATGACGTTATGTCAGTGAAGCATCAATAAATCATGGAATTATAAATGGACATCCTTTTAGTTATTAAAAAAAGAAACCGGATCAATACAGCTACTTTAAAATCCGAAAGAAGCTAAAGATAAAGCAACACAACATTCATCATAATACAATCCTATAAACGAAAATCTATTCCACTTATTTTTACGAGCAAAACAAATTGATATTCCAAAACTCAATTCCTCAACATCCATTTTTACATTATATTTTTAGTACAGATTTTATTTAATACCTTCGCATTATCAATAAGGGGTGCCTTGTTCTACGAACACGAATAAAGGCTGAGATTATACCCAACAATACATTTATGTGTTGTGCACCTGATCCAGATAATGCTGGCGGAGGGAAAAGGTTAGTTAAATAAGTGAAAAACTGTTGTAACCCCTAGCAATAGTTTGTTTAACTCAAAATTCAATTAAAAAACATGATTAAAAATTTAATCAGCACAGTGCTATTTCTAGGAATAACATTATCCGTATCAGCTCAAAACGCTTTATCCATCAAAGTCTTAGACAATGAAACAAAAAAATCGTTACAGGGCGCAAGTATCGTTCTGACAAAAAATCAGAGTAAGAATTTAACAACTGATCGAAATGGCACTTCAAAGTTTTCAGGATTACCTGATGGACAATACGCCATAACAATCTCTTACATAGGCTATAGTACAGAAAAGAAGCAGATTGATCTGGTACAAAATACTGATCTTGAAATCTTTCTAAAACCACGTGCTATAAAAACAGAAGAAGTCCTGGTCATGGCAACACGTGCCAAAAACAACTCTTCTACAACCTATAAAAATATTAGCAAACAAGATATCGCTAAAAACAATTTCGGACAAGATATTCCATACCTACTAGATCAAACACCATCTGTCGTCATAGGATCGGACGCAGGAGCAGGTATAGGATATACAAATATGAAAATAAGAGGATCTGATAATGCCCGCATAAATGTAACATTGAATGGAATTCCGTTGAATGACGCGGAAAGTATGGGCTCATTCTTCGTCAATCTTCCCGATTTTGCATCCTCTACCGAGAGTATCCAGATTCAAAGAGGAATTGGAACTTCTACAAACGGGGCGGGATCATTCGGGGCATCACTAAACATACAATCCAATACACTCGAAAAAGAGCCGTACGTAGAATTCAACAACTCTTTCGGCTCTTATAATTCTTGGAAAAATACTTTGAAAGTAGGTTCAGGACTACTAAATAATAAATTTGCCTTTAATGTTCGTCTCTCACGTATCTTGAGCGATGGCTATATCGACCGAGCATCTTCCGATTTAAAGTCTTTTTATGTAGATGGAGGTTATTATAGTGACAAACATATTTTAAAGGCCATTGTATTCTCTGGCAAGGAAAAAACATATCAATCTTGGTACGGAACACCAGAGCCAAGATTAAACAATGATGTAGCGGGGATGAAAGATTATGCCGTCAATGATGGCTATACACAGCTAGAAACAGAAAATCTATTAAATTCTGGTCGCACTTACAACAAATACCTATATAAAAACCAAACAGACAACTACACGCAAACACATCACCAGTTACATTACACCAATTTTATCAATGAAAAACTAATTTTTAATGCGGCACTACATTACACCAGAGGTGCAGGCTATTACGAAGAATTCCGACCTGAAGACGACTTTTCAAAATACAATTTACCACCAGTCATTTCAGGAACCGATACCATCAAACAAACCGATTTGGTAAGGAGAAGATGGTTAGATAATTACTTCTATGGGACTACCTTTTCCTTCAACTATAATCCTTCACAGACAATAAAATTGACATGGGGTGGAGCTGCAAATCAATATAAGGGAGATCATTACGGTGAAATAATCTGGGCAAAATATGCTTCCGCCAGCAACTTAGGGGATAAATACTATCTCAATGATGCTAAAAAAGATGACATCAGTACATTTCTGAAAGCAGACTTTACATTCGAAAAATGGTTATTATTTGCGGATATACAGTATCGTAATATTAATTACCAAGTAAAAGGTGATGACGATAAAATCAAAGGAATGGATTTTAAAAGAAAATTCAATTTTGTAAATCCAAAATTAGGAATTACTTACCTCATCAATGAAAATTCAAATTTATACGCCTCATATGCCTATGCTAGTAAAGAACCTGTCAGAAATGACTTTGTTGATCTAAAAGGAAACAATCCCAAACCAGAGAAAATGCAAGATATCGAAGCTGGCTACCGCTTCAATAATGAAACATTTAACATCGGTACGAACTTTTATGGTATGTTCTATAAAGATCAACTTATTCCGACCGGAGCACTTAATAATGTAGGTTCTCCATTGAGAATGAATATCCCAAATAGCTATAGAATAGGCTTAGAAGTAGATGCCGCATGGAAAATTTCAGCGTACTTTGGTTGGAAAGCAACAGCGGGACTAAGTCAGAACAAAATCAAAAATTACACGGATGAAACGAGTGGAGAATTCATTAAAAAAACAGATATTGCACTTTCTCCGGCAACTATTTTATCAAGCGAGTTCACTTATCGCCCTCTTCGTTCAGTAGAAATTGCACTATTATCAAAATATATTTCAAGACAATATCTGGACAATAGTTCAGCCAAAGTAAGAAGTATAGACCCTTCATTTGTAAACAATATTAGAGCTATTTATAATTTCTCCATATTAGGTTTGAAAAATATAGACCTTGGACTTACTGTCAACAATATCCTAAATGAAAAATATCAAACCAACGGATATACTTGGGGTTATATGGACGGTACATCTCGAAAATATTTTAATTTTTACTATCCACAGGCTACAACAAATTTTATGTTAAGCCTAAACGTAAAATTCTAATAAAACAACTTGCGCCTTCAACATTATTTTAAGGCGCAAGTTGTTTTACAGCATTTTCAAGATCCATGACGTCAACAATACTTAATCAGATCAAACTCAATAGTTGGCATTTTTTTCTTAATATTGTCCTATGCGTGCAGTAATACAACGAGTTTCCAGGGCGAGCTGTTCGGTCGATAGCAAAATAACAGGTCAGATTAAAGACGGCTTACTAATCCTTATTGGGATCGAAGAGGAAGATACAATTGAAGATATGAAATGGATGGCACAAAAATTCGTCAATCTTCGAATATTTAATGATGAAAACGGTTTAATGAATAGATCGGTGCTAGACATACGTGGTGAAATATTACTTATATCCCAATTCACATTATTCGCACAAACAAAAAAAGGAAATCGCCCCTCTTTTATCCGTGCAGCCAAACCAGATAAAGCACAGCCAATGTACATACAAATGGCCCACTATCTTAGCACTTTAATAAACAGCGAAGTGCAAATGGGAATATTTGGTGCAGATATGAAAATTGATTTATTAAATGATGGGCCCGTTACCATCATAATGAATACACAGGATAAAGATAATTTCTAATACTATGACAATAAAAGAAGCACAGGAGACCATTGATAAATGGATCAATACAACAGGTATTCGCTATTTTAATGAATTAACAAACACAGCAATGCTAATGGAAGAAGTTGGAGAAGTTGCTAGAATTATGGCAAGACAGTATGGCGAACAATCATTTAAAAAATCTGATAAAGAAGTAAATTTAGCGGATGAAATGGCCGATGTTCTCTTTGTATTAATGTGCCTGGCCAATCAAACCGGTATTGATTTAACAGATGCGCTAGAAAAAAATTTAGAGAAAAAATCAATCCGTGACGCCGATCGACATAAAAACAATGAAAAATTAAAGTAATACAACATTACTATAATTTAGTTCGTTATATAAGTATCAAATTAATTTTAATACAGTTTGCATGCAAACTGTTGAAGGGCTGTATCAAGAAACTTGATACAGCCTTTTAATTTCTTTATCTTTAATGCAGATCATTAATTCCCTCTGGAAATGAATTTAACACATTACGTCCATACATTAAAACACCATGTGCTTTTAGCAATCTTACTTACAGGATTAACACACGCTTCAGCACAAGATAGAAATAAAGAATTTACCTTTCAATATGACCCTCAGGAAATCGTTAATGGTAGCCAATACCAAAAGATCCAGATCCTGGATTCAAGAAAAGATACAACTCATTACGGAATCATACAAAAAGGTTTATTAGGAAAATCCGCTACTGTAGTTGCAAATCCAGCTCTTGAAGATCAATTGCAGAAATATCTAGAAACAATCAGTAATGGAAATACGCAGAGAGATACATTGCTTTTGCAAATTCGAAGATTATCATTTTCTGAAATTGGTGGTGGAATCAAAGAA
This sequence comes from Sphingobacterium sp. MYb388, assembly GCF_037479535.1. Taxonomy (NCBI): domain Bacteria; kingdom Pseudomonadati; phylum Bacteroidota; class Sphingobacteriia; order Sphingobacteriales; family Sphingobacteriaceae; genus Sphingobacterium; species Sphingobacterium sp. MYb388. The sequence goes on along the minus strand of NZ_JBBGYV010000012.1, from coordinate 24,260 downwards.
AAGGGCTTTTTTGATTTCAGAGCAAATCTATATCAAAAAAAAGGGAACAATTATTTCCCATTAAATCATATCGACAGTAGCTTTCAAGTTTCAGGAATCGATGTCTCCAACAAATTATTAAAAAAAGGAAGCCTCATTATAGATTCATTCATTCGTAAAAATTTAAAAGTAAAAGACATATCGTCCGAATCATTAACCTTACATGATATCCAAAACATTGATTACAAGGAAAAAGAGAAATTACCATTATATGCCGCAGAACATCTCGTGGACGGGATTTATATGAGCTATGAAACTCTAAAAAACCAAAAACCAGATTATCCGCTAGTTGATGAGAAAGATAAAAAAGGCAAAATCAAATACTATTATTACACCAATGAAAAAGGGAAAAAAGTAAAATTAAAAGATTCACAGATATATGCCGTGGTAGATAATGACGAAACCTATGTCTCCACAAGTTATGGATATTATCCACTTGTAATGGAAAATGACGAATACTATTTCTATGGTTTAGCAGAAGAAAACAGTACTAGCTTCTCGATATCAGCAGGCATAGGATCAGGTTTTGGATATGGAGGTGGAATGATTGGAATTGGAGTGGGATCAGCACCTTCAAACATTAAGCGATACAAAATAAAAATTGACCATGTAGATGGAAATTTTGAAAAAATAGAACAACTACCTAATTAAGATTATGAAAAAAAGCAAATTCTATTTGTTTATTATTACGGCGGCGCTGTCAGTACAATCGTGCACAGTTTCGTTAGAACTTGATAAAAAAGCCAAGACCTTCAATAAGGCGGCGGTTGTTACCGCGCATCCCTTAGCTTCAAAAGTTGGTGTAGATATCCTAAAAATGGGGGGCAACGCCATTGATGCCGCTGTCGCAGTACAATTTGCATTAGCAGTAGTTTACCCTAATGCTGGAAACATAGGTGGTGGTGGGTTTATGGTCTACAGAAGTAGTAAAGGTGAAATCAATGCTTTAGACTTTAGAGAAAAATCACCAGAAAAAGGACATGCTAATATGTACCTAGACAAGCAGGGAAATGTAATAGAAGATCTAAGTGTATATGGCCATTTATCCGCAGGAGTACCAGGATCAGTTGACGGAATGGTTGAAGCTCACAAAAAGTATGGCAAATTAGATTGGAAAACTTTATTAAATCCTGCTATAGCATTAGCTGAAAAAGGCTTTCCGATTACAAAACAACAGGCAGAGGAATTCAACGAATATAAAGAAAGCTTTCAAAAATATAACCCAAGTGGCGCCCCTATACTGAAAACCACCAGCTGGAAAAAAGGCGATTTATTCCAGCAACAGGAACTGGCTAACACAATTAGAAGAATTGCTGATCATGGTCGTGATGGCTTCTACAAAGGCATAACAGCTGACCTCATTGTTAAAGAAATGCATAAAGGCAATGGCATTATCAGTTATAATGATCTTGAGAATTATAAAGCAGTATGGCGACAACCCGTTACAGGATATTACCGTGGACATAAGATCATATGTATGGCACCTCCATCTAGTGGTGGACCAGCCTTAGTTGCACTATTACAATCAGTAGCACAATATCCATTAGGAAAATGGGGATTCCAAAGTGATTCCGCTGTACGTGTAATGGTTGAAGCCGAACGTCGTATTTATGCAGATAGAGCAAAGTATTTAGGTGATCCAGACTTCATAAGAGTACCTGTCAAAGAATTGACAGACTCTATTTTCAACAGTGAAAGATTAAAAGCCGTAAACTTAACCAAAGCAACCGCAAGCAGCGATGTAAAGGCTGCGAAATTTCCAGGATATGAATCAGAAGAAACAACACACTTTAATATCGTCGATTCCGAAGGCAATGCCGTTTCTATTACGACAACACTTAATAATTCATATGGATCACGTGTCTTTGTATCTGGCGCAGGCTTTATATTAAATGATGAAATGGATGACTTCTCAGTTAAACCAGGAGTTCCAAATATCTATGGCCTCGTTGGCGGAAAAGCGAATGCCATCGAGCCAAACAAACGTATGTTAAGTTCAATGACACCAACTATTGTGGAAAAGGATGGAAAGCTATTTATGGTAGTAGGAACACCAGGCGGATCAACAATTATGACCTCCGTCTTCCAAACGATAGTCAACGTAATTGACTATCAACAAAATGCACAGCAATCCGTTTCATCCCCGCGTTTTCATCATCAATGGCTACCCGATCAGATTGATGTAGAAAAAAATGCAATAACTCCCAAAGTAAGAAAAAGTCTAGAAAATGCAGGGTACAAAATATCACCTAGAGGTAATATAGGCAGAGTGGAAAATATCATAATATTACCCAACGGAAAACTCCAGACAGGTGCCGATCCGAGGGGTGATGATACCGCTTCAGGTTTTTAGTATATTAAATTTTAAATAGTATAGATTATTTTTAAAACAATTAAACTTATACAAACATATCAGCTCTATATAACAAACACTGATTTTATGATTAAAAATTATACGTATCCAATCAGCGGAACAATGATGATGCTATTTTTTGCCACTTTAATCGTGAGCTGCAGCATGCTAAAAGGTCCTGACTTTACAAAAATACAAGTTGGCATGACCAAAGAGAAGGTTGTTCAGCAACTAGGAAAGCCGGATGCCGTAGTAGCCTCAAAAAAATATCAAGACGGTATATTAGAGATTTATGAATATGGCACTGCACAATTAGAAAATGCGGCAGATTCAACTTCAGGATATAGAATCTACTGGCTATACTTTTTCAACAATGAACTTCAAGAATGGGGAATAAAAAGAAACTATTCACCATCTGATTACGATGGATATTACGAGAAGTATAGACGCCGTCATTAATTAAATAAACAAAAAAGCCCTGTTGCAAAATTGCAACAGGGCTTTTTTATTATATTTAGTAAAGAAGAATGATCTTACATCATTCCGCCCATGCCACCACCCATTGGAGGAGCACCAGCACCATTATTTTCTTCTGGCTCATCAGCTAATACACATTCAGTTGTTAACAACATAGAAGCGATAGAAGCTGCATTCTCTAAAGCTACACGAGAAACTTTAGTTGGATCGATAACACCAGCACCAATTAGGTTTTCGAATACATCAGTACGAGCATTGTAACCGAAGTCCCCTGTACCTTCTTTCACTTTCTGAACGATAACAGCACCTTCAATACCAGCATTGAAACAGATCTGACGTAAAGGTTCCTCGATAGCACGTCTGATGATCTCGATACCGATAGTCTCATCTTCATTAGCACCTTTTAATCCTTTTAAAGCGTCAGTAGCACGAATGAAAGCAACACCACCACCTGCAACGATACCTTCTTCAACAGCTGCACGAGTTGCATGTAAAGCATCATCAACGCGATCTTTCTTCTCTTTCATTTCTACTTCAGTAGTAGCACCTACATAAAGAACAGCAACACCACCTGATAATTTAGCTAAACGCTCTTGTAATTTCTCACGATCATAATCAGAAGTAGTTGTTTCGATTTGAGAACGGATTTGAGCAACACGAGATTTAATATCTTCAGCATTACCGGCACCATTAATGATTGTTGTATTATCTTTATCAACAACAACTTTTTCTGCTTGACCTAAGTAAGATAATTCAGCATTTTCTAATTTGAAACCTCTTTCTTCAGAAATCACTGTACCACCAGTTAAGATAGCAATATCCTCTAACATTGCTTTACGACGGTCACCAAACCCTGGAGCTTTCACTGCTGCAACTTTCAGTGAACCACGGATTTTATTAACAACTAAAGTAGCTAATGCCTCACCATCTAAATCTTCTGCAATAATGATTAATGGTTTGCCAGTTTGTACTTGTTTTTCTAAAATCGGCAACAACTCTTTCATGTTACTGATTTTTTTGTCATAGATTAAAATGTACGGATTTTCAAGTTCCGCTTCCATTTTATCAGAGTTTGTAACAAAATATGGAGATAAGTAACCACGGTCAAATTGCATACCTTCTACTGTTTTAACTTCAGTTTCAGTACCTTTTGCTTCTTCTACAGTAATAACACCATCATTACCTACTTTTTCCATTGCTTGCGCAATTAAAGCTCCGATAACTTCGTCATTATTTGCAGAAATTGATGCTACTTGTTTTATTTTATTATTGTCTTGACCAACAGTTTGAGATTGCGATTTTAAATTCGCAACAACTGCTGCTACAGCTTTATCAATACCACGTTTCAAATCCATTGGATTAGCACCTGCTGCTACAGATTTAATACCTGGAGCTACGATAGCCTGAGCCAAAACAGTTGCAGTAGTTGTACCGTCACCTGCTTGATCAGCAGTTTTAGAAGCAACTTCTTTCACCATCTGAGCGCCCATATTTTCTAAGGCATCTTTCAATTCGATTTCTTTAGCAACAGTAACACCATCTTTAGTGATAACCGGAGAACCGAATTTTTTTTCAATGATTACATTACGTCCTTTAGGACCCAAAGTTACCTTTACTGCATTTGCCAATGTGTCAACACCTTTTTTAAGTGCTTCACGAGCTTCAACGTTATATTTTACTTGTTTTGCCATTATCTTTAAATTTTTGAAATTTTCACCTGATCCCAGAAGAGACCAAATTTATTTACATTTGGATACTATATAAAAAAATTAAATAACCGCGTAAATATCAGCCTCACGCATAATTAAATACTCTTTACCTTCAACAGTAATTTCAGTTCCAGCATATTTACCATATAAAACTTTATCACCAACTTTAACAGTCAAAGGTTCGTCAACTTTACCCGTTCCAACTGCTACAACGATTCCTTGTGATGGTTTTTCTTTTGCTGTATCAGGGATGTATAATCCTGAAGCTGTTTTTTCTTCTGCCTGAGCAGCTTCAACTACTACTCTGTCACCGATAGGTTTAATGTTTAATGCCATAATATATTTTATTTTTAGTTCTATTTCAATTATATCTAAATGTCATCAGCAATTATGCCAAAGAGCCAAGAGCAGACTTTTGAGACAAATTTGCATCGAAAAAACAAGGCACTGGCAGATTTCATTCACATTCTGTCAGGCTGTCACGCTACAAAACTGACAATACAAAAAAAGCCCCCAATTACTTGGGGGCTTTCAATTTCTATACAACAACCTATTTAGTTGAATCTGTTACAGTTTTCTGTGCCGGAGCTTGTTGAGCTGGAGCAGGTTGTTGTGTATTATTTAAATTCAATGGACTAGTTTGTGCAGGAGTTTCAATTTGATTACCCAAACCACCACCCACAGTAGCTGTTGTAGTTGGAGCTACGATATTAAATGCTAAACAAAAAACCATGATCGCAATCACTAATCCCCAAGAACCTTTTTCTAAAAAGTCACCTGTACGTTTTACACCCATAATATTAGTTCCACCAGCAAATCCTGATGATAAACCACCTCCTTTTGGATTTTGTATTAAAACTAAAAATGATAATAAAATACTTGCCAAAATTATAAGAGCAATTAATATTCCTTGCATTTCTCTATATGTATTAAGTTAATTTCTTTTCTAAATTTAAAATTTCCGACGCAAAGTACGCATTTTTTTCTGGATATTTCAAAACTAATTTTTTGTAAACCTCTATAGCCTTAGGATATAATCCTTGTTCGATATAAATTCGGGCCAAAGTTTCAGTCACCAGCGAATACTGATCTTCCGAACTTTTCCTTGCTTTATTTTCCAGATTAATCTTATCAGCAGGAGGAGGTTTTATCTGCGGATCCTCTTTGATAAATCGTTCGATCAGATGATCCGTATTTTTCTTCTCTACCTGAAATGGTACCGTATTTTTAAATTCCTCGCTTAACTTAACCTCAGGAGACTGCAGATGAAAAATATTCTCCTTAATCTGTTGATCCAAAACTTGAGCATCAATCGTCTGTTTAAACCGAGTCACATGCTGTTCTGCAGAATGGGCATGATAATTTGGGGCCTTCAAAAATGGCTGGTACGTATCTGCATGCTCTAAACGAGTTTTATGTAACCACCATAAAAAACTATAAGGCATCAGCTCATCGTCATACACACTGATCCGCTCTTCCTCACGCACTTCTTCATCCACAGGACCTATGACAAAGGTCGACTCCACAGATAACATTGGTTCATTAGAAATATCATCTTTAATCTCCTCCAGAATATCATCGGTTTTTTCCAATCGAAAAAAATCATGCGCTACACCGGATTGAATCAAAGCATTTAGTTCCTCTCTTCCATTATCAAGATCTGCAGTTGAATCCTCCTGTACATCATCAATTGTATCTTCGAAAGCAATATAATCATCCGATTCAACTTCAATAGGTAATTCAACAGGAACAGCTTTATGCAGATACTCATATAACCAATTTGGATTAGCAGCATAAAGCAATGTCGAAGAAATATTATGAACTTCCCTATTTAGCAAGTAGAGGTGTCTTTCATAAGCAAAACGAAGAGACTGCGCATATGGAAATTTGGCAATCAAGGACAACAAATCAGATTCCGAAAGAGATAACGGATTGTTGATCGCTTGATGAAACAAGTTTATATCGTCTGAAATTCGTCTATTTTCCATATCTCAAACCACTACCAATTAGCAAATGCTTTATTGTAAACATCTTCTGTCAACATTAGAATAATTTCTTTATTTAATGTTTCCTCTTGAGCCGATTGCAATTGACCAGAAAAATCTTTAAACCTTGTGAAAGATTGTTCAAAATTATCCTTCTCAACGATTTTATTATGATAATTTACTTTAATCGTTATTGAAAGGCGATTTAATGCAGCACGATCCGTTCCTGCCTCAACAGCAGCGGGACTAATCGTATAATCCGTGATAAAACCCTCAAAAGTTGCATCAGCATTATCATTAACCTGACTCAACCGCGATTGATTACGTATACGCTCTTTTAAGGCTTCTGTAAAATTCTGACTTAAGGTTGGATAAACCATTGATGCAATATTCTCAAAGTACAATACGCTCACTGTTTTCATCCCATCAGGAATAGATCCACCGGTAAAACCATATTTTACACCACAGCTTGTTGTAAAAAACAACATCGCTATCATGATAAAACCCGGTAGCAAACTTGATCTAAGCTTCTTCATAAACGAGATTATAAATCTAAATTTAAGTCTTTAATTTTTCTGTACAAAGTTCTTTCGGAGATACCCAACTCCTGCGCTGCCGCTTTACGTTTACCACGATGCTTCTTAAGCGCTTTTTTAATCAAATCGGATTCTTTCTCTGTTAAAGATAACGATTCTTCAACTTCTTCGGCATCTTGTGTATCATAATTTAAATATCCATCTTGACCCGGGTTACTTTTCAGCACATTAGGTTGATGTATAGTCAATGTCTGTGAAGCGGCCAAATGATCTTGAAGCCGATCAGCACTAGGTTCAACCTCTTGATACAATCGATTAATATAGGGAGAATTTTCATCAAACGTGGAAGGATTAACTCCATTTTGAATCAATTCAACAACCAATTTTTTCAAATCAACCATATCTTTCTTCATATCAAAAAGAACCTTATATAAAAGATCGCGCTCTGAAAAATCATCCTTTCCACTTTGATTAGCAACTACTGCTGGTAAAGTAGAACGGCTTTCAGAAGGAAGATAATTTTGTAAAATTCGCGCATCCACAACTCGTTCTTTCTCAAGAACGGCAATTTGTTCCGCAATATTTTTCAACTGGCGCACATTTCCTGGCCAGCTGTATGTCTTCAATAGTTGTTGTGCATCGTCAGTCAGCTGTATGCTTGGTGAGCGGTATTTATCAGAAAAATCGACAACAAACTTTCTAAATAACAAATAAATGTCTTCCGCACGTTCACGTAATGATGGAATACGAAGGGGAACAGTGTTCAATCTGTAATAAAGATCTTCTCGAAATTTACCATTTTGTACAGCATTAAAAACATCAACATTTGTCGCAGCAACTACGCGAACATTAGTTTTCTGAACCTTAGAAGAACCCACACGGATGTATTCACCCGACTCTAAAACACGTAGCAAACGAGCCTGTGTACCTAAAGGTAACTCCCCTACCTCATCTAAAAAAATAGTACCACCATCAACAACCTCAAAATATCCCTTTCTTGCTTCATGTGCCCCAGTAAAAGAACCTTTCTCATGACCAAACAATTCCGAATCAATTGTTCCTTCAGGAATAGCCCCACAGTTAACAGCAATAAAAGCACCGTGTTTACGCGCGCTTAATTGATGAATAATATGTGAAAACACCTCCTTACCACTACCACTCTCCCCTTGGATCAAAACTGAAATATCAGTAGGAGCCACTTGACGGGCAATATCTATAGCCCTATTAAGTAAAGGTGAGTTACCTATAATCCCAAATCGATTCTTAATATCTTGATTATCCATCCTCTAAATTTAAGAATAAAGACCTCTATTATATTCTAATTAATCTACTATTTTACCCAGTAAAGTAGCCGAAGTACAAGACTCGATCATTACAGTAACGTAATCACCAGCCTGATAACGTTCATCTACAGGAAAAATAGCCATTGCATTTTGATCATTACGACCAGCAAAATCTTTATCCGAGCGTTTTGAAAAACCCTCAATTAAAACACGTTGGTTTTTACCTACAAATTGCTGTAAACGTTCAAAACTATGTGCTCTTTGTTTCGCAACAATTTCTGTTAAACGACTTTTCTTAATTTCTTCTGGAATATCATCAGCATAACGTTTAGCAGCTAATGTACCCGGACGCTCCGAATACGCAAACATAAACGCATAATCATACTTCACGTAATCCATCATGCTCACTGTATCTTGATGCTCTTCTTCCGTTTCTGTACAAAAACCAGTAATGATATCTGTTGAAATACCACAACCCGGAATAATCCGGTTGATTGCATCAATACGATTAATATACCAATCTCTATCATAAGTACGGTTCATTAATTCTAATACTCTAGAATTTCCAGACTGTACAGGTAAATGAATGTATTTACAGATGTTATCATAGCTTGCCATTGTATGCAATACCTCATCAGTAATATCTTTTGGATGAGATGTCGAGAATCGAACACGTAATAACGGGTTCACTTCAGCCACCAATGCTAATAAGTTCGCAAAATTAACAGGAGCACTTTCTTCCTGCCCTTCAATTGTAGGGGCAGTATATTTATATGAATCAACATTTTGTCCCAACAAAGTAACCTCACGATATCCTGCATTGAACAAATCATGCGCTTCCTTCACAATAGATTCAGCATCACGACTGCGTTCTCTACCCCTGGTAAATGGAACAACACAGAACGAACACATATTATCGCATCCGCGCATAATCGAAATAAATGCTGTGATACCATTCGAGTTTAAACGAACAGGACTAATATCAGCATATGTTTCTTCACGAGAAAGCAATACATTAACAGAACGATTTCCATCATCCACCTGTGAAATTAAATTTGGCAAATCACGATAAGCATCAGGACCAACAACAACATCAACTAACTTTTCTTCTTCCAAGAATTTAGCTTTCAATCGTTCTGCCATACATCCCAACACACCCACGATCATACCAGGATTGCTTTTCTTAGCAAATTCAAATTCTTTCAAACGATTCCGTACACGTTGCTCAGCATTCTCACGAATGGAACATGTATTGATAAAGACCACGTCTGCCTCTTGATAGTTTTTCGTTGTTTCAAATCCTGTCTCCAATAAAATAGAAGCAACTATTTCACTATCAGAAAAGTTCATTTGACAACCATAACTCTCAATATATAACTTACGTCCATTACCTTTGGAAACATTATTTTCAATCAATAAGGCTTCACCTTGACGCGTCTCGTCGTGTTCCTTAGTTGTATGCGCAAAATCTAACATAGCTCAAAATTCAAAGACTACAAAGTTAGGAATAAATATTGAATTGATGACAGTTTGTCATATTAATATTGCACCTAAATGAATATAAAAACCAACAAAAAAGCGCTGATGATACATCAGCGCTTTTTTAAATATAAAATATTTTTCAGACCTATTGAGCTTGGCTCTTAGCTTCTTGTTTCATTTGATTACCAGCAACGATAACAATTTCTACACGACGGTTTGCTGCACGACCTGCTTCAGTATCATTACTCTCCAAAGGCTCAGAGAAATTTCGTCCTTCCGTACGGATACGAGAGGAAGCTAAACCTTGAGAAACTGCAAATGCACGAACCGCATTAGCACGGTTTTCAGAAACTTTTTGATTGGCATCTAAAGATCCAACGTTATCCGTATGACCGATAACCAAGATATCAGTACCTTGCTCTTTATTTAAAGTCGCAACTAAGTTTTTAATATTTTCTCTCGCAGAAGCTTTCAAATCAGATTTATTAAAATCAAATAAAATACCTGAATCAAATTTAACCACGATACCTTCACCCGCTTGAGTAACTTCAGCACCCTCAACAGTTTTAGCGATCTCGGCAGCTTGTTTGTCCATCTTCTTACCAATTAAGACACCTGCAGCACCACCGATAGCAGCACCTGCAATAGTACCAATAGCGGTACTACCAGCCTTGTTACCGATTAAAGCTCCTAATGCACCTCCTGCAACCCCACCAATTACGCCACCTTTTGTGGTATTATTTGTATTTTGAATTGTTGAACAACTCCCAAATAACATTGCTGATGTAGCCACTGTAAGACCAAAAACAGCTAACTTCTTATTCATTTTCATAATTATAATATCTTAAATAATATTTCCAGTGTGATTCCAAAGCTATATGAAACAAACCGAATGCCAAAAAATAAATAATAGCCAACAAACGCCGATTTTAGTAACAAAAATGTCGACAATAGTTGACAGATATAAAATTAAACTGATTATTTTTCCTGTGTCTTCACTTCAATATCTGGAAGAGTAAGCCCCTCTGGACGGCCATTTTTATTAAAATCAGCAAGAGAACGTTGCACATACTCCAAAAAATCATAATGTTGCCAATTTGCAACCATATTCGGAGATGGCCTATAAATGCGCATAAAGGAATCTAAATCTTTATCATCCAATTTTGTTATTTCTCGGACAGCGTCCTTAGAAAAAACCTTATCCACCTGCAACTGTTCTTTTTCACTGTCTAGAAAACGACTGAAACGCTTTGCATTTTTAGCCTCACGCCCAAAAAGGTTATAAAGAGCAGTGGCCGGGCTAGCCAAGTAGGTTCCAAACTTATTACTACCACCATTATAAACGCCCTTCTTTCCGTAGTCACGCATAGCTTCATTTAATTCCGCTTCCTTAGTTTTACGTTCTATAATAACGGTCTCTAGTCGAATTCCTGATTGCAATTCAACATAGAAATCTTTAAGATCACTAATTAAAGTTTTCGCCTCAGCGTAACCGATTTTAGAAAAAGATAAACTATCTCCAATAGATGCTTCAATTACAAATACACCAAATGAATTGGACACAACAGATTTATTTGTCCTCAAATTACGAACATTCACCTCCGGAAGACGCAATGAAGTCCCTTTTTCGAACACCATCCCTGAGATACGCTGTATTTGTTGTGCCTGAACATTTGTGCCTAAAAAAAACAGGAACACGAAGCTAAGCAAACTGATATGGCAAATTATTTTTCTATACATATTTAAATAAAAGTAATAATAGTTTGACACATCAATTGTTAAAAAAGTTTAAATATTTAAGAATTCCTATTTATAAGGATAAAAGACAAAATTTGCACCTTCAGGAACAATAACTAACAAACACATAAAATCCTGTGCACGCTTAAACTTTTTGATAAACGCGTCTTTCCTATCCTCTTTAATAATATTTGATTCAACAAGCTCTTCAAATGTAGAAGCGTTAATACTCCAGTTTGTTTTTAGCTCGACATGATCTAAAATCAATTCACCGACATTAACAACATGTTGGTGCGCTATAAAAATTGGATACGCAGATAAGCCCTCAGCCATAATTTCTAAAGATATCTCCTTAATCGAATCACTATAATAATCTAAATCGATCTTTAAACTCTTTAGGGGACTAGATTTTTGGCTATCATCTTCATTATTTTTCGATGCCCCAAACCACTCTTCTATTTCCATAATTATCCCTTTAATTTTAATAAAACAACATTTTCAACATGTTGTGTATGCGGAAACATATCAACAGGTTTAATACGAACCACATCATATTTTTCAGCCAATAAAGTCAAATCACGTGCCTGAGTCGCCGCATTACAACTTACATAAACAATTTTTGGAGATTCCATTTCTAATAGTCGTGCAACAACATCGGTATGCATACCAGCACGAGGGGGATCTGTAATGACTACATCAGGTTTGCCATGTTTAGCAATAAAGCTTGCCGTTAGCACATCTTTCATATCTCCTGCATAAAATTTCGTGTTTTTCACGCCATTTATTTCCGAATTGATTTTCGCATCTTCAATTGCCGACGGCACATATTCAACACCAATAACCTCCTTAGCATATTTAGCAACAAAATTTGCAATTGTACCAGCGCCTGTATACAAATCATATACAAGTTCATCACCAGACAAGCCTGCAAAATCTCGGGTTATTTTATACAGTTCATAAGCTTGCGCAGAGTTCGTTTGATAAAATGACTTTGGTCCAACCTTAAATTTAAGACCTTCCATTTCCTCATAAATGAAATCGCGTCCATTATAAATCTCTATTTCCTGATCAAAAATCGTATCATTCTTTTTCTGATTAATAATATAAAGAAGAGAAGTTATTGACGGAAACTTATCCTTAATGAAAGACATTAATAGCTCAACTTGTCCTTCTTCTGGATAAGCGAACACCACGATCACCATCAATTCTCCTGTTGAAGAAATACGAATGATTAAATTACGTAACACGCCACTATGATCACGTAAATCATAAAATGATAGCGCATTTGCGACAGCAAATTCTCGAACACTATTACGCAATACATTAGAAGGATCTTCTTGCAAATAGCAATGACTAACATTAAGAATCTTATCGAATCTTCCCGGAACGTGGAAACCTAGAGCATCCATATTCATATCTTCCACATTATCATCCAAAGTCGTCAACCATTTCTTATTAGAAAAAGTGTACTCCAATTTATTCCTATAATATTCCGTCTGCCCAGATGCCAATATAGGCTCCATTGAAGAAGTATCAACTTTGCCAATACGTGTGAGCGCATTTTCTACAGACTGCTGTTTAAACAACAGCTGTGCATCATAGGTCATATGTTGCCATTTGCAACCACCGCATACTCCAAAATGCTCACAAAAAGGTTCAACACGATATTCAGATGCTTTCTTCAAGGTCTGAATACGACCTTCACCAAAGCTTTTCTTTTTGCGCATCAATTCAACATCAACCACATCACCTGGAATTGCCTTTTCAACAAACAATACCAAATCATCTGTTTTTCCAACACCCTTACCTTCTTCTGCAATATCAATAATCGCGATATCGTTGAAAACTAATCTTTCTTGTGAATTTCTTCTTCTCATATTGGCGCAAAATTACGCTTTTTTGATCAGAATTTTAATGAATAGTTGCGTGAACTAAATAAGGAAGAATTTCCTTTTGAAAAGAAATGAAATTTTTACGCACATCTGCTTCTGTAACCGCTGTAAATGCAAATGAAAATACAATGTTTTTGCTCGTCTTAATAAGGAAAGTCAGCTTCTTTTCGGAGATAGAAGCTGCAATGGTATCATTTTGAATAAAAGAACTCAGCAATAAAAATTCTAAATCATCGGAGAGCGTCTTTAAATACTCCTGCGCATTAGCAGATTCACGAATAAATTCCCAACCTACAAATTCATTACAGACTGTATAAGTAAGGCGGCTAACTTTCAAAATTGTATTTCCAAGAAAAACTGCCAAATCCTCTTCTCCGACGTTCTTTTTCAGAATATCCTTCACATTCTCTTGAATATACTCCATTAAAATAGCGTGAAGAATCAGCTCTTTACTATCAAAATATTTATAGAATGTCGCTTTTGCTATATTAGCTCTTTTTGCCAATTCATTAACGCTGGTTTTATTATAACCGTACTTACGAAATAGCTCTCGAGCAGATCTTTTGATAGATTCAATAATTTTATCTGCTTCCATAAATTTATCTTGAAAATTTAAGTACATGAACCAAACGTCGAGCAACCACAACGTTTAAAATACGATTATTCATCAATAAAATTTCATTATCAAACACATATTTATTTGCATTAATGAAAAAAGAAATCACATTATCTATACCTTTTAAAATCAATTTCTTGATTAAAAGTATAGATAATGTGATTAAATAATCTATTCGTTCTATCATTAAATGATTTCGCTTTCAAATTGAGATAAGAACCTCACATCATTTTCAGAAAACAATCGTAAATCTTTAATCTCATATTTTAAATTGGTGACACGCTCAATCCCCATACCGAAAGCAAAGCCAGAGTATTTTTTACTATCGATACCACAGTTATCTAAAACGTTTGGATCTACCATACCGCAACCTAAGATCTCTACCCAACCGGAGTATTTACACAATTGGCAACCTGCACCTTTACAAATTGTACATGAAATATCCATCTCAGCAGATGGCTCTGTAAACGGAAAGTAGGAAGGGCGGAAACGCACCTGTGTACCTTCACCATATAATTCCTGCACAAAGTGAAACAATGTTTGCTTCAAATCCGCAAAAGAAACATTCTCATCCACATACAATCCCTCCACTTGATGGAAGAAACAGTGTGCACGAGCAGAAATCGCTTCATTACGATAAACACGACCAGGCATAATAGCGCGGAAAGGTGGCTTACCAGCTTCCATTAAACGAACCTGTACCGATGAGGTATGCGTACGCAATGTAATATCATTCCCTTCTTGTTTTTTAATAAAGAAAGTATCCTGCATATCACGAGCAGGATGTTCCGGAGGAAAATTTAAAGCCGAAAAGTTATGCCAGTCATCTTCAATTTCAGGTCCCTCAGAAACGATAAAACCCAATTTCTTAAAAATCTCAACAATCTCTTTACGTACCAAAGACAGTGGATGACGGGATCCCAACTTCAAACCCTGACCAGGTAAAGTAAGATCACCTTCACTCTTTTGAGCCTGTGATTTATTCGCACCAAATTTTTCGTGAGCCTCTTGGTATGTTTTTTCAGCAAATTGTTTAAACTCGTTCAATACCATACCCAAAACACGCTTCTCTTCTACAGAAACAGTTTTAAATTCATCAAACAAACTTTTAACAATACCTTTTGAAACTAAAAATTTCAATCTGAAATTTTCTACATCAGCTGAAGAAGTTGGAGCAAATTGCTTAATTTCCTCAGTATACTGCGTTATTTTATCTTGCAACATAATTATTCAAAGATACACCAAAATATTATAAAAGATAAAGGGTTTTCGTAAGTGAAGTTCAAATTTATGTAACAAGAGCAAAAAAATAATCACAAAAAAAGAGCATCATTAAAAAAGATGCTCTTTTTCGAAATATATTCCAGCACCTAAAACGGTAATGGATCACTATCATTCTCATTCTCTGTAAAATCGACTTCAACCTCCTTATTCTCAATCTTATCTGCATGAGATTGAGCAGGGGGAGCTGTAGGAGGTTCAAAATCAGATTTCCTTCCTAATAGGGTGAAGTTCTCAGCTACAATTTCAGTAGAATAACGTCTTATACCCTCTTTATCTTCATATGAACGCGTTCTTAAGCGTCCTTCAATATAAACTAACTTTCCTTTTGTCAGATACTTTGCTGCGACATCCGCCAATCCACGCCAAAGAACAACTGTATGCCACTCCGTTTGCTCTACACGTTTTCCATCTCGATTAAAATTTTCTGATGTTGCTAATGGAAAACTAGCAACAGAGACATTATTGTCTAAATATCTAATTTCTGGATCTTTGCCTAAATGGCCTACTAGAATAACTTTGTTGACTCCTGACATAATATTTAAGGTATTTGGTTATAATTTAGCTGTTTCTAAAAAAGAAAATATGAGCTTATGTTTAGCTAATTTATCCAAATCTTTTAATAAAACATAATTCCAATTTACTTTTTTTTGCTCCAAATCCCTAGAGCTTAACACGCTATAGAAAGTCGCATAAATATTTTGATGGCTTAAAACATGTTTTTTATTCCGTTGCAACAAACTTATTGTAACTTCTGGCCCAAATAAAGCTAAAAACTCTGGATGAGCAGTTATTTCCAACCCTTCTAAAGCCTCAGAAGTTTCAATCATAGGAAATTCATACAAATTCTCCCAAACATCAGATGCGCCACGCTTAGACATTAAAATTTCATCGTCCTTTTGAATAATAAAGTAGTGAAAATAACGATTTCTGCTTTTCTTAGCTTTAATTTTCACAGGTAAATCAGCCACCATTCCATGCGTATAGGCAAAACAGTCTAATTGCAATTCACATTCACCACATAATGGAGCCTTTGGCTTACAATGTAGAGCACCAAAATCCATAATCGCTTGGTTATACAATGCCGGATAGTCTCGATCAAGATTATCCTTTGCCAATTGCGTAAAGATTTTTTTACCCGCAGGAGTATTAATAGCCGTCTCTACACCAAAATAACGAGATAAAACACGAAAAACATTTCCGTCTAACACTGCTTGCTGTTCATCATTCGAAAAAGAAGAAATCGCCGCTGCAGTATACTCCCCAACTCCCGGCAGTTTAATTAATTCTACATACGATTTAGGGAATTCACCTTGATACATATCACGCACAATTCCTGCAGCCTTATGCATATTTCGGCCACGGGAATAATACCCAAGTCCCTGCCATAAATGCAAAATATCATCTTCAGAAGCGTTAGCAAAAGCTAAAACATCAGCATATCGATCCACAAACCGCAAGTAATAAGGCATGCCCTGCTCTACACGGGTTTGCTGTAAAATAATTTCAGACAACCATATTTTATAAGCATCCCTTGTATTTCGCCAAGGCAGATCACGCTGATGATCATGATACCATTCTATTATTTTTTTTGCAAATGACATCCTGCAAAAATGCGTTTTTTTATACCAGCTATCAAATTAATCCCCGTCAATTATTTATTCATTTCCTTTTCAAGAATCGCTTTCAGCTCATTGACTTTTTCAGGATTATTTTTTGCAATGTTGATTTTTTCTCCTTTATCTGTGCGCAGATCATACAATTGATCAACCTCGTCGTTTCCAAGCTCAATATTGACTAGGCTATTTCTTTTTGCGCCCTTACCAGCCTTAATATATTTGTAATTATCCTTTAATACACTCAAAGTACCTGATGCTTTTATTAGATAAGGTCTTCCTACCAGATCTTTACCCATAAAGCTTTTCCAAGTATTTTCACTATCAACAGCCTCCCCTTTAGGATATTTAACATTCAGAAAAGAAGCAAAGCTGCTCAATAAATCAACCTGACAAACTAAAGCATCCGATGTAGTACCCTTTTTAATCATTTTTGGCCAGCTGATTATAAAAGGAACACGCGTCCCCGCTTCAAATGCAGAATATTTCCCACCACTATAAGGTCCAAATGGATTATGTCCATTTAACTGACTAACAGCACCGTCATCATAACCATCATCCAGCACAGGTCCATTATCACTAGAAAAAATAATAATCGTATTCTCGTATACGTTATTATCTTTTAATGTTTTAACCAGTTGTCCAACAGTATAATCCAGTTGCAGTATAGCATCTCCGCGATAACCCAATCCACTTTTACCCTTAAACATTGTCGCAGGCATACGAGGCACATGTGGTTCGGTGGCATTATAAGTAAGGAAAAAAGGCTTTTGATAATGATCTTGTATAAAACGGATCGCTTTATCTGCAAATGTTAACGTTAATTCTTCATCAACCCACTTAGCCTCTTTGCCACCTGACATCCATCCGATTCTACCTATGCCATTCACAATGGTATTATCATGACCATGATTAAGAGAATTTTTCATCTTCAGCAACTCCGGATTTTCTTTACCAGTAGGCTCACTACCTACTTTTTTATTATAAGAAACCATTATCGGATCTGCCTTATTAACACCAAGTACATGATGATTTTCCAAGAAAACAGTTGGCACACGATCGGCAGTAGCTGGAAAAATAAAGGAATAATCATAGCCAACTTCCAAAGGACCTGGTTTGACACTCCCATTCCAGTCCTTATCCACTTGATTTCCAAGACCTAAATGCCATTTCCCAATCACAGCGGTTTGATACCCCGCATCTTTAAATACTTTGGGTAACGTTATTTTATCCTGAGGAATAATCAATTTAGCATCACCTGGTAAAATACCTGTACCTGTCTGTCTGAATGGATAATTGCCCGTCATTAGAGAATATCGAGACGGCGTACAAGTCGCTGCCGTAGCATGACCATTTGTAAATCTGATTCCTTCCGAAGCCAAAGCATCCAGATTGGGGGTATTTAATTTTGTAGCGCCATAACTTCCTAGGTCGCCATATCCTAGATCATCAACATAGATCAGAACAACATTAGGTTTCTGTTGCTGTCCCTCTACCTGAGTAACAGAGCCAACTAAAGTCAGCAGACTAATAATATAGTGGTTTACCAATTTCATTATAATTTTTTATTAAAGATAGTTAATGCATCATGATCCTCCACTTTCATGATTTCACGTTTTAATTTCTTTTTCAGATCCTTCACAATCTTTGCGGGAGCAGTAGTATAAATATTTTTCATTTCAGATGGATCTTGAGTAAGATCATATAACTCCCAAGAATTGAAACGTTTATAAAAACGGATCAGTTTGTAATGTCCATCGCTCACACCAAAATGAGGTGAAACAGCATGTTCTCCATTTTCATAATAATGATAGTACAAATTTTGACGTCCCCGTTTATCTTTTCCAGTGAGCACATCAACAAATGATTGACCTTGCATCTCCTGGGGTTTCTTCACTCCTGCCAACTGCAGCAACGTTGGAGCAATATCAACATTCATAATCTGAGCGTCGGATACCGTCCCTTTGGCAATCATTTCAGGAAATTTAGCAATCATTGGAGTCCTGAAAGACTCCTCATACATAAATCGTTTATCAAACCATCCATGCTCGCCCATATAAAAACCTTGATCCGACAAATAAATAACAATTGTATTCTTCTCCAAGTCATGTTCCTTCAAATAATCCAGCACGCGACCAATATTACGGTCCATAGATTCAGCAGTATTCAAATAATCAATCATATAACGACGATATTTCCATTCTGCCAAAGCTTTTCCAGAAAGTTGCTTCATATCCAGTTGCTCTTTGATAGGCTTATAATAGGCCAAGTATTTACGCCACTGATCGTCATTCATACGGGAAAAATTGCCTTCCTTCTTCATTGCCGCTACAGAGTTGTACATTTTAAGATCATATCCCATCTGCATATCTTTGTCAATTGACATTTCTTGCCCCCCGGCAGGCAATCGTCCCTCATAATCATCATAAAAATTTGCAGGAAGAGGAAATTCCTTTTCATCATTTTTGCCAAAATCTTGCGGATCAGGCATCCAGGTACGATGGGTAGCCTTGTGGCCTATAACAAGACAAAATGGATTACTTTTATCTAAAGAATCCAACCAGTGAGTTGCCTTATCCGTAACAATATCAGACACATAACCATTAACGGTCTCTCTTTGATTATTTGCGTTCACAAAAGTCGGATTAAAATAATGTCCCTGCCCCACCAACACGCTAAAATAATCAAAACCCTGAGGTTCATTACCTAAGTGCTGTTTTCCAATCCAGGCCGTTTTATAACCTACCTTTTGTAAGTCTTTAACAAACAAATCTTGACTATGATCAAAGTTTGATGTTTCATTATCCTTAAAGCCGTTTTTATGACTATATTTTCCCGTTAATAAAGTAGCTCTACTCGGTCCACAGATCGAATTCGTTACATAAGCCTTGTTAAAACGGATACCTGCTGTTGCGATTCTGTCAATATTTGGCGTATGTCCCAAGGTAGAACCATAGGCACCAATTGTCTGGTACGAATGATCATCCGAAATGATAATAACAATATTTGGCTTTTGTTGAGCAAAAGCGAGCACCTTTGCTACACAGAGAACTATTAATAATGCGGTCTTCTTCATGAATTATAAAAGAATTAGTTTTGGTTGAATTTCAAATATACAGAAACGATTTAAAACAGCAATTTGAAGAAATGCTGTAACGAAAAAATCACAGCAACAAACTTTACCCCTTAAAAGAATTTAGAAAATGCATAATTTCGCAGTTCATAGAAAAAACAATGAAAAGTAAACACTTTCAAACACTTATCCTGCTATTAATTTTTGTTAATTTCTCCAATGCACAGGAGAAAATGTATAAAATTCAATTTGCTCTCCATATGGGCGGAGTTGCAGAGGCAGAATCTGTAGCAGATCTTTATTCCACTCGCGACTTCCTACGAGTAGAAAATAAATTTATGGATAAAACAGTTCAGATATCTGACTTTAACAAACACAAAGCCTATACATTAGATTACGATAATGAAAACTATTATGAGGAGGAGCTGTTATCAGGAAAATTAACTGTCACTGATACTGAAGACCCCATCTCAACAGCTGATCTACAGGTTGAATTTATAACAGGAGAATCCAAATCAATTGCAGGCTACAACTGTAACAAAGCCATCATCACACTTCCAATTGAAACAGAAGAAGGAAATCCAATTATTGAAGTCTGGTATACGAAAGCTCTCCCTAAAATGTACTGGGGAGAATATGGTTATTTAGAGAAGATCCCCGGCGCGGCATTATCCATATCAGCCTATGAAATGGGAATTCAAGCTTTTAAAGTTACAGCATCAGAAATAAATCCTTCATTATTTGAAATCCCTGCTGATTTTGAACTTATCGAAAAAGCTGAAGAACAATTCACATTTGAACCTACTCAATTAGATGAAAACAGAGTATCCTATTTTGACGAAAACACCGGATACATTGGTATCTCCGATGAGGATGGCAATCAAGTTACACCTGCTAAATATAGCATTATTCAAGAATACATTGCAGGATATGCCGTAGCTGTAGATTCTAATAATAGCTATGGTCTATTAAATCTTGAAGGCAAAGAAGTTATACCATGTCAATATGAACACTTAGCAAGAACGGAAGATGGTCCATTATTATTTTCAAAAAATGACCAATACGGATTTATGGATACGAATGCTCATATCATTATTCCTGCATTATACAGCTATGCCCGTGAATTCGACAATGAACATGCCATCGTAACAACAAAAACTGGATCAGGTGTCATTGACAGGACTGGGAAGATAATCATTCCTACTAAATTTGAACTCATTCACGAATTTCAAAATGGAACAGCTGTCATATCAGAAGAAGAACTATATTACCTAGTTGACCATCAGGAGAAAAAACTTAGTGCAGCTTTCGAATTTATAACAAACGGTGGGGAGAATCTCTGGCTTTGTATGCAGAACGAAAAATATGGATTCATTGATTTAAAAGGCAAACCTGTCACGCCCATTAAATATCAGTACGCAGCTCCGTTCGATTCTGGGTTATCTTTAGTCTCAGAAAATGGAGAAGATTTTTTTTATATCGACCATAAAGGAAAATTCGTCCAAAAGATGGAAACAGAGTAATAATAATAAAATGAGGCAATTACTTGTCTCATTTTTGTTTTAGCTCAGGTTTCTGTTTCTTTGCATTAAAAATATAACATGGAAAAATTGAGCTTTAAGATTGCAACATTACACCGGGGCAGATATATGTTGCTCATGATGCTATTTGTCCTAGCTCTTGTTTACATCGTATCGAGACTGCCTTTATCCGAAGTAGTAAAAATAATGGGCTCCTTATTTTCATTGCCTCTTGTCTTGTATATTGCCGTAAAATGCTCAAGAAAACCAACAGTTTGGACTATTGACAATGAATCTCTAACAATAGAAGATCCCACTTCTCATAAAATCATACCGCTCAATACCATAGACTATGTGCGTAATTTAAGACGATCGGGAGGCAATCTTATCATCATTAAATTAAAAACCGGAGCGCACGTCAGAGCTTGGAGAAATAAGTTATTCGAATCGGAAGATGATCTCAAGAATCTCTGTCAATCACTAAAAGACAGTAAATTAGAATATTACGACATGTAACAAATACATAAAAAGAGAAAGATTGTAACTAAAGTTACAATCTTTCTCTTTTTTCTTCCTTTACTTTGTGTCACATTAGGATTGATTATTATGTATGAAATTATTCAAAAACCATGGCCTTGGTATATATCAGGTCCATTGATTGCCCTTATCATGTTTTTATTACTAAAACAGGGCAAAGATTTTGGGATGTCCAATAATTTAAGAACAATGTGTTCAATAGCAGGGGCAGGTAAAACAAGCTCTTTTTTCCGGTTTGACTGGAAATCACAGATTTGGAATCTATTAGTAGTACTAGGCACTATAATCGGGGGATTCATAGCGCATTTCTATCTAAGTGATGGGAGCACACCTGATATTAACAGCAAAAGTGTCCTTGACCTTCAATCGTTAGGTATTATAGAAAATCTACAAGGATATATGCCCGACCGTCTGTTTCTATTTGATGGCTCACTTTTTCAGTTTTTACTCTTAAGCATTGGTGGCTTATTAATCGGTTTTGGGACCCGTTATGCTGGAGGATGCTCGTCAGGACATGCCATCTCCGGATTGAGCAACTTTCAATTGCCCTCATTGATTGCCGTTATCGGTTTTTTTATTGGCGGGATCATCATGGTTCAATTTATATTCCCACTTATTTTCTAAATCCTTATGAAACAGTTAAAATTTATATTAATTGGAATACTCTTTGGTATCATCATGTATAAGTCAGAGGCCGCTTCCTGGTACCGCATATATGAAATGTTCCAATTCAGATCATTTCACATGTATGGAATAATTGGTACAGCTTTAACCACAGCAATTATAATTGTACAAATAATCAAACGTAAGAATATCAAAGATACGAGTGGCCAAGATATTCAATTCATAGATAAAAACAGGAGTATCACACGCTACCTTCTTGGAGGAACAATCTTTGGGTTAGGCTGGGCGCTCACCGGCGCATGTCCCGGACCAATGTTTACACTCCTAGGAGCAGGATATTGGACCATGGGAATTGTACTGGTATTTGCACTCCTGGGAACGTGGTTATATGGCCTTTTAAGAAATAAGTTACCTCATTAAACACTAACAAATGATCACAGTTCAACAAGCATTTTCTGGAATTTTTGAGAAAGAATTGATCGTAGAAATCGAACAAGTTGCCATCGTCAAAAAATTTAAAGCAGGCGAAGTAATCATAGACATTGGTCAGTATATTAAATTTATGCCACTTCTATTAGATGGCGTCATCAAGATTATTCGCGAAGACAAAAAAGAAGGTGAACTGTTATTATACTTTTTAGAAAAAGGAGATACTTGCGCCATGTCTATAGCTTGTTGTGTTGGGGCAAAAAAAAGTGAAATCAGAGCAATTGCTGATACCGATACTATAGTTGCTATGATACCCAATCAATATCTAGATGGCTGGATGGGGCATTATAAATCCTGGAGAAATTTTATTTTGGAGAGCTACTCCAATCGACTCAATGAGATGCTAACAACCGTCGACAACATCGCTTTTTTGCAAATGGACGTTCGGATCATGAACTACTTAAAAGAAAAAGCAACAATCATTCAATCACAAGACATTGACATCACACACCAAGTAATTGCCAATGACCTCAATACATCTCGTGTAGTGGTATCGCGCATATTAAAATCATTAGAAAACCAAGGGAGGATTCTATTGCAAAGGAATAATATCCAGCTACTTTAATGAATAAAATAAAACACTCAAAGGTAACTTATGTTACCTTTTATGATTTAATAAGGCCATACCTTTGAAAAAAAAGGAATAATATGATGGAATTATCACTCATTCTCGGATACACATTAGCAATAGCTGTAGGCCTCACAATGGGTATTATGGGCAGTGGCGGCAGTATTTTAACACTACCTATATTTGTTTACTTATTTCATATAGAGCCCATCCAGGCACTTGATTATTCTTTATTTACCATTAGCATAATATCACTAATAGGCTCCATTGGACACGTGTACAAAAAAGAAATTGATTTTAAAACAACAACATTATTTATTCTTCCATCGCTGCTAGCGGTGTACATTACGAAGCAATATATACTTCCAAATATTCCCAATAGTATCCCTATCAATCAGAGTACTATCTCGAAAGATCAGATTATTATGAGTTTCTTTTCAGTA
>NZ_JBBGYV010000011.1:0-158169 GCF_037479535.1 Sphingobacterium sp. MYb388 | reverse complement strand
GTTATTATACTTTTTTAGATTAAAAATCTTTAACGGCTCTCTTATATTTTTCTGGATCACACCAAAAAGTATAACATTCTGCTATTAATCCATTCTCCCAAGATTTGTTTTTCTTTAAATCTTCCCAATTTTCATCAAATAGTTCTTCACAAAGTTTATAAAAGCCATCGCCTTGTTCTCTTTTTCCATTTTTATGAGTAATTAAACTGCTGAGTAGCGGTCTTCCTTTGCTATATTCGTAGACAGATATTTCTCCTAACCATTCCCCAATTAATTTTCTATGATAATCATTATTAAAGTTTAAACCTAATTCTAAATGTTCATTTAGTTGAGTATAAGTCCATGTAGTTCTCAATTTTGCAAGTTCAATGAGTTGTAATCTAATGCCTTTTACCATTATTTTTCTAGTTAATTTTTCTAAAATTCTATAAATGTAATAATTCGAATTTGCTATCGCTTCCGGTTTCCCGTAAAATTAATTTTAAAATAGTAATCAGGATATTCATTATAAAGTAACGTAACTTAAGGTCGAAATGCTAACCCTGCTGGAACCAGGTGAAAATGATAAATACTAATTGCGATGAATGTACCATTGACAATCGAGATCTTGAAGGACTTAAAGCATAAGGGATACAATATTCTGAAGTCCGACAATAGTGTGGATGATGTTATACAGCATTTTGTCCCTACAAAAGTAAACGACCTATGGGCGTTTATGAGTGAATTTAAGGAAGAGTCTGCTACAGTTGTTATCGAGCAGATCCTGGATGTGCCAGAGGAAGTGTTGGAAGGGAAATTCTTAAGGGTTTTCTAATTGATCTTTTAATTTTTAAAATCTATACAGATGAATTTAAAGCAAATACAGCAAGAATATGTCCTCAATTATCTTAAAGCTGTAAGAACAGGTAAAAGCGTTACAAATTAGTATCTAATGACTTGTCCTTAATTTTATTTTCAACATGCCTATCGATAACTAGATAAAGTATTGTTGCAAATATGCTTCCAAAAAGCAATGAGAACGCTACGTACCTAAAATTATTGTACCAAGGAACATCCCAAATATTACTAAAAGTTCCAACAATGATGATCGATATAGCCATTAAACATGATAATATAAGTATCTTTTTTAAGAGACTCAAAGGCGATTTATTATTTAAATAATAATCTTTTAATAATTGGAAGGGTAAAAAAATCACAATTATTGCAAATAAGTATTCATATATAAAGGTTTCAAAATAAACGTATTTCAGGAATATCCCAAGGGAATCAATTTTAAAGTCATAATATTTATATTTACCATAAATGATTGCATCAATAACAGCTGGTAACCAACCTATTTTAAATATTATTGGGGCTAACAACCCAACCAACATAGTTCCGACTATTTTTCTAAACATGATCAATATAACTTAATTACTTGCAATCAGTACTCAATGAGCTCAGAGGGGCTTTTCCATCAATTACAGCTTCAACTTGATCCCAATTTGGTCTGTAAATTTCTTGCTTACTAGCATCTGCAATAACAATAGGCCTCACGAAGGACTTGATAATCTTACACCAACGGAATTATCAAAAAATATTAGACATAAACAACAAATAAATCAATTAGTAACGTAAATTAGAAAAGTCCAATTCTAGCTGTAGAAAAAATGGGGTACTTAGATAACCATTTCACTTGAAAGAGTCTTTGTTTAAATAACACTGTAAATATGGAATTACCACAATTTATCAAAATATGTTTTATCGATTTTTTCAGAACTATCTAGAAAAGTACTTTTGTATCCCTTTTTTAACATCATGATATCTTTTTTTCCTAGTAGTCTTGAAAGTAATGCTATTGGAGTTAGAATAATGAAGAATACACTAATGAGAATGGCTTTCTGTACGATTTCGCCAATTATATGAGTAATTTTTAATAAAACTAAATGTATTATGGCAGTAAATTTACCAGATACTAAGCTTAGTAAAGATATTATTAGAGCAATCCACAACAATATGAAATGGTTGTTAAATAAAAAGATTAAAATTAACATTGCTATAACTACAATAACAGAATCTTTTTTGTTTCTAGTCATTGCTAATTAAAATATGGTGTAAATGAAAGGAGCTAATGCACTATTCCCACCTACAACTATAATCAATCCAATTATTAGTAATATAATGATCATTGGTAAAAGCCAGTATTTTTTTCTTTCCTTAATATAATCAAATAAGTCTTTTAAAAATTCCATAATATCAATCGAGTTTAAATTTTGAATTCATTTTATGCGAGCTGGTACGTTGTTTATCTCTAAAGTAAACATAATTTTGTATTACCAATATATCCATATCTGTAGTCATAAAACAGTTATATGCGTCCTCTGCAGAACATACGATTGGTTCACCACGTACATTAAAGCTAGTGTTTAATACAATTGGATATCCAGTATGCTTTTTAATATTTTGCAACAATTCCCAAAATTTCGGGTTTAATTTCTTCGATACAGTTTGGATCCGCGAACTGTAATCTACATGTGTAATTGCTGGAAATATACTGGTTCTTACTTTAAGTTTTTGATTAATTAATAATTCATGAAAGTTTTCAGGAAGCGGAACTCTGAATTCGGATCTAATTTTACTTGTGTAAAGCATGTATGGTGAGGGATCTTTCATTTCGAAAAAATCTTGTAACTCCTCTTGAATTATAGCAGGGGCAAAGGGTCTAAATTGTTCCCTCAATTTTATTTTTTGATTTATTAACTCTTGCATATTCGGATTTTTTGGATCCGCAAGTATACTTCTATTGCCTAATGCCCGTGGTCCAAACTCCATATTATCTTGAAACCAACCGACGACATTTCCTTCACTAATTAGCTCTGCTATTTTAGCAGATAGATCGTTGAAATCTTCATATCTAGTATATTCTGTTTTTAGTTTACGATTTAACTTCAGAATATCATCCTCACTTATTTTTGGTCCTAAATAAATATTTGAGTTTTCTGGAATCACTATTTTATTATTACAAAAATACATGTGGTAAACAGCCATAGCTGCACCTACTGAACCCCCACAATCCCCAGCGGCCGGTTGAATATAAATTTGATTAAAAAGACCAGATTGCTTGATTTTTGTATTGCAAACACAATTTAATGCTACTCCACCAGCTAAACAAAGATTTTCAGAATTTGTTAACCTTTTTGTCTCCTTAACCATTTTTAAAACAATCTCTTCCAAGACTTGTTGGACTGCACAAGCGAAATTACAATGATGTTGACTAATATCACTTTCAGGTTTTCGTCTCTCTATTCCAAAGAGATCTTTCCATTTATGTTCTCGGATCATTTTAAGGCCGGTAGCATAATGAAAATAGCTCTGATTCAACCATATTGAGCCATCTTCGTTTATAGAAAGCATCTCCTGTTTAATTTTTTCTATAAAAGCCTTTGTTTCTTTATCGTCTATATTTCCAAAAGGAGATAGACCCATTACTTTATACTCCCCCGAGTTTACAGTAAAACCTAGGAAATATGTAAATGCGCTGTATAATAAGCCTACAGAATGAGGAAATGGCATTTCTTTAACTACATTTATTATTCCTTCTTTAGCATGAAATATTGAAGCTGTTGTCCATTCTCCAACACCATCAATTGTTAAAATAGCAGCGTCTAAAAAAGGAGATGGGTAGTAAGCACTTGCAGCATGAGAAAGATGATGGCCTGAAAATAACAGTTTCAATTTTTTTTTATCGTAAGGTCCAATTTCTTGAAGACCTTTTTTTATTTTTTGCTTCAAGAATAGCTTTTCATGTAGCCAAATAGGTATAGCTTTAAGAAATGATGCAATTCCCATTGGTGCAAATGAATAATATGTCTGTAATAACCGTTCAAATTTTAGAAAAGGTTTTTCATAAAAAACGACTGCATCAATATCATCAATAGTCAGGTTTTCTTCGCTAAGACAAAATTTAATAGCATTAATAGGAAATGATGCAGAATTTTTAATTCGAGTAAAACGTTCTTCTTGAGCAGCTGCTCTAATTTTCCCATTTATTAATAAGCAAGCTGATGCATCATGATAAAAAGCTGAAATTCCTAAGATATACGACATGGCAATTAAAAATTAAAATATAAGAAGTGTTGCTGTCCTATATCCCCAAATAAAATGATAAATAATAAGCAAGTAATTAAGAATGCTGAGTCCAGTATCTTTTCTGTATTTGTAATTGGTATCAAATTCATTCGGTTGTATAAAAATTTAGAATTGACCAATAATACTATTAAAAGACAGGTAATTAAATAGAATAAATTTACGTTAGACGTGAAATACGAAGTTGAGGATGTTAGTGACCATTCGTCAGTTAAGAAAAAAATCTTTTTTAATATATTAGATAACTCTTCAAGATTACTAGTTCGAAATATTAACCATGTAAAGGGGATAGTTGCTAAGAAAAATAATCTCCTAAAATATTTATTTTTAGAGTTCCCTGAGTGTTTTTTTAAAATATCGTCAATGATAAACAATAACATATGGATTAGACCCCATATTATGAAGTTAAGAGATATTCCATGCCAAATTCCACTCAAGAGAAATGTAGCAAAAAGTGCAAACAAAAAGTTTAAATAACCTTTTCTGTTACCACCTAATGAGATATAAATATAATCTCTCATCCATTGAGATAAAGAAATGTGCCACCTATGCCAAAAATCTTTAATTGAGGACGCTAGATATGGATTTCTAAAATTAATCTTTATATCATATCCAAGGCATTTCCCTATACCGATTGCCATTAGTGAATATCCCCAAAAATCAAAATAAATTTGAATAGAATATAAGATTATCGAAGTATAAAGAAGTAATCCATCATGTTTATGCTGATTACTTAAAATAGGTTCAATAAGTAGTGCTAACTTATCAGCTACAATTAACTTACAAAAAAGACCAAATAATAATGTTTTAAATCCGATGGCAAGCGAAGTTATCTCAATAGGACTATTCTTATTAAATTGAGGTATAAGCTCGGATGCTCGATGTATTGGGCCAGCTAATGATTGTGGGAAAAAGCTAACAAATAGTGTTACGTCTTTCAAAGATACTCTTGAAGTATATTTATTGTTTTTTATATCAACTAGTAGAGCAATAGCTTGTAATGAATAGAAAGATATACCTATAGGAATAATATAGGAAGCTTGTTCAAATGTGTATGGAGTAAGGCGATTTATGTATTCCGGTAGATATGTATATTTGGATGATAAAAGTAAAAGTAGAATAACAAGAATAGCAAAATAGCAGATTTTGTTTTTGTCATAGTTCTTCATACTCATTGCGGCAAAGTAGGTGAAAAGTGATATCACAATAAGATAAATGAAACTTGATAAGCCTGCCCAGGCATAAAAACAACAACTGGCACAAACCATTATATATGACCTAAATTGATCTTTTGTAACCAATATGATCAGAGTAACAAAACAAAAAAATATCAAAAATGGTATA
The DNA here is from genome assembly GCF_037479535.1 of Sphingobacterium sp. MYb388. Taxonomy (NCBI): domain Bacteria; kingdom Pseudomonadati; phylum Bacteroidota; class Sphingobacteriia; order Sphingobacteriales; family Sphingobacteriaceae; genus Sphingobacterium; species Sphingobacterium sp. MYb388. The sequence goes on along the minus strand of NZ_JBBGYV010000011.1, from coordinate 152,700 downwards.
GAGGCAAAAGGCATGTTTCTAATTTAATGACATTTTAAAAATACCATTTCTCAATCCATAGGTGGCAGCATAGTTGATTGAATCGCCTGTAGGTGAGAAGTTTGGATCCCATTCATTTCCTTTTGAATCTGTTAATTGAGCTTTTTTTCCACTTTGTAAATCTAAGAGGAAAAGATCCCAATTGTCTTTTTTGCGAGCCGCATAGACCATTTTAGTTCCATCTCTAGAGATACATGGATCCCATTCGTCATAATCAGATTTTGTGAGATTTGTTATTGTTTTATTTTCAAAAGAGTATTGATAAATATCGAATTGATTGTTTTTATCCTTTGCAATATAATATAACTTCGTTTCATCAGGTGAAAAAATAGGGCGCCAATTTTCGAATTCATCTGATGTTATAATTGTTTTTTCGTTATTCAGTAAGTTTTGTACAACGATGTAAGGATTCGTATATTTTCCATCTAGATGATGCCATGCTGCATATGCGATTTTATCACCTCTATAGTTATAACTTGGTATTGCTCCGTAAGTCGATGGATCATCTGTCAGGTATTTCCTATTACTACCATCACTGTTCATGATGACCACTTTTGTATTGTTTAATGATTGATCACCTTCAGTAAAAACAACTTCTTCTCCATTAGGGGAAGGCCAAGGGTGTAATTCATCTGTCTTATTCCATGTAATCCTTCTATTTTCTTTTAGGTTACTATCTGATAGGAAAAGCTCCATATTTCCATCTCGCCAAGATTGAAAGAAAATGCTATGACCACTTGTTGTATACACCGGGTACCGATCGCCAACATTTAATTTACTTAATACTGTGCTGCGCACTTTCTGATTTTTATTATTAATATGTTTGGAAATACTAGTTGCTATTTGCTGATGCCCTGCTATATTGAGGTGTTCATCAAAATCAAAGAATAAAGGTATTTCCGAATTTTCAAAATCATCTAATAGATCGATATGTACAATTTTGTTTTCTTTAGAAAGCGTAGATAACCACTTATTTGGAAATTGCATATCAAGATCATCTATATCAATATCAAAATCACTTAAAACCTCGTTAAGATATTTATATGATACCTGTTCTTTAGTTGGAATTTGCAATATAACAAGCTCTGCACCATTTTCTTTGACTGCTTTTGCAAATTTATTCAAGTAAAGGCGAAAGTTTTCGAGGTCTTTTAATTTTTTATCCGATTGTTCTTTGTAAAAGATATTGAAGTCTCTGTTTGATTTTTGGTCTGGGTAAAAAGGTTCTGTCCATCTGCCCAAGGGCAATGCCGCGGGGTTAGCATACTTAAAATCATAAAGTATGAAACGTGCAAAATTAGAGTAATGCATGAGATAATCTGAGAATCCAGATGTCCTCTTTTCGACTTTCATAAAATCATTAAAATTGCATATTTGTAAGAATACTTTGTCGGCCTTAAGGTTTTTACCCTCATTGATATAGTAATAATATTCATCTATTATACCTAAGCCACTTATTCCAGCATTAACGATTATTTTATTGGAATAATCATTGAAGAGTTTACTTGTAAATAACTCTTCATACTCAACCTGAGCGCCCTGCGTATATGAGTCACCAATAAACAACCAATCACACAGTTCAACTCGAGTGTCCGGATCATCTTCTTCCCCAATTCTGAAGCCCTGCGCATTTGTCTTATATTTTACTAGAAATTCTTTGTCTTGAAATGTTTTGTTTAAATATGGTTTATTGAAATAATAATTTTGTTTTATACTGTATAAATCTTCGATAATATAATCAGAGAATTTATAACTAAAGATCACTTCTGCATGCAAGAAAAATGATAGCACAAACATAAAATTTAACCATATTGTCGATAATACGTTAAAGCGTTGACTTTCATTAATGAAAGCAGTAACAAGAATAGCTGATATAGAAATAGTTAAACTTACCCATATTGAGCTAGAAATTAGATAAATGATTATTGGATTAATCAGTAGTAATATACCTACTGTTAAAAATAATCTTTTATGGATTTTAATTTCTTTATTCTCTTTCATTTACTTAATTGCTTGAATCAACTGGCTATGTTTTTTTGATGTTGCAAAAACTCCACCGCACCTTTCTGTCTCAGAGCAGGATTCACATTCTTTTAAATAATTTTGCTTCCAATCTGATATCGACCTTTGTGCAAATTTCCAAAGGGAAGGTTTCAATAGACATAATTGTAAATTATAAATAGAAACATTCATCCCCATTGCATTGAGGTATAAAACTGCATCTTCCAGTTCGTCTGAATATTCGGTTGGCTCCATCCATAATAAATCTTTGTTTGCAATAGTATAACCAGTGTATTCCAATCCCATAAATGCTATATGTTCAACAAATGGAAAGTTCATGTAGATATATTTTGCTAATTTTGGAAGCCTTTTAAAAGATTCTTTATGCAGTACTATTCGCAATTCTATTCTATGGTTAAACTTTGCCATATTATGCAGCCCTAAAACTGTCTGGTTAAATGCATCTTTTGCTTGAACAATATAATCATGTTGTCTATAGTAATCCGAATACAGTGGAATACCGTATACCATACGCTCGTTGTTAATATTACTTAAAGCGTGAGGAATGTGCTTCCAGGCGAAACTCCTTCCATTTGTCAGAATATGAATATCAGTATTTGGTAACTCGTCTTTTATTTGGTCCAAAAGTGTAATAAACCTTTGACCTAATAAAGTTGGCTCTCCACCAGTAATTCCAAGTTCTATTGTATCCTTCGGAATTAATGGAATAAGTGATGTATTAATGTTGAAGAAGTGTGTAAGATCATCCACATTTTTAGGTGGTTGTGAACACATTAAGCAATTACTATTGCATCGATCAGTTATAAAAAGGGCATTATGATGAGAATTTTTCCTAAAAAGTGTATGAATACTACCATTTGTGTCAATATATATAATATCTCCTTCTTCTAGATATTCCAAAGTCGCTATACCAACTATCATGATTTTGTCTTGTATAGGAGGGACATTCTTAAATAGAAATACAGTTTGTCCAGATGGCGTATTTGCGACCAAATCCTTCCTCCAAGTCTGAGATATTATAGTAGCTACAGTTGGGGAGGTCAGATTTATAGGGATACCCCTTGTTTTAAGTTGAAACATAATATTGAACTAATTTTTAGGAGTATTATTAATCCAAGAATTGAAAATTTTAATGATATCGTTTCCCTCTCTGTCTATTAAGTCAAAAATATGTCGAATGATTTCCATATTCTTTGTACAGAAATCTGATGTGGGTCTGAATCCTTCTAAATCCCCTTGCGATGCGTAGTGAAATACTGGATCTGCTCCACAATAAGCTTGAAAACCGCAATCAGCACAACCTGCCAACGTTTCATTGGACCAGAATTTTGAAAAATATTGAGCTTTCTCACCATAGAAAAGAGAATGATAACTATCTTGAACATGGCCCAGCTTAAAAGTAAAATCTTGATTTTCTGCTAGCATTCTAGATTCATCAGTAGCATATACACTACCATCATAATTAAATACCACAACATTATTGATCATTCCTGCAGGAGATTGTAAATCCACATAATTAACAGGAAACGGAGTTAGAATTTTTTTTAGAACAACAGTTGTGTAATCTTCAACCATAAAATGTCCATTTTTATTTAGTTGAATAATATAGTCCAAACCTTTTTTATAAAAATCAAGATATCGCTGTGTCTGATAATGGTTTTTCTTTATATTTTTCAATGCAAATCCATAAGGACTTATGGGACGTAAAAATATATTACTAAAACCGTTTTCAATATAATTATCAATGATTTCAATAGGATAGTCTAAACTTAAAGTTGTTGTTGTCATCAGGGCAGATATTTTATCGTGTCCAAGCTTTTCTCTTGCTAGCTCAATACCCTGCATAACCATTTCATAACTTTTAGTTCCTGTCTTAGGTCTATTTGCATTGTGTAGAAATGCTGGTCCATCTAATGATGTAGATATTACAACATTGTGTTGTGCGCAAAACTCCAGTATTTCGTCCGAGAACACAGTCGCATTAGTACAAATAACAAATGTAATTTCTTTGTTGTGCACTTCGTTTAGGAGATTTGCGTATTGAATACCGTATTTTACTTTATCAAAAGCTAGTAAAGGTTCACCACCTTGAAATTCCATTGTGATTGAAGAAGACGGTGTTCTGAACATATGATCAATACCAGCTTTTAAATCTGCGATTGAAATATCAAAATCCTGTTTATTTTCAGAAACTCGTGATACTTGGCAATAATGGCAAGAGTGATTGCAGCGTAAGGATACCACAAATATATGTAACGCGGTGAACTCATCTAGAAAAGACTTTTTAGTTCGGTACCGCGTTGCTAAAATGTCGATTAAATCAGGAATTGGTTTTTCTGAAATAAAAAAATTAGCAATAAGATCAGCATAAATTTCTTCCTTGTCGTTAATTTGACGATTTGCAATTCTTGTTGACGTGCCTATTGGCACAATAAGAAAATCTCCAACTTCATTAACCAATACTTCCTTTTCATTATTGACCTGATGAAAGCGAAATGGAAGAAGGAAGTAAGTATTCGTTCCAGTATTATATCTATCGATCGATTTAAATTTCCGAAATTCTTTAATTGTTCCTACATCCATATCTTATTTTTTAAAATCAAATGGATTAAATCCAATAGGATCATCTAAAATTCCTGGAGGAGATTCGTCATATTCATCATCGTTTGCAAATGCCTTTGCAATTAATAAAGTCCTTATATCTTTAGTTTCAAGAGCTATTACCTCTCTAGTGTTGAAATCTATTAGATCTTTTTTTATCTTAGATATAAGACTGTTTTTATCCGTATCATCAGGAATATTTGACATCTTAATTATTAAATTATCGCCCACACTTTCGATATCGATATCAAACTTTCCAGAGTACCAGTAGAAACATTTATGTACAACAGATATACTATATAGAGTACTTTGGATCTTTAGTACGATTTTATTATTTTCATTAAATTCTACCTTCATTTTATTTATTTAGTAAGTGATATGCCGTTGATGCGTCACAGTTACCACTCCCAGTCAAATTGTTATCTTTTTGATATTTCTTAACCGTTGCTTCAATAGTTTCGTCGTATGTATATGTTCCATATACTTGATTTTGTCCATTTTCCAGTAGGAGATATCCTTTTTTTAATAAAATATTAATAAGTTCGGTCACATCGCTTCCAGACATATCACGTTTTAGATTTCGATCTCCGAGTTTTAAAGCAGTGGCGCTTAGACCTGCTATAGTTTTAGTCGGAGAATTTTTATTAGTAGACGATGAAGTTTGTTTTGAGCTACCAGAACCACTTGATGATCCGCTACTGCTAAAGCCCAATGGACGAGTTGTCGAAGAACCGCTGGTTGAGCTTGTAGAAGATGAACTGCGAGAACTTGAACTTCCAGAGCTCGTCGAGCCAGAAGAGCTACTGCTTGAAGCACCAGAATAGTGTGATCTATGTGATGAATGCGATCGATGACTCCGATGTGATATAAGTGACCAGCCAGAATTGTTATTTAATTTTAATAATAACTTTGGGCTTAGATCTTTCTCTTTAATTATAGAGAATTCATTTTCTTTATATATTGAGCCAGGTGTATCTATTACAGCTTCTGCTTGCACTGTACTATTTGCTGCTATACCTGCAAGAGAACTAAGAAATAGCTTTTTTAATACATCAGATAATTTATTTTTCATAGATTAGATGAATCTTATATGGGTTTTGATTAGTCAAACTGGACTAAGTTAATGAAAAACATATTATTTAAACAATTTACTTGAAATAAGATGTTTTTAATGATAGATGTAGATTAGTTTTTATTTGTAATTAAGCGTTAATTAGAAATTAATCCTTCAAATCAGCATGCATTTATTGATCATTTCTTTTCAAAATGTATAAAAATTGAAAATTTCTCATCCATCAAATCTGTTATATAATAAACTTTTAATTTCAATTCAGTTTTGATAAATTATTTCCACATTTTACTCAATTAAGTCTATCTACTCTCATTTATTACTTTTTTGCGAATATATCTATAGAATTTGGGAATATTTACGGGAAACCGTATTGCAAAGGAATATAATGCTACAAATCAATTAAAAAATAATAAAACTAAAATTTATAGTAAATAAAAGCTAATATATTTAGTTTTATTATTTATCTTTGAATATTGAATAAGGATGGACACGTTATAAGATAACCGGTTGCTCAACATTCTTGCGTGTTCATCCTGTTCAATATTGAATTAAAGCAGGGGAGGGTTCTGTGAGTTCACTTTATAGTAAAGAGACTTAGGATCGAAATGTCAACCCTGTTGGAAGAAGGTAAAAACGATAAATACTAATTGCGATGAATGTACCATTGACAATCGAGATCTTGGTGGACTTAAAGCATAAGGGATATAATATCCTGAAGTCTGACAATAGTGTGGATGATGTTATTCAGCATTTTGTCCCGACAAAAGTAAACGACCTATGGGCGTTTATGAGTGAATTTAAGGAAGAGTCTGCTACAGTTGTTATCGAGCAGATCCTAGATGTACCAGAGGAAGTATTAGAAGGGAAATTCTTAAGGGTTTTCTGATTGATCTATTAATTTTTAAAAAGCTGAGAGATGAATTTAAAGCAAATACACCAAGAATATATACTTAATCATCCTGAAGCAGTAAAAACTGCAAAAAGCAGATCAGAGCTAACTTTTAGACAGATTGCCGGTATCCGAGAGTCTGCCTTTAGCATCTCACAGTTGTTCACGTTAGCTGATGGAGAAGAGATTATTAGAGAAGGCTTTGCTCGATGGCCAGATATGATAGCAGGGGAGTTGGAACTACTCAAGAAGAGAATGGTCGATTAATGTGTCGAATAATATTTTCAAACTAAATGTAACATTTTGATTAATATGCAACTACTTATAGAGGTAAGTTAATTCATATTTATTTGCAACCTTTATCGAAATGTTACAATTTAAGGATTTTAAGAAGCATTATGGTAGCCATTTAGTTTTATCCATCCCAGATTTAATACTAGAGAATGAAGTTTACTGGCTACAAGGAGCTAACGGATCAGGAAAAAGTTCATTATTAAAATGTATCTCAGGATTATTGCCCTTTGATGGCGATATTTTATTTTCGGGAAATTCATTAAAAAAGCAATCTTCAAAATACCTTTCTAAAGTAAATTATGCACCCACGGAACCTGTTTTTCCAACATTTTTATCAGGAAGAAGTATGATTGATTTTTTCGTGAGTTGCAAAAAAGATACTCTTGGTAATTATCACGAGCTAATTCAAATATTTGATATGAAAGATTATTTGGAACTGCCCCTTGCTCAATATTCAAGCGGTATGTTAAAAAAGTTATCTATTGTATTGGCATTTATAGGGGCATCAAAATTAATAATATTAGACGAACCATTTATTACTCTGGATCCTTTATCTAGCAAAATACTAGAACAATGGATCTGTTATAGCCGAAACAAAGATTTTGGAATTATTTTCTCTTCGCATCAGGTCGAGATTCCATTTGAAGCGATATCATTAAGAATTGAGAATAAACAACTTCTCATTAATTGTTAGACTTATGTTTCGAGTATTGATAAATATATTTGTTACGGCTTATTTTAAAAAATATGCAAATACGTTTTTTATTCTTTTTGGACTATTAGTAAGCTATTTTTTGTTCATTCAGACAGCAGGTGATTTTTTTGAACATAACCAAGAGTATTGGTCTTTTTTAATTCCTCTTAAAGTTGTTGAAGATCCAATATTATTAACTTTATTTATTTTACTTAGTATCATCTATATTTATTCTTGTATTCGGTTTGTGCAGCAACAATTTATTGAACCTAATACTTATTTTTTACAGGTTAGCTTAAAAGGATTAAGTCGAGAGAGGGAATTTCGAAATTGGCTAATAATTTATAGTCTGCTCTTTTTGCCAATAATTTCATATGGACTTTTTGTTATTTTAATAGGTTATGTTTTAGGACATTCTACTTTAACCTATTTAGTTTTAATTGTTACAGTTCTGCCAGTACCTATTTCATCTTACTATAGTTTAAGGTTTCATTGTTTTAAAAAGGTCGAAAGCCAGTCTCCTTTTTATTCTCATAATAATCGGACGGCAGTCACTGTACTTGGAATGAAAGCAGTTTATCTTATGCAATTCAATAAATTACTAATTGGGCTAACCAAAGGAATAAGTCTGTTATTGATTTATTTATTCCTACATCAATTTGACATTCGAGCTTGGGATCTACGCACTGTTTATTTGGCTGCTTTATGTGTAGGAATGATACATACAGTACTCATTTATAAAGAGCTTATGTATGAATCAAATATATGAACTTTGTTTTAAATTTTCCTTACCGGTCTCTGGAAAGATATGGACAACGATTTTTCTATTTTTTCATCCTATCCCTTTTAGAGTTATTACTTGTATTCTATTTAACAAATGTTCAATATACAATAATGTTTGGTGTTTTTTTATTTGCTAATATGCTCTTTTTAAATAGTTTAGTTTTGCGTATTGGTAACAACTCAATGTTAGTGATTAAAACTTTGACACTATTTTTTTTCATAAGTGTGTTTTTGATTTTGTACAACTTTTTATGGGTGCTCACAGTCTTTATTTCTCTATTGTCGATTCTTGTATACTTTAAGAATTTTCAGTACATAAGGTATAAAGTATAGGTAACATTTTGTTTCAATATTTGAATAATTGATACTACCCACTAACATCCACTAACTTTATAATTTTCCCATCTTCAGAAAACTCAAATATTGATTTGCCTTGAAGTCGCAGTTCTTGGCCTTTCTTCATGCCGTTAGGAAGATCTTTGGTTAAATTAACTTCATAGCCGATTGTGATTTCAGAGATATTTCCATTACGAAGGAATACTGCTTGTTTTATGCTTTCGATTAGTGCAAATAGACCTTTTTGTCTTTTTAATTTTAGTAAACCTTAAGTAACTGTTGACAGTACATAGCTAAATTATCTATTTTTTAAATTAATTTTAGTAAATTCCATTAGTTATTGGTTTTTCAATCTTTCTCCATTTATTTAAGCGAGGTTGTGAAGCTAATGATTGGCGCGTTGAATGTCAGTACATTAACGCAATCATTAATACCAAGAATAAGATATTCTTTTAACTCATCCTCATGACAGGCCGATAAAAATTCATCGCGTGTTTTCTCAAAATCAAACCATCCATTTTCTAAAACCTCCCATAACCATCCTTTAGGTCTTTGATCATTCCAAAATTCCAGCAGATCACCTTCATCAAGCACTCTAAATCCAAGGATACGATCAAATTTGATAGTGGCTTTGTCTTCATCCATGTCAAATGATTTCACATCAATAAATAGCGTTGGAATATCATAACTTACCCTTACAACTTCTGGTACTTTGTGTTCAAATGGCAAGCCATCAACTTTAATAGAAACAGCATCTTTCATAATTCAATTTTTTCTGCTTTTTAGTTAGTTAATACCGACTTCTAATAGTTCTTTTCATATCAGCTACATATTTTCTTTAAGAAATTTTTTAAGCGATTCTGTCGTCATATTTGTACCGATAATTTGTCCAGTTGCATCCACTAGGAAATTAGATGGATATGCCGTTATTCCAAAATAGTCTGCACTATTCTTTTTAGAGTCTATCAGACTGATCCATGGTATTTGATATTTTTCAACTGCTTTCAACCATTTTTTTGGATCCTGATCTACTGAAATACCTACAATAGAGAATCCATTTGCTTTATGCGCACGAAATAGTTCCGCCAGCACAGGAAATTGCGCGATACATGGTCCACAGTTACTATACCAATAGTCTATTAATGTAAATTTATTTTTGTTAATTAGGGTATTAAGATCAGTAATTACATTATTTCTGTCTGTCAAAGAAAACTGTGGAAACTCATTTCCTATAGATCCCTGTTCAGCTTTCTTTAATTCTAAATCCAATATTCGCCCAATATTGCTATTTCTTAGGTTAGCGTCTAATCCGTTATATATTTCACGAAAAATTGGTCGATTACCAAATGGTAAAAGGTGGGCTATTTTATAAAGGGGAACATAAGAGCTTGGGTAGTCCTTGGCTAAAATACTCACAACTGTATCGGTATTATTATAACTTAAATTTAAAAGCGAATCTTTCATCTGCATATTACCTAACTGATGATCTCTAAGGTATTTATAGATGTCATAGTTATTAGCAAAAAGATTATTATAGGCTCCCATAGTGTTTTCTTCCAAATATTTATCTCGTCTTATTAATTGATACTTATTTTGAAAGAGCCTTGCTTGAACTATATTTACTCCAGGATGCAATACAACAGGATTGGTTCGATAATTGGAATCAATAACAAAACTCACGTATGCTGGATTTCGAATAACAGCATTAAATAGAATATCTTTACTATTTATTACTTCCTCAGGCAAGGAGTCAAGATAATATTGATTTCCCAGAACTTTTTCAATTTTAACACCGTGCTGTTTCCCATCAGTAAATAGTATACTTAAAGTAGTTTTTTCCTGACCAAAAGCGATACTCCCAATTGAAGACATTAAAATGCCAAGTATTATAATTAGTTTCATTGTAATATCTGTTTTCGTTGTTTATAATGTTAAATCCCACATTTAGTCTGATTACCACTCATGGTTTCGAAATCTAAATTTAAGTATGTCTGTGCGGATATTACGGATGTGCTGCAGGATAGTAGGAGTAATAGCGCTAGTTTTTGTAATGGTTGCATCTTTATTTGGTCGTAGTCTATAATATGGTAAGCACAAGATAGCTATTTTAGCAAAGTAATCTAAACTTTTAAAACCAATTTTTTTAGCAACATCTGTAATTATTCCGTCCCAAATAGTTTTCCATTAAAAGTATGGGTACAGCAAGAGCAAAAAGGTTTCATATCTTTTGCTTTTAGATTAGGATTAGATAATTGTAAAATATTGTTATTATCAACATATAGACCTGAAAAATAGGATGACTCTCCAATCCTTACAAAGTCTTGCTTTTCGTTTTCTTTTAAAGCTACTATTGCAAATATTGGTTCATCTTTATCTAACCTAGATTTTGCTTCACTAAAAACGTCGTTCCAATCAGATCCAACTTTGGATATTAAAAATCTGTAAAGTGGTGTGTAATCTAAACCGCGCTCTTTTTTAGCAGACATCTTTCCCTTTGCTTGCTCTAATATTTCTTTTTTGCTATTACGAGTGTCTTTATAATCTCCACCAAATTTATGATGAACATTAAATGTCTTAGTATTTACTTTTCTAAATAATTTGGATTTATCTTTGTTCATTTTCAGGATTTACAAATATCTTATACACGTCAAGCGGTTATTCCGCAAATTTCTTTATACTTTCGATTTCTTACGTTCATAAATAAATTATATTTGTTTACACCTTTAGGTAAAGATTGAGTTAGTTTTTATCAAATATTTTTAAACAGAACCTTTTCACTACTTCCAATCTGTCAAATGCCACTTTGCCAATTCCCAATTATCGTCAGGATCTATACGATAGTCAAACTGTCTAGGGGAGGAGTTGGCTGTAATAATCTCTTGCAGAAAGATATTTGCGATTTCAGGATCATAGACTCGCCAAATTAATTCTCGCGTTTTATTCCAGGTTATTCTTGCAAGAAATAAGGCATTAGGCTTTTCCTTATCCGGACCTTTTATTTCATTATCCAAATAATCGCCATAGTTGTCAATTACTTCCACTTCACTTCTTGAAGGCATTCCATTGTCGATTAAATCTTCTAGGTCTATCATAATTGATAAATGCCATGCGAAAACTATTTTTGGTTCAAATTCCCTTAATGCAGTGTTGACTACTGCTATTCCTGGTAAATCATCTTGTTCAAAATTAAGCAAGGAATAGAATTCATCTGGTATCAATACTTTATAATCTGTCATATATCTCACAATCTTAAAATTCTCTCAATGCTCATTACCTTTATAGATCCACATCGGTTCTGTATGGCCTGCACGCGAGAATCCCATTTTTTTTAGAATTCTGTCGCATCACCATCAGCAGTTAGCATCTGCATATGAAATGAACCATATTTTTCCTGCATCTTATCCATGATCATTTTACCGATCCCTTTACCTTGATAATCCGGATGTACGAGTAGGTGAGGATAATATACGACCAGATGGCCATCAGAAATAGCATTGCCTAAACCTACCAATCGTTCATTGTCCCACGCAGTGATCAACGAGTGAGAGTTACTTAGGGCATTACAAAGCTCCACAGGCTTATCAGCTGCACTCCATTCGTTAGCCTGGTATAAGTTAATTATTTCTTCAGGTTCAATTCCTCTACGTTCAGAAAGGGTGATGTCCATATCGGTGATTGCTGTATTATAAATTGTAATTGAAAAATTTGAATGAACTTTCTTTGAATCCTAGTTTTTCATATAAAAATTGTGCAGGATTATTACGAGCGGTGCTTAAGGAAACTCTTGCACAGTTGTTTTCTTTTGCAAATTCAATGACTTGATGTATTAAAAGTTTTGCTATGCCTTGATTTCTATAATTTTCAAGTACAAACAAATCATTCAAAATATACACCTTCTTAAGAGAGGCAGATGAAAAAGATGGAAACAGTTGCGTAAAGCCAACGATTTCATCATCTTTTTTAGCTGTAAATATTACAGATTCATTATTTTGCACTCTTTCCTTTAAGAAAGTAATGTTATCATCTCTGATACTTTCTACTTTATAAAATTTGAGATAAAGAGAGAAGATCACTTCTAAATCTTCAATATCATTAATATTAGCTTGATGGATTTTAATCATTATTATATTTTAACTCCATATTATTATTGACTATTTTATATAGTCTAGTTTTTTTATCTGGATGTCTTATCTCAATGCTTTCCATATCACCATTTGGATATACTAATATGCAGTGTGGTATTCCATTGACAAAGTACTTCTCCTTGATTTTTTTATTATCCTCATATGCTAATAAAGATCTCCATGCAATGTTATGTTCAGTAATCACCTTCTTAAAAGCCGGAATATTCTTTTGCTCGTCAATTGAGATATAGGTTATAATCAAATTTTGATCTAAATCATTGTGTATATCTTTTAACAAAGGAATCTCTTCTAAACATGGCGCACACCATGACGCTGTGAAAACGATTAAATTAAATTTTGACTGATCCTGTATTACTTCCTCATGTCCCTTTTGATCCAAAGTTGATAATGAAGAGTTCTCAAATTTTCTACTAATAAACGATTCAATCTTTTTAGCCCATTGTGTGTGTTTATGTTTTTCAGAAAATAGAGAGTAGAGGATTTTAATATCTTCTACTGACCTGTAATTATTGAGATTGGAAGCAAGACCTGAGATTAGATATCTCGAGTCGGGATAAGTTTTTACAAAGCTTTTATAAGATGTTAAATATTGCTCGTAAGATTTTTTTTCATTATAGTAGTTATTGAACCAACTGAAATAAGGATCTTTTGCACGGATTGTTATATCCGAATTATCATTTTGTAGCATTAAGTCAAAATCTTCACAGATAAGATCCCCCATAATGGATGTATCCTTGTTGTTGATCTTAGTTGAAATTATATCCCCTGTAAAAACTGTTTTTTCCTTATAACGTGCATGAATATAGTTAACTCTATCCTCTACACCAATGTTTGCGATAGGAATTATTCTTTTATTCTGGGAGGTAATAAAACGTATATTCGTTGTTGTATTATTAATTGGGTCATAGTCCCTTACTTTTAGGATCATGTTCTCAGAGTTGTTGACGATACTATCAGGGATTATAATTTCCCAAGTAAATGGACCTTTTTTCTTTCCTGGTAACTGAATATTCCGATTATCCGTATAATCAAATAAGTAAAGCGTATCAAAAGGTGCATTCTCCAAAGTGACTAGCAGCTTATAATCTTTTAATGTTTTTTGCTGTGCATTGATGTTAATTGAACACCCTATGGTTGTTATTATTAAGATAATCGTCTTAAAATACTTCATTCGTCAAAAGGAGGTTGGATTTTACTTGTAATCTAATCTTTCTCAAGTATACTGTTTTTATTTATTATCTGAATAATTGAGACGACTATATTTTGCTCTAGGGGTAACCTAAATAAATTTTGGGTAATTTCATGGTTCTACACGCACAATGATATCCTCATTTATAGAATTACTATTTTTTTTCAATACTAGAGTTTTAAATGGAAACTCATCTATATTGATTAAAATACCTGTTTTAATTAATTCTTCAAATAATTCGTTGTAATAATTTTCAGAGTTAATTATTGTATGAATAGATTTTAAAAATTCGCTAGTTTGTAAAAATTTGTATAAATAGAAATGATCAATTGCACCAAAATTTCCTTTTCTATTAATCTTCACATGCAAGTATTGCTTTGTTTTTTTATTTTCAAAATCACAGGCATCCCCATGGAAACAATACGTCCAACTGTTTTTTAGATTACCTTTCCACAGATTATTTTCTCTATTTATTAGCTTTTGAAATGATTGATCTGACTTTAAATCAAGATTAAATTCATGAGCTAAAATTTTTATCATTTCGTTTGCTTTGTTTTCAAAAGCTTGAATTACTTCAATAAGCAGGTCTAATTCTTTCATATAAATGTTCGAAAGGCTTTAGTTTTTAAAACTCTTTTATAATAATCTAATAGACCGTATTTTTGGTAACTATTTATTTGTTGTCAAGGTGTAATGAAAATGGGTTTACGAAGTATTATGTGGTAATATTGTTGTTAGTTTTTTCATAATCTTTTAAACGTTATAAATTTTTTCATCAACTCATCTGTTTCTTCGTCGGATTTAGGATCTTTCTTAAATGCCAAATTTAAAACCAAAGGTTGTCCGTTAATGGATCCAAATGCTATAATTCTAAATATTAATTCCATTTCGCCTTTGAGCTGATATTTTTTACCTGAAAATTGTTCACCATTTGAAGTGAAACTAATATTTGTTGCTTTTGAATATTTCAATTGTTTTTCGATTTGATTTAGAATTTGTTTTTCAACTCCCTGTTCTACCATTTTATTTGTCAGGTAAATCCATTGAGCTGAAAATGAATTGTTTTCTATTGAATACTCGTCTTTCGCAGTATAGTTTGTTGGAACATCAATTTGGATATTTGCATAATTTACTTTTTTAATTTCTGTGCTTTGCGCTACAAGGCTAGAAATTGCAATTATCAAAAAAGATACTAAAAGTATAGGTTTCTTCATTATTAATATTTTTTGTTCGACTTGAGAGTTTTGTTTAATTTATTTTTAAAAAAGATATATATAATAGCCAAAATCATATTGCTAATAATCAAATATAAGGTGATCTTCTAAGATAAGTGGGGTTAAAGATTTCATAGGACTTTGTGTTTATGAGAATACATGAGCAAATTTATGGTAAAGAACTGAAGCCAGTTTACGTTAGCAATATATGAGAAAATTGGATAAGAGGATCACTTACAGTTCGAGAAAAAAAACGGAGTAAATTGAAGGAATTCGCTTCCAGAGATGAAAGATTTTCAAACTGATCTTATCGATTCGTAATTATTTGTTTAGTTTTTCGATTTTCAATTTTTTCTTTCCATAGTCGCCTATTATTAACAACATATTTTTCAATCTTATCATCAGATGTTGTTATGGAAAGCCCATTAGGGATTAATCCAAGAGTATTATAAAATCCAATTTCTTTAATTTGCTCTAATAATATTGTTTGGCTATGATTTTGAGCATTAAAGTTGTGAGATTTAAACAGCACTTTGTCAGTAAGTAAATATAATTTTCCTCCCACAGCTTCTACATTAATAAAATGATTTGCCCCTCCAGAATGAATAATAGTTAATCCTTCTATATTTTCAATTTGAGTCTGACTTTTAACTGTTTTGGAATTGACAAACAAATAAATTCCAACTCCAAAAAGTATTCCCGAGAAGATTCCAGAAATTAATCCATAATCACTTCCAAACAATATACTAAAAAATAGTCCCATTACTACTCCAAAAAATATACCGGCTAATATTGAATTTTTAATTTCTGTCATTTTGTTTATTTGAGTTATTGGTGTTTGTAAAATTTTTCACGAAATAAAAGACAACAAAGCTTCTTAAAACTCTACCTATATTTGTATTTTGTAAAATTAAAACCTAATGTAATTATTTTTATGTGAATCAGGTATTTAAGATAGAAAATATTTGTGGATAGCGAAACAAATCTAAAATATGTGTTAAATACATTGTAAGAGAAATTGAAGTTTATGATGTAAAAATTTACCCACTAACATCCACCAACTTTATAATCTTTCCATCATCTGAAAACTCAAATATTGACCTGCCTTTAAGTCGTAGTTCCTGGCCTTTCTTCATACCATTTGGAAGATCCTTGGCTAATTTAGCTTCATAGTCGATTGTGATTTCTGAAATATTGTTGCGGTGTAGGATGGAGGTGACGGTCTGCTTACGGGACGCAAATAGATATAACACCGACATAGCCTGTACAAGAAAGGCATCTTTGCCTTTTAACGACATCGTTGTATTACCATCATGGATATTCTCAAACACAACATCCTCAGCCATATTCTTGCACATGTCTTTAGGTTTAAAAGCATTGTATGCATTGATGTAATGGACTATAATAGAAGTTTGAGGGTGAGACTTCCAATAATAGATAATACCATCAATAGTTTGCTTAGTTAAAATGCTTTTGGTAGATAATATTTTGATACATTTTTCTAGATCACTGATGGAAAATTCAAACTGAGATTCTGATATGAGCTTTTTCCAAATATCAATTGAGGACGTTGGTAAATCGAGGATACTTTCATCGATCCATTTTATCAGAAGATCAAGTAAATTTTTATTAGTTTTTCGGAACGATCCTTTTTGATTTATCTTCTTTGTCCAGATAATTCGAGTGCCTTTTCCGTTGTTATCGTATGTAATATGACTAAAACCTTTTTCTTCGTCAGTATTTATTTTCTGGCTGTGGAAGAGCTGGATATTGCCTTTCGGGCAATTATTCGAGAATAAATCAGAGAAATAACAATTTAGTAAATAGGGAAGCAGGTCAACCTGATCAGACTTGAACTTATTTTTATCGTTTGGATTGGCGATGTAGCTAAAGACGTAATTGTTGGCTTTTCCAAGTAAGAACGATAATTCTTCATCATCCATTCCTATTTGTCCTATTAGATCAATGACTTTGCATATAATATGATAATCCATATGAGACATAGTCACAATTGGACCGTCCTTCTTTCGTACCGATTCTCTTTTTACTATTTCAATCAATTTAGGATACCTTTCAAATTATTAATAAATACAAATCATAACCTCAGTCTGAATGGTGAGGTAATTAATATAATTTCGAATTTAATAAATAAAAATGATAGCTAAACTTCAGCTCTATGATTATGCTTTATTATTGGCCACAAATTTTTCCCAAACCTCTTTTACGACCTTTCTTTCTTCTACTTTATCACTTTTTAGATGAAAATGACCATATAAATTCTCTATACTTTCTAAAGCTTTAGGATGTGTATTTCTAGTATATACTGCTGAGATTACTCTTTTTGCAAAACGTGGATCTTTTAGGGTGTCAACAACTTTATCAACTTTCGTATGTGAATCACTGACGTCCCATTCATCAGAAGGAATAAAATCATGAATTTTACATTCGAGAGCATCTGCTATTGCAGCAAAATCAGCAGAATTATATTTATTTACAGTTTCGTTATTTTCAATATTTGTGACGTAATTTTCACCTTTATTGATGTCATAAGATAGTTGAATTGCTGACTTTCCTAACACCAGTCTTAAAAACTTTAGAGTATTTATTATATATAATGAAAGTCTGTTAATTTTTTCCATGATTGATATTACCATGGATTTTGGAATATTTAGAGTTTATATATCCACTTAAAAATTTGCAATAATCGAATATTGTTATTATGTTTGTTATGTAAATATATCTTAATGGTATCTTTATTAGTATTTTAAAGGCTATTGATGCTGGATCTTGTAATCGAAAACGTAGGAAATTTTCATTTGACACAAGTTCAGGAGATCAAAGCCCAATCTCTATCTTTGTATTTCCAAAGGAGAGATGGGCATTCTCTTGTTTTTGTTAAAAGGTTCTCCTACGACCCTCGATTGGAAATAAGGTTTGTCCCATCTCTTTTTTTGATGAACTTTCTTTATTATATACTTGATTCATTGCTCAAGCTTTTTTAAACCTTAAAAAAGAGAGTTATGAACAAAAAACAGAACACCAAAAACCTCATCAAGCCGGCAGATTAGATCTGTTGCGCAAAGTCACTATGCTGACTATCCATTCAAAATGCATTATTGTAGACCATATTATAACCAATAAACGAAGACGTAAAATTGCATTTTCTCAAACTTATTTTTTAACTATTGAAAGTTGAACAGCGGGCTTATTGCCAAATTTTTAGCTCCTGATTCACTTTCAGTATAAACCTTTAAAAAATGCAAAAAACTTGCAGCAGGGAGAGCTATGCGCTGTCCCCAGGGAAAGAACTGTCTTCGTTTTTGAACGAAAAACGTATCTCCTTTATTAAAAAACCAATTATGACAACATTTTTACCCGAATGTTTATTTAAAAAGTTCGATCCAGAATTTAGATATGTAACTACGCTGTCCGCATTGAAATATGTCAAAGGTGAACGGCCAGTACAGCGTTACTATTCGCTGTTGATCAGGCTTTCGGAACCTTCAGATTCCTTTAGTCTGGTTGTGCGCAATGAAGCTATCGATGTCCTGCGGATCTCGCTGATCAATATGAAGATCTATGAGATTTACCTTTTTGCCTTAGCGTTGCCAGCCGACTTTCCTGTCAGCCAGATAATGGTGCTAGGAGAGGACCGTGAACGGTTTATTCCCAATGATGAAAAGGAAAATATTCCGGGATATTGCTACGAACTGACGGTACCTGCGAAGACAGAACGGGAGGAATACCAACAACGGATACTGAACGATCTGAATAGGCACTTTAAGCTTGATGTAAGAATCGAGAAGCTAGCTGTCGTAAAAGACAGCCGTAAGGTCGTGAAGATGACGGGCGAGTCTGTTGAACTCATCTGGGCAGAACAGCTCACGATGATCATGAAAGCTAAACGCCGATCAGTAGTCGTACGAACCATGAATTAAAGTTCTCTAAAGGAACGTAACGAATATAGTTTCACTGTTTAGAAGCCCGGATGCTGCCGAGGGAAGAGAAAATGACTTTAGGAACAAGTCACCCTCGGTAGTTAAGGGGGACAGCAGGAGCTATATGCATTAGAAATTACAACAATGAAAATAGATAAAACATATAAAACCAAGGATTGGAGGGATCTCCAAAAGCTTGGTAAATATAAGGGAGAGCTATTGCTATTCAGTAAGCTATTACTGCTCTCTTTATTCATGATCTTTCATATGGTTAGTTTATATGCTCAGACACCCCGCAAGGACAGCGGGGTGAACGGGCAGGTAAAATATGAACTTGCAGGTAGAGTGATATCATCAATTGACGGTACTCCGATGCAGGGGGTATCTATCCGTATCGATAAAGAAAATCTACAGATTAAATCATCTTCGGAAGGAACATTTGAAATGTTGCTGAATAATAGAAAAGGTAAAATCATATTCTCCTATGTCGGCTTTAAAACTCAAGAAATCAATTATACCTCAGGGGTATCATTAATCGTGAAATTAATACCTGAGGATAATAAACTGCAAGAAGTGGAGGTGGTATCTACCGGGTATCAGAAAATACCAAAAGAGCGAGCTACGGGTTCATTTGAATTTGTCGATAATAAACTCTTCAATAGAAAAGTGTCGACAGACTTTGTGAGCAGGCTGGAGGATGTGGTGCCGGGTATTTTGGCATTGAAGAACAATACCAACCGGGGCAGTTTACTCAATATTAATATCCGCGGTATCAGTACCATGAATTCTGAAAGATGGCCTTTAATTGTGCTCGACGGTGTGCCTTATGATAGTCGAGGTGGCGATTATGGTAAAGGTACTTTTAATAACATCAACCCCAACGACATCGAAAGTGTCACAGTACTGAAAGATGCCGCAGCTTCTTCCATATGGGGAGCGCAGTCCGGGAATGGTGTAATTGTGATTACGACCAAACGGGGGAAGTTCAACAACCCGACTTCACTATCTTTTAATTCAAATATCAGCATCAAAGCCAAGCCTGATCTCCACTATTATCCACAGATGAAGTCTTCCGATTATATCGATCTGCAACAGTACTTATTCGATAAGGGGCGATACAATGGCCAGTTCAATCAGTGGTACTACAATCCGGAGCCTGCGCTGTGGCTAATGGAAAACAAACGGACAGGAAAAATATCGAACGATGAGTTTAACAAAGCAATCGGAGAGATGCGGGCTACGGATATGCGGGATGACTTTTTAAAGTACATCTACCGTAGATCGGTCAATCAGCAATATAACCTGCAGTTGCAGTCTGGTGGTGAAAAGATCAATACCATCTTCTCGGTTGGCTATGATAAGAATCTCAATGAAGTCGTGACTTCTTCCTATCAACGGCTGAACTTAAAGTCCAATACACAGTTGCGCCCAGTTAAAAATATGCTGGTGGATATTGGGATGATGTATACCGAATCTAAGACCAGAGAAAGTTTATTTCCGGTTCAATATAATCAAATAGGTAAGGGAGCTGGTATGTACCCGTATATGAATATGGCGGATGGAAATGGAAATCCCTTGGTTGTAGATATAGCAAGTTTTAATCCGGTCTATCAGGATACCGTTGCAGGTGGCCGTTTACTGGATTGGTCTTACCGGCCCTTGAAAGAACTTTATGATACCAAAGAAACGCAAAAAGTACAGGAGTTTTTTTCGAACATCAATACCAGCTATTCGTTTGATTTTGGTTTAAAACTAAACCTATTGTATGCTTATCAGAGATCGATTATTCCTATTGAACAGTGGCAGGGTATAGGATCCTATTTCCAGCGGGATGATATCAATGGGCTGGCGAGTTATACGGATGAAGCCGTGACCTGGAATCTACCTGTTGGCGATTTTTTAGGGATCAGCAATTGGAACAATATTGACCATCAGGGTCGTATGACAGCAGATTATACGAAGAAGTGGATCGATAAGCATGAGCTTTCTTTTCTATTGGGATCTGAAATCCGGATGAGTGATAAAAAACTGAATTATGCGCAGTATCATGGCTTTGATCCAGAAACCGGTGCTTTTAAGCCTGCAGCATATGGGGTGGAATTTCCTTTTATGAACGGCTCATTTGGGACTAAAACAATAGTTGACCGGTCGAGGTATGAGCACCTGCAGAATAATTTCATTTCCTATTTTGCAAATGCCGGTTATACTTATAACAGTCGCTATCTGTTGAGCGGAAGTTTTCGGAAAGATGCCTCCAATCTATTTGGAGTGAAAAGTAATGATCGGGGACAGCCTTTCTGGTCGGTGGGGGTTGCATGGATTGCATCCAATGAAGCCTTTTTAAAGGATAGTCCGTTCAGCTTTTTAAAATTGCGGGCCACTTATGGCTATAATGGTAATGTGAATAATATGGTTTCGGCTTATCCGATCATGTCCATAGAAAGTCAGGTTCACTTTATCAATAACCAACAGTTTGGAATGATCACAAGACCTCCAAATCCGAAATTGCGCTGGGAACGCGTAGGAATCAAGAACGTCGGGTTGGACTTTGCGATGACCAACAACTGGCTATCGGGTAGTATCGAATACTATGAAAAGAATGCGAAAGATCTGATTGCCTCAGACCGGATTGACCCCAGTACAGGTTTTTCAACTATGATGGTAAACAGTGCGAATCTAAAAACCAAGGGTTGGGATATCTCTTTAAATGCACTGCCTGTGCAGTCTAAAAATTGGGTATGGGGCAGTAATTTAGTGTTTAGTTATATACGCACCAAAGTCTTAAAAGCTTTTGTACAGAATGAAATCGGGCAGGATTATATAGCCGGTGGATTGGCAAGTAACCGGAATACACCTTTTGAGGGAATGGATCTCTTTGGTCTGCTTGCTTATAAATGGGCGGGCTTGGATCCGGAGACAGGTGAACCACGTGCCTACCTCAATGGTGAAATTTCGAAAGACTACAGTGCCATCACCAATTTGAAAGCGACCGATCTGGAATATATGGGATCGACAATTCCATTGTATACCGGAAGCTGGCGCAACAGTGTCCGCTATAAAGCTGTGGAGCTGTCCTGGAACATATCCTACCAGCTTGGACATAAATTTCTGCGCAATTCTTTTAGTAACAATAGCTTCCTGAATGATAATATCGGGCATAAAGACTATGCACTGCGTTGGCAAAAACCGGGTGATGAACAGACCACGGATGTTCCGGCATTTAGCTATCCAAATAACTCCAATGCCAGTAGGGTATATATGGGTTCTACGGCCTTGGTGGAAGATGGTGGCCAGATCAAGTTGCGAGATATCCAGTTGACGGTCAATTTGCCTTTTGCCTCTAATTTTAAACTTAAAAACTGCAAGATCTATGGCTATGTGCAAAATATCGGCACGATATGGCGCGCCAATAAATGGGGAATCGACAGCGAGTATGGACCAGCTATTCCCGATCCATTGATGTCTTCCCTTGGTTTTAGTTTTAACCTTTAATCTATTTATCATGAAAATACAGATTTTTTCGATCGGTATCGCGCTCGTATTGGTTTTCTCAAGCTGTTCCAATTTCTTAGAAGAAAAGCCCGATATCAAAATGGTCGTCCCTAAAAGCTTGGATGATGCTGAATTTTTGCTCAATGATTATACGACCATGAATACCGCCTATCCGGTATATGGAGAATGGAGCACTGATCAATATTATGTGAGTTCCGAAACTTTTGATGGCGTTATGAATCTGGATCAGCGGAATGCCCATACTTGGACAGATGAACCCTATAACGATGTGGTGCAGTGGCAGAGACCTTATAAAGTCGTTTACAATGCCAATCAGGCGATGGATATCATCAGCAAGCTAGGAGCGGAGAGCGCTTCTGAAAAAGCTAAAAATTTGATCGGTATGGCTCACTTCTTTCGTGCATTTGCATTTCAGCAAGTGGCAGAAGTATTTGCGCCTGCCTATCAACAGGAAACTGCTTCTGCAGAAATGGGCATTCCACTTCGGTTGGATCCAGGCATCGATGCCCCATCTACACGCGCTTCTTTAAAGCATAGCTATGAGCAGATTGTATCGGATTATAAAGTGGCCGCTGGCAGATTACCGATAAGCGAAACGATAAAAGGAAGACCTTTTCGTGCTTCGGCCTATGCAGGCTTGGCAAGAGCTTATTTGTACATAGGCGATTATCAGCAGGCTTATTATTACGCAGACTCCAGCTTGCAAACACATAACGAATTGATGGATTTCAATACCTTGAAAGCAACGGACAATCTGCCCATTCCGAAGTTCAATGTGGAAGTGCTTTTCGCTGCGGTAAGTGCCAATGCTGGCCCAATGAGTTTGTTTAACGGATTAGTTGATTCGATTCTTTATAAATCCTATGAAAACAATGACTTAAGGAAAGCTATCTATTTTGCTACAAATGTTTACCCTGAGAATTCTTATGGTTTCAAAGGGAATTATGATAAGGCCAATAATAATCTTTTTGTGGGACTGACCACGAGTGAAATGTATCTGGTCAAAGCAGAAGCGGCGGTGCGAATCGGCAAGATCAGTGAAGCTTTGCTTGCCATTAATACCCTGTTGCAGAAAAGACAGGACACGAACAATTATGTCCCGATTACAGAAACTAATCCGGACGTGCTATTGCCTTTTGTGCTTCAAGAAAGACAAAAAGAACTGCTGTTCCGCGGGCGCCGCTGGTCAGATCTTAAACGGTTGAACCTTGATGCCCGTTTTCAGAAAAATCTGACCAGAATAGTAAATGGAGTGACGTTTACACTTCCATTTAACAGCCGAAAGTATGCTTTCCGACTTCCTGAACCTGTAGTTTCTGTTGGGAAGCTGCCTCAAAATAATCGATAATCATTTATAAAAAAAAGCAAATATGAAACATTTAAAATTGATCGCACTTCAAATCTGTTTACTGATTACATTCAGTACTGCACATGCGCAGCCGAACCAAAAAGTAGATTTAAGCAAAGCCCTTAAAGTAGGAGATACCTTTACACCACTTTCAAGTGTGCAGTTGATGCGTGGTGAGGTGAAAAAGATAGACTGGAAGGCACTGGAGAATAAAGTTGTTATCTTGGATTTCTTTGATACCTTCTGTGGTACCTGTATACAAAGTATGCCTGAGCTACAGGAACTGCAACATAAATTAAAGGACAAGCTGCAGATTTTTAATGTTGCTTGGCAGGATAAAGCTACGCTGGACAAGTTCTACGCTACAAATGCATTTCTTAAAGAAAACAACGTTAATCTGTCGGTTATCTTCGCCGATAAGTATTTAAAGGAACGTTTTCCACATCAAAGTGCTCCACATGTTATTTTTCTGTTTAAAGGAAAAGTCCATGCGGTTACAGGGAACAGACTGGTCACAGAAGAAAATATCCTAAAGCTCTACAACACAGGTACGGTTTCTTTACCGCTGAAAGACGATTTTGGTAAAGGGGATCTGGCAGGACAAATTGATAATGCTAGTCAGAAAACTAGAGAGGGAGTCTGGATAACCGGTTATCAGGATGGTGTACCGGCAGAGTCCATGCGCATTAAAAAGGATAGTATCTCAGGTCTGATAAAAACGTCTTTTTATAATGTTTCGATTTTTGATGCTATTCAATTCACATGGGCAAAAATTAGAGGTACACAAGCTAAATATATTCCTAGAGCGGAAAGAAGAGTTTATAAAGTAAAGAATCCGGATCGATATGCGGATTTATCCAATATTGGAGATATGTGGTATTCAAAAAATGCGATCTGCTACGAACGCTTGGACAAAATAGAAAGAGCAGATTCAGCTCGTGCAAGAATTGTGCTGAATGATCTTCATATTTTTTTTGGTATCCGATCGTACAAGACTATGAAGGAAATAGACTGTCTTATTTTCAAACCCTGCCCTATAAAGCCCTATACTGGAAAAATGCTTGAGGGCGCAATGATTTATAGTGGAACGGATGTTTTGGCGACAATGACTGATTTAGGGGAGCAATTTCCGCCTGCATTAGATCTTGTAAAAAGCGATCAAAAAATCACTATAGGGGCGTATACAAATTTAGTGGAGTTTAATGAACAGCTGGCCGCTTATGGAATTGAAGCTGTTCTGGGCCGTGGTATGCAAGAGGTACTGGTTATTGAAGAGGTGAACTAATATTGGGATTAGATAGGGCTGTAATTTATTTATTACAGCCCTAATCTTTTATCACGTTTTTAACTTCACATGGGTACTATTTACCTTGTTTTCTAAACAATTGGCTATTTCTTCTTTTAATTCATCGGTAATTTGTGGATTGTTAGAGCCATCATTTTGCGCTTGTAACGCACACATTCTCTGTGGAAGTCCAGGACATGTTGGTTGTGTTGCAACTAACGTATAATGTGCCGGGCTTAACGGGTTAGTACCCGTAAAACTAAACCAATTCATAGTCTTAAATATTAGATTGTTAAATAATTAATTTGTTTTAATAATTAGGGTATGACTCCTCGTCATACCCTATTACTTATTTAGCGAACGCTATTGTTTACGGTACTTAAACCGTCTATCGCGCCTTCAACTTCACATTTGTGCCGTTCACCTGATTCTCAAGTGAATTAATGATTTCATTTTGTAATGCATCCGTAATTACTGGATTATTACTACCATCATTCATTGCCTGTAATGCACACATTCTTTGTGTTAGTCCAGGACATGTGGGTTGCGACGCCACTAATGTATAGTGGGAAGGCTGAGACGGGTTTGTACCCGTGAAAGAAAACCAAGCCATAATTGACAAGTTTTAAGTGAATTTTTATATGATATAAATATTTTGTATATTCATATCGGTTCAAATCGATCATCCTACGTGTTGAAGGATGGCCACGTAAAAGCTTCCATGCAACGGAGGCTTTTACTATTAAAGTGGACTTTTATTTCCTGCCCCGGCCACCGGGGAATGTCGCAAATTTGCGACGGTATCTTTTGATACCTGTTCTGTTCATCATGACATTATTTCAATTAAAAACCCAACGTAATTTTTTATTTTTCTAACCTTCTCACTTTCCAATCTATCTAACTCATTAACCTTCTCACTTTCTAAACCCCCATTTGAATCTATATCAAAGATAGGCTGTAAAATAAGGCAGGTGTTAGGTAGAATTCACTTCTTGATTGTGCACTTTTCATCTGGTAAGTTTTATTCTTTTGAATAACCGTCGAAGTAATGATAGACCTGGTAGGGATAGCCTACCGGAAATGCTTGGTAGCAATGCACATAGGCCAGTACGGCATAATTTATTTTATGTCGATTGAAAAGTGCGATAATGGCCTCAAAATCATACGGATCTAACCAGCTAGCTTGATACTTGCTCACGTACTGTTGAATGGTTTTTATGATCTCATGTTGCCGCAGACTTTTTTCGTAAAAAGGTAGCGCACTATATGCTAGATAGTGATCTTCGTGATAACAGATAGCAATGTGCTGCAGTTCATCGTCAATATGGTGCCAGATGTATTTTTCTGCCTGCAATATTTTAAAGATTAATCGGAGGCAATTGAACCGTTCCATTTCATCCCAGTCTATGGTGAAATCACTGAACAAAAAGTATTCAATATCGTCCTTCGGGATATGTCCCTGTTCCCCTGCAATTTCCAGTGCTATTTTTTCCACATCTACATAGGCGAGGTAATAATGGATGATGTCACTTTGATTAGTTTGCTGATATAACAGGTCACCTTCTTCACTGATATCACAGAGCAGTAGCAAAAAGATAAAAAATACTTCTTGCTCATCTTGGTCGATCCCGGGATATTGGAAAGAATGATACTCTTCATGGTTGAGCGCATATTTATTTATAAAAGTAACTTCATCCATGAGCTGCTTATTGACACAGCTACTTTGTTGTTTTCCGGCTAGTATATCTGTGAGATATTCACTATGGGCATGCTGCTGCTGCTCTTGGATCTGTTTGTGATACTTGGATTTTTTCCAGCCTTCGGGTGCCAGTGTATTCATCAATTGCGGCACTTCATTATACATCTTCTGGAGTATGGTTTTCATCCGATGGTCAGATAGATTTTTGAAAACATGTGCTATCATATGTCTTTGAATTACGATTTCTTAAACTGACCGATAGATTTACCCGTGAGCTTTTTAAAAAAGCGATTGAGTTCGCTATGTCCCGCAAAATTTAACTGCTCGGCCAAAGTAGCGATCTGTTGAGGATAATCTTCCAATTGTCTTATAATGCGTTCGAGGAGCAATTGGTTGCGATATGCGTGTAAACGGCAACCGTAATACTCCTGGTGCAAACGCGCTAACTGGTTGTGGTCTACTTGTAAGCTTCTAACAATATCTTTGATCAGTGCCTTTGCGCCAAACTTATTTACGGCAAGTTCCAGATAGGCACGTGCCTGATCTACTAATGCTATTGTTGTGTTTATTTTGGTCGTCTCGCTAATGATCTTGAGTCTCGACAAGGTGATGAGATAGATCTGATGGTGGACGAGTAGGTATTCGTTTTCCATATTCCTGGGATTGATCTGGCTGAAGAGGTTTAAAATTTCTGTACGTGTCAATGGACCGATTTTAAAATCGGAGCTTTGAAGAGGCACGGGATCAGCCGCCCGTTTGGCGTATACCAGTGGCATGACAAATTCAAAGTGACGCTCTAGATGCGGTCTGAAAAGTCCAGCATCCACCGTGATCCCGATAATGATGTGGTGGCCCATGGGCAGTTCGACTGTCAATTCAGTCTTAGGCAGATAAAGATAACTGGCACGTTCGTGCTGAAAATGAAGCGCGAGCTGTGCGTTAGGATCATGAAGTGTAATCGGTTGTGCCCCGGTACTCATTAAAGGATAACAGAGGTGCAGATCTGGCGCTAGAGAGGCGAGCGCTAGTGTCGTTGGAGTGTCGATCCAAAATTCGTAATAATAGATATAGGCATACCGTCCATCGAAGGTCTGCACTGCATAACGGTTGGTCGCATTTGCCCAGTAAGTGGTGTGGGCATAGCGTATGGGATAAGTAACCCTTAAATCCGAATGAGCTACCTCCTGGAAATCGGGTGGATGATTGAGAATAATGGTTTGTTTCATAATTCGGTTTTATCATGTGCTTCAGCAAATATGTTTTAGAGATGCAAAGGGTGAACTTGGGGCTGCGGCTTTTATGATAGTCGTATGTGGCTTTTTTGTTTCAAGTTCACCTCTATTGCATCTTTTTTTTCAATCTGGTAGATAAACACAGATGGGAGAGGAGACATCTGTATTTATTGTACCGATCTACTGAAGTAAAGATAATGGCAAGAAGGTCGGTTTGGATCTTAGATATTTGAGGTTTTCATCTACGATTTTCGAGAAAATGATCTTCGATTTTGATGATTTAATTCTTTAAAATCTAAGATTATGCTTTTTTTGAGTGCCGTAGCCATACTTGGAAATGATTTGCAGTAAGGAGGGGTCTTGCAAAAAGATTTCTAATTTACGATAGACAACTGCATCTTTACCTTGAGGATGCAGTTGTCTATAGAAACCTAAATTGTGCTGTAGTAAGAGGCGCTTATTCCTAAAAATGAACTTTTATCGCTTATACTGCAATGAAAATTTGCTTCTGGATATTCTTTTCCAAAAGTTGTTTTTCGGTCTTTTGCAGGCATTTTGAGAAGTCTCCCTCTGAACGATCTACGATTCAATACTGTCGCAATTAAATAATTTGAATGGTTTGCAAAAATAGGGTGCTCTTCCATGAGCTTGATGATATTCTCCCGGCTGATGAAAGCCGTCACGACATCGCTATCTGCTTTAAAATAACTGCCATCAACATCTTCAATATGAAGAATAAATTGTTTTTTTGAGATAAAGTCGATGACATCATTTTGGAGCGGGCCAGCGTCATCCCAGCGTTTGATGATGATGCCTTCCAGTACAATATGCAGATCCAATAGCTTAGCCTGAAGGTACCTACCTTTTTTAATGGATCTGATCTCAACAACAGCTAATATGCTTGACCATAAAGCAGGTGGCACAGGAGCGAGTTCATGCAATATTTCAAATAATAGGTTTTGATATTTTGTTCTTTCCATATTTAGACTATCCAATTGTTTACAGATATGAGAATGAAAAGGTGAGCACCATAATGCTTGTTTCTGGTATTTCTGGATCCGGAACGAAGCTTTGCGTCGAGTTGGCGGTCTTGCTATTTCCTTGTCCTTTTCTTTGTGCATCGTTTACCAATACTATATTTGCTCTGTTATCAATAGCAGTAATAAGCGAATTGGCAATAGATTGTTGTGCCTGTGGACCTAAAGATACGGCGTATTGAAATTGATCGGTACTGAGTTGAAATCGTTGCGGTAACCAATTGATAAAACCGGTTTGAATAAACTGTTTTTCGACATCTATAACAGTTTGAGTAGCTGCGTAAAGGGCAGTTCTCCAATCTGTAGCTCCTACCTGATTGAAGGGAAATTGATCTGTCATTATTGTTTAGATTTATGTTAAATATTACCTTCAAAGATATGCTTCGATTTAAAAAAACACCTGAAATAACGTATTGGAAAAATCGAATCGGCAGTTTATTTTATCGAACCGATAGTTTCTTGCATTTTAGGTGCTGTTTTGATAGCTTAATGCCTGTTTTTTTTCATCAATTATGTGATTCGCTTTTTAGTGGTTGCGAAATTGTTACTTTAAATGTCGAAATTTTTAAATATTTTTATATTTCTTTTTACTTATGGTTTGTTAACCGCTGGTCATAAGTAATCCAATTTGACAACTTAAACCAGTGCATGAATAGTTATATCAAAACATATTTTAAAATTATCAGTTGGCGTATTTTCGTTATCTGCATTGCCATTGCTATGGTCATGGCATCTTTGTTTCCATTCGATGATATGTCAATGAGTTATATTTTCAGTAAGCCAGTAATGAAGGTCATGCTTAAAACCTTTGTAATCGGTGGTTTGTTGCTGACGATCGTAAATGTTGTCGCATTCTATGTGTTTCGTTTACGGCTCTGGGAGACTAACGTATTACATGCCAGTTTTTATCATACTTTCTTTGGAGTCATTTTGCCTTTTATCTGTGGTGTGGGTTTAATAAGGTTTTTCTATGGTCCTGCTATATTTCAGCACGATCATGTAAACAGTGACTTAATGCTGATGCTCCTTTTATTGGTTCTGTGCAATGCATTTATGGTAATACGGATGTATGCTTTTTACCTTAATAAAAAAACCGTGCTGGTAAAAACTTTAAAGGATGAGCATAAAGATGGAGATGTACGTCAAAAAATGTTATTAGAAAAAGCTGATTTAAAACATAGGGAGGAGCTAGATGGATTAAAATCTAGTTTGGATAGTATCAATGCTGAATTGAAAATAAGTTTAGTTAATGCAGATAAACATGTGGCGCAAGCTGAATTGCGTGAACGACAGTTGACTGATGAGATTGATAGGCTGACAAAAGAAATCGTGCTCAAATGTACATCTGTAACACATGAACTTGATGAGCACCATATACAGCAGCTGTCGTATATTTTACTTAATGATATTGTTCCCTATGAATATGATCCGCTTAGTAGATATCAATTTGCCAATGAATTGAATGACAGGGTGATCAAAGAAGAGCATGTTGCTTTTATTTTTGGTGCAAATCGGGAAGGTGTGCTCTGTCAGGATATTTATCTATTGGATGGTGAAGTGTTCACTGTTTACGAAAGTTCTTTGGAAGAAATGAACAGGGTATTTCCAAGAATGGTCCGTATCTCGCGTAATCACCTTATTCCAGGTACATCGGTTGTTTCATACGAAGTCATGAGCTCTAAACTTGTTAAAGTAAAAGTTCGAGGTCAGGAAGAACCGATAGAAATGAAACATGAGTATATAAAAAAAGTGTTTTCCTGGATTATATTGCAGTATGTATGGAATCAATATAGGGAGAAACAGTCCTCTCCAGCTGTTTCAGTTTAAAGCATATTAGAGCAATAATTTTCTAATTTCTTCTTCCGGCAATCCGGTATAGTCTGCAAATAAACTGATGCTGACATAATGGTTTGATTTCAATCCGTAGCAATCGCGTATGGCCTGAAAGATTTTGTAGGTGTGTTTTTCTGTACGTCCCAATATAAGTGCTGCTTCTTTGGGGTAAATGCATAATCGAGATTTGTTTTTCATGTTATTCTGGTTTTTAGAGGGATGATCTGTTGATAATCAGATCATCTGGATTTGCTATTGATTGTCCTGACCGTAGACAAACATTCCCTATCAAACCACCTGTTAAGCAGGTATAAAGCAGTAATGGAGCACGGGTAAAGCCTATTTGGCTATGTACAGTATGCGCATAGGCTAAGAGCGTGGTAAGTGCGTACTAAGTGCGTGAAGCACACTGTTTTTACACTGTATCTACGCTCTATCTACGCTTTACATACGCTTATGCCACGCTTTATAGCTGTATAGCGTCCAAGTTTACAATGTACTTTAGTCCTTAAGCTTTGCAGATTAGGTTTAATTCCTCTCCAGAAAAATGATGTTATTGGTTATTCATTTACTAAGATAAGTTTTTTCTATATAATATAGTTTTATTCGCGTTTAGGTACATTTTCGTCAATTTATCGCGCCAATTCAGTATCATTATTCCGCATTTTTCCCCTTTTCTACGCTTTTGATCCCCGTCCTTTTGTACTGATGATCATCTTAGCATTGTCAAAACAATACTATTATGGCAAGAGTAGAAAGTTTAATCAAATTAAATGGAACGATCGGGGATCTTTCCTTTTACAAATCAAAAAGTGTGGGTTATCAGGCACGTATGAAGACCGGTGTATCGGGAGACCGTATTGCCAATGATCCAGCATTTGCACGTACCCGTGAAAACGGCAGTGAATTTGGCAGAGCACAGCAGGAGAGCAAAAAGCTACGTGATCTGTTGCGGGATGTGCTGTTCGAAAATTCGGACAACAGATTCAGTACCAGGTTGGCAAGCCGGATGTTAAAAGTCATCCAGATGGATCCGATAAGTGTCCGTGGGGAAAGGGTTCTTGTGCCACAAAACATGGTACTGCTGAATGGTCTTGAATGTAATCAGCGCGCCAGTTTAAAAAACATCACGTTAAAACCTTTGTCGGTAACCTTTGACAATTTTAGCGGTGAAGGTTTTTTATCCTGCGAGCAACTGATCCCGAATTTGCATATCGCCAAGTTGAGTGGGGCGACGCATGTGCAGTACACCCTGGTTCTGCAGGAATTCTCGGGAGATGAAGCCGATAAGCGTCCCGTAATCCAACGGTCCGCTTATATCAAACTTGGTGAAATGCAACCCATGGATCTGGATATTGCGGCTACACTTGCTCATGATCCTGATAAAAGTGTTCTGGTACTTGTGGGGACAGGATACTACCAGCTTGTGAACGGTGCTTATTATCCATTGGCAAATGGTCAGTATAATGCGCTGACTATTCATCAGGTCGTGATACCGTAATGTTGTCACTCATGCCGTGACTGGCAATTACTTTTTTTCGTTAAGGATTTGATTTTATTGGCACTCAAGATTCTCTTCGAGGTTTTCCTTGATGAAAAAAGTAATCAAAAGCCGACCGGAGGGAGACCATGGATGCAAAAAAAACAAACACGAATCCATAACTCAAGGCTGCATTCCTTTGTGCTATTTCACCTCGTAGAGGCTAAATGAATTTAAACTCGTTTCACTCAGACAGAAATTCATTTTTACGCCTCTCCATCGGTGAAATTACGCAGTCGGAACGCTAGGCCTTTGGTAAAGCCTTCGGCTTTCGGGATTATTTTTCGGGTGGTGGGTGGTTGTGTTATAGCAACGACCTGCTTCCTGAAATTTATTCACCAGGTGGAGCTGAAAATGAATAATAATTTTTAATAGATGATGTAATAACATGTCAACAAAACAAATCTTGCATCTCCAACGGATTTATGGAGAGCAGGGGACAAACGGTACCCTCACTTTTGAAGGTGAGGTCATCTGCCGTACTATCGAACTGCCCTGGCGCAATAACCTGCCGAGGCTTAGCTGCATCCCGGTGGGGAGTTATAAATTGGAAAAACGAAAGTATACCAGACATGGTGAGCAGATCGGAATTCCGGCTGTATTGGGACGCGAAGCGATATTGATCCATGCAGCCAACGATGCACGGAAAGAGTTATTGGGATGCATTGCTCCGGTTACAGCATTAACGGGGGAAGGTTGCGGTACGGAGAGTAAAAAGGCGCTTGCAAAATTGAAGTCTCTGGTTTATTCGCTTTGGGATATGGAGCAGGAAGTGTTTTTGCATATAAAGTAGTGACGGAGTTGTCGCTCGAGCCGCGATGGGCTTTTACTTTTTTTCGTTAATGATTTGATTTTTTTGGCACTCAAGATTCTCTTTGAGGTTTGTCTTGACACAAAAAGTAAACAAAAAAGTCAAGGCTGTATTCCTTAATGCTATTTCACCTTAAATAGGCTAAATGAATTTAAATGTTGTCACTTATGCCGTGACAGGCAATTACTTTTTTCCTTGATGAAAAAAGTAATCAAAAAAATCAAGGTTGCATTCCTTAATGCTATTTCACCTTAAATAGGCTAAATGAATTTAAACTCGTTTCACTCAGACAGGAATTCATTTTTAACGCCTCTTTTTCGGTGCAATTACGCAGTCGGAATACTAGACCTTTTAATTATTAAAAACATGAAAAAGATAATTCAAAAAATAAGTGCGGCGTTGCAAGTGGTCTTGCTGGCGCCGATTAAACTGCCGGGAAAGGCGTTAAATATTATTAAATACATTGCTCTGGGTCTTGGTGTGGTGGAGACCGTAATGGATGATAAAGACAAAAAAGGAGAGGAGGAGTCACCTCCACCAAAGCAGATCCTTCCTAATCAAGAAAAGGAGGTGCGGGATGAAATGGAATGATATCCGTATAGGAACTTTAGGGGGTACGCTCTGTTCGATATGGGTTAGCTTTTCTCTTGGTGATGTCGCGCATACCGCATTGATGGCGGTTGTCGGGACAGTCGTGAGTTATGTGACGAGCCGACTGTTGGGAAGGATAAGGAAAAGGTGATAAAAAAGGAGATTCTTTATAGAGTCTCCTTTTTATTTTAATTAATTTGGCATTTGCTTTTCCAACTTTAATATCTTTATCAGAACTTAAAACTTATTATTTCCATAAAGCCACTTGTTGGTTCAATGTAAATTTTGTTTTCCCCATATAATGTTTTTTCCATTGACTGTGTTGAATCAGATGTTATTATATTTCCTTTAAAAAATTGGATCAACCCGGTGATATCAAATGTATGATAAACCATAATTGGCCAACCTAAACCTTTTTCCAGCGAACGAAGCATGAGGCGGGATTTCTCCCGATTGCTTTCATGAACAGCTTCAAATGGTATAACGTAATCCAGTATTACCGCTTTCTGTCCATCTGCGATGGCTAATTTTTCAAGTAATGTACTGAACTTATCTCGGCTGATGTAATAAACAAATCCCTCCAGTAAGAATATCGTCGGGGTTGATGCATGATAGCCCATTTTTTTCAATTCAACCAAGAGAGCATCAATATCAGTAGCATCATGAGTAACCAGCTTTAATTTAACTGTATCTCCGATTAATTTGGTGTACATAGCACGTTTTTCGTCCATTGATTCCATATCTACTTCAAAAATAGTCTCAATTTGATCATCATATTGTTCTAGCAGATAAAGTGAAAGCGGATCAAGGCCAGCTCCTAAAATACAGACCTGGAATTTTGGGAATTGTTTAGCATAGTCTTCGAAAAGATGGCGGATATACCGCTTTCTCAATATTGCGATTGACTCCGAGTGTTCGAATACTTGTTTAAAACTTTTTACGAGAGATTCTCCTTCTGAAGTATCGATATTTTCTACATATGCCTGGCATGTTTTTCCGTCTCGATAAAGTTCACTGGCTAAACAAAGCACTAAACTGGCTGTCGGTGAAATTTTGAATTTACTTTTTAAGGGCTCGTTTATCATGATTAAAAAAAGGTTGTAGTTGAAGGTTTAAGTGTTTTCTATCGCTCTTTATTATCACAATAATACCAAATAAAATGAAATTGTAAATAATTATTTTACAATATTTTTACAAATATTATCTTGTAGTATTGATTACTGAGGGGTAAATCCTTAGTTCCATACTTTAAAGGGATCTGAACCTCTCATCCCAGCTCACTTTTTACTACCTTTATTTGTGAACTGTTTCTATTAGGTTGTTAACTATTTTAATTTACAAAGTTTGTTTAAATATTCGCTTCCTAAAGGAGAAAGTTCGTAACCTACATTACGGCTTATGGTCAAGCCTAAATTTTTCAATTTTCGGATATTCAGTTTTAACCATTCTTTTTCAAATCCTGTCAATTCTGCTATACCCTTGGCATGAAAATTTGGATTGTCGTTTATAGTAAATAGAACTTTGTTCGTCCAATGTTGCTTCTTACTATAATTGTCTAACCGTTCTAATTTCTTTTTTAAATCGGTAAATACCTTTTCTGATAGTTCCGTTTGTTCTCTCAACTTAACTCGTGGGTCTGCGGAATGATAGCTGACAGATATTTTAAAAATGGTTCCTGTACTATTATGCGTAAATGATTTTAGTAACTGTTGTTTATCTGTAAAACCGGCCTGTATTGCATGCTGTTCGGTTATATAATTTTTGCTTATGGTTTCAATTTTACCGATTTCAATCAAACCAACAGAGGTATGTAAAAGGCTTCCGCATTTTACAGAAACCTTTTGCCACTTACGAAATGCCAATGTGATTTTTCCCGATTTAATACCGTTCAGATGTACTTCCTTAAACAACATAATCAAATGATTTTTATAAACTCGTTCAAGACTAACGGTTTTCTACCAAGCAATTTTTCTAGTGTGTTGTCAACATAGGAAAACTCACCTATTTTAATACCATTTGCCATACTGACCAATAAATTGACTATTTCAAGAGGCATTCGGTAGCTAGTCAGTTCTTTTCTGAAGAATTCCTCTGAAATATCGCTATGTTGTACAGGTATGCCCTTTTCTGTAAAGATTAGCTTTGCCAATTCATCAAATGAATACGCTTTATTGCCTGTTATTTCATAGATTTGATTATCGTGTGTACTTTCTGTTAGTACTTTTACAATAGCTTCTGCAATATCCATTCTGGAGACAAAACTTATCTTTCCCTCGCCCGATGGGTAACGGATTTCGCCAGAATGCAACGCATCTCCAATAAGTTCGGGAATGGCTTCCATATACATACTGTTTCTTAAAAACGAATAAGGTATTTTTGTCCCTTTTATCAATTTTTCTGTTTCGTATGATGTTTTAGTCCCTTCAAATATCCTGTTGGCTTGGGTCTGTACCATACTTGTATAAACAATGTGTTTTACGTTGTTTTCTAGCAATGCGTTTACCACATTTTTTTCCTGCTGTTTAGCTGTTTTCAAGTCTACTCCGACAGTGGAGATATGCAAGGCCTTTTCAACACCTTTAAACGCTTGCAGAAGCGTTTCATAGTTGTTGTAATCTGCTTGCCTGACAATAATACCTTGTTTAATAAAATCATGTACCCTTTCTGGGTTTCTGACAATGGCAACAATGTTTGTAGGTGAGACTTGCTGCGATAAAAATTGAATAGTCGCTTTGCCTAAGTTTCCGCTTGCTCCTGTAATGGCTATCATAACTCTTTTTTTGAAGCAAAGTTATTAGGCTTTTCTTCGATAAAATTGGATAAAACCGACAGTATCTAAACCTTCCATTCCGGAAAATTCGAAACGATCTCATTGGCATGGAGCTTGAATTTCTTTGGACTTGTTCCTGCAAATTCTTTGAAATCCCTGATAAAATGTGATTGGTCAAAATAATCACTTTGATAAGCGATGTCGGTCAATTTTTCAAAGCGGTTTTGACGTATGATTTCTAAAGCAGATTGAAAGCGACCTATTTTGGAAAATAACTTGGGCGAGATGCCAATATACTGATTGAAATACCGTTCCAATGAACGCTCGGACATTTTAAGCTCATTTTGCACATCTTGCAAACTCATTCCTTTTTCCAGTTGCGCGATTGCAAAATCTAGTTTTTCACTATTGATATTTGTTCGTTGCAACTGCCGCAATAAGAATGTGGAGAGTAATGCTATCTTTTCATCAGTGCTTGCAGTATTTGAAATCTGTTCAGTTATATTAGTTTTTAGTAGATCGTCTATGTCAATATGTTGGTTCGTCAGTTCGCTTGCATCTATTCTGAAGATTGATTTAAGTGCGCTCGGCTGAAAGTAAATTCCAATATTTTGGAAACTGTTTATTGCTCTTTGTTCAGTATATCGTGTAGTTTGTCCATATACGAATAATTGTGGTAATTCCTGATTGTTCTTGTCTCGAAATGCCTTTTTGTTAGTTTGAAAAATAAGACCTGGCATACCGTCTGAGATTATCTTAAATATTTTTTCAGAAAAATCCAGACTATTACCCTCCAATACCCAAAAGTAGCGAACATATTTCCGCAGTGGTTCTATTGGATATATTTGTTGATAAAACATGTGTTATTTTTTAACTCTGAAATATAGAGATTTTTATGCTGAAATCAAATTCTATTGTTTTTTCGATCACTGTATGAATTCAATTAGAAAACCGCCGATTAGACTGCCGGAAAGGGCTCTGAATATTAGTAAATACATCGCTCCGGGGCTTGGTGTGGTGGAGATCGTACTGGATGATTAGGAATTGTT
Source organism: Sphingobacterium sp. MYb388 (assembly GCF_037479535.1). Classification (NCBI taxonomy): domain Bacteria; kingdom Pseudomonadati; phylum Bacteroidota; class Sphingobacteriia; order Sphingobacteriales; family Sphingobacteriaceae; genus Sphingobacterium; species Sphingobacterium sp. MYb388. Next base: position 114,776 of record NZ_JBBGYV010000011.1, on the reverse strand, counting down.
GTATTACCATCATGCACATTCTCAAATATAATATCGCAAAAAATCTATAAAAAAACCCTCGAAAAAATATTCGAGGGTTTCAAATTTTAAAATTTATCAAAAAATAAAATTTATGAACAGCTTAAAATTATGCAAAGGCATAATGATCTGCTATGGTACTAAGATACAAAAGTGAAGTTGAAGATGCAACTTAATTGCAATTTAAACTTTATCTACTGTTTGTATTTCTGTTGCTACTAACAGGAAGGAGTAAAATCGTAGATCTTTGTCGCTAAAGTGATTTTTTTACTCTAAACCCAAAGAGAGTGTTGTTATTACTTTTTGAGCATTCGTGGTGTTTGCTTGTAATGTAAGCGTGTAAATTCCAGCTTTCAATGAAGTATTATTTTTGACACTTACCATTCCTGTTCCTTTGTCTATGGTAAATACCGTTTCAGAATCATTAAATACACGAGCATCTTTCTCTATAGAAGAAATTTCAAAGCCGGATATCAATTTCTCTGGAAAAAAAGTGGGTTGAACCATGCTACCACCTTCAACCGAGCTGCGTCTAAAGCTGGTATTGATCTTTTTAATAGATTTGGTAGACGGGTCGAGATATAAATCGCCAAAAAAGAATTCAATTTTTGGAATGTACCTGACCGAAAAACTTGCTGATCCGATAGCGAAACCATCTTTCTCCAATTTAGGATTTAATTCCATGTATTTATCGTTTTCTTGGTTTGGGTTACCTTTCCAATAGACCTTTAGCGCATTGTCCTGCAATGAAAATCCCACCTCTTTTGCTTGTGCTTCAGGAAGCTTTAGTATTAAGTTCTTAGAAGGAACTGGCTTTGCTAAAGTAAAATAACTTTCTGTGTCAGCATATAACGTATTAAGCATTTTCAGTTGGCCTTTTTTTAAGTCGTCAAAATATTTAAATTGAAGATCTTCCAACTCTAAAACACGAATTGACAACAATTTCTGAGCGACTTCTTTACCATCAGTTGATTTGGCGGACACTGTTATGCTGTATTGTGCAGGAATTTTCTTGCCACTCAAGCTGGAGGTGGTTCCATTAGGATATAATTCTTCGCTTTTAATAAACAATTTTCCAGATTTATCTATAAAAATTGCTTTTTCAAGTTGATTGTGCAATGTTATTTGGGGTGTAATCTGTACGTTCTCGGTAGATTCAAAACCGACAGAAAAATTGACCCCATTTCCTTGGTTAACAATGAATGTGTTTAAGTCAATGGTATCATGTTTCCCATACACCAGATTGATGTCTGCGGGTAGGTCAAAGGAAATCTCAGGTAATGCTATTGCGCGGTCTTTTTTACAGCTCATTAAAGCCAACATCAATAATCCATAGACTAAAAAATGCGGAGGTCTCATGTTAAATGTTTCTATCATATCTATTTATTTAATAATAGGCGAAAGTAATAAATAATTCTGAAAAAGCAACAGTGTTGCATTTGTGAAGTTGTATTTTGTGTTATGTATAAAAATTCTGAACAGTTTAGGAATCCATATTTTATAGTCGTACTGGAGGAACATTGAGTTGGCAGCAGGGAATGTAAATAGTTAAAACATAAAAATGTCAACAAAACAAATCTTGCATCTCCAACGGATTTTTAGAGAGCAAGGGTCGAAAGGTATCCTCACTTTTGAAGGTGAGATAATCTGCCGTACTATCGAACTGCCCTGGCGCAATAATTTGGAGAGGCTTAGCTGTATCCCGGTAGGGAGTTATAAACTTGAAAAACGAAAATATACCGGGCACGGTGAGCAGATCGGAATTCCGGCTGTACTAGGTCGCGAAAAAGGAGAGGAGGAGCCTACACCACCAAAGCAGATCTTGCCGAATCAAGAAAAGGAGGTGCGGGATGAAAGGCAATGATATCCGTATCGGAACTCTAGGAGGTAAGCTCTGTTCCATCTGGGCAAGTTTTTCTCTTGCTGATGTTATGCATACTGCCTTGATGGCTGTAGTCGGGACGGACCTGAGCTATGTGACTAGTCGATTTCTAGAGAGAATAAGGAAAAAGTGATCATGATACAGGAGCAGGCAACTAGGTATTTGCTCCTGTAAATATGTTAGGGAGAATTCAACTTTGCTAAACTATATTTAGTGTATAGTATCTCATCCTATAAAAAATCAAGGGTTTTTACAAAATCCAATAATATTTTCTTCTGCTTTTTTATAAAACCTGCTTTGTCTTTTTTTACAGCATTAATAATCTCTTTCCGTTCAACGGGTATCGTGTAATATTTATCTGCCCATAATTGCATCTCAATCAATAATGGGAGTAAATCTATTCCCTTTTTAGTAAGCGTGTATAATACTTTTGCTTTACTTTCCGGATGTTCTAATTTACTGATCAAACCATTTTCCTCGAGCATCAACAATCTTGAAGCCAAGATATTCGTTGCAATCTTTTCCTCAGATTTTAAGAATTCACCATACGTGCATTGCTTCGATAGCATCAAATCCCGGATGAGCAATAATGACCACTTATCTCCTAAAATATCTAGTGAACAGCTGATAGGGCATTGCGATCTATTTTTCATAATAATGTACTTTTTTTTAAAAACACTTGCATTTTGCAAGTTGATATTTATATTTGTACTTGCAAAATGCAAGTAAATTTACGATTTTAAATTATTAATACCATGGAGAACAGTGCAATTTTTGATTCTTACCATAAAAATGGATTACAATTACGCAACCGTATAGTGATGGCTCCCATGACTAGAAGCCGTTCTGATAATCCCGAAAGTAAAGCAACTGAGCTAACGACACTTTATACAAACAGCGTGCTTCTGCCGGATTAATCATTACAACTGGTGCATATTCGCACTCAGATCTGCACAATGGTGAAAAGCGTTTGGCACCTTCGGATGTAAATCCAGGGCAGCAGGTTTTTACTACGGGTCTTCATTTTGTTAACGAATGAAGAACCACTTTAAGCAATTTATATCAATTATGGAACTAAAAGGAAAAACAATACTAATAACAGGGGGAACATCTGGAATAGGGCTGGAGGCCGCAAAACAATTTTTAGAAAAAGGTGTTCATGTCATTATTACAGGACGAAATCAAGCTAAATTGGATGCAGCAAAAGCAATGTACCCCGGTGTCATTCCGATTAAAAGTGATGTCGCTTCTGAGGAAGAAGCACAGTTACTCTTTAAGGAAATCGAAAAACTCGGTGGAATAGATATTTTATATAATAATGCCGGAGTTGGAGTCGAACCTTCTAATCTCGGTATTTCAGATGTAAAACATCTGCAAGGGGCCGCCTATGAGATGAACATCAATTATTTAGGCGTTATTCGTTTGAATAATCTTTTTCTTGATATGTTGAAATCAAGACCTGAAACTGCGATTATCAATACCACATCCCTGTTGAGTTATGTACCTTCTTTGCTTGAAGCAACTTACTCATCATCGAAGACTGCGCTTGCATTTTATACAACAGCTCTACGTGCACATCTTGGAATTTTAAAAAGCCATGTGAAAGTTTTTGAGCTTGTACCACCACTTGTTGCTACAGCAATGACTGAAGATAGAAGTGATCCTAAATTAAGTCCCGAAGAACTGGTAAAAGCTTTAGTTGCTGGATTAGAGAAAGACCGCTTTCACATTCGGGTGGGTTCTTCCAAATTGGTTTATATTTTAAACCGTATCTTCCCTAAACTAACTTTTAATCTTGTTAACCCGAAGAAAATAAATCCCTTATTAAAATCCTGATCAATGAAAGCATTTCGCATTAACCGCTATAGTAAAACAGATACGTTAGAACTTGTTGAAGTTCCGGCACCCAAGATTAATGAGCATGAAGTATTGGTTGAAATCTATGCTGCCAGTATCAATCAATTGGACGCTAAGTTAAAGCATGGCGATTTCAAATTATTATTACCCTATAAAATGCCTCTTACTCTAGGTCACGATGTGGCAGGTGTTATCGTGCAGGTTGGCTCAAAAGTGAAAAACTTTCAGGTCGGCGATGAAATCTATGCTAGGCTTCCCGATTTTAGTATTGGTGGTTTTGCGGAATATGTTGCCATAGATGAAAATGATATTGCTTTAAAACCGACGAATATGACGATGGAAGAGGCCGCTTCTATACCACTCGTTGGTTTAACCGCATGGCAGGCTCTTGTTGAAATTGCTCAGATTAAAAAAGGTCAAAAAGTATTTATTCAGGCCGGATCGGGTGGAGTAGGAACGATTGCTATCCAATTGGCTAAATATTTGGGTGCAACGGTGGCGACCACTGCAAGTAAAAAAAGTTTTGATCAACTGAGCGCGCTAGGAGCAGATCTTCTGATTGATTATAAAACTGAAAAATTTGAAGATATACTCAGTGATTATGATGTTGTATTGCATAGTCAGGATACCAAAACATTGGAGAAATGCTTCGGTATTTTAAAATCAGGAGGGAAAGTTATATCAATCTCTGGTCCTCCTACTGTAGATTTTGCTCAAGATCTGGGTTTAGCCTGGTATATGAAATTGATAATAAGTTTATTGAGTAGGGGCATAGAAAAAAAAGCAAACAAGCTGAAAATTGACTATACTTTTCTATTTATGCGCGCAAACGGCCAACAATTATCCGAAATAACCAAATTGATTGAAGCTAATCAGATAAAAGCTGTTATAGACCAAATTTTCCCATTCGAGAAAACCAATGATGCACTGACTTATGTAGAAAGTGGTCGTGCAAAAGGCAAGGTTGTCGTGACCAGATTGTAAGTGCCCAATTTTTCCTACAGCTAGAATTGGACTTTGCTACGCTTAGTTTTTTTAATACATCCTGTAACATCTGCTTATCCAAGCTCAGATTTGCAACAAGTTTCTTAAGTTGTGCGTTCTCCTCTTCTAACTGACGTAACTTTCGTAGTTCAGAAACTCCTAAACCACCGTATTTCTTCTTCCAATTGTAGAATGTTGCCTCGCTGATACCCAGCTTGCGACATACTTCCTCCACTCGGATCCCGATCTCGGACTGCTTGATAGCAAAAGCAATCTGTGCCTCGGTAAACTTTGATCTTTTCATCGTTTTTCCTCCTATTTAAAATTAGTAATTCTGGTCCAAATTCTATACTTTTAAAATGTCCAGTTTTATGGGAGGAGGTCATAATGACTGTGGCATCAGCCATCGGACCTATTGCAAAAGAAGCTAATGTTATGACTTCAGCAGCTAAGGGGGGATTGGGGGCAATGATGGAAGCTGGAGAAGCTGCCAGATATACAAAATATTGGGAGAGTTATGCTCCAAAGAAAGTTAAGCCAGGTACTTTAAGATTGGATTGGTTAAGACAAAGTGGACGTACAGGACGTATGGAAAGTTCAAGAGTTATCTATGATAACTATGGTCGGCAGATATACAGAGTTGATTTTTCTGAGCATATGAGACCATTAAACCATAGTATTCCTCATTTGCATCAATATCAATATGGTCCGATGTCGAGTTTTGGAAAAGAATCAGTATTTAATTTTTTTTGGAAAATGAAAAGAATAAAAAACGTAGAAAATATTACAAGTATTTATAGTACTTGGAAGCCTTCAGATATAGCATTTGTAAAATCTCTTGAATGGTCAATTCAAAATGTAGTAATGGTTTTTTATTGCCAACTAAGAGAAAGTGTAGATGGATGGCCAAATACTTCAGAAGATTTTTTCGAAGTATCAATAATATTCGAGAATATATCAAGTTTCAAACTTGATTTTAGTAGTGCAGGATTGCAGCTGATTTCAGGTTTCGATATCTTGGATATTTCGGATAATGGTTTGGAGAAAATTAATTTTCAGATTGAGGATTATGAAAATGATAGTATCAATTTTTGTTGTGAAGAAGTTGAAATAAACGAGGTATCTAATCCTGTCAAAATATCAATTGGTTAAGTTGCCGCTAAGACGGTAGGTTCAGTTGCTCAATATTCAGTAGCCTTTGAAATGAAATTAGCAAGTAACCTATATGCTGGAAAGGGGCCTTATTCACATTTTAAAGTTGCTAATACAAGTTTAGCAGAGGCAATGGCTTCTGATGCTAATTTTGCTAATTCGATGAAACAACTTGGGATCACAGTCCCAACAACAAGATTGGGTACAATTACTGGCGGAAAAATTTCAAATTGGGTATGGCATCATAGTACTGAACCTGGGGTTATGCAATTGGTTCCTCAGGCTCAACATACAAATGGAAGTATCTTTTGGAAGATATTACATCCAGGAGGTCGGGGTGGAATGTCTATTTGGGGAGGAGGATATAATAGATAAATTATAAATGTAATTATATGAAATTAGTAGAACTTATTAAATACTTAATTAATCCTGGTCAGTTGGATGAACTCTTTATTCACTTGGGATTAAATTTAGAAGCAGAGGTATATCTAATCTATTTGGAAAGCCGTTTAAATTTAGAATCGGAAGTTTGTATTTTTCCAATTGAGGAAACTGATGATGACCTTATTTTTGAAAAAGATGGAAAGCGCTATATTCAATTGTTTTCAATCGATCATGCTGTTGATCTAATAGAATACGATTTAGATCTTAATAACAAAAATTATTCTGATATAGAAATTGCTAGACAGCTATTAGATTATAGGCAGAAAGATGCTTAAGCTCAAATGAAATGACGATATTGTATAAAATTATGGACAAAAACTTCCAGGTATAATAGCAAAGCGCAATCTCAACAAAATTGTGTTTTGCTTTTATAATGTAGTTTTTATATTTTCTGTTTTTAGGAAAAGTATAAGGAAAAGCCACTTTTGAATTGTAAAAATTAATGCAAGATCTTTAAAAGATTAATCTGCGATAGATGTATTGATATAGATCAATGACATTTTTTTTTGATAGTGGAAGAAAACTGTAAAACATAGCAAATCTATGTTCTCAAATTCAAAATTTATCTGTAGACAACCGCGGTAGATTGACAACGATTTTTAGTTTGTCAACGCAATTTTCGGTCAATTAAATGACTGTCTAAATTCTAAAGGTGATCTTTCGGTTTTCTTTTTGAAAAGTTTATTGAATGATTGGGGATATTCAAAACCTAACTGATAAGCAATTTCACTTACAGATAATTCTGTTGTTGACAATAGTTCTTTGGCTTTTTCCAAGAGCTGGTTTTGAATATGTTGCTGTGTAGTTTGCCCTGTCAAATTTTTCAGCATATCATTGAGATAGTTTGATGATACCGATAGCCGTTCGGCGAAGTACTGAACGGAAGGCAGCCCTGATACACTTAAATCATCATGTTGATAATATGCATTTAATAAATCCTCAAATTTTAAGAATAAATCATTTGACGCTTTTTTACGTGTAATAAACTGACGGTTGTAAAACCGGTTGCAATAATTCAGCAACAAATCAATATGAGAAACAACGACATCTTGTGTGTAGTTGTCTATCATGGCTTCAATTTCCTGTTGAAGATTTAGCATCAGTCCTGAGATTACGGACTCTTCTTTGTCCGAGAGATGCAATGCTTCATTGTTGGCATATGAGAAAAAACCGTATTCTTTAATACGTTTTGCTAAAGCATAACTTTGAATAAAATCGGGATGAAAAACAATCATCCAACCTTCCACTGTTGATGAACTGTTTTGTTCAATCGAAAATAGTTGTTTGGGTGCAAAAAAGGTCATTATCCCATCATCATAATCATAATATTGCTGACCATATTTTACTTTGCCGTCAAAATTCTTTTTCAGATAAATCGTGTAGAAATTATAGACAATCGTTAACATTTCTTCAGCAACACAAGAATTGATCTCATCAAGATTCACCACACTTACTAAAGGATGTGCTGGTTTTTTGATGTTTAAGAAATGATGAAGTTCTGAAACCGTGTTTAGAAAATAAGTTTTATTATTTTTCATTTTATAAATTTATAAAAAAAACAGTGGATAAACGTTAATTTATCCACTGTTTAGCCTGTTACAAATTAACGCCTTTCATACTTTCAGCATCGTATCTTGCTCCTGTTTCTGTACCCAAAGGAATAATACTTTCCAAACGGTTCAGATCGTCTTGCGTCAAAGAAATGCGCGCTGCATCTATATTCTCTTCTACATATTTTACGCGTTTTGTCCCTGGAATTGGCGTGTGACCTTTAGCAATAACCCAAGCAATAGCCAACTGTGCAGAAGTGATATTTTTTTCGACCGCCACTTTCTTAATTTCATTTACCAACTCCACATTTTTGAAAAACTGCTCACCTTGATATTTTGGTATAAATCTTCGGAAATCATTTTCGTTAAAATCTTCTGGCTTTTGTATTGTTCCGTTTAAAAATCCACGCCCTACTGGTGAGTAGGCAATTAAGCTGATGCCTAGTTCTTTCAATGTATCCAGAATGCCCAGTTCTTCAATTTGTCTTTCAAACAAGGAGTATTCGGACTGTACTGCTGTAAGTGGGTGAATCTGATGTGCTCTTCTGATGGTTTCTGAATTTACTTCCGAAAGACCGATATATTTTATTTTTCCTTCTTTTACCAATTCGCCCATCGCTGCTACGGTCTCTTCAATTGGCGTATTCGTGTCCAATCGATGCTGGTAGTACATATCAATATAATCGGTACCCAGATTTTTCAGGGAACGCTCTACGGCTTTTTTTATGTAATTTTTACTGCTATTGAATGCGCCAGTTGCTTGTCCATTGTCGTCAATTTCGAATCCGAATTTTGAAGCTATGATGTATTTTTCTCTATTACCTTTGATCGCTTTTGCTATTAACTGTTCGTTGAGAAAAGGACCATATATATCTGCCGTATCTAAAAAATTGCCACCCAGCTCTAATGAACGATGAATGGTTGCAATCGTCTCTTTTTCATCTGCTTTTCCGTAGATATCTCCACCGAAACCTGTTGTCATACCCATACAGCCAAGACCAATCGGTGGTATAGTAAGTCCTTGACTGCCCAATTTTACTTCTTTCATGTTGCTCATAGTCTATTATTTTTAATTTAAAACAAAATTATGATGAAAGACATGATCAAAAGTGTTCAAATCACGGAAGGTTGTATCCAAAAATTTTGCCCCTAGCCGTTCATCTATTCTGATGATACTGCGGAAGGCTGGATTTATAACGGAAATCATGATGGCATTGGTGGGTGGTGTTGCTGCTGTAGTTTTTGTATATAACAACAATGTTGAAATTAGCTTAGTTGATGATGTTTTAATACTTAAATGAAGTGAACTCGAGTTCTTCTATAATGGAATCGATACAACATTGTAGTTTGAAAAAAACATGAAAAACCAAATTTACAAATTGATCTTTTTTCAAAATGGAATGGATTTGAATTTTCTCAAGAAGTAGGTAGTGTGCATATCTCTCTTCTTAATTTGGTTTTTCAATGATCAAAAGGGGACGCTGTTTGAATTTAAAATTAGAAACTTAAAGGACGTTTAGTTTTTTATTGTACTCGATTTGAATGCTCTTAAAGTAGGAATCGGATCTACTCTATAGCCTCTTAGCTTAATATAACTTTTTGTGCATTTGCCGTTTTAATGAATTTAGAATATAACGCTGATCATACAAATTAAAGGGTTTTATTTTTTAGTTTTGTAACTATTGGACAACAACTTAGAAGCATTAAATTTGAAGTATCAGAAACATAACATTGAACAGTTTGAAATTTTCCCCGATGCCAAAGCGGGTATTTTCGTCCTAAATATGGATAACCGAGAAGTTGGGTCACATAACATTTCGAGACCTCATCGGGATGATCACTGTCAATTAATGATCGCTTTGAGCGGTAACTTTAGATTAAATATTGATTTTGAAAATGTTGAGTTTACTGGTCCAGCGTTACTTTTTGTGTCTCCCGAACAAGTCCATTATATTATGGAAGTAAAAAATCCTCATGGATGGATGTTCAACATTGATGCCTCTTTAATTAACGAAGAATTACTTCAGATCATAGAAAATAAAATCCGTAATCCCCTAATACTTCAAAATGGATCTGCTTTCCATCAGCAGCTTGCATCACTAACAGCGTTAATTGAAAATATACAATTAAACAATAGTAATCACTATACTGAAAAAATTATGCATTCCCTAGTGAACGGTCTTCTAGGTATTATTGCAGGAGAAATTGTAGCTATTTCGCCTATCGCTAAGGAGAAAGAAAATAGGGGTGTTTTGATAAAAGAAAAATTCATAAAATTGCTTAAAGAGCATTTTAAAAATTGGAAACAACCTGCAGAATACGCCTCTGCACTTTCTATTTCAACGTCCCATCTCAATGATACAGTAAAATCTTTAACAGGAGGATCGGTATCCACTCATATTCAAGCAGCATCGATTATGGAAGCCAAAAGATTGCTATATTTTACAGATGGTACTGTTAAGGAGATCGCTTATAAAGTTGGCTATGATGAACCTGCTTATTTTGGGAAACTTTTTAAGAAAATAACCAATCTTACACCTCTTGAGTTTCGGAATAAATTCCGTGATTAGAACTATCTTTCCCTGCTTTGAAACTATTATAAAGTATAATTCTGTAAGTAGTTTTGCATTAATAATTTAACACAGAAAATTGATATGCAAAATGAAATCAATATCCCAATCATCTTAGCTTCTGTAAGAAAGATTGGGGATGCATTTTTAAAACAGTATAAACAAAATACCATACCTCAAAGTATGGATGAACTTTTGAAACAATTAGAAGATATTGATGTATTGTGTCTTACATCTTTGAAAAAAGATCTCACTGCTACTTTTCCCCATATGCCTTGGCATATCGGGGATGAATTTGATACCGAATCGCAAAAGGAGTCAACCATAAAAGGGGATTACTGGCTCTGTGATGCAATGGATGGTGCCATACAATATCTTCAGCATATTCCGGGATGGACAATCAATTTGGCATTTATTCGTGATGGAAAACCATTATTCTCCGTTATCTATGATCCCTTGGCCACTGAAATGTTTTGGGCAAAAGAAGGTGAGGGAGCTTATATGAATGGCAAACCTCTTATGGTTAGTAAGAAAACTGATTTGGGGGTGATGTTGTCAGTCTTTGAATACGGTCATCAAGATAAATCGACAAACCAACTTAATAAAGAAATTGGAATGACAGTTACAAGACTGCTTGATAATTTTGGAATTGTAAGAAATTATGGACCTCACGGATTGCAATTGGCCTATGTGGGCGCTGGAAGAATCGACCTGTTTATTCAGGAAGATATCGATACCTATAACTGGATAGCAGGTATGTTAATCGCTAAGGAATCAGGTGCCGAGATATTGAACGCAGACGGAATTCCCTGGCAATGGGGGAGCGAAAGCCTATTGGTAGCAAGGAAAAGTATCACCGAAAAATATCTTGAAATAAAATCATTAAAATAAAATGAATATAGCAATAATAGGGGCAGGGGCGGGAATTGGCTTACATGCGGTTAAACAGGCTGTTGAAAAAGGACATATGGTAACGGCATTATCGACAAATACGGATCAGCTCCCTACGCATCCCAATCTCATTAAGATAAAAGGAAGTGCAACAGTGTCTGATGATTTGAAAAATGCAATCAAAAATACTGATGCAGTCCTTATAACTGTTGGAACAAAGAATAAAAAGGCAACGACTCTTTTTTCTGATATAGCCAAAGCACTTATAAGCGTTACAGCTGATCTGAACTTTTCTTCGCCTGTTTTGGTCATCACGGGCTTTGGGGCCGGAGAGAGTAAAGGTTATTTAAGTTTCTTTATGCGCACAGTCATTTCATTGTTTCTTAAAGATCAGTATAACAATAAAACCATCATGGAAGATTTGATCACAGCGAGTGCTATAAAATGGGAAATCGTACGACCAGGAATGCTGACGGATGGAGAGTTGACTTCATCTTATCGTGTATTACCCAACCTTAAGAAAGGAATGAAAGTTCGGAAAATATCGCGAGCTGATGTCGCACAATTTTTAATTACCGAAGCCGAAAACCCTAAGATGCTTCACCATTATGTAGCATTAACGAATTAATGATCAAAAAAAGAGACGGGAGTAGTTCTGTCTCTTTTTATTAGTGAAATGAGTGTTTATTTGCTTTTTTAAAAGATATTTGTTTGCAGATATTTCTATCAGAATGAAACTGAAGGAATGAATAATAGATGGTTTAAGAATACACATGCCTGTCGCTTTTAAATAGTAAAACCTGATAAGATATGGGTACCTGGAGATTTCGAACTTTTACTTCAACATTCCCTAATTTTTTATTTCAAAATGATCTAGTCCGGAATGATAGGGGAGCTAACTTACATGTTAGACTCTCCTCCAGATTTCTGATCATCATTTTTGATATTGGAATCGTACTTCTCCCTTTGCGAATTGCTCTTGCCGAACTTCCACGAAAAGTTAATGCCAAAGGATCGAAATGGAATGGCAAAATTTCCATACTGTTCGTATTGATCGGTTTTTGCATATGAACCCAGATTCTTTACTTTTTGAAATGGATCGACCATAGTAAGCCCTAAAGTACCTTTCTTCTTCAGTATTTCTTTTTTTACACTTAAATTCCACATGTTAAAGGAGGCATAATGCCCTTGGAATGTTCGCTCTGGAGCATCAAAAAATATAAAAGACTCGGCTATCCATCCTTTTTTCAGATCTACAGTACCGCTGATAAAGGTCTTGTAATTGATGAAAGTCTTATTGGCCTGATGTGTCAAATTACCGTAGAGATCTTTGGGCTGTATATGGAAGGTGTATAGGTCGATATTTCCTCTCAACGTCAATATTTTAAATAAATCGACAGATGCAAAGATATTAGTTCCAAATGATTGTGTTTCGCCGATATTGGCGAAAGTCTGCAATACGATTGGCTTGCCGTTGTTGTTCGTACTCCTGTAAATGGATTCAATGACATTGCTGTTTCTTCGTCGGTATAGCGAAAGATTAAGCATGTATTTTTTCATAGTGAGATGCGTGCTCAATTCCATGTTATGCGACAGTTCAGGGGCTAATTGTGGGTTTCCCTGTAATTGATTGACAGGGTCTGATTCGTTTCGGAAGGGGTTTAGAAAATATAGACTTGGCCGTTGCATGCGCTGGTTATAACTGATCTTCAAATTTAACTGTTCTGAGACTTTATAGGAGATCACTGCGCTAGGGAGAATATTGTGCTGCTGATCACGAAAACTAGCTTGCTGATCGATGGCTTTAATTTCTGCTCTTGTATACTCATATCGAACTCCGGCTTTAATATCGGTTCTTGTGTTTAAAGGGATCTGTAGCGTCGAATAGATGGCCCCTACATCTTGCCTATAACTGAAATTGTAAGTTCTTTGACTGACATTTAAATAGACATTTTCCTGTCCGATTGTATCGACTTGAATAGTAGATTGGATGTCCCTGAAGATGGCTTTTGCGCCCAATTCTAAAGTGGCCTTTTTGATGGGATGGGTATAATCCAATTGTATCGTTACTTCTTTATTCGCGCCTGCGTTCAGTCCTTTTTCATCAGGACGAAAATTGTTCTGCAGAAAGAAAGATTGATAATTTGTATTGGTGTTATTTTTAGATAATTGAACTGAAAAGTTTAATTCTTGATTTTTCTTCTGAAATTTTCGGATGTAATCGGTACTCCAGTCAAATCCTCCGAAGCGAACTTGGTTGTTATTGATACTGCTGATAGGGGCACTTATTGCATAGCTTGTCTTGAGGAGATTGTCTGTTTGGATAGTGAGCTGATGTATGTTGAAATTGGAAATGAGGAGATTATTGGAATCAAGTTCATAATCTAATGATAGGCTCCCTCTTAAACCATTCCTTTTGTTCCGGCTTTCGGTTTCTTGTTCGATATACTGTTCCTTATTCAAAAGTTCCTGATCAAATGTGATGCGTGTATCAACAGGCCAGCTCCAGGAATTTCCCAAATTTGCATTCATGCCTAATTTGCTCTTTCTGATGCTGATATTTCCATTGAAATTATTCTGTCGCGTTCCTAATCCTCCGGAATATGATCCATGTACTCCATCGGTACTGTTTCGTTTGGTATTGATAATAATTATTCCGGAACCACCTTCTGCGTCATATTTTGATGATGGACTGGTGATCACTTCTATATTTTTTATCTGGTCTGCAGGAATCATTTTTAGGGCGTCTGCCATATTATTATTCATAGCCCCTGAAGGCTTTCCGTCAAGTAATATGCGGACATTTCGATCTCCTTTCAGCGATACATTACCCATTGCATCCACAGATAGTAGCGGTACTTTTCGCAATGCATCAGCCGCATTTCCTCCAGACAGGGTGGGGTCAAGTGCCGTATTATAAATAAGCCGGTCTGTTTTGATTTGTACAAGCGGTGTTTTATGGTATACAGCCACCTGTTGCAACTGATGATTAGCGGCAGACATACCGATCATACCTAAATCAACATTACCGTTATTGATGTTAATGGAGTGTTCTGTACTGGTCGCGTAACCCAATGCGCTCACTTTTAGAAGATAATTGCCGGGCTGAACCGCTGTGATTTTAAAATTTCCTGCTGCATCACCAATGACTGTTTTCATCGGTCTGCCATCAGCAGTATCTTTCCTATACAAATAGATACTTGATGCTGGAATCATTCTTTTTGTTAAAGAATCAACTACTTTTCCTGTAATGGTGTGCGCTTTAAACTGTCGTTTTATTTGTCCAAATGAGCAATGTGGCAGGTTTAAAAGTAGGAGCAGTACTACTGGTTGCATTATATAAAGTACCTTATTTTGTTTCATAATCAATGTTTTCCCAAATGTTCAAACTTTGTTGGACACCGTAAATTTTATTACGCCAACGGGGCGGGAAATGATGTTAAACTAAGATTTATAGATTCACGTAATATTAGGTGCCATTGGTGTAAAAAATTATAAAATGGTTATTAAATTTTTAAATTTGGGTATGACGAATAGAAGGCTTTTGAGCATCGTTTTATTTTTTTGGCTGATTTCATTTTTATACCTTATAATCGGAGCAATTTTATTTTCAAGATCATCCTTTGAAGGGGTGATCTTGATTGTGTTTTCGCAATTACTTTTATTGGGAGAGATCATTGTCTGTCTGTTCTATATCTTCCCAAAATTTTGGCGTGCGAATAAAGCGATTTCTTTAACGGTTAGCGTTATATCATTGCTTTTAACCATTGTATTTTTGAGGTATTCTTTTGAAGAAGTGCTCTTTGTGAAGTATCTTGGATTCAAGCCGAACCCTCATCTTGATCCTTATTATTTCATCTACGATAACTTTTATTTTTCATTACCTGGAGTCTTTATCGCCCTGATTGTGTATCTGGTCGCGAAATCTTTTGAGGTTGAAAAAAAGAACAAAGTGCTTCAGGCGGGGATGGAACAGGCGGAATTGAATTTCTTAAAATCGCAGCTCAATCCTCATTTTCTATATAATACCTTAAATTATATGTATTCCATAGCGTTGCCTTTGTCCGAAAATTTATCAACTGCGATCCTAAAGCTGTCGGATACCATGCGGTACACGCTGGCGCAGAATAAGCGGGATATGCTGACGCTTGGTGAAGAAGTCGTGTTTATTGAAGATTATATTGCCCTCCATAGCATGCAGTTTCATCCTAATTTTTACCATACATTTTTAATAACGGGAGCAATAGACAGGCTCTTATTCCCACCTTTATTGCTTGCTCCATTTGTGGAGAATGCCATTAAACATGGCATAACACATGTTGAAAAGCAACCGGTCAATATCCGTTTAAATGTCACGCCAGCAATATTGGAATTTGAAGTGTCTAATTATATCAATACACAATTTCAGGAAAAGGGCAGTGGTATTGGAATCGCTAATGTTAAACGTCGGCTCGAAATTTTATATCCAGGGAAACATACTTTACATATGGAAAAGAATGATCTGGTTTATCGTATATCTTTAATTGTAAAATTGTGGTAAAGGGTGAGATAGATCGTAAAAGATATCGGTGCATAGCACTGGATGATCAATTGTACGCGACAGGAATTATTGCTGCATATGTTGACAAGACCCCAGATCTGACTTTAATCAAAGCGACCGATGATGCATTTGATGCTTTAAATATGATTATGAGCGGACATGTTGATCTGGTATTTTTAGATATTCAGATGCCGACGATAAACGGTATTCAATTTCTCAAACGTTGCGGAAATAAATGCCGGGTTATTTTAACTACAGCTTATCCGGACTATGCACTGCAAGGTTTTGATCTGGATGTGGTAGACTACCTGCTGAAGCCATTTTCCTATGAGCGTTTTCAAAAGGCTGTAGATAAGTTTCGGTTATTACAATTGGCGTCCATGACGCCGCAGGTTGAAAATGACTATCTGTTATTAAAAGGTGATGCTAAAAATAAATATTATCAGGTTAAATTTTCAGATATCATGTTTATTAAGGGTTTGAATAACTATATATCCGTCTACACGAAGGATCAACATATCATTACTTATATGAATCTGAAAGAAATAATTAATCTGATTCCTACCCGACTTTTCTGTAGGGTGCATCGTTCCTATATTGTATCTTTTAACTATATCAAATTTATAGACGGAAATTCTCTGCTAATTGATGAAGAGAAAATTCCCATCAGTGAAAGCTATAAGGCTACATTTTATTCGAGATTGAAGGAATTTTAATAAGGGGTATGATGTATTTTATAAGGTAAATTTCAAAATGTTATCTTTTTTAATTTCTTAGTAGGGTATAACAAGGTCATCTAAAACATCTTTGTATCTGTTTCGTTCGTGCTATTTTAATTGGTAGTATGATCACACTAAAAATCATAGCACTAATTTAAAAAAATCTCATTAACTCAAGTATTGTCGTAAGTGTAGTTCTCGCGAAAATGGAATTGTTTTTAATTACTGTTTGCTAAAATAAATAGATTTATTACTACTTATTTTAGTTATTTATGTTTATATTAGTGTTTGATAATCAATTAACCATGAATTATGATGAGGCAAAAATTAAGACGTGTTGATGATCCCTTGTGGAAATCGATACTGGAGCAGACTTTTGCAGATTTCCTCCGATTTATGTTTCCCGAAGCTGAATTGTTATTTGACTTGAATAAACCTTTTGAATATCTCGACAAAGAGTTTGAGACCTTATTTCCGCCAGAAAAGAGTAATAAAGGTAAAAGATTTGTCGATAAGTTAGTAAAAGTCTATATGAAAGGTGGAGGTGAGCAATTTATCTTTTGTCATATTGAAGTGCAGTCCAACAAGGGTAATAATGATTTGGAAAAACGGATGTTTGAATATTATTATAAAATCACTGATCGATATCAGGTGCCAGTTTGTGCCATAGCGATATTGACTGATGAGAATAAACATTATAAGCCAAAGTTGTATGAACAAAGTTTTTTAGGAACGACTTTACGGTATGAATTCAATTACTATAAGATTCTAAGTCAAAATGAGGAAGATTTACGGTCTAATCCGAATCCATTTGCTGTTGTGGTATTAACGGCATTTTTGGCTATAATTAATAATAATGTGACCGACGAAGAACTTAAAGATATTAAACATGATCTTTACGATCAAATGATGAAAAGGGATATGGAAAAGACTACACGTCAGGGTATTTATGATTTCCTGGCTTATTATGTTAGTTTTGAAGATAAAGAAATTTTTATTAAATTTGAACAAGAAATCGATACAAAATTAGGAAGGAGCACAACAATGGGTACACGTGAATATTTATTGGAAAAGGCTAAGCGAGAAGGACAGGAGCAAGAACGTGGATTAGCGGCGGTACGCATCAAGAAATTGGAAGCTCTTGCTGAGGCTGAAAGGGAGAAAGCTGAAGTAGAAAAGTTCGAATCAGCTACTAAAATGTTGAATAGTGGTTTTGATATAGCGATGATTTGTGATATTTTATCTCTGACTCCGGAGCAAGTCGAAAAATTGAAATAAAGTTTTACTGAGCTAATATTAAAAAAGGTGCCTTTGGACACCTTTTTTTGTTGATATCAATTCTCTTTTAGAATAAGTATTTGCGCAGGGGTGGCAGTGTACCATAGTAATATGTTTTCGGCTGTAATGTAGTGACATATTGAAAAAGTGACATCGTTAAGACGTAACATATTGACGGAGTAACGGGACAAGGGAGTGACCAGCCGGTTGCTTGTAAGACTGAGGAAAAAGTGATTAAAAAGGAGATTCTTTGTAGCGTCTCCTTTTTTGTTTATGGCTTTTGATATCTACTTCTTCTATTCAACTGTTTTCTGCAAGGAAGACGATTAAACAGCCCATAGCTGTATTTCAGGGTTGCGTTTTGAACATTTTTACCCTTCTTTTTAAGATCTGTTTCATTTTTTGAAAGCCTAAAAGTATAGTTTTGTTTTGCAATTGGAGATTCTGAAAGGCTCATTTGCAGACCAAACCATAAACTACTAAACTTAAATTTAATAAATGAAATTTTTTATTGACACAGCCAATTTGAATGATATTCAGGAAGCCCAAGACTTCGGGGTTCTCGACGGTGTAACGACCAATCCTACATTAATGGCAAAAGAAGGGATAAGCGGTGATGATCTTGTTCAGAAACATTACTTAGCGATCTGTGCTATTGTCGAGGGCGATGTGAGCGCTGAGGTTATTGCAACCGATTATGAAGGAATGATCCTGGAAGGAGAGCAACTGGCAAATTTGGATAGCAAAATCGTGGTCAAAGTACCCATGACTCAAGCGGGTATCAGAGCCATCAAATATTTTAGTAACAAAGGCATAAAAACCAACTGTACATTAGTTTTTTCTGCTGGACAGGCATTATTGGCTGCAAAAGCAGGTGCGACATATGTTTCTCCATTTATAGGCCGTCTGGATGATATTTCTGTCGATGGACTGGGGCTTATCAAAGAAATACGGGAAATATATGATCATTATATCTTTCCTACCCAAATATTAGCGGCATCTGTACGTAACAGTACGCATATATTGGGTTGCGCCAAAATAGGTGCCGATGTTATTACATCGCCCTTGTCTGCCATTCTTTCTCTTTTAAAACATCCCTTAACAGACAGTGGTCTAGCGCAATTTTTAGCGGATCATAAACGGGTAGCTGCTCAAAACAATTAATCGCGATGGAAATCAGTAAAAAAAGTATTTCTGAGCTACAGGCTGTTGTTTCGCAAGTGCGAAGAGATATCGTTCGCATGGTCCATGCCTGCCAATCGGGTCATCCCGGAGGATCTTTAGGGGCTACAGAACTGTTGGTTGCTTTATATTTTGAAGTCATGACCCGGAAAGAGGGATTTGATATGGATGGAAGCGGAGAAGATCTGTTTTTTCTTTCTAATGGCCATATTTCTCCTGTCTTTTATAGTGTACTGGCGAGAGCAGATTATTTTGATGTAGCCGAACTGGCTACGTTTCGCAAGCTTGGATCCCGGTTGCAGGGGCATCCTACCACGCATGAGGGGTTACCAGGTGTGCGTATCGCATCAGGTTCACTCGGTCAGGGTTTATCTGTGGCAATCGGTGCGGCACAGGCTAAAAAACTAAATCAGGATGCAGGACTGGTTTATGTTCTGATGGGTGATGGCGAACTGCAGGAAGGTCAAGTGTGGGAAGCTGCGATGTATGCGCCACATAATAAAGTGGATAACCTGATTGCCATAATTGATTATAATGGTGCACAAATCGATGGTGCGACGAATGATGTTTTGTCTTTGGGTGATCTGCGTGCCAAGTGGTTAGCTTTTGGTTGGCAGGTATTGGAAATACATCAGGGAAATGATATCGCAGCTATACTGGAAGGTCTTAGCCAAGCGCAACAGCAGGCTCGTCAAGGTCTTCCAACTGTTATTTTACTGCATTCTGAAATGGGAAATGGCGTTGACTTTATGATGGGATCACATAAATGGCATGGAGTTGCTCCTAATAACGATCAACTGGCAGATGCTTTGGCACAGAACCCACAAACATTAGGAGATTATTAAGCAAAAAAATGAAAAAATATACATATAGCGAATCTAGGGATACCCGCTCAGGTTTTGGAGCGGGGCTACTGGAAGCAGGTCGTCAAGATGAACATGTAGTGGCACTTTGTGCTGATTTGATCGGGTCACTAAAGATGAACGATTTCATAAAAGAATTTCCGGAAAGATTCTTCCAGATCGGTATTGCGGAAGCCAATATGATGGGAATAGCGGCCGGTCTGACCATCGGGAATAAGATTCCGTTTACGGGTACTTTTGCCAACTTCGCAACCGGGAGGGTGTATGATCAGATACGCCAATCGATCGCTTATTCTGATAAAAATGTAAAGATCGCAGCATCGCATGCAGGATTGACACTGGGAGAAGATGGTGCGACGCATCAGATTTTGGAGGATATCGGTTTGATGAAGATGCTACCAGGGATGACAGTGATCAATCCTTGCGATTATAACCAGACCAAAGCTGCGACGATTGCTGCCGCAAAGTATTTCGGTCCTGTGTATCTCCGTTTTGGAAGACCTGTAGTACCTGTCTTTACACCAGAAGACCAGGAATTTGAAATCGGAAAAGCGGTTATGCTGAACGAAGGGAATGATGTGACTATTATTGCCACAGGACACTTGGTCTGGGAAGCCATTCAAGCAGGTGAGCTTTTAGAGCAATTGGGTATAGATGCAGAGATTATTAATATACACACCATTAAGCCATTGGATGATAATGCGATATTGAATTCAGTTCGAAAAACAGGCTGCGTGGTGACGGCGGAAGAGCATAATCGCTTAGGTGGTTTAGGAGACAGTGTTGCACAGTTGCTTGTCAAGAATATGCCGATCCCACAAGAATATATTGCTGTTGATGATTGTTTCGGTCAATCGGGGACACCTGCACAACTTATGGAAAAATATGGTTTAAATGCGGCGAACATCGTATCTGCAGTAGAGAAAGTGATTTCCAGAAAAGTAGACCAATCTGCACAAGTGTTATAAACCCTTTAATCTTCTGAATTCCATGAATTCAAAAAAATAGGTAAGGAAAAGGTCGGCTCACTCATGCTTATTGAAACCTAAATTGATAAATTATCAATTTACCTAAGTGTTAATATTCAATTATAAACCAAATGATTATGAAAAATATCTGGACGGTGTTATGTGTAGTCCTATCCATTACGGTATTAAAAGCTCAAACCGTTACAGCTCCTGAGGGGTTTGCTTTATATCAACCGGATATTGTACATGGTAAAATAGATACGATTACTTATCCTTCATCAACTGTTGGTATAGAACGGACGGCTTTAGTGTATTTACCTCCTGGGTTCTCAGCAAAGAAATCGTACCCCGTACTTTATCTTTTACATGGGATCGGTGGCGATCAGTTTGAGTGGTTAAACAATGGTACTCCTCATGTTATTCTGGATAATCTGTATGCACAAGGTAAGGTGGAACCGATGATTGTGGTATTGCCCAATGGCCGTGCGATGAAAGATGACCGCGCTATAGGTAATATCATGGATGCGGTTAAAGTTGAGGCTTTTGCGACGTTTCAAAGAGATCTTATTGATGATCTTATTCCATATATCGAAAAAACTTATCCTGTGATTGCTAACCCTTTGAACCGTGCCTTATTTGGATTATCCATGGGGGGAGGTCAAGCTCTAAATTTTGGTCTTGGCAACTTGGATACATTTGCCTGGGTCGGTGGGTTTTCTTCCGCACCCAATACCCTAATGCCTGAGCAACTGATCCCACATCCGCAAGAAGTAAAAGACAAACTCAAGTTACTTTGGCTTTCTTGTGGCGATCAAGATGGTTTAATCACTATTACGAACAGAACACATGATTATTTGAAAAAGCATGAGGTACAGCATGTCTTCTATATCGAGCCGGGTGGACATGATTTTAAGGTTTGGAAGAATGATCTGTATCAGATTTCGCAATTGTTGTTTAAGGAGCGTAGTCAGGGTAAATGATCACATTTTGAATATGTATGTAGGCTATTTGGTTCCTGAAACAGGGTTATAAGTTGACCAATACAGCCTAATCAATGTATAAAATAATAAGTAGAGGAAACAAAATAGCATGATGAGATTGATGGTTGCTAAATTATTTACGATCATAGGGATAGTAATGCTGTCCATATTCGGCTGTGTTGCATATGCGCAGCATAAAAGCTCACTAAAATTGTGGTATGATCAACCTGTCGTTGATCAGATCTGGGAACAGGCATTACCGATCGGGAATGGGCGTCTGGGAGCGATGGTGTATGGTATTCCGGAGCGTGAAGAATTACAGCTTAACGAAGAAACGATTTATGCCGGGGGACCATACCGCAATGATAATCCGAATGCGTTAAACGCACTTCCTCAAATTCAGCAATTGATCTTTGCTGGTAAAACAGAGGCGGCCGATCGCTTAACAAATCAATCATTTTTTACCAAAACCCATGGCATGCCCTATCAGACGGCAGGCAGCGTCATTTTGAATTTTCCTAACCATAAAAATTATCAGAATTATTACCGCGAACTGGATCTCGAAAAAGCTGTCGTGCGGTCGCGCTATACGGTAGACGGTGTCACCTATACGCGTGAAGTGTTTTCTTCTTTTGCTGATGATGTGATTCTAATGGAAATAACCGCTAGTAAAAGGGGAGCTTTAAATTTTGATCTCGAATATGCAAATCCTTCCAGGTACAACATTTATAAATCCGGTCAAAGCCTAATTTTGGAAGGTAGCGGGACATCGCATGAAGGTATTGACGGAAAAATCAGGTATCAAAAGCATACTGCTGTTAAAAATAAGGACGGCCGTGTCACGCTCACGGATAACAAACTGACCGTATCGGGTGCGACATCGGTCGTGATCTATATGGCTGTTGCCACAAATTTTGTGAATTACAAAACCCTTGATGATCAGGAAGCAGTCCGGGCGGCGAGTACATTAGCACTGGCTCAAAAGAAAGCTTTTAAAACGGCATTGAAGCAGCATATCGCAATGTACAGCAAGCAATTCGCACTATTCAATTTAGATCTGGGTCAAACAGCAGGACAAGAAAATCTGACGACGACTAAACGGATTGAAAGTTTCAAAACGACGCAAGATCCAGCTTTGGTGGCGTTATTGGTGCAGTTTGGACGGTATTTATTGATCTGCTCTTCTCAGCCTGGTGGGCAGCCTGCCAATTTGCAGGGGATCTGGAATAGATCGATGAATCCGCCATGGGATAGCAAATATACGGTCAATATTAATACCGAAATGAACTACTGGCCAGCGGAGGTTACTAATCTTTCAGAAACGCATGAGCCCCTTTTTCAGCTTATTAAAGAGTTGAGCGAGAGTGGTCGAGAAACTGCACGGGTACTCTATGGTGCTGATGGATGGGTTACGCACCATAACACAGATCTCTGGCGGGTGACCAGTCCAATTGATTTTGCGGCAGCAGGTATGTGGCCGACAGGCGGAACATGGCTAACGCAGCATTTATGGGAGCACTATTTATACACCGGTGATCAGAAGTTTCTTACTGAAGTGTATCCTGTCATGAAAGGAGCGGCCGATTTTATTCTTTCTATATTTATTGCACATCCTAAGCATAAAGACTGGCTGGTCATTGCACCCTCCATATCTCCCGAGCACGGGCCGATCTCTGCGGGGGTTACCATGGACAATCAACTGGCTTTCGATATCCTTACACGTACGGCATTAGCGAGCGAGATTGTCGATCAAGATGCCGCTTATCAAGCGAAATTAATAAAAGCCGCTCGAAAGCTTCCGCCTATGCAAGTAGGCCGATATGCGCAATTGCAAGAGTGGCTGGAAGATCTTGATGATCCTAAAAGTGACCATCGGCATGTATCGCACTTGTATGGCCTGTATCCGGGAAACCAAATATCGGCGTATCGGACGCCCCAATTATTTGAGGCTGCTGCTAATTCATTGCAGTATCGAGGTGATTTTGCGACAGGTTGGTCTATCGGCTGGAAGATCAATCTATGGGCACGTTTGCTCAATGGGAATAAAGCGTATCAGATCATAGACAATATGTTGACTTTAGCGAATCATAAAAATCCGGATGGACGGACTTATCCCAATATGTTTACAGCCCATCCACCTTTTCAGATTGATGGAAATTTTGGTTTGAGTGCAGGAGTTGCTGAAATGCTGCTACAGAGCCATGATGGAGCGGTGCATGTGCTACCCGCGTTGTCCGAGTTATGGAGCGATGGCGCTGTCTCGGGTATTGTAGCTAGAGGTGGATTTACTGTTGATATGAACTGGAAAGATGGTCAGATTCGGAACATTGCTGTTACCTCAAAAATTGGCGGAAACCTACGTTTACGATCCTACTGGCCACTTAAAGGTAAGGGGTTGAAGAGAGCAGCTGGTGAAAACTCAAATAACCTATTAAACCCTATAGCTGGAAAAGAAGCCCTTGTGTCATCACAAGCGACTTTGAAAGGGCCGCATTTGAAACCAATCTTTGAGTACGATATGGCTACTCAAAGAGGAGAAAAGTATGTTTTTAACGCACAGTAATTGCTTTAAAAGCATGTGAGAAGATAATGTTGACGAACAATAGGGAATAAAGAGACCAAAAAAAATATTAGAAAAATAGGATATGTTATTATTAGGAATAGATTTAGGGACTTCCTCTATTAAAGTTTCGGTTATTGATGCACAGACCAATAGGAGAATTGTGTCTACACAGTACCCCGATAGCGAAGCTGCAATTATTTCGGAACAGCAGGGCTGGGCGGAGCAAGATCCCAATCTGTGGTGGGAGCATACAAAATTGGCGATAAAAAAGCTGAACAGTACAGGACTTTATAATCCGAAGTATATCGGTGCCATTGGAATTGCTTATCAAATGCATGGCCTCGTGATCGTAGACAAGGATCAACGACCACTGCGTAATGCCATTATCTGGTGCGATAGTCGAGCTGTTGCAATAGGCGATCAGGCAATCTCAGATCTGTCTTCGACTGGTTTTTTGGCCTCACATCTCAATTCTCCAGGAAATTTCACTGCTTCAAAGTTAGCCTGGGTGAAACACAATGAACCCGAACTGTATGCGAGGATACATAAATTCATGCTACCGGGTGATTATTTGAGCATGTGTTTAACAGGTGAAATTAATTCTAATATCAGTTCTATATCGGAAGGAATCTTATGGGATTTTAAGAACAATAGGATCTCGGAGACCTTACTTGATTATTACGGTATTGATCAGGATTTAGTTCCGGATATTTTACCTGTTTTCTCAAACTATGGACTGATCAAACCCGAAGTAGCGGATGAACTGAACCTTTCCAGAGATGCTTTCGTGAGTTATAAAGCCGGTGATCAGCCTAATAATGCACTTTCTTTGAATGTATTTGAACCCGGAGAAGTGGCTGCGACTGCTGGTACATCGGGTGTTATATATGCGGTTACGGATCAACTGGTGTATGATCAGGAGTCTCGTGTCAATACATTTGCGCATGTCAACCATAATTCTTCGCAGACAAGCTTAGGAGTGCTGCTCTGTATAAATGGTACCGGTATCCAAAATAGCTGGATGAAAAAAATAACGGCACTGGGCAATGACTATGTACAGATCAATCAATTGGCGTCTAATATCGCCATAGGTTCTGATGGTATCACGGTTTTGCCTTTTGGCAATGGTGCCGAAAGAATGTTAAAAAATAGGATGGTGCATGCCCATATCGAAAATATTGATTTTGTACGTCACGACGAAGCGCACCTGTGGCGTGCCGCTCAAGAAGGAATAGCTTTCTCTTTTCGCTACGGTCTGGATATTTTGAGGCAGAATGGAATAGAACCAAAAGTAATCCGTGCCGGACATGCCAATTTATTTTTAAGCCCCGTATTTCAGCAGTCTTTTGCTGGGGTGACACAGGTAGAAGTCGAGCTTTATGATAATGATGGAAGTGAGGGGGCAGCGCTGGGAGCTGGAATCGGAGCAGAGATATTTGCTTCTCGGAAAGAAGCATTTGCCGGATTGGAGAAACATGCGATCATTGAACCTTCACATATCACTTTATATGATGAGCTGTATGAGAAATGGAAAGATAGTTTAAATAGGAAATTGTTAAATTAATAAAAAATGGAAGTATTATTAGGAAATCAGGAGTATTTCAAAAACATTGGACAGATAAAATATGAAGGGGTAGATTCGGATAATCCACTCGCATTTAGATGGTATGATGCAAATCGTGTGGTAGCAGGAAAAACGATGGCCGAGCATCTAAGATTTGCATGTGCTTACTGGCATTCGTTTAATGGGAATGGATCGGATCCGTTTGGAGGACCGACACAGTTTTTTCCATGGGATGCCAAACCTACGATCATAGACCGGGCAAAAGATAAAATGGATGCCGCATTTGAATTTATGACGAAAATGCAATTGCCTTATTATTGTTTTCATGATGTCGATCTGGTTGATTACACCGATAATGTGGTTGAAAATGAACAAAATTTGGAGCATATCGTCCACTATGCCAAGGAAAAACAAACACAGAGCGGTATCAAATTGCTCTGGGGAACTGCTAACCTGTTTAGCCATCACCGTTATATGAACGGTGCTTCAACCAATCCTGATTTTCATGTACTGGCGCATGGTGGTGCACAGGTAAAAGCCGCTATTGATGCTACGATTGCCCTTGGGGGTGAAAACTACGTGTTCTGGGGGGGACGTGAAGGATATATGTCGCTCTTAAATACAGATATGAAAAGAGAGCAGGACCATCTGGCCCGTTTTTTACATCTGGCTAAAGATTATGCCCGTAAAAATGGTTTCAAGGGTTCGTTCTTTATTGAACCTAAACCCTGCGAGCCATCTAAACATCAGTATGACTTTGATGCGGCAACGGTGATCGGATTTTTGAGAAAGTACGATCTACTGGATGATTTTCAGTTAAACCTAGAAGTGAACCATGCTACTCTGGCTGGGCATACTTTTCAGCATGAATTGCAAGTTGCTGCAGATGCGGGGCTTTTAGGGTCTATCGATGCTAACCGTGGTGATTATCAAAATGGCTGGGATACCGACCAATTTCCAAACGATCTGAATGAACTGACCGAGTCTTTGTTAATTATTTTAGAGGCTGGTGGTTTAAAAGGTGGCGGTGTTAATTTTGATGCTAAGATCCGCAGAAATTCAACCGATCCTGCCGACCTGTTTTATGCCCATGTCGGTGGAATGGACAATTTTGCTCGCGCTTTGGTCATTGCTGACAATATTCTTCAGAAATCTGATTATAAAAAAATACGTTCAGAGCGCTATGCGAGCTTTGATACTGGTGCCGGTGCTGATTTTGAGCAAGGAAAATTGACCTTAGAAGATCTCCGGAACTTTGCTGCTGAAAATGGTGAACCTAAACTTATTAGCGGTAAGCAGGAATATTTAGAGAATTTAATTAACCGTTTTATTTAACCCGTTTTAGTAATTGTTTTTTTTTCGTTTTAGTTATGGGAAGGGCTTCTGCTCTTTTCATAACTTATTTTAATTTTATCAAGTCCATAACCAATTGACCTGTTATTCCTGTCATAAGATGCAGAGCGATGCGCAATCATCGCAATCTTAACACATCCGATGAGATAATAAGCATATGGAGGGGAAGAAACTTAAAACCGCGATTTTTTTATACAAGGAAAATATATAATTGTTCTATGAGAATTATTGCCATTCTGTTCAGCTTTTTTATTTACCAGCATGTCGTTGCCAAGATCAGGCTTCCGGCTTTAATCAGCGATCGTATGGTACTGCAACGCGATGTGGATCTGAAATTGTGGGGCTGGGCAGACAGTGGCGAGAAAGTGACCATCCGTTTTCATGGAAAAATTTACCATACACAACCTGATGCTGCTGGCAAATGGTCTGTGAGCCTGCCTCCGCAGCAAGCCGGGGGACCGTTTCTCATGGAAATTAATGAATTTGTGATTCGGGATATTCTTATTGGCGATGTCTGGCTGGCCTCAGGACAGTCTAATATGGAAACCCCTATAATGCGTTTAGTGGATCGGTATTCCGAGATCAATGTGTCCAATAATCACATGATACGCTATTATAAAGTACCGACACAGGAAGTGATACAGGAAAAAGAGGAGATTGCTTCGGACGCAAAATGGTACTCAGCGACAGCTACTGATGTGATCAATTGGACCGCTTTAGCCTATTTTTATGCGCAGGAAGCATATCGCCATACTGGTGTTCCTGTAGGTATGTTGGTGGTCAGTAAAGGTGGCAGTACCATTCAAAGTTGGATTAATCAAGCGCATTTAAAAGAATTTCCAGCTTTGACCGTCAATAAAGATGCATTAGCTGTTCTAGAAAATGCGGCGGTAGATCAGGGGGCCAATAAATGGTACCATGCAGATTGGGACGATCGTGACTGGAAAATAGCAACGGTGCCAAGCCGCTGGAATGAAACAGGTCTGGATGTTAAAGGTACGGTCTGGTACCGTAAAGATTTTAATTTACCTCCTGATATGGAGGGCAAGCATGCTAAACTTTACTTAGGAACAATGGTCGATCGTGATTCTGTCTTTGTGAACGGCATATTTGTGGGCACTACTTCTTATTTCTATCCTCCCCGCAAATATGATATTCCTGCAGGAATTTTGAAATCGGGAAAAAATAATATCACCATCCGTTTAACAGCTCATGCCAATGATGGTGGCTTTATCCCAGATAAACCATACCGAATGAGCAGTGATGAAATAGAAGTGGACCTTAGGGGAGAATGGAAATATAAAGTTGGCCAAGATTTAAATGTATTGGAGCAGGCAAAAAAACAGCTTCCAAATCTGCAAACCATGGGGTCGATGCTTTACAATGGTATGCTCTATCCATTGCGAGACTATCAGGTGAAGGGGGTGATCTGGTATCAAGGGGAAAGTAATGCAGGAGATCCTAATTATGGGAAGTATTTAAAAGCACTGATCGCAAATTGGCGGACAACATTTCAAAAAGTTGAACTTCCTTTTTTACTTGTGCAGCTCCCTAATTATGCTCCGAAATCTGTCAAGCCACCAGTTGAAAGTGGTTGGGCCCGCGTTCGGGAAGCACAATTGCAAACCGCATTGGAAGTATCTAAAACGGCCTTGACAGTAACTTATGATCTGGGCGAATGGAATGATATTCACCCATTAAATAAAAAAGATCTTGCCTACCGTTTGTTTTTGCAAGCGCGTCGATTGGTCTATGGAGAACAGGTGGTTAGTGAAGGTCCGCTTTATAAAAATATGAAGATCGATGGAAACAAGATTGTTTTGTTTTTCCATCCTAGTGCAGGCGGTTTAAAGAGCCGTGAACATCGTTTAAAACATTTCGCCATAGCTGGCCAAGATAGGGTCTACGTGTGGGCAGATGCAGTTATTCAAGGTAATACGGTCATTGTGAGCAGTAATGAAGTTCCAAACCCTGTAGCCGTTCGTTATGCCTGGAGTGACAATCCGGAAGAAGCAAATCTTCAAAACAAAGCAGGATTACTTGCCTCACCATTTCGTACTGACAATTGGTAGTGAGCTGTGGGGTAGCGGGGCGATGCATGCGGGGGTAATCAATAATATAGCAGAGAAAAATTATGAATAAAACTAAATTTATGTTTAAGAAAAAGTCAGTCTTACTGTTCTGTGCAGGTCTGTTTGCCCTATCGGCAACCGATGTGATGGCACAGCCTAATGCGATAAAAAGTAATCAGACACAAAAGTTTGTTCACAAAGGTGCGGGTAATCCCTATTTGCCACTTTGGGAGCATTTGCCGGATGGTGAACCTCGCGTCTTTGAGGATCCCGATCATCCCGGAAAATACCGTGCTTATATCATCGGATCGCATGATCTACGATTTGACAGTTATTGTGGACCTGATATTCGGATGTGGTCTGCACCTGTTGATGATCTGTCCAGCTGGAGAGATGATGGACCTATTTTCACCTACGAAACTGGTGGGCAATGGGATGTCATGTATGCACCGGACTTAGTTGAAGTAAAAAGAAAGGATGGCCGTAAAGAATATTATCTATATCCGCACAGTCGGGGAGAACACCGCGAAGCTATGGTGGTGAAAGGAGATCGTCCTGATGGACCTTTTAAACCGATCAATTTAACGGAAGATGGTACACGTACGTTGCCTGGAAGCGTGATTGGATTTGATCCGGCTATATTTGTCGAGCAAATAACAGATCGTAATGATCCTGATTTTGAAATCGGATTTAGAGCTTATGCCTACTGGGGTTTTCAACGCTCTTTGGCGGCTCAATTAGATCAAAATACCATGTATACGGTGAGACCGGGAACAAAGATCATCGACCGTTTTATTCCTGCTAGTGCAAGCTATGGTGTGTTAAGGGATCCAAAGGGTACGGAATATGCGCATGTTGTAACGGGAGAGGATTTGGGATCTTTTAACTTCTTTGAAGCTTCTTCGATCCGGAAAGTGGGCAATAAGTACGTGTCGGTATATAGTGGTTATTCGGGTCCTGAATACGGTGTCGGAAGTTCGAACTCTACCTTGCGCTATCTGATTGGTGATTCACCTTTGGGACCCTGGAAGAGCGGGGGTGTGCTGGTCGATTCGCGTGGACCGGTCCTTAATCAAGATGGTACAGCGATAGAAACGAGTAATGCGGGGCATAATACGCATGGCAGTATCGAGGAAATTAATGGGCAATGGTATGTTTTTTACCATAGACCGCCAAGAGGATTTGGATTTGCACGTCAGGCAGTAGTCGCTCCTGTTATCATCGATTGGGACGAAAAACCAGTCGCACAAGGAGGGTCGGTACGCATCAGGGCTTATGATCCGTATGCCGAAAATAAAATGGTGACGGTTAAGGATAGTCAGGGTAAAGAATATAAGGGTGCAGAAGTGACTTCTGAGGGCTTCCATATTTTTGGACTCGATCCTTATCAATACTATTCAGCGGGATATACGGCCCACCTTTCTGATATCAGTACCATGCAAGATTCTTGGGATATATGGGATAATCATATGCCGGTTACAAATCTCAGAAATGGGAGTGTTGTCGGTTTTAAATATTTTGGTTTTGGGGGTCTGAAGCAGGATCAATTTGGACTGAAAGCTTTTGAAGGAACAAAAGAAGGAAACAATACCATGTTTAACCTGTTTATAACTCCAAAATCTAAAAAGTCCTTTAAAGTTAATGTTTGGATGGATGGTCCTTATGATAATGCCACTTGGAAGGGTCAGAAAATAGGGGAAATTGTCGTTCCGGAGAATGCTGCGGGTGAAACGGCAGCATTTAAAATTGATGTTTCCAAATATGTTGATCATCTGGATAAAAAGCATGCGATATACCTGGTTGCGGAAGGGGAAGATCATGAATTCCTGTTTGACTTCATCGGTCTGGGATTTAGTTCAAAGAAACATAAAATTGATCGTCCAATCGTGCCTCAAGTGCGTATCGCTGTCAACGGCAAAGCGCTGGAAATACCGGCTGTACCTGTCCGCTCTACCAATGCAAATGGCATTGTTGACTATGGTCAGTATGAGATTAAAAGTAAAATTTCATCGCAACAAGCAGCTGCACCGGTTGTGACGGCATCTTCGGATAATCCGGCTGTTAAAATTACCATTAATCAAGCAACATCATCTTCGGGAGCTTGTCGGGTAACATTTAACTACAACGGTGTGTCCAAGATTTATAATGTTATATTTACTGCTGATTAAGTCTCTAGATAAACCTAAAAAATAGATAAGTATTATGAAAATTCATGTAACAGGTATATACAGATCATCGTATTGGGTTTTACTTTTGTTTTTATTTATAAATCCAATTTATGGACAGCAAAAGGATCAGAAAGCAAAAAATCCGATCATCTTTGCCGATGTTCCGGATCTGTCGATGATCCGTGTAGGTGATACTTATTATATGAGCAGTACGACCATGCATATGAACCCGGGCTTGCCGCTCATGAAATCCAAAGACTTAGTTAACTGGGAAATGATCGGTTATGGACATCATACTCTTGCTGCTATTGATGAGCTGAATCTGGATCATAACCAAAGTACGTATGGTCGGGGATCATGGGCAAGTAGTTTACGCTTTCATCAAGGAACCTATTATGTCAGCACATTTGCACAGACTACGGGCAAGACTTATATCTATTCGACTCAGGATATCGAAAAAGGACCTTGGGAGCGAAAGGAGTTTAAGCCTGCTTTGCATGACCATAGCCTATTTTTTGAAGGGGATAAAATCTATATGATATGGGGTGGCGGTAAGATCAATATGGTTGAACTGCTGCCCGATTTATCTGGAATAAAACCCGAGACGCAACGGGTATTAATTGAAAACGCAACGTTACCGACTACACCTGTGGGTGCGCAAGGTGGCCTTCCGGCCGAAGGCTCTCAATTTTTTAAAGTAAATGGCAAATACTATCTGTTTAACATTTCCTGGCCTCCAGGTGGGATGCGGTCTGTGATTGTGCACCGAGCCGATAAAATAGATGGACCATATGAGGGGCGGGTGGTTTTGCAGGATCAAGGTGTAGCGCAGGGGGGATTGATTGATATGCCAAATGGTGCCTGGTATGCTTATCTTTTTCAGGATTATGGTGCTGTTGGAAGGATCCCATATCTTGTTCCTGTTACGTGGAAAGCGGGCTGGCCGGTACTGGGTGTGGATGGTAAAGTACCCGAAGTACTGGGTCTTCCAGCCAGCAGGGGATTGATCCCGCATCTCGTTAATTCGGATGATTTTGACCGTAAAGCGGGAGAACCGGATTTACCGCTGGTATGGCAATGGAACCACAATCCTGTTGCGCAGTTATGGTCTGTAAGTGAAAATAAAGGAAACCTGAGGTTAAAGACTGGACGTGTAGATCCGCATTTTTTGCAGGCAAGAAACACCTTGACACAGCGCACCTTTGGTCCCACTTGTGAGGGTGAGACTGCAATCGATGTTTCTGCTATGAAAGATGGCGATTTTGCAGGTTTATCTTTACTGCAGCAAAACTTTGGCTTGCTAGGCATACGCATGGAAGGCGGTCAACATTTTTTAGTGAACAGCAATGCTAAGAAAGGAATCGAAGAAGAGCTGGTACGTATCCCGTTGGATCAGCAGAAAGTTTACCTAAAGGTGAAATGTGATTTTACCAATAAAAGAGATGTTGCTACTTTTTTCTATAGCCTCAATGGTGAAAAATGGGAACCCATAGGAACGGAATTTAAAATGACCTATACCATACCACATTTTATGGGCTATCGATTCGGATTATTTAATTATGCGACTAAAAATGTGGGTGGATTTGTGGATTTTGACTATTTCCACATCCGGCCCTAATTTTTTAACGGTCTTAGGACTTTACGGATTTTATAGCTGTATGTCCTTGCTTTATAAAATAAGCGATTCATCAATCCCCTACGTTATAAGACGTAGGGGATTGATTTTTTAGTGGACATCTGTTCAAAATGTAGGGATGAAACCTACACCATCTAAATTTTTAGTAAAGGGGGTTGTTTTTCCAAAAAACTTTCTTTTTAGCCATTTTCGGCCACCATTTAAACATTTTTATCTATTAATAACACATATGTATCATGTGCTAAATCGTCGTACTTGTAATTTTACAATTGTCATCATGAACTTGTGATACTGAACACATCGATAATCTTAAACATTATTGATGGACCTAAAAAATATCAGGTATGCTTCAGCAGCTGCATGATGCATAAAAACCAATTATTTACAAGACAAAAATGAAAACTGAAACGCAAACTACAGGCGAACAGAAAGGTTTCTATAAACTTTCGTCGTTGCAACGAATAGGATTTGGATCAGGTGATCTGGCGCAAAACCTGATTTACCAAACGGTATCCATGTATCTGCTTATTTTTTACACGAATGTATTTGGGATATCTGCAACAGCGGCGGGAATTATGTTTCTCGTGGTTCGTGTTATTGACGTGATATGGGATCCAATTGTGGGTGCATTTGTTGATAAAAAGAATCCTAAAATGGGAAAATACCGGTCTTATTTAATTCTAGGCGGTATCCCATTAACTGGATTTGCCATACTCTGTTTTTGGAATGGATTTTCTGGATCATTACTCTATGCCTATATAACCTATGTTGGATTATCTATGATTTATACCTTGATCAATGTACCGTATGGCGCACTAAATGCATCGCTGACGCGCGATACGGATGAAGTAACAAAACTGACGTCGACCCGTATGTTTATGGCGAATATGGGTGGCCTGGCAGTAGGATATGGGGTACCTATACTGGTTCAATATCTTTCGCCAAATGGAAAGATCAATTCTCCCGAATCTGCGCAAGCTTGGTTTATTACAATGACGCTCTATGCTATCGCGGGCTTATTGTTATTGGTTTTCTGTTATACGCAAACTAAGGAACGTGTTGTCATGGATGTGAAAGAAACCGAAAATGTAAAAGTTTCGGACCTGTGGACTGCATTTAAACATAATGGACCTTTGCGCATATTGGCATTCTTCTTTATCACTGCATTTGCCATGATGGCGATCGGAAATGCTGCGGGCTCATATTATATGATCTATAATGTCCAAGCACCAGAAATGCTTCCTTATTTTATGGCATTAGGATCTATTCCAGCCTTTATTTTTATGCCACTGGTGCCTGCGATAAAGCGTGCGATAGGTAAAAAGCAACTGTTTTATGTGTTCTTAACAATCGCCATATTAGGAATGATCATGCTTTATATTATTTCTGTCATACCCGCTTTAAGGAGTCAGGTTTGGTTGGTGTTAGTGGCACAATTTATTAAATCCACAGGCATCATAGTAGCTACAGGATATATGTGGGCATTGGTACCCGAAGTGATTTCCTATGGCGAGCATGCGACAGGAAAACGGATTTCAGGTATCGTGAATGCTTTGACCGGTATTTTTTATAAAGCAGGTATGGCCCTGGGGGGCGTCGTACCAGGTCTCGTGCTTGCATATGTCGGTTTTGATAAAGACAATACCATTACGCAATCGGCTTTTGCCGAGCAGGGTATCCTTTGGTTAGTGGTTGTTATACCTGCTATTTTATTACTGGTAGCCATGTTCATTATTTCAAAATATGAATTGGACGATGCGGTGATCGATAAAATAAATCATGAAATAGAATCAAGACACAAGAATTAAATCGTTAAAAATGAATAAAGTAAAGATCGTTTTTTTTGCAGGCATCGCTACATTGGGTTTGGCATGCACCTCGACTAAATCACAACAGGTAACGGGTGATCGAACCATTGAAGACCAAGTTATATTGAAGCATGCTTTCAAGGATAAATTTTATATCGGTACAGCTTTGAATCTGGAACAAATATGGGAACGCAATGCCGCCGCTATTTCGGTGGTAAAAGCTCAATTTAATTCCATCGTGGCCGAAAACTGTATGAAAAGTATGTACCTGCAACCCCGGGAAGGGGAGTTTAATTTTAAAGATGCAGATCGTTTTGTCGCATTGGGAGAGCAGCATGGCATGCATATCATCGGGCATACCTTAATGTGGCATTCGCAGACGCCAACTTGGTTCTTTATCGATGATAAAGGGAAGGATGTCTCGCGTGAAGTGTTGATTGAGAGGATGCGCAAACATATCCATACCGTGGTTGGACGCTATAAAGGACGTGTTCATGGCTGGGATGTGGTCAATGAGGCTGTGCTGGATAATGGTGAACTGCGGAAAAGTAAGTTTTACAATATCATCGGTAAAGATTTTATTAAGCTTGCTTTTCAATTTGCGCAAGAGGCAGATCCTAATGCCGAATTCTACTACAATGATTACTCAACAGCTATTCCTGCTAAACGAAATGGAATTATAAAGCTGGTAAAAGAGGTGCTAGATTCGGGCATCCGTGTTGATGCTATTGGCATGCAAGAACATAATGGATTAGATAATCCTGCCCTAAGTGAAGTGGAAAAGTCAATTGTCGATTTTGCTAATTTAGGGACAAAAGTGATGGTGACGGAAATGGATATTTCTGTATTGCCTCATGTAAATCCCAATATGGGAGCAGAAATCAGTGAAACGTATCAGTATAAAAATGAATTAAATCCATATAAAGAAGGTTTGCCGGATGCTATAGCGAAAGCTTTAGCTAGCCGTTACAAGGATTTTTTTAAATTATATCTAAAACATGACGATAAAATAACGCGTGTAACGGTGTGGGGGGTAGGTGATGGTGATTCGTGGAAAAATGGATGGCCAGTTCCCGGACGGACGGACTATCCTTTGTTATTTGACCGGGAGTATAAACCTAAACCTTTTGTCAAGGATTTAATTGAATTAGCAAAACAAAAATAACCCTATAATTTTATGAATAAAGGACGATATTTAGTACCCAATGATTTTATGGCTGATCCGTCGGCACATGTTTTTGAGAATAAAATTTACATATATCCTTCGCATGACTGGGAAAGTGGTATTCTGGAAAATGATCATGGCGATCATTTTGATATGAAAGATTACCATGTTTTTTCTATGGATGATATGGATGCCGAGGCGGTCGATCATGGCAAAGTATTGGACGTAGCAGATATTCCGTGGGGTGGAAGACAGCTCTGGGATTCGGATGTGGCGACAAAAAATGGTAAATATTATCTTTATTTCTCCTTGAAGGATAAGACCGATGTCTTTAGGCTTGGAGTAGCGGTAAGTGATACGCCATATGGGCCTTTTATTCCGGAGGAGAATCCAATTAAAGCAAGCTACAGTATAGATCCCTGTGCTTTTCAAGATGATGATGGTAGCCATTATCTTTACTTCGGCGGTATATGGGGCGGGCAGCTTCAATATTACAGAAATAACAAAATGACTTATCCGATGGATCTACCGCACTGGCATGATGTAGCGCTATGTCCAAAAGTTGTAAAACTAACGGAGGATATGCTGCAATTTGATGAAGAACCAAAAGATCTTGTTATTTTGGATCAAGAAGGTAATCCCCTTAAACAGGGAGATCTAGAACGCCGTTTTTTTGAAGCTTCCTGGATGCATAAATATGGCGACAAGTATTATTTCTCGTATTCTACAGGCGATACGCATTTATTGTGTTATGCAATCGGGGATAATCCTTATGGTCCATTTACCTATCAAGGTGTGATTCTGACTCCGGTGGTTGGTTGGACCACTCATCACAGTATACTGCAATTTAAAGGGAAATGGTATTTGTTTTATCATGACTGCGTGCCCTCTGGCGGTAAAACCTGGTTGCGGAGTATGAAAGTAGTCGAGCTGGAATATGATGAAAAGGGATTAATCAAGACACTGGATGGGCAAGAATA
Organism: Sphingobacterium sp. MYb388; assembly: GCF_037479535.1. Lineage (NCBI taxonomy): Bacteria > Pseudomonadati > Bacteroidota > Sphingobacteriia > Sphingobacteriales > Sphingobacteriaceae > Sphingobacterium > Sphingobacterium sp. MYb388. The sequence continues at coordinate 77,589 of NZ_JBBGYV010000011.1, read as the reverse complement.
GTAAAACTGAGGAACTTTTTTAGCTTATCCAATTATCCAATTATCCAATTTTAAACTTGATTCTTTAATCACATGATGAAAATAAGTTGTTTTCTTTTGCTTTTTATTTTCCCTTTTTCTCGTATTCAGGCGGAGGACGGAAGTAAGCTATGGCTCAGGTATGTTCCTGTCTCTAAAGAAATAGCTCAAAGTAGATCCATCACGGTTGCTGCTGAAAACCCAATTGCGGTACGTGCACAACAAGAATTAATTACTTTTTGGAGGGGACAGTCCATTGGATTAGAACTAGATAAAAAATTGCCGTATTTAAAAGATGGTTTTAAAATAACAGGTCATCGAGATCGGATCAAGGTGACCGCACATGAGCCCGCCGGTTTATTATATGCAGCTTACCATCTATTGCAATTACAGGAAACGGATCAACAGGTTTTAAATTTGAATGTGGAAGAAATACCATCGTTTGATATCCGTATGCTCAATCATTGGGACAATCTGGATCGCACCGTTGAACGTGGTTACGCAGGATATTCGTTGTGGCAATGGGATGATCTGCCCGGACAGCTGTCTCCGCGATATGAAGCGTATGCACGTGCTAATGCCTCTATTGGTATCAATGCTACTGTGATTAATAACGTGAACGCTTCACCTCAAATTTTGAGTTCTGAATACTTGCTGAAATTAAAAGGTCTGAGTGATGTTTTTCGCCGATATGGCATCAAAGTTTATTTATCTGTTAACTTTTCATCACCCAAGATATTGGGTGGTACGTCAGATTCAGACCCTTTAAATCCGCAGGTAATTTTATGGTGGAAGAATAAAGTCAAAGAGATATACAGCGTAATTCCTGATTTTGGTGGTTTTTTAGTGAAAGCCAATTCGGAGGGCCAGCCTGGTCCTCAGGACTATGGAAGAACACATGCCGATGGGGCAAATATGCTAGCTAATATTTTAAAACCTTATCAGGGTCTTGTGATGTGGCGGGCGTTTGTTTACAATCCCTCGACCGAGGATCGTGCCAAGCAGGCCTATCAGGAATTTGTGCCACTCGATGGGCAGTTTAGCGATAATGTGATTATTCAAATCAAGAATGGACCGATCGATTTTCAGCCTCGTGAACCCTTTAATCCACTCTTTGGTGCACTTAAAAAAAGTCATGAAATGGTTGAATTTCAGATCACGCAAGAGTATCTGGGATTTTCGAACCATTTGGTTTATTTAGCGCCGCTATTTAAAGAGACATTGGATCATGATACTTATGCGGATGGAAAGGGAAGTACAGTCGCCAGGTTGACGGATGGCACCTTACGGTCTGCGCGAAAGACAGCAATTGCAGCGGTGGCGAATATTGGCGATGATACCAATTGGACAGGTCACCACTTTGCACAGGCGAATTGGTATGCCTATGGAAGACTGGCGTGGAATCATCAGCTCGCGTCTGAACAAATTGCGGAAGAATGGATCGCGATGACATTTTCGAAAGATAAGCAGTTTATAGCTGCTGTGAAAGAAATGATGATGACTTCACGGGAAGCTGCTGTAAATTATATGATGCCACTCGGGCTGCATCATATCTTTGCTTTCGACCATCATTATGGGCCAGAACCGTGGGGCGATCAAAAAGGTGGACGTCCCGATTGGATGCCCTGGTATTATCATCAAGCAGATACGATAGGTGTAGGGTTTGATCGGACAGCAAGAGGGAGCAACGCAATCTCACAATACAGTCCTCATGTCGCGAACATATATGGTGATATCCTGCTATGTCCAGATCAGTATTTACTTTGGTTTCATCATGTGCCGTGGAATTATACGATGAAAAGCGGCTTATCCTTGTGGGATGAATTATGCTATCAATATGATCTCGGGGTAAAGCAGGTACGCGACATGCAAAAAGTATGGGATAGATTGGAAAACCAGGTCGATCAGCAACGTTTTGCTGAAGTGCAATCGAAACTGAAGATTCAAGCTAAAGATGCGGTATGGTGGAAAGATGCCTGTCTCCTTTATTTTCAAACATATTCCAAAAGACCTATACCTTATGATATCGAAAGACCTGTACATGAATTGGAGGATTTGAAGAAGATCAAGCTGAATATGAAACATCATAATTAACGACTTATTGCGCACAGCGGTAAGTGGTTAGTAAGGAAAATGATGGGTTTTCTATGTTGAATGGACGATAGCCTGTTTATCTTATGATGAATTAAAAAATTATTGAAAACATAAATAACAAATATAAGATGCAAATCATGCAACAGAAAAAACATATAAAATTAGGATTACTGTCCTGCCTATTTGCTTTTACTGGACTCTCATCCTGTCAGACAATGCGCGCCGATGAGAGAAAAGAGCCGGTCGGAAAAGTGGTAGGGCAGCCCTTGTACAGTAATTTTAAATACACCGGCAACGATGCTTTCTATAGTGAAAATCCAATAGTGCCGGGTCAATTTTACAGTACTATTTTACAGGGATGCTATCCTGATCCCAGTATCACCAGAAAGGGAGATGATTATTATTTAGTCGCTTCTTCATTTGTGATGTTTCCTGGAGTTCCTATTTTTCATTCCCATGATATGGTGAACTGGAAGCAGATCGGCCATGTACTAAACCGTGAGTCTCAGTTGCAGGTCGGTACTGTAGGTATCAGTGAGGGGGTATATGCGCCGGATATTATGTATAATCCAAATAATGATACCTTTTATATGATCACAACGCAGTTTGCTTCGGGGATCGGTAATATGGTTGTTAAAACCAAAGATCCGAAAGCAAACAATTGGTCTGATCCGATTAAATTACAGTTTGATGGAATTGATCCGGCTTTATTTTTTGATGATAATGGCAAAGCATATGTGGTGCATAATGATGCTCCGGATAAGGGGAAAGAATTATACACAGGCCATCGGGTGATCAAGATCTGGGAATACGATGTCGCGACTGATCAGGTGATCCCGGGCACGAGTAAGATCATCGTTGATGGAGGAGTAGATCTAGCCAAGCAACCTATTTGGATTGAAGCACCGCATATTTACAAGAAAAATGGACAATATTATTTGATGTGCGCTGAAGGGGGAACGGGAGGGAATCACAGTGAGGTTATTTTTTCGAGCAGTCATCCAATGGGGCCTTATACTCCTGCGAAAAATAATCCGATTCTTTCACAGCGTCATCTCCCTGCAGATAGACCCAATAAAGTGGATTGGGCAGGTCATGCAGATCTAGTTCAAACTGCTGATGGGGAATGGTACGGTGTATTCTTAGCGGTTAGACCAAATGAAAAGAATCGGGTCAACACCGGTCGGGAAACATTTGTGCTGCCCGTTGACTGGTCTGGTGAATGGCCGATTTTTAAAGGTGGAATGGAGCCCCTTAAAGCATTGGTGCATACACCAAAAGGGATTGAAAGCAGTAAAGATAAATCCGGATTTTTCCCCAATGGAAATTTCACCTTTAACGACAAATTAAATGAAAAAACGTTGGATGAGCGGTGGATAGCTTTGCGGGGACCTCGTGAAAAGTTCTTAGTGGGTGAAAAGAAGGGATTGGCAATCAAACCTTTTGCTGTTACTGTTCAGGAAAAAAAACCAATTTCGGCACTGTTTTACAGACAGCAGCACATCGCATTTGCAGCGGAGGTAGAAATGGATTATACTCCAGGTTCTGAAAAGGACTTTGCCGGTATTACCTGTTTACAAAGTGAAAAATTCAACTATGTATTGGGTGTTACAAAATCCAATAATGAATATTACATCCAACTCGAACGGACTGAAAATGGCATAACAAAAGTAATTGCGCAACAGAAGCTCATTAGATCGGGTAAAATGAAATTGCGTGTTAGCGCCACAGGCGATGATTATACATTTTCGTATGCGTTAGATGGAAGTTCTTTTCAGCATCTGGGCGGAACGGTATCTGGCGATATTCTGTCAACGGATGTTGCAGGCGGATTTACAGGAGCGATGATTGGACTTTATGCAACATCTGCATATGCAACACCGGTAGAAAAATAGCGTGACGGTCTTTATTGATATGCTTATCAAGGAAATTCGAATATGTATTTTCCCTGATAAGCATATTTTTTAGCTTAATTTAAAGCTTTTGTATTCCTATTGATTAAGGTTTTAAACCCAGCATGACCTGCGCATAATTAATCCCCAGCTTTCTATAGCCTGCAACGCTAAAATGCAGGCCATCTGCCACACCTTCACAATCTTTTGAAGAGACAATATGCGCATTTTTGAGGGTTTGGGGTAACGTGTGAATGATGGTATTCATGCTTGCACATCTGCCGCCTTGATCTGCCGCTAATAATTCTCCCGCTAGAAGTGGTGTTTCCTCTTCCTGCAATGCTAGATCTTCCAATAGGTTATGGTATATTCGGCTTACTTTCTTAGGCCAATTCTGGTCACCTGTATTTGATTCGCCCTGATGGAGTAAAATTCCTTTGATGACACCTGTTTGCTGCGCGATCTTTCCCATTTCAACTAATCTATCGTAGGGATTATTGTCGTACGCAGCTAACATACCCTTCATCCAGTTAGGGGCTTTTTCTACATAATTTGTTACGCTATCCCTATCAAATAATTGGATATGGCAACCACCAATGGAGACATTTATGATTCCAATACGGATGCTATCGGGTAGATTTTCAGCTAAGGTTTTACCAAAATAATCTGCTGGTGTAAGACCTGTATTGCATCGGGTGATAGGAGGTTTGGCGAGATACCATTCTCCTTTTTTACGATTGAAATCCGGGCAGTCAACCGCTTGAAGTGAATAGAAACGGTTATTGACTAAGGTGTCTTGATCTTCAAATTTACTATGACCTTCCATATTGGATTGACCAAAACACAAATAGATATGAAAGTTTTTGTCTTGTGCATAACCAAGCGTGCAAAAAAACAAAAACAATAAAAGAAATTTAAATTTAAGTGTGTTGATTTTCATGTTTTTATATGTTAGAATTTTATAGAGAGGGAAAATTTACCCCTCTCTATACCTCATCAATTATCCAATGGTTTTTATGGTGATTACCACATTAATTCCAATAATCCAATAGAATTGGACGCGCAGTAAATTCCAACTTCCATAGCATACCAATATCCGGAAAATGTTTGATAATTTCCGGTTGAAGCTCCAAAGATATAATTATGAATCGTTGTACTTCCATATTTTAAATATGCCGAACCAGAGGTGGATATATATGACGGTTCACCCGCGCCAGTATAAGTACATCGAAAAGCGATTTCACAATAGCTGTTTATCCAGACAACCTGACTGTTATTGGCAGGGTACATACCCGGAACTGAGGATGCCATTATGCCTATACTATTAGTATAAGCAAAGCTCATGGTCACGCTGGTGACTAATAAGCATAAGATTAAAATGATTTTTTTCATGATTTTTTTGTTTACAAAATGATTAAAACCAACTTACGGTTGCCGTTCCTTGTGCCCCAAGTGGTCCTCCAGCATAAATATATACGGTTAAGGATGACCAATATCTACCAGATCCCCATACCGAATAATTACTTGGACCCGATCCCGCCGACCAACCATACTCTCCAAGTAAAATATCACCAAAGGCAGTCGCAGTTCCAGAAGTTGCGTTACTCCATTCACAGCTGAAAAGGAGATAAGTGCAGTAACTATTGATGTTGACTCCCATTTGAGCATGCTGATTGGGAGTACTTGCGTAAGCAGTGACACTTTGTTGATTAAAGGCATAAGTAGCTGCTGTGCTGCTTAATAGCAGGCTTAAAATTAAAATGATTTTTTTCATGATTTTTTGTTTATAAAATGATTAAATATGAATAATTGATATGGTGTCTTGAATAGGAGTAGTTTAAGTCATCTTATCCACTACTAACTTATAATTGGTTTTTAATCGGTCTATTTGTTTTCGATATTCTTCTTTCTCCTTTTTGATTAAAAATTGCTGCTGTAGACTATTGTTCTGCATTTTGAAATTGGATTGAACATTTTTTTCTTGAGGATGAATGAGAGGAAGTATGACGTGTTCTCTAAAATAATTCACATAAAAACGATTTTTTAGCCAACCTTTGAATAATAGGTATTCGCTATCGTTTTCAGGGGAAAGTTTTTGAGCTTCATCATATAGAAATAGGCTAATTAAATAGTTTTTGATCATCTTCTTGACATCTTCTGTGTTTTGTAGGGAACCAAAATACATAGGCTGATATTGAATAAATTCTTTAAAATCTTTTCCTTTGAATTGCTTCGTATTTCCATGAAAAGTATATTCCATCAAAAGCATGCTGTCGATCATATTGGTCCATTTTTTTTCTCTTTGATCATATTGATGGCATAAATTTGTAATCGCTTGATCATAGAATCTAGGTTTTGTTTCCGCCTGAATGTGCTTTACGCTTTCAAATACAAATTTATTGGTCATTCTTATCGTTATAGCCTGACGCAATTTTTGCTCAATATCTTTATAGGGTTGGACTGGAGCTGGTACTATATTTTTTACCGTCATCACATATGTGCCTTGATCTGTTTCAAAAGGGCCTATGATATCGTTAATTTTAGCTTGGTCAAGTTGTGTCGTGAACACTCCATATGGAAGAAATGGATAGGTTAATATGATCTGATGGAATTGTTCCTTTGGCGTTATCTTTTTTAAATTATTAAATTGATTTTGATTGAACATGCTTTTTTGTAAAGCGCTTGTGTCTTTATCGGAGAATTTGATCAGATCGATCTGATATACAAAAGCACTTTTTTTATAGGCTGCTTGAAATAAACTATCTGAAACTTGTAATTTTGGTTTTACTTTTTTGTTCCAAAGGTATCCGTCCACTTGAGAAATATAAAATTTCAGTGCATAATCCAGACGCTTATGGAGCTCATTGATGGTATCATAACGATGCTCTTTTGCAAATGCTAATAGGTAGGCTTGATCCCGTATTTCTTCAAGTAGTTGGATGGAATCGAGATGATTACGTTTTAGTTTTTCTTTTAGATAATAATATTCATCTTGCTTGAGTGTATATGTACCGACCTGTAATACGACTTCATTACCCTCTTTTTGGGAAGATTGGTGACTACAACTGTACAAGAATAAGAGCAGTAAATAGACAGCTGTTTTTATGATCAATTTCATCTTGATTGTTTGAATGATGTGTTGTAACCCTATCGAATAAAAAGAGGGAAGGGCTTCTATTTTTTTTAACCCTCCCCTCAATTTACCAGATCATTTAATCCTCTTACTTCTGTTTTTGCAAAGCCTCTGCTACCGCTTGATATGCGGGTTTACGAACAAAGGATTCTGTCCATATTCCAATCGGTTCTCCTCTTCTCCAATAAGAATTTTCGCGATCAGGACTGTCCAAAGGACTCCAAATGGTGATTCCATATTGCTGCGCTTTTGGGATAATTTCAAAGAATTTTTCAATGACAAATTTGTACATATCTGCTTGTTGCTGATACATTTCGGCGGTCGCATTGGCCGTTTTGATGTTATCTCCAAGACCGATATCAAGCTCAGATACTTTGATCATTTTGCCCGTTGCGGCGAGCAATTTGTACATATTGACGATCTGATCTTTATTGGCAGTGCTATTGATGTGCATCTGCGTACCGATGCCATCTACCTTGGCACCTTTGCTTTCCACATAATTGACGTAGGCAATTAAACCTTTACATTTATCACCACTACCTTCAAGACCATAATCGTTTATAAAAAGGATATCATTGGGATTTCCATATTTTCGGGCAAGTTGAATGGCTTTTACCGCATAGTCTTTACCCAGATAGTCTTGCCAATAAAATTCGTCCTCTGCAAACTCGGCTTTGCCAATTCCAGTTTTCAGGGCGTACTGATCAGGCCAATCGGACATGGGCTCATTGACCACGTCCCAAGCTTTGACATCATCTTTGGTTACAGACATCATCCCTGAAATAAAAGTTTCCAAGGCGTCGGTAAGTATGGCTTTTTTCTCCTCAGGTGTTTTTTCAATAATTGTTCCGCCAGGTCCGCCATATCCTTCACCTTCGACGGACTGCGAACGGGTTGAATTATTGCCCCATCCAAACCAACCACTTATACCACTTTCAAAATTTCCACCGGCGATGATATCTGCATTAGTGCCCACCTTTTTTAAGGAGACATCGTCTATAAAAATTGTTCCGGCATATTGTCCAAAATTGATGATAAATCGATTACGAACGGCAGTGGTCGTTAATTTAAGTTCGTATTCTTTATATTCAGTGGTGAGTGCAATAGATCCAAAGCTATCACCTGTATAATTGGATGTAGCTTGGAGATCAATGCCAATACTACCTGCCTTACTACCTTTTGCTGCAATTTTTAAAATGTATTCGGTATTTGTTTCAATACCGGCAATATCATATGCTGTCTGTGCTTCCCAGGCGTTTACAACTGATGGATTTGTCATCTTTAGTGCATAGCCCGAAAGTGATGGGACATTGATGCCTCCTGGTACTGGTACTGAGCCAGGGGGCAGTAGTACTGGTGCAATCAGACTATTTAAGTAAACGGCATTCTGCCCTGAATGCCAAGTAAGTGTATGCCCAAAAAGCGCCATGTTATTTTCTTGTGCAGCTTTGATCACACGTTCCAGTTTACTTAAGTTCAGTGTGCCATCGGCTTGTACAATAGAAGCATGTTTCATTTCGTATCCCATGACCATTTCTTCAAAGTTGCGATTTGCTAAACGGTACATCACACCTTTATTGAGGTAATCGTCCATATTGAGTGCTACCCCCCATTTGAAATTTGGATGCGCATTTTTATCGATGTAGGAGATCAATGGGCTATAGGTATCAATATTTTCTTGTACAATAATACTTTCAGGCTTTTCTGTCCCATATTGGAGTATTTCATGTTTTGCGCAGGAACAGAATAGGAGACCAGCTATGAGGCCAACACCTATCTTTGTATGTAATCTTTTCATATTTTTATGGTTTTATTGCGACCGTAAAAGTTTCCATTTTAACACCTCGGTCACGCATGACTAAGGTATCTTTTGTACTCACATTCATCTTTTGCATATCGATTTGATAATCGAGATACAAGACATCACGATCGGTATTTCCCCAACTATTTTTATCACCCTTTTTTACAAAGCTGCCTTTTCCTGATGCTGTGACCCCAGTAGTAGCAGAGCTGATGAGACAATTGTTATTATTGTCAAAAGATAGCATCAGATTACAGTTGATATTTGTGCCGTCAACATCCTTAAATGTTAATGGAAGTATTGTGTTTTTCAAAGACGCTGTCGTCAGGCTTTTTACCTCATCTTTTTCGACGTATGCATTTCTTCTATTTTGAGTTTGGCTGAGGGCATTATTTCCATTTTTACCAACGATGACATCGCGGCCGCGACGGAGGTAATTGCCTTGCCAGGTATTGATATATTTGATAGCGTAGAAGATGTAATCTTTAGGAGCAGTGTCCCAATCATCAGCTACTGCTTTTCGGCGTAAGCTTCCTGCTTTTGGAATTCCGGATAGGATAGAGTCTGCATTCATGACATGGTCTAAACGGATCGGAAGTACATAATGGGTGGTGATAGCTTTAGGGTCAGCAAAGAAATCATCGGTCAGCTGTATTTCCACGCCACCTGTCAAGCTGCCTTTTGGTATCATTATTTTATTGGATGCTAGTGTATAATAATTACTCGGCAAGGGAGTGACAGCTGCACCTGTTGAATTGAATATGATGTTGCTTGTCATCGCGTTGTCTACCGTAAAATCAATGTTGATGTCTTTTTTATTATCGTAAACACCACCTGTTGTAGCCATTACTTTAACTTTACCTTCATTATCTAATGCTGTATCAAATAGGTCTTCACCCATAGTAATAGTCCTTACAGGATATTGATATGCGAAGTATACGGTCTGATATTTAAAATCTGGAAATTCCCAGTCCTGATTTTTACAGGAGGTAAATAGGAATATGAGTATAACGGAAAATATATGTAATTTTTTCATCTGATTATTTTTAAAAATGTTTTACCACCCCATGTTTTGTTCAAGGTTACTGTATTTTAGGATTTCACTGTAGGGAATAGGACCGTATTGCATATAAGGTTCATACACCCGGTTTTCAACATTGAAAATCGTATAGCTATTATTTTGAATACTGACACCGCGTGCCGCTTCAGTGAGATTTTTATTCCATCTTCTGATATCCCAAAAACGAAAACCTTCAAAACATAATTCTAGCCTTCTTTCATTACGGATGAGTTCGCGCATCAGTTCTTTATTGTTTTTGACCTGATTGAGGTAAGGGTCTCCATTGGTTGTCCCTACACCGGCACGTGTCCGGATTGCTTTAATGATATCGTAAGCCGAAAATGATTGTGTCCCAGTACCGGTAGGTCCCCAAGCTTCATTGGCCGCTTCGGCATAGGCGAGATAGATCTCCGTCATACGCAGGCGCGGTGTGATGTGATATTGCCCCGATGTAGAGGAGGGGTTGAGATTGACGTCCTGACGTAAAAGTTTGCGTAAATAATATCCTGTTCGGGTGGAAGTTTCTACTTTATTTAACCCATCATTGGTTGGGCTGTTTACGGTTGTATTGATTGCCGTATTATTAACTCCGGCAGTACCGCCATTGACTAAAATATACTGTTTAAGCCTAGGATCACGATTTTCGTAAGGGGCTTGAGCATTGAATCCACTATTTGCGATATCGGACACTGGATACCCGTTGGCCATTGGAAACGCATCGACCAGATTTTGGGAGGGATTAATCCGCCCACGTCCAAACAAAGTTGGTGGAAATTGATCGGCTTCTAAATTTGATGAAGGATCACCACGGTCTACACGCCATAGTATTTCCGAAGTATTGCGTCCTTCGTTCATAGCATTCACGCTATTTTGCTGATAAAATAATGCGCCTTGAGGGTCTATGCCAGATACACCTCCTTTTTGCTGGATCACAAGACCTGCATAGTTTGCGGCGTCAGCCCAGGTAGTTGTATTGCCACTTGCAAAAGCTGGACTTGCGGCCATAAGCGCAGCTTTGGCCTTGATAGCTTGTATAATTCGTTTACTCATGCGTAAACGAAAATGTTTGCCGAAAACTCGATTATAATCGTCCATTTTAATGGCTAATGCTTGATATTTAGCGGGAACTTCACTTTGCGATGAAATATCTTCATAATCTAGCGGTAATAAGTCCTCCGCTTTTTGAATATCTGCATAAATTTGTTTCATACAGGCTTCAAAAGAGGCTCTTTTATGATTGAAATCGGATGATAATACCTCATGTTCAAGTATAATGGGTACACCCATAAGTTCACCGCTACTCGTTTTTCCTGCGTGGGATTGAAGCAGATGAAACATAAATAAGGCACGGAGACCATATGCTTCACCTTTCATCCGATCACTGAACATGGTGGTGACCTGTTCTGTCGAGGCCCAACTTACTTTGTCCGTTAATGCTAAAAAGTTGTTGATATACTGTATTGCTGATTTGCTATTCCGCCATTGATCAAACGGATTGTTGATTGCAGTCCATTGCCCTGTAGAAATTTTTTGATAATCGTTAATTCTTTCATTAGTTACTGCATCATCTGTGGCCACATCGTTAAATGACCAGCTGTTTGTTGGGACTCTGTTGTAGCCATTTAGTAATAAACCTTGTGCGTACAATGGTCTGTCGTATGCTGTCTCGATATCTAAAATATTTTCGATAGCAGGCTCAAACATATCTTCACATGACGTGAATGAGAGGGCGGAGGAAATGCTGAATATGAATATGATTTTTTTCATGTCAATTAGTTTTCACTGGTAATTTAGAATATGGCCTTTACACCGAAATTGAAAAATCTTGTTCTCGGTGTACCACCTACGTTGAGTTGCATCGTTTCTTTTTCTTTGGCAATGGTCATCAAATTATAACCATTTGTATAGATACCGAGTTCTTTAACGATTCCCTTTCCGATAACACCTGTTGGGAAATCATAGGAAATCTGTACTTTGGAGAGGTCAAATCGATTGGTTTTATACATCCAAAAATCTGAACTTCGTAAATTATTGTCGCTGTTTCCAGTTGTCAATCGTGGATATGTGGCAGTTTCTTTATTTTCTTCCGTCCAACGACCACGTGCTATAATGGAGTATTTATCTTCGCCCTTCATCCAGAAATAAGAGCTGTTTTTCATTTCATATGGACCGTATCTTGCAGTTGCAACAGCAAATAATGTTACATTTTTCCATTTAGCAGTGATATTAAAACCCAGTGAAAATGGAGCTCCTGCCCAACCGGCTTTACCTAAATAAACTTCGTCGCGTGTATCAATAATACCGTCGCCATTTTGATCCTTATACTTAATATCTCCAGGTTTAACTTCTCCAAAAGCGGTTAAAGGTGCTTGGTCTATTTCTGTTTGGTCTCGGTAAAATCCGTCATTTTGAAGTCCCCAGATCGCATCTAAAGGTTTATTAGCACGGTTTTGATATGCACTTTCAAACAATTCATCGCGTTTTACTGCTTTCGTGTCATAATAAAGACCCGTTACTCCTAATGAAAGAAAACTATTGTTAAATGTTTTATTGATATTTAATCCAAAATCTATCCCCTGACGCTCATCTACATTATAATTTATAAATGGTAATTCTGAGTAGGTCGGCCAATAGGACATAAAGTACATCGGATACAGTGTATTTGGCTGTACCAGCATCCCATGCATCTGGTTGTAAAAATAAGAAGCATTAAATGTCACCAAGTTATTGTATAGGCCGGCTTCTATGCCAAAGGTGATCTCCCTACGTTGTGGATAGCGCATATCCATATTTTCACCTCTGAAACGATCAAAAGTGTGTACCAGTTGGCCATCACTCCAACTGTACCATGCCGCATTATTATAGGTGTAATATCCTTTATATAAATAATAATCCTCTATATCGAGGTCGGTATTGATAATACCAGCAGATGCCTTTAATTTTAAGTTGTTAAAAACAGTGTTGTCCTTCATGAATTCTTCTTCACTTATGCGCCATGCCATCGATAAAGTTGGTGAAATGGCTTTACGTTTGGCTTCTGGTAATTTAGCAGAATGTGGCAAAGCAGCACTGAAATCGACATAGTATTTATTTTCAAAATGGTATCCGAGCTGCAAACCTAGGTTAGCATTGCTTTGCTTGTGATAAGCCTCAGACTGTCCAATCTGAAATGCATTGGCCAATACGATTGCAGACACATGATGTTGCTCGTTAAATGTACGTGCATAGTTTAATTGCGCTGTAAAACCTAAAGTTTGTCTGTATGCACTTCCGCCTATATTCTGTACTCCCGAAATACGGTCGTCACCATATTTGGTAAGACTACTGATGAGATCGGTACCATTATAGTTGTTCCAGTTGGCTTGGTATACGGCATAATTATTATTATACGATTGATTATACTGATTTTGATAATCAATAGCCATTGCCGTATTAAATGTTAAACCTTCCAGTACATCATTTAGATTAAAATTCAACCCCGTATTAAACTGAAATTGTCGGTTTAAGTGTCTATTACTTCCGCCTGCATAGATATTGGCAAATGCGTTTGTCTGATCCAATTGACTACCGCCTAATAAGTATTTGTCATCTACAAGAAAGTTACTGTTGTTGACAAAAATTAAGGAGTTTTCGTCGTTTTCTTCAATCATGCTGATCGGTACGAGTGGAGAAAAGCGGTGTGGTCTCCCTGTTGCGGCAGCAGCCCAATAATCTGCATTGACACCCTTGGAAGTATAGAAGCTCGCTGCTGCGTCTACATTTAATGAGATGACTTTGTTTAACTTTACATCAATATTGCCGCGCATATTAAAGCGATTGGAGCTGTTGTTGTCTACTGCCTCACCAAAGTTTAATAATGATCCCGCAGACCAAAATCCAAAATTGGTATAATATTGTGTCCGTTCGTTACCTCCGGAGACTTCTGCTGTGGCATCGTATCTATTGTAACTCTTTTTAATGTAGTCTGAAGAATAATAATCTACATTCGGGTAGCGATAAGGATTCTCTCCCGTGCTATGCTTATAAATATTCTCCTGTGTGTATAGATTAGGAAGTCCGTCGTTGCGTCTGGCCTCATTATAGAGGGTCATATATTCAGCAGAACCGAGATATTTAGGATAACTGATGGGGGTATTGATCCCTGCATTGGTACGAATGTTTATTTTTTGAGTACCTGCTTTTCCACGTTTGGTGGTCATGTAGATGACTCCCTTTGCTGCACGGCTACCATAAAGTGCAATCGCATTTGCATCTTTCAGTACGGAGATCTGATCAATTTCTGTAGGCATAACATTTTCGGCATCTCGAGGAAATCCATCCACTAACAGCAGATAACCTGAAGATCCCCATATGTTTCCATTATAGCCAGAAACAAGTGCATCGAGATTTTCGAGACTATAGGTTGTATAATTTTTTTCCATTAATTGAGCAAGATTAACCGCTTGGACTTCGCCCATGAGATTTTGCTTTTTGACTTTGCGAAAGGCCACTTGTATGAGCGCTGTAGTATCCGTTTGCAGGGTATCTTGTAATCCGAATCTTGCTAGTGATATTGGGGCATTGTTTTTATATGGAAATAAGCGAGATGCCGATGCGTCAAGCGTACCCAAACCGACCATACTCAGGCACAATGCTATTTTTAATTTTTTATATTTCATTGTCTCATAATTTTATGAATTGATCGCTCATTTGAGTTACCATCCAGGATTTTGTGAAAATTCAGGATACATACTGACATCAGATACTTTTAAGGGAAGCCAGTAATGCTTGCTTGTAAATTTTCGTTCTATTAATACTTTTTCTTTCATATTTACCACACGGTTTTGAGTAGGGTCAGCTGTATTAAAAGTCCCCGTTCTATCAAATTCAAGTGCAGTTTTTAGGGTGTATGGGCTTTCCGTAAGTAATAACCATCTTCTCAAATCATTGAAACGATGTCCTTCATAGGCAAGTTCAACTGCTCTTTCGCGGCGTAATTCACTCATAAAGGCATCGGAAGAAGCTAAGAATTTTGTGTTCACAGCATCGACTCCAGCACGTTTACGAATGATATTGACTGCTTCTACCGCAGTTTTATTATAATTTGCCGATTTTCCATTAGCAGAATTATTTCCCATCGATGCCGCTTCGGCATACATGAGGTAGACATCTGCCAGACGCATGTAGGGAACATAGATGTGCATATTCGATCCGTAGTCAAAAGCTCTGTCATAATCGTTTGTTGTTAAAGGAATAAATTTGCGCAGTGTATAACCCGTACGGCTACCATTCTGAATATTACGATAAGATCCATTGGTATAGAGTTGGGCGTATCGGTATTCATTTTCCGGTCTATCCTTGGGAGGTATGGTTCCTTTTATGACCTTAACGCCATCAAAGACGATATCATTGTAAAATCTTGGGTCACGTCCTTTCCAAGGGTATGCTGGATCATAACCGGACTCTGCGTCTGCTTGTGTGAAATCTTTAATCGGTAGACCGTTTGCCATTCCATAGTAATTGACATAATTGGCTGTAGGGACAAATTTGAGAGCATCGCCTTCGGTGATTAAGCTCGGCATATACTGCTTACTGGTTCCATAATGGGTGTTGTTGCCCGCATTGTAAGGACCTCTAAAGATAGCTTCAGTACTTCCTGGGAGTGCCCAATTTTCACTTATTGTATAGAAATTAAGGTGATAATTTTCAAAGTCCACCAATTTATATGGAGCCTGTCCACTTTCGGTCAGTGATAACAATTCTCCAAAAGCTTCCGCTGCTTTTTTGCAGTAATCGGTTTGATAGGTGCGGCTACCGGTCACCGTAAAATTCATCAATGGACTACCCGCCCACAGGTAATTTTTACCTAGATAACCCAAAGCCATTATTTTATTGATGCGCAGCGCGTTTTTCCCCAGTGTCCGCTTTCCCGGATTGGTATCATCCCAATTGATGGGTAAAAGATTGGCAGCTTCACGAAAATCTGCAGCGGCCAAATCTGCACATTCATGGTAATTGAGACGTGGAAGTGTTAGTTTTTCATCACTTGGCAATACTTTATTAATATAGGGCATACCGCCGAAATATTCCATCAACCGATGGTGAAACCAACCTCTAAAGAAAAGCAATTGTCCTTTGATAAGATCCCGTTCTTCCTGAGTGGCTTCGGTCATTTTATCCATATTTTCAAGACCAATGCTAATTTTTCGAAGACCGAACCAAGCAGCATTCCAAAGGTCTTTATTGATATTGCGATCGTTTCCTCCTATAAATTCCGTTGTAAAATCATTTTGTTCCATCCATCCTGCACCCCAGCCATCGTGCTGTGCCTGCCAGGCCCAAAAATTGCCATTATCGATTTTATGGATAAAGTGGTAATCGCCAGCGGTAGAGGTAATCTCGTCTTCGCCCCAGTTCCAGGAATTGGTCCAGTAGAGATTGCTGAAATTAACAATACAATGGTATAGCTCTTCAGTATAGCCTTGGAAATTATTGAAGTTTTTAAACGCTTCTTTTTCTGAAATAATAGATTGTTCTTCTTTGTCGAGGTACTTTTTACAAGAACTCATGTATGAAGAGGAAACTATAACACCAAAAGAAACAATAATTTTTAAATATTTTTTCATCATCATATCGATTAAAAAGTAATGTTCGCGCCTAGGTTAAAACGTTTGACGGTAGGGTAGGCGCCTTGTGAAGCCCATCCTGTACCTGCATAATTGGATTCTCGATCATCGGGCATTTTGGACCAGAATAAAAGGTTATGACCGTTGAGAAAGATGCGAATATGTTGAAATCCCATACGACGTATAAAATTGTTTTCAGCATTCAAGTTGTACGCAATCTCGGCAGTCTTTAATCGGATATAAGATCCATCGTACATAAAACGGCTCCCGGGCGTATAGTTACTCGGAGTAGCAAGCCAACGGGGTAAAGGTACATCTGCGTCTGTTTGCTCCTTGGACCAATAGGATCCTTCGTGATAAGCTAAATTGCGCTGTCTTTCAAAACTATTCAATACGACCTGACGGGTGACATTGTTGACACCATACCATTGTGTCATGATGCTGAAGTTTTTCCAGTCAAATCCGACCGTTAGGTTGTATGTGTTCTGCGGAGTAGAGGGGTAGGCATAGGGTATATTATCTTTGGAATCGATCAATCCATCGCCATTGTAATCCAGTATGTGATAGTTACCAGGTAGTTTATTCCCATCGTTATTATCATGTATGGTACTGGCATATAATTCATCCCAGGTATTGTAATATCCGCCACCGACATGTGTATAGGTTTGACTGATCTGCTTGTCATTGAGCTTTTGATAATCAGGAAGTAATTCGGGACTGTCTCCTTCTATCACTTTATCTTTGGCATGTGTAAAGTTCATATCAGCCCATAATCGCCAGTTTTGATTAATCGCTTTATTGACTTTTAACTCTACTTCATATCCCTTATTGGTCACGATGCCCAAGTTGGCTGCTGGTGCTGCGACACCGAAGTAGTCGGGTATTGCACGGTTATTTCCAGTGATCAACACATCGGTGCGCTTGTCGCTGAATACATTCACCTGACCAGAAATAATTCCTTTAAAAAATGAGAAATCGGTACCAAAGTTGAATTTTCTTACTTTTTCCCAACGTACATTCGGATTACCCAGTTCATTTTCTCTGTACCAAGTATAAGTACTGCGCTCTGGAGCCTCTCCAACAGTCCCCATATGAGACTGACCGCCATATGACCATTGTGTCAAGTACAGATAGCGCCCATTAACATTGTCATCTCCGATATCACCATAGGAAGCACGAAGTTTCAGCATGTCTATAAAGGAAATATTTTTCATGAAATTTTCTTCAGACAATAACCAGCCTATACCTCCAGAATTAAAAAATCCAAATCGGTAACCGCGGGCAAATTTTTCAGATCCGGTATAGGCTCCACTGTAATCAAGCATATACTTTCCTTTGTAATTGTAGGTGGTGCGAAATACCCAGTCTTCACGATAAAACGGCTGCATACTTCCTGTAGCATATTGATTTCGGTTGAATAGACCCATCGCTGTAATGTTATGATCGTTTGCTATTCGGGTTGCATAATCCAATTGCAACTGGTAGAACAGGCGTCTATAGGTCATTCCGTTATTTACTGCTCCCGATTGTTGAGCCCAGTTGATCCCTTCTACAAAGTCAAAACGGCTGCCATCTATATTTTGTCCGTAAACGGCTAGTCCTGTTTCTGGATCAATCCATTTACTTTGTACATTATTATACAGATCGTTAACTCCTCTTCCTGCCTCGACAAATGTATTATCGAGCGATATGCTTCCTCTCACTTTCAACCCATCGACAAACATTTTGAGATCTTGCTCTAATATAAAATCTGACGTTATTTTACTCGTAGTTGTCAGTTCTACTCCGGATGTTGCGAGTGCTTGTGCTGAGTTTATACCGACTTGTGAATCAGGTTTGTAAAATCCCCATGTGCCGTCGGAGTATCTTGGGTAAATGACGTCAGGAGGTACGGTATAGGCGGCGATCCAGTAACTGTAATCATTTCCGCCACCCCAAGGACTTTTTCTTCTTCCATGCGACCCTGCTAGATTTGCTGAAAATTTTGTGGTTGGCGTGAGCTGAAAATCTAAGTTAGACCGCATGTTTAACCGGTTAAAACCATAACCGGGTTTGTAACCGCGATTGTTATCATTTTCGCGAAACATATCGCCTTCGTATAAATAATCGGCACTGGCAAAGTATTTTACAAAATTTGTACCTCCTGCAATATTGAGGTTGCTATTTTGTGAGAAAGCATGTTTCTTGAATAGTTCCTCTGCCCAATTGGTGTTAACATACCGCTCTCTTTCTTCCAGATTGGCCGGGAAGCGGTATTTATTGATCAGATCTTGAGGTTGGTATGAAACCCAACTATTGGGAGAAAGTGCCAATTCGTTTTCGATGACACGATTGCGGAGCATCATGGCATCATATGAATCCATTTTCCCGGGCAATTGGGACACTGTTTTTATGATATTATTCACCGTACCTCTTACGGAAGCTTTTCCTTCTTTACCTCTTTTAGTGGTAATGAGAATGACTCCGTTGGCTCCACGTACACCGTATACGGCAGTAGCGGTTGCATCTTTTAATACGGATACGGTTTCAATCGAACTGATATCGACACTGCTCAAAGGACGTTCGACTCCATCTACCATGGTTAATGGATCGGTATTGTTCCAAGTGCTGCGTCCGCGAATCACAATCCGTGGATCTTCTTCTCCCGGCATCCCGGTACTTGCTGTCGTGACTACCCCAGGGACATTACCGGTCAAGGCCGCACCAACACTGGCTACACCGCCAGCTCTTTCTAAGACTTTCCCAGAGGTTTGTGTCACTGCTCCCACGACAGTTTCTTTTTTCTGGGTGCCGTAACCCACCACAACAATTTCGTCAATATCGATATTGGCACTGTTGAGTACGATCTGTAATTCATTTTTATTATTAATTTGGACTTCTGTTTTTAGGTATCCAACTTTGGTAATAACCAGGGTATTCCTGTTTTTGGGTACCTGAATAGTGAAAGAGCCATTTATATCTGTTGAAATTCCTGTTGTTCCTTCTTTGACTTTAACGGAAGCATTTTCTACTGCTTGTTGCTTTTGGTCAACGACTGTACCCCGGATTTGTCTTAGGTCTTGTGCATATAGCGGCGATGTTGTTGCAAGCAATAAGAGCAGAAGTGCTGAGGTATAGAGCAGGAAAATACCCCATAGTTTTTTCTCATACCAAATGAGTGTGATGGTATATTTAATCATCATAATAATTTTTACTGTTTAGTTATTGGTTTGAAATCATAAATCGGTTTGCTCCATTGTAGCGCATTGATTAAAGGTGATAGTGATCTATCATAGTAGGTTTTAGGGACTGTTCTGTGTGCTCATAATTTTATTTTAATCTAAGTGGTTTGTGTAAATGCCATGCATAAAATTTCCAGTTGCTATT
The DNA here is from genome assembly GCF_037479535.1 of Sphingobacterium sp. MYb388. Lineage (NCBI taxonomy): Bacteria > Pseudomonadati > Bacteroidota > Sphingobacteriia > Sphingobacteriales > Sphingobacteriaceae > Sphingobacterium > Sphingobacterium sp. MYb388. The sequence goes on along the minus strand of NZ_JBBGYV010000011.1, from coordinate 57,620 downwards.
AGGTAGGTTAGGTCTAATAACAAGTAGTGAAATTTATTTTTGACGGTTGGTTTATAATTACTAATTCAAAACTAGCTGATGTAACATTCTCGTTGAGGTAAGAATGTTCAAATGATGAGTAAGTATGTTAAAATTGGATTTAAATCATCAAATAATCTATTTTTTTTGATAGTTTAGGATAACGGTGACCGCTATTCAAAAGTATTGTTGTACACCTTTAACCATTATCTTATTAAACCTAAATATGTTGAATATATTGAAGTGTAAAATTATTATTGTTATTACCCTAATTTTCTGCTCTATTGCTAACGCGCAGGAACTGCCGTATTCGTTTGAGCATTATACGATAAAAAATGGTTTATCGTCCAATACTGTTTTTAGTACTTATCGAGATAGTTATGGTTTTTTATGGATTGGAACTGAAGATGGGTTAAATCGATTTGATGGATACACGTTTAAAGTTTATCGTTATAATGCCGATGTAGAAGCGGGTTTGAAATCTAATCATATCACAGCTTTATGTGAGGATAACCTAGGACGTGTTTGGATAGGTACCAATGGCGGAAGCTTAAGTTATTATGACCGTAAATTGGATAAAATTGTCAGTTATGATAAACATGTGGATGGTAAATGGTTGAGTACCGCAATAACAACCATTAATACGGATATTGCAGGGAATATCTGGGTAGGTTCATATGGTGGACTCTTTATTATCAATGTCAAAGATATTGGCAAACCACTTGACGTACGCTATACCGATATCGAAAAGAAGTTTTTCAAAATGACCTCCAGATATATTTTTAGAGACAGTCAAGGACGCATGTGGATTGCCGCTGAAAATAGAATATATCAGTTTGCATCGAATTTGAAAGAAAGTAAAGTTTATCCTGCTCAGGATCCTTTGACATCTGATAAACAACTCATGGAACTGACCTGCATTGAAGAAGATGAACAGAAACGTATTTGGGTTTCCTCACTACAAGGACTTGTTTATAAGGGTGATCATGAAGATCAGTTTTCTTTGTTTCAAGAATCGGGGGGAGCTAAATTGGGGAGTAAACGAATTTACAGTATTGCTAACGATACTAAAGGTGGACTTTGGATTGGTACGGATAATGGATTAGGCGTATTGAATACAGAGAATTTTGAGCTTAAAATTTTTAATAAGGATCCTCGAAATATTAGAAGTATAAGCCATAAATCGGTCCGTTCTGTTTACGTGGATAAATTTGGAATTTACTGGGTGGGTACCGTACAAGGAGGTTTGAATAAATTTGATGTGAATCTGAATCAGTTTAACCTTAAAACGATCGACAGTTATGGGAAAAATGAGGTCAGTATGATCACTTCATTTTTGCCTTTTAAGAGTCAGGTTCTGGTAGGTACAGATGGTGGTGGTCTTTTTCGATATGACCGTAGCTTGGATAAGCTGACAGCTATTCCGATTGGAGATCAAAATCTAACGGTTTTAGCATTGAAAAATGGAGATTCTCCTGGCGATATATGGCTGGGAACTTTTGGTAAGGGAGTGATCAAGTTCAATTTGGAAACACAATCACGTACGCACTACTTGACAGGATCTGGGGAAAACCAACTTAATAATAATGAAGTTTTTAGTTTAGAGAAAGATATCTATGGTGATATCTGGGTAGGTACAAATGGTGGTGGAATCAACGTGATTCAGCTTAAAAATGGAGTGGTTAAAAAATTTCGTCGTTCTGACAACCCCAAAGCGGATGAGATTGCACCTTCTGCAGATTTTATCCGTGCATTGAGAAAGGATCACGAAGGTAATATGTGGGTAGGTACCTACGGAGCAGGTATCTTTGTATACAATCCATACACCCGTAAAACCGTGTATTATAATAAAAATGCAAACGCTTTGCCGAACAATTATGTGTTATCGATCTATACTGACCGGGCTGGAAATGTGTATGCAGGTACAAATGGCAATGGAGTCGGGTTGCTGCAAAAAGATGATAAGCAGTTTAAAACGTTGTCTGAACGGGAGGGTTTGATCAATGATGTAGTACAGAGTATTGTTGAAGATAATACTGGGAAAATGTGGTTCAGTACGAATAAAGGATTGAGCTGTTATGATCCCTTGCAAAAAACGTTTAAAAATTATGCCTATTCTGTTGGACTACAAGAGGGCGCATTTGCGATAGGGGCAGGTCTCATGCTACCTGATGGAGAAGTATATTTTGGTGGTCAAGAAGGATTTAATCATTTTTATCCTAAAAATTTAAAAATTAATACAAATCCTTCCAAACCCGTATTAACGGAATTAAAGATTGATAATAAGGTGATTAAACCTTCTGAAGAAGGCATACTATCTGAATCATTGTTAACGGCAGAAAGGATCAATTTGAAGTATAAACAAAACTTTTCAATTTCATTTGCTGCATTGAATCTGACGGTATCAGAAGACAATCAATATCAATATCGCTTGAAAGGGCTTGATAAGGATTGGATTAAAGCTAATGGGGATCACGCTGCTTATTACACCAATCTGGATCCAGGAGAATATACATTTGAAGTAAAAGCGAGTAATAACGATGGGATATGGGATGATGAAATCAAATCTATAGTTGTTTATGTTGCACCTCCCATATGGTTAAAAGGTTATGCATTTGTGTTTTATGGCATTTTGCTTTTATCGGGGTTATATTGGTTAAAGAGTCGCGGTGTGCGGAAACTAAAACAAAAGTTTGTTTTGGAACAGGAGCGTCGAGATGCGGATAATCTCCATCAGTTGGATCAGATGAAAATAAAATTTTTGACGAATTTAAGTCATGAATTTCGAACGCCTATTTCTTTAATTACAGGTCCAATTGATATTCTACTACTTAAGGAAAAGGATAAGGAAACTTCGCAACAGATCGCGCTTATCAAGCGTAATGCCCACCGGTTGCTTAATCTTGTTAATCAATTGCTCGACTTTAGAAAAATGGAAGAAAATGAGCTTAGATTGCATAATACGAAAGGGGATTTAGTATCCTTTGTAAAAGATATGTATGAATCCTTTAGTGATATGGCCATTCAAAAGGAGATCAACTATCGTTTTATTTCTTGTGAAGATCATGTACTAACCGCTTTTGACCATAATAAAATTGAGCGAATTATCTTTAATTTATTATCCAATGCGTTTAAATTTACTGCAAAGGGAGGTCATATTTCTGTGTATATAAAATCGGTGGAAGTACAGGAGGAGGGTGATAAAATAAAAGTTAAAATGGTAATCAAGGATGATGGTATCGGTATACCAAAAGAATCGCATGAAGCGATTTTCGAGAGTTTCTACCAGCATGATACACAGGGTAATATTTTGAATCAAGGATCTGGAATCGGTTTGTCAATCGCAGATTCATTTGTTAAAATGTATGGTGGTAAACTTTACGTGGAGAGTGAACCAGGCTTTGGAAGTGCTTTTTCTTTTGATCTGTTTTTAGAAAAAATGGAGGTCGTTAATGATGAAGTTGTACAGACTGTTATAAGTGTCGAACAGGATAATGTTGATCCGCATATTCGTCTGAGACCCGTTGTATTGATTATTGAGGATGACGATGACTTTCGGGGTTTTCTAAAAAGTAGGCTCGATCCTTTATATCAAACTTGCGAAGCGTCAAACGGCCAAGAAGGATGGCAAAAAGCACTATTTCATCACCCCGACATGATTATTTCTGATGTGCAGATGCCAATCATGAACGGTATGGAATTGACTCAAAAGCTGGTGCGGGATAAACGGACAAAACATATTCCAATTATCTTATTGACAGCTTCAAGAGTAGAAAATGGTTTAGTCTGCGGTTTAGAGTCGGGAGCAGTAGATTATATTTCTAAACCATTTGATATGGCTGCATTATTAGCAAAAGTGAATAGTTTATTGCTCCTTAATCAAGCTTTTAAAGATACTTATAGTAAGCAGCTCTCTTTTGTTTCACCAGAAGTTGAGGTGATGTCAGAAAAAGAGAAATTTTTACAGAGTGTATTTGAATATGTTTATGAAAATTTAGATAATCCACAGTTATCTGTTGAGTTATTGAGTAGTCACTTGTCCATTAGTAGAACATCGTTGTATAATAGATTACTTGAATTTTCGGGTATGAGTCCTGTAGATTTTATACGTTCGGTAAGGTTGGAACGTGCAGCAAATTTATTGGAAAAAAATAGTAATTCGATATCGGAAATTGCGTATGAGACCGGATTTTCAAATCCTAATTATTTTACCAAAGTATTTAAGGCAAAATATAAAATGACACCGTCGGAGTATATACAGGCACAAAAGAATCTGGTTAAATAATGTTATTGGCGCGAATTATATAGGAGAGAAAGGTCAGAAATAGTATTAAATAAGGGGTTGCAGATAAAAGGAAACGATTGCTAAAAAGGCTTATCTGTGATGGGATAAGCCTTTTTAGCATTAAGAGAATTAACGGGTTGCTAAGCTTTATTTACGCTTTCTTTTTTTTCTTTTTACGTCGATTGTACCAGATGTAGAAACCGGTGACAGGTAGGCTGGCGGCAATCAACGATGCCAAAAATACCAGCATCTTGCCCGGGATTCCCAGAATACTTCCTAAGTGGATGTCGTAATTTAAGGCCCGCATTTTCTCACCGTAATTTTTACTTGAAAAATCGATTGTTTTTTGCAGATAACCTTTCTTTACCTCGTATTGTCGGATGATAGAGGCATAGCTTTTTTCATAGCGGATATACACGTTTAACGATGCTTCTTCCTTCTGTGGGAAATAAAAGTAATAGGCATGTGCATCGGGATAAGTTACCTCTACTTCGTTCAGAATGTTATCGTAGACCGAAAGATTTGTATTGAAATGAGCCTTTGACTGAATAGGTTTCGCCAGAACTGTTTCCGGAGCCTTATTTTCGATTTTATTGAGTACTTGCTGTACCGACTCATCAAACCAGGGGAAGGCCCAGATCATACCGGTCAATCCCAGAATTAAAGCGATTGTGAAGGAATAGAATCCTAGAATATTATGCAAATCGTAATTTTTCCGTTTTATGCCGGTTTTATTTTTCCAGCGAAACCAAAACCGAACACGTCTTGCTTTTTTGTTTTTTGGCCACCACAGATATAGACCTGTTAAAAGTAAGAGCACAAAAAATAGCGTTGCAGTGCCTACAATGGGTTGGCCAATGTCATTTTTGAACAGCAATGACCAGTGGAGGTAGAGTATGACCCTGAAAAATTCAAATTCAGCATTTTCACTGTATACGTTTGCTGCGGTATAGGGATTGATGAAAACAGACTCATAGTATTTTTTCTCGTTCCAGTACCAGATTCCATCGTTATCATCTTCTTTATATGCCCTAAAATGCCAGGTCCGTTGTGGATTGTTTTCAATTTCTACGGCCGAGACCTGTTTTTCAGCACCCCAATGCTGTTCTGCTTGGTCCAATAAGGTTGAAAACGACTGACGGTCATGATCTGGACTCGTGGACTCCACGTAAAAATGACTTTTATAAACCAAGGGTTTGATTTCATCAACAAATGCCAATATACAACCGGTTATGCCCAGTATAAAGACGATAAGTGATGAGAGTAAACCCATCCAAAGGTGTGTTTGATGTAATATTTTCTTTAGCACAATTTACAATCTAATAAAGCAGACCGCTCGCTAAAAGCGGTCTGCTCGTTGCTATACAATTTTTAGAAACGATAGGAAAGGTTTGCCGCCACACTGGATGGTGCCTGCAAATTGCCCCAACTGTCCCAATATTGTTTATTAAAGATATTGTTCGCTTTCAATTGAATTCCCCAAGCTTGTTTGTTATAAAACACAGTTGCATTGGCCAGCGTATAGCTGGGGATAAAAAAGGTATTTGTCGAAGCGCGGTACATTTTATCAACATAGTTGACTCCGGCACCGACACCGAGACCTTTTACTTTTTCTTGGAAAGTGTAAGAAGCCCAAAAACTGGCGACATTTTCAGGCGCAAATTCTGCCTTGTTTCCTTCAACAGCAACATCAGAAGCTTTGATGATGCGATTATCATTATAGGCATAACTTCCGATGATATTCAGTCCTGCGATGGGGTTGGCAATGACCTCCAGTTCTGCACCTTTGCTCACCTGTTTTCCATCCTGTTCGGTAAACATGTCCGCATTGACACGGGTGGCATTATCAATCTTGATATAATAATAGCTGGCCGTCAGACTTAATTTTTTATGAAAAAGCTCCGATTTTATTCCACCTTCTGCTTGATTGGCAAATATTGGATCTATGACAAATCGATTTCCATCTGGCTGGATGACCGGAGCAACATTTTGGAAACCACTCATATAATTGGCAAATGCAGAAATACGCTCGGGAAGAATCTGATACACCAATCCTAATTTAGGCGCTAATGATGTTTGTTTGAATCCTTCTTCATCTTCCACTTTGTTCCGATTGAAATGATCAACACGTAGTGAAAGCATGGTCGAAAGACGTGGCACGATGGTGATCATGTCGGATACATATGCACTGAGCGTTTGTTGCGAAGGAGTGGGGTACGGTGCAAATTCGGCATTTTTATCGATTTCCTGTCTCAACAGGGGCGTGAATTTTTGGGTCACATCTACTTTGTCGAATAGCTGTATATCTCCGAAAAGGAAACTGCTGCTGAGGGTTCTATAATTGGCTCCGACGAGCAATTTATGTTTGATACTTCCTGTGTTAAATTCGCCATTGATATTTTGCTGAATATTTGCGTATCCATTATAGACATCCTTATATATGGACGCGGCTCTAGTGACCTCTGTAGGAGAACTGACGAGCACGACACGCTGATAGCTGTGATCCACATTTTCCGAAACGTACGAGAACACGGTGGTGGACTGGAACTTATCCGATATTTTATATTTTGCCTCAGCAAAGATCCTAGAAGCGCTATTTTGTACATCGGCATCGCTATAATACAAGCTTTTGCGGTAATCCAACTTCAGATCTTTAGGTTGAAGTACATCTTTGGCCCGGATAACAAAATTATTGGGCTGTGTATTGTGAACCTTTAGGTATTCGGCATCTAAGTTTAGGGTCAGCTTCTCATTGACCTGATAGCTTAAACTAGGTGCGATTAAAAAGGTATTGTTAAAAGCATCCGAGAGGTAACTTCTTTCCTTATGGATAGCGGTATTCAAACGAAATAGGACACTTTTGTCGGCCTTTAATGGCGTATTGAGATCTATGGATAAACGGTTTAAGTCATAGCTCCCCGTAGTGTAGTTTACTTCCGTACGTTTTGCTTCAATTGGTTTTTTCGTAACGAGATTGACTACGCCACCAAATGAAGATACGGATGCTCCAAATAGTGTTCCCGATGGACCTTTAAGTACTTCTATGCGTTCTACATTGGCAAGATCCATCGCAGATCGGTCCGAAGTGGACTCCATACCGTTGCGGGCATTAATTCCTGTACTAAATCCTCTTAAATGGGCACTCAGTCCGCCAGAAGGATTGATCACGGGCACAGTACCACCTGCATTCCGCATGGCTTCGGCGATCGTATAAGAAACTTGTTCTTTCATCAACTGCTGTGTTACCACCTGATAGACCTGCGGATTCTCCAAATTGCGCAGTGGCATACGGGCTACAAAAGGGGTCTCTTTATTTGCAAAGCGGTTTTTACGTTCGCCGTTGACCACTACTTCCTGTAGTGCTGTAGCATCTTCATAGAGCACAAGGTTGACTGTAGATGTTTTATTTGCTTCAATATGTACCTGTTGCTTTTGGGTCAGCAAGCCAACATATTTTGCTTCTACGGTATAGCTGCCGGCTTCCATATTACTGAACGAAAATTTACCGTTTTCATCGGCCTGGACTTGTCTGCCCGCAAGGGAGATGCTCACATATCCAGCTGGGTGACCATCGCTGCTGTGTACTTGTCCGTTCAGATTGCCTTTTTCAGAAGAGGGCTGTAAATTAATGCGATTTCCATTGGTCTCTACGCGTTTTACCGCATCGCCCAGGATCTCCTGCAAAATTGTTTCTAAGCGTGCATTTTGCAGGTTTACCGATACTTTTTTTTGTGCGTCGATCAGGTTTGGGCTGTAGATAAAAGAACAGCCTGTTTTTTCTTCAATTTTTTCTAGCGCCTGCGCTATCGTTTGGTTTTTGATTTGGATGCTGACCTTGGTCTGGAGGATACCCTGTTGCGCCTGTGTCAATAGACAGGAGAAAGAAAGTGCTAATAAAAGGCTATTTTTTTTCCATGTTCTGGGAAATAGCGGTGTGCTAAGTAGCAAAAAGTTCATATTTTTACAAATGTGATTAAGTTAATGTATTTAATTTCATCCCCCGGTGGACAATTTTGGCGATGCGTACACCGGGTTATTTTTTGCGGATCGATTATCTATATAAGCTGACCTCCTTATCTTTGATGGTATATTTGATGGAGGTTGCAAAACTGATGTCATGTAAAACTGATGCTAAAGAAGCCTGCTTAAACTTCCCTCTCACCTGATCATTCAGTATTGCTGTATTGTGACAGGTGATCTTTACATTATACCAGCGTTCAAGTTCCGGAATCACCTGTTTGATGGTTTTGTTGTCGAATATAAGTTGTCCTTCCATCCAGGCAGTCGACAGTTCACTGTTTACGGTACTTGATTTCATCTTTCCTGCAGCATAACTGCTTTGCATATTGGCTTTTAAAATAAGGGTGTCCGGACAATTTGCTGCGGTAAATTGTACTCGTCCTTCTTCTACAGTAAGCATATCGGACTGTCCGGGACGGCTTAGCAAATTGAATCGGGTACCCAGTACGCGGGTACTGGTATTTTTAGTCTGGACAATAAAAGGTCGTTTTGGATCTTTGCTCACCTCAAAAAAAGCTTCACCATCTAAGGTCACTTCTCTTTTCGCTGCATCAAATTTTTCGGGATAGCGTAATTTTGTTCCCGAATTGAGACTTATGATTGTTCCATCGCTGAGGATGAGTTTTTGTTTTTTTCCAAAAGGAACTTCGATCTGTACAAAGCGGGTGGTTACGATCGGTTCTGCTGTTATTTTATCCGATCGAAGATAGAGCCAAGCTGCCGATAGGATACTCACGATACTGGCTGCTGCGACGAGTTTAGGCCAGCGTCTACGGGTTGATTTTTCTGCAGAAAACGTATCGGGGATATCAGCTTGATGGCGAATATTTTGCCATAAGATCGCTTTTTTCTCTTCAGGTGTATAGTTACTTTTCTTGCGTGGAAATTCTTCCTCAGGAATACCATCAGCCATCCAAGCTTCCACAGCTTGTTTCTCAACAGGTGTGCACTGGCCTGACCAGTATTTTTCCAAGAGCTGATGATCGATCTTCATATATTTTTATATACCAGTCGTCGTTTAGCTGTTTTACCCTTAGTCTAAAAAAAAATTATTTTTGTTCTGATGTAGAGATCTTATTTCTCAGGAATTTTAGGGCTTTCGTGAGATGTGCTTCGACAGTCTTTTCGGACAAAGACAATGCTTCGGCAATTTCGGGTATGCTTAGACCGCTATTGCGGCTCAGGGTATAGACCTGACGGCAACGGCAGGGGAGTCGGTTGACCAGGCCATCTACAAAATGATCAAGATCTCTGAAATAGATGGTCTCCTCTGTGTTGTTGATGCTGTGGCAGAAGGTCTCTGTCAATTCATGTGTCTGATCGATGCGCTTATACTTTTCACGGTAATAATCATTGATCCGTATTCGCGCAGCGCGAAAGAGATAGTGTTCTATCTGAATAATTTCTTCCATCACTTCTTTACGTTTCCAAAGCGAGCAGAAAATATCCTGTACCATATCCATAGCGATTTGCTCATCATTACAATGGTGTTCACAAAAATCAACAAGTCGATTCCAATAGGCATCGAACCACTCCTGAAATATTTGTTCAGGTGGTTTTTTCTGATTGTTTTTTTTTGTAAAAAATAGTTTAAGGCTCACTAAGCAAGTCGTTTTAGATAGATAGGTTCAAATATAGGTTTTAATCTGGAATTGTTCTAAATAAAATTAAATTTCACTGATTTTAATATTTAGATGGCGATTATCTCCTAACATAAATTTGTGCTGTATAACATATTCCTCCCAATGAGGAACTTTTCACCGAGATTATAGCTTCTGACGCAGGTTTTATTGGGAAATATTGATATCTCTACACGAAAATTTGTGCGTATAATGAAGTATAATGTGTGTGTTTGGAAAATTTATCTATTTTTAAGGGAATTTAGTCAATACCTTTTATGAGTTGGAAGTCAATTATCGTTAGTGTTTTAACCTTTTTGTATTCGATCGCCTTATTTGGGCAGTCTGCACTGTTCAACAGTCAACGTCAATCTTCGGATTATTATATCTATAAATTAAACCCCGAGATTTTAAAAAAGATCCATATCGGAGAAGTGAAATTTAACGAGGGTATGCTGACCGATTTTGTTCAAAAAGGAAAGTATCGTAATCAAAAACTTAATTTGCCACGTGGCAATTATGTGGAAGTTCGTGCTGATGAAAATAACCTGGTATATGATGAATTTATCATTGATGATCTGTATGCTAAGGTCATTCCGACCGAAGCATTTGCGGTTTGCTTGTACGATTCATTGGGTAATATGATAACCGATGCACACCTTTCTTTGGGCAAGAATAGGGTCTCTTATGATCGGAAATTGGGCTATTATCATGCTGCAAATGCGAAAACAGGTGATATCGTCAGCATCTTGCATAAAGGGGTGTATCATTATCTACGTGTAGAAAAGAACTGGCCTTATGAAGAAAAAGTATCCTTTTGGCAAGGTGTGAAAACAAACTGGAAACGGACAAAATATAAATTTAAAAGGATTTTTCGTAAGAAAAAAAGTTTTGATAACCAAAGCTTTATGGTATTCAATAAGCCGATGTATAAGCCCAATGATCAGATGAAATTCAAGGCTTATCTCGAAGAGGGTAAATGGAAACCAAATTTAGATTCGGTGGATGTTCATGTGGTGGGCAATGCGAAAGATACGGTCATCACAAAACTTGCTCCCTATCGCCCTGGCATGTATGCTTTTTCTTTTGACTTAAATGCAGGACTGGGACTTACTCTTGATAAATATTACCGTGTTTTATTGAAGTCTAGCAAATCTAAGCAAGTGCTGCTTGAAGAGTCGTTTCGATATGAAGAATATGAATTGAAAAGTCTCACGTTTAGCATGAAATCCGATCGCACGGATTTTGCAAAAGGGGATAGTATCCGCCTGAAGTTAAAGGTTGTCAATGAGAATGATATGCCTGTTTATGATGGTCGAGTAGAATTGAAAGTTGTACCAAACTCCTACCGTACAGGAAAGATGAAGGCGAATCAGGTGAATTTTGTTCCAGATACGTTGTGGCAGACAACGGTGTCTCTTACTGAAGTCGCGGAAAAGGAAATCGTTTTGCCAGATTCGATTTTCCCGTCAGACATGGGTCTTCCTTTTCAAGTTATAGGTACCTACCTCAGTTCGGACAATGAGCGTCATGAAAAAATACTGCAGCTGAATTTGCTTGAAACGGAAAAAGAAATTCGTATCGCCGTTAAAGACGGGCAGGCGGAGATTAAGTATTTTGAGAAAGGTATTGAAAAATCAAGCGATGCTAAGATCGAACTATTAGGTGAAAACAATGAAATGTTGCGCGTAGAGCAGGTTCGTTTACCGTATATCATACCGGTCGCATGGCAGGCAACGGAAATAGGAGTTGAGGCGAATGGAATTTCTGAAATCTTGGATTTGGAACAGGAACAAAAGGAGCAACTGCGTTATCGTTTTTACCGCACGACCGATTCGGTTTTATTGACAGTGAGTAATCCGGCCGCTATTCCTTTTTGGTATCGGGTTAGGAAAGGTAAGAAAATGGTTTCGTCGGGTTACGCGACTCAATTAAACGAAGCATTTTCAGAACGGGGAAAAGATGGGTATAGCCTGCAGATTACTTATCTTTTTGCAGGCCGTGCCAAAATGATAAAGGAAGATCTTCCTTTTATGCAGAAAAATCTGAATTTAGAGGTCAATACAGCGACAACGGTGTATCCTGGTCAAAAGGCTGAGGTGCAATTGTCCGTGACCGATAAAGTGGGCAAACCTGTGCCGGATGTGGATATTACGGCTTATGGATTTACATCAAAATTTAAAAATACAAGTGCTCCAAATGTCAAGATTGGCGGGCTCATGCGGTATGCTCAACCTTTCCAGAATTTTAATTTTGATCTGGATGAAGCTCAGGTAAGACACCAGGAGGCATTAAATGACTGGGCGAGATGGTCTAAAGAAATGCAGCTTGATACGATTGCTTTTTACCAATTTTTATTTCCTAAAGTTTATTATCAGGCGTCGCAGCCGGTCGCGGAAATTAAAAGCCAAATTTCTCCATATCTGGTGGTAAATGGTTTGGTACAAGGGGTTCATATGATGTGGATAGATGGTGTTTTGACTTATGCGAAACAGAGTCAACACCATGATGATTATATTTTTGAGATCTATCCGGGACAGCATGAATTTAAATTCAGAACACATGACAGGGAGGTATTGGTGAAAGGGTTCCGCGTTGAAAAAGGCCGGAGAATGATCGTATCCTTTAATATAGGGCAGGATACACTTGGATTCAACTACCCTGATGAAACGCTTGGTAAAGGACAGATCTTGGTCAAAATGCTGCCCAAGGACGATGTTGGAAAGCTCAAAGATACCGAAGTCACGGAACTCAAAAAACAGTTGATTTCCGTAACCAATAATTTCGGAGCTTGGCAATTGCCAAATCTAAATGTGTCTATCGAAATGCCGGCTTATATCCAGACTTCAGGCGATCTTTTTTATCTGAATCCATTTCCGAACAGGACCTATAACAGTAGGCTTAGGACTCAAGTGTCAGCACCTGTTTTGGTAGGTCCGTTTCCGCGTACCGAAATGTATAATGGCGTGCCCAAAATAGCAACATTAATCGTGGATACGACATCAATTGGACGTTTTGAAATAGAAGGCGGATATCAATATACACTTTATCAGCAGTACCAAAAGTTGAAAAGTTTTGATGCGGACTATATACGAAAAGATGCACCTTACTTTAAACCGCAATTGGATTTCACGAAGAAATTATGGATGCGTAGTGATATTCAGAAAAATGTGGCGAGTAAATTTAAGGAGGCCATGCAAAATAATAGTGGAGTTGCGCAATTTGTTTTGGCGAAAAAGGATTCCAAAGAACCAACCTTTAACCTCAATTTAAGTTATGGTCTGGATGCTGAACAAAAGCTTGTCAAGCCTGCTCTTATTTTCGTAGAACCTGCAAAAGCGGAAGACCGTAGGTATTATAGACTGTATTATGGAGCTGAAAATAGCTTGCGTAATTTACCTGTCGGAGATATTATTTTGCATGTGGTGAAAGACGATTCGATAGCCTATAGTTTGGCTGTAACGTTAAAATCGAATGGCCTAAATTACCTAAAACTGGATGGTATTCAATGGAACCAGCGATCACCTCAAGCCGCAGTGGCTTATAAGATGGTCCGTGATGAAACCGTTGCAAATAGGGTGTTGAATCCGCTTCGTGATTCTATTCTTTATGAACAGCAGGGGCATGGTCAAGTTCTAAAAATAAACAAGGCTGAATTTATTGCAAAGCGTAATAGCAGCTCCGCTGTCAGAATTTTGGTTTATGATGGTGATGCACCGGTGATCGGGGCTGCTGTCAAAAAAATGGGTACGAAACAGCAGTATTTTTCCAATTTTGACGGTAGTATCGAATTGGAGCTTTCGGATGAAAAAGCAGTACAGTTGCAGATTATTGCAATAGGCTATAATCCTTCGGATATCAAAGTATCTATGGGGCAGGATTATTTTGTTGAGTTGAAGGCGCAGGACAATCAATTGGATGAGGTCGTTGTGATGGGCGTGGCTAGCCAAAAGAGGGTAAGTATGACAGGTTCAGTTACAAGTGTCACGGTCAATAATATGCCAAATTTGTTGCAAGGAAAGGTGAGCGGTATCTTGATTCGAGGTAATAACAGTATGGATGCTGGTACAAAACCGCTGATCTTGGTGGATGGTGTGGTGTTCGAAGGTGATCTTGCTTCTTTTGATCCGGCTGCAATTGCTTCCGTGAATACGGTAAAGGATCAATCCATGATTGCCTTGTACGGCGCAAGGGCTGCCAATGGAGTCATTATGGTACAGACAAGAACTGGAACTGTGGCTGCAGTACAGCCGCATGTTTCCATGCCTTACCTCGAATCGGGTAATACGATGCGGGTCAACTTTCATGATGATGCTTTCTGGCAACCGAAGCTCAAAACAGATGCTGCAGGGAAAGCGAGTTTTGAGACTACTTATCCAGATGATATTACCAATTGGAGAACAATCTTTATTGCCAAGGGGGTAAAAGATTTTGCAGATACCAAAGAGCTGAATATTAAAGCCTTTAAAGCTGTTTCCGCACATTTGGCAGCTCCACGATTTGCTATTCGTGGCGATCAGTTTACCGCAATAGGTCGAGTGGTTAACTATCTTGGCGATAGTCTGGAAGTGCTACGGACGATCTACAATGGGGTTGATTCTGTAAAAACGAATTTGAAAATTGCGAAGTCATACCGCGATCCAATTGCTGTTCGGGCAGGAAAAGGCGATAGCTTGCAGCTTTCGTATGCGATCGGACTTTCTAATGGCTATTTTGATGGCGAGAAACGAAGTATTCCGATTTTCGAAAAAGGACTGGAGCAGCATCAGGGTGATTTTAAGGTGTTGAATGGAACGGAAGAATATCAGTTAAAAACATCACCTGAGCTGGGAGAAATCACCGTGCATGCTGAGGCCAATTCATGGGAATTCATCCAGCGCGAAATAGCACATATTGATGCTTATAAGTTTTTGTGCAACGAACAGCTGGCATCTAAATTAAGTGCGCTACTTTCTAAGAAAGCGTTAACAAAACTTTTAGGGAAGCCGTTTGAAGAAGAGAAAAAAATCCTTGACCTTTTGAAAGAATTGCAGAAAAACAAGAATACAGTTGGAGGTTGGGGCTGGTGGAATAAAAGTGAAACGGTATCATGGATCAGTAATTATGTCGTTTCTGTGCTATTGGATGCTGAAGATGCGGGTTACAGGACGGGGTTGACGAGAAGATTGTATATCGAACGGGAGGAGGAAAGCTTGAAAAGAAGTTTAGCTTCGTTGGATGTTCTTTGGAACAAAGATAAACTTAATATGGCCAAGGAAGGATTGTTTAACGCATTGGTGTTTTTAAACCGGCTGGATCCCAAAACGGATTATAAACACTATTTTCTTGCTATTGATGGAAAGTTGAAAAGTAAATCAACGAAGGATATATTGCTTAAATATCTGTTGATGGCTAAATTGGGGATCGCAGATGCTCATGCCGCAGATACTGTGCTGAAATATGCTTCAAAAACAATTTTAGGTGGTATGTATTGGACTTCGGGAGGTGTTTCTGATAAGAACGAAAGGATATTTTTGAATCCAACCGAAACGCATACGGAAAATACGTTATTGGCGTATGCAGTATTGAAAACAATCGGGGGGCATGAATCGGATCTCGAGCTTATTCGAAATTATTTCTTTGCACAGAAGCAACGGGGCAACTGGAGCAATATCTATGAGTCTTCACGGATTATTCGAAGTATTCTTCCAGACTTATTGAAAGAAGGCGAAACTTTTCGGGCACCTGTAGCAATTGTGAACGATAAGCGTATTACTGCATTTCCTTATACGCAGAAATTTGCGGCGACTGAACAGATTCGTGTGCGGAAAGAAGGGACAGGACCGCTGTTTCTGACGGCATATCAGAACTTTTGGAATGCCAATCCTGCTCTTGAAAAAGATAAGGGTTTGACTGTTTCTACTCGATTTAAGAACGAAAAAGGAACTGTAACTACGTTAAAAGAAGGTAAACCGATCAAAATAGAAGTTACTGTATCGCTGACGGGAGAGGCCGAGTACGTCCAACTTGAAGTTCCGATTCCTGCGGGTTGTACTTATGAAAGTAAATCGCCTGGATATTACCGAAATGAAGCCCATCGGGAACATTTCAAGGATCGGGTAGTTATCTTTTGTCCAAAATTGAATAAGGGGTCGCATATTTTTGAAATCGAGCTATTGCCACGATACACGGGGGTCTATACGGTAAATCCGGCAAAGGCGGAGTTGATGTATTTTCCTGTTTTTTATGGTAATGAAAAGATGAATGAGATCGTGGTGGAATAGGCTTAATATAAGAAGAAGGCTGGGGGTAATTCTACCGACCTTTTTACGCTGTATTATCAATATTTTCAATGGCATGTTTATTGAACTATTGAAAAACAATATAATTTAATAACATGAAATACACATTAATTAGTACTGCTGTTACCTTGCTTATTTTATATATCGGTACTGGTTTCTTACTGTTGTCGGATTTTGGTGCCAATAAAGCCTTTAATCCGGGTGAACAGATAAATACCTGGTTATTTGTTTTTGGTTGGTCAATGGGGAAGCTCGGTTATGTGCTCATGGCATTTCTAATTCTTCTTTTCTTTGTATTTATAAGATGGTTAATCTTGAAAATCAGCAGTAAGCTAAATACAGTGGATTAATCGCTATTAATACCGACTATTGAAGACTAAATAATCTTTCTGAATGAATTTTTGGTTTTTTATATTCTAGCTTAGTATAATTTTTTGTCCATTTTGTTGTTTTTTTCTAATGATCAGTGCAATGACCCAGATGGACAATAATGAAATGAGTAGGATGATTTTTATGGTATTCATCTCCGGGAAAAAATTATTGAGCGAGTGAAATGCAGCTACTGCTACTAATGAATTGGTATTATTGGCAACTTTTCCGATTCCCCAGCTGCCAAGGATTAAAATCCCTAAAAACAAGAGGTTTGAACTTGTAAAATCAAAGTTCAGGTGCCAGATAAACCAGAGTACAGCCACGATCAGAACATTTAAAAGTTCCGGTAATGGCTTAAGCTGTTGCTGTAAAAATCCGCGCCATCCGATTTCTTCTAAAAGACCATAAATTAAGATTGCGGTAATAGCTTCAAAAGATAGGATTCCTTTGATAGCATACTCCGTACCTAAAATTAGGATAATGGGTAATGTCCAGTATAAGAGAAAAGGGATCATGATGTTGCTGTAGTTCCCTTTTAATGTTAGAACGGGTTTTATTTTAAAGAGAGCGAAGACGGCTAATGCAGCAATGGCGGGAGAAATACCCTGTAGGATGATTTTAATAAATCCGCTAGATATACCGTTCAATAAATCGGTTTTATTTGTCAGATAGCGAAGAAGAACGGCAATGATAAAAAACGTCAGGACAGCGAGATAATTTACTTTATTTTTCATATATAATGGCTTTATTGAATGTCCAAAAGTAGCAAGATGATTTCGCTAAAAAATTGACGAAAGTTAAGAAATGTATACTACAGGTTTTTTTTTCTAATCCTGCTCAGACTTTCAGCTGCTATACCGAGATAAGAGCAGATGATTTTTAATGATGTTCTCTGCAAAATCTCAGGACGCTCTTTGATTAATTTTAAATATCTCTCGGTAGGGTTGAGCGTCAGTAAATTAATCTGTTCGGATTGTTTTCTGATGAACATGGCATCGGAAATAGCCTTGCCAATGATTAGCCCTGTAGTGGACCTAGAATATAAAGCATGCAGATCGCTATGGCTGATAGACCATACGAGCGATTCTTCTAAAGCCTGCGTCTTGATAACCGTTGATGATTGAGTAAGAAAGGATAGGTAATCACTGAATAATTGTTCCTCGTAATATAGGTTAATGCAGATATCTTTTTCCTCTGCCAAAACAAAGTGTGCAACAGAACCGCTAATTAATATGTTGATGTATTTTTCTTTACTATGATAATCTTTTATTAACTCATTTTTTTTAAAGGTGCGCACCTGTAGATATTTTGCAAATTCAGTCCATAGTTTCAGGTCAGCTTTGTAAAATGGGTCAAATATTTCTTTTACTCGTTGCGGTGTGGGTTGCTCCATAAGTAGTCTTAATTCTTGATATTTTTTAACAGTTTATCATCCGTTGAACAGTTGATGAAATATCCGTCAACTTACAAAATATTTTCTTTATATAAACTCGTATTTTTAGGAAAGTGAGCCGAAAAGTTAGTTAAATAATAAGGAGGTTCAATATTGAACCTCCTTATTATTTAAAATGCGAGTTCATAAGGTTTCGGGGTAGGTGGTTGTGAGCGAAGTTCTCCTGCAGCTGCTAAGGCAAAATAGGGATTTCTTAAAAACTCTCTTCCTATGAAGATCAAATCGGCATCTCCGTTTGTCAAGATGGTTTCTGCCTGATGTGCATTCGTGATTAAACCTACTGTACCAACTATTAAATTGTCTTTTATTTCTCTTTTGATGGCACTGGCGAAAGGTAATTGATATCCTGAACCGACTGTAATTTTAGCTTTAGGTACTGTCCCACCCGTCGAAACATCAACAATATCGATTCCAAATTGTGATAACTTTTTACTTAACCATTTTGAATCTTCAATTGTCCAACCCTCATCCATCCAATCTGTTGCTGAGATGCGTACCGCAATTGGAAGATTTGCAGGCCATACTTCTTTAATTTTATCAATGATTTCAAATAGAAAACGCGAACGGTTTTCTCGGTTTCCACCATATTGATCGGTTCTTTTGTTCGAAATAGGGGATAAGAATTCATTGATTAGATAACCGTGTGCACTGTGTATTTCTATCAATTTAAAACCAGCTGTTAATGCTCTCTTAGTGGCATCTGCGAAAGCTTGTTGCACTGATGTGATATCTTCTGAACTCATTTCGCGTGGCGTTTGCATGTCTGGAGAGAATGCTATTGCAGACGGAGCAATAACTTCCCATCCATTTTCATCATGAGGCATCAACGGATGACTGTCACGTCCAGATGCCCATGTGCTTCCTTTTCTACCAGCATGTGCTAATTGGATTGCTGGGACACTGCCAGACTTCTCTATAAATGATGCAATTTTAGTAAGCATTTCAATATGATCATCTTTCCAGATTCCCAAGTCTCCAACTCCAATGCGTCCATCGGAATGGACTGCTGTCGCTTCGAGCATGACAGAACCTGCACCACCCATCGCTCTAGAGCCATAATGTACTAAATGCCAATCATTGGCAAAACCATCATTAGCCATATACATACACATGGGCGACGTTACGATCCTGTTTCTAAAAGTTACTGATTTTATAGTTAAAGGACTGAATAATTTTGACATATCTAAATTTTATAACGAATATTCACCGGAAAGGAAGGTCTTATGTCCAATGAAAAGTTGAAGTAATAGTTTTTGATTATTTCGTATATAGATGGAATAGTTTTGCAACAATTTTCCATTCTCCATTTATTTTTATCAGGGAGTGATAATCTGTAAAATCTTCATCTGCGGCATCGTGTTCCATTTCAACACGAACTACCGCTGTGGTGGACGTTTTGTGTAACACCGTAAGATTGGTCTGAATATTTGGTGCGGCACCAAAATCTTGAACGTAGGCATAAAGGTTCTCTATACTACCTTGTGAAAGGTCGTGCTCTAAATGACCATACATAACAGCATCTTGATGAAATGCTTTTTTTAACTGTTCGATATTGCCCGTTTTTAGTCCATCCACGTATCCTGCTACAATGGCTAACACATCTTCGTAATCTTGTACAGTATTACTGTTTTTATTTGTCGACATAATTTTATATTTTTTAATTTATGTTACAAATTTACAGACGATAAAAGGTTTCCATTTTTTTATAACGTCCAACTATTTATTCTATTAAGTCCAAATGAGCAGGAGAAATCGGGCTTGATGGCCATCTCTATTTTAATGACGAAATACGGTCGGTGCTTGTCCGTGGTATTCTTTAAAGATTCTAGAAAAATGTGAAATGTTTTCGAAGCCCAGAGAATAACAAATTTCTGAAACAGGCAATTGTGTTGCCTCTAACATTTCCTTCGCTTTTTCAAGACGTTTTTCCCGAATCCATGATGCAGGAGTCATATTGTAAATGGCTTTAAAATCTCGTTTAAAACTGGATAGGCTTCTGCCGGATAGATACGCTAATTCTGGTAAAGAAACTGGTGAGGCATAATGCATTTCGACAACATGACGGATATCCGCCCTAACGGGCTCATGCAACTGTAAAATTTGGAGAAACATATTCCGATTTCCCTCAGCGATGTCATACAGTAATTCCATGATCTTAAGGCGTAATTGTCCGGGCTGCACAACAGAATGATCTAAAAAATAAGGTTTCATAGAATTTGCAAAAGCAACAAGGCACTCATTCATCGGGTAAACTCCCGTCTTTATTTCTCCTTCAATTTTCGGAACCTTTATTTCAGACATAGCTAAAAATGATTTTAATAAATCATCTTTGATGCTGAACATCAGGCTGTCATAGATATTGTCATTATCGGGGTTACCAATTTTATCGTATTTGACCGCCGTTGCCTTTTTTAGCAGAATCATTTCATTTTTACCGACAACATACTGCTGTTTGCCATAAGTTAGCGTTGCAGATCCTTCGAGCACTATCATGAGGAGATGCTCTTCCAGATACATCGTTCCCTTAGCTTCCATACTATGGATGCATTGCTCGATAATAGAGCATCCGTCGAGCATTAGTGCATTTTGAGGAGTAGGACCACTTATTAATGATGTTGGTACTTTGATCATTTTTTTCATAAACGATATTTAAAACTCAGATGATAAAGGAAATCAAAAGAAATTTGAATCACCGATTGATGACCAGTGAAGTAAAAAATATAATGCAAATATATTGAAATAAATAACACTTAACTTTTCTAATTAGTCCTTATATTTTGACTATTTAGTTCAAATAATTGGCCAGTTTATGAAGGTATAAGTTTTCCAACATCTAAATCATGGGGCAGGAGATCTGCTTTTTTGCTTAAAAGTTTTAATAGAATTGCTATTTCTTATTTTAAAAATAACTGAACTTTACGCAACTGTACGAAAGATCTCATAGGTGAATTGATCTCCTGCTTGTCATCTTAACTCTTATAGTATCAGTGCTCTACCTTAATTCCATCCGATAATACTTTCTTTTGTGCTTTTATAAAACCCACTTTATCTTTCTTAACAGCTTTAATGATCTCTTTCTGTTCTTTGGGTACCGTGTAATATTTGTCTACCCATAATTGCATCTCAATCAATATGGGGAGTAAATCGATACCCTTCTTAGTAAGGATGTATAAAACTTTTGCTTTGCTTTCCGGATGATCCAGTTTACTGATCAGTCCATTTTCTTCCAGCATTAATAATCTTGAAGCTAATATATTGGTCGCAATCTTCTCACCAGATTTTAAAAAGTCGCTGTAGGTGCATTGTTTCAAGCGCATTAAATCCCGGATGAGCAATAAGGACCATTTATCTCCTAAAATATCTAATGAACAACTGATAGGGCATTGCGATCTATTTTTCATAATAATGTATTTTTTTTAAAAAACACTTGCGTTTTGCAAGTTGAATTTTATATTTGTACTTGCAAAATGCAAGCAAATTTACTATTTTAAATTATTAATACCATGGAAAACAGTGTAATATTTAATTCTTACCATAAAAATGGATTACAATTGCGGAACCGGATAGTGATGGCTCCCATGACCAGAAGCCGTTCTGATAATCCCGAAAATAAAGCAACAGCGTTGACTGCGCTGTATTACAAACAACGTGCTTCTGCTGGACTGATCATTACCGAAGGTACATTTATCAGTCCTGAGGCGGTAGGTGTTATACATGTTCCTGGAATTTATACGCAAGAGCAGATCGCAGGCTGGAAATTGAACACGGAAGCAGTACATGCTGAAAACGGAGTCATCTTTGCCCAGCTTTGGCACACTGGAGCATACTCGCATCCTGATCTTCATCAGGGTAAAAAACCGTTGGCCCCTTCGGATGTAAATCCAGAGCAGCAGGTTTTTACAGCGACGGGATTTAAACTTACTGTCGCTCCTCAGCCCATGACGGTTGCTGATATTAAAAGAACGGTTAATGATTTCAAACAAGGGGCGCTTCATGCTTTTGAAGCTGGATTTGACGGTGTTGAACTTCATGCTGCCAACGGCTATTTACTGCAGCAGTTTTTTAGTAAAAATTCTAATCTGCGCAACGATGAATATGGGGGTTCGATCGAAAATAGAGCGCGCATTCTTTTCGAGATTTTGGATGCCATAAAAGAGGTGGCCGATATCCGTAAAGTTGCGGTACGTCTCAATCCTTCTTTAAACGGTATTATGGGTATTTTGGTCGACGATGAGACCATTGCACTTTACAACTATCTAGTCAATAGACTTCAAGATTACGACCTGGCATATCTGCACTTGATAGAGCCGTTTACTGATGTTTCAGGAAATCCCAATGCTATCCAGGAGGTTGCCAAACATTTTCGTCCGCTTTATACAGGTACGATCATCATCAACCGTGGTTTTAATAAAGACACGGCAGATAAAGTTCTAAGCGATGGCGATGCCGACTTGGTTTCATTTGGCGTACCCTTTATTGCAAACCCTGATTTAGTGGAGCGTTACAGAACCGGAGCTGCACTAAATGTTCCGGATCAGAATACCTTTTATACTCCGGGCGAAAAGGGTTATACAGATTATAAAACTATAGATCAACAATAATAATATGAAAACAACAGGAAATACCATATTCATCAGCGGCGGAAGTGCCGGAATAGGATTAGCGATCGCTAAGAAATTAAATGCAGCAGGAAATAAAGTTATTATCAACGGCAGAAATACAGAACGGCTTCAAAAGGCGTTAGAAGAACTGGATCAGGCAGTGGCCATTCAGGGAGATCTGTCGGTCGAATCAGATAGAATCCGTATTGCCAATGATTTGAAAACAAATTATCCGGATGTTAATATTATCATCAATAATGCAGGTGCTGCTTTTGCTTATCTCTTAAGTGAAACGATCGGAGCACATGAAAAAGCAGCTATTGAGATGAATACCAATTATTTCAGTGTTATCCATTTTACAGAATTGCTACTTCCACATCTTCTTCAGAAAGCTGAAGCGGCTGTTATTAATATTTCATCAATAGCAGTGTTCGGAAGCCATGTAATGCTACCCACTTATGGTGCTACGAAAGCGGCGCTCCATAGCTATACTACCGCATTAAGACAGACCTATCAAGATCAGAAAAAGCTGCAGGTCTATGAAGTTTATCCGCCTTTGGTCGATACCGAATTCTCTGCAGAAATAGGAGGGGCAAACGGTATTCCTGCTTCTCAGGTTGCTGATGAATTGTTTTTAGCTTTGGAAAAAAATCAATTTGATGTTCCTGTAGGAGATACCAAACAGTTTTTCCAGGAAACTCACTAGTCACCAGAAACGGTTCTTCATTTTAGCATAAAATGAAGAACCGTTTTAAGTAATCCTCCTTATTTCAAAGTAAAACGATCATCATTACAGTCTGAATATTGGGAATAGGACTTACTATTGGATGCGTTCTCGCAATTCACTTACGCTGTTATGCAGCTATGAACGTTGTTAAATTTCAAAAACCTGAGCTAGATGTGCCGGATAGTCTTTAAGGCTTGTTGCGATATCACCATCTTTAAAAATATCAAAACAGTTATAGTCCGAGACAACTTCTACGCCGCAGAATCTGTAATTACTTGTTATATGCATTAAATAATCAGCAGTGCTTATGCCTCTAAATAACTGTTGGTTTTCATCATTAAAACTTACTTCAGGTGCATTCCAGGTACTGGAGACCATAAATTTTTTACCTTGCATTTTACCTCCTGTTCCATATTGTCGGGAGAGATCTTCTCTGGTTCTGCCATCACCTGAAAGAAATTTTTCACTGAATAAGCCACTATTGAATACTTCATCTACATATTTTTTATAGATCCATGGAGCGCCAAACCAATTAATCGGTGTCTGTAAAATTATGATGGCCGCTTCCAAATGTTTTTCTACTTCCTCGTCTGCGTTGTATCCGTTCTCGATACTCGTCTCGATGACCTCGTAGCCCTTTGATAAGAAAAATTCGTACGCCACCTGTATAAAAGCTTTATTGAGTGTTCCTTCTGACCAATTGGGATAGGGCAGATGTGCATTGATTAAAAGTACTTTTTTTATAGTTTCCATTTTATATTTAAGCATTGATAATAAAGACTGTTTTTTAAATTTGTTAGCTCTGTATTATAATTATGAAACAAAATTATTAGATGGCAGGTACAGGCAAGGAAACAGACTACTAGAAAAAAGGAAACAAATTACAGGGCGTAAATTTTTTGGAAATTTGGGGTCAGAATTAACAGATTATTTATTGATCAGGGACTGACGGTATTGTCGAGGGGTAAGATTCACCTGTTTTTTAAAGAACTTGGCAAAATAGTTCGGGTACTCAAATCCAAGTGCATACGCAACCTCGGTACTATTCAATTCTTTTTTGATCTCGAGCAATTCTTTGGCTTTTTTTACTACAAAATCATGGATATTTTCAAGGGCAGATTTATTTGTTAAATGTTTGATGATATCGCCCAAATAATTGGCCGACAAGCCTAATTTATCTGCGAAATACTGTACTGTTGGAAGCTGCTTGACGGGTTGTCTATAATACTCGTGAAGGTGTTGTTGAAAATCTGTCAGGATTCGGTTGTACTGCTTTGGATCTGTTGAAAACTGTCTTTTATAAAATGCTTCTACTAAAGAGACCAACACGTTGACGTAGGATAATAATACCGTATTATTTTTCTTTTTACTGTTATAATAAGGCATCATCAATTCAAATACCGTACGGATTTCTTCCGCCTCCGCCTGGGTCAGATACAATGCTTCATGCTGTCCATAATCCAGGTAATTTTTGAATAAAAATCGGTTCTCCGCAATGATCTTCTTTGAGAGCTGTAGATACATTCCTGTATAGGTGGGGAGCGGTGCTATATCCCAACCATTTGCGAGGTTAGGACTATTGAAAAAAACGGCTGTAATGGGCGTTGCATCTGGCGTATTACTATAAACCAGATTTATCTTTATTGAAATCCGATAAAAATCTATTAAAACAGGATCTGATGTAGACCTCATGTGAAGTGGCTGATAATAACCGATATCTATATCGTCATCTAACGGTTCTTTTAAACCTACATACTGATTATAAGACGCAAAGTTTTCGAATCGTATCATACTACAAATATATATAATTCAAGTGCTGCACGCGTAAATTATTTATTGCAGAGGACAAGAACGTTCTCATATTCTTGATTTCTTAAATGTATACGGTATTTCATACCAGATCAGTAATATTGGTAGTTTAAAGAGTAATATGTGTAATTTATTCTTCTAAATCATGCTGAATTTTGTTATTAGGATTGACTTTGTTAGTGATCTATTCTATAGCATGCGACATTGCTATTATTTAATATTTGAGCTTTTGGTAATGAATTAAAACAAGGTGAAATAGTCTCTCATTGGCATGGGCAAGTGCAGATAGCGTTTTTGATGAAATAGCGTGTTCCAGACATGGGGTAGGTTAAGTAAAGTACGAAAATTATTGTCTTAATAATCGGGTTTTCCGCAACTTTTTTTGGAAGATATTGCGTAATTTTAGTAGCCAGTTTGAAATTCCTTTTAGACAATTATTGCGGTTCTATAATGATTCGGTAGGAAGTCAAATTGCGCTTCCAGTTAGATGATGATGAAGAACCGGATATATTTTTGAATTTGATGATCTCAAATAACTTTTAACAATAACTCGATCGTATTCCTTTTTTAATTGAAAGAATTTTATGCCTGTTCCAACAAATAAATCTGAGCTACAATTAGCAATAAACACGAATTACGATAAACTGAAAAAGGACTTAAGTACTGTTCCCTATGAACGGACAGCGGTGAAGGATATGGAAGGTCATGGTAAAGGCACATTGATGAGTATCAACGATCTGCTGGCTTATTTGGTGGGGTGGGGATCGCTTGTACTCAAATGGAATAGACAAAAGGATAATAACGAGGAGGTGTCTTTTCCTGAGTCGGGATTTAAATGGAATGAACTTGGTCTACTCGCACAAAAGTTTTACGACGATTATAAAGATGACGATTTTCATGTATTAATGGATAAGTTAAACCATACTGTAGAGGCGATATTAGCATTAATAGCTAAAAAGTCAAATCATGAATTATATGAAACACCTTGGTATGACAAATGGACCTGCGGAAGAATGATCCAATTCAATACTTCTTCACCTTATGCCAATGCGAGCAATCGAATTCGGAAGTGGAAGAAAGAAAATGGTTTAAAATAAATAAAGCACCTTATTTGATAAGGTGCTTTATTTATTGCAATGTAATTCCATCTTAGGGAGGAATATCCCATTTTTTTGTTTAAATAAACGACGATCAAAAATAGGAGCTAATGCGAAGGTCACCATGCTAAAACTAACTGTAATATTTCTTTTTGAGCCAAAGACTGGCACGTACTAAGAGGATGAGGACCGGTACTTCAATCAACGGTCCTATAACGCCCACAAATGCCTGTGGGGAATGTATACCGAAGATGGCTATCGCTACTGCAATGGCTAATTCGAAATTATTTCCGGTAGCCGTAAATGATATCGCTGCATTCTTATCATAGGCGACTTTCATCGATTTATTGATGAAAAAACTTATAAAAAACATCAGTACAAAATAAATCACCATTGGTACAGCCACTTTAATAACCTGCATGGGTAATTGAATGATCTGTTCGCCTTTTAAACTGAACATCAGCACAATGGTAAATAGCAGGGCATATAACGTAAATGGCGATATTAGGGGTATGAATTTTCGATGATACCAGTTTTCACCTTTTATTTTGGGGAGAAATCTGTGACTTAAAAAGCCCGCAAAAAAAGGTATTCCTAAGTAGATCAATACACTTTTGACAACTTCGCCCATCTCTATCGATATTGCATACTTCGCAAATCCAAAATAGGAGGGCAAAACATTGATAAACAACCATACGAATAAGCTATAGAACATCACTTGAAATACACTGTTTAAAGCAATTAGAAGTGCGGCATATTCGCGGTTTCCTTTGGCTAAGTCATTCCATACGATCACCATCGCAATGCATCGCGCGAGTCCGATTAGAATTAACCCTACCATATAATCGGGTTCATCTCTTAAAAATAGCACTGCCAGTATAAACATCAAGATGGGGCCTACCATCCAATTCAGTAAAAGGGATAGACTCAGTACTTTTTTATCTTTGAATGCCAAGGGCAGTAGAGTGTAATTTACTTTAGCGAGTGGCGGGTACATCATAACGATTAATCCAACTGCCAATGGTATATTGGTGGCACCAATGGATAGGTGATCCATTACATCTGAAATACCGGGGAATACATTGCCTATTAGGATACCTAATCCCATCGCCAGGAAGATCCACAGGGTAAGGTATCGGTCTAGAAATTTCATTTTTACCTGCATCCTGAATTTTATTTAATTTGTGAAAAGACGTAAAACATTTCAGAAGCAATTTCTACGCTTCTATTCTGATAGATCTCATCCTCTTGCGCGGTATGGTCTGCTATTTTAGGATCTTCAAAAGTAATCGGTATGCGTTTTTCTGCTCCTGGAATAAAAGGGCATCCGCCATCTGCCTGTGAACAGGTCATGACTGCTGCAAAGTTGGATTCAGGATTGAAAGGGGAGTCGTATTTCTTAGAGAAACCAATCATAGGCAAAGCATTTTTATCGTATTTGAAGGCATAAACCGGATTTAAAGTCTCGGAAATGATTGTGACCTCAAGGCCCGCATTTTCGAGTGTTGCGGCAATTTTAGGAAACAGTGCCGTCTCTTCAGTACCTCCTGAATAACAGGTTACGTTTGGTATTTGGTAATGTGCAGCCGCGATCTGTGCCCAGACCTGAGAGAGGTGACTTCGACGGGAGTTATGCGTACAGATGAAATTGATATTGATAGCTGAGCCAGCTGTAACTTTATCCTGGATATAATCAATCAGGGGCTGCAATGTAGATTTGCGCCCTTGATTGATCGTTAATTTCAGTATTTCTGAAATGGTCTTTACTAGTTTTGCGTTCATGTCGGTCTAATGATTAACAACAACCAGATCCTGGTGTGCAACTGTTTGAATTTGAACTGACTACTTGCAATGGATTGGGGATGCCACAGGCATCTTGTGCCAGACAAGCTGTGGTTTTGTTCGTTAAGACGAAATTCTTACCATTGAACGCTAATCCGTATTTTCCAATTGTACCACTTTGATATTCTACTTCAATCTCGTGATCTCCGATATTCAGTTTTGTTTCGGAGAGTTCAATAATGTGTGCCAATTTTCCTGGTTTCAAACGATGTTCATAATCATCGGCATTCCATAACTGGAAATTTACGGTGTTTTCAGTACGCGTAACGCCACCGCAGTCAATAAAAGTTTTACTAATCTGACCGACTTCGGTTACGTGGAAATGCTCTGGTACAAATGTTCCATCTTCTAATTGGAATTCAACATTTTCTAATGTTGGAAGAATCTGTTTGATTTCTGATAATTTCATAGTATTTCTATTTTATTATATCGTTATATTACGATGGTTATGGTTGTAAAAAAGATTATATTATTCTGTTTTTTTGTTAAAAAGTTACGTGCCGTAAGGACTTTCTAGCAACATTTTTGATTGTTTACAGATAGAATAATGTTACCAAAATAGGCTTTTAGGATCCCGAAAGTTTTTTCATCAATGCAGTAACAGATGGATGTTCCTTCGATATTCCCTTTTATTAATCCCGCATTTTTTAGTTCTTTTAGATGCTGTGAGATTGTGGATTGTGCCAGTGGTAATTCATCAACAATATCACTACAGATACAGGCATTTACTTTCAATAGGTATTCGATAATGGCAATACGAGCAGGGTGACCAAGTGCTTTCGCAATGTTGGCGATATGATTTTGCTGTTCTGTAAAGTGAACTGTTTTTGTAGCACCCATGGTATTATGATTTGTATATCGCAATATTACGATTAATGAATTGAATTCTAAAATTTTTTTCTCAAAAAGATTTATACATGACAAAAATACTCGTCGGGTGATATGAAGAGTATCTTGACGAAGCCAAGACGCAATGTTTTAGGAGTACGTACTGAAAAGCTTATTTTATTGTTAGCATAAACGGCAAAATTCGGCAGAATAGAAATAGTAGAATTCATTTGTGAATGGTTCTGCTAAATATGATTTGGAAGGAAATGTTGCGATTATCACTATTTTACACAAAAAAAATTATAAAGGAGGTATCGAGGGCAATATTTACGTTCGAGTTAGTAAAGATTATGAAAAAGGGACTGATGATAATTTTTTCCATCAATCCCTTTTATGCTATTACTTTTGATCTTAATGTATGGTTGTGCATCACATTAAAATATAATTTCAGCGTTTAATAAACCGATACTTCTGCCATGGCGGCATTTTGGGTGAAATCAAATGCGGATTTGAAAACAAGTTTAAAATAACGGAAGGATTGGGTTGATGGTAAGTCAATGTTTTGTGGTACACTATTTTCCTGCAGGGTAAATGTTCCTAGACTGTTCCAGTCTGCGTTGTTCTGACTCACCTGAATTTCAATTTCTCTTACTTTACGAGAACCATTTCTTTGGGTAAGCGTAAAGCCGGAAACCGTTTTGCTGGTTTTCATATCTACTGTAATAAAATAGGGATATGTTTCGGGATTGCTGGACCAGCGTGAATGCCAGAATGTATTGGCATTGCCATCAATTATATTCGCTGCCCTTCCATTTTCTGCACCGGTTTCCTGATTGGTGTAATCGATCACGAGCCACTTATTTTCCCAATTAGGATCATCGGTCTTAGTCGTAAGATCCTCAGTAGGCGTAGGTAAATTGAGATTCTGTATTTCTGTATATACTGATTCATCGACTTTAAGTCCCCATTTGCGAAAAAAACCGCTTAGATTTTTACCTGAAATTGTACATGCTTTTAACATAAAATAGCGCATCTTCTGTGCTCTTGTCGTCACATTAGGTTGCTCTATTCTGGTTTCTTTGTGCAAAGTTTGATAGAAAGTATCTCCAAATGCTAACCAGAGTTGCTGGAACATGGCTAAGCGCGCAAATACGCTGGTACTTGATGCATTAAAATCTTTTTCAGCATAAGGAATGATGAGATAGTCCATGACCTCTGTCCATACGTTATCACGGGTCAGCCTCGAGTTTTGAGCGCCCATTTTTCGTTCCGCAGCCAAAGAATAAATGTTAACGGTGGTTTCACCTAATTCTTCCCATGTCCAGGCAGACTGCTGATGCATATGTCCCAGTTCATGCCACGGACCCCAGCCGTCATTTCTAGCACCGGTTACTGTGAGTAGTGTATTCATTGTGGAGGTGTAGTAAGCAGTCCGATACCAGGTGGCAACCATGAAATAGTCTGCATTATCGGTCTCGGTCATTAATATTTTATGGATATTCTCATCATGCTGTGCCGCTGAACCGTCTATACCACTGATCGCATATTCTGCTTTGACAATTTCATCGTATGTCTGCATGAGCTGTTCTTGATTTTTCAGTCTGTGGTCTAAGGCCTTTGCGCGGGAAGCGACTAACATGGTCTCTTCGCTTTCTAATAACACATCGGGTGCTTCGGTCCAGGTATTCAGCATGACCTGCCATTGTGCATTGGTAGTTTTTCCCAACACATAATGAGGAACAGGTTTATGTCCTGCTCTAAATTCAACCCGTGCTTTACCGCTAGGTGTGCTGTTGTCATTGGCATTATACCGTATATACAACAAACCACCGTACTGATCTGCCTGAATGGTATTGAGGCCCTGTGTCAGCGGAACAACTGTCGGATTCCATTTGTCTTTATAGCGTGAATAGGTGCCTATTAATAAGGTGGGGATACCTGTTCCGTCCTCCAGCTGGTCTACATAAATGGATAATGTACCACTTGGTGCTACGTAAAACCCGGTAGCGGTAAAATCTGATGCTGGAAATGATTGCCCAAGTCTTTTAGATTCTTTGACTCCCGAGGGCAGTTCATTAAAAACCTGGATGGTATCGTAGCTGATCGCTAAACTATCAACCGGGATGGTTTCGATAGGGCCTATCGTTTTTTGACAGGATGAAAAGAGGGCGATGACTGCTATCAGCCCTAATTTGATTGTGTTTTTTATCATAATTAAAGTTTAAAATTTATATAATTGATCTGTAAATCTATCCTGATATCTCCCCATATCTTTCTTGCATGATCTAAAAAAGGGGCGTTTCTTTTTGAAAAACGCCCCTGATCGCCACTTATACATCACCTAATTTTTCGTTTCTTTTCACCTTATTTCAAGTAGGATGTTTTACCTACTTATATGTTGATATTTAAAATCTAATTTAATAAATATTTATCGATAAGATATTTTTTATTTTGTTTTTAATATAATTACCTTGAAAAGGCTTATCAGTTCTTTGTTATATTGTATTTATCAGAAAATGTCACCCGATATGTCGCTGAACTATATTTGAGCTTATGTTTATTGAGAGTGATTAATCAAGAAAAACAAAGAATTGGAAAAGAGATAATGGAAGATTATTTTCAGTTTTTAAACCATATTGACGATGTCGCTTTGGAACAAGTACCTGAATATCTTTAAATTGATAAAATTACAGGAAAACTATTTATTTCGCATAAGCACTCGAATGATCCTATTTTAGAAAGAGACATTTCACAAAAGAAATAGGTCTAAGGTTTGGACAATATAATAATGCGTATCTTGAAGAGCAAGATACAGAAGGTTTCCACGAATGTAGAATCGTTGAAATATTTGATTTCAAATTTAAGAATGGCCAAATACGGTATGTAATGTCCGATTTTACGCAGTAGTATAAACATATATAAGCATGGAAAAAGATAATTTTGACGAAATAATTCGTCGCTCAATAACTATCAGGAAAAAATACCACGAGTTGGAGATGACCCATCATGGCAGCGAATGGACTGTGGAAGAAGATGCTTTAGCTTATTTAACTGATGCTGGGTTGGTCGGACGGGACATTATGTCGCAACAACTACGCTGGCCAAAAGTGGGATCGGAAGCTGAGCTGGAACATAAACTAGGGGAAAATATATGGTGGTTAATCGTATTGGCAGAAAGATCGGGCATTGATATTAAAGATGCTGTTCATAATTTTCTGGACAAAACAGAAACAGTATTAAAATAAGCGGATCGAAATCTCATAGTGTCATGAGATTTCGGTCTGCTGGATAATTAGTTGTCTTTTAGTTGTGATAACTAATTATTTAGCTGATATTTGAGTATAAAAGAATCAGCAATGGAAATAGTAGAATTTACCAAAGTAGAACACCAATTGATGCAGGTGCTGTGGAAATTAGAGAAAGCATTTGTTAAAGAAATCATACAGGAATTGCCTGAACCAAAACCTGCTTATAGCACCGTGTCTACGATGATCCGTATTTTGGAGACAAAAGGTGCAGTGGCTTACGAAGCTTTTGGTAAAACTCACCGTTATTATCCGTTGATTTCAAAAGAGGAGTATATGCGTTTCGAGGCCGATAAATTTTTGGACAATTACTTCTCCAATTCTATTCAGGATATGTTCTCCTTTTTTGTTAATGAAAAGAAAATTGACTTAAAGGATGCTGAACAGT
Source organism: Sphingobacterium sp. MYb388 (assembly GCF_037479535.1). Classification (NCBI taxonomy): domain Bacteria; kingdom Pseudomonadati; phylum Bacteroidota; class Sphingobacteriia; order Sphingobacteriales; family Sphingobacteriaceae; genus Sphingobacterium; species Sphingobacterium sp. MYb388. The sequence continues at coordinate 24,975 of NZ_JBBGYV010000011.1, read as the reverse complement.
TACTTAAGATGATTGATAAAATTAAAGACTAAGTCCTGTGGAAAACCAGCTCTACTTCATTTGGTCGAGTATCGCGATGACCATTTTTTATATGTTTTATCAATTGGTGCTCAAACGTGAGACTTTCTTTTTATGGAATCGAATTTATTTGTTAGCAACACTTTGTTTGGCGATGATGCTCCCATTGCTGAACCTTTCAGCGCTTTTTGGCTTACCACAAATGGTGCTGATGGAAATTCCTTTATCTTTTATTGCTAAAGATAAGCTGGTTTCTGTCTCGGAGATACAAATTCACCTGTTTTCTGTTTTATACTGGACTGGCGTTAGCTGCAGTGCTATATGGCTGGTCATAAAACTTGCTGTTATAAAAAATCAATTGCATTCGCAGGAGATCGGTAGAGCATTTTCATTCTGGAGAACTAAAGTTATTGATCCAGATCTATCGGATTTTGACGCAATAAATGCGCATGAAGAGGTTCATGTTAAACAGTTACATACACTGGATATCATTTTTGTCGAATTGATTGCCGTATTTTTTTGGTTCAACCCGCTCATATATTGTTATCGTAAGAGTCTTAAGTTTGTTCATGAATATCTCGCGGATGAACATGCTGTCAAATATGCCGGCAGCACTAAGCAATATGCAATGACTCTTTTTCTGAAATCTTTTAAAGTTGGACCGGTGCTGACGAATACTTTTTATAATCCTTCCTTACTGGAAGCCCGGATCAGGATGCTTCAGTGCAAGAAGTCCAGCGTTAAACACTTATGGAAATACATTGGGCTTGTGCCTATGGCCGCGCTTGTTGTGGTACTATGTTCGTGGAAGATTTCAAATTTTAGTGCGATGGATTCGGACAGTAGGGTGCAGCCTGCTATTTTTCCTGGCGGGGTTGACGCTTTTAGTAGTTTTTTGATTCAGAATTCAAAAAAGGTCTCAAATGAAAGGGGAAAAGTAGCAGTGAGTTTCATTGTCGAAGCTAATGGTGAAGTGACCCATGAAAAAGTTGAAAATGGATTAAGTCCTATAGTGGACAGCGAGGCCCTGCGTATTATTTCTTTAAGTCCGAACTGGCAACCAGCAGTCCAAAATGGTCTTCGTGTTCGATCTCTTTATCATATGAATATAAATTTTAATCCTGATAATCAGTAGTTTATATTTATTTATTACATTATTAGTTGTGATGACTAATAAATTAGTTGTATAACTAGTTTGTTAGTTGTATGTTTGGGTATACCAATTTATACCAAACATGATCGGCATTCTGATTTTTAAATCCACTCGATTTTATAGCTATTTAGGCTTACTATTATGCAGTTTGATGTCTGCTCATGCACAGGAAAGAAAGAATAATGTGTTTGGAGCTGTTGTTAATGAAAAGAATATATTTATACCTTATGCTCAGGTTAGTTTAAAAAATAGTCTTGATTCAAACACGGTAAAGACGGTATTGGCAGATAGTTTGGGAAATTTTGGTTTTGCAATCGCATCTGGTAAATATTTGATTGAAGTGAAGAGCATGGGTTATAGGTCAGCTTATACTGTAACTTTTGAAGTTACTGCGGTATCGAGTATAAACCTAGGGAGTATTGCACTCCAAATTGAACCGACACAGTTAGGTGTTGTGACGGTTGATGCAAAGCTTCCTTTTATCGAAAGGAGGGCAGATAAAGTGATCGTCAATCTGAATGGTCTTGGTTCCGGAGCTCCATTAATGGAGGTTATGAATCAGTTGCCGGGGGTTACTGTTGATGCATCAGACCTAATTAGTCTAAACGGCAAATCGGTTCAGATTTATATTGATGGTAAAGTGAGCGCACTTTCGGCAGATGCATTGTCTGGTCTGCTGAAGGGTATTTCTTCGGCAGCAATTGAAAAAGTTGAATTGATTAGTCAACCTTCTGCTAAATATGATGCGGCCGGAAATGGTGCCATCATCAACATCATCCGAAAACGTAGTTACAAAGGCGGTCTAGATGGTAATGTTTATGCAGGAGCTGGGAAAGGGACTTATGGAAAAGCGAATGGTGGTGTCAATCTCAATTATAAAGGAAAAGGTTATAATCTGCTGCTGAATCTGGATTATAATTACAATAAGTATTTTTACAACACGGACATTGCAACCAATTTTTTAGATGATGCGGGGACAGTTGTTGGGGAGTCGATATCGAAAATGAAGAGCACGAGGGCTATTGCCAACTACACACCCAACTTGGGAATGGATTTTTATTTATCCAAGCGTACTACTTTATCTGCCTCTGTTAAGCCTGGTTTTCAAACATCGTGGCGGGATGGAGTAGCGCATATTGAAGAAGTGGATGTTATTGCTAAAAGTAAGTCACTTTCTGTGTTTAGCAACGACGTTGCTGTTTATGCAGGTAACTTTTCGACCGGACTGCGTCTGCAACATCAGATCGATACTGCGGGAAGGGATCTAACAATGGATCTGGATTATTATCGCTATGCAAACTATAATGATCAAAATAATAGAACAGTTTCTTTCGATCCTTTCGATGATCAGCCGAGCGTGATTGCTCAAGATCGTATCCTTCATGTATATGCTTTTAAAACGGATTATGTACAGCCTTTGGGTAAAGGGCGTCAGTTCGAGATGGGAATGAAAACGAGTTTTGTGTTTTCCGACAATAGTAATGATTTCCGGGAAGGGGCAAGCCATCAGAACGATCTATTTGATTATCAGGAAAACATTTCGGCTCTCTACTTGACATATGGTGCTACTGGTGAAAAATTTTCATACCAACTGGGTATCAGGGGTGAGTATACGTATGGACAGGGAGAGGAGCAATCTGGAAAGAACAGCTTTAATAAAAATTACTTTAATCCTTTTCCGTCGGTTCACGTTGACTATAAGCTAACTAAAAATCATAATCTTAGTCTCGGGATCAATAAAAGGATTGAACGCCCTGGTTATGAAAGTTTAAATCCACTGATCCGGATCATTAACAGTAATAACCTGCAACAAGGAAATCCTGCATTACGACCTGTACTGGCTTATAATGCTGACTTGTGGTACGGGTACAAAAATGCGTTTTACGCAGGTGTTACTTACAGTTACAGTGTAGATGATTTTACCAATATAACTGTGCCAGTGGAAGATGTTGTAGTCACAACATTACCGGGAAATGCGGATCATGCAGGTTACTTTACGCTTCAGGCGATGTATGGCAAGCAGGTATTACCGTGGTGGTACACCAGTTCTAATGCGATCTTGTCGAAGCGCCCGTTTAAAGGAGAGTTTGATGGTATTTTGCTTCAGACTGATGGCCGTTATAGCATCTCCGCCACTTCTTATAATAGTTTTTTGCTTCATAAAAACTTCTCTTTTTTATTCCTTTTTAATTATCGAGGTAAAAGTGTGGAACGAAACATCAGCAATGAAGCTTTTGCTTATTTAACAGTAGGAGTAAGGCAACAGTTTCTAAAGAAACGTGCTTCTGTGCAACTTAATGTGATGGATGTTTTTAATTCATATAAGAATAAGTTCCAACAAAATAGTGGGCCAATACAGCAGAACTGGCGTAATCATATTGAAACGCGTATGGTGAAACTGAATCTTACTTATAGTTTTGGAGGTTCGATTAAAAATACGAAGAAAGTGAATGCTGCTGAAGATGAGAAAAACCGAAGTGTGGTACGTGAAAATTAAATGGGAGATGATGTGACAAGATGCTAACGGGCTAGCGTAAGAAAAAAGACTGATGACCATTCGGACTGATCTCAAAAAGTGTCAACCATTTTTGGGACAGTTTATTGTATCCATCAGCCTCTTTTCAAAGCACTCTTGAAGGTTAGAATCTTGCTATTATATCTGCATTATTTTGAAAAATATCCTTGAAGGTTTCATTCATTCCTTAGAACATCACTACAATGCGGTTGAGAGGGTATAACTTTTCCATTGTTCAACATCATGGGTGATGAAATCCATTTTTTTGTAGACGACGTCATAGGCATCACTACCTAAGAACAAATGCACCGGTGGATTTTCTGTTTTGCTTATCGCGATTAGTACATCGGCCGCTTTTTCGGGATCATTGGGCTGATTGCCATCAATGTCATTCAAGTGTGCTTGTTCAGATTGGCGGGCTGCTTCGTAATCTGCTATGGTATGCTGCGGTGTTTTGACCGATCCTTTAGCAAGGAAATCGGTGCGAAAATATCCCGGATAGACAACCGTTGCTTTTATTCCGAAACCTTTTACTTCTTCAGCTAAACTTTCTGTTAAACCTGCAACAGCAAATTTTGTGGCACAATAAATACCCCAACCTGCAAATCCACCTGAATAACCACCTATTGAAGCGATATTGAAAATATGTCCCGATTTATTTTGACGTAAATGGGGCATTACGTTTCGAATGATATTCAAGGTGCCAAAGACATTGATGTCAAAACTGCTTCTTGATTCCCCGTCCGTTAGTTCTTCTATGGTGCCTATCTGTCCAAAGCCCGCATTGTTGACAACAACATCCAGTTGCCCAAAATGTGCGATACTTGTTGCAATTGCTTTTTTTACATCCTCGTTATTGGATAAGTTTACTTCTATCGGAAGGAATAGATTCGATATAGCGCCGATTTCTTTGATTAATGGTTGCGTGTTCCGTGATGTTGCAATTACCCGAAATCCCTCTTGTAGTAATTTTTTTACTAATGATAAGCCTAAACCTTTCGAGGCTCCTGTTACTAACCATACTTTTTGTGTTTCCATCGTTTTGATTTTTATGATAACACAAATGTAGGGCGACGATGAGGGAAGGGATAACGAAAAGCTAACAATACCTTACGAAATTCTAACATTTCGAAATTGAGTCGGATTAATAGCTAAGTGTTTTTTGAAAAAATTATTGAAATGGGTCACCTCGGTAAAGCCTAATGCAAATGCAATTTCAGAAACGTTCCAATCGGTTTGGATTAAAAGAACTTTAGCCTCTTGGAGCAATCGTTCGGCAATGATTTGAGTTGGCGTTTTATGTGTGGTTTCTTTTACTGCTCTGCTCAAATGATTGACATGTACAGCCAATTGACCTGCAAAATCTGATGCGGAACGGAAGTGAACTCTTTGTCTTGCATCTTCAATGGGAAATTGCCTTTCCAGTAATTCTAAAAATAAAATAGCAATACGGTGTGAGGCACTGATCTCCTGCTTTTCAATCTTTTTTGCGGGTTGCATTTTTAAGGTCTGATGCAAAATTTCAAATACCAGATTTCGCAATGCATCGTACTTGTGCACATAATCGGAATCGATTTCTTCGAACATACTCAGGTAAATATGTTTTATGTTTTCGTTTTGTTCGTCGTTAAGTTCAAAAATAGGGGTTCCATTGGGCTGGAAAACTTCGTAATTTCTTAAATTTCCAAAATGATGAAAAAATGAAGGTGTAAATACACAGAAAAAACCAGACTGCTGGTCATCGAGAGACTCCCAATTATAGGGAATCTGGGGATTGGCAAATAATAGTGCCTGTTTTTTTATCTCGATTTCCTTATCGGCATAATAAATTTTGTTTTTACCAATAATCAAGCTGATTTTATAATAGTCTTTTCTGCTGTATGGAACTGGTTTAGCATGGCTGCCAACAAAATCATCAAGCCTGAATACATTGAAATGGCCAATCTCTTTTCGGATATTGTCAGGTACCCAATTGAGTTTGGTTTTATAAAAATCTTCGATTGATTGTGTCTTTTCCATTTTTCAAAGTTACAAAAAACAAATATATGGTAGCGTGTTCCTTTTTGTAAATTCATCCTTATGGCTATACCCAAAGCAGTAGTTTTTAAGAATTTCCGTATGCGTGATTGTTTGTGAATATCGATAGTCAAAAGGAATAAGATTTGCAATTAAATATGAATCCATTATATCCAAGACTTGAGCTGAAGGACTATGTTGTTTTTTATTTGGAATTAATCTAAACAATATAGTATCTTAGCGACCTCGAAAATGAAAACGCACTGGGTCAATATTACAAAAGGGGATAAGAAAAGTTTCTTTGTTTTCTATGATGCTATTTATAGGTCTCTGTTCCAGTATGGTATGGTTATCGGTAAAGATAGAGAAATCGTAAAGGAATCGATCCATATTCTATTTTATGAACTTTGGGAAAAGCATGAACGCCTACCGCAGGAAATCAAAGATCCTAAATTCTATGTCTTTGTTTGGTTGAAGAGGATTATATACCGGCAACTTAAATCGCAACAGTCTTCGCTGGAGAGTATACTAAATGAACCTTTTGAAGAATCTGTGGAGGATCAAAAAATAAAGGTCGAAGAAATCATCGAGAAAGAGCAGTTGCTGCATGCCGCGCTGGCCAAGCTCACCAAAAAACAGCGCCACTACATAGATCTGAAATTTTTTCAGAACAAGTCCTATGAAGAGATTGCAACCGAGGAAAATGCGGCCGTTCGGACCGTATATAATGTTATTTACGAAGCCATAAAGAGCCTGAAAGGTAATTTAACGCCTATTTTGATTTTTATTTTAAATTATTATAAATAAAATAGGTAAAATTAGAAGGTTTCATGCACTACTCTTAAAATGCATGAAAAACAATGGTTAACCCTACTATAGAAAAACTCATCTGTGATCCTTCTTTTATTGACTATTGTCTGGATCATGAATCAGAAAATTTCGTTTACTGGCAAAAATGGATTGCAGAAAATCCGCAATATGAACATTTGATCGTAGAAAGTAAAACATTGATTTTACAGCTCCAGGCTATGCCGTCTGAGGAAGAGATTGCAACGGAAAGATTGCGTCTGTCTCAAGCGATTGATGAATGGCATGTGAACCGCTTATTTCAGTTTCGCAAATGGTTGCCCTATGCCGCAGCATGTCTGGTTGTTTTGGGTATTTCAATCTTTTTCTACCAGCAAAGACAGGTTCCGCTGCAATCCCCAATGGCAACAGTGGAATTTTTAGAACAAAAAGTGCCTGCAGGTAAGTACATGAACATGCAGTTGATGGACGGAACAAAAGTACGATTAGGCCCTACTTCGACATTAAATTATCCTCAGAGATTTACTGAAGGCGAAAGGAAGGTTGCACTAAAAGGTGAAGCTTTCTTTGATGTTGCACATAATGCCGACCAACCATTTATTATCCAGGCTGGTGAATTTGATGTGAAAGTGCTAGGAACTTCATTTAATGTTCATGCTTTTGAAGAAGACAAATTAGCGAAGATTGCCTTGTTTACAGGAAAGGTCGAAATCTCCAATGAGAGCATGCATCTGGTGATTGTGCCCGGACAGGCATTTGTTTATAACAAAGCCTTGGGAACTTATACAATAGAACCTTTTGATCGAGCCAAAGAACGCGAAACAATGGAAGGAATTCTACACTTTAAGCATGCAGGTTATTCGGAAATTGGTTCACAGCTGGCGCGTAAATATGGTATTGTTTTTCAACCTGATGCAGGTATAGAGCTTGATTTTTCTGGATCGATTGCACATGAAAGCTTGGCACAGGTGCTGGAAAAATTAACTTTAACTACCTCATATCACTTCTCTCTTGAATCTAACACCTTAATTGTCCGTAAAAAATAATATGAAAAACAATAATAAGCCCAGCGCAATCTGGGTTCGTTCTTTATTTCTTGGTGTCGCACTGACCTGTCATGGATTTTCAGTGACTGCACAACAGCTTAAAGTCGAAAGTAAAAGTCAGTCGCTTAAATCTATTTTAGAGCAGATTGAAAACCAATCGGGCTATACTTTTCTATATGATGAAAAAACCGTCAATCTGAATCGTAAGGTTTCTTTACAGATGAGTGGTTCTCTGACTCAGATTTTACAAAGTCTGGAGCAACAGACCTACCTACAGATGAAGTTGTCGGGACGAAATATTTTAATTAATAACGGTTCTGTAGGTCTTTTAACGGGTAAAGTTACTGATGAGGAAGGACTACCGTTATCATTGGTCTCGGTATTCTTTAGAGAACTAAACCAATATTTTTTAACCGAGCAAGATGGTTCGTTCAGATTCCAGTTTCCGGCACACCGTCTTAAATCTGCCGAAGTCCGTTTTTCGATGATCGGGAGGCAGGGGACAACCTTAAACCTATCGCTGGACAAACAGCAGACAGTTGCATCGACTGTTACCTTACCGTTATTAAGTGTGGGACTTGAGGAAATTTCAGTAACTCCGCGTACGAATCAGAATTTAGAAAGTAATACTTCGCTGTATATAAACCGCGAAGTGATTGAGCAGTCAGGAGCGCTCAGTCTTAATGATCTGTTGAGTTTGGTCCCTGGACAGAAGATTGCCGCGCCTTCTTTACAACAGGTGCAACAAGCTAATCTGCGCAGTGCTTCGATGGGGACAAATTCTCTGGGGACAAAAGATCCTTTTTCATTAAATAATTCGTTTGGTATTGCTTTGATTATGGATGGTATAGCACTTTCTAATAATGCAAATATGCAGACGCTTAATCCAGGGATTAGCGGAATGGGTAATTCTTATGTGGGCGGTGGTATATCGGGATTGATGGGGAGTGCTGATCGTGGCGACCGGTATACCGGTGATTACACGTTTGGAGGAACAGATTTACGTCAGATTGCGACGGACAACATTGAGAGTGTGGAAGTGGTGGCTGGTATTTCCTCCGCAAAATATGGGGATATGACCAATGGTGCTGTTATTATCAATCGGGTAGCGGGTGGAACTCCTTTCAACTTTAATATGCAACTTCGTGATAATGCCACGGTATACGGATTGACAAAAGGGTTTAAAACAAAAAATCTGGGCGCTTTTACTTTTGGGGGTAATTTTACACGTTCGTATAATGATAACCGCGATAAATTAAAATCGTATGACCGTGTGGGGAGTAATCTGATGTGGAGTACTGCCGCTGGAAAGGACCGTGCTTTTACCAATACCTTCACAGCGGATTATGGTCGTCATCTGGATAATGTACGCCGTGATCCAGATGATCCTACGGCAACCATACTGCGCTATAAAGCTTATAACTTTTCTATAGGTAATCGCCTCAATTATAGAATTGACAATAGTTTCTTGACTAATATTGGTTTTAATGTACGCTATAGTGAGACCTATCAGAATACCTACAAAGAGCAGTATATGAATAATACCTACATCATATATACCGATGCAACTGATGTAGGAATCACCAATGGACAATATGCTTCTGGTATCTACACGGCAGTGACCAATCTGGAGGGAAAGCCTGTGGATTTTACAGCCAGATTGGATTTGAATGGTAGTTTCCATACGGGCGATATCTTGCACCAGTTTAATTTTGGATCCTCTTATAATTATTCTAAAAACAAGGGGCGGGGGCAGATCGTCGATCCGACACGTCCGCGAAATAATACCTCGGTTGCAAATGGAGACAATCGCTCGGAACGATATTATGATTTTTCACGGCTACATGCTCAAAATCAAATCGGTCTATATGCTGAAGATGTTTTTAGAACCACTATAGCGGACCGTAACCTGAATGTGCGGTTGGGTACACGATTGGATCTCTTTGAAGGTTATGTGACCTTTTCACCGCGTACAAATATCAATTATGAGCTTACCCCCGATTTGCGTATTGGTTTAGCTTATGGTTGGGGAAGTAAAGCACCGGGATTGGCGCAGTTATATCCAGGTCCCGTTTTCTATGAAATCCCCTTATACCAAAAGACTGCGGTAAAAGATAATGGTGCCGTAGATGAGGCGAATAGTGTGTACTTGCTCTATGTTGATAAATTTACACCAGACAATAGCAAGCTGAAACCTGCACTTTCTGAACAGTTGGAGTTCTCGGTAGCCTATGAGCACCGCGGATTTAGAGCTGGGGTGAATGTGTATAGTAAACGAAATTATCGGGATGTATACTCCGAAATGTCTTATACACCGATCATTTTGCCAAATTATGTAGACAATCCTGATCCAGAGGCTGAGGTACCTTATGTTACTTCAGGAACTAAACGTCATCGTTTGTCCCGCTATACTTTTGTGAATGGTAGAACCACAAAAAATCAAGGTGTTGAACTCATGTTATCCACACCAAAATGGACGGCGATTGAGACATCGCTTAATCTGCGTGGCGGGATCACAAAATCAATTTATAGACCGGTTCAAAATTTTAGAAATTTCACCAATAATACCAATAACCCAAATTATGCTGTGACAGGTCTATATCCTGTATTTGAGCGTTCTACTTGGACAAGTAATGCCGCAATTACTTCGAGTACGCATATTCCAAAGGCTAAGCTCTTATTAAATTTTACGACCGAATTTAATATTTTGAATAGAACCAATACACAAGCGACTGACGGTATCCCGCTGGGTTATTTTACAGAAAATGGTGTCTACCGTGAGATTAATGAATTTGATGAAAAAAATATCGACTATAAGCATCTACTTATCCCTATTGAGGAAGTGAGAAACCAAAACCAACCGGGGGTATATACTAATTTTCACCTCAATTTATCTAAAGAAATAAGTAAACGCTTGATCTTGACATTTCATGTTTACAATGTTTTCAATTATCGTCCGCAGTATAAACGATCGGATAATACGATGGTTATTCCGAATGATAAACCGAGTTATGGTGCACAATTACGACTTAAACTTTAAGTATATGAAATTACAAAAATATTTAATATTGCTGTTTATCTGTACGGGTTCATTCAGCAGCTGTCAAAAGGAGCTGACGCCAAATAATGGGCCGGTGGATATCACGGCAGATGTTACTTATGCAAGTCAGGAATATCAAGAAAAATTACCTGTGGACACCATCACGGTGAATATCTATTCGTTAAAGGGAAAATTGATCTATAGTGCTAAGACTGGGCAGGATGGACATATTGCTTTTCCGGATCTTGCGCCAAATACGTATAGAATCCAAGCTGTGACCACTTTTAAGGTCGATCTATTCAATCAATTGTTGAACCGGGAAGAAGACTTTGACGTAACTTTTAGTTCCGAAATAAAGGAAATAATGGTCGGTAGAGAAGTTGAAAACCATTGGGATCTGTCGTTGGTAAGCGGCAATTCTAATCCAAATGGATTGGTGATCAAACAGATCTATTATGCGGGTTCGCATGCGACCTTGGGTGCGAGTTTTAGAGATCAATTTATTGAGATCTTTAACAATTCAAATCAGGTTCAATATGTCGATAGTTTATGTATTGCCGAAGCCTATGGAGCAAATAGTAACAATGCGCTGTACGCTTACCAAGCGAATAGTAAACAATACGATTGGAGTAAATCCTATGAAATGCCTCCAGACATGAAGGCAAATGCCGATTACGTTTATGCGCAAACGATCCTGCGATTACCTGGTAAAGGTCGGGATTATCCGATTGCACCTGGTGAAAGTATGGTGATCGCGGCTACAGCGACCAATCATAAGGCTCCTTATGAAGGAGCTGATGGCAAAGTGATTGCTGTTCAGGATCCGAGTTTAACGGTAGATCTGAGCAACGCTGACTTTGAAGCTTATTATGCTCCTTATATCGGAACGTCAAGACCATTGGCATCGGATGTTGATAATCCGAATGTTCCGAATGTTGAGGTGCTTCGCCGGGGTAGTGGGTTAGATCTGATTATGAATCAGGCAGCGCAACAGAGCTGGTTTATCTTTCGTGAAGATGAGGTATGGAATGAAAAGAAGTGGAAGGGCTATGGATTGCCTTTTGCTGATGGACGTGTCAATACCTCGGGGACTTATATTCAGGTACCGATTGATCTTATACTGGATGCTGTTGAGCTTCAGTCTTCTACTTCAACACAATATCCAAAGAAGTTTTCTGCTCAAAATGATGCGGGATGGACGGCTGTTGACGGTGGGGCGCGATCTTCGTATGCTGTGATTCGGAAAACAAAAGAGCTGGTTAATGGCAGGCGGGTGCTGCAGGATTCAAATAATTCTAAGGATGATTTTGTGTCCATTAAAGCTAACCCGAAGGGATTTGCGGACTAGTTTAGGGGCTTGATTACAAATAATACGATTCAATGAAGAAATTATATATAGTAGGACTGTTATTTTGTGTCTGGGGGACTTATCTTCCTGTATATGCGCAACATGCTGTCGAGCAGGATACCATAGCGCGTCGTATACGTGCGTATACCGTGGATAACCCCATGTGGTTGGAGAAGTCTGTGGAACCTCGATACAGCCTTATTCAAATGGGGTATAGTCAGGTTAGTGGTGAATATCGCACCGCTCAGGATGCGCAGAAAATAAAAAATATCAATTTTAATTCGGAGGGTGCGGTAACGATCAAAGATATTCGCCTTTGGGGAAGATTTGCTTATAACCGTAGTACGGAAGATAGCACGAGATTTGCGCATCAAACGCGGGAAAATCCAGCATCGCCCTGGTATTTTGGTTCATATGGATATAATCATTATGAGAGAACCAATTACTTCATTCAGACAAGGGGGCAGAAGTATTTTGCAGATCGTAAATACTCGGTCTTTGGTGGGCTGGATTACCATGTCGGCAATCATTTTAGTAACAACGACCCTAGGAGCACAATCGATGCGATTCAGGTCAATGGAAGTCTTGGAGCCAGTGCCCGTATTAGCTCAGGATGGGATCTCGGGCTAGAGGGAAAATATGGTTATGGTCAAGAACGGGTAGAAATAGCTTACCGTAATGAGCAATATGCGCTAAGTGCTGTTGAATCGCCGTATATGAACTACATCGTGAGAGGCTACGGTTGGAAAGTGAGCGACTGGCTTAGTGAGCGCAATATGTTTTACCAGAATGATATGAAGCGTTATGGTGCGAAGGGTTATTTATCTTGGGACGGTGATCTGGGTAAATTTTACGGAAATATTGGATACCTACAGGAGGTGCAGCACTATCGACAGACACTTAGAAATGATTCGCGTATCAATGAATTGAGTAAGTTTAATCTGGATCAGTTGAGTTATCAGCTCATGTGGAATTTAAAACGGGGTAACAAAACCTATCTGGCTTCTTTTAATAGCTTGAACCATAGTGGTAAAGACTGGGTCACTGAAAGTGGTAATGCACAGAATTATGTGTACAGAAAGGAGCGTCAAACCTTAGATCTTTCGTATTTGATTAAAAAGAATAAGTGGCAACAATTATATGAGGCAAATATCGGTTATACCCATGAGGTACGCCATGACGGCGGTACGGAAACTCGATTGGATTATGATCGGATGGACTATGCCTTGTCTACATTGTTGACTTATGCTACAACTCGAAATCAAGAGGTGGAGTTTGGGGTGACTGCTTTTGCCGAAACAAACATGGGTACTTCGTGGACGCTTCCTTTGATTAACGAGAATGTTTTTCACCAGTATGTGTTTTACCAGGATATTCGCTATCATGAGGCAGATGTATGGGGAGGTAAGCTACGTTTAGGGTTTACGCAGCGTCTTAAAAAAGGTAATTTCATTAAGTTGGTCGGTACGTATACGTATCGAAAAGCAGATTTAGGGAGTGCGCTGGATCGCGTGAATTTGGCTCCTTTGGGTCGCACTCGTGAGGTAGGAAGTGTACGTTTAAGTTATGGTTTTTAAGTAGGGGCTCGTTGATTTTGATGAAGAGAAATAAGTTTTTGATAGCATTAACAGTTTGTTTACCGATGCTGCTCAGTGCTTTTGTGGATCAGGTGGATACCGTTTTACCTCTGGCTGATCTTCGTCGCCGCTATAGCAGTGGTGATGTTGGGCAGTGGCCTGAACCGCATTTGGATGCTTCTGTTCAGCAGGGATTTGTTGATATCGGTATTCTGCCAGCTGTTGCATATCCGGTGTCAAATCCTTTTAGTAAAGAAAAGGCCTCACTTGGGAAACTCCTGTTCTTTGATGCGCGATTATCGGCATCGAAGCAACTTTCGTGTGCGAGTTGTCACGATGCGCAGCTCGGTTTTGGCGACGGTAAGAGCTTGGCGCATGGTCATGGTCGAAAAGAGGGTAAACGCAATGCTATGACGCTCTATAATGTCGGTTATTACAAGAGTTTTATGTGGGATGGAAGAGCTAAAACTTTGGAAGACCAGGTTTTGTTGCCCGTTCAGGATCATGTGGAGATGAATACGTCTTTGGATACGATGGTGGCGCATGTTCGCATAATCAAGGGGTATGGTCCTTATTTTAAAAGTGCTTTTGGAGATGATCAGGTAAATTTATTGCGCATCCAACAGGCAATAGCAACTTACGAGCGTAGTATCGTGAGTTATCCTACTAAGTTTGACCGTTTTGTTTCCGGTCAATCTGATGCACTTAATGATCAGGAGTTAGAAGGACTTCATCTTTTTAGAACAAAAGCACGTTGTATTAATTGCCATAATACGCCATTATTTTCGGATAATCTTTTTCATAACGATGGGCAGACTTTATATGGAACGAAGCAGGAGGACTTTGGACATTACCATATAACAGGCGACCAGAAAGATATTGGGGCATTTCGGACACCTTCATTGCGTAATGTGGGTTTGACCGGACCTTGGATGCATCACGGAAACTTTCCCACGCTTAGGGATGTGGTAGAACTATATAATCTGGGTAATCCGGCTCCTATACAGCGTAGGGTGCAGGTGGATGAAAAGACAAGACCGATCCATTCACCGTTATTAAAGAAACTTGATCTTTCTAAAGCAGAAGTAGATGCGGTACTCGCATTCTTGCAGGCTTTGAGTAATCCGACACAACGTCGGATAGCGATGCCTGATTTTCCGGAATAGGAAGGGCATTTTGCTTATTTTGCATAAATACCGTATGAGGCTATACCTGAATACGATAAGTACTTGTCCATGTTGAAATTTAAATGTGAGCTCATAGATAAACTCCCGAGGGATGCAGTACCTCGGGAGTTTTATTTCATTTACCTATATGGTTAAAGGTATAATGGTACTGTAGATCATCTTTCCTTCGTGATCGATGCACTGCGCCTGTAATTGTTGTTGATTTAGAGCGAAGTACATGAATCCGTAAGTTGAAGCTTCAAAGCGGCTATAACTTAAACCTTTTTTGACAGAGGTTACTTCAGATCCGCTTCCGGAGATGAACTGATGGAAACAATTGTCCTGAACTTTTAAGTGTTGCATGGAATGTTCATGTCCAGATAAATACAACGGAATACGATGTTTTTCTAACAGGGGTTTCAAGACCTTTCTCACGGCTAATGTGTCATAATTTTCTGTGCGGGGACCTGCTGTATAGAGCGGATGATGACCAACGACGATCTTCCATTTTGCTTTAGAAGATTGCAGTAGATGGTCTAACCACTGCAGTTGTTTTTCTGGTTGCTGCCCCGCGACATGTGGCCCATATTCGCTATTCTGATAGAATTCTGGTATCAAGGGATTTGTATCTATAAAAGCGATCAGGACTTCATCGTTATCCTTGATTTTAAATGTTTTGCTGTAATAGCGTGCTGGCATCTTCCATCGACGGCTGATGTTGCTGTAGCGTACTTGGGCATCGGGATCGGATTTGTAATCATGGTTGCCCAATATGGGATACCAGTCCCACTGTAAGGCGAAATCGGTGTAAATATTTTCAAATGAATAATGCCATAAGGGGTCGTGTTCGCTGACAACTCCTGATGGGTAAAAATTATCACCTGTTGAGATAATAAAATCATTTGGATGTTCGGATGCCCATTTCCCCATCTGCTGTGCCACCTGGACTTGATGATCGGCACCATTACGCCCCCAGTCACCGATCGCTAAAAAATGCAGCTCGTACTCGTCCTTTAGTGAAGATCGGCTGTTGATATCTTCACTTTCTATTCTTCGATTTGCGCCAATGGCTAAAGTCGCTAAAGGTCCGGCAGAAAGCCCCGTAGCCACAGCTGTTCCTAATGTACTTTTTACAAATTCTCTTCTTTTCATACTCAACTGTGCTTAATATCCGCTATTCTGTTTCCATTTTGTGTTGACTTCCATGATTGGTCTGGGGATCGGAAATATGCGGCGAAAGCGTTCGGATGATCCTGCGCTGTATAAGGATTTGAATCCCCAGTCTTCTTCAAATTTTCCATAACGGATCAGGTCATTTCTTCGCCATGATTCATCTGAGAATTCTCGTGCGCGTTCGTCCAATATCGCTGCTAACGTTGGTTGGGCTGTTAAAGCAGGTGCATTGACATAAGCACGTATCTGATTCATCAGTGACATCGGTGTTTCGCCGTTTGTAGGAGCTGCTCCTCGCAGGATAGCTTCGGCTTTCATCAACAAAATGTCGGCATAGCGGAAGATGGGCACATCATTACTTTGGTTTCTATTATTTGCCGCTGTCACGTTTACATCCATGTAAAATTTAACAGATCGATAACCCATAGATCGGCCTTTTTGATCATTTCCTGCATTGAGGGTCGGACCTCCATCGGGACGAAGTTTGATTTCTTTTGTTGTTTCCATATGCCAGTCAAACGTTACGTTGGCATCGCTGCCTGTGTAGTCCTGGTCGATACCTTTTTTAGAGGTTTTGATTAATAGCGGACGATTTAAATCAGGTGCATAATCCGACCAGTAGTACTGAAGTCCACCCATGTAAGCCGCATTTCTGTCGTCACCTTGAAGGTTGAATTTGGCTAAGAAAGTAGGTAATACCCGAAATGTACCGCCTACACTTTGTGGCAGTTTGGCAAATTGATTTTGTCCGCTGCGATGTATCCAAAAACGTGCATATGTCATGCCTTGCTGTTTTTCGCGGTCAAAAGGCATGGCAAAGATGAAATCTTTTACCTGCGGTCCATTGTCGGGGCGGAATTTTTCCATGAACTTGTGGCTGCTCAGGTTAAATTGACCTGAAGTAATAATATCATCACACATTGCAACGACTTGTGCTAGTTTTTCATTGGGCATATTGGGGGTGTAGGAAGCTACATCGGTAGCGGTATAAACCGACCAATTGAGGTATAGTTTAGCGAGTAGCGCATCGGCCATATAACGCGTTGCTTTGCCATATGTGGCGGGAGAAACTTCTTTGGGTAAACGATCTCTGACGGCTAGTAATTCACTGGAGATGAAGTTGGCGATTTCGGCTCTTGAGGAGCGATCCGGAATCTGGTCAATCTTTCCTGTGATCAGTGGTGCTCCTCCAAAATTATCCATCAGGATAAAGTAAAAATAAGCTCTCATGGCGCGCATAGGCGCAGCCTTATCGCTTTCATTGTCTCCAAAAATAGCCAATACATTATTGGATAGATTGATGCCTGACATGGCGGCATTCCAGACATCTGGAAGAATGGCGTTGTCGGGAGTCCAGTTGTGAACATGAAGTTCGCGAAATCTACCGCCGTCATAGTAATCTGTGCCCAATGCAAGACTGACTGCTTCGTCTGATGATAAAGTTTGTGTCATCCAATGGTTGTAGCCCAGTGCACTTCGGTATGCAGCATAAACGTCAGCTGAAATGGCCTCAGCAGCTTTATCCGTGGTTGGAAATTCGGTGTACTGTGATTTGATATCCACATCAAGATCGGTGCAAGCAACTAATGTTGCCGCAAATGTAGTTAAGGTAAATAGGCGGATATATTGTTTTGATTTCATGATTTGTTTTGCTGATTATAGGTTGAAGTTTAGACCGAATAAAATGGTACGGGTACGTGGATAAGTCTGCCTGTTGTCAACACCAGGTGTAAGGCCACCAAGATCTACCTCGGGATCTACCCCCTTGTAATTCGTAAGCACAAAGACATTGTTCATCGAAGCATATAGCTTTACATTTTTCAACTGACCACCGATATTGCGGATGTTGTAAGAAAGGCCCAAATTGGCTAAACGGAGATAATTTCCACTTTCTAAGTAACGGTCTGATAAATAGTGTGCGTTGATATCCGTTGCTTTCTCTGTGTCGATTACACTGGCCAATAGATTTTTCTGTCCGGCATTGCCTACGACATTGGAGTGTCGGGCGCGTGTCGCATTCATGACCTTATGACCAAATACACCCTGGAACATACCGGTTAAAGCGAAGTTTTTGTAGGTTACGGTATTGTTCCAGCCTAAAGTCAGTTTTGGCTGTGCGCTTCCCGTTACGGCACGGTCTTTATTGGTCGGGGTAATGGTGGTTTCACCTGTACGTTCCTTCGTTTGCGCATCGCGTACATAAAAAGTTGAGATACCGGCATCATTATAACCTGCCCATTCCCAGGTATAAAACTGACCAATAGGTGCACCTTCTTGTAGGCGTTGCTGAAAAGCATTACTTTGACCGGCGCCACCCAAGTCTGCTAAATCCACGTAGTCGGTTGAAAATTCCTGATTAGTAATACGAGTGACCACATTTTTATTGTGTGAAGCCACAACCCCTGTGTTCCAGCTGAAATGTGTCGTTTTTACGGGGACAGCATTTAGGGTCAGTTCAATTCCTTTGTTGTTGATCTCACCGACATTGGCTGTTAGTGAGCGGTACAGATATTTGGTTGTGGACACGGCATAGTCGTAGATAAGATCGGTGGTATTTTTATCGTAATATTCCAAGGTTCCGCTTAATCTATTTTTCAGAAATGCGAAGTCGATACCCAGGTTAAGCATCCCTGTGCGTTCCCAGCGTAGATTGGGATTTGAATTACGAAGTGCAGCCAGAGTACGGAGATCGTTTCCGAAAGCATCGGTGTAGAAACTCGAGGTGGCACCATAGACCTGTCTAGCGGTAAACACATCGAAACCTAATGAATTGCCACTGACGCCATATCCGGCACGCAGTTTTAGATCATCAAAGAAATTCATATCGCGAATAAATGGTTCTTCCGATAGTCTCCATGCTCCTGAAATAGAAGGGAAGGTGGCCCACCGGTTGTTTGCACCAAATGCTGAAGATCCGTCACGTCTTACTGTCGCCTGAAAAAGGTATTTATTGTTGTAAGCATAATTTACACGTCCGTAAACAGAGATCATACGCAGTGTTGAAAGGTAATAATTGCCAAATCCCAAAATATCAACAACATTGGCCATGCCAGGATTATAATAGCTTAGACCATCATCGTAATAGTCTGACGTTGTCAGTTGAAATCCATCGTCATTGTTGTTTTCTTCCCAGGAATAACCGGCAAGTGCTGAAAACTTATGTACGTCTCCAAATGTTCGATCGAAGCTTAGATTCATTTCCATGATCTTTCTTTCGTCTTCTACTGCTGCGCGGATCGATTTTCCATTTTGATTACGTGCAGCCATGGATAAACTCGAGTAATACTGTGCGTTGTTATACTGGCGGTTCTGTAGGGACAGGTCGATGTTGTAGGTTAGGCTCGGTAATATTTTATAACCAAGTTTAGCATGTCCCTGTATCATTTTGGTTTTGGTATAATTGGTATTCTCCTCTATTAATGATAGCGGATTCACATATTGCGAACGGTCTGTTTTTTCAAACCAAGCGCCAGATTCTGTCCGGACAGGGGATACTGGCAAGTAGTAATACATCGCGTCGTATACACTTAAACCATCGCCAAGGGCAAGGACATCATTTTGTTTGGTAATACTGGTATTGATATTGAAAGAAGCTGTGAGCCGTTTATCCAGCGCACTTGCTTGTACAAATCCACGTGCGATCTGACGGCCCAGGTCTGTTCCTTTTATAATACCATTGTTTTTAAACGTATTGAGACTGGCACTGTATTGTGTTGTTTCGGTTCCACCGATCAAAGAGACATTGTGATTATTGGAAATACCCGTTCGCTCTACCTCTCGTTGCCAATCGGTATCTGCTCCTAGATCATCGGTCGGTTCCATCGCGAATTTGTTAACCGCAATATAATTTCGGTACTGTTCACCGTTCATCATTTCATAGCGTTTCGCGATTTTGTCTATCGCTAAATAACCGTTGTAGCTCATGCTTGCCTGTCCTGCTTTACCGCGTTTGGTTGTAACAATAATGACCCCGTTTGCGGCTTTTGAACCGTATATCGCTGTTGCTGATGCATCGCGTAACACATCGATCGATTGGATATCGTCTGGTGCTACTAGTGCGAGTGATGCTCCGGGTACGCCATCGATCACATAGTAGGGTTCCATCGCTTCGCCACTTCTCAAAGTAGAAGCACCTCTTAGACTGACGGATGGGGTTGCATTGGGATTACTGTTGTTGGTTGATATGGTCAGGCCCGGGACCTTTCCCTGAAGCATCTGAGCAGGGGAGGTCATAACACCGACATTCATGTCTTCAGCTTTGACTGTTGTGATGGAACTGGTGAGGTCTTTTCGAGCGATACGTCCATATCCGATAACGACTTCATCGAGTGTTGTGGACATGGGAATAAGTTTGACGCTTAAGGCTAATGGCCTCCCGGGTTGCACACTGTAGCCCGAGAGTGTATCTGGCTGATAACCTACCGAAGAAAATATAAACTGATAAGGACCTCCTTCTGGCAGGTTGTGAAAAGAGAAAAGTCCTTTTTCGGAAGAGCTCGTCGTGAATGTTTTCCCCGATTCCCGATTTAGGGCTTTGACGCTCACGCCAGATAAAAACTTTCCATTTTCATCTTGTGTTGCTCCTTTTACTTGATCCTGTTGCGCCTGTGCGTAGGATAGCCCCGTCGCAAATAGTGCAAAGAATAACACGCTTTTTCTGAATTGGTTCTGTTTGTTAAACATGATTTTAAATAGTGATTGATTTTATGGATTTATAGTTGATCGTTGCTGTACTCATTTTGAGGATAGATGGTATAAGAACCATCCGTTTCTTGTACATAGCGCAGGTTATTAATAAGACAGATGACTGCAAGTACGTCTTGTAACTGTTCAAGTTGCGGGTTTATACTGCCAGTGTATTGGATTTTGGAAATGTCCTGTTTACCTATTTTTATAGGCGTGTTATAAGTCGTGCTGAGGGCAGCAAAAACCTCCGACAATGGAATATTGTTTAGTTCAAGCAAGCCATTGGGCTTGTTCTGACTCGGGGACTTGCTCGTACTTGCTTCTTTTTTTACAGTACCGCTATGATGCGCTACGAGATGCATGTTTGCATCAAAAGACAGGGACTCACCTGCATTTTTTAGGAAAACATTTTTAAATGTAGGAATAGCCATTATAGATGCAACAACAATCTTTCCGGTGTGTAATTGCACAGATATATATTTTGAGCTGCTGCGCGAATCAATGGTAAAGGATGTACCTAAGGCGGTCGTTTTTGTTGCACTGGCGTATACGCTAAATGGACGGGAACCATCTTTGTATACCGAGAAATAAGCTTTTCCATCTAAATAGATCTCCCGGCTGTGATCTGTGAAGTACTGCGGGTAACGTATGGTACTCTGCGCAAATAGTTTGACCGTAGATCGGTCGGGCAGTGTATAGGTTTGGATTGAGTTTTGGTTATTGGTTACTGAAACCCAGCTCGTATCTTTTTTGAGATCTGTTTTTTCCTGCTGCTCAACTAAAGTTGGACTGTTGTTATCAAAAGCTGGTTTTGTCCATAGCCACATGCCCAACGATACGAGTAGCAATGCTGCAGCTGCCGCGTAATAGCTAAGTCGCTTGAGGTAAATGTTGTTATTCTTCTTTTCCTCTTTTTGTTTACTTTCCGTGCTAATTTCGTCATGGATATAATGCGCCATTTTAGTCGATGGGATAAACTGGTCGGCATCTCCCAGATGTGATTCCCATTCTTGATCGGGAAATATATCATCAATTATGGATGGATCTTTCCATAGTTGCTTCCGTATGTATTCCTTGTCAAGACGATTTTGCTGCTTGCCTGTTTTGTTTTTTCTGAACCTCATAATAGCATTACGTGGTTCAGGGGGATATCCCTAGCGACTTAACAATTATTTAATTTAGGAATTAGCAGGGGGAAGTGCTTTTTTATGGGTATGTGTCTTGTTGTCAGCGTGATGCGTTGCAGGGAAGCGAATTTATTTTTTAATCGATCGCTCGGACATTATTTTATAGCATAATGGAATAAAGATGCTGCTTGAGTTGCATCAAGGCTTTACCAATATGGTGTTCGACCGTTTTTGGAGAAATGGAGTAGAGTTGTGCGATTTCTTTATGTGTTAATCCTTGTTTCCGACTCAGTTCAAATACCAGACGACGCATTTTAGGCATATTTTCGATATCCTGCTCCATGATCTTCAAGAGATCTTTACTTTCAATCGCAGTAATTAAGCTGTCCGTGAATGGGGTATTTGCCGATTCGCCTTCATATTTAAAACGGTTGGACTCTTTTCGGAGCAGATCGATCATGACTTGTCTGGCCATTCCAAAAATTTGGATATGAATTTCCAGATGCTCATTTAATTGCTTACGTTGCTTCCATAGTTTAATGAACGTGAGTTGGGTTACTTCTTCAGAAATGTATTCAGAACGCGTTTTCAGTATAATAAAGCTATAAATCTGCTGGTGATATTGTTCATAGATCTGATTAAAAACTTTATGGTTATCTTCTTTTATCGCTTTAATATGTTCCATACTTGAACAAAGTTAAAATGTCCAAGCTGATTAATGATTAAGCGAATATTATGATTATGTAAACAATCTATCCATTTAATCTTGAGCTATAGGAGTAATCCGTGGTTTTGTGAAATGTCTTGTTGTATACCATAATGGAAGTGAGGATTTTAATTTCGGGAAGGTAAATCTGCGCAGATTAGTATACCTCAAAAGCAGGTTTTTGAAAATCAAATCTAAAAATTATATCAGATAATCTCTAGTCAATAAAGCAATACAGTACAAATTTTGATTTGTACTGTATTGCTAGTTACTCTTAATGGAAGTAGAGAAAGAGTTGTGAAAATTTGAAGTTTTATGACAGGCTACTTTTGACTGTATCACCTACAGGTGAGCCTTCAAGTTCTTGGCAGTCAAAACCATAGTCGCTCAAAATTTTAATTGTACGTTCAGTAATTTCGTTTATACTGTCAATACGCAAAATATTGTCGCAGTCTTCAAGGTCAAAATTCCACTTTGCAATTCCGAGATGTGTGTCAAGAAACGGTTTTAGTGTCTCTATTTCTCTTATACTTATCACACTTGTTTTAAACACTGAAATCATCAATTATCTTTTAGTTTGATTACTATTTTTTCAAGGTCAGACCAAGCACCGCCATTAAAAACATTTTTGAAACCTTTGTCTTTTAAAATGTTTTCCACTTTCACACTCCTTAAACCATGAGAACAGGTTGTAATGTATGTTTTGCTCTTATCCAGTTCAATGTATCTTTCATTAATTGTGCCTAGTGAAATATTTATTGAACCATCAATATGTCCCATATTATATTCTTTTTCGGTTCGAACATCTAAAATTACCGCTCCATTCTCTATTTTATGAGCGAGCCCATTATCAAGTGTTGCGAAACGATAGGTTCGATACGAGATGTAAATCAATATAACTATAGCACCAATAATATATATCGTCTTCATAGTTTGCTTAATATTTTATGGTCAATGTAAAATGTTCCGAATGGAATAATGCAGGCCAAAATAACTTTCCAAGTTGTCGTTTTAAATTTCCAATTCTGCTCTACAGCAACACTTAACGTATTGAACAGGAAAAGTAAAAAAATTGCTCCATGAATCGGTCCTAATATTTCGCTTAAACTAGGATTGTGTAAATAATGTTTCAGAGGTACAGCTACGAAAATGAGCACCAATAATGATACGCCTTCAAGAAACCCAATAATGCGCAATCTTCCGATTTTTGTTTTGAATAAATTTATCATACTATCTAAAATAAGGTCTGGTAGCAAATGGTGAAAACGGCCAAGGAATGGCTATGA
This sequence comes from Sphingobacterium sp. MYb388, assembly GCF_037479535.1. Classification (NCBI taxonomy): domain Bacteria; kingdom Pseudomonadati; phylum Bacteroidota; class Sphingobacteriia; order Sphingobacteriales; family Sphingobacteriaceae; genus Sphingobacterium; species Sphingobacterium sp. MYb388. The sequence goes on along the minus strand of NZ_JBBGYV010000011.1, from coordinate 1,311 downwards.
AAATAATGATGAGTGAAATTGAAAACCAAATCAACATTGTTTTGAATTTTTCTTTGTCGGTTGTTTTTCTTTTTGCTTTAGCAGAACCAATGGTAATTAAAATGATCGCTATTAACATTAAAATTAGGTGAAGTAGACCAAAAAAGGCAAGATCAAAATTTTCAACGGCCTCATTAAAATTATTCCAGAAGTATTTGATGATGGGGCTTTGAGTGTACAATACAATTCCAACTAGAAGCTGAATGTGTGCAATTGTTGCAGTCCAATGACGTGTGGCATTGTCTCTTTTGGAGAATACAGCGTTAGAAGAATAACCTTTATATGCCCGATAAATAGCATAAACTATACTTGCTAGCACTAGCCAGCGTATGAAGGAATGATAAAAAGTAAGTGTTTGATACATCGCAAATTTTGTTTGTCGATGTAAATATAATAAAAACATACCAAGTAGTATGTTTTTATTAAAGAATATTTAAGCTAAATTGTTTAGGTAAATTTTCAGTTCTTTTAAATAGGAGTGATAGCATGCTGTACTGTTATAAACTTTTCCGAAATTTCTAATTCCCCAATATCCTGACATAATAAAATACGCGACTTGCTGCGGATCCACATTTTCCCTTATGGTTCCATTTTCTTTGGCACTTTTTATACTATTTTCAATTGTTTGCTGCCATTCTAGAATGAGTTCAGATAGTGCCTTTCCAAAAGCTGCATTCCAAGGTGTCATTTCCTGTGTTAAATTTCCTGCGGGACATCCATATTCTAACTTCAAAAGAGGATTTTCCAGAAGTAGCGCTTTTGTCATATCATAAATTTCCTGAGTAGGATTTTTTGCATTTTGTAAAGGTTTAATGAAATCATTTTGCATTGTTGGTTTTAAAATTTCATTAATTATAGCCAAACCCATTTCATCTTTGGTCTTGAAATGATAGTAAAATGCTCCTTTTGTAACTTTTGTTGTCGCAATAATTTCATCAATACTTGTCGTTTGATAACCTTTGGTATAGATAATTTCAAATGCTTTTTCAAGAATTGTATGCCGAGTTGCTGATGACTTTTTCATAAAAAATACTAATTAGTATGAATACAAAGAACGTAATTCTTTATTGGTTTGGCAAGTTGTGGTGAAGCCTGTTGGCTACTGACAAGGCTGCCTCTTTATTTTCAGTTATCAAAAAGATAGTATTCAGATTATTTTTGGTACCCTATGCTTTTTTTCTGTTTGTAATTTTGCATCATATTCTAAATTAATAGTTTATGAAAAATAAAGATAAAGACAATTCCAATAATATACCCGTTTCTTTTCATTCA
>NZ_JBBGYV010000010.1:0-161478 GCF_037479535.1 Sphingobacterium sp. MYb388 | reverse complement strand
GATTCCCGCTACTTGGTAACCCTTTAGTCAAAAGCTAAAGGGTTTATTTTTGTCTTTTATTTTTTCCACCTCCTTCCCAATACCTATGATTTAATCCTCTAATTGTTACAAAGATTCTTTTTTAATGAATGGGATTCATTTTTCTTTATTTGAATATTATTTTCAATCTAAAGAGTTTGATAATTAGTGTTTTACTGATTATCAACCAATTTATATGTAGTACTTATTATTTTTTTAATAAAGTTGTCTAGGCAATATATGCAATCGATTGTTCGATTTTTGCTCTTTTTTTTTCAATAATATAGATTTAATATTGTGTTTACAAATAGTAAACAACTGACTTAAATACAATACAAAATCATTATTTACAATTATTAAATTAACCTATGAAAAGAAGAGCTACCATACTTTCTTGTGCTTTGTCTTTAGTTATGAGTGCAACTTTTGCACAAAAAATTAAAGTTAAGGGTAATGTTACAGATGACAAGGGAAATCAGTTGTCGGGTGTAACTATTACTGAGAAAGGTACAAGTAATGCTACGGCAACTAATGCTGCAGGAGGATTTGAATTAAATGCAGAAACAGGTAAAATACTTATTTTTAATATTGTGGGATACGAGCCCAAGGAGGTGGTTTATACCGGTGGAAATCTGAATATTTCATTAACATCTTCAAATACAGCATTAGATGAAGTTGTTATCGTAGCTTTTGGTACCCAAAAGAAAGCAAATTTAACAGGTTCTGTAGCAACAATTACCCCTAAGCAATTGGCAGATAGACCTGTAACTTCATTGCAGAATGCTTTACAAGGTATATCACCAGGCGTGACAGTCTTGAGTAGACCAGGTGAGGTAGGAAAATCTTCTAGTACGGGCGCGTCAAGTAATTCTGGAGGAATAACTGTACGTGGTAGAACTAATTTAGGTTCACCTTCGCCGATGTTTATTATTGATGGAATTCCAGCAACTAGTGCAGAATTTTCGGCATTGAGTCCAAATGATATCAATAGTATGTCCGTTCTAAAAGATGCTGCTTCTGCATCATTGTATGGTTCTCGAGCTGCTAATGGTGTTATTTTAGTAACGACTAAGCGTGGTGGCGGTGACCGAGCTGTCGTAGGTTTTAATGCAAACTACGGGTTTCAAAGTGCAACTTATTTACCAGAATATGCTGATGCTGTAGGTTATGCCGAACTGCATAATAAGGCGATGGTAAATGCGGGAAAAGCTCCTACATTTAAGCAAGATGTGATCGATAAATTTAAAAATCAAACCGATCCTGATTATTATCCTAATAATGATTGGTATAAAGAGGTCTTGAGAGGTTCCGCTCCTCAGCGTGATTTTGGATTGAATGTAAATGCTCCTGGAAAAATTACAAACTACTATCTTGGCTTAAACTATTTTGATCAAGAATCTTTAGTACCAGGACGAAAACAGGATCGTATTAATATGAAATTGAATACCAATACGACCGTTATCAAGGATTTGTTAACATTTAACACAAATGTTTCTTTTTTAAAGCAAGATTATGATCGTAATGGTAGTGCTATAAGCTGGGTTGAGATGGGTAGAGCGCTTCCTTTTACCTCAATACGTCAATCAGATGGTTCTTGGGGGTCAATCTCAAATGGAGCTGCTAACGCGACAATTGCAAAAAACAATCAATTGCGCGCCATTACTGAAGGTGGAAGGGGTAATAATAGAGATAATTATTTACAAATGGCTGCCAACGCATCTTTAACTCCGCTTAAAGGTTTATCAATTGATGGGGCTATATCTTTGAAATATACCAATACAAATTCTTTTGATTTTATAAATCGTACAGATCCTGTTATAAATTTCATTACAAAACAACCCATGGCCTCTACTGTAAATGCAATCAATGAGCTAAAGGAATTTTGGGGTAAACGTCAGGAGTTGATGTTGCAAGGAACAATTAATTATGAGCGTCGATTTGGAGATCACTATGCGAAAGCGACTGTTGGTGCTTCTGAGGAGTCAAATGTATACAGGGAAGCATTTTTAGGTAGACAAAATTTTGTTAACAACGATGCTTCTACGATTATTAACGGTAGTTCGGGCGAAATTAGTAAAGATGATAAAGGTCTTGCTAACCGCACTACTCAAGATGAGTGGGCATTGCGTTCTTTTTTTGGCCGATTTAATTATTCGTACCAAGATAAGTATCTCTTTGAAGCAAACATGAGAATGGATTACTCCTCTCGATTTGCTCCGGAAGTTCGTAGAGCAATTTTCCCATCTTTCTCTGCCGGTTGGAATATCAATAAGGAATCTTTTATGCAGGATGTGGAGTGGATTGATTTATTAAAGTTAAGAGGATCTTATGGTACATTGGGCAATCAAGATGCAGTTGCGATAGGTAATTATTATAATCTTTTGGATCGTTATTCTGCTTACAGCTTTGATGGATTAGCAGTTGATGGATTAGAGCAGCAATATGGAGCTAATAGACTTGCGCTCTGGGAAAAAGTTACGATGTCGAATATTGGATTGGACGCTACTTTTTTAGGGGGTAAGTTTAATTTAGTAGCTGATTATTTTGTTAAAAAATCGGAGGATGTACTATTAAGACCCGCAACTTTGTCTACATCGGGCTTTGATAAAGATCACACACCATATTATAATCAAGGGACTACGCAAAATAAAGGAATTGAGATTGCATTGACTTACAATGGTAAAGTAGGTGATGAATTTACATATTCGGTATCGGGAAATATCTCGAAGATTAAAAATACCATACTTTCTTTAGGTGATGTAAATGAAATCACCGACGGTTACTACATCAATCGTGTAGGCGGATCTGTTGGTGACTATTATGGTTATAAATCTGATGGATTGTTTACCAATGCGGAAGAGCTAAAGAATGTCAATTATGAAGCAATGGGAGGTACACCAAAATTAGGAGATATCCGATATGTAGATATCAATGGTGATCATAAAATTGATGCAGAGGATCGTACAATCTTAGGTAATGATGTTCCTTGGTTCAATTATGGGTTTAATTTCAGAGCTGCCTATAAAAATTTTGATATTGATGTGTTGACTTATGGAGTTGGTGGAGTTAAAACTTATTTGGATAATGAGGCTTCCTTTCCTTTCTTCAATGGTGCTAACATTAAGAAGAGCTGGTCAAACGGTTGGTCCGAAGAAAATAATGTATCGGATGCTCCATTTCCGAGAATCACATTGACAGGTGATGCTCCTCATAATTATAAAACATCAGATTTTTGGTTGTTTAGTGGTAACTATTTCAGAATTCGTGCCATTACGGTCGGATACACATTTCCTAAAGAAATGTTGAGTAATATCAAAATGTCTCAATTACGCTTCTTTGCTTCATCTAATAATCCATTTACTATTATGGCGGATAAGCGTCTTGGCGATTTTGATCCGGAAACTGGTTCGGGAAGAGCAAGTTATCCGGGTGTGAAAACAATTTCTGTTGGTTTAACCGCTAAATTTTAATTTTTAATAGAAAAGCAATGAAAAGACATATATTATATCCCTTATTAGCAACAACACTGTTATTTGGAGCCTGTTCAAAAGATTTTTTAGACCGTACACCTGTTAACAAGGTTCCGGAGGAAGAATTTTGGAGAACTGAAAATGATGTGAAATTAGCGGTAAACGCTATTTATGGAAAACTATCTGATGGTATGTATGATGATGGAGCTTCAGATTTGGTTCATGCTCAATACCCATGGGAAAGTGCTTCAACGGCAATATCATCTGGCTCGCTAGGTGCAGACATCGATGCAGGCTGGAGTTATATTCCAATCCGAACATGTAATTATTTTTTAGAAAATGTAGATAAAGCTGTCATGGATGAAACGCTTAAAGAGCGTTATAAAGCTGAAGTTCGTTTTATTCGTGCTTATCTATATATCCCTATGGTAGAGAAATTTGGAGATATTCCTTTGGTGACTAAGGTCTTGACTAAGGAAGAATCTAATGTTCCTCGCGTTGCGAAGAAGGAAGTACTTGATTTCTTGTTTAAGGAATTACAAGAAGTTTCAGCAAAATTGCCTGCGTCATACTCTTCTGAAAAGGGAAGGATTACGAAAGGTGCCGCTTTAGCTTTACAATCGCGATTATATTTGATGGAGAATAATTGGGAGGAGGCTGCACGTACAGCCAAGGAAGTAATGGGCTTAGGATATGGATTGTTTCATGCTGGTGCTGAATCAGAATTAAATAAAAAAGATAATTATGCGCAATTTGTTGATTTTGAAAATGCTGATGATGAGAAAAAGTTTCGATTAGGGCTTAGAAGTTATGAAGGTATCTTTCAGGTTGAAAATGAAGGTAACAGTGAAGTGATTTTGGATAGACAATATATTCGTGTCGCTCAATCTCAATTGAATAATACCTTACTAGGAGAAGGTGCTGTGGGCGGCTGGAGTTCTTTAACACCAACACAGAATTTAGTTGATCTTTATGTTAATTTTAAGACGGGAGAATCCATCAAGCCTGTGAGTGCTGAAGTAAGAGCTGCTAATTATGCAAAAGCGGATAAGGCTGATTTTGTGAAGGAGTTTAAAAATCGTGATCCACGTTTTTATGCCTCTATATTATTTGAGACAGCGCCTTGGAATGCTTTAACAAAAGAAGGAGGATATAAGTTTACTTGGAGCAGTGGTAAATCTAATATGTCAATAACAGGATATAATTTTAGGAAATTAGTAGATCCAACATCTAATAGAGATCAGATTGATTCTTATGCTAATGTTATCCTAATTCGTTATGCTGAAGTTTTACTTAACTACGCAGAAGCTCAAAATGAAAAATCTGGACCAGATGCAACAGTTTTTGATGCTTTGGACCAACTTCGTGTTCGTGCAGGTTTGCCTAAAGTCGATCGCGGAGCATATGGAAGTCAAGGTAAGTTAAGGGAATTAATTCGTAATGAGAGAGCTGTTGAATTGGTGTTAGAAGGCGTGCGCTATTATGATATTCGTCGTTGGAAAACCGCTCCTGATGTAATGAAAAATATTTACGATGTAAAAAATGGGCTAGCTCAAGAGCGAGTTTGGAATGATAGATTATATCTAATGCCTGTTCCGCAAAGCCAAATTGATTTATCTTATGGAGTTTTGAAACAGAACACAGGTTATTAATTTATTTTAACCCGATTAATAAAAGCAGGTATCTCTATAAATACCTGCTTTTATTGTTTATTGTGATATAATAGCCGAGCAGTTATTTCATTATGAAGAAGTTTGTATAAGCGCTATGATTGGGTAGTTTCTGAGATAACTATATTTTAGTTTTCATAACAATCGTTTGCGTGAATTTATGCAATCGATTTCGTTACATATTAAATTTATATTAAGTAATCTTTACGCTATTTTGCACTGTATAAATTATGATAATTAACTAATATACTGATTATCTTGAAATTAAGTTTATGAATAAAAGATTTACAAAACCTTTTTTTACGACTAAATTTTACCCGATTACATCTGCCTTAATGTTTGCTCTTGTAGCTCCAAATATGGTGATGGCAAATGATTATGGTAATTTGATTAGCGTAACAAGTAATAGTATGCAACAGAAAGTTTCTGGTACTGTTACATCAAGTACGGGCCCATTAAGCGGAGTGACTATTTCTGTGAAAGAAAAACCTACTCTTGCGACTTCAACTGATGCTAATGGTCGCTATTCTCTTCAAGTTGAAGTTGGTCAAACTTTGATTTTTTCAGCCATTGGATTTAACAAAACTGAAAAACTAGTGGAAGGTGCATTTTTAAATGTGCAGTTACAAGAGTCCAATCAAGCACTTGAAGAAGTTGTAGTTGTAGGTTATGGCACTCAAAAGAAAGAGAGTCTAACAGGAGCGCTACAAGTTGTAAAGGGTGATCAATTGAGAGGTACAACTTCTCCGAATGTGGAGAATATGTTAAATGGAAAAGCTGCTGGTGTTTATGTTGCCCCCGGATCGGGTCAGCCAGGTGCAAAAGGAGGAGTCGTGATTCGTGGTCAAGCTACTTTAAGTGGTACAACTAGTCCGCTCTGGGTCGTAGATGGTGTAATTCTTGGATCTAGTGCTGGAGATTTAAATCCAGATGATATCGCAACATTAACAATTTTGAAAGACGCAGCTTCCACTGCTATTTATGGTTCTCAAGGCGCAAATGGTGTAGTTGTCGTAACGACTAAGAACCCATCTGCAAGCGGCACTTCAATCAGTTTTTCTACAAAAATGGGATTCAATCAGCTTACCAATGGTAATATGAAAATGATGAACGGTGCAGAATTGTATGATTACTATGCTTCTTTTGCTAACCAAAGTGCAATCAAATTTCCACGTTGGAATGCAGATTTAAGAGATAGCAATTTTGACTGGTGGAAAGTAGCTACTCAGCAAGGATTTACGCAAAATCATAATGTTTCGATTCAAAGTGGTACGGAGAAGTTGCAGTCTTACTTGTCATTAGGTTATTATAATGAAGTAGGTGCTGTAAAAGGTTATGAATACGATCGTTATAACTTCCGTATGAATACAGTTTATAAGCCTACCACATGGTTGACTGTTAAACCAACATTGGTGGGGGCACGTCGTGGAGTTGAAGATAGACAGTATTCTACAACTGCTATGTATTCAAATTTCCCTTGGGACAGTCCATATGATGCTAATGGTAACTTGGTTGGTCACCGTTCAAGTAGCTGGGTAAATAGTGCGAGTACAAACTACCTTTACGATTTACAATGGGATCATAGCGCCAACACAAATTATGAATTCAGTGGTAATATGGACTTTGATATCAAGTTCACGAATTGGCTAACATTTTCGTCTGTTAATAACTACCGCTATAACACGTATAGTGCTGCTGGTTATACTGATCCACGCTCTAATGGTGGAGAAAGTGTAAAAGGACGTTTAACCGATTATCGTTCGGAATATGCACGACGTTACACCAGCCAAATATTAAAATTCAATAAATCTTGGGGCAAGCATGCTGTGAACGCATTAGCAGCATATGAATTCAATGATTATTGGTCTAAGACATTAGATGTATATGGAACTGGATTTATTCCAGGATTTGAAGTGCTTGATGTTGTTTCTCGACCAGAAAGAACTAAAGGAGCGATCAATGAATGGGCTGTTCAATCTTTCTTGTCTAATGCAAACTATGCTTACGATGGTAAATATTTAGGACAATTGTCTTTCCGTCGTGATGGCGCTTCTAACTTTGGTGACAATGCGAAATACGGAAATTTCTTCTCTGTGAGTGGAGGATGGAATATCAATCGCGAGAATTGGTTCAATGCCTCATGGGTTGATAATTTAAAAGTTCGTGCTTCTTATGGTTCTGTCGGTAACCGCCCTAGTGAGTTGTATCCACAATATAGCTTATATTCTGTATCATCATCATCCGGATATAATGAGACTTCGGGCGCTTTGATTTATCGGATTGGAAACAAGAATCTGACGTGGGAGCGTACGTTTACTACAGGGGCAGGATTTGATGCATCGATGTTCAGTAATCGTGCTCGTGTAAGTTTTGACTACTATGATAAAAAAACCGATAATATCTTATATAATGTGCCAATTAGTGGATTAACTGGAGTTACTTCTGTGTATAAGAATATCGGTAAGATGCAAAATAGAGGTATTGAGCTTACTTTAGGTGGAGATATCATTCGAAAAAATGACTTTACGTGGAGTCTGGATATCAATATTGGTCACAATAAAAATAAACTGACACAATTGATTAAGAGTAAGGATGCTAGTGGAAATGACGTTGTTAGACCACTTATCATTGGTGATGGTTTAGGCATCGCTGGTTCTGCTAATCGTGTTTTAGAACCTGGTTTACCTGTTGATACCTATTATATGCCGATATGGGCTGGAGTGAATGTAGAGACAGGTGCTCCCGAATGGTATAAAGTTGAAACCGATCAAGATGGTAATCAAACTCAAGTAAAGACCTCTAATTATTCTGCAGCAACATTACAGAAAGCAGGAAAAGCATCGCCAGATCTATTTGGAGGATTCAATACTGGAATAACTTATAAGCAATTTGATTTAAATGCTTCGTTTGGCTATTCAATTGGTGGAAAAATCTATAACTATTCTCGTCAAGAATACGATTCGGATGGAACATATACAGATAGAAATCAAATGAAATTGCAAGATGGCTGGAACCGTTGGGAAAAACCGGGAGATATAGCAACACATCCTATTGCGAAATACAATAATAACGATAAAGGAAATTCTACTTCAACTCGTTATTTAGAAGATGGTGATTTTTTAAGGTTGCGTTCTTTAACCTTAGGATATAATTTGAAATTGGAACAGTATAAATTGAAAAATGTTCGTTTGTTCTTTACGGGGGAGAACTTGTTTACCATTACAAATTACTCAGGTGTAGATCCTGAAATGTCTGTGAATGATTCAGGTGCTATATTGGGTTCTGCAGGACCTGCTATTTATCCTGCTACACGTAAATTTATGTTTGGTCTTAATGTGACATTTTAGTTAAAAGAGGAAAAAATTTTATGAAAAAGATATTATTTGTATTATTAGCAGCTGCTAGCTTTACGTCATGTAATATAGATAGGTTACCCCATAACTTAATGGATTCGGATGTTATTGCGAATAATCCAGACGCGATGATCAATGGTGCTTATGCACAATTAAAAGCATGGTCAGACCCGATGCATCGCGCAGGGGAATATGCAGGAGATAATATGATGATTAGGGGTGCCTCAACGGATGCATTTTATGAGTTTATTTCTTATGCACGTACTCCGAATAACGGACGTTTGTCTGAATTTTGGAATGCAGGTTATAAGGCAATTGCTCAATCTTCCAATGTGATGAAAATTATAAAAGAGGGAGAAAGTGCTGAAAAAGACAATCAATTAGGAGAATGTTACTATATCCGCGGGATGATGTATTTCTATTTGGTTCGTGCATATGGACGTCCTTATTATCAAAATCCAGAAACAAATCTAGGTTTGCCTATTGTAAATGGTACACCGGATGATGTATTTGATAATTTACATTTACCAGACCGTTCAACTGTTAAAGAAACTTATGCGCAAGCGATAAGCGATCTGAAGAAAGCGGAGTCTTTGTTGACAATTAATAAAGGTAATATTTATGCTTCTAAGGGAGCAGCTCAAGCGATGTTATCCCGTGTTTATCTATATATGAGTGGTACATATCAATCACCCAATGCAGAATATGCAAGATTGTCTGTTGAGTATGCGGATAAGGTAATCAACTCTGGATCTTATTCATTGTTGGAAAGAGAGCGATTTATGAAATATAATACGTTCACACCAGAAAATAATAACGAGACTATTTTCGCAGTTAAAAGAGTAGCATCTGAATTTTCGGGTGATGATCATTATTATGGTATTGGTGGTATGTATTCCAATATTGGAGGTATGGGCTGGGGTGAGATGTATGCAAGTGCTAAATACATTGATTTATTGAATGAAACCGGTCGTAACGATTGGCGTCCAGATAATTACCGCATCGTTGATGCTCGAGCATCTTTTATAGAACCTACTTATGCAAAAGATGAAAAAACAGGTAAGTATTCTGAAGTGTTTCGTTTTGTAAAAGAAGATGGAGTGAGTACGTTAAACTATGCTCAATTTGTTATTGAACGAGCTGGAAATGCAATCAATGCTGTAGAAGTAATCCCAGAAACGAAAACGGAGAAGGAGAAAAGAATATCATATGCATTAACTGTAATTGATGCAGGTCAGGGAATTTATAGCTTGAAATATAAAGATGGTAAAACCTACAAAGGAGTTCTCGATTACTATATTTCCTTGAACCGTGTATATCCTCAGTTTTACATCACCAAATGTTCTAAAGAAGGTGAAAATTCGCAATTACATTCACCTGTCATCAGCAGGTTAGGAGAGGTTTATCTCAATAGAGCAGAAGCACAAGCAAAACTAGGTAATTACAGTGCAGCTTTAGCGGATTTAAATAAAATAAGAACCCGCTCAATTACGAATGGTGCTTATTCATCTTTAAATGCTTCAAATGCAAGTAAATTAATTGATAAAGAGCGTGAATTGGAATTAGCATTTCAAGCAGAACGTAGCTATGATGTATTTCGTAACGGTGAAGCCTTGACGCGTCAATATCCGGGACCGCACAATCAGTCAGAGGTTATTGCTCCGACAGACTTTCGTGTAGTATACTTTATACCACAGTCTGCGATTAATTCTTACCCTGGTGTATTAACACAAAATCCAACTCAATAGTTTAAGTTTAGATTTTGATGAATAAAGTAATGGCTTTGCAATTTTGCAAAGCCATTTTTTATGTTTAATAATTATGATTGCTAGAATTTTCGCGAAAACGATTTTATGAATTAGAATAAATGAAATTTAGTGTTTTAGAACACCCCAGCTATTTGGGACTTTTTTTATTGAATCCCTTTTAGGATACTTTTTGGTAAGCTTATATTCTTTTAATTGAATTTCAATTAAAAGAATACTTACGGACTGATAGCAAGTTTGTTTGATAGTCTTAGCTCAGTTGTAAAATATGATAATAAAAATCTTATTGTTTACGATAAGATTAGATTGATTTTCAAAAATACCAGGTATATTATGTAACTTTGCCCACTGAGTTAAATTGTATTTAAATAAGTTGCCGTGAGGTAACGAGAATAATATATAGTAAAAATATGGCAAATATTGTTGCAATTGTAGGTCGTCCAAATGTTGGGAAATCCACGCTTTTTAATCGTCTGACGGAGAGTAGAAAAGCTATTGTTGATGACTTTAGTGGAGTGACGCGCGACCGTCACTATGAAACGGCAGAATGGATTGGGAAAAAGTTTACAGTAATTGATACTGGTGGGTTTGTACATGGATCGGATGATGTTTTTGAAGAAGCAATTCGTGACCAGGTTCATATCGCAATAGAAGAAGCATCAGCGATCATTTTTATGGTTGATGTAACAACAGGTATTACGGATTTAGATGATGAGATCGCAGATCTTTTGAGAAGAAGTTCTAAACCGGTATATGTTGCTGCAAATAAAGTTGACCACGCTAAATTACACCATGACTCTGCAGAGTTTTATGCTTTTGGTTTAGGTGAAATTTATAATGTTTCTTCCGCTACAGGATCGGGGACAGGGGAATTATTAGATGCTGTAGTTTCAACTTTTGAAGACGAAGAAGAAGATGATACCACATTAGCGAAATATACAATCGTAGGTCGTCCGAACGTAGGTAAATCTTCTTTAACAAATGCTTTATTAGGTGTTGATCGTAATATTGTAACACCTGTTGCAGGTACGACACGCGATTCGATTCGTATTCATTATAAGCAATTTGGACATGAGTTCTTATTGATTGATACAGCAGGTTTGAGACGTAAATCTAAGGTAAACGAAGATATTGAGTTTTACTCTGTGATGCGTACAATCAAGGCATTAGAGGATTCTGATGTTGTCCTTTTAATGTTAGATGCAAATGATGGTATTGAAGCACAGGATATCAATATTTTTCATTTGGCAGAAAAAAATAGAAAAGGTATTGTAATTATTGTCAATAAATGGGATACCATTGAAAAAGACAATAAAACGATGAAAGAGTTTGAAGCTCGAATTAAAGAGAAAATCGCTCCTTTTACAGATATACCGATTGTCTTTACTTCGGTCACTGAAAAACAACGTATTTTCAAAGCGCTAGAAGTAGCAGCAAAAGTTTATGAGAATAAAACGAAAAAAATACCTACTTCAAAATTGAACGAAGTGATGTTGCAGGTGATTGAGAATTATCCTCCACCAGCTTTAAAGGGTAAATATATCAAGGTAAAATACGTAACGCAATTACCAGGACGTACACCTATGTTTGCATTCTTCTGTAACTTACCACAGTATGTAAAAGATCCGTACAAACGTTATATCGAAAATAAATTACGTGAGCACTTCGATTTTGAAGGTGTTCCAATTCAAATATATTTTAGACAAAAATAGAAACAGCTATTTTCTAGACATGGAAAACAATCTTCATTTATACAATACGTTAACACGTAAGAAAGAAAAATTCCAACCATTACATCCCTCTTTGGTAGGGATGTATGTTTGTGGGCCTACTGTATACAGTGATGTTCACTTAGGAAATTGTCGGACTTTTGTGTCATTTGATTTGATATTTCGTTATTTAAAACATCTCGGATTTAAAGTTCGTTATGTACGTAATATTACCGATGCAGGCCATTTGGAAGGGGATAATGATGAAGGTGATGATAAGTTTGCTAAAAAGGCAAAATTGGAGCAATTGGAACCGATGGAGATTGTTCAAAAATATACTCTTGGTTTCCACGATGTGCTTCGTCTTTTTAATACTTTACCTCCAAGTATAGAACCGACCGCTACAGGACATATTTCTGAGCAGATTGAAATGGTCCAAAAGATCATTGCTAATGGCTATGCTTATGAAGTAGATGGGACTGTATATTTTGATGTAGAGAAATATGTGAAAGATTACGATTATACTATTCTGACTAATCGTAAGCTGGAAGATATGTTGAATAATACACGTGAGCTTGGTGGCCAAGATGAAAAACATGGCCGTCTGGATTTTGCATTATGGATCAAAGCTAAGCCAGAACATATTATGCGCTGGCCTTCACCTTGGAGTGTTGGATTTCCGGGTTGGCATATTGAATGTTCGGCGATGAGCCGTAAATATTTAGGCGATCAGTTTGATATTCATGGTGGAGGTATGGATCTGGCAGCAACGCATCATACAAACGAAATAGCTCAGTCTGAAGCATGTAATCATACTGCACCTGCCAAATATTGGATGCATACCAATATGTTAACGGTAAATGGAGCACGTATGTCTAAATCTTCAGGAAATGGCTTTTTACCTCATCAGTTGTTTACCGGTGATCATCCTTTGTTGGAACGTGGATATTCACCTATGGCTGTTCGTTTCTTTATGTTACAAGCGCATTATAGAAGCACATTGGATTTCTCAAATGAGGCACTTGATGCTGCAGATAAAGGGTTCAAGCGTCTTATGACAGCGGTAAATCTATTGGATAAGCTGAAACCTTCAAAAGGTAAGTCTGCTGTTGATGTAGCTGATTTACGTGCGAAATGTTATGCTGCCATGGATGATGATTTCAATAGCCCTATCTTAATTGCAGAATTGTTTGAAGTCGTTCGTTCGATTAATTCTATTTACGATGGAAAAGCAGCTATCAGTGCTGCTGATCTAGAAGAGTTAAGAGCATTTGTACAACATTTTATTTTTGATATTCTAGGCTTGCAAGATGATCAATTATCGAGCACTGATAATGTGGATGAAATCATGGCTATTGTGATCAAATTACGTGATGGAGCTAAGCAAAATAAAGATTTTGCTACATCTGATCGTATTCGTGAGGAACTTAATGCTATCGGTATTCAATTAAAAGATAGCAAAGATGGAACGCTTTGGAATAAGATTTGATAGTTAGTGTCCAATTAAAATAAAGACATTACATGAATATATGGAATAAAATGTCGGCAATAGTTTTCATGAGTGCCTTTTCAGCACAAGTGTATGCACAGGTTCCCGATAAAGTAGGTAGTTTAATCAATGCCGACAAAGAGGCTGCGTTGATTTCTAAGACAACTACTCCGCATCAGGCTTTTCTGTCGATTGTCGATAAAGAGTCTAAATTTTTTGTTCCTTCCGAGGTCAATGCTTTAGATTATCTTAATAATAGGCCGAATATACCCGATGTACTAACTTGGGAACCAGCGCTAGCGATGGTTTCAAAAAGTCAAGAATTTGGGGTTACTACTGGTTCGATGGAATTTCAGAAAGTAGGAGCGAGAAAACGTTTTGGGCAGTACTTAACCGTCTGGAAAAGAAATAAAAAAGGTAAGTGGCTGGTGGATATTCGTGCTGAAGTTGAAAATTTTGGCAATAAGGAAAATTCTGAACTGGAGTTTTATGAACCTAGTGAAGCTTGGTATTTGAAGCACCGTTCTCAGGTACGTTTAGATCAACGTAAAGAGATTGTTTTTGAAACCGATAAGCTTTTGTCAACGGTTCTTAAGGCTGATAATCAAGCGGGTTATAAAGAGTTTTTGAATGAAGATGCAAGATTTCTTTTTCCTTGGATACAACCAATAGAAGGTAAAAAAGAAATATTAGCATATTTAAAGAAATCTCGTATTAATATTCTAACTACTCCTGAAAAAGTAGGTAGAGCATATAGCGGTGAGTATGCTTATTCATTCGGTACTGCAACTGTCAATATTAAGGATAAGGTCGTTAAATACAATTATATCCGTATTTGGAAGTTGAGTGAACTCGCGAAGGACGATGTATCTAAAGCAAATTGGAATATACTTGTAGAAATGATGTTTGAAAGATAATATTTTTTCACATTATTTATAAAATAGAAAGGGCTTCAAAATTAATTTTGAAGCCCTTTCTATTTTATCTTATCAGATCAACTATTTTTTAGAGATCCAAACTTTAAGTTCATTACAGTCTTTAAAGTCATCGGCAATATTGATATATGTGTTCTCTCTCTTAGATTCAAACCAGGTATTCAATTTGCGGTTTACTTTATCTTGACGTGCAGCTTCTTTGATTTTCACAAAATCCTCATCTAAGTTTGCTTTATGAGGAGCAATACGTGATTTTAAATAATTGAATCGTAGACCAATTTCACCTGTACGATCTGTAAATTGTGCCGGTTTAGAATATTCTCCAGGTTTTAATGGATCTATAGCTTGAAATACAGAAGCTTCCAATTTATCTACAGGTATTAATGTTGAACGGGTTTCTCCCTCTTGGTTAAGAACCATTCCACCATTAAATTTTGATTCTTCACTGTCAGAGTTTGTCGTTGCAGCATGATAAAAATCTAATTTTCCTGTTGTCACTAAGTTGTAGATGCTATCCATCTTTGCTTGTGTGCGTTCAATACTAGCAGCTGTTGGTTTAAACTTAATCAAAATATGTCTAACATGTACTTCTTCCCCACGTCTTTCTAACACTTGTAAAAAGTGGAAACCATATTTTGTTTCAAAAACAGGAGAAACATCACCCGCTTTTAATTTAAAAGCCATTGCTGCAAATTCCTTAACCCAATTATCACGTGTATTGAAACCTAAATCTCCACCATAAGGAGCAGATCCATCTTCAGAATATAAACGTGCAACTGTACCAAAATCAGAACCATCTGTAACCTGTTTGCGAAGTCCCTCTGCCTTTGCTTTAAACTCAGCTTTCTCTTCAACAGTTAGTTTAGGGAACATAACAATTTCACCAATTTCTACTTCTGTATTAAAATAAGGTAGGCTATCGGTATTCAGTCCTTCATAATAGCGTTTTACCTCAATAGGTGTAACGTCTACTTTTTGAACAATATTCTGACGCATTTTATTTGCTTTCAATTGCTCATATATACTAGGACGCATATCTTCTTTGTATTGCAACAGAGATCTATTTAAGAATTTTTCTAATCTTTCTTGACCACCTGCTTGTTGAGACATATAGCGTAGTCGGCTGTTTAGGTTATCATCAACTTCAGTTTCGCCCACTTCGATGGAGTCAATTACCGCCTGCTGAGAAAGTAATTTCTGTGTTAACAGCTGTTGCAGCATTTCACATTTGAAATCTGCATTTGGTTTATTACCACCTGAAAGATATTGCGCATACTGCATATCAACATCTGATTGTAAAATAATACCAGATCCTACTGTCGCAACTACTCGATCGATAACTTGTTTTTGAGCAAATACTGTTTGTGCTGTCACAAATACCAATAATAGCAACGTATATAAGTTTTTTTTCATTAGAATAATATGTCTTTTAATGGTGATGAAGCTATCATGAGCTGGTTACTACTCGCGGTTTGTAAGCTATTATAAGCCCATGATGGTTTCATTCGTGGAATGTAATTTAAATGCTTTTTAAAAATATAACTGTTCAAACTTAAAGTTCTGAAAGCTTGCACAAAATTATTAGAATATATTAATTATTCTTAATTTTATTTGAATATTATTTCCGAGGTCTTATCCCGTTTATATGCTTATTATGAATAATAACATATTGAACGGCTCTGGAACAGCTAAAATAAGTATTTACAAGGTAGTAAAAGTAGTTTTAACCAAATTTAACACTACATTTTCCCACAAAATTTTAATTTTGAAATCATGAAAAAAATTATACTTTTTATTTTGACCTGTTTTCCTTTTTTTGGTTGGTCGCAAAACATTTCCATGTTTGTAGGTACTTATACCTCTAACACCGAAAGTAAAGGAATCTATGCATTTGATTTTAATGTAAAAACGGGTGAAATAGCGCTAGTATCGACCACTCCATTAGTGGATCCCTCTTTTCTAGCTCGAAAGGATAATATTTTATATGCCGTTAGTGAGCAGGGAAATAATAAAGGAAGTTTAACTGCGTATTCTTATAACAAAGGTAAATTTACAATCTTAAATACAGTTCCTACAAAAGGAGATGCGCCCTGTCATGTTTCGGTGAGTCCTTATAAAAACCTGATCACAGCTTCTAATTATAGTGGTGGCTCTTTTGTACTATACGGATTAGAACCCAATGGTGTTATCGGTAATCTAAAAGATTTTGTTCAACATGAAGGTAAAGGCGTTGACAAAGCTAGACAAGAAGGCCCTCATGTACATTCTGCGTTTTTCTCAAAAAAAGGAAATGAACTTTTTGTACAAGATTTAGGTCTAGATCAAATTTCGATTTATAAATTAATTGATCCAAAATCAAAGGATGTTAAATTGGGTACAGATCCTGCGGAAGTATTCTCTTCAGCAGGTGGTGGTCCTCGACATATTGCCTTTGATAAGAAAGAAAAGCATATGTATGTCGTACTCGAAATGACAGCAGACATTGCTGTATACAAACGGGATGGACAAGATTGGTTATTTGATCAATCTGTTAATATTAATCCTGATGGGTTTACAGGGAAAAATGGTGCCGCTGATATCAAAGTATCTCCGGACGGAAAATTTCTGTATGCATCAAACAGAGGTGATGCTAATACCATTGGAATTTTCGCTATTGCTAAAGACGGAAAATTGACCAAAGTAGCAAATCAGAGTACATCTGGAAAAGGACCGCGCAATTTTAATTTTAGCCCTGACGGTAAATTCCTATTGGTAGCCAATCAAACGAGTAACGAAATTATCACTTTTAGCAGGGATGAAAAAACAGGACTTCTAAAAGAGACTGGAAAACCACTTCGTGTTCCTGCTCCAGTTTGTATTATTTTTTAGTGATATCATCTGTTGATGAAGAGTCGTCAGAATTACTTTTTAATTCATGTGTCTCTTCATCATACATACCCTCTAATTCATCTGTGATTGTCCCTTTCCACAATTTAATGCCCGTTATATAGGCAACCCTTCCAATCATATGCGCCGCAACCGGAGCTGTTAGTACTAGAAAGAACGCGATTGCGATTGTTTTTGTTGTGACGGAGACGTCAGGAAAGACAATTGCGGCACAAAGCAAAAGCAAACCAACACCTAGAGTTGCAGCTTTAACCGTAACAGAAAGGCGTAAATAAAAGTCAGGCATTCTAAGGATGCCAATGGAAGCGAAGAGAATCGCTAAGGCGCCGATGGTACTCAGCACTGCAATAATAATATCAGTCATTATAGTCTTGTTTTTCTAAATAATAGGCAAAGGCAATTGTTCCTAAAAAGGCAATTAGGGCAAGTATCATGGCCACGTCAAGAAAAATTTCTTGAGATGTCGTGATACTATAGACAGTAATAATCCCAATACCTGTGGTAATGATTAGATCTAGAGCAATAACCCTATCGGCCACATCCGGTCCTTTGAAAAGACGTATAAATGTAATTACTGTTGACAAAATTAATATGGGCAGAATCACATAATCTAAATATTCAGTTAAGCTCATCTCAAAATTTCTAAAAGTTTGCGTTCAACATTGTTTTTCAACTCTGTCATGAATTTTTGTTTATCATGTAGGTACATGACATGGATATATAAAATCTTTTTGTCTTCGCTGATATCCAGAATTAATGTTCCCGGTGTTAGTGAGATAAAGGTAGAAAGTAAGTTGATCTCAAAATCAGACTTAGCATCCATCTTGTATTTCACAATTCCAGGTTTAAAAAAATACTTAGGTGTGATCACGTCGTAAGCAACCTGTAGATTAGCTATAATCATTTGATACAAGAAGAAAAAGAGAAAGCTAATCGTTTTCGGGACACGGTAAAAATAACGCTGATCAACTTCATTTCGGTTCATGACCCATAGAATGAAGAAACCAAGTAAGAAGCCAAAAAGAAAATTCGTATAATACATTGAACCTGTTAATGCTACCCAAATAAAAGAAAGCAGCAGGTTCATTAAAAACTGTTTGATCATATTTTACTTTATTTGCCTAATACTGCTTGAATATAAGGTTTGGTGTTTAACATTTCTGATGATATGCGGTCCGCTACCTGAATGATACTTTCTGCATTGAGTCCGATATATAAAGAACTAGCTGCAAGTATACAGATCGGTAAAATCAATGCGACCTTTCGAATACCTATCAGGTCTTTAAATTTGTCCTCAATTGCATCGGGGTCTTGTGGTTTTTTCCAAAATACTTCCGACCAAAATTTTGCGAGTACAAATAAAGTCATGAAGCTACCTAGTATAAGTGCTCCTGCATAAAAGTAATGTCCTGTTTGAAAGGCACCCTGCAATAAATATATTTTTGGCCAAAATCCGGATAATGGTGGTATACCAGCCAGTGAAAACAGTACTATGGCAATCAGCAATGAAATTTTTGGATATTCAGCATACAATCCACCCAGTTTTTTCATATCCATAGATCCTCTCATTTGACGGATCAATCCGGCGATTAAGAAGATGTTCGTTTTAACCATGATATCATGAATTAAATAAAATACGGCACCGAGAATTGCCAACTTGCTATAAATACCTAATCCCCCTATCATAAATCCGATATGGCATACGATGAGGTAAGAAAATAGCCGTCTTATATTGGTCTTGATCAATACACCGAATGCTCCTGTTAAAATGGTCAAAATTGCCAATATGACCAACAGATTCCGAATAAATTCATTAGGAATGAAAATTAAGGTAAAGACCCGGAATAAGGCATATATACCTACCTTAGTGAGTAGCCCACCAAATATAGCTGCTACAGCAGAAGGAGGTGTGTGATAGGATGATGGCAACCAGAAGTAAAGAGGGAAAATCGCAGACTTGATGCCAAATCCAATTAAAAAGAAAGTAGCAGTAATATCAACTATTGCACGGTTTTCAATCTTGGGAACGATGAGTGCTAGATCGGCCATATTTAAAGACCCCGATATACCATAAAGAATACCGATTCCAGTTAAGAAGAAAGTAGAAGCGAGTATATTCATCGCCATATACTTTACAGCGCCCTCTAATTGTGCTTTCCGACCTCCCAGGGTCATTAATACAAAGGATGAAATAATAATAACTTCAAAAAACACGTAAAGATTGAAAATATCTCCGGTTAAAAATGCACCATTTAATCCCATCACTAAAAAGTGGAAGATAGGGAAGTAACCGTAGAGTATACGTTGCCGGCCGATACCTGTTGCAGAGAAAATAGATACTGCTAAAGTCGCTATCGCTGTGAGCAGAACTAAGGTGGAGCTTAGTAAATCTGCTACAAATACAATTCCGAAAGGAGCCTCCCAATTGGCCGCATGCATAATGAGTATGTCTCCATTAAATACTTTAGCAAATAATTTGATGGCAAAAATTAAACTTATGAAACTGCCGCCAATGCTGAGGATACGTTGTGGACCTGTTTTTCTCCAAAAACCTAACTGTATGATTGCAGTAAATAAATGTACAAGTACTGTTGCTATAATTTGATTATCAATCATATATCTTCGTCTTCGGGTGTGTTTAAGTTGTCTAGATCGTCCGTGTTAATTAGTGCATAAACACGTTTTAATAGTACAATAGCAAAGGAAGTTAAGCCGAAGCTAATGACAATTGCGGTTAAAATTAATGCTTGAGGTATTGGATCTGCATATATATCTTGAAAGACTTTCAATCCATCTCTAATGATCGGCGGTTTTCCTTTGGTGATATTACCCAAGAGAAATATCAAAATATTGGTGCCGTTTCCAAGTAGCATAATTCCTAGAAGTAGTTTAACCATACTTCTTCTTAAAATAAGATATATGCCTGTCGCATATAATACGCCTATGAGTAAAATAAGTAGTATTTCCATTGCAATGTTAATCTGAACTGAGTGAAATGGTGAATAAAATGGTTAAAACAACTCCGATGACCACGAGGTAAATACCAAGATCGAAGAGTAGTGCTGTACCAATCATACCAATAACTGGGATCGGATGTTCCAGCCATAATCCAGTCATTACAGGCAGTCCGAAAAGTGCTGGCATAAACATACTGAATGCAGATATTCCTAATCCGATAGGAAGTAAGGATAGGGGTTTATAACGTAATATCTTCATTGTTTCTTCAGTACCATGAGCGAAACTGTGTAAGACAAAAGCAATGGATGCAACCAAACCTCCGACAAAACCACCGCCTGGGTAGTAATGTCCTCTTAATAATAGAAAAAAGGAAAATAAAAGAAGTATAGGCAACAAATATTTTGAAGCTGTTTGTAAAATAGTACTTTTCATATTATTCTTTCTCCGATGATTTTAAACGTAATTTTAATAAGCTGTACACACCTAATGCAGCGATCGATAATACAACAACTTCAAACATGGTATCAAACCCCCTGAAGTCAACAAGCAGTACATTTACGACATTTCTACCTTTCGCTAATAGATATGCATTTTTACCATAGAAGTCACTTATCGCAATATTCGTAGGAACATGTAGTACGCGAATGGCCACCAAAGCTAAGATTATCCCAAATATGATGGCAACCACCGCATCCCTTATCAGTACTCTTTTATTGGCAAGATTTAGAAATGGAGGTAATTTAAAGAGAACAAGAACAAATAGAACTACTGTTAGCGTGTCTATTGTAAATTGTGTCATAGCCAAATCCGGAGCACTGTAGAATACGAAAAGTAAACAGATACCGTATCCAATGACACTAGTTGAAACTACAGCGGTTAGCCTTGAAGAAGTGCTCAAGGTGAGAGCGACAGCTCCAAATACGATCAGAATAGTAACCACTTCGTATACGCTTACTGCTGATAGTAGTTCCCAGTTGATATGTAGTGGGCCACCAAGGTAAAGTTGATAAGCTAAAAGAACCTCTGCAAATATGATGATCTTCAATAGGTAAGAGCGAAGATATCCGTTATGGAAATAATGCGAATAACTTGTCGAGAAATTGTAAATGGTCCGATAACATTTTTGAAAAATGGTAATCGGCGCTATGAAATTTAATTGTTCAATCCATTTTAATTTATGTTCACTTGGCTTATTGATAAAATAGATAACTGTGCCCAGTACTATAGTTATGGCACTTAATAGCAAAATAGTATTAAATCCATGCCATATTTTAAGTTGAAAATCACTTTTAACGGACATGATACTATTTACGGTGGGTTGTGCGATCAGATCGCCAATAAAAGTTGGGAAACAACCAAAAACGACTCCTAAGAGTGCAAGTATAAACGGAGGTATCCAAAGCGATTTTGCAGGAAGTTTTATTTTCTCAAAATTTTCAGGAAGTTTCCCAAAAAATGGTTTGATACCAGCCATGAAACCCGCAGATACCAATAGAATATTTGTTATTACTGCTGCAACAGTCAGGTAAATAGCTAAATGTTTTTCACTATGTAATGTCGCTTCATATATTAAATCTTTTCCAATAAATCCAAATGTTAAAGGTACTCCGGCACTGGATATAGCGGCTAAAAAACCAGCAATTGCAACAGGTAATAAAACCTTTCTCAATCCTTGCAGTACAGATAGGTCCCGAGTGTGGGTGGCGTGATCAATAATACCTGTAATTAAAAATAATGTTGCTTTATATAGTGCATGCACAACAATAAAAACAGAGGCAGCGATGATGGCATCTTGGGTGCCAAGACCTAACAAAAAAACTAAAATACCTAATGCCGATATGGTTGAATAAGCGAGTACGCCCTTCATATCAGTTCTAAAAAGAGAATGAAAAGCTCCATATAGCATTGTGATTCCACCAATAATCATGAGGCTATACGTCCACGCTGTATTATTGCCTAAAATGGGATAAAAACGTGCAAGTAGGTAGATACCAGCTTTTACCATAGTTGCTGAGTGCAGGTAAGCAGATACTGGGGTAGGCGCTTTCATAGCACCAGGTAACCAAAAATGAAATGGAAATTGTGCAGATTTGGTCATAGCACCTAAGATGATAAGACCTAATATATAAGGAAATAGCTGATGTTCCTGAATTAGTTGAGCCTTACTTACGAGCTCGGAGATGGAATAGGTATTGGCAATATTACCGATTAGAACAAGACCTGCCAATAAAAAGAAGCCTCCTAGTCCAGTTACGCTTAATGCTGTCAGGGCACTTTTTCTAGATTCTATTTTTTCATTATTAAAACCAATCAAGAAAAACGAGCTGATGCTGGTCAGTTCCCAGAAGGTAAATAATAGAAAGATGTTGTCAGACAGTACAAGGCCGAGCATGGCCGACATGAACATACATAAGTATCCGAAAAAGCGATCAACATACGGATCATCTTTTAAATATGATTTAGCATAAAAAAATATACAGGTTCCGATTCCGGTGATTAATAAAGAAAATAGGAGTGATAATCCATCTAGTCTAAAATCAAAATTTATACCTAGTGAGGGTATCCAATCAATATGCTGCACATATGATTTATCCCAATTTATTAATGGTAGATATTGGAGATAATAAAGAAATAAAAGTAGCGGTATGAATGCGAGAATAATTCCCCATTTAGTTTTTACGAATTTGCCAAATGGAACAATAAGGCTCGATGTTATTAGTCCTATTAGAACGGTAAATAGCATTTAGTCTTTGTTTTTAATATTTGTGAAAGGCTACAATATAAGAAAAATTGACGGTTATTTCTGAATTGGAGGTGTAATTTTATGAGAAATTAATTTCGAATGACTATAGCATTTAACAAAATTTAACATTAACTTCGTTTTGAACTAACATGCTAAACCGTTTAAAAACTACCTAATTAATAATTTGTACTTGACCAAATTTATGTTTTAAATGAACAGTAACGTCCATAAACAATTATTTGAAGAACATTATAGAAGCCTATGTCATTTTGCATGGAAGCTATGTGGGGACGCTACAGAAGCTGAAGATCTGGCACAGGATGCATTCATTTCTTATTATAACCATGAAGATCATATTTCTACACATCAGGGTGCTATAAAGAATTACCTTTATACTTCTGTGAGGTATGCATTTTTAAATAGCAAGCGGAAAGAAAGGGTTGTTGAGAAGTATTGGTTAAATTCTCCATTTAATGAGTGCAGCAACGATTCTTTAGAATTAGATATTATTCATTCGGAAGTTATCGCAGAGGTTCATAAAATTATGCAAAGCATGCCTGAAGGCTGTCGTATCGTATTTAAAATGGGATACTTTGAAGGATTAAGTAATCAGGATATCTCTAAAGAGCTAAATATTAGTGTTAATACTGTGAAAACTCAAAAGCAACGTGGGTTAAAAACAATTATGAAGAAAATGAATCCTGAATTGTTGCCCCTAGCGTTGATTTTCTATAACATGTTTCGATAGATGCTTCCCGCATTCTATATAGATCAAACTCAAATTGATTTTTCTCTTACCAGTATTTTATTAGTCAAAAGCAGGTTATTTTTTTAGGTTCATATCTTTTATGAATCACTGTTATATATTTATGTTAATGGTGTTATATAATCTCTATAAGCCTGTTTCACTTTATTCTTTCAAGAAATTTACTTTTTTTAAAAATTGTTGTCACCCATTCGGGCGAGCAAAGTTTCTTTATTATATATTATGAAGAGTAAACCTTTTATTATTGCTGAAATCATCAAAAAATCTTTAGTCGGGGAACTGTCTATTGAAGAAAAAACTGTGCTTGAAAATTGGATAAATTTAACGGATGAAAACAAAAAATTGTACGCTAGTTTTAAGCAATCCCATAAAGTTGAAGAAGATTTAAAGTTTTTAAGATCAATTGATGTTGAGCAAGCTTGGAATAATTTAGAAAAAAAGCAAAATAGCACGCAAAAAGTTGAAAATAATTTTAATCTTAAAATTTGGATTCCACTTATTGCCTCATGTTTAGTCTTGTGTTTCCTCTTTTTATATCAAAATAAATCACCTAAGAATTCAAAGATAATTGCCATCCAATCTACCAAACATAAAAATGATATAAAGCCAGCTTCAAATGATGCCTTGTTAATATTGGATAATGGTGAAACTTTTGATCTCAGTAATCGTAATAACGGGCAAATAGCCAATAACATTAAGCTTAGCAATGATCAGCTGGAGTATGTAAAAGGTCATTATGGAGGTGCAGAACTCAGGTATAACACTTTAGTTGTTCCGAAAGGCGGTTATTATAAGCTCGAACTATCAGATGGTACTAAGGTCTGGATTAATGCGATGTCCAGATTGAAGTTCCCTGAGTCTTTTGGATCAGGAGAGCGTAAGGTACAATTGGATGGCGAAGCTTATTTTGAAGTATCTAAAGATGTTGATCGTCCTTTTATAGTCCAAGCGAATGGTACTGACGTTAAAGTTTTAGGTACACATTTTAATGTTGACGCTTATAGTAAAAAAGTAAGAACAACTTTGGAAGAAGGAAAAGTTGAAGTGTCCAATGCTGATCTTGCTATCATATTACAGCCAGGAGAGTTTGCAGAATTTGTTGATGGAAGACTCAATAAAGGTTATGCAGATTTGGCAAAGGACCTGGCATGGCATAATAATGAATTTTATTTTAATAAAGATAATGTTCAATCCATTGTCGATCAGTTATCTAATTGGTATGATGTAGAAGCTAAATTTGACCAAGGGGTCAATAGAAATAAAGCAATCACCGGATCAGTTGATCGCAATGTTCCACTTTCGCAGGTATTAGAGATGTTAGAATATGTAAGTGATTTGCGGTTTAAGATAGATGGAGATCAATTAATTATTAAAAATAAATAACACGATATGGAGAATAAATACTAAACCTAATTATTAAACAAAAAATACAGAGATGTTGCAGCATCCCTGTATCTATTCTTAATTAAGAAGCTAACCGAAAAATTAACTCATTAACCAAATGTAAATGTATGAATAACTTACCATTTGGCAAAAAACGACCTTGGGATTCTCAAGACTCGTTATTTTGCAAACCTTTACGTATTATGAAAATTAGTACCTTTTTAATGTTTGCTTTCGTTACTGGTGTCCAGGCTGAAGGGATTGCGCAAAAGGTCAACCTTAAACTCAAAAATGTTAGGGTCGAAGATGCGTTATCAGCTATTGGCAAACAGACAAAGCATCGTTTCCTTTACAGTGACGATGTCACTAGAGGTGCGAAGAGAATAAGTCTAAATTTAAAAGACGCAAGTCTTGAAGATGCACTTGAAGAAGTTTTAAGTGATAATAACTATACCTATAAAGTCATTGCCAATACGATTACTATCAATAATATTGAAAAAAGTAGTAATAAAACCTCAGAGGTTGTATTGCAAAATACCGTTAGTGGAACAGTCAAAGATAAGGAAGGGCGACCTTTGACAGGAGCGAGTATAACTGTTAAAGGAACAAGCGTTTCAACACAAACAGATAATAGTGGTAATTTTAAAATAAATGCTCCTGCCAATGCTACCTTAATTATTCGATATGTAGGTTTTACTCAAATTGAAACGGCTATTAATGAAAGAAATGTTATTTCAATAACATTGAATCGTACAGAACAACAATTGGACATTGTTAATGTAGTAGCAACAGGTTATCAAAATTTGGATCGCAAGCTGTTTACAGGGGCATCATCAAAAATTGATGCTAAAGAGGCAGAGCGCGCAGGAGTGCCAGATATATCGAGAATGTTAGAAGGACAGGTTGCTGGTGTTTCAGTACAAAATGTATCCGGAACATTTGGGGCTGCACCTAAGATTCGTGTCCGTGGAGCAACTTCTCTTACGGGAGATAATAAACCCCTTTGGGTTATTGATGGTGTTATCTTGGACGAAGCTGTTAATATTTCGAATGAAGCACTTTCAACAGGTGATGCCAACACATTATTAGGATCTTCCGTAGCCGGTTTAAATCCAGATGATATTGAATCTATTACAGTTTTAAAAGATGCTGCCGCTACAGCAATGTATGGTGCAGCAGCGATGAATGGAGTTGTAGTAGTAAATACAAAGAGAGGGCGCAATACAGACGGTGCAGTTAATTTTAATTATTCAGGTAATTTTACAACTTACATTAAACCTAATTATAATCAATTTGATATCATGAATTCTGCAGAGCAGATGCAATTGATTATTGATATGGAGAATAAAGGGTATCTGAATCATTCACAAGTTTCAAGAGCCCCTACAGGAGGAGTATTTAATAAAATGTATAATTTAATGTATGATTATGATCCGAAAACGGATTCATATGCGTTACGTAATGACGCCCCTTCCCGCTATGAGTTTTTGCAACGTTACGCTAATACAAATACGGACTGGTTTGATGAGCTGTTTAAAAGTAATATAGCACATGACCATTCTTTGAGTATGAGTTCAGGTACAAGTAAAGCACAAACCTATGCTTCTACTAGTTTTATGAATGATCCAGGTTACACGCTTGGTAATCAAGCGAGACGTTTTACTGCTAATATTCGAAATAATTATAAAATCAGTGATAAACTAAGTACAGAGTTTATCTTTCAGGGAAATATTAGAGATCAACGGGCTCCAGGTACGCTGAACCGTAACTCTGATGCCGTGTATGGAAGCTATTCGCGTGATTTTGATATCAATCCATATTCTTATTCCTTAAATACCAGTCGGATAATTACGGCTTTTGATGAAAATGGTGATCGTGAGTTTTTTACTCGGGATTATGCACCGTTCAATATTCTAAATGAGTTAGATAATAACTATATCAAACTCAAATTAATGGATATCAAAGTTCAGGCGGGGATTACCTACAAAATTTTACCTTCCTTAACTTATTCTGCAAACGGTATGTATCGTTATTACAATTCGGAAAGGCAGCATATGATTACAGAGAATGCTAATTTATCAAAAGCATATCGGGCGAACCAAGATCAAACTGTAAACAGTGGAAATAGGTTTTTATATGCAGATCCTGATTTTCCAAATACAGATAAATATGTTATCCTTCCAAATGGTGGATTTTTCAATTTGGCAAATAATAATATGATCAGTTATTATATGCGCCATAATTTGGAATATAATCAAACCTGGAATGACCATTCTTTAAATCTATTTGGTACATACGAACTTCAGTTTGGAGATAAGCAAAGTCATGATTTTAACGGGCCAGGTATAGAATATGGTAATGGTAATTTGGTATTACCTAGTTCTCGCTATTATAAAAAATTGATAGAATCAGGCGATAAACCGTTCGCGATGAATTATACTTATGATCGTAAGATTGCTTATGCTATTCGAGGTGCATACAACTATATGAATAAGTATTCATTTAACTTTACCACACGTTATGATGGATCCAATAAAATGGGACGGACAAATGTGGCAAGGTGGTTACCTACTTGGAATCTGTCTGGAGCTTGGGATATTGATCAAGAAAACTTCTTTAATAAGGACAATGGTATTCTTTCTGGTGCGCGATTACGTGGAACCTATGGCTTAGTTGCTAACATGGGGAATGCATCCAATTCTTCAGCAGTATTCTATAATGCTACTACGTATAGACCTTTTGAGGGAGAAAAAGAAGGAAAAATCAGCCTCGATGATTTAGAAAATTCAGAATTGACATGGGAAAAGATGTACGAATTGAATATTGGTACGGATTTATCATTTTTGAACAATCGAATTGATCTAAATTTTGATTACTATAAGCGTAATATCTTTGATCTAATTGGCCCAATACGCACATCGGGTATCGGAGGGAAATTTGAGAAATTAGCCAATTATGCCGATATGAAAAGCCAAGGTATAGATATTCAATTAGGCGGTTATCCTTTCAAAAATCCAGAAGGTTTCACTTGGCGGACACAATTTACCTTAGGTTTTAATAAAACTGAAATTACAAAACTTGATGTAACACGTAATATCTGGAATCTTGTTTCTGCTGAAGGTGGCGCTATGCTTGGACGACCTCATCGCGGATTATACTCAATAGATTTTGATAAATTGGCAACAAATGGAGGATATCCCACTTATATTGGAACGGATGGAACTCCTGGTGAGACTTACTTTTGGTTGCAGGATAATGAAACAAATTTCTTAAAATATGAAGGTCCAGTTGATCCAACCGTTGCTGGAGGATATTATAACCGTCTAGAATATAAAAATTTCAATTTGTCGTTTTTGTTAAAATTTGCATTTGGAAGTAAAGTACGTTTGCAGCCAACATATTCAGCAACTTATTTGGATATGTATAATGTATCAAGAGATTTAGTTAACCGCTTTATTTTTAAAGGTGATGAGTTCCTAACAGTCATCCCTTCTACATTAGATGGATTAACTTCCGAATTTGATATTAAGAATTCCAATGGCGATCGTAACGCATCAAATTATACTTATAACGCTTACAACTATTCTAGCGAACGTGTAGCTAAGGGTGATTATATTCGTTTATCACAGATTTCCGTAGGTTATAATGTTCCAAAAGAATTAGTTTCTAAGATTAAATTTAGAACCGCTCAGTTCAATTTGGTTGGTAATAACCTTTGGTTGCTGCATTCGGACAAAAAGTTAAACGGTGTCGACCCTGAGTTTTATAGCAATGGAGGCGTAGCTCTTCCAGTTCCGAAACAAGTGACATTATCTGTAAAATTAGGATTCTAAAAGACTAAACTATGAAACTTTCAAATTTTAAATATTTAATAATCTCATCGACATTGTTATTCGGCAGTTGTAGTAAATATCTGGATCAACAACCGGATATGCGTGCAGAAATTAATACAGTCGATAAAGTTAAGAGACTCATTACTTCTGCCTATCCTTTTAATAATTATCTTGCTATGGCTGAGACTTATTCAGACAATGTGGAAGACAAAGGTGTAGGAGATTTATATCAACCGGTTCCAGCATTGTACCGTTGGCAAGATGTTAAAGATAGCGGTTCTGATACACCTACTGGTTATTGGAATAAATGTTATGAAGCTATTGCTGCAGCAAATCATGCTTTGGATGCAATTGAATCAAATAACTTTGGAGACGAGGTTTTGGCATATAAAGGAGAAGCATTAGTAGCACGTGCATATGCACATTTTATGCTTGTCAACTTTTTTGCAAAAGTATATGATCATAAAAAACCAGAAAGTAATACGTCTCCAGGAATCCCTTATGTAACAAAACCAGAAACAAAAGTTATAGAAAAGTATGATCGTGGGACAGTTCAGTCTGTTTATGAAAATATCCGGAAGGATTTAGAAGAAGGACTAGCCCTTTTAGATGCTAACCCTGCTGAGTGGACAGTACCTAAATACCATTTCACGCCCGCTGCGGCCCATGCTTTCGCTACGAGATTTTATTTGTTTACTGGCGAATGGCAGAAAGTCATTGACAATGCAAATAAGATTTTTGCAGGTGGCAATTTTGCGGGCAAGCTGATCCCTTATAATTCAACATTTAAAAAAATGACATTTGAAGAGGTGCACACGGTTTTCGCAAAAGCCGAGCAGCCCTATAATTTATTAATAAATGAAACCTATAGTGGCTATCAGAGGTGGTGGAATAATCGTTATGCTATGGGTATAAACGTATTTCAAGACATATATAATGGCAATACAGCAGCCGGTGGTAAATTTTATAATTTTGGAGTTTCTTATGGTGCCCCTCATTATACTACGTATATATGGAAAGAATATTGGTATGTCACCAATACAACTGCCAATACGGGTTTCCCCATGTTAATGGTTCCAGTTTTAATTACGGATGAAGCTTTGATGAATAGAGCAGAAGCATATTTAGAGCTCGGAAATACTGGAGCTGGTATAGCCGATATGAATTTAATGGCAAGCAACCGAATTGAGAATTACAATCCGGCAAACCATGCCGTAACTACAGAAAAATCCAAATTGTTTTTTGGTGTACAGGATGATAAGGAAGCCCTTATTCAAACGGTGTTACAATTTAAACAAGTCGGTTTTATGTCTATGGGATTAAGGTGGTTGGATATTATTCGTAAGGGAATTACGGTAAAGCACCTTGTCATAGCAAATGATGAAAGTGAGTCTTATATAGAATTGAAACCAGAGGATCCAAGACGCGTTTTCCAAATTCCGGAAGAAGCGAAACTGTCCGGTGTTGAACAAAATCCAAGGTAAATTATGAAAACGACAGTAAAAATATTTATACTAGTTAGTTTAATAACTGGCTTATACTCTTGTACAAAGGAGGAAAAACTCAATGTGAAAATTGAAAATTACGATACATTCGTACCCGGGGAAATTGATAAATGGATTACAACTAATTTAACAGATCCCTATAATATTGAGGTGGTTTACCGGTATCAGCGTAATATGCATGATATCAATAAAAATATAGCTCCAGCAGATGAAGCTAAAGTCATTCCACAAATGGACGTTGTTATTAAGGGTTTTTTGGATGTTTACAAAAAGATCGGGGGTATTCCTTTTATTAAAACTTATACACCCAAACAATTTGCCTTATTTGGATCAGGTGATTATGATGTAGATGGTTCTGTAAAAGGTGGTACCGCAGATGGAGGAAGAAGGATTACATTGTATGGCATAAATAACTTTAGTACTGAGAACGCCAATTCTGTTCTTGGGAATTTACAGGTAATCCATCATGAGTTTACCCATATCCTGAATCAAAATAGATTTATTCCTGGCGAATATGGAAGGGTAAGTGTGGGAGATTATTATTCGAATTGGACTGCACAAGAGAATACTACAGCATTGGCACGTTCTCTTGGCTTCATTACTCCCTATGCCCGTAAGTCCATAGGTGAAGATTTTGCGGAAGTGTTATCTCACTTGATAGTAGCTGGGCAATTGTATTATGATGATTTTGCGTACAATAGTGGAAAAGATGCCTATCCTAAATTTAAACAGAAGGAGTCAATTGTTCGGGACTATATGATGCAAAACTTTAATATTGATGTTACGCAATTGCAAATTGAATTTCAGCGTATAATGAGCGAAACATATAAATCAACAAGATACTCTGCTGCAACGGCACTTAATAGTAATTATCTAGGTTCATTGGATTGGGATATCCGTAACACTTGGGGTTTGGAAAATACAATTTCTATAAAACAACGAGATCTTTTTATGAATATTCTTGACGAATTAGGAGGATGGAGAACTAAGACAATGGTGTTTCAATTCGTTTCCGCAACAAAAGCAACCCTAAATATAGGATTCGGAGATGATAATAATAATTATAATGCCGCTTATGATTTTGATATTGTGAGGAATGCCGATAATAGTTATAAAATCTCGAAATCAGCTGTACAAGGAACAAGTACAATTTATGATAATGGTAATGTTCCTTGGGTTATAAGTGACACTAAACCACTACTAGATTATCTTGGTAGTACTCACTTTTCAGCCGAATGGAAGAGTGTGGATTTAACCGTTAATCCAACTGATTATTTACAATATTTTGTATTGAAAAATATCGAGGATCCGAGCGTGAAATTTATGGGGAAAGTTAATTTGAGAAAATATTAAGTTATGAAAAATATATTTTATTTAATGTTTTTGGTTTTATTAACTATTAGCTGTAGTAAACCAAAAGAGATCGATCCCATTTTTGGGGATCCCACGCAACGCATTGCGGATACATTAGCTTATGTGAAAAATACTTTGGTAGCTGCAGCGAATGGATGGAAAGCCTACACAACTACCTCTATTAGCAATGGAGGATATGGATTTTATATGAAATTTGGTGAAAATGACAGGCTGAAAATGGTTGCTGATTTGGACGAAACGAGTGCTTCTGAAATAAAAGAGTCTACCTATCGTATACGCCAAATCATGTATGCAACTTTGTCTTTCGATACATATAATTATATAACCAAGCTACAAGATCCTAATCCTGACGTGTACGGAGGTGCACCAGGTAAGGGGTTGGGTAGCGATAATGAGTATGATTATGTTAAGACTCATGGAGATACACTATTTTTTCAGGGGCGTAAATTTGTTCAGCCTCTTATATTGGTTAAAGCTACGGCTGCTGAGGAAAATGCTTTTTTAACTAAAAAGTTATTGACTAGTATTGAAGATGTAAATACTTATTTTGAAGAAGGAATTAATGTAGTTTCTTTAAATAAGGCAAATTGTGAATTTACTTTAAATATTGCTGCCAAGCAGATAAATCTTATGGCAATGATTGATGGTAAGGTAGAAAGTGTTCAAATTCCATATTTTTACAGCCTTAATAAAAACCTGATTTTACTAGGTGATGTCTCTTTTGATGGTGAAAAATTTACTAATGTTACTGAGGAAAATGGTGTTTATAAATTACATTCTGTATCTGGCAAGTCATTCACTATTAATAAGTCCGAAGAATATTTGCTACCTCCTCAATATAAACTAGGAACTGCAATTACAGATATGTACCAACCAGGTGTCTATAATTATAGTTCTTATCTTCCGCTAAAAACATGGTCTACCAGTTATTCTGTTGATTGGAATGAATATGTACGGCTTTCAAAAACAGGAGGGTATAACTTAACCGTTGGTGAATCTTTTTATAACTTCAATGATGCTAAAAAATTGATTACAATGGATGGGTATATTTATCAAGATAATACAAGGTTTATAGGTGGATATGTAATGAATTATTCAATCGACCTTGAGAATGGTACAATACGTTTCCTTTCTGTCAAAAATACTACAAATAATGGAGGAATAATGGTGCCATACATGAACCAAACATTCTTCAAAAAGATGATAAATCACGATTTTAAATTGTCATTTATAAAAGATGAAAATTTTGGTCCGGGTATTCAATTTACTAGTGTAGAAGATCCTAATTATTATTTTTCTTTTGTTTATTAATTGAAGGGTGAATTTTATAAATACGTCCACAATATAATTAATGATTGATTTTGTGGACGTATTTACATAGCAATACTATACTTAATTTAATATGTTATAGGAATTTGTTGGGTAGATTTGAAATTATAAAAAAAGTTACTGCTTTGGCTTGCTATAACTTTTTTCAATTCTCAATCCAATGTTTCTTAAATTATTACAGTGCAATAATGTTTAAAGATATCATTTGGTGTTTTAAAAGGACTATTTTTAAGAGATATTCTTTTATTTATTTTGGAATTTTTTATTTAGTCAGTTGTAACGTCTCAAATAGTAATTATTTTTCAGGCAATCTCAATGTTAGTCCACCATTTTATATCGATTTTTATCACTTAAATAGTGGAGGAAAGGTATTTTCGGATAGTCTCAATAGTAATGATTTTAACATATCTATAAAGAATCTTCCAAAAGGGATTTATCAAGCGGTGTTTTCATGGAAAAGGGACTTACTTAGACCTCAAGATATTGAACGATTTTCACGACAGCCTGAGTTAGGAGTCCCAAAATATTTTTTATCAACGACTTTTTGGTTAGACAATGAAGAGGCCAATGAATACAACTTATCGTTCGATAAAGTTTATAATCAGGACGAGTTGGAAGAGATATTATTTAATCAAGTGGCGGACGAACCTACTCACATGTGGGTAAAATCTAATGGATTAAATAATAAGCTGTATTGTCAATACCTTGATTTATTAGATGGATTTAAGCATAAAAACCGACATCAGAAAGATAGCTTGCAACAGGTAGAGAATTATTATATTGAGCATAAAATGTACGATGAAGCCAAGATAGTTAGCGCAACGTTACATGAACCTTGGCTAGATCTTGTGAAAAATGAATTGATTACTCAAGAAATTCTATTTATGAAGAAACACATATCTAGCGATGTTATTATTCAGATATATAATTTTCAAGTAAATAGTAAGCAGGATTTTGAAAGGTATATCAAAGTCTATAATTCCTTTCCATCTAACATAAAACAAGTTTTGGATAGACGATTACGACATTTTATGGAATAGAAAAGTTGAATATCAATAATTATCAAATGTTAAAATATTTATCTCCAAAGGTATTCTAATACAA
This sequence comes from Sphingobacterium sp. MYb388, assembly GCF_037479535.1. Lineage (NCBI taxonomy): Bacteria > Pseudomonadati > Bacteroidota > Sphingobacteriia > Sphingobacteriales > Sphingobacteriaceae > Sphingobacterium > Sphingobacterium sp. MYb388. The sequence continues at coordinate 127,187 of NZ_JBBGYV010000010.1, read as the reverse complement.
TAATCCCCTTTAAATGCATTTAAATGCATTTGCATGTTTTTGACATATTTTTGGCACATGTTATAATTCATTATATAAATAACATTTTACACTTTCGTCTTATGGAAAGACAAAATATTCAAGAACAGATAAAATTCATGCGAAAGCAGAGGGGACTGACACAACAGGATCTGGCAGAGGTGGCTGGTGTCTCCTTAAGGACGATACAACGAGTTGAGAAGGGAACAGAAGAAATTAGTGGATTTAGTTTAAAACAAATTAGTCAGGTATTAGAAATACCTTTAGAGCAATTAATCATGCCAAATGTAAACCAAATAAGTATAGACAAGGATCAAACGGGAAGTATTAAAGGACTTTACTTATCATCATTGCTATTATTTGTGAATCCACTCTTAGGACTTTTAGTGCCAGCAATAATTGGTTCGACTAAACAAAACAAAAGCGACTTTTATAAAAAGGAATTAAGAAAAATGATAACAGCACACGCGTTGGCTTTATTTTTTTTAAGTATTTCTATTTCATATCTTTTCCTGACAGGTCTTTTAAATATTACTATGCCCGCATTTCTGGATAAGATATTGAATGCATATGTTCTTTTTACAATCCCACTCATCTATTATGTGTTTATTATTTTGTTTACAGCAATTAATTACCTTAATATCGATAAAAAATTAAAAAATCAAGATTTGACAGTGATATAATGACCAATTAGTTTTTGGAATAATAAAGCTATAAATTGGTTGTAACAAATCTGCAGAAGTAAATTGACGCTTTGTTTATCTCAAACAGAATAGAAAGGCATGATATTTTTCCATACACTTTGTTTTTTGGTATTTTTATTATGATCATTTTTGAGGAAAAACATAGACTTCCTAAGTTTATTCTGATTATATATATTATTCAATATGTGGTATTAACAATATATTATTTAAAAATGGATGTGATGTCGTTGTACTACCACATTCCAGCTATAATTATAGGTATTTTGTTGTTTATTTGCAGATCTAAGTTAATTTTGAACGATGATGTTATTCTAACAAATTCATTTTTTTATTTTTTTAATAGAAAGTATGATTTAAAAAAAATTGACAGTTGCAAATTTGATAGCATATCTGCTTTAGGATATTTTGGTGGCTGGGGAATAAGATATAGCAAGAAGTACGGTTGGTCTTACATTTTTAGTTCAAATTATATTGTTACTTTCTGTTTTGAGAATAAGAAGAAAGTCACTTTTTCAATACAGAATATAGCTAAACTAAAAACAGCGTTAACTAATTTGGATATTTGTTTTAAATAGTTCTCACTTTTGTATGCGCAGATATCTCTTATGATTAAGGTGAGGATTTCGATTCAAAGGTCTATTTTACTTGATTTTATCAAGCTCTCATTTCTATATTATTTTTTTTCTTGAAAAATATAGATAAAAGATCTAACTAAAAAAGCCTGCGCACGCGCAGGCTTCTTTAGTTAGAAATATAATATAATTACTTATTCATTTTTTCTGCACCTTCAATGATTGCTTCAACTACAGCTGGATCTTGAAGAGTGGAAGTATCTCCCAAGTTGGATCTTTCACCCTCTGCAATTTTTCTAAGAATGCGACGCATGATTTTTCCAGAACGTGTCTTAGGAAGATCTGATACAAATTGGATGATATCAGGTTTTGCGATAGCACCAATCAATCTTGTAATCGTCTGCATGATATCTTTACGTGTACTTTCTTCATCAATATGATGATTGGCAATAACGTAAGCATAGATACCTTGTCCTTTTACGGGGTGCGGGTAACCAACAATAGCTGATTCTACAACATCAGAGTGCATATTGATTGCATTTTCTACTTCAGCAGTTCCGATGCGGTGTCCAGATACGTTTAATACATCATCCACACGACCTGTGATTTTGTAATAACCCTCAGGGTTTCTATAACAGCCATCACCTGTGAAATACATATTTTCGTAAGTTGCAAAATAGGTCTGACGGCAACGCTCATGATCTCCCCAAGTGGTACGTAACATACCTGGCCACGGGAATTTGATACATAAATTTCCGGAAACATCATTTCCTTCAATTTCTTTTCCATTCTCGTCCATAAGTGCAGGCTGAACCCCTGGTAATGGTAACATCGCATATCCTGGTATAGTTGGTGAAATACCAGCCATAGGAGCGATTAAGATACCGCCATTTTCAGTTTGCCACCAGGTATCAACAATAGGAGCTTTTCCTTTACCGACTTTATTGTTATACCAATGCCAAGCTTCCTCATTGATAGGCTCACCAACTGATCCCAGTTTACGGATACTGCTCAAATCCTTTCCATCAATAAATGAGTCTCCAAAAGCCATCAGTGAACGGATAGCTGTTGGTGCTGTATATAAAATATTGACTTTATATTTATCAACGATATCCCATAAACGGCCAGCGTCAGGATAGGTTGGTGTACCTTCAAACATTAATGAAGTAGCTCCCTGTGAAAGAGGTCCGTAAACAATGTAGGAGTGACCTGTAATCCAGCCAATATCTGCAGTACAGAAGTATACTTCACCTTGCTGATATTGAAATACGTTTGCAAAAGTATAACCAGTATAAACCATATAGCCACCAGTGGTATGGACAACACCCTTTGGTTTGCCTGTAGAACCTGAAGTATACAAGATAAATAATGTGTCTTCTGAATCCATTTCTTCTGCGGGACAAGCTGGATTTCCTTGTGTTTCTACTTTCTTAATTTCATCTTCCCACCATACATCACGACCTTTAATCATGGAGACTGGTGTACGTGTTCTTGTTAATACAATGACTTTTTCAACAGAGTCACATTGCATTAATGCATCATCAACAATGCTCTTTAATTCTAATACTTTTGGACCACGGTAGCTACCATCAGAAGTCACAACTACTTTACAGGCCGCATCATTGATACGGTCAGCGATAGATTGAGCCGAAAAACCTCCGAAGACTACGTTGTGAATAGCACCGATACGTGCACAGGCTAAAGTCGCAATAACCAATTCGGGAACCATTGGTAAATAAATACATACACGGTCTCCTTTGCGGATATTGTTATTTTTTAGAACGTTGGCAAATTGCTCAACTTTCTGTAAAAGTTGTTTGTAAGATAAAATGCGATGCGATTCATTTGGATCATTTGGCTCCCAAATAATCGCAGGTTTATCCCCTAAATTATAGATATGGCGGTCAAGGCAATTTTCTGTAATATTTAATTTTCCACCTTCGAACCATTTTACATTAGGCTCTGTAAAATTCCAATTCAGAACATTTGTCCATTTTCTTTTCCAAAAAAAGTTTTCCGCTATCTCTCCCCAGAAAGTTTCCGGACTTTCTACACTTTTTTTATAAACGTCTTGATATTCTTCAAATGATTTGATTTGTAGACTCATATTTTGGTTTTATTAAATTCAATCCCTTAAAACTTATTTGGTTGATTAAACAAGTTCATTTGGAATCAGCTAATTTAGTTTTTTTTGAGACAATTGCCAATTTATAAAATTTATAATTTGAAATTTAACTTTTTTATAACACTATTGTTATATTGCTCATGATATAATAGATTGATCTATATGGATGTATTAAAAAAAATGTACTATTTTTTAATTTTTAGCAATATATTAATTGCATTGGCGGCAGCTTCGCAGTGTGTATTGACGTACATTATACTTGATCAGGAGATTAATGGTTATATCGCATTAATTGAGGGAGCGGCTACACTTGCGCTTTACAATTTTAGCTTGATTTTATCTAAACCACAACATCCGGAGAAATCAATTTATGCCCGTACAAGGTGGGTTTTTAAATATGAACGTATTTTATGGATCAACACATTTATAGCAACAGGTATTTGCCTATGGTGTCTTTTTCATATCCACGTTTACTCTATCTTTTTCTTAGGTGTTATTGGATTGGTCAGCGTATTGTATAGTCTTCCTATTATTCCTTTAAAAGATCGATGGGGGGGATTAAGACAGATTCCGGCAATGAAAATTTTTCATATTGCATTGGTATGGGTATTAAGCAGTGTTTTTCTTCCCTATATAGAGCTTTACAGTAATGCTATGTCAGTAAACCTGCATTTATTGTATTACCTCGCTTGTTTAAAGTTCGTTTTCTTGATTATCTGTACGTTGCCATTTGACATTCGTGATATCAAGCAGGATTCTTATTATCATCTCCGAACATTGCCCAATATGCTCGGAGAGGGGAGAGCAAAGAGCCTATGTTACATCTTACTGTGCATACATAGTCTCTTGATTTTATGTGCTCCTTATTTATTGATTATAAAAGTTGGTCTTCTTGTTACGAACACAATTATTTACCTCATTTTGAGATTTCTTGTTTTCAGAACAAATGAACACTATCATTATGCTTACTTACTAGATGTAAGTCTCGTGCTCCAATTTTTAATCATTGTGTTTATTAAAAATTTTGTTTGATTTTATCTTAAAACGATTACTTGTTCAAAAAAGAGATAATCTTATCCGCAACTACATCAGATAATTTATAGTAACTTTCAAATGTCCATCCTGCAACATGAGGACTTAAAATTACATTGTCTCTACTTGTTAGATCTGAAAACCAAGATTGCTCTTTAAGACCAGGAAAATTCTCTACGGGAAGGACATCAAAAGCAGCTCCTATGATTTTTCCTTCATCCATTGCCTTTAATACAGCAGGAATTTGAACAATACCACCACGAGCTCCTAAAAGGAAAAATATGGGTTTGCGAAAATGATATAAATATTCTTCGTTGATCAATCCTTTTGTCTCTTTGGTTAGTGGAATGTGAAAACTAAGTACATCTGCATGTTTGACAACTTCTTCCATGGAGACTTCCTTTGCGAATTGATCTGAAAAGCCAGTTTTGTACTTGTCATATGCAATAACTTTTACACCAAAGCCGGAGAGTTTCTTTGCCATAGCCTGGCCATTGTGACCATAACCAATAATGGCAACAGTTCGACCTTGTAATTCATAGCCACGGTTGGCCTCACGACGCCATAAACCGGTCTTAATTTCCTGATTGGTTCTGTTAAGATGATTCATAAGAGAAAGCAACATACCGATCATATGTTCACCAACGGCATCACAGTTTCCTTCATTTGCACTTATGAGTTCAATTCCTTTTGATTGTGCATAAGCCTCATCAATATTATCCATACCAGCTCCGCAACGTGCTATAAATTGGAGATTATTTGCTAAATCTATAAAGTGCTGATCGACTTGAAATTTAGATCTTATGATTAATCCCGTATAATCAGAAATGTATTTTTCAGCATCTGCGCGATCGAACTCAGGTTTGTAATCGTAGGCAATTCCAGCTTGATCCAATTTTTGAGTAAGCACTGCATGCGCGTCATCAACGATTAATACTTTTGTTTTCATAATGATTATTTATTTACATTAAAACAAATTATAATTAAACAGCAATGAATTGATCATAAGTCAGATATGCATGCTGACTTGTTCAATTCAATATAATTACAATTTCATAAAATCAACACTTAGCAGTTTTTTAAGCTTATACTGCTTAACTTCTTCAGGTAGTATACGCATCAATGTATCTCGGATGATAATACTTATCGGATTCTCCCATTGTGCGACCTTTCCGATAGACCATGATGTTTCGGTAATATAACGTGTTCTTTTTAACCTTCTTTTTTCAAATATTTGAAAAGCAAGAACAACATCTGTCGTTTTCTTTAATTCGTCTATCAATACGGCTACATCTTCAATTGCCTGACACGCACCCTGACCCATATTGGGGGTTGTTGCATGTCCTGCATCGCCAATAAATAAGGTATTACCGAAAGCTAGATTTTTTAGAGGTTTAATATCAATGATATCATTCCAGATCAATTGCTGGTCATTTGTTTCAGCAAGGACGCTTGTAATCGGATCATGATAAGACGCAAAGTTTTGTTGCAGATCCTTGATTGTGTAACGACTGAATACTTTGTTATGAGCGGGAGAATTTATACAAGCATACCAATAAATCTTGTTTCCAACAAGAGGAGTCATGCCAAAGCGTCCTTTGTTCCCCCATGTTTCTGAACCAGTGCTGAGGTTTATATTAGCATTATCAATGGTTGCACGCCAACAGGTATAACCTGCATAGCGTGGTGCTGAACCAGGAATCAATTGTTGTCTTAATCGAGAATTAACACCGTCAGCAATAATCAGATAGTCCGTTTGATGTATGGTCCCATCTTCAAAAAAGATGTCAATTTCTCCTTCTCGGTATTCTATTTTAAGAGCTCTTTTTCCAAGATGTAAGTTTTCATATTCAATTTGTGCGAGTAGAAACTGATGTAAATCTGCACGGTGTATAGCAAAATTATCCTGTTCATACTTGTCACTAATGGTTTTGGTTTCGGGAGCTGCAAGAATCCTTCCCTGCTTATCCAGAATATTATAGTTTTCTAAATAATGTCCTAGGGGGATGACACCTGCTTTAAGTTCCAAGTATTCTAATGCCTGAATGGCATTGGCCGCTAAACCAAAACCAGCTCCAATACCTTTTAATGCCTTAGCACTTTCATAGATAGTGGCTTGTATACCAATTTTGTTAAGGCCAATGGCTGCAGTCAAACCAGCAACACCACCTCCGATAATGGTAAAGCGTTTCATGGAGCTAGATCTTAGGCATTCGCAATTTCGTTTGTTAGAACGATAAAATCATTAACCGTTAATCGCTCAGCGCGTAATTCATATAATGGATTGTCCGACATTTTATCTTTTGTAACTACCGCCGACAGCGAGTTTCTTAAGGTCTTACGTCTTTGGTTGAAACCAGATTTTACAACTCTCCAGAATAATTTCTCATCACACGCAAGTGCTGTGCGATCATTTCTCGTCATTCGAATGACACCAGAAAGTACCTTTGGTGGTGGATTAAATGCACCAGCCTTTACGGTGAATAAATATTCTACATGATAGTAAGCCTGTAAGAACACACTTAAAATACCATATTCTTTACTACCTGCCTTTGCTGTACAGCGCTCTGCAACTTCCTTTTGAAACATACCGGTCATCTGCACAACACGGTTGCGTTCATCCAATATTTTAAATAAAATCTGAGAAGAAATATTATAAGGGAAATTACCGATTACGGCCATCTTTTCGCCAAAATGTTGTGAAAAATCCAAGTTTAAAAAGTCACCATGAATCAGACGGTGTTCCAACTGAGGATATTTATCTGCTAAAAATTCAATAGATTCATCATCCACATCGATCATCCATGTTTCGTAAGCATCATTTTGTAGAAGAAAATCGGAAAGAACACCCATTCCAGGACCGACCTCAAGCACCTGCGTGAATCCTAATTTTGGATCCAAAGCATCAACTATTTTTTTTGCCGCATTTTTATCATTCAAAAAATGTTGTCCTAAATGTTTCTTGGCTCTTACTGTACTCATATATGCTCGAATTTGGTACAAATATAGTTAACTTGTGGAGGATAATAAACAGGTAAGGTAAATGAGTGGCAATTTATCATCTGTTTCTCTTGAAGGTGGTTTATATGAATTGGAAATTAAAGTGATGCTTGACTATTTCATATAATTTTAATTACTTTTGAGTCAATAATTTCATTTTTTACTATGGCTGACAAATTAAAAATAGGTATTACAGTAGGCGATATCAATGGTATCGGATTGGAAGTAATTATAAAATCATTATTGGACAATCGTGTTTTAGAATTTTTCACTCCGATTGTTTACGGTAATACAAAAGTTGCGTCATTTCATAGAAAAGCATTAGGTGTCAGTGATTTTAGTTTTAATGTCATCAATGATCCTGAGCAGGCAAATCCTAAACGGGCTAACATGATTAATTGCTGGCAGGAGGATGTCAAGATAACTTTAGGCGAAGAAAATGAGATCGGTGGTAAATATGCTTTTATTTCATTAGAAAAAGCGGTTGAAGATCTAAATGCAGGAAAGATTGATGCTTTGGTCACTGCCCCTATTAATAAACATAATATCCAGCAGGAAGGATTTCATTTTCCAGGACATACGGAGTATTTGCAAGAAAAAACAAATGCGGATGATGTATTGATGTTTATGATCTGTGATGAGTTGCGGGTGGGTGTTGTTACAGGCCATATACCTGTAAAAGATGTTTCCGATCATATTACAGAAGCAGCAATTTTAAATAAATTGGAGCTAATGAATGAGAGTCTTAAAAAGGACTTCTGGATTCAGAAACCTAAAATTGCTGTACTCGGATTAAATCCACATGCAGGAGATAATGGTGTTATTGGTGTTGAAGATGATATGATTATCCGACCAACGATAGAAAAAGCAAAAGAAAAAGGAATATTGTGTTTTGGACCCTATCCTGCAGATGGTTTTTTTGCTAATCATGCTTACGAAAAATTTGATGCGGTATTAGCTATGTACCATGATCAAGGATTGATTCCTTTTAAACATATTGCAAATCGTAATGGTGTAAATTTTACTGCAGGTTTGCCGATTGTTCGTACTTCTCCAGATCATGGAACGGGTTATGATATTGCTGGACAAAATGTTGCTGCTCATGAGTCTTTCATGGAAGCTATATTTCAGGCAGTTCACATTGTAAAGCGTCGTCGTGAACAGGCAGAGCTATCTCAAAATCCACTAGCTTTCCGCAAGCTTTCTCGCGATCGCGATTAAATATAAAGACGTAATATTATTAGTCTTGTGCGCTTATATCGCAAGACTAATATCTATTTTATAATAAATTCCTTACTTTTGCATCCTAGTGTTTTTTTAAGGACCTAGATTCATGCTATGAGTGATAATTTACAACATCCTATTTTCCCAATCATTAAAGAGTTAGCCGAAACAACAAATACGGAGTGCTACGTCATTGGCGGTTATGTACGCGATCATATTATGGGCCGGCCTTTTAAAAATGATGTGGATATTGTTGTTGTTGGAAGTGGAATTGAGTTTGCTACAGCTTTAGGAAATAAATTGAAAACTAAAGTTGCTGTTTACAAAAGTTTTGGAACAGCAATGTTAGTTTTTGAAGGATTAAATGTGGAATTTGTAGGAGCTCGTAAAGAATCTTACCGTGCTAATTCCCGAAAACCAATTGTTGAAGATGGAACTTTAGTTGATGATCAAAATCGACGTGATTTTACCATCAATGCTATGGCATATTCACTGAATAAGGATAATTATGGTGAGTTGCTTGATCCATTTGATGGAGTAAGGGATATTGAATTACGTACTATACGTACACCATTAGATCCAATCGTGACATTTTCCGATGATCCTTTGCGTATGATGCGTGCTATTCGTTTCGCTACACAATTGAACTTTAAGATTGATACAAAGGCGATTCAAGCGATCACAGATACTAAAGATCGTATTCGTATTATATCAAAAGAGCGCATCACTGACGAAATTAATAAGATTATCTTGTCAGAAAAACCTTCTATTGGATTTAAATACTTATTTGATACAGGGTTATTGGCTTTGGTTTTTCCTGCAATGCAAAACTTATACGGTGTAGAAATCATCGATGGAAAAGGACATAAAGATAATTTTTACCATACGCTGGAAGTTTTGGATAATGTCTGTGAAACAACCGATGATCTGTGGTTAAGATGGGCTGCTATTATGCACGATATTGCAAAACCTCCCACAAAAAGATTTGATAAAAAGCTAGGATGGACCTTTCATGGTCATGAAGATAAAGGGGCACGAATGGTTCCTAAATTATTTGCTGAGTTAAAACTTCCATTGAATGAAAAAATGAAGTTTGTTCAGAAACTAGTTTTATTACATCTAAGACCAATTGTACTGGCTCAAGATATTGTTACTGATTCTGCTGTACGTCGTTTGTTATTTGAGGCCGGTGATGATATTGATGCTTTGATGCAATTATGCCATGCCGACGTAACAACAAAAAATGAATATAAAAAGAAGAAATATCGTCAGAATTTCGAATTGGTCAAGCAAAAACTAAAAGATGTTGAAGAACGTGATCAGATCCGAAATTGGCAACCTCCAATTTCTGGAGAAGATATTATGGAAGTTTTTGGTATTGGGCCAGGTCGTGAAGTTGGGAAAATAAAAAATGCAATCCGAGAAGCGATCTTAGAAGGAGAGATTCCTAATGCTAAGATGGACGCATATCATTTTATGGTCAACAAAGCTCAAGATTTGGGCTTGACTATTAGAAAGGCATGGGATTTGAATACAACAGTTAAATAAAAAAAGTATCTTTAATCGCTTCAATTCTTATTGAAGCTCATCTTGTTAACAAACAAAACGAATATTAGAAATGGCTATTTATAGATTCAGAATCACTTTTGAAGATTATGAGGATGTGTATAGAGAAATCGATATGCTTTCGAAACAAACTTTCTTAGAATTACATGAGGCTATTCATAAGACAACTGCTTATGAAGCTGACCGTTCATCTTCCTTTTATGTTAGTAACGATCAATGGAAAAAAGGAACTGAAATTGCTCTTTTACCAACTGCTCGTAAAATTTCAGATGGTGTTTTACTAATGGAAAATATTCGTTTAAGCAAGTTTATTGACGATCCCCACCAAAAGTTTTATTACATCTATAATTTTGATAGACCTTATGAATTTCATGTGGAATTGATCAAAATTTTAAAAGAAGAGGAAGGCAAAACTTATCCTACTGTTTTTAAAACGGTGGGTCAAGCACCAAAATCTTTAGCAGCAGCGAATTTTCCTGTTGCAGATCCTTTGGATGACGATGAAGAAGATGAAGTTTTGGTAGATGAAACGCAATATGGCGTTGATGATGACGAAGAATTCGATTTGTTTGACGGGGATGATGAAGAAGAAAGTGGAGAAAAGTCTGAAGAGGAAAGTAGTGGTTCGTTTGACGAATATTAATGTTAGGCACCACAGATCAACATAATAAAACTTTAATTGCTATAGTAGGGCCTACTGCAGTAGGTAAGACTGCTATGGCAATTGAGCTTGCTCAATATTTTGATACGGAGATTATTTCAGCCGATTCAAGACAGTTTTACCGTGAAATGAGTATTGGTACGGCCAAACCTACTGCATCTGAATTAGGTCAGGCGCCTCATCATTTTATTAATTCACATTCTATAGAAGAGGATTATTCTGCCGGTGATTTTGAAAAAGAGGCATTAGAAACAATAAGCTCGCTGTTCAAAAAAAAGGATATAGTCATTATGGTAGGCGGATCTGGTTTATTTGTGAGAGCAGTATGTGAAGGTTTGGATAATTTACCAAAGGCCCTTCCAGAAACAAGAGAACGGTTAAATAACAGGTTTGATAACGAGGGAATTGTGCCACTTCAAGCTTATTTAAAAGAAGTCGATCCTGTTTATTATGATCAGGTAGATATTTCAAATGTTCAACGGGTAATTCGAGCCCTGGAAGTATTTGAAACTACTGGATTACCATTTTCTAATTTTCTTCAAAAGACAAAAGCAGTGAGACCCTTTAAGATCATTACAGTTGGACTTACAATGGACCGAACAACTTTATACGAACGCATTAATATGCGTGTCGATTTGATGGTGAAAGATGGTTTATTGGGTGAAGTAAAGTCATTAATATCTTTTAAACATAAGCCTGCTTTAATGACTGTCGGTTATTCTGAGCTGTTCGATTTCTTAGATGAGAAAATATCTTGGGAAGAAGCAATAGATAAAATTAAGCAAAACTCGCGACGGTATGCTAAAAGGCAACTCACTTGGTTTAAGAAAGATATCAGTACAGTTTGGTTTGATCCTAAGGACAAAAACCAGATTATAGATTATATTCAATCATAATTTTATACGATATCAACAGAGTTATCCACATTATGTTAATAACTCTGTTGATAACATAAAAAGGGCTTGATTACAATGGTAATCAAGCCCTTTTTTCTACGAAATGAAATATAATTATTCCACGATCAAATTCCATCCAAATTCGTCAGCAATTCTGCCATATCGAAGATCATCTAAATAGGTTAATACTTTTTTAGAGAAATCGCGACCTTCTACAGGAGGTAATTGAAACAATTCACCTTCATAACCAATAGTGGCAATTGGTGTTAATGTTGCAGCTGTACCAGCAGCAAATGCATCTGTTACAATTCCTGCTTTGATTCCATCAATAAGTTCTTTGACAGATACTCTGCGTTGCTCCGTTTTATATCCCCAGCTTGCCGCCAGTTCCATAATTGTACGTCTTGTTACACCATGTAGGATCGTATCACCGTGAGGAGTAATAATACTGTCACCGATACGGAATATTAGGTTGGCTGTTCCAGCCTCTTCAATATATTTATGTTCCGAAGCATCAGTCCACATCAATTGATCAAAACCTTCATCATTTGCCAAACGAGTAGGGTATAGTGACAATGCATAGTTACCTGCATTTTTTGAGAAACCTACTCCGCCTTCTGCTGCGCGGGTATAATGTGTTTCTACCTTTAATTTTAAAGGATTGCTATAGTAAGCACCTACAGGGCTAGTGATAATTATAAATTTGTAGGAATTAGAAGGGTGTACTCCTAAAGCCGCTTCAGTACCGAACATAAATGGACGGATATATAAAGATGTGCCTGGAGCATTTGGAATCCATTTATTATCGGTGGCTAATAGTTTTTTTAATCCACCTAAAAAGATTTCTTCAGGAACTTCTGGCATCTCCAGACGAGCTGCAGAAGTATTGAATCTTTCCCAGTTCTTGTCAGGACGGAAAATACTAATAGTTCCATCTTGAAATTTGTATGCTTTAATACCTTCAAAGATTGCTTGGCCATAATGTAAAGCCGACATAGAAGGGCTTACATTAATATCACCATAAGGCACAATACTGACATCAGTCCATGCTCCATCTTCATAGGTAGCGACCAACATATGGTCGGATAATATTTTTCCAAATTTTAGATTGTTAAAATCTACTTGCGAGAGTCTCGATTGTTGTGTGGGCTCTACGCGAATTGAATAATTTTCTGTCGCGCTCATTGTATTTTAATTACAAATGCTAAAGTATGAAAAAAACCACGAATTTGAATGATAAACCTCTTGTTTATCAAATATTATTCTGAGTGAGAAAATTTTATTATTACACAGTAAATTTGTCTATTTTTTAGGATTTTACGTTTTATTTTATGGACAGATTATCATTTGAATTACTAGAGATTATCATTTTTTAGGCTTTTTTAGCTGTTTTGTTACCTTTTCCTTTATTCTGTGTTAATTTTAGATGAATTAACACAGTAATTGTAAAGTGGCATGTTATTTGGATTAACGGAAACACTAATCTATCATCAAAAATGGTAGGTTTTAAAAAGGGCTAACACTTCTAAACAGATATTCACTAATAAAAAACAAACTAAACGATTAAAAACCATGCACCGATTAAACAGTAAAAACAATGCATTGGAAAATGATGAATTAGAATTTGATCAAAACACAGCTGTGGAGAAAAAAGGATTTTCACTAAATTTTATTTTAGGCTTTTTTGTTTTTCTTTATAAAACGGCTATCAAACCCTAGGGTATTTTATTATTTTTCAAATTTAGCAGGTACTAAAAAATTGAAATGAGATTGCTCATAAACTGATCAATCTCATTTTTTATTAAAATCTTTCCCTATAAACTTTTAAGGTACATTACTTCTTTATTATGTCCAATATAGGCTCAAGGTAATCACGATTATTCGACAGTCGCGGTACTTTATTTTGCCCACCAAGCTTACCCTTTGATTTCATCCATTGAAAGAATGTGTATGCAGGGGCATTGTGAATAACCGGAAATTGTAATGCCATATTTTTATAACGTTTAGCATCATAATCCGAATTGATCTCTCTCAATGTTTGATCCAATATCTTACAAAACGTTTCAAAATTATCAGGTTGTTGTTCAAATTCAATAATCCATTCATGAGCTCCAGCTTCACCCTCTTTAAAGTAAATCGGTCCAGCAGTATAATCTTTTACAATTGCACGTGTACTTTCACTAGCCTTCTTTATAGCATCCTCTGCATTATCGACGATAAGTTCTTCGCCAAAGGTATTGATGAATTGTTTTGTCCGTCCTGTTATTTGAATACGGTATGGAGATAGCGTTACAAATTTAATCGTATCACCGATCATGTACCGCCATAAACCAGCATTGGTCGAAATGATCAAAGCATAATTTTTATTTAATTCTACTTGATGTAATCCTAATGTTTGCGGATTCTCATCATATAAATTTTCGATCGGTAAGAATTCGTAATAAATGCCATAGTCAAGCATTAATAATAATTCTTCTGAGTCGGGCAGATCTTGAAGAGCAAAGTATCCTTCGGATGCATTATAATTTTCTAAATAATACATATTATCAGAAGGAATCAGTTTTTTAAACTGTTCGCGATAAGGTTTGAAACTTACGCCACCATGGGTATAAAATTCCAGATTAGGCCAGACTTCAAGCAAATTATTCTTACCTGTGATTTCCAATATCTTTTTTGCTAGAACAATATTCCATGTTGGAACACCAGCCAGATTGGTGACATTCTCATGGATGGTGATATTGGCCACCTTTTCTATTTTTTCCTCAAAATCAGGAAGTAAAGTTACTTCTAAATTTGGAGTACGCTTAAATTCGGCCCAAAAAGGGAGATTCCGCAATAGAATAGAAGATAAATCACCATAATAAGAGTCTGAACTAAAACTGTTAATCTGAGAACTCCCTCCTAATACGACCGATTTTCCACAGAAAATCTGGCTTTCGGGTTTATTGTTGAAGTAAATTGTCAACATATCTTTCCCACCCTGAAAGTGACATTCTGTTAAAGACTCTTCACTGACTGGGATAAATTTGCTACGGTCTGAGGTAGTTCCCGAAGATTTGGCGAACCACTTGATGTCAGATGGCCATAGTATATTTTGCTCTCCTTTGATCATCCGATCGATATAAGGCTTCAATGAATTGTAATCTTGAATTGGAACTCTGTTTTTAAATTCCTCAGGCGTTAAAATACTGTTGTAATCGTATTTTTTCCCCCATTCTGTTGCTTCGGCTGATGATATTAAACTTTGAAACCATTCTTCTTGTACATCATGTGGATATTTCATGAATAATTCAATCTGATGAATCCGTTTTTTCATGAACCAAGTAAGTAGGGAGTCTAATATTGCCATATAAAGGTAGAATTAACGTTAAATAATTATCTTTTTGCGACGGAGTTCAAAATGTTGGCCTAAATAGAATGTACGGGCCATTTCATTACTGGCAATTTCTTCTGGAGTTCCAGCAAGCATAATTTTACCTTCTGTCAATAAGTAAGCCCTATCTGTAATGGATAACGTTTCTTGTACGTTATGATCGGTAATTAAAATTCCGATATTACGTGTTTTTAACTTTGCAACAATTGTTTGGATTTCCTCTACCGCGATTGGATCCACACCCGCAAAAGGTTCATCTAACAAGATAAAAGATGGGTTTGCCGCTAATGCCCGTGCGATCTCCGTACGACGTCTTTCTCCACCGGAAAGAAGATCACCTCTGTTTTTACGGACACGGTGCAAGCTAAATTCGGTTAAAAGTTCTTCCAGTTTTTCTAAGCGTTCCTTTTTATTAGGATAATGGATCTCCAGTACAGATAATATGTTGTGTTCAACCGATAGTTTTCTAAAAATCGAAGCTTCTTGGGCAAGATAACCGATTCCTTTTTGAGCACGCTGGTACATGGCATCCTGTGTGATTTCTTGATCGTCTAAATAAACATGACCCTCATTAGGTTTTATTAATCCAACAATCATATAAAAAGAAGTCGTCTTTCCCGCTCCGTTAGGTCCTAGAAGACCAACAATTTCCCCTTGCTCTACCTGGAAAGAAACATCGTTTACAACAGTGCGTTGCTTATATTTTTTGATGAGATGTTCTGCTCTTAGTATCATTTGATTCGTGTTTTAACTCAAAAAAGCAATCTGATAAGTACAAATATATTTAATATCGGATTCCTTTTATATTTAATTGCAAATTCTTTTTGCCTCGCCATACATTTTCTTCTATGCTATAACAGATGTCAAATGGCTTACCACTGTTAATAGCCTGTATATGTTCAGATAATCCAAAACCAATGCAATCAAAAGAAGGAGAGTTTTCTTGTTTGATGGTCATTTTTAAGTGATTCGATCCTACTAAATAGGCAGGTCCGATTAAACTAACTTTTTGACTAAGGAAAATGGGGCTTTCGTTTTGAGGCCCGAATGGTTCAAATTGACTTAGAATGCGGTGAAATTTGGCATCAATATCTTGCAGGTTTAGTTTAGTATCAATCAAGATCTCTTGTATTAACATCTGAGGAGTAATGAGTTTAGAAACAACCTCTTCGAAACGATCCTGAAATAATTTGATATTTCCGATCTGCATCGTCAACCCTGCTGCATATTTATGCCCTCCAAATTGATCTAATAGATCGCTACATTCACTTAAGGCTTCATATAAATCAAACCCAATTACAGATCTACAGGAACCTGCGATATGACCATTGGTTTCGGTCAGAATAATCGTTGGTCTATAGTATTTTTCAGTCAACCTTGATGCCACAATGCCGATAACACCTTTATGCCAATCTGATTTATAGAGCACAGTTGATTTTCGTGTTTTTAGCGAGTCATTTTGATCTATAATCGCTAGAGCTTCTTCGGTTATTCTAAGGTCAAAATCTTTACGAACATTATTTTGATCATCAATATTGATACTAAAATCTTTTGCTTCTTGCAGTGATTTTGATATTAATAATTTTACCGCATCTTTAGCATGATCAATACGACCAGAAGCATTGATCCGCGGACCTATTTGAAAAACAATATCATTTACTGTGAATGTCTTTGTTTTATTGGTGGATAAATCAACAAGTGCTTGAAGACCGCAGCAAGGATTGGTATTTAATTTAATGAGTCCGAAATGCGTCAGAATTCTATTTTCTCCAGTTATAGGTACAATATCCGATGCAATACTTACCGCAACAAGATCTAAAAATTGATAGCAAATATCCAAAGACATATCATTTTTCATGATAAAGGCTTGGATAAGTTTAAATCCTATACCGCAGCCAGATAATTCTTTGTATGGATAAGCACAGTCTTTTCTTTTTGGATCAAGTACAGCAAATGCTTTTGGAAGTTCATCTCCAGGTAAATGGTGATCACCAATAATGAAGTCGATATTCTTAGAATTGGCATAGTCAACTTTATCGTTTGCTTTTATACCACAGTCAAGTGCAATGATCAATGAGAAACCGTTTTCTGCAGCATAATCTATACCTTGTGTAGAGATACCATATCCTTCAGCATAACGATCAGGAATATAGAATTCAATGCGCGAGTGAAACTCTCGAAAAAAACTATACACAACAGCTACAGCAGTAGTGCCATCTACATCATAATCTCCATAAATTAAGATCTTTTCATTCTGGCCGATTGCGGTCGTAATTCGCGCAATTGCTTTTTCCATATCTTGCATTAAGAATGGATTGTGCAGTTGGTCTAGAGAAGGTCTAAAAAACTGTTTTGAAGTATCAAAAGTCTCAATATTTCTACTGACTAACAATTCTGCTAATACTGGATTAATACCAAGTTCATTGCCTAATTGATTAACTTTTTTGACCTCACTTTTAGATTTTAGTACCCACCTTTTTTGCATATCTTTGCATCGTAATTATGTGTAAATATACGTTTTGTCTATTGACTAACCTAATTATACACTAGGGTAATCATAGCGTTGTGTCTAACACGCAAGTTTCCAATAAATTAAAGATGTTACAAGTATATTCCTTATTCGAAGGCTCATTTTCGGTCGATGTTTCTAAAAAATTTATTCCCTTTGACCCTGCTGTTGATAGTAAAAATGATCGTCCAGCTTCTATGTTTATTCAAGTGCATCCGTTTCTAATCGAGACCGCAAATGGATTGGTTTTATGTGATACTGGACTTGGATTAACAAACAATGAAGGGAAACTACTTCTCTATGAAAATATTGAAAAATTAGGTTATTCTCCCAAAGATGTGAAATATGTATTGATGTCACACTTGCATAAAGATCATGCTGGTGGTATGGTGAGTTTCACTGATCAGGTCGGAAGGATTGCATTTCCCGAAGCAGAGTATATAGTGCAACGAGGTGAATGGGAAGATGCTTATTCCGGAATCAATAGCTCTTACCGTACTGAAATTTTTGATGTTCTGCAAAGGAGCGGTAATCTGAATCTTGTTGAAGGAGATGGTAAAGTTAATGAAGAAGTTGAATATTGTTTAAGTGGCGGGCATACCCAACATCATCAGACCTTCCACATTAATAATGGAAAAGATCATTATTTTTTTGGAGGAGACGTCCTGCCGGAACCAGAGATGATCTTTCAAAATCAGAGCGCAAAATATGACTATGATGGACATTTGTCAAGAAAGTTACGTCAGGAGTACTGGGAAAATGGAGCTCCAAACGATTGGATTTATCTTTTTTATCATGCCACAAGTATAGCAATAGGAAAGCCTACCATGCAGTTTGATAGAAGTTTTACAGTGATTGAAGCAAAATAAAAATCAAGAAAAGATAAAAAATACCGCATCTTTTCTTAACTTAAGGAAGACCTGTGTACAAGGACTTCATTGTATCTGTATTTGAATTAATCCGATGGTCACGTCATATAAATTCTATTATGACTGGATTTTTGGTTAAGTTTGTATAAAGCTGTATAGTATGCCTTTTTACTTCAGCTATTGAAAAATTAAGTTTTATAATAAAGCAAAAAAATATGTCTATTGTAAGAGAGTCGGATCTTATTGGTATTGGAAAAAAGTATCAAATTGAAACTGAAGCTGGAGACAATATGGTCGTGGTTATTCATGACGATGGTCGAAGAGAATTATATCGTTATGATGAGGAAGAGAGTGAGTCTCGCTGTGTCATGACCTTAAGCGATGAGGAATCAAGACAGGTTGCCGGTATTATCGGAGGATTGTCCTATAAGCCTAAAGCTTTAGAAACAATTGAAGTCGCTTTAGATGATTTAAGAATTGAATGGTATAAAGTTGAAGGCAAATTTGAAGGAGCCAATAAAACGATTGGCGAATTGGAAGTTCGTCAACGTACAGGAGCATCTATTATAGCAGGAATACTAGGTGATAATACGGTTATTAATCCAGGACCTGATTATATGATTAGTCCAGGGACTACCTTAGTTATTGCCGGAAAAAAGAATAATATTAAATTATTGAAAGAGATATTATTGTAAACATTGTAAACTAAATAAATATATATGCCATCACACACACTTATTTTAGAAATTGGAATCGCAGTAGGCCTTGTCGCATTTGTTGGTTTAATCGCCAATAAGTTAAAGTTTTCAGTTATTCCATTTTTTATATTGATAGGTATGGTGTTGGGCCAGCATGCTCCCCAAATTGGTCATATAGACCTGACATTTACGGAAAGTAAACCGTTTATTGATTTTATGGGGCGCTTAGGCGTACTTTTTCTGTTGTTTTATCTCGGACTGGAATTCTCGGTTGGCCGATTAATTAAGTCCGGAAAATCAATCGTGACAGGTGGAACAGTGTATGTTTTACTCAATTTTGTGTCTGGGTTACTCATTGGATGGATGATGGATCTGCCATTTAAGGAGATGATGGTACTTTGTGGTATTATGACAAGTTCTTCCACAGCCATTGTAGCAAAGGTATTGACAGATTTGAAACGGACTGCAAATCCTGAAACAGAGGTGATTATGGGAATGATTATGTTTGATGATTTATTTATTGCCATGCATATTTCTTTCCTTTCGGGATTGATTCTAACGGGAAGTAGTTCTTTTTGGACTGTTGCCGGAACTTCATTGCTAGCATTGGGATTTATTTTAACATTTCTAATTCTGGGAAGAAAGCTAGTTCCTGCAATTGATAAGCTATTGCAGGTTAAATCTTCTGAACTATTTGTCCTTGTTATCTTTGCACTACTATTTATAACAGCTGGATTTTCTGAAACTATTCACGTTGCGGAAGCCATTGGAGCATTAATGGCAGGATTAGTTTTAGCAGATTCGCAATATATCAAGAAGATTGAAGCGATGGTATTGCCCTACAAAGATTTTTTTGGAGCAATGTTCTTTTTTAGCTTTGGTTTATCAATAGATATACTATCCTTGGGTGGTGCGGTATTATGGGCCTCAATTGCTGCTCTGGTTACTATCCTCGGTAATTTGGCTTCAGGATACTTTGCGGCAAGGTTCTCAGGAATGAAGAATAAAACAGCTTTTGATATCGGATTTACATTATCTGCTCGAGGTGAGTTTTCCATTATCATGGCCAATATTGGTAAGGCAGGAGGGTTATTGCCTGTTATCCAGTCGTTTGTCGTTGTGTATGTGTTGATTCTGTCAATTGTATCACCACTGTTAACAAAAGAATCCCGTAATCTATGGACAAAATTATTCGGTAAGGATGAAATTAAACCAAAAACAGTCAAAAGGCTAAGTGATCTGGAGTCTGGTCAAACATTATAAAAAAAGGGAATCTATTATAGATTCCCTTTTTTACCATTACAAGAAGCCTAATTCTAATTTTGCTTCTTCGCTCATCATATCCCTTGTCCACGGTGGATCGAATGTAAGCTCAACAAGAGCTTCTGTAACGCCAGGTACAGCAGCAACCTTACTTTGTACCTCATCCATGATCTGACCAGCAACTGGACATCCTGGCGCAGTTAATGTCATCACTATCTTAGCGGTTCCATTTTCTTTGGTTATGATTTCATATACCAATCCTAAATCGACAATATTTGCCGGTTTTAATTCTGGATCATAAACAGTTTCTAATGCTTCCTGGATAGCTGGCGCAATATTTAACTTATCTAAAATTATAATACTCATTTTAAGATCGTTTTATGTTATCTTCAATTGCTTCATTATATATTTCAAGCAATTTCTTTTTATTCTCTTCTGGAGTAAAATTACTAAAATAGAACTCTTTTGTTGTTTGTCTAATGTTATATTTTTCTTTAATACTGTAATTTTTCCATTGCTGTACAGTTTTTAACATATTATCCACACTTTGTGGGTTAAATAGTAATCCTGTCTTATCTGGGATAATTAATTCACTTAAAGCTCCGATATCACTGCCGATCACTGGGGTTCCGACTGAGAAAGCCTCTAAGATCGTCATTGGCATCCCCTCAAACCATACTGAGGGCACGAGCAATGCTTCGGCTTTTTCAACTAATGGCAGTATTTCATCACGGGTTCTAAAACCCATATATTTTATATTGGCATGACGATTTGCAGTATCGACTACTGTTTGTTTTAAAGGTCCGTCACCTATAATGATGATCTTGCTATCTGTTTTTGAAAATGCTTTCAAAAGATTTACGATACCTTTTTCTTCTGTAAGTCTTCCGATATATATAAAAAAGTCTTCCTGAGCATCGATTGTATCTTTAATAGGAAAGGTAAAGTTTGGTTTGATTGTAAATTTTTGTGCAGGAACATGTAAGGTTGAATCTATAAAAAGTTTTTTCGCAAAACTTGATAAAGCTATATATCGATCTACCATATTCCATGTTCCAATTCGTCTATGAAACCAATAGTTCAATGCAAGTACAAAAGTCTTGACAGTAGATCCGTCTAGTACTTTCTTTTTAATGGCTGTCCATGGAAAATTTTCTTTTAAACTGGAAAGAAATAGCTGATGCTCATGATATAATATAGCAGAGGGACAAAGAATACGAAAATTGTGCAAGGTCATGATGAGTGGAACGCCCAATTTGTGAATTGTCCTTAAAATGATAGGACCACTTGCATAATGTGTATTATGAATATGGACAACCTGAGGTTTAAAATTATTAATGCACTTTCTTACGCGATAAGCCGCAGCAATATTCCAAAAAGAAAAAAGTGTTTGCAAAGCGCCTTTCCATCCTTTTTTATTTTGAAAGGTAAACGTCTCCACATCATGATCTATAGCGAGTAATTCACTTTCCTGTTTGAAAACGGTGTCTTCACCTCCTGGCCCTTGATAAAAAGTATGGATGATTAGAATACGCATATATGCTTGCTTTTTTACAAACTTAGATAAATTTGTTTTATGTGCAATTTTAATTCCAGTGCAGTAACAACAAATATAATCGATCCTAGGTAAGGTATCTATCTGCTCACGATTCATTAACTTTAAATATTTTATCTTTTTCTCACTAAGAAAGTAGGTGTAGGAGATAAAAACTATTTGAAATGAATTAAACTGTTTTCAACGGTACTTAGTAAAAGTTTGTTTTTATAATTGTTATCTTCGCGTATCATTAGGAGAAGATGACTAGATACTATGCAGCATTTACAAAAACTAATCTCTGACTCGATTCAAAACAGTCAATTTCCGAATCAACCGAATAATCTTTACGACCCAATTCGCTATTTTTTAAGTTTAGGTGGTAAACGTATTAGACCAGCCTTGACATTGGTTGCCGCTGAAATGTTTGATATTAAAGAAATTAATGATGCTTTACCTGCTGCAAAATCAATCGAATATTTTCATAACTTTTCTTTAGTTCATGATGACGTTATGGATAAAGCACCTCTACGAAGAGGAAAAGCAACCGTTCATGAGAAATGGGATTTGAATGTCGCTATCCTTTCAGGAGATGGATTATTGGTAAAAGCTTATGATGAATTGGCTAATAGCAATCCGCTTTATATAGCAGATCTCCTTAAAACTTTTAATAGAGTTGCTATGCAAGTCTGTGAAGGCCAACAACTGGATATGGATTATGAACATACTGATAAAATTAGTATGGATCAATATATTGAGATGATTAGGCTTAAAACTTCAGTACTGTTAGGAGGTGCACTACAGATGGGGGCAATATTGGCCGAAGCAAATCTTAGTGATCAAAAATTAATTTATGAATTTGGAGAATATATAGGAATAGCTTTCCAGCTTCAAGATGATGTACTAGATGCTTATGGCAACCCTGAAACTTTTGGTAAACAGATTGGAGGAGATATTCTAATTAATAAAAAGACCTATCTGTTGGTCAAATTAATGGAAATCATAAAGGAAGAGGATCTTACAAAACTTCAGAATTTATTAAACGCAACAATACAGGATAATCCAAACAAATTGCATGATATGTTATCACTATACCAAAACTATAATATTAAAGAATATGCAGACAAATTAAAAGATGCATATACACAACGTGCATTTGAAAGATTATCGGCGATTAATATACCAAATCACAAGAAAGAGACGTTAATAACATTATCGACTCAACTCCTCATCAGGGAACAATAGTAATAGCTATTAATTGTCTATTTAATCTTTATTTATTTAAAAAATTCTTAATTTGTAGACTTAGGTCATCATAATTTACGAAACAACTACAATGGAACCGTTAAAAGTAACAATCTTTCAAGCATATATCTTTTGGGAAAATGTCGATAAGAACTTGAGTAATCTCGCGCTTAAACTCTCGAATTTAAGAGAAAAAACGGATCTTATTATTTTGCCTGAAATGTTCAATACCGGATTTACAAATAATGTAGAGAAGTGTGCAGAACCAAGTGATGGTAAAACCATGCAGTGGCTGTTCCACATGTCCCAAAGTTTAAATTGTGTGATAGCAGGTTCATTGATTATAACAGAAGACGGGAAATACTTTAATCGTTTTGTCTGGATGTCTCCAGATGGAACCTACGTAAAATATGACAAAAGACATTTGTTTGCAATGGCAAAAGAAGACCTCTATTTTACAGCTGGACGAGAACGTATTATTGTAAACATCAGAGGTTGGAATATATGTCCTATGATTTGTTATGATATACGCTTTCCGGTATGGTCAAGAAATATTGGTGGCGCTTATGATTTATTGATATATACTGCAAACTGGCCAGATAAACGTTCTGCTCATTGGAGAACCTTAATTCCAGCACGTGCTATAGAAAATCAAGCTTTTGTTATTGGTGTTAATCGTGTAGGTCACGATGGTAATGATATTTATTATTCAGGTGGTTCTATGTGTATTTCTCCTGTAGGAGATGTGGTTTATTATAAACCTGAAGATGAAGATCTGTATACATTTACTATTCATCCCAAAGATCTTCATGAAGCAAGAAAATCTTTTCCATTTTTACAGGATGCAGATAGCTTCACAATAGATTAATGTCATTATTTGTAGGGTCTATCAAGAATGATAGACATTATGACTGCCTTTCTTAAATCAAAGTCTTCTGTTACCATTGGTTCTTTTTGTAAAGATTGTGGTAATTTATTTTTTTTATTCAAAGCTAAGCGGTGCTCTTCTCTTTCTTTTTTAAATCGCTGAATTTCGTTTGTATCTTTTATTTTTTCTGAGTAAAAAGGTGGTGGGGTAACCACATTCTTTTCTTTCTGAGAGGGTTGATATGCAGGTGGTTCTGTTTTGTTTTTGCTAGGAATAGGGGCATTTGCCTTTCTTCTTTTTAGCGCAGCATCTTGCTCTTTCATATAGTTCTGATATGACTTAAAACCAAAGATTGCTAATGCAATTAATAGGGGGACCAACTTTTCCATAGCATGAAGATAACAAAAAAAAAACAATTTAATTTTTGTTATACCATGTAAAGCATTATATTTATAATATAAACCTATTTGGCCAACGAGTTATAGTTAATTTTATCTTTTTTGAAAATAAAGATCCGTTGGCTAAAAAGTACGATATAGTATAACCTAAAAAGACTTTGATTATTATGCTTAATGAAGATTTAATTGGAAAGATAGAGTTCTATGATTTTCTAACTGGAAAAGCGACTACAGCCATATCGCGTAGAATGCAGCGTAATTTAAAAGATGTGGGAATCAATATTACGGCTGAGCAATGGAGTATTTTGTACAATTTATGGCAAGAGGAGGGACTTACACAACAAGAGTTGGCCATTAGAACCTTTAGAGATAAACCAAGTATTACGCGTTTAATTAATAATTTGGAGAAATTAAATTTAGTTATCCGAGTAAATGATAAAGATGATCGTAGATCAAATTTGATTTATTTAACTAAGTCTGCCCGTAAGTTAAAAGAGATGGGTATGCAACAAGCTAATAAGACTATTGCTGAAGCATTGGATGGGGTATCTCCAGATACAATTGATATGGCGCAAGTAACGCTTCAACAAGTTATCTGCAATTTGAGAAAATAATAAAGAAGGGCTTTTGTTTTATGAAAAGCCCTTCTTTATTATTAAAATATTTTTGCCTCAAAATCAGTATGACTTTCGATTAGACGACCTTCTCTTCCAAAATAGATGTCTTGAAAACTTAATGTGTTAACAGCATCAACTTTTCTGAAAAATTTATCGGCACTGACATCGGATAAAGTTTTAAATCCACAAGCTTCCATAATCTCTACAGTAGCACGTAAAGTGTTACGATGGAATTGTGCGACACGTACATATTTATCGTTAACATCTAATCCTTTATACAAGTGGGGCTGTTGTGTTGCAACTCCTACAGGACAAGTATCTTCGTTACATTTCAAAGCTTGAATGCAGCCTAATGCAAACATCATTCCTCTGGCACTATAGCATGCATCTGCTCCGAGAGCAATTACTTTTAACAAATCAAAACCAGTGACGATTCTACTCGAAACTAAGAGCTTGATATGTCTTTTAAGACCAAAAGCAATTAGAGTTTTTGTAACAAAAGCTAAAGCATCATATAATGGCATTCCTAGATTATCTGTAAATTCGAGTGGTGCAGCACCTGTTCCACCCTCGGAACCATCAATAGCAATAAAATCTGGGAATATCTGTGTTGTTTGCATTGCACGACAGATTTCAATAAACTCTTGTTTATCACCGATACACATTTTGAATCCCACAGGTTTGAAGTCACTTAATTCTTTCAATCTATGAATGAATTCCATCATTTCAATTGGATTTGAGAATGCACTGTGTGCAGGAGGTGACATGACATCTGTACCTGGGATGACGTGGCGAATTGCAGCAACTTCGGGTGTGTTTTTGGCTGCAGGTAGTATACCTCCATGGCCAGGTTTAGCACCTTGTGATATTTTCAGTTCAATCATCTTGATGTTAGGACGTGAAGTTTTTTCTCTAAAAAGTTCACCATCAAATTTACCGTCATGCGTACGACAGCCAAAATAACCCGTACCTACCTGCCAGATCAAATCGCCACCACTGTTATGATAGTCACTGATACCACCTTCTCCAGTGTTGTGTGCAAAATTTTGTAATTGAGCACCTTTATTTAATGCGGTAATAGCTGTTTTACTCAATGCGCCATAACTCATTGCAGAAATGTTAAAAACACTTAAACTATAAGGATGTTTACAAGCTGCATTCCCTACAGTAGTACGTAAGTCATGATTATCAATGTGACAAGGAAAGACAGAGTGAGCTGCCCATTCATTACCGACTGTTTGTGGATCTGTCTGCATACCGAAAGCAACAGTTTCCCGTTGGTTTTTAGCGCGTTGATAAACGATAGAACGTTGTCTTCTATTAAAAGGACGTCCATCAGTATCAGACTCCCAAAAGTATTGACGTAATTCTGGACGAATGGATTCAAAGAAATAACGGAAATATCCAACTAAAGGATAGTTTCTTAAAATTGCATGTTTATGTTGGAAACTGTGATATATCGCCACAAATAAAAGAGGCATCGGTATGACTAACAACCAAAACCACTGTGGTGTAAAAATAAGCCCAAAAGAGATTATAATCAAATTGATTACAGTCATGGTGCCAAGAATTAATTTTCTAACGGTCATAATTTAAATAGTATTTAGACTCTTACTTTAATAAAAATTTGATCAAATATCAATCAAATGTAATCGATTGATCTGTTACAATTTTAATGTTTACTATGCTTTCAAATATTGAACCAATGTTCATTTTATACAAAGCAAAAGTACTAAGTTACTTGTTGTAAAAGAAAATTAATGGCCGTTATGAAGAAGTTTTAAAATCTTGGTAAAGAAATGATATTTAGCTTTTTCTTTTTACAATCTCTTGTGATAATAGTTGATAGATTTGTTTCCAATCATCATGTTCGCTGATAAAATTTAAATGCTTTTTTATCGTGATTTCGTCATTTCTAACAGCTGGTCCGGTCTGAACTTGACTAGGTAGCTTAGATTGTACCTTTTGTGCAGTTTCAAGAATAATTGGCCTGATTATATCAAACGGTAAATCGTGCTGCTGTAAGAGGTCATAACTGATTTGAAAGAGTGCGTTTGTGAAGTTATTCGCAAATACTGAGGCTATATGAATAGCTAATCTTTGACTTGAGCTACAAGCGATAGATTTTGGTGCTATAGTAGCCATAAGCTTCATCAGAATATTAAATGTTATGGAGTCATTTCCTTCAATACAAAACGGAATAAGACTGAAGTCGGATTGATCATTTTTAGAAATGGACTGCGGAGGATATATCACACCATAATGCTGAAATTTACTTAAAACTTGTATATCTGTAGCTCCAGAACAGTGCACAACAATGCCGGAGATAGCTGTAGATATGGTTTCAATAAGTGATGGAATAGCATGATCCGGAATTGCGATCATATAGAGATCAGCTTCTTTATTTATTTCTGATACCTTAGAAATAGCCTCTGCATTTACAGCAAAGGCCAATGCTTGAGCATTGACCTTCTGTTGACTGAATATTTGCAAGATTTTGTGACCTTTGTTATGGAAGTTATGTGCAAAGTGTGTTGCAACATTTCCACTTCCTAAGATGACAATATTCATTAGCTTTGTTTTTTATCTAATCTTTTTGCCTCACTATTTCTTCTAAAAATAGACATGAAAAATCCGATTGTCATGACAATAGTTCCACACCAGAAGAAATTAATATATGGAAATTTAATCGCTTTAAATACAATCCATTTTTTCTCTGGAAGTGGTTTTTGGTAAACCATAACTTCTAATTTATCTTTTTTAGGCAAGATATTTGAAAAACGGAAACGTAGTCCTTCTTCATTTACATCTTTATTAAAATCATATGAAGTACCATCTTTGATTAAAAACACCGGTTCAACGTTGTATTCTTTTTTATCAGAAGCGAT
Source organism: Sphingobacterium sp. MYb388 (assembly GCF_037479535.1). Lineage (NCBI taxonomy): Bacteria > Pseudomonadati > Bacteroidota > Sphingobacteriia > Sphingobacteriales > Sphingobacteriaceae > Sphingobacterium > Sphingobacterium sp. MYb388. Next base: position 99,127 of record NZ_JBBGYV010000010.1, on the reverse strand, counting down.
AACTTTGATTTTTAATCCTACAATGACATCTTTCTCTCCCTTAGGGATGTTTTCTAAATGAGCATTTCTGTTAATACCTTCAATGACAAAGAAACCATTTCTATAACGAAGGGTGTCACCAACATTGACCTCATAAGTTGCCGGTTCTTCATAATCCTCAAAGCCTGTTTTCTGATCGGCAGGGATATTTGCATTTTTCGCCTGTAAGTCCGAAGCTGCCGCAGTTATTAGGGTGTAAATGTCATGTGTGAAGTAGTGCTTTGTCGCAGGAGTACCGATCAATCCTCCCATTTTCTCATTATTCTGAGCAAACGGCATAAGTACAAACGAATTTTTTACTTTTCCACTTTCCTCATCGATTGCTTCATATTTTATCTTATAAAACACATTGGGTTGTGCTACACTATCACCAATATAAGTGATGCGGTATTCACCCATCTGCACCGGTTCACCCTCTGTTAAGAACAGGTTGTCACCAGGTTTTTCAACCTTGTCAAATCCAGATACAGCAATATAACCCGTATTATTGATTGAAATCACTTCATTGGTAGATGCTGCTATCATGGCTCCAATTAATAATAATCCAAATCCAATGTGCGCAATAGCTGACCCCGCTAATTTCCACTTACCTTTTACGGCATCTGCTAATACGCGAATATTCGCGAGAATACAGAATAGGGAAGAGAAGGTTATTAAGATGAAAATTAAATTTGTGTATGTTTTCGTGATGTAAGAAACTGCAGCAGTTAATACAATAGCTACGATTAAAGAAGCGATGGTTGACGCGAAAAATTTTCTAGGATCTGTTTTTTTATACTTCAAGAATTGGGTGATTGAAGTTAAAATCATAATAATGACCGCAAATCCCGACTGCCATTTGTTATAATGTTGGATCGGATCTAAAGGTGGAGCAACCTTGGTTCCAAAAATAGCATTGAAGACTGGAATTGAAGTTGAAGAGATCATTTGAACGCAGGCAACAGTTAGAACCAAAGCGCCTATGAACAACCAAAATTCTCTTGAATAGATATCCTCCTCTTTTTGAGTCGTCGGCATTTGTTTTTTACGGACAACCAAAGCTACAACCATAATCACAAAGAAGGTCGCATTAAAGGCAATAAGTTGAACATTTAACCCCAAATCAGTAAATGAGTGCACAGATGTTTCTCCTAGAATCCCACTTCTTGTTAAGTAGGAAGCATAGATGACAAGAACGAAACTGATTAAAGCCAAGAATGTAGCTGTAAAGTAAGAATGCCCAGAGTTTTTATAAGCAATCATTACGTGAACAGCAGCAATTAAAGTAAACCAAGGAATAATAGATGCATTTTCTACAGGATCCCAAGCCCAGAAACCACCAAAGTTAAGTGCTTCATACGCCCAAAATGATCCCATAATTATACCTACACCCAATATCATGACAGCAAAAAGTGCCCATGGTAATCCAGGTGTAATCCACTCTTTATAACGTTTGGTCCATAAAGCCGCGGCCGCATAAGCAAAGGGAACAACCATAGAAGCAAAACCTAAGAATAGCGTTGGCGGGTGAATAACCATCCAATAGTTTTGTAACAGTGGGTTTAAACCTTTGCCATCAGGAATTAAAGATAAATAGTTTGGATCGTTAAAAATTGGTCCCTCTATAGCCTCTCTTAGTAAGATAAAAGGCGAGCTACCTAGATGAAATCCAAAAATTTGTACACCTACGATCATAGAAGCTAGAAATACTTGACACAACATGATGAAGGTCATTACTGGACCCTCCCAATCTTTAGCCTTAAAAAGTAAAACTGATCCTAATACACTTTGCCAGAACATCCAGAGTAAAAAACTACCTTCCTGACCTTCCCAAAAACTGGAGATGATGTAATGTGTAGGCAATGATTTGGAGCTATGTGCCCATGCATAATGGTATTCAAATAAATGAGTATGGATAATGAAAAAAAGCGTTGCAGCAATCGCAATGATTGAGGCTGCATTTGTCCAGAAAGCAATCCGGGCAATTTTTAACCAAGATTTTTCTTCTTTATTTGTTGTAGCAAAATAATAACTAATGAAAGATAGTAATGCTGTTCCGAATGAGAGAACAATAAAAAACTGACCTATTTTTCCAGGCAATAGATTCTCGCCTACGTAGTTTACGTCCATTTATTTGGTGATTATGAATATTAGTTATTAAATGCTGTAGCGTTAGTTTCTGTAACCTCGACTTTATCTTGGTTATATTTCGAAGGACATTTCATCAATATTTTTGACGCATGAAATACATTACCATCCATTTTACCTGTTAATACAATTTGTTCAGATCGTTCGATATCCTGAGGTTTTGAACCATTGAATACAATTTGACATTCTGTACTATCATTGTCATACATGTAAAATGAAAAGTGATTTGCATTAGTTTTTGGATCATAATGCAATGCTTTTTCCTTATTAAGTACGCCTACAACATAGAGTTCTGTTTTTTTCTCTTTCGCTTCTGTAAAAGTTGAATAGGTGCTAGAATCTGTGTAAATTACAAGAATCATCGCAATTGCAACAGCAATAAGGGCGATTAGAATAATGGAACTTTTTTTCATTAGAATAATTTGTTTAATAAATGAGCGTCAGCTTTCTATTTGTATTATTGAGCTCGCTAACACTCGGTTTTAAAGGCCATGAAGCTATCATGAGCAGTTATTCATTTTATTAATGAGCTGATTTAAGCTCATGATGGTTTCATTTTTAAAAAAAATTAACACTTTATCGAATACAAAATTACGAATAGATTGGCGAAGTAACTAAATTTGCAACCGGGATCGTTTATTTATAACCTTTCTAAATAAATTTATAATGCGTTGAAAATAGGTTTAAATCATTCTATACAACATACATTTAATCTTATTAAATATCTTTAATTTAGTTTATATCTTAATTTTTACAATCATTTGGATCGAATGAAAATAATCGTGTTGCGTATTGTGTGTTTGCTCGTAGGGATATTGCCTTTACAACTTGCTTTATCGCAAAGCAAAATTTTAAAAAGTGAAATTGCTCTCCAAAATGATAATGACGTTTATTTATTAACATCTCAGGACCGTTATTATACAAATGGAATCAATATAAACTATAGATTAGGTTTAAAATCAGATACTTCGAAAGTTAAAAATCGTGTGTTGGATATTGAGCTTGGACAAAAGATGTACAACGGGGTTAATTTGTATAATAATAGATCATCACAATGGGATAGACCGTTTGCAGCCTATCTATACCTATCGGGTGAATTGAATCAGTATTATAGACAGGAACAGGTATTAAGTTTAAAAGTTGAATTCGGGCAGGTTGGACCACTTGCAAAAGGAAAGGAGGTGCAAAAAATTATCCATCAGGTATTCAATATTTATGAAGTATCTGGCTGGGAAGGGCAGATCCCAAATGCATTTGGTGTTGATCTAGGATTAAAGTATCAAAGGCTGTTCTATAGATCATCTGGCAGAAGTTTCGAAATTTCGGGTGTAAGTTCAGGAACATTAGGAATGAACCATGTAAATGCAAATATTGGTTTGCCTATCAGATGGGGGCGCTTACGGTCATTTTATCATTCTGCATTTACTAAGGGACATGTTCAGAGTACGGAGACCGATCGAGAATTATTTTTCTATTATATACCATCCTTATATTATCACGGCTATAATTCCACTATTCAAGGCGGGATTGGACATGATAAAACATTCAGAGATCAATATACGATTGAGAAATTCATGCCTAGCCATAAAGTTGGATTTATGCTGGCAAGTGGTCGATCAACCCTAGGATTATCCTATGTCTTTCAATCACGAGAAGCGAAAGAAATGCTTTATGGTACGCATCAATATGGATCCTTGTTTTATGGATTACGATTTTAAAACCTCCGCTGTAACAACCTGATATTTATTTCCGGTAAATTTTGTCACGAGCATACTTGCTACAGTGTCTCCGGTAGAATTTAATATGGTCGCTAATGGATCAACGAGCGTTCCGATAATCATTACGGCTGGAACGGCTTCTATTGGAAGGTCCAGCACAGAGATCATTAACATTTCTCCAATATATCCGCCATTAGGAATTCCGCCTGCTACCACACTAACTAGAACAGTAATTCCGAGTGACATAACGAGCGTCATCGGATCAAAAAAATCTTTTCCTATTAACAAAAATGCAACGTATATTTTAAAAATAGAAGATATACTGGATCCTTGTTTATGTAGCGTTGTTCCCAAAGGAATGACCACATTAGCGATAGTATCTGGAACTCCAATGTTTTTTGCAGCCAGTAAGTTAGCAGGCATTGTTGCCAAACTACTGCAAGAACCTAATGCAGTCAGCGTGGGAATAATATTATTTTTCCAATAAGAGGTAATTCCATATTTGCCATTCGCAATAAATGCAAAGACAGTGAAACCCACAAAAAAATAACAGGTTCCAAATAAATAATAAAGCCCTAAAGGTTTGGCATAGAAACCAAAAAGCTGTGGTCCTAAACTACTGACTTGATAAGCAAAATAAGCACCTAAACCGATCGGTGAAATTTTCATGATCAAGATCAACAAATTTTTCATCACTTCATTTCCAGCATTTAAGAAAGATAGGAATGGCTGTGCAACAGCACTTGATTTTCGCGTAGCTATACCCACTAAAAATGAGAAAATTACAAGAGCAAGCATATTCTCTCGTGATAGTAGTTTACCAAACTCTGAAACGGTTAAAAAGCGAACCATCTTATCACTCCAGGTGTCATCAGGATTATTGTCCAGAAGTTCTGAACCATTTGGTACTATGGGAGCGTCAAGAGGAAAGAAATAAAGGACGGCAATCGTAGCACAGGCAGAAATGAGTACACCCATTAAAAAGACGCCGGTCATTGCCCCGATGATCTTGCCGAGTTGGTTTGTTCCTTCAATATTAGCTACAGATGATGAGATAGCAAAGAAAACTAGCGGAATGACAGCAACAAATAACAAGTTCAGGAAAATATCACCTATAGGCTTGATATATGGAACTATAGTAGGTAAATATATTCCTAAGATACTCCCTGCAAGGATACCTACAATAAGTAGGATGATGCTTCCATAATTTTGGAGAAATATATTGGTTGTGTATGTCATTGTGGATACTAATTTAGTTTTTTTTATTTATATATCATTTAATATATAGTGAACGGAACTTAAAATTCAAAATTTTCAATTTATACTAGTTTGATTTTGAATATGATTTGTCTAATTGTTGGTAGACCTCGAACAGCTTGCAATTTTATTATTGATTTAATGGTTAAAAGGTTTGTACATCTTATTGGTAGTATAATGCCTCTGCACGGTTAACGGTATGATGCCGGTATTTTAAATAATTGTTAACAACTTGTTATTCTAAAAAGTCTTTTCTATTTTAGTCCAAAATAGTGACTCTAACCTATGTATCACTTTAAATAGATGCCTTTTCGTTTTTTTGAAAAAATAGTCTAATTTCACACTGCCTTATGACAGATTCACAATTGATAGACAGTTTGAAAGGAGACGATCAAACGGGATTTGTTATCATCTATCATCGATTTTATAAGCAATTATTCTTTTTTATACTGAAGTATATTAAAGAAGCAGATATTGCGGAAGAGATCGTAGCTGATGTATTTGTTAAGGTGTGGGATCGTCGGATGAATTTCCCCACTATGGAAAACCTTCGGGCATTTGTTTATATTTCAGCTAAAAATGCAAGTCTTAACACGATTCGGGCAAAACGTTCCAAAGGTATTCATGAATCTTTATCAGACTATGAAGATCTTTTAGTTGATGACAAGGATGCCTTTTCGAATTTGATACATGCCGAACTTGTTCATGCTATTTTTACAGAAGTAGAAAAATTACCTGAAAAACAAAAAGAAGTTTTTAATTTAACCTTCCTAGAAGATAAGACCGTTGAGGAAATTGCAGAAGAACTGGCAATGAGTCCTTCCGCCGTATACACTAACCGTTCTCGGGCAATTAACACAATTAGACACCTGTTAAAGACAAAAAATACATTAGCACTTTTTGCTTTTTTATCTTTTGTTGGCCAAAAGTAAATATATATTTTATTTAACTCATTATTAGATATTTAGGTTTTTTTCTCAAATATGCTGTAAGATTGTTAAGTAACTCGTGTTTCTATTATCAAAATGAATAATGGCACACACGAAGCATCATATAGACAACACCTTAATCCTATTACAAGAATATTTGAAAGGGAATATTCATCCAACTACAGATAGAGAGCTTCGGATGCTTTTTCAACAATATCCAGATTTACGAATCATGGTAGAAAAGTTGGAAAATGCTGATCATTTGCGTCAAGAACTAGAATATTATAGTGTGCACGTCAAAGATATCGAAAAAAGAGAATCTCGAGTACTCTCTAATATCATGACAAAAATTGAGAAACCATCTTTAAAGAAAACGACAAGTTATAAAAAGTTACCACTATGGTATACAGTTGCTGCTTGTATCATTGGATTAGCAATATTTGGTATTTGGACCATCAAAAGTAAAGATCACAATAACAATATTGATGTTACAAAATTAGCAGAAAACCTGCACCCTGGTGGAAACAAAGCAACACTTCATTTTTCTGACGGGAGCAGTTTAGGATTAGATCAAAGCCATAATGGAATCGTTATAGGCAGTAGTATCACCTATAATGATGGTTCCGTAGCCTTAGGTAGCTCGACGGATAAAAGACAGATGATGACCTTATCAACTCCGCGGGGAGGGCAATATGAGATTCAGTTGTCGGATGGTACAAAAGTATGGCTAAATGCATCTACAAGTCTAAAATACCCAGATAAATTTACAGAACAGCAACGTTTAGTGGAATTAGACGGTGAAGCCTTCTTTGAAGTAGCGAAATCGCAAGGTAGACCATTTATTGTTATTACTGCAAAGGAAAAAATAGAAGTGTTAGGAACTCATTTCAATGTCTATTCTTATCCAAATGAGAAAGAATCCAAAGTTTCTTTAAAAGAAGGTAAAGTTAAAGTTTCTGTTCCCACTGGAGAAGAGAAAGTACTTGCACCAGGCGAACAGGCAGTGGTCAATGGAGAAAACCTTCGTGTGCAACAAGTCTCTATAGATGAAAGTATCTCTTGGACAAATGATGAGTTTATGTTTAATAATGAACCTCTAGGTACAGTGCTGACACAGGTCGCAAGATGGTATGATATAGATATCGATATAGACCCTAGTCTTTCAAAAATTACGCTATGGGGATCCGTTTCCCGACTTGATACTTTTGATAAAGTGTTAAAAATTATAAAAATGACTGACGATAAAATTAAAATTCAAATCGAAGGGAGGAGGGTAAAGCTTATGAAATAATGATTACACTCAGAATCTAATATTTCGTAATCTTAAGTAGCTGAGGAAGGTGGTACTTCCCCAGCAATTGGTTCGAAAATTAAAAAATACTTGCTAACTATTTATTAAACTAACAAAACCAACCAAATGTAATGAAAAAGTATAAATACCTCATTATTATGAAAATGATTATTATGCTTCTTTTGTTTACCGTGGGACAGCTTCATGCAGGAAGTTTTGCTCAAACGGTACGTATTAAGAAGAAGAATAGTGCTATTGTTGACGTATTCCGTGAAATCAAAAAGCAGACTGGATATACAGTTCTTTGTAAATCGGAAATTATCAACAATACGCCTTCTGTAAGTGTAGATTTTGATAATGTAACGTTAGACCGTGCCCTTTCCGAGTTGCTAACTCCACGTGGACTGACTTATATTAAAGATGGAAAGTCTATCGTCGTTAAATCGGGTAAACCTGATTTTGATAACCAACAAACTATTAAGAATTCCAAAATCACAATCTTAAGCGAACAAAAATCGGTACATGGACAAGTAACAGACCAAAGTGGACAGGTGCTTTCTGGTGTCAGTGTTTCGATTAAAGGAACAAAAAATACTGTAGGAACCGACCAAAATGGCAATTTTTCGATTGTGGCATCACGAGGATCTATCTTACAGTTTAACTTTTTAGGTTATGAAAGAAAAGAAGTAGAAGTTGTTTCTGAGACCGTAAATGTGAGCCTGCAGTTTAGTCAAGCAAATTTAGAAGAGGTTGTTGTAACGGGGTATGGTACGTTTAAGAAATCAGATTATACTGGATCTGCTTCAACAATCCGTACTGAGCGCATGTCCGACGTGCCTGCTGTCGATTTTTCGACAATGCTTCAGGGAAATGCGCCTGGGGTGCAAGTTAATTCACTTTCCGGTCAGCCAGGTGGTGCTACTGATATCCGTATTAGAGGAATGGGATCTATTAATGCTTCTAGCAAACCTTTATTTGTCATCGACGGTGTTCCGGTAATGTCTAATGATATTTCATCAAGTAGTTCAAATAATGCTGGATTGGATGTCATGTCTACTTTGAGTAATGCCGATATTGAGCAGATTACAGTAATTAAAGATGCCGCAGCAGCTTCACTTTATGGATCACGTGCTGCTGGTGGAGTAATTTTGATTACCACAAAGTCTGGAAAAGCTGGAAAGCCAGTATTCTCATTTAAGGGTGCTTATGGTCTTTCAAGTCAAGCAACAGATTTCCGTGAGGTCATGGATGGTCCCCAACGACGCGAGATGCTTTTGGAAGGACTTCGAAACCGTGCTCGTTACATCGATAAGGTGGTCGATGATAACTTAATAGAAGAATATGCACAAGCGAACATCGATAAGTATGCACCTAAACCTTGGAGTGGTTGGACAGATTGGAAGAAAGAATTGTTTCGCCAAAATTCTCCTTTTAGAAATGCAGATCTTTCTGCTTCAGGAGGTGATGGTAAGCTCTCTTACTACACATCGATGGGGTATGTCAATCAAACAGGTTTGTCTTATCAATCTGGTTTTGAGCGTATAACTGGCCGTTTGAATGTTAAATATAAAATGAGCGATAAAATAGAACTTGGAGCTAATATTCTATACTCAAACATTGCTCAAGATGTGAATTCAGAAGGAGGAGCTTATACTTCACCGATCTATTCAACTCGTCATAAGATTACAGCTTCGGAGCCGGTGTACAATGAAGATGGTTCATTTTTCACAGATTTCTTTTCTAATGGACCGCGTAATCCTAAAGCAACTTCCTTGTATAATTACCGAAGAGAACAGGGTGATCGTTCTTTTAATACCGTATTTGCCAATTATAAGTTCTTTGATGGTTTAGTCTTTAATACAACTTTTAGTTTAGACCATACCAATACCAAATATAATTCTTGGTCAGATCCACGTACATCAGACGGTGAGAAAACAAATGGTTCTTTAACTACAAGTTTTACAGATTATAATCAGATCGTATGGCGGAATAGTTTAACTTATAATAAGACTTTTGCTAACAAGCATCATTTGGATATATTGGGCGGATATGAGGTTAATAAATTTCGCAAAGATGGAATTGATGGTGCAAAAGATAATTTTCCTTCAGTAGATAAAGTTGTTCTTTCAAATGGTTCTGTCATTACAGATCTTTCTGGTTCCAATTCAGAATGGCGTTTGTTGTCTTACCTTTCCAGAGCAAACTATAATTATGATGATAAATATTTCTTTGGTGGTAGCGTTCGTATGGATGGTAGCTCTCGTATTCATCGTGATAGCCGTTGGGGGAAATTTTGGTCCTTATCAGGAGCATGGAAGTTTTCAAAAGAAAACTTTATGGAATCAATAGGTGACGTTGTAACTGACGGTAAGATTCGGGTGTCATATGGTACTAATGGTACTCTACCCAATACGTATTATACTTATATGGATTTGACCGGTTTTGGTTTTCCTTATCTTAATAATCCTGGTATAAGAGAAACTCAGATTGGAAACCCGGCTTTACAATGGGAGAAACAAAATAATCTAAATATTGGATTAGATCTTCGTCTTTTTGATCGTTTGGGAGCTACCTTCGAATGGTACAGACGCCAGTCGTCAGATCTATTGAACGATATGCCTACGTCCTATACAACAGGTTTTTCTGCTTATCTAACCAATATTGGAGCACTTCGTAACTCAGGAATAGAAGTTGATTTGAATGCAGATATTTTAAGAGATTCTGAATTTAAATGGACTTCAAATCTAAATTTTGGAATGAACAGAAATAAGACTATATCATTAGCTGATGGAAGTTCTGAGTTAAGGGACGGTACATTGATTCACCGTGTCGGCCAACCATGGTATAGCTATTATCTGATCGAATTTGCGGGGATAAGTAAGGAAACTGGTGTGCCACAATATTACATCAATGATCCAGCTAATCTAGATTCAAGAGATATCACAGAAGATTATACCAAAGCAAACAGAATTCTTTATAAAAGTGTCGATCCTAAGTTGATCGGTGGTTTTACTAATACCCTTCGTTATAAGATTTTTGATCTAAACTTTACATGGACATATTCTCTGGGTGGTTATTCATACGATAGCGGTGCGAGTAAAACAGAGCTTGCTGGAAAAACGGGTTATGATAATATTCCGCAATATTATGAACGCAGATGGCAAAAGCCAGGTGATGATACCGATATCGAAATGTTTATGGTTGGAAATACTTACGATATGAGCAGTGTAGCCAATACACGTCGTGTTCATTCAACAGATCATATCCGATTGAAAAACTTGACTTTCGGAGTATCTCTTCCGCAACACATTGCACGTCGTCTTAAAGTGAGTAATATCAGAGCATATTGTTCAGGAGTCAATCTTTTGACTTTTGCAGCTTATAATAATTATGATCCTGAGGTACCTGTAAATGGTACAGTATATTTTGAATCCCCAAAACTGAAGACGGTTACTTTTGGTTTGGATATTAAATTCTAAAAAAAGACTATGAAACTTATATTATCAACGGTTCTGATATCTTGTACTTTGTTAGTTGGATGTGGGGACCAATGGTTGGAAAAATCCCAGCCAAGTACTTCTACAGAAAGTTCTGAAGCAATTAAATCTGCCCGAGAAGCTCAATATGCTTTAAATGGCATTTACGATATTCTACGTGGTTCTGAATATTATGGAGCTCGTATGACTTATTATGGCGATGTAACTGGAGAAGATATGTTGTCGAACGGTGACACAAAACGTGCGGCAAAATATTATCTTTTTGATTTTAACAAGGACAATACTCCTTCATCACTGTGGTATCAGCCTTATCGTGTTTTAAGAAATGCGAATGGTGTTTTGGCCTTCGTTAATGGAGTTGAGAAAGAACAATTGACTGATGAACTCAATGACATAAAAGGACAGGCATTAACACTTCGCGCGTTGGCACATTTTGATTTAGTTAAAGTGTTTGGAGATCCTTATACAAAAAACAACGGGGCCTCACTAGGGGTACCGATTGAAATAGAAAAACATAATTCAACTAATAAACCTGCACGTAATTCAGTAAAAGAAGTCTATACACAGATTGTAGGTGATTTGGAAAATGCAGTAACCTTAATGAGTGCTGCGAAAAAAAATGGCAAACTTAATAAATTTGGTGCACAGCAACTATTAGCAAGAGCATATCTTTATATGGGCGAAAATTCCAAAGCTTTAACTGTCGCGATGCAATTGATCAAAGAAGCGGAAACAACACAGAGCTCGACTAAAGGTCAATATCTGTTATGGACAAATAGTGAATACGCTTCTGTTTGGTCAAAGGATTTTACAAATGAAGTTTTGTTTCAGCTATCTATTGTAAAGACTGAAAACGGTCCTGGAAAAGAAGGAATAGGGTATCTATTGTGGAGAAATGGATATAATGACATTATTTTATCGGACGATTACATGAAGTTAATCAAAGATGACTCCAATGATGTCCGTCATAAGGTCATTACAAAATATACCAGTAAACAGGTTGACTATTATTATTTGAACAAATATCCTGGAAATACTGCTGATGGTGAAAATCCTGAATTTGCAGATGTTCCTGTTCTTCGTCTTTCGGAGGGATATTTAATTGCAGCCGAAGCTGCCGTTAAACTAAACGACAGTGCAAATGCTTTGAAGTATCTTAACGCTATAGTTTCTCGTGCTAATCCTGCAAAATCTGTTTCTGGTGTCGTTACTCTAGAACGAGTTATGGAAGAGCGCCGTCGTGAACTTGTAGGTGAGGGACATCGACTTTTTGATGCATTACGCAACAATATGCGTATAGAGCGTAAAGGTAGTGCTCATGTTTCGCCATCTTTAAGACCTGAAACCAAATCGTTTGATCGCACATTTTTCAAAACATTGATGGCTATTCCACGAATTGAGATTGATGCGAATAAAAACATCGTTCAAAACGACGGATATTAAACTATATTATGATGTATAACTGCATTAAACAATATCTTAAAGTCAATTATACTGGTCCTTCTTGGACCAGTATAACTTGTGCTTTGACAGCTGTATTTGTTCTTTTTCAGATTGCCGATACACATAGTCAAACAACATTGGGAAATAACGATGGTCCCTATTTCTTTTATGAAAATGGAGGAACGAAGCTTGTGCGTGTCGATAATGGTGAGATTCGAAGTGAAGTACCGGTTAAATCATCATTTAAAGTCGTGACAGAAGATGGTGAACATCAGTTTGAAGTAAAGCGACACCCGCTTAAGACCCCTAGCTGGAATTCTCCAAAAAGTAATAAGATCCTTGTTCTGTCAGATCCTCATGGCGATTTTCAATCTTTTTATGCTATTCTAAAAGCGCAGAAAGTAATTGGAAATCATTATGAATGGACTTTTGGAAAAAATAACTTGGTCATTATCGGAGATGTATTTGATCGCGGTAAAGACGTATTACCTATCTTTTGGTTAATCTATAAATTGGAAAACGAGGCTGAAAAAGCTGGCGGTAAGGTGCACTTTCTTTTGGGCAATCATGAAGAAATGATCTTACGAGGTAATTATAAATACACCCAAGATAAGTATAAAATGCTTGCTGACGCTATTGGAAAAGATTATCGTGATTTCTGGTCATTAGATACTGAATTAGGAAAATGGCTACAAAGTAAAAATACGATGGAGAAGATAGGGGATCATCTTTTTGTACATGCAGGACTTAGTCATACCATGCTAGATCCACAATGGACAATACCTGCAGTAAATGATTCTGTTCGTTTTTATTTGTTTCAAACCAAAGAAGAGAGACATAAGTCGCGTGCAGGTACTTTTCTATTTGGTAGTGAAGGGCCTTTGTGGTATCGCGGCATGGTTCGTCAAGAAGAAAAGTACCACCCTTTAAGCGAAGCAGATTTAGAAACAATACTGCAGATTTACAGTGCTAAAAGAATATATCTTGGACATACAATTTTTCCGGAAGTTACCTCTTTTTATAAAGGTCGCGTTATTGCTGTAAATGTGAATAATGAAGCAAATAGAATAGGAGGCAAAAGTCGTGGATTACTTATTGAGGGAAATAAGACGAGCGTCATTTATGATGATGTAAAGAAGAATAAGAGATTAGCACAATAAAGTCCTATTCTTTTATAATTGAATGTTTAGGCTGGGACTTTCCCAGCCTATTTGTTAAAATTTATTTTTGACCCAATAACAGACGAACCTGAGAGCCCCATCCGCCGATCACCATATCAGCTATCCCATCCGCGTTGACATCGTCAACTGCAATACCCCAGCTTCTACCACGTGTAATTTCAGGGATTGTTTTGTCAGTAACAAAAGAAAAGTGACCCTTTCCATCGTTTCTTAAAGCTTGCACTTGCATCTCTTCAAAAGGAGGAATCTTGATTGCACTCAGTATAATGTCTAAGTGTCCGTCATGATCAAAATCAATTGCAGTAGCCGCATACGTAGAAAATGTTTGTTCTGGCATTCTAGATTCTGTTTCATCTACAAAACGACGGTCGCCCTGATTTATAAGCAATCGGGCTCTGGGATCTTTATCTTTTGCGCCCCCATTACTTGTTAGATTGGCGAAAAGTATATCGGGTTTCCCATCGCCATTTGCATCAAATACAATCACCTCGCGCGTGTGTAAGGGTACCATGAGCGGTAATCCTGCAGTATGTTCTATGAAATTTCCTTTTCCATCATTAAATAATAAACGATTTGGTGGAGTTTCGTTACCAATAATCATATCCATGTGACCATCTGCGTCCAAATCTGCAAATTTGACGGATTGAGTTTGATCTTCAACCTGTGGAAGTGAAATTGAAGTATGGTCTAAAAAATACCCAGGTCGCTTAGCATCATTTATCCATAAGAAATTTTGTGGTGATTTGCCCGAATTACCGATAACAATATCCATAAGGCCATCTCCGTTGACATCTGCTACATCCAGACCGTTAGCTTCGCTTTTGCCTAATAGCCGATCGGATACATCGATAAATGTGCCATCACCTTTACCTAGATAATACTCATGGTTCTGATCATCCTCAGCCACAAAAATAAGGTCTATAAAACCATCTTTATTAAAATCTGCCGCCCTTACATGCTCGGTATCATGCGGTTTATCAGCAAAAACACCTTTCTTCCAAGAAAACTTACCACTTCCATCGTTAAGGTATAATCTGTTGGGTTCAGATTCTAGAGCCAGTACAAGATCAAGATCTCCATCTGCATCAACATCGATAAGGATTACATCCAAAGCATGCGCTTTTGCATCTTGTGGAATATTTGTTAACGTCACATCATTAAAATATTTCTGTTGAGCCACACTGCATTGCGTAGAGCCAAACAATAAGCATATGCTCATATAACTTAGTGATTGTTGGATGTAATTTTTCATAATCATTTTGTTTACAAGATGTTAATATATAAATAATTATTCATTTTTAATGAAAGGTTTTTAAATTTTCTTGATAAGAACAAACAATTTTATGAGGTATTGTTTTTTACTTTTAATAACCTCAATGAAATATAAAGACTGATTATATGGATATCCATAGCAATTAAGTTCATTTTATTCTATTTTTGTTATCTATGCGTGAAATGGAATTTGTAACAACAGGAGATGGTTCAAAAACATTGTTTAATGAACAAATAGGAGAGTGCTACCACTCCAAACATGGAGCTGTTCAAGAAAGTAAACATGTTTTTATTCAGACAGGACTTGATTATTACATTCAGAAACACTCCTTTAAGGATATCGCTATTTTGGAAGTCGGTTTTGGAACAGGCTTAAACTTTACGCAAACGCTCGCTTATACATCTGGTAAAGAAATTTCGGTAGATTATGTAGGTATAGAAGGCTATCCATTGTCACTGGAGGTTATTCAGCAAATTGGTTATGATGCATTCGTTTCTGAAGAAAACTGGAATAATTATATAACAGGTTATAACCAAGCTCTAAATGAAACAACAGAGATTGATTCAAATACAAATTTACATATCGATCATACCTTATTGATGGATTTTAGTTCAGATAAAACTTTTGATTTGGTATACTTTGATGCTTTTGCCGCTATTCATCAACCCGAAATGTGGTCAGATGAGGCTTTGGCACATGTTTCAAAATTTATAAAACCAGGAGGTGTATTTGTTACCTATGCTATTACCGGCAATCTCAAAAGAAGCATGAAAGCACTAGGATTTACGATCGAAAAAGCACCGGGAGCACCAGGGAAGAGAGAGATGTTACGGGCGACAAAGGTTTAAGGCAATGATTCATAATAGTAGGTTGTGAATATGAAAGTTACAACAATATGATTATAAAGACAATTCTTAAAAAACAGGATTTAGCTAAAGTTTTTCAAACTCAAAAGTTATAGGTTTGTGAGTTGGGCGATTCGGTGCAGTTACGCCACAGATAGGAAGATATTTTCCGTATTCTTCTTTCATTTTGTCCTTGGGGTCTCGATTATTCAAGTCAATATATGGACGAGGTGACTGCCATGACCATTTTATGGTTTGGTGACAATTAAGAGTCAGACTACTTTGAAATGAATAAGAAGGATGTGTAATATTCGCGGTAGCCATGATTGAGAATACGCTATGGAGGCTATGGGCCATGCTTCATTATAGAGTTATTGCAAAACAGGAGCATGGTTTCGCACTATGGCGGGAGGCTTTCGACAAAGGATAAAACGATTCCGCCACAGGGGTAAATGAAACAGACAGGTGGCGAAACGAGTTTGCCACGTAAGGAAATGGCAGGGACAGGCGACGAAACGATTTTGTCACGTGGGGAAATGATTTATACAAGCAACGACACTATTCCATAATATGTGAAATGATGCAGTCATAGGACAAAACGATTCTGCCACGTGGGGAAATGAAACATACAGTGGTCACTACGATTCCGCCACGTGCGGAAATGTCATATACTGGCGACGAAATGAAGCCGCCATAGCGCGAAATCGATGAAAAATTGCAATTTCTCTTATAGCTGAAGTTATTAATCAACAGTCAGAACTGTTAGCTCCTTTCTGAAATTAGACTATACGTTATAATTACTACAAATAAAAACGGATGCTGGTTTGAACCAACATCCGTCTCTTATAAATATTTTGGTCAGAATTAGTGACCTTGAGTACCATCTACACCGTGAGAGTGACCATGAGATAACTCTTCTTCAGTTGCAGGACGTACATTTAAAATTTCGATTTCGAAATGTAATGATTTACCAGCCATTGGGTGGTTTAAGTCAGCAACTACAACTTCAGGAGTTACTTCTACAACTACTGCACGAAATTGGTTACCTTGGTTATCTTGTAAAGGGATAACCTCACCTACTGGAGGTAAACCAGTTTCTTTGAACATATCTGCTGGTAATTGGGCAACAGCACGCTCGTCTTTTTCGCCATAAGCATCTTCTGCAGATAATTCAAATGCAGTAGTGTCACCAACATTTAAGCCAGCGATGTTTTCTTCAAATTTAGGAAGCATCATGCCTACACCATATAAGAAGTCTAAAGGATTTTCTGTTGTTGTTTCTTCTACGAATACTTTTTCGCCGTTTTCGATTGTGTGAAGTTTGTAAGTTAACGCTACTACGTCATTAGTTACTATTGCCATTTGTTTTGATTTTTGGGATATCCCCCGTTATTATTCTATTATTTTTATAAGTTCTGCAATTGTATCCTGTGGCAGACTGCATGTTTTATTTCGACAAAGGTATGCTTTTGAATTTAAACCCTGTCTATTTAATAACAATGGTAGACTGCTTTTTGTTCCACCCAATACAATTTTATTCGGAATGTAATAATGATCTAGCTCCTTACGAAATGCATGTGCATCTTCTCCAGTTAGCGCAATCTCATTGCAACCATACAATTCTTCTAACAATAATATTGCCCAATTTGAATATGCAGAACCATATGTCTTGATTTGTGGGAATACATTGGCAAATAACTGATCTGAAATTGCCGTATACTCCTCATTGTCAGTTAGTAGGCCTATTTTTTTTAATTGATGACAAATTGCTGATGTAGATGACGGAATGACATTATCCATGACTTCACTTTTTCGGGCAATTAATTTTTCTGCGCTCGATGCACTGTAGTAAAACGTTGTTTCGTCGCTATCATAAAATAATTCGATTGTTTTATCGAGTAATGAGGTTGCTGTTTGTAACCATTTTTCCTCAAATGTAGCTTCATAAAGTGCTGTAAATGCAGTGATCGTAAAAGCGTAATCATCTAAAAAACCGGGGATACTGCGATTTGAATCTTGTGGCTGATGTAAGATACTGAAATCGCCGGCAATCAATTCACTCTTCAGAAATTCAGCATTCAGTAAAGCCAGCTCTAAGTATTCCTTTTTATCAAAGATGCGGTATGCATCAATCAGCCCCTTTAGCATTAACGCGTTCCATGTTGCCAACTGTTTGTGGTCAAGTCCAGGATGAATACGATTTTTTCTGTAGTCAAATAGCTTTTTCTTTATTGACTGTAGGTAAATTTCCCATTCTTCTGTGTTGTAGCCAGCTTCCTTAGCCATTTTATCAGCATCAATGTCACAAATCAATATATTAGTTTTTTCTTCTTCCCAGTTACCTTCAACAGTTATGTTGTAATAAGCGATAAATAAATCAGCATCTTCACCTAACACCGTTTTAATTTCGACGATGTCAAATGTGTAGAATTTTCCTTCGACGCCTTCACTATCGGCATCTAAAGCTGCATAAAAGCCATTGTTCGGAGCTAACATTTCGCGTTGCGCCCAAGCAATTGTCTCTTCAACGACACGTTTATATAAAGGATGGGGTTGCTGTTGATAAGCTTCTGCATACAGGGAAATGAGTTGGCCATTGTCGTACAGCATTTTTTCAAAATGTGGGACATGCCATTCACTATCGACTGAATAGCGCGCAAAGCCACCTCCGATGTGGTCGTAGATACCTCCAGAAGCAATTTTTTGGAGCGTAAAATGAACATGGCTTAGT
This sequence comes from Sphingobacterium sp. MYb388, assembly GCF_037479535.1. Lineage (NCBI taxonomy): Bacteria > Pseudomonadati > Bacteroidota > Sphingobacteriia > Sphingobacteriales > Sphingobacteriaceae > Sphingobacterium > Sphingobacterium sp. MYb388. The sequence goes on along the minus strand of NZ_JBBGYV010000010.1, from coordinate 80,796 downwards.
GTTTCAGTATCCTGCGATAAAACAGCGTAACGCAATAAGAATAACCAGTTGTTAGGAAGCGGAAATTTTGGACTGCGATGATAACCACCGTCTCTCGGATCAAATAATTCTTTCCAAGGTTTTATAATATCTTCTAAATTTTCAAACTTATATTGCTCCGGTATTGCATTTATAGGTAATCGCTCACTCTGTTGAATGCCTTTTGTCAATTTGTCAGCATATTCCATTGCTACAGCAGGTTGTTCTTCCCACATGCGGGCAATCTGAATTAAAATATTCTGCCAATCATGAGCTTTGAAATAAGTACCACCATAGATGGGTCTACCGTCAGGTAAACAGATGCAGTTTAATGGCCATCCACCAGCATTTGTCATCAACTGTACTGCAGTCATATAGACCTGATCAATATCGGGACGCTCTTCTCTATCTATTTTAATCGGAACATAAAACTTATTCATGGTCTGTGCGATCACGTCATTTTCAAAGCTTTCGCGTTCCATCACATGACACCAGTGACAGGCAGAGTAACCGATACTGATGATGATCAATTTATTTTCTTCCTGTGCTTTCTTTAATGCTTCTTCCCCCCATGGCATCCAGTGAACCGGATTGTGCGCATGTTGTTTCAAATAAGGAGAATTTTCAAATTGCAATTGATTTGCCATAACCCGAAGGTACAAAAATGAATTATACTATGGTATTTAAAAGCGTAGCAGTATTGGATGTTAGGGTATTAAAATCAAAACCCTCATCAAGAATAAGATGTACAACTTGCGATGTTGATAAAGGGACAGATTCATTACTCACATATTCAATAAAATCTGATAAACCAGGGTTATGGCCAAATATAAATAGTGTATGAATATGTGGTGGAACCTGGTTGATTAGTTTTAGAATATCCAAATAAGTAGCCTCGTAAAGCTGATCTTCTTTAATTAAAGCGATTTGAGGGTATTTAATTGTTTTAATAAATATTTCTGCAGTTTGATATGCTCTGATTGCAGATGATGAGATACAGAGCGTAGTAGAATCCGCTTGCATCTGTAGAGCAAGCTGATGGGAAACACGTTGTGCTCTTTCTATGCCTTTATCTAATAATATACGGTCAAAATCTTTCTTAGAAAATGACTGTTCAGCCTTGGCATGACGGACGATATAGAGATTTTTAGACATATTCTGAAGTTATCCATATAAATATAAATAAAATCGATTTATTATTTCAAAGAATAGGAAAGTTTAACATTAAATTAATGGTAATATTGTATTTAGACATACTTGTTAAGATTTGAATAACCATATCCTTAATTTCAATGATAAATAAGGAATGAGTTACTTGCAATATAGTACCAAATAAGATATACTTACAAACAGTATTATTGCGAGACTATTTGCTTGTAATTTACTTTGATTATGATGTTTTTAAAGCTTTTCATAAAATAAGTTTTGATAGGTTGAAAGCAGTTTCGACTAAGTGAATTATATTTGTCAAAAATGATAATTGTTGCCTTCATATAAGTGAATAAATTCATATTCTGAATTTATTCACTTTGGAAAAGGAAATTTTCATTTTATAGCAATTGATTGAATTATAAAATATAAGATTAATGAAGGTATTATTTGATTATCAAATTTTTGCAGCACAAAAGTTTGGGGGTATTTCTCGATATTTTGTAGAATTGATGAATGGAATCGATAAGGTTGAAGATATGTCATATCGCATAGATGTGTATGGTAATATCAATCATTATTTATCTGAAAAGCATATTAGAGCTTTCAATTTTATTGAAAAAATCAAGAAGTATCAACGAAAACCTTATAAATCAATAACGAAAAATCAACTTGTAACATTAAATGCTCTTCAAAATTCCTCCATTGATGTTTTTCATCCTACATATTATGATCCCTATTTTATTCAGGATCTTAAGAAGCCACTTGTTATTACAATTCACGATATGATTTATGAAAATTACCCAGATATTTTTTCATCGGATTCTCCAATTGCTCACAATAAGCGATTGCATATTGAGAAAGCAGATAAAATAATTGCTGTTTCCGAGAAAACAAAAAGTGACATCCTGAAATATTACAACTTGAATGAAGATAAAATTGAAGTAGTCTATCATGGTATTGATTTAAATCAACCATTAGTTTATGAAGATATTCGAAACCTTCCGGAATTATATATTTTATATGTCGGTAACCGATACGGATATAAGAATTTTAGTTTGCTGGTTCAAGCTTTTTCTAAATTATCTATACAGTTTCCTGAACTCAAACTTGTATTGGCTGGTAGTAGCTTGGCAATTTCTGAACAGGAACTTTTATATAGAAATCATATAACAGATAAAGTCATTCACGTAGCAGCTACTGATGAGCAGTTAAATCTATTATATACGAAAGCTTTATTTTTTGTTTATCCTTCTCTTTATGAGGGGTTTGGTTTGCCTATTTTGGAAGCTTTTAAAAATGAATGTCCGGTATTATTAAGTAATGCAAGTTGCTTTCCAGAGATTGCAGGAGATGCCGCGGCTTATTTTGAAGTGGAATCCTTAGATTCTTTTGTTAGTGAAATGAAAAGTTTGCTTGAATCTAAATTATTACGTGAAAGCTTAATAAATAAAGGAAAAGAAAAATTAATAAATTACAGCATGCATTCATGTATTGAAAAAACAATTAAAATCTATAAAAGCTTAGGTTAAAATAACTGTAATTATCGGTTTTCTTTGACAGACCAAGTAGATTCAGAAATTTCAATAAATCCTTTACTGAAATTTCTTTACTCCGAATGCTTTAAGTATTTTAAATCCTTTTGATGATTGGATTCTTTCTAATTTTTTTACAGCCGCAGTAGTTCTAGTGAAATCTTCAAGTATAAAAGAAAAATTTTCTTTGAGAAAACGATCACGTTCTGCATTAATTTTATCGTGATTCTCAGGTCTAGCTGTAATACCCGTAAGATCAAAGTTGGTTATGATTTCATTAATATGTTTGGTACTGACATTCTCTTTGACAATTACTTTAGTGAAAAATGCCCAATCAGCAACTATTGGATAAGATGTATCATATAATCCATATCTTGTAAATAAATCTTTTTTTATGAATGAGCATGGGTGACCTATAGTTTCATAAAGGAATTGGCTAAAGGTTAATTTACTTGGGTAGTGTTGAACTCTTGAACTATCTTCATCCTCATAGATCAGAGATCCATAAATAATTTCTTCGCCATCTAGTTGCGATATAATATTATTAATCACTTCGGAGTTGTTAAGGTAATCTCCACTGTTGAGGAATAATAAATATTCGCCTTTTGCCAGTTGAATACCTTTGTTCATTGCGTCATAGATTCCACTATCTTTTTCAGAAATTTTAATATCAATAAATCCAGAATTGTTTATTAAATCTTGACTCCCATCTGATGAATTTCCATCAATTACTAAATATTCAAAATTTTTATTTGACTGATTATCAATTGATTTTAGTGTTTTTTTTAAACCATCTTTATTATTTAAATTTATTGTTATTATCGATAGCTTGGTGTTTTGATTCGTCATATTCAATTTATTCTGCCCCTAAATTACAAATTTTACAAATTAATTATTCAATTCTTTTTTTTACTAATCCCATATCATGGCTCTATATTTTCAGTAAGATAGGTTTAAAAAGAAATAAAAGTTATAATTTCGTTTCATTATATTGGTAATAACATAATACTTTTTTATTTTAAGATTTTTTAAAATTGATATTTTAAATTGACTGGCGCACTACTTCTTACTAAATGAGTTTTTCAGAGTTTGATAATTAATGTATTATGAATTTAAATTTAACGAATAAGGATTTGATATATGAGTGCTAATAAAGTTGATGTTTCTGTTGTTATTCCAATCTATAATTGTGAATCTTTTCTTGAGGAGGCTATAAAGAGTGTTTTAAATCAGAATATCAAATGTATTGAATTAATTTTGGTAAATGACGGAAGTACTGATCGGTCAGCGTTAATTTGTGAGAAATATGTAGTCGAGCATGCTCATATCCATTACTTTTACCAGAGTAATTCTGGGGTATCGGTAGCTAGAAATAAGGGGCTACTAGAAGCAACCGGATCATATGTTTTTTTTCTGGATGCAGACGATACAATGGAGAATACATTTTTAAAAAATTCATTTGATATTGCTATAAGTAGTCAAAGTGATATCGTTGTCGTTGGAGCACATAGTTGCTCTCGTTTCCCCAATATTATGGCTTTACCTACTTGGGGGATGCTTTTAAAACGGGAATTTTTGCAACAATATCCTGAAGTTAGATTTCCTGTTGGTATACAACCATGTGAGGACGGTTTATTTTCGCATCAATTACTTGCATTAACAACCCAAATTAGCTTAAGTCCAAATAGTTCCTATTACTATCGTCAACATGATGATCAAAATCATAATATTATCAATCAAAATAGCGATAAAGTTTTAGATCAGATTCCAATTTGGTTCAATATTTTAAAGAATTTTTATACAAAATATAATCTTCATAAATCACATGCCCTTCATTTGGCACTTTTTATAGAACATGAACCTTTCGAACTTAGGTATTTAAAGATGTCTCTAAATAATTCTCAAAGAGAGAGACTTTTTGGACTTATTCGTGTTTTTATGAATGATAAGGTACTTCCATTTTTAACTGAAAACGATAAAAAAAAGTTAAGCTTTTTATTTAGGTATTTCTTGTCAGCAAACACATATCAAGACTTTGAAGAATTTTATAGAAAATGTGAAGATAAAAAAATAAGAAAAATTAAGCTGAAATTGTTTTTGCTGAAATTCGTTCCATTTTCGAAAAAGAAAACATTAAGGCTTCAAAGCAAAATAGGAGCAAAGAATAATTGATTATGAAAATATTGTTGGTTCAGCATCTTTATTTTATTAACGGAAGTGGGGGAACAGAAAAGATCTGTTCTTTTCTTGCTAACAGTTTTGTTAATAATGGGCATCAGGTTGAAATTGCAACAAATGAGAATATCTCAGGAAAGGCGATATTCAAGTTACACTCACTAGTTAAAGTAACAAACATCTATAGCCCCGATCTAATACAAAAAAATCAAATTCCTATATCAAATTATAGTGGAAGTAATCCTTTAAATTGGCTTATTCATAAAATTCGTAAAAAATATGCCAAGGCTTATAATTCTATTTTAAAAATGAGCATGAAAGGCGAACAAAATCTATTTGTTTATAATTTGGAACGTCGTGCAAAAGCCTGGAAAACTTATATTGATGAAGTAAAGCCTGATGTAATTATTACTATGTCAATAGGCTCTTTATTGGAGATTACTTATAATAATGAAATAACTGTTCCAATTATTGATTCTGTCAATGGTAGACCAGATTATGATTATACAAATATTTTTGGAGGTAGAAAACCATTCGAAGTCAAATTATTAAAAAATTCATTTCAGAATCTTGCTGGAGTCCAATTACTATTTGCAGGTTATTCTGATTACTTACCAGATTGTTTTGTCGGCAAAATTGCCGTAATTCCTAATCCTGTCCCCAGAATTAAGGAGTTTGTTAATCATTTTATTTCAAAAGATCGATACAAGGTTATTCACATTGCTCGTTTAGATATGGCATGTAAACAACAACATCTCGCTATTGAAAGTTTTGCAAAATTAGCGCCCCAGTATATAAATTGGGATTTTGAATTGTGGGGAGTAGGATCAGATATGCAACGTTTACAAAAACAGATTACTGATTTAAATATGGAGGATAGAATTTTCTTGAAAGGATTTACTGAGGATCCAATTCAAAAATTGAAAGAAGCTGATATATTTATATTTCCTAGTAAGTATGAAGGATTTGGGCTAGCTCTTGCCGAGGCAATGTCCGCAGGTCTTCCTGCAATTGGTTTTAAGAGCTGTTCTGGAGTTAATGAAATAATAAAACATAATGAAACAGGTTTTTTGGTAAATGATAATATAGAATTGTGTGTGTGTTTAGAAAAGTTGATGGTCAGTCCAGCGCTACGTGATCAGTTGGGAAAGAATGCTAAAATAAGTATAGAGGACTTTAGTGAAGAAAGTATAAGTGAAAAATGGCAAAAATTTGTTCAAGAGATTGTATATTCGTCCGCTGTTACGAAAAATATTAGAATATGACAGCCAAAAATAATATATAGAATATTAGTAATGCTATTTATTGAGTTTTACGACGGCTCATTTTTTAATTGATCGCAATACCATTAAAATTTTAAATATTATAGGTTTCTATTACATCTACCATTTTGTTTACTTTGAATTAGTTCAAAATTACAATTTGGATATCATTGTAAACCTATTTTTTTATAATAACTTTTATTGTGATGATATCATTAGTAGTAAGTTATAATATTAAAATAAATAATTCTTTTTGTGTTGCGTTTCGTGTATTATTTTCGTTAAGAAGTTATTGCTGTTTTTATAAATTTATATTTAAAAAAGTTTTAAAAGATCTAAAATCAATATCTGTTGGTGGAATTAGTAAATAATATCCATTTTGGTCGTAGTCGTATGACAATATGTATCGATCATTAATTTAAGCATTTTAAATGTCGAAGAAGAAAAAAATACTTTATTTCGTTCCTGATAATCCATTTAATAACAAGGCTGGTAATATTACAAGGTTTGTTAAGATGTTGGACTATTTTAGCAGAAAATCTGGAGAATTTGATGTCGATTTCATTACAGAGCGATTTTGGGGTAATTGGAATGATGAAAGTATTAGGATGTTCGCAGATAAGTATCCTACAATTAATCTTGTTGTTTTGGATAGGAAAATAGACAGGAAAAAGTTTTTGAGTTATATTTTCAAGTATAAAATATGGGAGTTTATCTTCGGTTTTACAAAGAGTAAAATCGACTTAACAACATATCTTTTAAAATTTAATTTTAAAAAATTTACTGGAAATAAAAAATACGATTTTGCTATAATTAGTTATGTTAATTGGGGAAGTCTTATTAAAAATTTAAAATCATATAAAATTTCAATAATTGATACACATGATTTTATAACAGGTCAGTATTTAACCACATATAGAGCTAAGAAATCAACATCATTGCCATATCGAATATTAGAAAAGGAAGTGGGCATCTTAAAAGAGTTTGATGAAATTTGGACATATTCTGTAGAAGAAAAATATATATTTGAGCAGTTTACCCAAAAACCAGTACAGCTAGTTCCTATTTCATTTCCTAATCGTAAATCGGAGTTTTTATGTAATAAAGACTCTCGAAGACTTTTTTATGTAGCAAGTGACAATGATCATAACAAAAGAAGTGTTAAATGGTTCCTAAAGGAAGTATTACAACATATCAACAAAGATATTGAAATCGTAGTTGCTGGTAGTATTAGTAAATATTTTTCTGGCTCAAACCAAGTAATAACGCTTGGAGTTGTGGAAGACTTAAAATCTCTTTTCGTGAATGCGAAAGTATTTATGTGTCCTATGTTAACTGGGACTGGAATAAAAATTAAAGTTGTGGAAGCATTATCTTATGGCATGCCAGTTGTTACTAATATAAGAGGAATAGATGGTTTGTTTAATAAGAAGCAGAATGGTTGCATTGTTGCATCCTCAGGAGTAGAATTTGCCAATGAAATAAATAGGCTTTTTAATGATGAGAACTATTATAAAAAAATACAATCTGAAGGAGAAAGCTATTTTCTAAATAACCATAGTGAAGTTTTGGAAGAAGAGTTTTTAAATGACTCCTTGATTAAAGATTAGTTTAAGTTTCTAAAATCAATTTTTTTAATTAGGGATTCCTTTATTATCAAGGAAAAAACTGTTAATCGAAAGTGTGATATTGAGTCAATGAGTTATAAAATTATATTTGATACTGAAAGAATGAAACATAAGCATACAGGCTTATATTTCTTTTGTAAACACCTTGGCTTATCTTTATTGAAAAACCAAACAACTGATGCTGAATTATCATTTTATTATCCGGATGCTATTAAAAAAGACTTTGGTGACCGAGTTAATTATATTAAGCAAAAATCGTTACATAAATTTTGGATGCCTAGGTTTAATAATGTAGACCTCTGGCATTCAACATATCAATTGAGTTCATACTTTCCAAGTAAAGGCACAAAAACTAAAGTTTTATCTACTATTCATGATCTTAACTTTCTTAAGGAAGGAAAATCTGTACAAAAGGAAAAATATTATTTAAAAAAACTGCAGGACAATTTGGATCGTGCAGATTGTATTGTTGCTATCTCTAAGTATGTTAAAAATGATTTGGAACAACACTGTGATTTAAGAGGTAAACCTATACATATAGTGTATAATGGGAATAATATTGAGACAGAAATTGTAAATCAATATCATTCTGCAGAAAATAATCAGCATATTAGAAAACAACTGTTATTTACAATTGGTACTGTAAACCATAAAAAGAATTTTCATGTTTTGCCATATTTATTAGTTGGAAATGATCTAGAACTAGTAATAAGTGGTGTTGTCAATGAAATTGGTTATGATAAGTATATCCTATCTATTGCTAAAGAATTAGGAGTTTTGGATCGTGTTGTTATTACTGGGCCAATTACGGAGGAAGAAAAATATCAATATCTAAGTAACTGCGCCATGTTTGTTTTTCCGTCAATTGCCGAAGGTTTTGGTTTACCTGTTATAGAGGCCATGTCTTTTGGTAAGAAAGTGCTATTATCTACAAATACGTGCTTACCAGAAATCGGTGGTGAGGAAGCTTTTTTCTTAGATTCAACCGAGAAGGATTATATGATTAATTTTGGTAAATTTCACATTATGAACTTAATTAATTCTACTGATAGAAGTTCCCATATAAAAAAGTGGGCCGGACAATTTTCATGGGATATGGCAGCAAAACAATATTGGAACCTATATGAAGAAGTGTTAAAGTAAGAATACTGGGTTTCTTCTTGGGGTGTTTTGAAATATTTAGAACTTTACGTAAAAGTACACTAAAAACTAGTTGTTTAAAATATAATCTTCGAGGTTCTTGTAGATTATATTTTTATCAAAGGATTTTAGTATAAATTTCCTTCCTGCTGTCCCCATTTCTTTCCGAAGCTTAATGTCTTGTAGTTTTTTGATTTTCTCCACCATTTGTGGAATACTATTTACTTCCGTTAAAAAGCCAGAGATGTTATCCTTTACTAATTCAGGATTGCTACTACTGTTAAAAGCTATAATGGGCTTCTCTGCTAAAGAAGCCTCTGCTAGTACATATCCAAAACCTTCCCATAGTGAACTTAATATAAAAATATCAATATCAACTAAAAAGCTCCTCGGGGAATCTGTGAATCCTAGAAAATGAACATTCTTATCTGTCCCCTTTTCTATATTATAAGTTTTTAATTCGCTTTCCAGTTCACCTTTTCCTGTAATGTAAATCTGATGTTTAATCTGTAGTCGGGTTAATTCTAAAGAGAGATCGATTAAAAACTTCTGATTCTTTTGTGGAGCAAGTCTTGCTAGATTTCCTATAATTAATGAATCATCTTTGCGATCGGGAACTATTTTTTTATAAACTAATTGATCAAATTTTTGAAAATCGATAGGGTTGTAAATTACTCTAATTTTTTCTTTTGGAAACAGTTGAGGATTATTTGCTAATATCGTTTCTCGAGTTGCATAGGAATTTGCTAACACATCAGTGATATAGTTTCCAAAAATACGCTGATTTAGAAATGTATTTTTGATAGGAATAGCAGATCCCCTTCGGTATATAATACGAGGAACTCCTGCACTATGAGCGGCGTAAGCTGCAATTTTTAAATCTCTCGGATTATTGATTAATACGACTTCAATCTGTAACTTTTCAAATGTCGAAGTCAAATAGCACCTCTTTACCGGATTTAGAAAACTAAGATTAGTTAAATGGACTTCAATATATGTGATTGCAGGGAATGCAAGTAGCTTGGTTTTTAATTTACTGTTCTTTGAGCCAAAAAAATAAACATCATGACCAAGCTTTGCAAAATGTACAGCAGACTCAAAATGCCATTTTTCACCTCCGCCCCACGTCTCTATCGAATTAAAAAAACCTATTCTCATTTACTAATTTTTTTGTAAAGCTTCATCCATTGAGCAGCCAAGATTTCATCATTAAACTGCTGCGCATATGCTAATCCCTCTTGACGCATTTCTTCCTGTTTTTCCTGAGAATTCAGGATGGCATCAATACTAATCGCTAATTGATCTATATCATTCGGATCAATATAGCGGGAAAATGGTCCTCCAGCTTCAGGAAAAACGCCAGAATTTGTTGTAATAACAGGGGTTCCACTATATAATGCCTCAATGATAGGTATTCCAAAACCTTCGAAAATTGAAGGGTAAACAAATATCTTAGCAATGCTATAGAGAACCGATAATTCATTCATTGTCAATCCTTGTAAAAAGATTACGCGATTCTCCATATTATGAGCCGCAACGTACGATTTTATTTCCTTAGCATAAGCAGTCTGTTTACCAACTATAACTAAAGGAATATCTTTATCTTTAATTGCCTGGACAATTGAAAATGCATTTTTACGAGGCTCGATTGTACCTACATTCAATATGAATTCGTTGGGAAGACCCAACTTCTTAATTAAGGTTTGCTTTTCTTCTTCCGATTTAACAGATTTAAATGATTCATGACATCCTTGGTAGATGACTTTGATCTTGTCTTTAGAAATGTGAAAAAAATCAACAATATCTAATTTGGTTTGTTCACTTATCGCTACAATTTGATCTGCATGCTCGCATGCATATTTAAATTTCTTATGGTAAAGCGCACGGTCAATCTTTTTATATAGTTCAGGATAGCGAATAAAAATCAAATCATGAATTGTCACGACAGATTTAATGGATGTTTTTTCTAGACCTATTGGGATCTCTCCGGAAAGACCGTGATAAATATCAATCTGATCATGTTCTAAATCCTTAACAATACGGTTAGAACGCCAATTACTTGGTAAGGTACGATTTATAAAACCAGAGGGACGTTTAATAATATGATCTGGAACTAGACTATTATAGTGAGATTTTCCAGTTTGTGGTGTGTAAAGGAGGTATTCTATCTCAGGATTATTAGCACGTAATATGCGAATTAAATCACGGCTGTAGTTCCCTAGCCCTGTGTGATTATTAAAAAATCGCTTTGCATCAAATCCTATTCTTAACATTTTATTACTTGTATATTGTCTTATTTTAGATGTTACTTAAAGTGGGTAAAAGTATTATTCGATTATCTGTAAATTCAAATTTAGATAATTTGTTTTATTTTGTTAATAATCATTTCCGAAGAGACTAAATCAATTGCTTCCTTACCATCACAATCACAGGGCTTATTCCCATATATTGAATTTGGTCTATTAGGATGTTCTACCTGAACACAATCTTTTATGGATTGTCCATAACCAAGAAATCCCGCAAAAGGGTGGGTAGCACCCCACACAGACAAGCAACGAACACCCATTAAAGAAGCCATATGCATACCTGAAGAATCCATACTGATCATTAAGTCTAAATTAGAAATAATAGCAAGTTCTTCTTTAAGATTGAAACGACCAATTGTACTGTGGACACTGGGATATAGTGCTTGCCATTTTTCAGCTTGTGCTTGTTCCAATTTCCCTCCGCCAAATATGAATATGTCAAAGTTGTTCTGGGATAAGAAAGCAATTACTTCCTGCATTTTTGGAAGAGGAAAGACTTTATAGGGGTGTTGTGCAAATGGGGCGATTCCAATTTTTCTGCTTTCATCATCCGAAAATAAAGCATGTGCTAAGTTGGGTAATGCCAACTTAGTAGGCTCTAATTTATTCTGCAATATAAATTTAAAACCAAGATCACGAAATACATCGGCATAACGTTCAACAGTCGGTTTTAACGGTTTCAAAACCTTATTTTGAAATCGGGTAAGTGCTTTTTTTTCTTTTCGGCCTTTGTCCAATTGCTTGACCACAAGTCCCGATACTTTAAAAAGAACTGCTAAAATTCGAGATCTTAAATTAAAATGTAGATCAGCAACTGCATCGGCACCATAAGAAGTTAATTCTCTTTTTAGATTGACAATACCTTTTAAACCCTTATGTTGTTCTTTGGGATTAAAAGGATGGAATTGTACATTCGGAATACCTTCAAAAAAAGCCTTAAAAGGTGGACGGGTTACCATAATAATCGTTACAGCAGGGTACTGTTGCACAAATTCCTTCAAGACTGAAGCAACCATGGCAACATCTCCCATGGCAGAGAAGCGCGTAACAATTATTTTGGATGGTAAAGACATTATTTTGATGCTTGATACAATACAGGATTTAAACTCGGATCGTTATACATCTTCATCTGTTTATAGACTTTCATGTATTTTTTTCCAGCTTGGATATCAGAAAGCAATTCATCAATACTCTGAGAGAGATCAACACGTTGTTCTAAAAGAATATTCAATTTAATTTGACAAGCATCGATATGGCTCGGTGCTACATCATTACGTAAAGTCTCTTGCTCCATATGATAGATTTTTAAAGCTAGTATCGACAATCTGTCAATTGCCCAAGCAGGACTTTCTGTGTTGATTTTAGCATCTTCGTTTGGAGTAACATCTTGAAATTTCAATAGATAGTAGCTGTCTATATATTCCACAGTATCTGTACGATGCTGATTGGATTCATCGATTCTTCTTTTCCAGTATAAACCTACCTTAGGATCGATTTCAGGATTTCTGACCACATCTTCCATATGCCATTGTACGGTATCAATCCAACATTTCATATACAGTAAATGTTCCAATGATGACGACTCAAAAGGGTTTTGAATAACTTGATCAATTTCGTTTTCAACGTGATAATCTGCGATTGCACGTTGAAAAATAGTGTTAGCTAATGCACTTATCATAGTACAAACTTAGATAAATTTGTTTTATTTACAATCTTAATTGCGTCATATCTAAAACAAATTTATTTGCCAGAATCTGTTTTAGGAAATGCTGTTAGGGTATTAGCTGCTATACCCGAAAAGAACTTCTTAATTGATGAAAGAATAATTTGGAAGCCTATTTTAATAAATCTAAAAGCAGACCTGGATATATTCCGAGGAGTACAACCAAAATACTGATCGAAACAGCTATAAGAACTAAAAATCTGTTGAACTTTGGTAACGCTATAGCCGTGTCACTATCTCTTAAAAATGCAAGTAGTGGAATTTTAAAATAAAAGAATAACGAGATCACAGAAGTTAAGGCTCCTACAATAAGTAGGAATAATAAAGGTATTTCATTTAACGTCTGGTACTGTTCAAACACCTTAGAAAATACCAGAAGTTTTCCGATAAATCCCGCAGTAGGAGGGAGTCCGATTAGTGAGATCAACAGAATAGAGAAGCTCACAAATATCACCGGGTATTTTTTACCCAAACCTTTATAAGATTCAATAGTGGTGCTTTCAAGACCTTGTTCCAGTTGATCAATAAATAAAAAGACTGCGATATTCATCAAAGCATAGATTGCCAGATAAAATAATAGAACATTAGGATCGTTGTCAATATAAACAAGAGCCACCATCAAGAGTATACCAGTATGACCAATCGAAGAATAGGCCATCATTCTTTTAATATCTTTTTGCTTTAATGCGGCTAGATTTCCGATAAGCATTGTAGCGATTGCAATGATGATGATAACGGAGATTAAGAACTCTGAGTAGAAGAATGGGCTAGCAGTCCAGCTCGCCAGTAAACGTGATAACAGAACCAGTGCACCAATTTTTGGCACTGTTGATAGATAGGCAGTTATCGGGGTCGGAGCACCTTGATAAACATCAGGACTCCACACATGAAAAGGGGCAAAGCTTAATTTAAAACCAATTCCGGTTAGTAAAAACAGAAATGCAATACAGGTCATGACTTTTGGAGCTTCAATAAGTCCCTGGATATGTTGCTGGCTATCAAAATTTAAGTTTCCCGTGAAACCGTAAATAAGTGATAGACCATACAGCATGACCGCTGCACAGATGGAGCCAAATAAAACATATTTCATTGCCGCTTCAGCCTCAAATTTCGTTTTAGAGAAATATCCGACCATGACGTACGAGCTGATCGATAAAGTTTCAATCGCTATAAAAATCAGCAACCAGTTGCTGCTTATCGTTAATAAGTGCAGTCCTAGTGTAGCTGTGAGCAATACTGCATAAAGATCACCAATAGGACGGATCTGATTTGAAAAACGTTGCTGGATGAATACAGCTATAAGTATAGTTGATAGCGATAAGATGATTCGGGATAAAATAGATAATTTATCAATTTTGATCATCTCAAAAAATCCAGATTCACCAGTAAGTAGGCTATTCTGATCAAAAAGGAAATATAAACTAAGTAATAAACCGATTATGGTAATAGCAAATGAACTCTGTTTCCAAATTCGGTCTATAAATAAACTGCAAAATATACTGCATACAAAAGCAATCATGAGTGCAAGTTCCGGCTTGAATAAAGGGATACTTACTATGATATGGTCTAAAATTGACGAAATTGATGAAGCAAATGCGGCCATGTTTTTAGTTATACTGTTGAATAAAGGAAACCAAATTGATGACAGAAGCATTCATTTGGTCGAATATAATAAAAGGACATATTCCTAAAAGTAGAGCAAGTGCTAAAGTCGGGAACAAGACCAGTTGTTCCCTAACGGAAAGATCGACTAAGGCCTGTTGCCAAGAATCTCCACCTTTTAATCTTGTTTCTCCAAAAAACATTCTTTGTAATGTCCATAACAGATAGGCCGCACTCATTAGGATTCCAATAGATCCAGCTATAGCCATCCATCTTGGGAGACCAGTACCTAAACTTGCTGAATTAAATGTTCCGATAATCACAAACGCCTCTGCAATAAATGCAGAGAAACCAGGTAAACCTAAAGAAGCAAAAAATGCAATAGCTATATAAGCAGTATATTTAGGCATAATACTGGCCAATCCTCTAAAATGTGGAATGTAACGGTCATGTACACGGTCGTAGATAACACCGACCAAGAAAAATAAGGCCGCAGATAGAAAACCATGACTAATCATCTGAAACATTGCTCCCGAAATACCCTCTGCAGTAAAAGAAGCTAAGCCCAAGAGCACAAATCCCATATGGGATACAGAAGAATAAGCAATCATTCGTTTCAAATCTTTTTGTGCTAATGCATTAAAGGCGCCATATAAGATCGAAATCACCCCGATAAGACCCAGCCACCAGTTACTAGTGGCTGCAGCATCAGGGAAGATGCTGAAACAAACGCGGATGATACCATATCCCCCAATTTTTAATAAGATACCCGCTAGGATAATAGAAACGGGTGTCGGAGCTTCCACGTGCGCATCAGGCAACCAGGTATGTAGCGGGACAATAGGAACTTTAATAGCAAAAGCAAAGAAAAGTACGATAAATCCAATCAGACGGGCTGATATACCAAAAATCTCCTGATAACCATCCAGTGCAAAAATAGAACCTTCTACATAATTGTCCGGATTCATCATATGGATCATGCTAAAGGTATGAGCACCTGTAACAGGATTGATCACCGAGAAGTAAAGACCTACTATGACCAAGAGCATGAAAACAGAACCGAATAATGTATAAATGAAAAACTTCATGGCAGCATATTCTCTTCGCTCGCCACCCCAGATTCCGATGAGGAAGTACAAAGGGAGTAACATCACCTCATAAAATAAATAGAATAAGAAGAAGTCTAAAGCACAGAATATACCGATGACCGCCATATTCAGAAGCATAAGTAAGGCAAAATACCCCTTAAGACTTTTCTGGATATTCCAAGAAGCGCCAATTGCCATTAGCATGACAAATGCACTTAGAACCAATAAAGGCATAGAAATCCCGTCTACACCAAGTAGGTAGTCAATCTCCAGTTTACCAACAGTTCCAAGATCCAAGCGAATCCACGGCAGTTGCTCTACCAATTGATATCCTTCAAGTGTATTGATACCTGTTGCCGTTGGATTAAACGAGAAGTAGGCCATTCCTGCCAATAGAAACTGAATAGCAGTTATAGCAAGGGCAATATATTTATAAGCATCCTTGAATCGACTAGGAAGTGCTAATATAATCGCTGTCGCTAGTAGAGGTAAAAAGATTAATAAGGATAGTGTAGGCATTTTCTAACGTAATAAAAGATAAATTAAACCAACTATAACAAGTAAGAATACAGAATATAAATAAGTCTGTAGTCTCCCATTTTGGGGTGAACGCACAAAAGTTCCTAACAGAAGAGCGAATTTTCCAATAGCATTAACTAAACCATCAACAATATGTTTATCAAGCCAATGACTCAAATGCGCGAGCTGCTGGATCAATTTTGTTAAGCTGTGTATAAAACCATCAACAATATTTCGATCTAACCAATAGGATAGAGCACTTAATTTCAAAATACTGTTGACAATAATTGTTTCATTAAATGAATTCAGATATCCCTGATGCAAGGATAACCGGTTTGCAAGACTATTTTCATTTAGTGGATATTGACCTTTTGCATACCATTTCCATCCTAATATCCACACTGATAATGCACCGACTGTTAGTAATACAGGAATAACCAGATGGGCAAGATGATTTGCTTCGTAAGGGTAATCGACCAGTAATCCATCCATTATCCACGAGTCATGATAGGAAATTGGATTGATCGAAAATAGAGGAAAGAAACAGCATATGCCTAGGAAATACATTGGCCAAAGCATGAGCTTAGGCGATTCACTCAAATGTATAGATGATCCCAATAGATTTTTGATACGCAGTTCCGAAAAGAAGGCCTTAAAAATTAGACGTCCAATATAAAATGAAGTCATAATACTGACGATAATCAATGTCACTGGCACGATCTGAAACAAAGCTCCTTTTGTTGATGCCCATTCGAATGCAGAAATAATGATACTATCTTTTGATAAATAGCCCGAAGTCAACGGAAAACCCGCAAGTGCCAAGGAAGCTACTGTCATCAGTACAAATGTTTGTGGCATATAGTGACAAAGTCCACCCATATTGCGCAGATCCTGTGGGTCGAAATCATGCTTGCTATGCGCTTTCAGATGTGCCATTTCATGGATAACAGCCCCAGCACATAAGAATAATAAACACTTGAAAAAAGCATGTGTCAATAAATGAAACATAGCCGCATCCCAGGTGCCGATACCTATTCCCACCATCATATAACCCAATTGGGAAATTGTCGAAAAAGCAAGTATTTTTTTGATGTCATATTGTCCCAAAGCAAAATATGCAGCAGTAGTAGCAGTGATGGTACCAATGATAGCAATAGTCAAAAGGACTGTTTCGTTGAATAAGGGAAATAAAGTACTCATTAAAAATACACCGGCAGCCACCATGGTCGCAGCATGTATTAAAGATGAAACAGATGTAGGTCCCTCCATAGCATCAGGTAGCCAGACATGTAATGGAAATTGGGCTGATTTTGCCATCGCTCCTAAGAAAAATGCAAGGCCAGTAATCGTTAACCAGATCGCATCCATACTATTGTGTGGAGATATCCATAGGCCGTTTTCAATACTAGTATTAGCGATAAGTCCATCATTTCCAAATAGATTGATCAGATTGAGGGATCCAAATTGAGCGTAGACAATCGCTATGCCGATCAAGAAGCCCAAATCACCGATTCGGTTGACTAAAAAAGCCTTCTTATTTGCTTGCACGGCAGCATCCTTCGTATACCAGAATCCAATTAATAGATAAGATGCAAACCCGACAAGTTCCCAGAACACATACATAAGCAGTAAATTGTTCATGATGACAAGCCCGAGCATTGCGAAGCAAAATAGACTGAGATACATCCAATAACGATGTATGCCGGTATCATCGTGCATATATGATTTAGAATAAATATGCACCGGAACCGCTATTGTCGAAACTAATAGTAGCATCAAAGAGCTGAGGTTATTCAGCAATAGACCAACTGTAAAAGTTGTATTTCCTATTGTAAACCATCTGATCTCAGAAGATAATGGCATTGCGTTCCAGACATCGAGAAATGTAAATAAACTAAAGATGAAGCTTAAAATGATCGCCGCTGTACCAACAAGGCCAGATCGATCTTTTTTACCAACAACAGCCTGATATAGAAAAGCCAGCAAAGGCATTGCCAAAGCAAACAATGCTGTATTAATGGGTGATATGTCAAATAAATAGTTCAATGCTAGTCTTTTAATTCACGAATTTGATCCGGATTAATGCTTCTGTATTGTCGGTATACATTTAAAATGATGGCCAATCCAATTGCAACAGCAGCCGCAGCAAGTACGATGGCAAACAGTGCAAATATTTGGCCCCCATAATTAATTTTATCATACTTTCCGAAAGCTACAAAATTGAGGATAGCCGCATTGATCATCAATTCAATGCCAACTAAAATCATAATGGCGTTCTTCTTTGCAAGAACAGCATATAGGCCAATACAAAAAATACAGGCCGAGACAACTAGAAAGTGTGTTAAGGTGATCATTTTTGTAAATCCTTTCGTGAAAGATGTGATGCTCCGATCAAAGCCATCATCAAAAAGATGGAAATAACTTCAAATGGAAGCACGTACTGGGTCATAAACTTAATACCTAATTGATGGATATTATTGTCTGTACTTTTGATAACCGTATTATTTTGGATAGCTGTTGCCATCCAAGCTGGGAAAGATTCTTGCCATTCCAGAATGCCAAAAATCATGACTCCAAAAAAGGCGAGAGCAACAGGTAGCACCTTCCATGTCGGTAGGGAGAATAAAGAACCTGTTGTTTGCTGTAAATCTTGCAACAGCTCTTTGTTAGAAAGCATAAATGCAAAAAGCAATAAGATTAATACACCGCCTACATATACCATGATTTGCGTAATAGCAACAAAGTCTGCTAAAGCAAATAAGTAAAGTCCGGCCATAGCAAATAAAACAACAAAAAATAAAAATAGCGCGCGTGCTATATTTTTTAAGCTTACTACTAATAAGGCAGAACCTACAGCTAAAAGTGCAAAAGCATAAAATAAAAAAAGCTCTAAAGTCATTATTTTGATTTTGCTGCCTCCTTTTCAGCTTGAAATTTGGTCCATTCAGATTTTCTTTGCGCAACTTGATCGTCGGTCATATCCGAAAATCCATAAATCAGATCCGTTAATTTCGTTGAACTGCGGTCATATTGATTTGTCATCGTGATACATTCTGTTGGACATACAACCGTACATAATCCACAGTACATACACTTTGCCATGTCAATATCAAACTGAGCGGGGTAAAGACGTTTGACACTACCATCTGAAGTTTTTCCGATTGCTTCCGGAGATTTGATCGCTTCAATTGCGATACAATCTACAGGACAAGCCTTCGCACATAAATCACAGACAATGCAGTCGTCGATCTCAACTTCAAGCTGGTATCGCGCAACTTCAGGAATGGGCATTTTGACTTTCGGATACTGCACTGTTGCAATACCATCCTGTTTATCAAAATAATTATCTTTTGTAATATCCAGTTCTTGACGTGCCTTTCGAGCACCAAACAGATGCTTTACTGTCAAAGATAGTCCCTTGAAAGCAGTTGTTAATGCATGAAAAGCCGTTTTGAATATCATATCGAATTAACCAAATTAAACAATTACTAAAATTCTCCAGATCGCTGATATAGCCATACATAAAAACGCGAGAGGTGTTAAAACCTTCCAGCATAAATTCATCAGTTGATCGGCACGTAAGCGCGGTAAAGTCCATCTGATCCACATTTGTACCCCAACTAAAAAGAGGGATTTGGAAAAAGTCCAAAATATTCCCCAGCCAAAGCCTGTTGTCCAGTCAGCCAGTTTTAATGGGCCAATATTCGGAAGAGGTGTATTCCAAGCGCCTAAGAATAAAACTACACCCAACATGGATACCAGAAACATCATAGCATATTCAGCTAGAAATAAAAATGCAAACTGTATCCCCCCATATTCGGTATGAAAGCCACCAACAAGTTCTGATTCTGCTTCCGGAATATCAAAAGGAGCACGGTTACACTCTGCTAAAGTCGCTATAAAAAATATAATATAGGTGACGATCATATGGGGGGCTTGAAAAATATTCCAGGCAAATATACCACCGACATTTTTAATAGACCAAATACCTAAAAACTTGATTTCTTCTGTTGATAATACACCTTGATTCGTCGCAATATCATTCAGATTTAGCGTCTGCGTAAGCATCACGGCTGCGATCAAGGATAATCCTACAGGAATTTCATAAGAAACCATTTGTGCAATTGCACGCATAGAACCAAGCAATGAAAATTTATTGTTAGAACCCCAACCGGCCATTAAGATACCAATAGCATCTATGGAGACTATAGCCATAATTAGGAATAAGCCAGTATGTGTATTGACTGGGATAAAATCCTTAGACCATGGCATAACAGAAAACCCCGTGAAAACAGCTACGAAAATAACAATAGGAGCCATGCGGAATAAAATTTTATCCGCTAGTAGCGGAGTAATCAATTCCTTTTGTAGTAGCTTTAAAATATCTGCTATGGTCTGGAGAGATCCATATTTTCCCGTTTCCATAGGACCAAGTCTATCTTGAACAAAGCCTGCAATTTTACGTTCCGCATATACCGCAAACAACGTAAAAACTGCTATAAACATGAATATAGCAACAGGAACAAGGATATGGATGAATAAATCTAACAATTCTTATTTGTAATGATTATTAATAAGTGAAATTCTAGTAGGCAAATTTAATGAAAAGGTATGAATTAAGAGAAGGAAAAACAAATTATATACTGGTTTAATAGACATTTGTTTATGGAAATAAAAAAAGCATCTCGAAAGATGCTTTTTTATTAAAATATTTTAAGAATTAACGTTGTGTTATTTCAACATAATCACGTTCCGTCGGACCAGTATATACTTGTCTTGGACGACCGATAGGTTCTTTGTTTTCACGCATTTCTTTCCATTGTGCAATCCATCCCGGAAGACGACCTAAAGCAAATAATACGGTAAACATTTCCGAGTTGAATCCTAATGCACGGTAAATAATACCTGAGTAGAAATCAACATTTGGATATAATTTTCTATCGATGAAGTATTGATCATTTAATGCCGCTTCTTCTAATTTTTTAGCGATATCTAAAACAGGATCATTAACACCTAATTTTTCTAAGATATCATCACATGCTTTTTTAATGATTTTAGCACGAGGATCGAAGTTTTTATAGACACGGTGACCGAATCCCATCAAACGGAAAGGATCATTTTTATCTTTTGCTTTCGCTAAATATTTTTCAGCATCTCCGCCATCATTTTTGATCGCTTCAAGCATTTCAATTACAGCTTGGTTTGCTCCACCATGTAACGGTCCCCAAAGGGCATTGATACCAGCAGAAATAGAAGCATATAAATTTGCGTTTGATGAACCTACAATACGTACTGTAGAAGTCGAACAGTTCTGTTCGTGGTCAGCATGCAAAATCAATAATTTATGCATTGCATCAATCACAACTGGATCAAAAGTTTTATCCTGATTGACTTCACCAAAGATCATATTTAAGAAGTTGTCGATATAACCTAAATTAGTTTTAGGATATACAACAGGATGACCTAAAGATTTCTTTTGAATCCAAGAAACAATCGTAGGCATTTTAGCCAATAAATTGATAATTGTTTTGTCTTCTTCTTCAGGTGTTGGATTTGGATCTAAAGATTCAGGGTAAAATGCTGATAAAGCTCCAACTAGACAAGATAATTGTCCCATTGGATGGGATTTTGAAGGAAAGCCTGCAAAGAAGTTTTTCATGTCTTCATGAATCATCATCTGTGATTTGATGTCCGTTCTGAATTGTTCTAAAACTGCTTTTGTTGGAAGGTCTCCGTATATCAATAAATAAGCAACTTCCAAGAAAGTTGATTTCTCCGCTAATTGTTCGATAGGGTAGCCACGGTATCTTAAAATACCTGTCTCACCATCAAGGAAAGTGACAGCACTTTTTGCTGCACCAGTGTTTTTAAAACCTGGATCTAATGTAATATATCCAGATTGATCTCTCAATTTAGAGATGTCAACTGCTTTTTCGTTTTCTGTACCAGTAATAACTGGAAATTCGTATGACGAACCATTTAAAATAATAGATGCTGTTTCAGACATAAGCTTCTTATGTTATCATGTGTTTATGCAAATGTAATAAAATTGAGGGCTAATATACTAGGTTTTCGTAATAATAATGCCATAATCTAAGCATTTTTGACATTATTTTTAATTAAAAATCTTAGTTATTACTGATACGCGCCATTTGTTTATCCAAAAGTTTTCAATTGGCTGATAAGGTAAAAATCTAATTTTTTAAGCATAATGTTGCTTATGCACATAATACAAAAAAAGCCCTTCCAATTTGCCTCTTCGATGAGTATAAAAGGAAAGACTTTTTTGATTCTTCCACGCAGAAACCTGAAACAAAATTTAGGCAATGCTAAAGCTTAATCTACCTGAAAACCATATTTTTTATAAATGTTTTTTGCAGAATCTGATTGGAGGTAAGCCATAAAATCACTAGCAGCTTGTTTATTTTTAGATTTTTTCAATTTACCAGCCATATATTTCGCCGTAATGTTTTCATTATCCGGAATGGTAATACTTTCTACCGGATGTTTGATCATTTTTTGAAAAAATGCCTCTGAGTACCATACTGGAGCAACATCGGCTTGACCTTCTAATATTCGAAGTGGACTCTCTCGATGATGTATTTTAGTGAGATAAGTAGATTTATCTGCAACCTTGTCTTCCATAATGGTATGTACGAGTTCTTCTCCACCAACTTTGCGATAAGCGGTTTTTATCTGCTCGCCAACACCTTCCCAAGCTGGATTCGGCATGCTGATACGAACATCCTTACGTTTTAAATCCTTCAAGGATTTGATGTTTTTCGGATTACCCTTTGGAACCATTAAGGTAAGTTTGTTGGTTGCATAAGCAATAGTCTGATCAAAATAGTCAGCCATCTCTGTGATCCGTCTTTGACCCGCAGTGTAAATATCTGGCGTGTGCGTAATCTTCAAATTGCCGATTGTTAGTGATCCACCTTGAATTTGTTTTGCCAGTATTCCCGGAGGTAATGTTTCGACAAATATGCGCTCGTACTGTGGATGTTCTTTCTTGAAAGTTTTGATAAGATCATCGATAACCATAAACTGGTTTCCGGCAAAGAAAATAACCAATTGTGGATTTTCAATTTCACCATAAAGATCAGGGATGTTGTCAATTCCAGGGATCGTAAAATTAACAGCAGATTCAGGAGGGGTATTCCAAGGAGGATGAAATTGATGATCTTGTGCATAGGAACATGAAGTTCCAAGTAACAAAGCAAGTATAGTTTTAGCGAGTTTTTGCATGTCTTGTTTTCAAATTATGGTTTAACAATTGTCCAGCCTTGATGAGCTCTGATCACCAATTCACCATTACCGCTGGGAACATAACCGATGAAATCAAACAGTTGTTCCTTGGTCAGATTACGTTCTTTTAACGAGTTGGTACATTGTGCTACTTGGACCCCTCTTGCGATTAGTTTTTTGAACTGTTCTTCATATTTAGAAGTACTTTTTAAAAATGCCTCAGTACCACCAGAAAAAGCAATCAGTTCAAGCGTTAATTTTCCTTTTAATCGTGGATCGTCCAACACATTGTTGATGTTGCGAATTGCTTTCTCAATTGTTTTTGGATCATTGCTATCCAATTGGTAGATCGCATGATACGATTTTTTTTCAGCAACAGCTCCTTGAAAGGACGCATTTTTCACCAATGCTTCCTCTTGCGTTTGTGCCGCTAATTTACCCATGCTACAGATAGCAAGGATCATAATCATAATTGTTTTATTCATTTTTTAAAAATTAAAAGGACCGAATTTATGTTGTATTGCACTTATCTCGTCGTTATAAGGTGGATAAGGTGAGTCTTTTGGTTTTTTTGCTAAGTTAGGATAGTCATTTTCCTTATTTGCTTTGATTGGTCTAGAAAAAGAATTGATATAAGCAGCCACATCAAATGCCTGTTCATCTGTTAAAATCGGACTGTCGTGAGTAGCACCTAAAGGCATATTTGCTTTGATAAATTTCATTGCTGTTAACATACGTGCCATTCCTGCACCATCATTGTAGGAATCATTTCCCCATAGAGGTGGATATTGATATCCTTTAGTTCCAGCAAGTTTTTGGCCTTCTCCATTTGTACCATGGCAACTTTGGCAATGCTGTTGAAAGACAGTAGCTCCATTCTTTTGATCGGCAGCTCTTTCCGGAATGGTCACTTTGACAAATCCCTGCCCAGTAATTCGCTTTCCAATTGGCGTATCTTTACTGATATGTTTAATATAGGTAACAATTGCCCTCATTTCGGTACTGTTCACATCAATAGCTTTTCCGTTCATGCTACGTTCAAAACAACCGTTGATACGCTCTTCTAGTGATTCCACTTTATCTTCTCTGCCAATGTAAATCGGGAAAACACCTGTAAGCCCTACATAGGGAGCCGCAAATGATTTTGTTCCGCCATTGAGGTGGCAATTGGTACAGGCTAGATGATTACCAATTTTACTTCCATCTTTTTCATAAAAATAGTTGTAAGTCTCCCTTATCAGTTTTTCACCATAGCTTGCCATTTTATCTTCGGCATTGTCAGCATAAGGTGTCAGTTTTAATTGATCAACATGGTTAATTATTTCGCTCTGTTCAGACTCTTTATCAGGAGATTTATGCGCTAAAGCATTTGTCATATAAGCAGATAAAACAATGAAGCATAATAATATGCTCGTCACGATAATAATGGTATTGCTACTCCTCCTAATTTTTTTAATATCCTCTTCCATTCATACTAGGTTTTAAACAAATGTACCCTATTACAGAATGCTGTTATAATTCATAATTATTATCTGTTATAACGAAATGTTATGAGTAGATTTTACCCTTATGCTGTTGAATAAAGTTCATGAATTTTAATGGAAGGCCCGCAAGTCCTCCAACCAAATGGGTGATGTAGAAATAACGCTCTATGCTAAAATCTTCTAACTCAATGATTTTTAAATCACCGTTTTTAAGCTCTTCTTGTATCGCATGGATCGAAAGAAATGCCGCTGTATTGCTGTATTTTAGATACCTTTTAATACTTTCGGAGGATGATAAAATAATTTCTGTATGGAGATGCTGTAACGAAATTCCAGCTTCTTTCAATTTGCAATCGATGATATCACGAGTTCCAGATCCAGGTTCCCGGAATACGAGTGCTAATTTATAGATGTCATTTAAGACAAATCTCTCTTCTTTACATAAAGGATTAGTATTGCGGGTGACCAAAACAATTTCATCTTTGATATAGGGTGTGAATTTTAATGATCTATTATCTGGCAATCCCTCTGTAATCCCCAGATGAATTTCGTTCTTGATAAGAAGTTGCTCAACCCGTTTTGAATTAGCCTGCGTGACTTTTATTTCATTTTGTGGAAAATGGAGATTAAACTCCACTAACATTTTAGGAATTACATATTGAGAAATCGTTGTGCTGATTCCCAGGAAGAGATTTCCATTTTGCTTTCCTGTTATTTCGTTGATTTCATAAGTCGCCTGATTGTATTGTTCCAAAATGACCTGCGCATGTTTATAAAGAATCTTTCCAGCAGGAGTAAGGGCAAGCCGGTTGCCTAATCGTTCAAATAACGGTGTACCAATGGAGTTTTCAATCTCCTGTATATTTTTACTTACAGCTGGCTGTGAGATAAAAAGCTCTGATGCCGCTTTTGTGAAGTTGAGCGTATTGGCCGCAACGTAAAAAACTTTTAACCTAAAATCGAAATCCATAAATGAAATACCCTTATCGTAATGAAATGTATAGAACCAAATCTAAAAAAAATTGAATGCGTTTTTAGCTATTAACAAAATTGTCACAATTATAAATGTAAGTTGTTTTCAAATTTATTGAAGATTTGAATAGCATGATAGAATATGGTTTGGATTTAGAATATTAATTCAGGCCCAGTCAAAGCATGTTTATCAGCCATAGATCTATTGACAGTTTACTTTTATCGGGAATTACTAGACAAGGTGGATATCTTGAACTTGATCACAATATTGAATTCTGATAATAATGCTCTTGAACTATAAGCAAGGACAGCTTTGACATTGCGTGTTTCATTTTTTTCAATGGAGAAATAGTATTTGAAAATCCAGAGAATAAAAAAAAAGAATTATTAATTTGAATTGTTACGATTATTTCGTAGACTTGTGTATAATTAGTAGTTTAATAATCAGGTATGGAAAAGTTAACAGCACAAGAAGAACAGGCGATGCAGGCCATTTGGAATCTTAAGGCATGTTTTGTGAAAGAGATTTTGGACAATATCAAAGGCGAGAAGATGCCCTATACGACATTGGCCTCTACAGTTAAAAATCTAGAAAAAAAGGGATTCGTAAAGTCAGTTAAGTATGCAAATGCAAATCGATACGAACCGTTGATTTCTGAAGAAGATTATAAAGAGACATTTATGCACTCTTTCGTAGGAGACTATTTTAAGAATTCATATAAGGAGATGGTTACATTTTTTGTGAAAGAAGAAAAGCTATCTGCATCCGAATTGGAAGAAATCATGCAAATGATCAAGGAAAATAAAAGCTAGTAACCATGGAAAATATCCTAAATTATGCGATCCAGATTAATGTATTACTAAGTGTTGTATACTTAGGATATGTATTGTTATTAAAGAATCTGACATTTTACCTGCTTAACCGCATGTATTTTATTACAGGTATTTTATTTTCATTTACCTATCCGTTCTTAGATATTCAATCCTGGTTTAGAAAACCAATTCCATCCGTAGGGGAGATCGCGATGGATTGGTCAATGGATCTCGGACAAGAGGTGGACAAATCGGTCTTTACCTTAAATAATGTATTGATCCTTTTACTTTTCATAGGGGTAACGATTTTATCAATTCGCTTCTTAATTCAGATGATTAGCCTATTGCGAATTCATATTTATTCTGAACCTGCACAGTGGCAATCTTATCTTTTTAGAAATGTTTTTATACCCATTGTACCCTTTTCGTTTTTAAATAAAATATACGTTAACAGAGATCATCATCCAGAACCGGAGCTCATGGATATTTTTAAACATGAAGATATTCATGTAAAGGGTTTGCATTCTATTGATATCCTGATCAGTGAGTTTACTTTAATCAGCAGCTGGTTCAATCCTTTTGTATGGCTCATGCGAAAGGCAATCCGTGAAAATTTGGAATTTCTAACAGATCAGCAAGTACTCAATAATGGCGTAGATAGACAGACCTACCAGTATAGCTTGCTACGTGTCAATGCTAGCGGCGGGTCGGCGACATTAGGAAATCAGTTTAGTTTTAAGACACTAAAGCGAAGGATAATGATGATGAATAAAAAAAGATCTGCAAAAATACAGCTCGGAAAGTACGCATTTATGTTGCCTATTTTTGTATTGACAGCTGGTGCATTTACTCTAAATAAAGCAGAGGCTAAGATAACGCAAGCGACAGATTCGGCGAAAGAGATTGATTTAGAATCTGCAGTATCCGTTGGTCAGTCCGCGCAAAATACCATTGAAGAAGCGGGTTTAGTTCAGGATACGTTAAAAGGAAAAGTAATAGGTGTAAATGTAAAAGAGGAAGCCGTTTCAATTATTGGAATTAAGACAGATACCTCAAAGTTTACTGCTCATGGAGTAAAGGTTAAGCAGGGTGCGAAGATAAAGATTAAATCTTTATCTAAAAACGTATTATTTATATTGGATGGAAAGAAAGTTGATGATATTCATAGTGTAGATCCAAATGATATCGAGGCTATTACTGTGCTTAAAAATAAGGCTGCAATAGATCTGTATGGAGAGAAAGGGAAAGAGGGTGTTGTTTTGGTTACAACTAAATTCGGAGGGAAGACATCTTCAGAAATAAACACCGGAAAAAATATAGTGAGCGGAAAGGATACTTTTAATGATAAATCCAATAAAATTGAATTAACATATGCCCCAGACAAATCCGATAAGGTGACTTTAGGGAAGCTAAATCCTGATCAACCTCAACCATTATTTGTAGTTGATGGTAAAATATCGGAAAATATAAATAAGATTGACCCCAATTCTATAGAGTCCATGGAAATATTAAAAAGTCCTTATGCCCAAACGCTCTATGGTAATAAAGGTAAAGATGGTGTTATTTTAATTAAGACAAAATCATTTGCAGAGAAAAATCCAGATGCCTTAAAAGACAACGTTAAAAAAACAATTAATCGTGAAATTTCCAAGGAAAGAACCCGTCAGGATTCTGTTAAGATGCTAAAGGGTGGTCAAGTTAATCAAATAAAGGTTACGGGATACAAAAAGTCAGCGGATGATTTTTATGCGACAACGTTGCAACAGGAAAAACTAAAAAAGTTTTTAAATGATAATAAAGGAAATATCGATCCAAAAGACGGTTATGTTTTAGTAATAAATGGAAAAGTTGCCCGAGAATCGGATCTTAAGGAAGTCGACGCCAAAACAGTGACGAAAGTAATGGCTACAGATTTAACAGCAAAAAATAGTGAGTTGTCGAAAAATATAATAGGACTATTGGCATTAGAATCATCCACTAATAAAAAAGCAGTTCGGGGTGCAAGTGCCTCTGTAATTAAGAATGGTAAGGAAATTAAGTTGCTGGTCAGTGAAGATGATCAAAATCCGCGTATTGTGATCAAATGACCCTGATGTTAATGGTTTATGAAAAAGCCTCAAAATCCATAAATTTTGAGGCTTTTTTGTGAAAGAACTTTTATCTCGGTTCAGCTACTGTGAAGGGTTGATAAGGACTTAGGTTAAAAGTAAAGTTTCCATTAGAATCTGTACCACCAACACTTCTTACTTTAGCTCTGACGGTGTATTTCGCTTTGGGATTGTACTGTTTCACTTCAAAATTGAAGAAGAATGGTTTAATCTTATTTGTCCCTCTAAATTTATCTGCTAATGCGTGATGTTTGTCTGCACTGATCACCTGACCATTTTCCAAAAGTTCGACACCATCTATTTCCAAAAAGTCTTTACCTGCTGTAAAGAGGAAGCCCGCCTGCACGCGGCCAGTAGTATACACTTTCTTAGTAACGTCAATTGTCATTTCTTTAAACTCTTCAGTAACTGTTGCAGGACTCCACTTAGCTACTGTAAAACCGTCCTTTTTATAGTAGTCGACTTTCAGTTCGTCCAATCGATCATAATGTTTTTCCAATCGGGCTGTAAAATCTGCAAAATCTTTTTTATTCTTCACTGTCCATCCCGTCTCAGCTAGTGCCAGTAAGCGCGGGAAGTTATGGATATTCATATCCTTTAGTTCTTGTGTTAATGCAGTCCATTGATTAGCCTGTACACCTAACACCAGTTTTTCCTCATCTTTAGTTAATCCTTTACTCGGATCATACTCGTATACTTTTTCAAGCGTATTGATATTACCGTAGGCTAGATCACTCATAGTACCGTCATTTCGATCTGCTTGTGTAATATCAAAATACAAAGGATCAGTTGGCGTTGCTACACTTTCAAATCCATTTTCTACAGCCTTTTTGATCGCATCAGCTCCGAGCCAGCTCATAATAGCTGTTTCTTTAGGTAGATTTTTAACATCTGTCAAGATATCATTCCATCCCAATGGTTTTCTCCCTTTACTCGTGATAATTTTAGAAACGCGGGTCACAAAGTAACTCTGTAATTCAGTAACCGTTTTAATATTATTCTTTTTCATGAAGTCGATCACGTGTTGTTCCTTTTCCCATAGGTCGTGTCGTACCTCATCACCACCGAAATGTATGTATTGGCCTGGAAATAATGCGGTAACTTCCGTAAATACATCATCAAGAAATTTATAAACAGCTTCTTTTGTTGGGTCTAAAGTATTCGGTGTAAATTGATTTCCCCAGTATCCCCATGAAGAAACAAAAGGAAATACATGATTGGGGTAGCTATTATTATTAACGCCGAGTTCCGGATATACCAAAATCGTTGGCCAGGAGTGTCCCGGAACATCAATCTCAGGAACAATCGTGATATGTCTTGCTTTGGCATAAGCCACAACATCCTTAATTTGCTCCTGAGTGTAGAAACCACTCCTTTCAGCAGGTTGGTGAGTTGTATGGTGGAAAATTGTTGCTTTTTCAGATGTTAGTTTAGGATATTTTTTGATCTCTATGCGCCAACCCTGATCGTCAGTTAGATGCCAGTGAAAAGTATTCAGTTTATAGAGTGCCATTACATCCAGATATTTTTTGATCACATCCACGCTATAAAATGTCCGGCTTACATCTTGCATATAGCCACGCCAGTTGTACCTCGGAATATCACTTATCGACACGTTGGGAATAGACCACTGACCATTATTAACTACCGATTGGCTTTCAATCGTACTTGGTAACAGCTGTCTGAGTGTTTGAGACGCATAATACAAACCCGTAGCAGTTTTTGCTTTCACAATGATATTATCCGATTTAATATCCAAGGTATATCCTTCTGCCGAGCTGTTTTTTAAACTCTTATCAATAACAAAGTGTATCCCTTTTTTACGGATATTTTCCTGTTCTATTTTAAGATCAAAATCTGTAGCGATTTTTATTAAACCTGCCAGTTCCTGTATTTCAGATCGATTTTCCTTATTGATGAATATTGTGGTGCCGGAGTTTATAGAGAATGCTCCATTTTGAGCAGTTAGCTCACTTGGTTTCGGTATAATAGAATAACGCGAATCCTGGGCCTCTACCTGATGAGAAAGCAATAAAATGGCTAATATAGTAAGACATTTCTGCTTTGTTTTTTGGAAATAAAACATGCTTTAGTCGGTTTTATATTGATTTAAGTCTGCTTAAAGGTAGAAAATCATTTTAAATTAAAACCAGGCTTTCGAATATCAAACGTTTGCGCTTTTTTGAGCATCGCTTTATAAAAGAAACAAAGCCGTTAACAGGTTAACGGCTTTGTTTTATTTTGTATTCAGATTGGTCATGGTCAGTTCAATACCGATATTGACAAAGCTATTGATCATCTTTACAGCATGATCGATAAGCTGTGGCAGTTCTTTTTGCTCTTCAGGATCAAATGGCCCAAGCACATAATCCACCTGTCTGCCTTTGGGATAATTATCACCAATTCCAAAACGCAGACGCGGGTATGCCTGCCCGCCACATAGTGCTTCAATAGACTTTAAACCATTATGTCCTGCAGCAGAGCCCTTAGGCTTGATACGTAAGGATCCAAAAGGAATAGCAAGATCATCCACAATAACCAGCGTATTTTCGATAGGAACTTTCAGCAGTTGCATGTAATAATTCATTGCCTTACCGCTTAAGTTCATATAAGTAGTCGGTTTGATTACATATACATTATGGCCCCGTTGCTTATACTCCGCATATGACGCAAGTTTTAACGTTGAAAAAGAAGCATTAGCTTCCTTAACAAGTTGATCTGCGACCATAAAACCGATATTATGACGTGTGTCGGCATATTCCCTTCCGATATTGCCCAATCCTACGATAAGATAATTCATTGTTTAATACTTAGCCTGCAAAAGTAAGGAAACCTTTTCATATACAATAGTTCTTCCATGCTTTAACAAACAAAATAGCACACTCAGTTCTTATCCAAAGTGTCCGCTAATATAGTTTTTCGTAATTTCATGTTGCGGATTGTTAAAGATATCATAAGTAGCACCCTCTTCCTTCACTTCACCCAGATACATGAAGATCGTTTTATCAGCCACACGTTGTGCCTGCTGCATATTATGTGTCACAATAACAATTGTATACTGTTCTTTTAACTGATGGATCAGCTCCTCTATTTTTAGGGTACTAACCGGATCCAAAGCCGAACAAGGTTCGTCCATTAAAATAACATCAGGACGAAGTGCAACTGCACGGGCAATACACAGACGTTGTTGCTGTCCACCAGATAAACGGGTTGCCGGTTTTTTAAGATCATCTTTCACCTCATCCCACAGATATACCTCTTCAAGAGCTTTTTGAATAACAGCAGGACTTGCGTCTAGATTGTTCAGCTTCAGACCGTAAGCGATATTTTCCTGGATACTTTTTGGAAATGGGTTCGCTTTTTGGAAAACCATGCCTATTCTCTTGCGTATATCCGTAACCGAGATACCTTTTTCATAAATATTTTGACCGTCGATACTGACCGTTCCTTCAATTCTAGCATCAGGAACTAGGTCATGCATGCGGTTAAAGGAGCGAAGTAAAGTACTTTTGCCACATCCGGAAGGACCGATCAATGCCGTTACTTTTTTCTCAGGAAACTCAATATCAATTCCCTTTAAAACATGTTTAGAACCAAACCAGATATTCAGATCTTTGGTATATAAATTATTGGTCATTTTTTCTGTATTTATAACGAATGTAAAATGCGGTTAAATTCATTAAGAAAACCACGATAATAAGTACGAGTGCAGTTCCATAAGCCAATGGACGCACTTCTTCTATAGATTGATGCTGTGTCGACAGCATGTAAAGGTGATAAGGCAAAGCCATAAATTCCTGACTAGTGTTAACAGACACATCTGTAATGTAAAATGCAACACCGGTAAACAAAATTGGCGCTGTTTCACCTGCCGCTCGCGATAATGTCAAAACAACACCCGTGAGGATACCGGGCAATGAAGCTGGAAGCACAACATCTTTAATCGATTCAAATTTTGTAGCCCCTACAGCAAGTGCCGCTTCACGCATACTCGCAGGAATACGTAGTAATGCCTCTTCCGTTGTCGTTATGATATAGGGCAAGGATAAAAGCCCCAATGTCAAACCAGCAGATAAAAGTGAAGTTCCAAAATGTAGGCCCTGCACAAATAATGCTAATCCGAATAAACCATAGATGATTGATGGTACACCTGATAAGTTACGTATAGAAGCTCTGATGGTACGTGTTAGCCATGTGTTTTTGGCATATTCATTTAAGTAGATCGCACAGCAGACACCAAAAGGAATTGCAAATAGCGCCGTTATCAATGTCAAGATAACTGTTCCGATTATTGGCGAAAGCACGCCACCTTTAGTCATACCATCGGTTGGTAATTCAGTGATGAAAGACCACGAGATCGCAGACCAGCCTTTTGAAAAAATTTCGTAAAGGATGACAATAAGGAAAAAACAGACTAATCCAGTAGAAAGTAATAATGAACCCCATTCAATAATGGGAGTTATTTTTTTAAAATTAAGCCGCATGATATTTTCTAAAACGATTAATAAAATATTCACCAACCAGATTGGCTATTAAAGTCATGAAGAACAATACAATTGCGATGGCAAATAAAGCAAAGTAATGTGTTGTCTGAAAAGGCACTTCGCCCATTTCTATAGCAATTGTTGCTGTAATGGTTTTGACCGAATCAAAGAAATCCTCAGGAAAAAGGGCTGCATTCCCAGTCGCCATTAATACCGTCATGGTTTCACCGATGGCTCTTCCAAGTCCGAGCATAACGGCTGCAATGATTCCGGGAGCTGCTGCTGGGATAGTAATTTTGATCAACGTTTGCCACTTACTTGCGCCAAGTGCATAGCTACCTTCGCGATAAGTTTTTGGAATAGCATGGATGGCATCTTCAGAAATTGTGATGATGGTCGGTAATGCCATAATAGCAAGTAAAAGAGAACCGTTTAAAGCATTTAGTCCATTTGGAAGATCTGTAAGCGATGCTATTTTGGGTCCTACCAATACAATTCCTAAGAAACCGATGACAACAGAAGGAATAGCAGCAAGCATTTCGATTAAGGGTTTCAATATATTTTTAACTTTAGGACTTGCATATTCCGAAATGTAAGCTGCTGTACCAATTCCCAAAGGGATCGCAATTACCATAGCACCAAATGCAACAATTGTTGTACTCACGATCAATGGTAAAATACCATAGGTAGGAATTGCAGCTGTAGGGTTCCATTCACGTCCTGTTAGGAAATCCAATGGTTTTACTTCTAAAAAGAAAGAAATAGCATTGTAGAGTAACATTCCGAAGATACCACCTAAAAGTGCCAACACAAGATATCCTGTCAATTTGAAAGTGTGCTGGGCGACACGATCAATTAAAATTCTATTTTTATACTTCATAACCTTTATTAATGAATAACGTAATACCCCGACGATTCGATTAAAGCTTTTCCTTTCGTATTTTTTTCAAATGAAATGAACGGTTCTACTTTTTCCCATGATGATTCCGGAATAAATTGGAATAACGGACGCTGGAAGTAGTATCGATTTTGACGGATGGCCTCTTGGTCTAATGGCGATACAGCTGTGTTCGTTTTATCAATGATTTTTAAAACTTTTATTCCTTGCTGAACATTGGTGTTTTGAGAGATATAACCTGCACCAACATACCCAATACCAGATTTATCCAGTTTTACACTTTCTAAAATCTGCGAATTACCAGTCATCTCCTTCGCTGCTTGACTGAATTTGATTTTTAATTTTTTCTTGACAAAAGAATAAGTTCCAGAACTACTCTGTCTACCGTAAATGGTGATCGGTAAATTGCTATTTGACAATTTAGACCAGGAATCCTGTGTACCATCTAAAATTTCTGCTAGATCTTTTAGGTTGATGGAGTCAATAGGATTGTCTTTATTCACCACAAATGCCGTAGCATCTTCCGCAAACACAACTGTTCTTAAAGGAATATTTTTTTCTTTGAAGAGATCAATCTCGTCCTCTGTAAGTGGACGTGAAGAATTTGCAATATCAGCCTGCCCATTGAGAAGAGCAGTGATACCTAGACCTGAACCTCCGCCGGAGATAGCTATACTGAAATCAGCGTTTTCCTTAGAGAACTCTTCTGCAAGATTAACAGCTAAGTTCACTTCGGTGTCTGAACCTTTCATTTTGATCGCATGATCGGAATCAGCACAACTTTGAATCAAAATAAGGATGGAGAACAGGAATATCTGAGGATATCCAAAAATGTGTTTTTTCATTACTTTTATAAAACAAGTCGAGACCTGAAGATGATCTCAAAAGTAATGATACACTGTTAATTCGTGATAAATTCAATGTTAAGATGGTGTTAAGAATTAATTCCCTAAACTTTTCTTAACAAAAAAAGGCATCGATAATTCGATGCCTTTTAATAAGCTGTTTAATAAATCCCGAAAGATTATTTTTTACCACCTTTAGTTGCTTTCGCAGCTTCTGTTTCTGCTTGACGTAAAGCACGTGACATGATAACAGATACGATCGTATCGTCAGAGTTGTTTAAAACTTTAGCGTTTTCTAAAACTACTTGAGCTACGCGGAATGATTTACCAACTTCTAAAGATTCCATAGGAACTGCAATTTCTTGAGGTAAGTTTCCAGGTAAAGCTTTAACACGTAATTTACGTAATTTTTGAACTAATTTACCTCCTAATTTAACACCTGGAGAAGTACCAGTTAATGTTACAGGGATATTTAAAGTAACTTCTTTCTCATCATTCAACTCTAAAAAGTCAACGTGAGTAACTAAGTCAGTTAATGGGTGGAATTGAGCGTCTTGAACGATAGCCTTTACAGTTTTTCCATCAAGGTTTAATTCAATGAAGATAACCTCTGGAGTGTAAAGTACTGCTTTCAAATCAGCTGCGGATACAGAAAGGTGAGTTTGTGTAGAACCACCATATAGAACTGCAGGAATATTACCTTCGTAACGCAATTCTTTCGCATCTCTTTTCCCTACGCTCTGTCTTACAGAACCGCTAATAGCAATTGATTTCATCTTTAATTTGATTAAATTTTAAGGTGCAAAGATATGTTTTTTTTGTTATAATGTTACTGTAATTGCTAATATTATAACAAAAAAAACCTTCCTCCATAAAGAGAAAGGTTTTTATATGTTTTGAATTCTAAGTGGTTAACTTATTCAACTTCGAATAAATCAGAGATAGAACCGTGTTGGTTAACATTCTTAATTGCTTTTCCAAATAATTCTGCAGTAGATAACACTCTAATTTTAGTCGACTGTTTCATTTTTTCTGGATCCAATTGAATGGTATCGGTAACAATCATTTCAGATAATACAGAGTTTTCAATTGTTTCGTAAGCTTTACCTGATAGTACAGCATGTGTACATACTGCTCTTACAGATTTAGCGCCACTTTCCATGATCAAAGCTGCTGCTTTTGATAAAGTACCTGCAGTATCACAGATATCGTCAATCAAAACAACGTCTTGACCAGTAACATCACCAATGATAGACATTGATTCAATTTCGTTGGCACGTTTACGACGTTTGTCGCAGATGATTACTTCTGCATTGAAGAATTTTGCAAATGTACGTGCGCGGTAAGAACCACCCATGTCTGGAGATGCAATCGTTAAGTTAGGAAGGTTTAATGATTTGATGTAAGGAACAAAGATAATCGAACCGTCTAAGTGATCAACAGGAATATCGAAGAAACCTTGGATTTGCGCCGCATGTAGATCCATTGTCATGATGCGGTGTGCACCTGCTGCGGTAATTAAATTAGCAATCATTTTAGCACCAATGGCTACGCGTGGTTTGTCTTTACGATCCTGACGTGCAAAACCGAAATAAGGAACTACAGCAGTAATGTAATGGGCTGAAGCACGCTTTGCTGCATCAATCATCAACAATAATTCAAATAAATTGTCTGTTGGTTGATTTGTTGATTGAACAATAAATACATCGCTTCCACGAACTGATTCATTGTAAAAAGGTTGGATTTCTCCATCGCTAAAACGAGATAACGTTTTATCTCCAAGAGGTTTCCCGTAGGAGGTAGCGATTTTTTCTGCTAATTCTGTAGTGCCAGAACCGGCGAATAACTTAACCGTGTTGAATTGCAAAGGCATGGTTTTTTATTTTTGATATAGTGGATTAGAATAGAATTTTCTGTTTGTATGTTGCCAATTACTTTCTAATGACTTAAAAAAAAAGGATTGTTTTTATAACAATCCATTTTTTTCTTTTTAAAGTTGCTCGACCTGGATTCGAACCAAGACAAACAGTACCAAAAACTGTCGTACTACCCTTATACTATCGAGCAATCTATCTTATAGATTCGATTGACATGTCAACCTTTATCCTTTCGATGGTGCAAAGTTAGATAAATGTTTTTAATTTCAAAATTTCAATCAAAAAAAAATGTAAAAATTTAAATAATGCCTCATTATGAGCAGGAAAAAGTAAAAGTCAAGCAGATTGCATTATTTTGTTATTATAATAATTCGAGCACTACCCACGATATTTTTAATGTTAAACAGCTGTAGAATGTCAAAATCTTATCCCAAGGTGTATAGTGTATGATAACTTCTTTTGAATAGTATCCACTAACAGGTATCATATTTACTACTGGTGGAAATATTTATTGAGAACTATCTTTTTAATGTAGTATATATTATGGATATACTCCATTTAGACAGGATTGGATCAATACATCATGAAAGTATTTTTGAAAATGTATTAAAACAAAAAAGGCTTACCGAAGTAAGCCTTTTTTAATGTTGCCCGACCTGGATTCGAACCAAGACAAACAGTACCAAAAACTGTCGTACTACCCTTATACTATCGGGCAAACATTCTCAAAAGCGTAACACTATGGAAGCGTGTTGGTCACTTTTGATGATGCAAATATACGGCGCTTTTTCATTTCTGCAAATAAAAAATGAACGGTAAATGCCTTTTAATTGATTCTCAGGCTAATAATTTTTTAATTTATTCTGAAAGACCAGTTCTTGGCCTAGTCTAGAGCTTATCTGGCAGTAACAAATTTGAGTTTAAGCGTATAAAAAAATATAATTTATTCGTTTCTTATTAAATATCCTTATTTTCGGAACGTATTATAATCTTTATACAGTATAATTATATGAACTATACTAAAATTAACAATGTTTTAGGGTGGGCCTGCGCAATTATTGCTACCGTCACTTATATGTTAACCGCAGAAAGGTCAACGAGTTGGTGGGACTGCGGTGAGTTTATCGCCTCAGCATATAAAATGCAGGTGGTTCACCAACCAGGTGCTCCGTTATT
Source organism: Sphingobacterium sp. MYb388 (assembly GCF_037479535.1). Classification (NCBI taxonomy): domain Bacteria; kingdom Pseudomonadati; phylum Bacteroidota; class Sphingobacteriia; order Sphingobacteriales; family Sphingobacteriaceae; genus Sphingobacterium; species Sphingobacterium sp. MYb388. Next base: position 42,746 of record NZ_JBBGYV010000010.1, on the reverse strand, counting down.
TTTGATGATTCAAAATATATTCTCGAACCTTGCAGGGGGAGATGTTACAAGAATTGCTTTTTGGATGAATGTGGGATCTGGAGTATGTAGTGGTATTACCATTTTGTTTTTATTCTGGACCATTACAGCATTAGCTCGAAAAGTGGTCACAAAATCTGTAGATGGAACATATTCAAGTGCAGATTTGATCAAGATCTTCGGATCAGGATTGGTAGGAGCTTTAGCATATGCATTCTCAGATACATTCTGGTTCTCAGCAGTAGAATCCGAAGTATATGCCATGTCTTCTTTATGTACAGCTGTCGTATTTTGGGGTATTCTAAAATGGGAAAATCATGCAGATGAACCTGGTGCTGACCGTTGGTTGATTTTTATCGCTTACGTAATGGGACTTTCCATAGGCGTTCACTTATTAAACTTACTTGTTATCCCTGCTATTGCAGTTGTTATTTACTTTAAGAGAGCAAAGACAATTACAAGCAAAGGAGCTATCCAGTCATTTCTTTTAGGGGTAGTGGTTTTAGCGGTGATCTTATGGGGTATCATTCAATACTCGGTTAAATTCGCCGCTTATTTTGATTTATTCTTCGTCAATACATTAGGATTGGGATTTGGATCAGGATTCACATTTTTTGTTGTGTTATTGGTGGCATTATTAGCTTATGGTATTTGGTATTCGATCAAAAAAGTAAAACCGATCTTAAATATTGTAATGATCAGTGCTTCTTTTATCATTTTCGGATACAGCTCATTTGCCATGATTATGATCCGTGCAAAAGCAAATCCAACGTTAAATAATAGTGATCCAGAAAATGCCTTTACTTTCTTAAGTTATTTGGGACGTGAGCAATATGCAAGTGAGCCTTTGTTTAAAGGTCCTAACTTTGATTCTAAAGTTACAGGAGTAGAACCTACCTATTCTTACAGAAAAGATAAAGATAAGTATACAAAAATCCAGACAGGATCTACTTACCAATACGATAAAGAAGTTTTATTCCCTCGTGTGTATAGTAATAGAGATGGTCATCCTGGCTATTATCAGGACTATTTAAGATTAGGTGAAGGACAGTCTCCAACATTTGGTGATAACTTAAAATTCTTCTTTAATTATCAGATAGGTCATATGTACGGTCGTTATTTCCTTTGGAATTTTGCAGGTCGTCAAAATGATCAGCAAGGACACGGTACTTTTACAGAAGGAAACTGGATCTCTGGTATTAAACCGATCGATCAAATGTTGGTCGGTGGACAAGATGCCCTTCCTGATTCTTTAAATACCGATCCATCAAATAATAAGTATTTCTTCTTACCGCTAATTATAGGATTGATAGGTGCTTTCTGGCACTTCGGTAAAAGACAAAAAGATGCTGGTGTTGTTGGATTGTTATTTTTCTTTACAGGCTTAGCTATTGTTCTTTATTTAAATCAAAGTCCTTTACAACCACGTGAACGTGACTATGCTTATGCTGGATCGTTCTATGCATTTGCCATATGGATTGGACTAGGAGTCTTTGCGATAGCAGATTTCTTAGGTAAGAAAATGAATCCTAAAACAGCGGCAGGACTTACGACAGTGGTTTGTTTACTTGCAGCACCTGTTTTATTAGCAAAAGAAAACTGGGATGATCACGATCGTTCACATAAATTAACGGCACGTGATCTGGCAAAAGATTATTTAGAATCTTGTGCTCCTAACGCTATTTTATTCACTTACGGGGATAACGACACTTATCCATTGTGGTATGCACAGGAAGTGGAAGGTATCCGCACAGATGTACGTGTGGTAAACTTAAGCTTATTAAGTGCAGATTGGTATATGGCTCAAATGCAGAAAAAGGCAAATGATGCCGATGCGTTACCGATCAATATTGATAAAGAGAAGTTTAAAAAAGGAGTGCGTGATGTGATGTACTTCCAAGATGTTCAAATTCCAGGACATGCTGATTTGAATTTAGTTTTACAGTTTATGCTTTCGGATGATGCTAAAAATAAAGCACAGCTGAATTCTGGTGAATTTGAGAACTTCTTGCCAACTAAAAATCTAGCTTTAGCGGTAGATAGAAATGCGGTTATCCAAAATAAAACAGTACCAAAAGAATGGGAAAATACGATTCCAGATACTTTAGCATGGACTTATAATAAGAATTATGTGACCAGAGCCGAACTGTCTATCTTATCTATTTTAGCTGATAACAATTGGAAAAGACCTATTTACTTTGCAGCTACAGTTCCAAATGATAATTACTTAGGTCTAGACAAGTACCTAGTGCAGGAAGGTTTTGCATATCGTTTAATGCCTATTCAGGTTGCAAAAGAAAATGCAGGAGCGCTTGTCAATACTGAAGCCGCTTATACTGATATTACCAAGAAGTATGCTTGGGGAAATATGGCAACATCACCTTACTTGGATCCAGAATCGTACCGTATGATTGGTTTAATTGTCAACTCAATAACGGGAAGTACTGCAACACAGCTCTTGGAACAAGGAAAAGAGAAAGAAGCGAAAGAAATAGCTTTGTTAGTGTACGACAAAATGCCGAAACGTGTTTTCTTGATGCGCGATGTTTTAAACTATACACCGATCATTAATGTTTTATACAGTGTCGGTGAAACTCAAAAAGCAAACGACATTGTTAAGCGTAATTTGCAGTTCTTAACTCAAAATATGTCTTATTATAATGCTATTGCGCAGACAAAACCAGAATTGGAATATTCAAATATTGAAACTGCTTTAAGAACACTGGGTGTTTATAAGAGTATTTTATCTCAGACAAAAGAGACGAAATTACTACAAGAAATACAACAGCTTGAAGAAAATTATAAAAAGCAGTTTGGAATATAGTAGATTAATAGACAAAAAAGAGGGGCTTGCAGTTTTGTAAGCCCCTCTTTTTTGTCTATTATTTTTGTTAGCAGACAGCTACTAGAAAAAGTGATCAACCATGGAGGTATTTTTTTATAACATTAAAAATATTTGAATGAACAAGCATTAATACTGACATTTAAAAAACTCATTTTCTTAACTGCACCTTTATACTAACTTTATTTTAGTCTTGATATGGTTTATGGTTATAAAAAGGGGATGATGGGAGGGTAATTGTAAAGGCTTGTTTACAAAGCGCTAAAACGATAAAACGGTTTTGTGATTTTGAGTAATTTTACCTAATTTGTCCTTTCATCTATACAATTAATTATAACCAAACAGATTTGAAGTGCATGTTGTTTTATTTTTTTCAATCGTAAGATAAACGGCTTCTAAGAAAATTAAAAATTGATTATGGTAAATTATCAAATAAAGGAAAGTACAGAAGTCTATGATGCTATTGTCGTCGGTTCGGGAGCCGGTGGTGGTATGGCGGGTTATATACTTGCCAATGCAGGCCTTAAAGTGCTGATGTTGGAAGCTGGTCCTTTTTATGACCCGGCAAAAGATTCTCAACAGCTACGCTGGCCTTGGGAATCTCCCCGACGCGGTGCCTCGACGACCCGTCCTTTTGGCGACTTTGATGCCGCATACGGAGGATGGCAACTTGAAGGAGAGCCTTATAGTAAAGTAGGAGGTACTGAATTTGAATGGTTTCGTGCCCGTATGTTAGGCGGTCGTACCAACCACTGGGGCAGAATATCATTGCGCATGGGGCCCGATGATTTCAAACCTAAAGATGGTGTTACTGATGCATGGCCAATTACCTATGATGAAGTTAAACCTTTTTACGACCGTGTAGATCGCATGATCGGTGTTTATGGAACTGTAGAAGGCATTCATAACGAACCTGATGGAATCTTTATGAAACCACCAAAGCCACGGTTAAATGAACTATATATAGCCAAGGGCGCAAAGAAAGCTGGGGTACCTGTTATTCCAGGACGTGGAGCAGTATTAACAGAAGTATCCAAAGAAATAAAAGGTAGAGGTACATGTTTTTATTGTGGTCAGTGTGGACGTGCCTGTAAAGTATATGGCGATTTTTCGTCATCTTCCTGTTTAGTGATACCAGCAATAAAGACCGGAAATCTAAAAGTAATCGATAATGCAATGGTTCGTGAAGTATTGACCAATGATGAAGGGATTGCTATCGGGGTTTCATATGTTGATACCAAAGATTTGCAGGAATACGCAGTGAAAGGAAAGACTGTCATATTAGGAGCTAGTGCATGTGAGAGTGCACGTATTATGCTTAACTCGAAATCTAAAGCACATCCAGGAGGTGTAGGGAACAGCAGTGGTGTTGTGGGAAAATATCTTCATGATTCAACGGGAGCAAGTCTCTCCGGTTTTTTACCACAATTGTTAGACCGTAAACGCTATAATGAAGATGGGGTTGGAAGCGTACATATCTACTCACCATGGTGGGAAGATAATAAGAAGCTTAATTTTCCTCGTGGCTATCATATTGAGTATGGGGGAGGTTTACACATGCCTTCTTATGGTTTTTTAAACTGGGTACCCAATGTAAATAACAATGCAAAAGGTCCTGATGGTAAGCAAAAGCCATTGGGTGGATATGGAGAATCTTTAAAACAGGATTATAACAGTTTTTACGGCGCTAATGTAGGTATGGCAGGAAGAGGAACGGCATTAGCCAGAATAGATAATTATTGTGAAATAGATCCCAATAAAGTCGATAAATTTGGAATACCTGTATTGCGCTTCCATTATAAATGGGCAAACGAGGAGATTGCACAGGCAAAGCATATGCAAGAAACATTTCAGTCAGTTATGCACGAAATGGGAGCTGTGATAACCTCAAAGATTCCGGGAGCGGATACCTTATATGGTTTAGAAGCACCAGGAAAAATTATCCACGAAGGTGGTACCACACGTATGGGAAATGATCCTAAAACTTCAGCTCTGAACAAATGGGGGCAAGCGCATGATTGTAAAAATCTGTTTGTTGTAGATGCCGGGCCATTTGTACAACAAGGTGATAAAAATTTGACTTGGACTATACTGGCTCTGTCAATGCGTACAGCAGAATATATTTTACAGGAAAAGAAAAATTTAAATAGCTAGAACTCATGAATAGAAGAGAATCACTAAAAGCATTAGGGCTTATCGCTGCTGGGACTGGTCTATTGGCAGGCTCCTGTAAATCCGATAATAGTAAAACTGCTGTTGCAGATGCAGCAGACAGAATTCCCGGAATTCAGGATTTTGAATATGAACGTACTAAAGCATTACAAGAAGAAAAATTCTTTAATGAACATGAATTTGCAACAATAACTGTTTTAGCAGATATCATCATACCGAAGGATGCATCTTCAGGAAGTGCTACGGATGCTGGTGTACCAGATTTTATCGAGTTCATCGTGAAAGATTTACCAGATAATAAAATTCCAATGCGCGGGGGATTGAAATGGCTGGATGTACACAGTCAAAAGAGATATGGACAAGCTTTTGTAAACTGTAAACAACAGGAGCAATTGGCGATTGTAGATGATATCGCATATCCCGAATTAGCAAGACCTGAAATGCAACAAGGAGTTGCTTTTTTCTCGCTGATGCGTAACCTAACGTCTTCTGGATTTTATACCAGTGAAATCGGTGTAAAGGCTATCGGTTTTAAAGGAAACACACCAGGAGTGTGGACAGGTGTGCCCGACGATGTTTTGAAAGAACATGGTTTTGATCCATCTAAGTTTTTTGGATAGGATTTAAAATTCACTTGAATAAAGCGTTTAAATATACGCAAAACTGTTACGCCTTCATTTCTATTTTAGTTAGAAATGAAGGCATTTTTTATTTTTTGACAACCTGTTGTTTTTCAGGAATATTTGTAAGTTTGTTGTCAGGTAACCAACCTAAAATATATGAATCGACAACTCAAACTTTGGGATGCCATTATGATTGTAATGGGATCAATGATTGGAAGCGGTATTTTTATTGTTTCATCGGACATGATGCGGCAATTGGGGTCCGGATGGTGGGTGATTATTGTTTGGATTATTACTGCAATAATGACTGTATCTGCCGCAATCTGTTACGGTGAGTTATCAGCTTTATTCCCAAAAGCAGGAGGGCAGTATACCTACTTAACGGAAGTTTTTGGGAAAATGACCGGCTTCCTATATGGTTGGAGTCTCTTTACCGTCATTCAGACAGGAACTATTGCTGCGGTCGCTGTGGCATTCGGTAAATTTACAGCCTATCTCATTCCTGAACTTAATAATGCCCCTCCCTTATATGAAAATGGATCATTTAAGATCACCTGGATTCAGGTATTAGCCATGTTCATTATTTTAGTCCTCACCTTTATTAATACGAAGGGAGTGCGAAGTGGTAAAATGATTCAGTCTTTTTTTACATCATCAAAAATAATTGCATTAATTCTGTTGATCATAGGTGGTATATTTATGATTAAGGAGAATCATTTTTCAGAAAATCTAAGTTATGGTTTAAGTTCCTATCAAAATTTAAAAGGCCTTGGTTGGACAGATATCAGTGGTGGTATCCTTTTAGGAGGTATAGCGGCGGCAATGGTTGGATCGGTTTTTAGCAGTGTAGCCTGGGAAAATGTAACGTTTATAGCGGGAGAAATTGAAAATCCAAAACGCAACGTCGTACGTGCAATGGTGATTGGAACTTCTTTAGTTATGGTGTTGTATCTGCTATGTAACTATGTTTATCTTGCTGCTTTAAGTAGAGATGAAATTGCATTTGCAGTCAATGATCGGGTTGCAGTAGCAACAGCACATAAAATTTTAGGGGAAACAGGTACGATAATTATGGCCATTTTAGTCATGATATCCACATTTGGTTGTGTCAACGGTATTGTGTTATCTGGCGCTAGAGTATTTCAGCGTATGGCTAAAGATGGACTGTTCTTGAAACAAGCAATCCCCAATAATAAGTATGAAGTTCCCGAGCGCTCTTTATGGTTGCAAGGTATATGGGCATCCTTACTATGTTTAAGTGGTCAGTATGGCGATTTGCTCGATATGATATCTTTTGTTATTGTGCTTTTCTACATGATCACGGTGTTTGCCGTTATTTGGTTAAGATTTAAAGCACCAACATTGGAGCGCCCTTATAAAACTGCGGGTTATCCCATTGTTCCGGTTATTTATCTTGTTATTGGCGCCACTTTCTGCATTTTGCTCATCCTGTATAAACCACAGTATACCTGGCCAGGATTTATTCTTATTATTTTGGGACTTCCCGTATATTGGTTAATCAATAAAAAGAAAGCATCTCCGATTGAATAAAGATTAGAGGACGTTGGAGATATTAAATTCATCTTTTATTCGGATTTTTTCAAAAAAAGTGGTACGTTTGCTTAAACATTCCCTTAATGAAACAGTCGATTTTATTAGATGGACCAAAATTTCAGATTACCATTCAAAGACTTTGTCGTCAATTGATTGAGAATCATGGAGATTTTTCAAATACAGTTATTATTGGTATACAGCCTCGCGGAACTTTCTTAGCCAAATGCATTGTCAAGGAATTAGAGAAGATGTTAGGTATTTCAATTTTAAGTGGTGATTTGGATATTACATTTTATCGTGATGATTTTCGTAGAAAAGGAAACGATGGTCCCATTTTAGCTAACAGCACAAACATTAATTTTATTGTAGAAGGTAAGAAAGTCATTTTAATGGATGACGTCCTTTGGACTGGTCGAACCATTCGTTCTGCAATGGATGCAATCCAAGCATTTGGTCGCGCTGAACGTATCGAACTATTGGTTCTGGTTGATCGCCGTTTTTCGAGACAGATTCCGATCCAGCCCGATTACATTGGAATCCAAGTGGATTCTATTGATTCTCAGAAAGTGATTGTGAACTGGAAAGAGTTGGATAATCAAGATAGTATCATCTTGGTAACAGAAAAGAAATAGAATAAAGAAAATCTGAATACATTAAAAATGTCATCAACAGCTGAACAATTAAGTACACGTCATTTGTTAGGAATAAAAGATTTAAATGAATCTGATATTCAATTAATTTTAAATACAGCGAGTAACTTTAAAGAAGTTTTAAACAGACCGATTAAAAAAGTTCCTTCACTTCGTGATATTACAATCGCAAATGTCTTCTTTGAAAATTCTACACGTACACGTTTATCATTTGAGCTAGCTGAAAAAAGACTCTCTGCAGATATCGTTAATTTTGCGGCCTCTTCTTCTTCTGTAAGTAAAGGTGAGACATTGATCGATACCGTCAATAATATCTTAGCGATGAAGGTTGATATGATTGTTATGCGTCATCCTTATGCTGGAGCAGGTGTGTTTTTAAGTAAGCATGTTAACGCACAAATTGTTAATGCCGGCGACGGAGCACATGAACACCCGACTCAAGCTTTGTTAGATTCTTTCTCGATTCGTGAGCGCTTTGGAGATGTCGCAGGACGTAAAGTTGCCATAATAGGTGATATCACTCATTCACGTGTAGCACTATCCAATATTCTATGTTTACAAAAACAGGGAGCTGAAGTGATGGTGTGCGGACCAACAACATTGATTCCTAAATACATTACTTCATTAGGAGTAAAAGTGGAGCATGACTTGATGAAAGCTTTGAACTGGTGTGACGTAGCCAATATGTTACGCATCCAGCTGGAAAGACAAGATATCGCTTACTTTCCATCCCTAAGAGAATATACCATGTTGTATGGGTTGAATAAAACGCTGTTGGATTCATTGGATAAAGAAATAACAATTATGCATCCAGGACCTATTAATAGAGGGGTAGAGATTACTTCGGACGTTGCAGATAGCGCGCACTCTATTATTTTAGATCAAGTAGAAAATGGCGTAGCAGTACGTATGGCTGTACTTTACCTATTGGCAGGACAGCGCGGATAGCATTAATTGTCAATATAGATCAATATGCCTGATTTTTTATTTTTAAATCAGGCATATTTTTTTTGTATTAAATACGTTATACTTTGGATAATGTTAACAATTGTGAATAACTTTTGAGGAAAACTCCTTATTTTAGGCTTAATTTAGTACTTTGAATATTACTATGAATTTTACTTCGCTTTTTTGAGCTAAGTACTTGCAATACAAAATAAAAACATATAAAATATTTTACATATTATGTATAAAAAGATTTACCAGGTAGGGTTTGCGCTAAGTTTGATGGCGACACCAGCTTTAGCACAGCAAACAGAATGGCAACAAATCAACAAAGCATACAAGTCCGGGATGGAGTTGTTTGAAAGAGGCAAATTTACATCTGCTTCAGAACAATTTAATCGTGTAGAAGCGTTACGGACAAAATCCTCTTTGCAATTGGATGAAACAGAAGAATTAACGCTGTTGAAAGAAAATGTACGCTATTATCAAGCTGTATGCGCTTTAGAATTGGGGGAAACAGATGCCGAAGCACAGTTTTTGAAATATATCAAAGACTATCCAAGTAGTGCTAACGCAAAAGCAGCATATTTTCAAATTGGAAAATCTTACTATGCTAAGAAAGATTATGTAAAAGCTATTGAATGGTTTACCAAAATTGATAGTAAAAATCTGGCAGGTAATGAAAGTTTAGAATATCGTTTTAAATTAGGATATTCTTACTTTACAACAAAGAATTATACTGCTGCTAAACCACTTTTTGAAACATTAAAAGATCAAAAGTCTGAATACCAGGAAGCATCAATATATTACTACGCTTATTTATGTTATTTAGATGCGGAGTATAAAACTGCATTAAATGAGTTTGAACGTTTGAATGGTTCAAAAACATTTGAAACAAGTTATCCTTATTACATTACAGCTTTGTATTTCTTGGACAAACGTTACGATGACGTTTTGGATTATGCTTTGCCTATCATGCAACGTACGAAACAGGAGAATGAAACCGAATTGTTCCGTATTGTGGCTGCGACCTACTTTATCAAAGGAGATTTAAAATCATCCAAAAGTTACTACGATAAGTTCCAAGCACAAGATCAAGGAAAAACACAGAATAATCAAGATAGCTACCAAATCGGTTATATCGCTTACAAATTAAAAGATTATGATAAGGCAATAACAGAATTGGAAAAAATGACAGAACCTGATGCATATTATCAAAGTGCGATGATTACATTGGGAGATTCATTCTTGAAAAAAGGAAATAAGCAAGCAGCACGTAACGCATTCTTCAAAGCCTCAAAATTAGATTTTGATAAAGATCTGCAAGAAGAAGGATTATTTAACTATGCTAAGCTTTCTTATGAATTGGAATTCCATCAAGTAGCATTAGCTTCTACACAGGAATATCTTAAAACTTATCCAAAATCAAAACGTCAGGAAGAAGCGAAAACTTTATTAGCTGAAGTTTTATTGAGTACAAAGAACTACCGCGAAGCTGTTGATATCTTAGAGACCATTCAGAAAAGAGGTAGAGAAGCAAATGTAGCTTATCAAAAAGTAACTTACTATAGAGGTTTAGAGTATTATAACGAACGTGCATTTGAAAATGCAATTTCATTATTCATGCGTTCTGAAGCAAATCGTTATGATGAAGAAATCTATGCGTTAGCTACCTACTGGAAAGCAGAGGCGATGTATGAAGTTCGTAAATATGGAGAAGCCGTAACCAATTTTAATAAATTCTTACGTTTACCGGCAGCAGCAAAAACTGATGTTTACAATTATGCCAATTATGCTTTAGCATATGCTGCATTTAGAAATGGAAACTACAATACATCTGCAAATTATTTTGAACGCTTTTTAGCGACAGGTGGTTCAAAAGGAATCGAGTTGAATACCCGTAACGATGCTATTGCTCGTTTAGGGGACTCCTATTTCTCAGCAAAGAACTACGGTAAAGCAATGGAGCAGTATGATCGATTGATTAATGGAAAAGCCGCTAGTCAAGATTACGCATTATTCCAACGCGGTATCATTCAGGGTCTACAAGGAAATAATGAAGGTAAAATTGCCACGCTGAAGTCTGTAATTGCTAAATATCCGACATCAAATTATGCCGATGACGTTTCTTTTGAGATCCCATACACTTATTTCTTAATGGGACAGTCCGACCAAGCTATTTCAGGTCTGCAAACGATGGTGGAGAAATATCCACGTAGTAGTTATGTGCCTCGTGCTTTGGTAACAATCGGTTTAGTACAATATAATCAAGATAATAACGAAGCTGCTTTAAAGACTTTCCAACGCGTAGTGGACCAATATGCAACAACGGATGAAGCTAAGCAAGCAATGCGATCTATTGAAAATATCTATTTAGACAATAGTGATGCTACTGGTTATATCAAATATGCTACTGGTACCAATATTGGAAATTTAACAACATCTGAGCAGGATAGCCGTACATTTTCTACAGCAACAACATTATTCTCAAGATCAAACTTCCAAGGTGCAGTTGAAGCCGTGAATGCTTATTTTGATAAATTCCCTAAGCCTATTCAAGAGAAATATGCGCGTTTTATCCGTGCTGAAAGTAATGCTGCTTTAGGTCATACCGATGAGGCCTTACATGACTATAACATTATCTTGAATGACTGGACAAGCGCTTATACAGAACGTACTTTGGTGAGTGTATCACGCTTATATTTGAAACAGAAGAAATATAATGAAGCAACACAACTGTTGAAAAAATTAGAATTGACTTCTGAGTATAAATCTAATTACAGCTATGCGATCAACAATTTAATGGTCAGCTATTTCGAGATCGGTGACTATAAAGAAACGCTGAATTATTCCAATGCAGTAAGAAATTACGAAAAATCATCTGAGGAAGAGATCGCAAATGCATCACTTTATGCTGGTAAAGCATATTTGAAACAAAGTAAGCGTGCAGAAGCGCTGAAGGAATTTAATTTAGCGGCATTGAAGAGCCGTACAGTTATTGGTGCTGAAGCACGTTATAATGTTGCCTTGATGCAGTATGAAAATAAAGAATACGAAGCCGCTATTAAGTCTGCTTTTGATGTTTCAGATTCGTTTTCATCTTATGATTACTGGGTTGCAAAAAGTTTTATCCTAATGGCAGATGCTTACGTAGGAAAAGGAGATAACTTCCAGGCGAAATCTACTTTAGAAAGTGTGATTGAGAATTATGACGGTAAGGATGATATTTTGCCAACAGCAAAAGCTCGTCTAGAAAAATTGAACAAAAAGAAATAGGAAATAATGAAGAAGTTGCACAATACAACAGTGAAGAAATATACATTAGCAACCTTGTTATTGGGAGCTGGAATGCACTCCTTTGCACAAGAAACACCAAAAAAAGTTGATCCTGCTACACCAGTGACAATTGATTCTTTTGATGTCGTACGTGATTATAAACCTATTCTTGCAGATGCGGTAAAAATCCGTCGTAGTCCTGATATGACCAATAAAAGGGAGTATCAGCCTAAGTTGAGCTATAATAATATTTCAGATAAGAAACTCGATATCAATACTGGATTGCGTGAGTTAAATGTGAAAGAATTGCCTTTCTCACAACTTGCTGATCAAACAAGTAACTATGTTAAATTTGGTGTAGGAAACTACAATACCATCTTAGGAGAAGCATATTTGGCCGTCGATAAATTTGAAAATACACGATTCGGATTATTTGCCAAGCACTTAAACCAAAAAGGCAGTATTGAAGGTCAGAAGTTCGCTACACAGGATGTCGGTATTTTTGGCCGTCGTGTTTACGAACCTTTTACAGTAAATGGAACTTTAGGATATAATCGTTATTCGACAAACTTCTACGGACAGGTGTTTGATAACAGTTCTAATTTAATCAATACAACGCCAGAGGCACAAGCTTTTAATGATATCTATTTCAACGGTGAACTGACAAGTAATGCAGATGTGGATAAGGCCGGGGCGGTAAGCTATTCTGCGAAAGCAGATGCTTATCTTTTTAAAGATAAATATGATGCTAAAGAAAATTCATTCGCCATATCCGGTTATGTGAATAAAAAAGTCAATACATTTAATGTGGGGGCTAATCTAAGTGCTAGCTTTAACTCAGTTGAAGATGTTAAGGTGGCAACAAAAAATCATGTAGCATCGATCAATCCATACATTAAATTTAAAGGTGATAATTATAATGTTACTTTGGGTGCCAATCTCGTTTCTGAGTTTGGAGATACCAGCCGTTTTAATGTTTTTCCAACAGTGGAAGCTGATTTTGCAGTTGTACCGCAGTATGTATACTTATTTGCAGGTGCAAATGGAGGTGTTAAACAAGGATCATTACGTGGTTTTGCAAAAGAAAATCCTTACTTAAATAGCAATATTGATGTACGCAATACTCTTGAAAAACTAAATGTATATGCAGGATTAAAGGGTAATGCAGGAGCAAATTTTGGCTATAAAGTAAAAGCATTTTACAAGCAGATCGAAGGACTTCCTTTGTATGTGAATAGTAGAGAAGAATTAGGAGGCGGTTTTGTTCCGTACAAATTTGATGTCATTTATGATGGATATTCAAGTAAAGCAACTCATTTTGGTATAGAGGGTGAGATGAATGTGCGTGTTTCACAATTGGTTAATTTAAGCGGTAAACTTAATATCGATGATTACAAAGTGAAAGATAATGAAGAGGCATGGTCATTGCCGAAATTCCGTTTCTTAGCCAATGCAAGATTCAATATTTCGGATAAATTCTTTGTAGATGCTGAATTATCAACTCAAGGGCAGACTTCCGCTTTAGCTTATACGTATACAAGTGCAACAGTAAGATCTGAGAATCCAAGTAAAGTAACCATCCCTTCTTTTGCAGATTTTAATGCAGGAGCAGAGTACCGTATCAAAAAGCAATTGGGTGTTTTTGTAAAGGCTAATAATATCTTTGGAAAAGAGTACGAGCGCTATCAATACTACCCACGTTTAGGTTTTAATATAATTGGTGGTATAAACTTTTCTTTTTAATACAAGAAGATTATAACTTTGCGTTAGCAAATAAGGAACAAGAATGAATTTAGGTAAAAACATCAATAATCTATTAAAGCGTTACGCTGAAGTTTACGTTAAGGGCTTGGGGGTGTTCAAAAGAAAGCATTCCGCAGCTCAGTTCGATAAGCAGCGCAACCTGTTTTTACCACCTATTTCTTATGTGGAATTTGATTCGACAGCCGAAAGCGGTTTTAATTTTATTCATTACATACAACAACAGCAAAACCTGAATCTTGATGCCGCGACTCAGGTGTTGCAGGATGCTGTTGCTGATTTAAAGGATCAATTGATCCAAAATGGACAGGCTAAACTTGAAGACTTAGGACACATTGTGAGCTATGGTTCAAGTTTAGTTTTTAAACCATTAGATCTCTCAGGTTTTAATTTTGAACCGATCAGACATGTTATTGCTCCAGAAATAGAGACTGTTATTCCCGATCGTGAATTGGAAGAAAATATTCCATTTTCTCCGACTGAACTAGAGGAACCCGTGGAAGATATTATCGAGGATGAACCGGCAGATACAGAGCAAGTAGAAGAGGAAATCGTACCTGAAACGGTAGTGGTAGCACCTTCACCAGTTGAAACACCTGTAGTGCCGATAATACATGAACCTGTATCCGAAACGATTGACGAAAGAGTAGAAACTGATCCAGCGATATTTTATCAGGAAAGAAGTAATAAATCAAATACAGTTTGGTATTATATTTCGGCAGCGATCATTATTGTGGTGTCTGTTATTGTTGCTTTCTTGCTTAATCCGTCATTGAAGGATCAATTGTTTGGAAAGAAACAAGCAACTGCACCGGTCGTCGTTGCTGCACCAGTGGATACACTACCTAAAATCGATAGTACACAACTGAAGCAAGATTCAACTGCAACAGTTGATTCTCTAAAAGTGGATACAGCAGCACTTCAAACAACACTAAAGGAAACGGTAGTCTTAAAAGAATCAGTACCTGTAGCACAGCCAAATTATCAATTGGTTATTGCCACGCCAAAAACAATGGAATTGGCAGAAGAGGAAGTGCTGAGGTTGCGTAAAAAAGGATATCAAACTGTGCGGGCAGTTGATAGCAAATTTAAAAGAAATAAAAAACGTGTGATTTGGGATACCTACATGACAAAAGAAGAAGCAGATCGGGACCAGGCAACTGTCGCGAAGACTTTTTCAGGAGCATGGGTAGAGAAAATAGCGAAATAGTCTAATATAAACAATTTTAAAATTATAAATTATTATGTCATTGATTCAAAGCGACAGCAATCTTTTGGACACCGTTAATCAAGCTGCACAGCAAGCAGTACCTGTAGTAAGAGACGAAAATTTGAGCTTAATTCAAATGATGATGAAGGGGGGATGGATTATGGTTCCCATTTTATTATTGTTGTTTATTGGTTTGATCATCTTTTTTGAGCGTTTCCTGACTATTCGTAAAGCTGCAAAGTATGATGTTTCACTAATGTCACAAGTAAAAGCAAGTGTGCTTTCTGGTAAATTGGACGCTGCTTTAGCAGTTTGCCGTTCGAGTCACTCAGCATTAGGACGTATGTTGCAAAAGGGATTACTACGTGTAGGACGTCCAATCAAAGATATTGAAGGTGCTATTGAGAATGTAGGTAAACTTGAGGTTGCTAAATTGGAAAAGAATATTAATATTCTAGGTATTATTGCAGGTATTGCGCCGATGCTTGGTTTCGTAGGAACAATTTTTGGAGTAATTACAATTTTCCATGAAGTAGAGATGGCTGGTGGTATTGATATTGGGTCAGTATCCGGAGGTCTTTATGTGAAGATGGTAGCTTCGGCATCTGGCTTAACAGTTGGTATCTTAGCATATATTGGTTACCATATCCTAAATATGATGGTTGAGCGTTTGATCTTACGTATGGAGACAGATGCAGTTGAATTTATTGATTTATTAGATGAACCTGGCGCATAATCGCAGGGTCGTATAGCTAATTAATCAATTAAAATTTAGAATAATGAATCTAAGAAGTAGAAAAAATAAACCAGCAGCTGAAGTACATACTTCAGCATTGAACGACATCATGTTCTTTCTGATGTTATTCTTTTTGTTGGCATCTGCTGTTTCCAATCCGCAGGTTGTGAAGTTATTACTTCCAAAATCCAGTGCTGGAGAGCAGTCTGTATCCAAAAAAACATTGACGGTTTCGATTACCTCGGATTTAGCTTACCATGTTGAAAAGGCAGTTGTACCTTATGATGCACTAGAAGCAGCAATCCAATCGCAAATGAGAACAGGAGAAGAATTGACGATCATGATGTATGTTGATAATTCAGTCCCTATTCAGAATGTGATTTCAGTAATGGATATTGCCAACCGCTTGAAAATAAAAGTTGTTTTGGCGACAGAACCAAAGAAAGATTAAAGAGTTTTAAACCTTTTTTAAGGTTTAAGTTCTAATTTTAAAGAATAGGAGATAAATACATGGCTTACCATCTTCAACATGAGGAAAATAACTTCCCCAAAGCATTAGGGATTTCTACTGCTATAATGGGGATTTTGGTATTGATAAGTTTCTTTATCATTTTTGGAACCAAAATGCCCGATGAATACGGTATGGGCGGTATGGTTGTGAATTATGGTACAGCAGAAGAAGGCATGGGCGATGATTACATGAGTGTTGAAGAACCTTCTGTAGATCCCAATGCTAATAATGTAAAACCAGATCGCGTCGTTCCAGAAGAAATACCGACACCTACACCTTCACAGCAGGTCGCTGACAAAGCAGTCGTGACACAAGATGTTGAAGATGCTCCCGTTGTTACGAAGGCTTCAAAGCCCGTAAAAACAGTTGCGCCTGAAACAACAAAAGAAGTGAAGGACAGTAAACCTGCAGTAAATTCGAATGCCCTTTATAAAGGCAAAAAGAATAACGGCACAGGTTCTGGTGATGGTACAGGAACGGTACCTGGCAATCAAGGTAGTAAATTAGGTGATCCTTTAGCCAGTAATTATGGTGAAGGTGGTTCTGGAAACGGTAATATGATGCTTTCAATTGAAAACAGAAGTTTTACGCAGAGACCTCAGATTGATGATAATGGACAGCAGGCTGGTAAAGTAGCTGTTGAGTTCCGCGTAAACCAATCGGGAGTGATCATTTATGCACGTGCCGGAGTGAAAGGTACAACCATCACGGATCCAAGCTTATTGGAAAAATGTGAAAGAGCTGTTCGTGGAGCTCGATTGAATCAATTGCCAAATGCGCCTGACTCTCAGACAGGCAGAATTGTATTCAATTTTAAACTAAGATAAAATTTATTGTCAATGCATAATTATAATGAGGTAATCGAGTATTTATATGCTCGATTACCTATGTTTACCCGTGACGGGGCATCCGCCTATAAAAAGGATTTAGATAATACCTTAGCATTACTTCATGCGTTAGGAAATCCACAAGATAAATTCAAATCTATTCATATTGCCGGTACGAATGGGAAAGGTTCATCCTCTCACATGTTGGCTTCTATCTTTGCAGAGGTAGGATATAAAACAGCCCTGTATACTTCACCACATTTATTAGATTTTAGGGAACGTATTCGTATCAATGGACAGATGGTCGATGAGCAATTTGTTATTGATTTTGTGAATAATCTGCATGCACTGATTGAAGAGATTCAACCCTCATTTTTTGAGGTTACGGTGGCTATGGCATTTGATTACTTTGCAAAACAGCACGTTGATATTGCCATCATTGAAGTTGGTTTAGGTGGTCGTCTTGATTCTACAAATGTCATCATGCCACTGGCATCCTTAATCACTAATATCGGTTTTGACCATATGAATATGTTGGGTGATACGCTTCCAGCTATAGCATCTGAAAAAGCAGGTATTATAAAAAAAGATACTCCTGTTGTCGTATCGGAATATCATAAAGATACTGCGCCTGTATTTCTAGAAAAAGCTAAGCTTGAAAATGCAGCGCTTGAGTTTGCATCCGACAAATTGCAATCAGAAATTAAAGCCATTAATGAAGATCATTTACAGATTGAAGTCAAGGATAAGGAAGGTCATATCGAGCAATACGAATTAGATCTAAAAGGAACGTATCAATCAAAAAATATATTAGGTGTCTTGCGGATTGTTGATCATATGCGGACACGAGGTTATGATCTGTCACAGGACGATGTAAAAAATGGTTTGCGAAAAGTACAGTCTTTTACTGGCCTTCAAGGTCGATGGCAGACACTTTCCAAAAAACCTTTTATCATTTGCGATACTGGACATAATGAGGATGGAATTAGGGAAGTTCTGAAAAATTTAGCCAATACAAACTATCGGCAATTGCATTTTGTAATAGGAGCTATGAAGGATAAAGATTTAGGACATATGCTCCCATTGTTACCTACAGATGCGATCTATTATTTTAGTAACCCTGATATGCCTAGAGCGATGCCTTCAGAAGAACTTGCAGCTGAAGCACATCTATTGGGACTAAAAGGAAATGCATATGGCCCTGTCGTAAAAGCTTTTGAAGCAGCAAAAAAACAGTATCAGGACGGAGATTTAATTTTTATAGGAGGAAGTAACTTTGTGGTATCAGAAGTGCTTGCCGCTATAAACTAATGTGCTGCCTGATAAGACAGCTATTGTAAAGTAAAGCAAAAAAAAAGAGCGAGCAGATCTTTAGATCTGCTCGCTCTTTTTTATGCCACAAGATTGTAGTTAAGTAATTACCCAATTTTCGAATTTTCTTCAAGTGCTGGGAATTTTATTCTATGTAAAATTTATCCAAATTCAATTCAATTTATGAAAAAATTAATCGTTGATAGTCAATTCACCTCTGATATCCTTTTCGATCCAATAGGCAACATCTTTTTGATCTTCGCATTCACCCTGTAGGTACATGAGCTTTGTTACAGCAGCTTCAAAAGTCATATCGTAACCATTGAGTACTCCAATCGCTTTTAGTCCAGTGCTCGTCTCATAACGCCCCAGTTCAACAGAACCAACCTTACATTGTGATATATTTAAAATATTCTTACCGTTATCAATGGCTTCTTTCAGCAAATCTAAAAACCATTGATCGGTAGTGGTATTTCCGGAGCCAAATGTTTCCATAACAATAGAACGGACATCCGAATTTAATACTGCTCTGATTGTACTAGGACTTATACCTGGAAACAATTTCAGAACACCCACGCGATCGTCAAGTTTGGTATGCAAAATAAACTCTTTACCACTGTTGTTTAATAAAGCATCTTGATTGTATTGGAGATGAATACCTGCCTCTACAAGAACCGGATAATTGGGGGAACGGAAAGCTTCAAATTTTGCCGAATTATATTTGAAAGAACGGTTACCTCTAAATAATTTATTGTCAAATAGAATACATACTTCTTGAATCATGGAGACCCCAAAATGCTTTGTAGACGCAATTTCTAAGGCAGTCATCATATTTTCCCTTGCATCGGTGCGAATTTCTCCGATCGGTAATTGAGAACCTGATAAAATGACGGGTTTTTGTAACCCTTCCAGCATAAAGCTTAAAACCGAAGCCGAAAATGACATGGTATCTGATCCATGTAAGATGACAAAACCATCATATTCATCGTAATTGTCCTTAATGATCTGTGCCATTTCAATCCATATTTCAGGCTTCATATTGGAAGAATCAATAATGGGATTAAAGGAATGTACGGTTAATTTATAATTTAATCGACTTAGATCTGGAAGATTGCGCTTGATTAATTCAAAGTCAAAGGGAACGAAAGTTCCCGTTTCGTCTTTGACCATTCCTATGGTGCCACCTGTGTATATGATAAATATGTTATGCATGATGTGAGTTAGATTCCAAATATTCTTTTTGAGTTTTCAGTTGTTATTGCCGCTACTTGTTCTATTGGTAATTCTTTAATGTCAGCTATTTTTTGTGCTATATAGTATAGATAACTACTTTCATTTTGTTTGCCTCGAAACGGCATCGGAGCAAGATAAGGCGCATCAGTTTCCAGTACAATATGTTGTAGGCCTATCTGTTTAACGACTTCGTCAAGCCCCGCTTTTTTAAAAGTGACAACTCCGCCAATACCCAGTGCGAAACCCAGATCGATAGCATGTTGCGCTTGTTCAATGTTTCCTGTAAAACAATGTAGTACCCCAAAAAGCTTTTCATCTTTTAGTTCTTCTAATAATTCAAATAATTCGTTAAAAGCCTCACGACAATGAATATCTATTGGTAAATTAAGATCTTTAGCCCATTGTACCTGCTGACGAAAAGCATCTTTTTGAATCTCCAAAGTAGATTTGTCCCAATACAGGTCTAGGCCAATTTCTCCGATAGCATATACTTTGTGTTGCTGCAGTGCCGCATAGATTTTTGTTAGTTCTTCTTGATAGTTTTCTTTTACATCACAGGGATGTAAACCGAGCATCGGAAAACAGTTGTTTGGGTATGCATCAACAGTTTTCATGACTGCAGCTATCGATGCACTATTGACATTTGGAAGAAAAAGGCGATGAATATCTTTATCAAAGCAACGTTGCATTTGTTCTGCTAATGAATCGTTTTCGGTGTGATAGTATATATGGGTATGGGTATCTGTTAGTAACATGGATTATAGTTATAGCGAAGGTAAAAATAAATGTTTAGGATGAAACGACCTAATTTGATGAAACTTAGTCATTATCACGGTGATGGATATAGCGCCAATGCTTTGAAAATTAGAAACTCATATAGCTGTTTTATTACGAATATAAAACTACACAGCTTTTTTTTTGATTTTTTGTTAAAAATGAGAAATATTTGATCAAAATTTTAACTGTTTTATTATTAAGGACAGGGTAATATTCCTGTATTTAGGAATATTGTAGATAAATCACCTATATAATGCATATTCCTTCCTTTTACGATGGGATCTATAGCACTCTTCTATCCCGTCAATTAGAAAAGATGTAGTCATTCATCCATCCATTTATTTGATATAAAAATCAAACGCTTACTTATTCTTACTTCCTTCTTTATTTGTTTAAGTACACTTTGTCAGGTCACGATTTCAAGCAAATTGCTAAAAGTTTTACAGATAATAAAATTCTGATAATTATGGACTTAACCAAGCCAATTTTGCGTAATGCCCAAGCTAATTATTGATCCTTATCGCATTGAAGGGTTTATCAACATTTGGAAATAGAAGACCAATGAAAAAGGGCTTATTGAATTACCAATAAGCCCTTTTTGATAAATATTTATGTCCTTATTTTTTTACTGGTGTAGCAGGTGTCAATTTTGTTGCAGGAATTGTTGTTGGAGCAGCTGCAGGAGCTTTTCCAGGAATAATGTCAATAACTTCTACGTCAAAAATTAACGGCGAATATGGAGGAATCTCTCCAGCCTGACGTTCGCCATAAGCTAAATTAGAAGGGATAACCAATGTTGCTTTTGAGCCTTTGTTTAATAACTGGAAAGCTTCCGTCCAGCCTGTTATAACACCATCTACACCTAAATGTAGACGAAGAGGTTCATAAGGTCTTTGTGCATTGAATTTTTTATATTTTTTAGCAAGATCAGCTTGATTGGTATCAAATACTTTATCGTTTGCTAATTTCCCAACGTAATTAACAACTACTGTATCACCAACAGCGGCATTTTTACCTGATCCTGGTTTTGTAATTACATATTGTAAACCGGAAGCAGTTTTCTGAGTTGCTAATTTATTATTCTTTAAGAACGCTTCAACTTTCCCTGTTTCAGCCCCTTTTAATTTTGCAGTCTGTTCCTCAAAATATTTCGTAACCTGCTCACTTAATTGTTGGTCTGTTAATTTACCTTTTTTGAAGTGTTTTTGAACTTTAATCGTATAGATGATGTATTTATCAGCAAAATCAGGTTTTGGTTGCTTTGTTTTAGCCGTTATAGAATCTAAATTAATCTTAAATACCAAACTATCACCTTCACCTACAAATTTGAATAAACCAGTTGGATCTCCTGGGTTTTGTTTGATGATACTATCCGGATATAATTGTAGGATTTGTGGAACTCCTGCATCGTAAGTACTCGACATGACAGAATCTCTATCAGATTTTTGAATAATATCTACCGACAATAGATCACCTGCAACTGCCTTTTCTGCACCAGCATCCTTCACGATTTTGTATTCTAGGCCACCCTCGGCCTTTTTAAAGTTTTGGCAAGCAGTTAATAAAAGCCCTGATGCCGCGAATAGTAAAATTGATTTTTTCATTTAAGTTTAATTGCTTTCTTATTTTTTATTAATTCTTTATAATCTGGTCATACGACTTTAGTCGTATTGAGATTCTGTTCCTTTTAAATAGTCTTCCTATTCTATGGAAGGAAACATCTCAGATCAAAGATAATTTAATTTGTTCAGTTCTGGCAGTAATTTTTACGTAAAAAAATGTAAACATGGATATGAAAAATAGCTATGATACTGCTTAAACATGGATTTTAAATTATCATGGAAGGCAAAAGAAAACATTAAAAATTTTTAAAGAAAATCATGCGATTTGAATTTTTATTAACCCTAATTTGGATATAAAGGAAAGGTGATTCTTGTGAAAATATAATATAAATTTTAAATTTAGGTCCGCCCCAAAAAAAAGCACTTATCGGTGATCCGATAAGTGCTTTTCATTTTGATAATTTCTGTACTTATTTCTTTACAGGCGTAGCCGGTGTCGTTGTTGCAGGAATTGTCGTTGGAGCTGCAGCAGGTGCTTTTCCAGGGATAATGTCAAGAACTTCCACATCGAAAATTAAAGGTGAATATGGAGGAATTTCTCCAGCAGGACGTTCGCCATAAGCTAAAACCGAAGGAATAACCAAAGTAGCTTTTGAACCTTTGTTCAATAATTGGAAAGCTTCAGTCCAACCTGTAATAACGCCATCAACACCTAAATGTAAACGTAAAGGCTCGTAAGGTCTTTGTGGATTAAATTTGTTATGTTTTTTAGCTAGATCAGCTTGGTTAGTATCAAATACTTTATCGTTTGTCAATCTACCGATGTAGTTAACAACTACAGTGTCACCAACAGCCGCATTTTTACCTGATCCAGCCTTAGTAACAACATATTGTAAACCAGAAGCAGTTTTCTTAGGTGCTAATTTGTTGTTTTTCAAGAAAGCTTCAACTTTTCCAGCTTCAGCGCCTTTTAATTTTGCAGTCTCTGCTTCAAAATACTTCGTAACTTGCTCACCTAATTGTTGATCAGTTAACTTACCTTTTTTGAAGTGTTTTTGAACTTTAATCGTATAGATAATATATTTATCAGCAAATGCTGGTTTTGGTTGTTGTGTTTTGGCAGCTACAGAATCTAAATCGATTTTAAATACCAAACTATCACCTTCACCTACAAGTTTAAATAAACCTGTTGGATCTCCTGGGTTTTGTTTGATGATACTATCTGGATATAATTGTACGATTTGTGGAATTCCAGCATCAAAAGTACTATTTAATAATGAATCTCTATCTGTTTTAACAACCATGTCTACCGACAATAAATCACCAGATACAGCTTTTTCAGCACCAGCATCTTTAGCGATTTTGTATTCTAGGCCACCTTCAGCCTTTTTAAAATTTTGGCAAGCAGTTAATAATAGTCCTGATGCCGCGAATAATAGAATTGATTTCTTCATTTCAGTTTTATTGCTATCTTATTTTGTTAATATTTCTTTATAATTCGGTAAAGCGGATTTAAATGTATTGATAACCGTTTGTAGATCATCATGTGAATTTCCTCCAGATGCATTGAGATGACCACCGCCATTAAAATATGTTTTGCATATTTCATTGCATGGAACATCACCAATCGAGCGCAAAGATAATTTAATTTGTTCTTTTCTGTCAATAATTAATGCAGCTAATCGAATTCCTTTAATTGACAATGCATAATTCACAAGTCCTTCGGTATCTCCAGTAATCACTTCGAAGCTTTTTAAATCTTCTTGTGTAACGTAAATCATGGCTGTGTTGTACTCTGGGAATACTTCTAAACGATTGAGTAAGCAGTATCCTAAGAATTTTAACCTTCCTTCCGAAGAACTGTTATAGATCAGCTCGTGAATAGCCCAGTTCTCTGCGCCACAATCGATCAAGCTCGCGATTATCCGGTGTATTTCTGAAGTCGTAGAACGGAAACGGAATGAACCTGTGTCGGTCATAATGCCTGTATACAGGCAGGTTGCCATATCTGCAGAGATACTGCCAGCTTCTTGCATTTCTGTTGTTATAAATCTGAAAATTAGCTGTGCAGTTGCCGCAGCTTTAGGATCCCAATATTCATAATCATGAAAACCTTGAGGTTCAAGATGGTGGTCAATCATACATTTTATACCTGTCGCGTTTTCAACAGGAACTGCCATATCATGGATACGGGACAGTCCATTAAAATCAAGGCAGAAAATGATTTCAGCATCGGCAATTAATTTTTGATTTTCTTGTACTTCTTTGGTGTAAATGCGCACATGTTCTAAACCCGGTAACCAGTCTAAAAAGGATGGGAAATCGGATGGAACGATAAGGCTTACATCATGTTTATGGGCTTTTAGCCAATAAAATAGACCTAATGAAGAACCCAGCGCATCGCCATCCGGCTTGAAGTGCGTAGTGATTACAATTCTTTTAGGTTCTGATAAAAGTGTTTTTAGTTGTTCTGATGTCAGCATATTCGTATTAAGTCTGCAAACCTACTATAAAAAAAAATATTTATAGCATTTTTTTATAAACATTTGAGACGTTTTTGATTTTTGATTTATGTTTTTAAATTTTTGAAATACAATTTGTTAAAATTTATAAACATAAATTTTGTGATCTCGTTTAGAGCTAATTAAATAAGATGAATTATTCCCGAAATCGATAGGACCAAAATAGAATTTTGACATACCTTCTACAGGAAAGCCATTTCTTACAAGACCATCTTCATTGAAGATATAAATCATACGGTTATCTGTACCTACAGCAACAAGATCGTTATTGTTTGTCACTTTAAAGAATAAAGGTCTGTTACTGACATCGTCCACAAATTTGTATGCAAAATATTTAGTGCTATCTTTCTGGTTATACACAGATAGATTATTGTCACTAAGAACAACGTAATCTTTATCCGCACTGCCACTTACATCTTCAAAGTTGAACGTAAAGTTTGTGCCCCAATCGCCAATTTTTAATTTGATCGGATCTCCCTCGAAAGGAACTTTAATCACTTCTCCTTTATCTTTCGGTACAATAACAAAGGAATTCTTCATATCCGAAGTTGTTATCAACCCAATTGGGTTCTTTAACGTTTGCCCATTGACATTAAGCTCTTCTTTACGGATAAGAGTACCATCTTCATTAAAAAAGTAAACTGACCCTTGGCTGGTTCCTGCAATGATAAAATTTTGATTAGCAATTGTAGCTGCTTTCAAATCAAATAAAATTTTGCTGTCCAAGCTTGGATTTTTCCAATCTTCGATCTTTTTTCCCGTCAGATCGTATACAGCTATCTGGTTTGAGCACGGAATATAGATTCTTTTTTCATTGTTGAAATTTGTCAGTGTAAGACCTGCAGAGGCATTGCTCGGTAAACCCACAGAAAAACCAGGTATTAACTTTCCATCAGGAGAAAAACGATACAGACGACTTCTGGTATTCAACAGTATACTACGGTCCTGCAATTGAATCGGTTGCCCTAAAATTTCTCCCTGAAAGAGTGTTTTCCATAATTCTTTACCAGAAGGGCTGAGTGCATAGACCGTATGATCCTGCTCTTGTACTAAAATAAATTTGCTGTTTTCAGTCTGATTAAATACCCAAGGATTATTGATTAATTTTGAGTTCATTTGAAATGTCCATGCTGCAGTCCCTCCAAAACGATTTTTAGATTTGTATAAGGCATAAAAACCTGAAATAAATCCACCAGCATTTCCACTTACCTGCAAAGAAGTCGAGTAAAAATTTTGATAACCAAAAAGTTCCTTATCTCTGAAGTTTTTAGCATACTCCGACTTTAAGTTATTAATGATTGTATTCTTCGCTGTTTCAGGTTCGATATAAAACGTAACATTCGCTCTGTTGCTCTGAATGGCACTATGATTCTTGAAGATGGCTGTTCCAGACATCATCTGGTTATCGAAATAAGCCTGACGGTACTTTCGTAGAACACCGGTCTGATTTGCCACAACAAGTACTTTTCCGATTCTTGTAAAGTATGGACGCTGAAAACTTTTGAAGGGATCTCCGAAACTTGAATAAAGAATGTTGGAATAATCAAATTGGTAGATATCATCTCCTTGATTGCTGCTTATTTTTTTTGAAGTTTCTATAAATTTACTGCTATCAGCTAAACTAACAAGACCTAGAATATTCATATTATCCAATTCCGCAATTGCAAATTCATCATTCCATAAAGGTAAAATATCAGTTTGAAAGATTACTTTTCCTTCATTCTCAATGAGCTTTTGATGGCTCTTAATTTTATCAGCTTCCTTTCGATAGGTAAATAAATCGCTAAGTGAGCGATGAAAGCTATTGATATCAGAAAGGCTATAGTTAATGTAGGAAGAGGTGTTTTTTGGTAAAAAATTAGCTAAAGTTTGCACTTGTGGTGATTGATGAGCAAAAAGTTGCAGATAGTTATGCTGATTCAGGTTAAGCTGCGTTTCTCCTTTAAAAATTAATGCATCATCTTTGAAGTTTAGATTCCAGGCTGTAGATCCTTGTAATGAATCAATTTGATTAAGATACATGCCAAACTTACTGCGCATGATTTTTTTTGCTAGAGCTGCAATTTGATTATTACTAAAATAAAGACTTAACGGAGTATTCTTACTGTTTTGACTGATGAAGAATTCAATTTGCTTATGATCTAATTTTTTAACCGATTTATCAATGACCTGATGGATTATTGAAGGATTATAACCAGCAAAAAGAATATTTTCATGAAGTGTACAGAACAGCACAGAATCTTTAATACCTTTATCAAAACTGTAAATGCGGTGACCTAGCGTGTCAGTTTGATTTTTCTTGTATTTTTTATCTACACCTTGAAATAAAGCTTCTAAGGTCTTATCGTTTATTTTTTCATTCAGACCGACCGTATATAATGATGCCATACCCGATTTTGTAGGGTGATAGGAAAGAATGACTTCCACATCCTGCACTTTGCCTTTAATCGATGCCGCACTTAAGAAATCCTGCTTAATTGTTTTGAGATTGTCAAAATCTTGTTTTCCCTGAATTGCTTCAAACAGTTCGAAATTCTGGAAAATTGTATCCGTTGTTTCGTTATTTCTGAAAGCTGCAATAAAGTAGGTATCAGCAGGTAAATACTGGAGTGTTTTTGTCGCAGTTTCTTGCTTGCTGCTGCTGTCGGAGAAGTAGTAGATGGAAGCCGCAACTACGGCTATAAAAAGTAGGACAGTAACAATAATCGTATTTCTCATATCTAATAACAAACGTACTAAAAAATATCTGGAACCTGAGTTGTCACAAATGTAAGTACTCCTTTGTAACAATAAATTTAACAAATATTCTCCTTTTCTGAGGAAGATTTGATACATTTATCCAGCATTAATAAAATATAGACGTAATTTTCGATTAATGAATAAGAGAATCATCCTAGTGGCTGCATTTTTTGGTGCACTAGCTGTTATTTTAGGCGCTTTTGGTGCGCATGGTTTAGAAGGTAAGATTAGTGAACAACATATCGAAACTTGGAAAACTGCCAATCAGTACCATTTTTACCATACTTTGGCTTTGTTGTTTCTGTCCACTTTTTCGCGGGCAAAAACTGCATCTATCCGTGTCTCATTTATAGCCTTTATAATTGGATTGCTTTTCTTTTCAGGTTCTTTATATCTGTTAAGTGTGCGCGAAATTACAGGTTTTGGAAATCCAGCTATTCTTGGCCCAATAACACCGCTGGGTGGAGTCGCCTTTATAGTAGGTTGGGCAGCACTTTTCGTTGCCGCATTAAAGAATAAGTCATAATTTAACGGTTTTATTACCGTAAGATGAGCCCTCGGAGAAATTAACGTTTTTTCGAGGGCTTATTTTTTAGTAATTTTACATGATACTTGAAATGAATATGCCAGAGCCTCAAAACTTATTTTTTATAGACCGAGCAACTGTTTTTGTTGATGTTATTTTGCCTTTAGCATTAGCGAATACCTATACTTACCGAATTCCAGTTGAATGGAATGATAAGATCCAGGTAGGTGTTCGTGTTATGGTTCAATTTGGAAAGAATAAAATCTATTCTGCTATTGTAAAACAAATAACGAAAGAGGCGCCAAAGCATTATGAAGCAAAGTATATTTTAGACATCATTGATGAAAAACCTATCGTAGATGGTGCACAACTACAGTTGTGGGACTGGATATCTGATTATTATATGTGTTCATTGGGAGAGGTTATGCAAGCTGCTTTACCCTCTGCTTTGAAATTGGCAAGTGAAACTAAGATCGCCTCGGCTATTTCAGAAGATTTCGACCGTTCGACTTTGACTGATAAAGAGTATCTGATCATTGAAGCACTTGAGGTGGCCGGTGAATTAAAAGTAAATGATATCGTTAAGCTATTGAGTCAAAAGTCTGTTTTCCCCATATTGAAAGCGATGTTTGATAAGGGAATAATATTGATTTCTGAAGAGATTACTGAACGATATAAACCAAAGACTAAAGTTTTTTTCTCTTTTGCTCCGGAATTTCGGGATGAAGATGGTAAACGGAACTTATTAGATGCCTTAAATCGAGCTCCAAAGCAGCAGGATGCCGTATTGGGTTTCATGCAATTGTTGAAAAAAGGAGTGGATGTTACCCGACAGATGATAATGGAAGCATCGGGATGTGGTTCGGGCGCCATTACAGCATTAGTTGATAAAGGCGTATTTCAGGTTAAAGAGAAAGTCGTCAGCCGTTTTCAAGGAGAAGATCTCGAATTGGAGGCCAATTTTGAATTTAATGATAATCAAAAACGTGTTTTTGACGAAATTCATCAGTGCTTTGAAACTAAAGATGTCACCTTATTGCATGGTGTGACAGCATCGGGGAAAACACAACTCTATATCAGATTGATTGAGGAAGCATTGGCAAGAGGTCATTCAGCCCTATATTTACTGCCTGAAATAGCTTTAACATCACAGATTACCGCACGTCTCAAATTGCATTTTGGCGATAAACTTGGTGTATATCATTCGAAATTTAATGATAACGAACGTGCTGAGGTATGGCATAAGGTAATGAAAAACGAATTTAAGGTTATCGTAGGCGCCCGTTCTTCCGTGTTTTTACCTTTTCAAGATCTGGGAATTATTATTGTCGATGAAGAGCATGAGAGTTCTTACAAACAATATGATCCCGCACCGCGCTATCATGCTCGTGATACAGCGATATATTTGGGGTATATTCATCAGACTAAAGTATTACTAGGTTCTGCAACACCATCTATTGAAAGTTTCTATAATGCAAAATCCAAGAAATATGGTTTTGTACAGCTTTTAGAACGTTTTGGTCAAGCACAATTGCCAGAAATCCATATTGTCGATATACCGCAAGAAGGAAGAAAGGAAAATATGTTTTCATACTTCTCGGGTACTTTATTAAAAGCTATAGAAGGAGCATTGGAACGTAAGGAACAAGTGATTCTATTTCAGAATCGACGTGGACATACCACCATAATTCAATGTAACACCTGTGGTTTTGTAGCTAAATGTGTGAACTGTGATGTCAGTATGACTTACCATAAGAGTTCAAACATGATGCATTGCCATTACTGTGGCCACGTGGAACCTCCAATTAAAATCTGCCCCGCATGTGGTATGCCACATATTGAAAGTAAAGGTTTTGGAACCGAGCGTGTAGAGGAAGAACTGGAATTACTGATGCCTAATGTCCGAATAGGACGTTTGGATCTAGATTCTACAAAAGGGAAAAATGGTTTTGATAAAATTATAGGTGCTTTTGATGAACATGAATTTGATATTCTGATCGGTACACAAATGGTTGCAAAAGGACTGGATTTTGGAAAGGTCAGCTTAATCGGTATCATCAATGCAGATACCATGATTAATTTTCCTGATTTTAGAGCCTATGAAAGAGCTTTTTCACTTTTCTTGCAGGTCGCAGGACGTGCAGGAAGAAGAGAGGCAGGAGGACAGGTTATCATTCAGACTTACACACCAAAACACCGTGTGTTAGAACAGGTTGTTGCGCATGATTATCAAGCCATGTTTGATACAGAGATCATTGAACGTAAAAATTTTGCATATCCGCCGTTCTACCGTGTGATCAGAATCGATATTAAGCATATGGATATCCAGAAATGTTATGACGGAGCTAAAAAATTTGCGTCAGGTCTGCGCCAGCAATTAGGTTCACGGGTTCTTGGACCAGAAACCCCTTTAGTAGGAAGAGTACGTAATTATTTTATTCAGACGATCACATTGAAAATTGAACGCAATAACATCAGTATTGTTAAAGTAAAAGATCTGATTAAGATGGTGAAGAATGATTTTATTGCAGATAAAGCAAACACGGGTTCACGCATTGTGATCGATGTAGATCCTTATTAGAGGAATCGGTAGATGAAATTAGCCAAAAATTATTCTTTTCAAATGAAATAGCTTGCAGGCTAATTGATTAGTTATGAAAAAGTTCTTGTAGTGGTAATTGTTAAATAACAATAGTATTTTTGAGTCATAATGGCGTATAAATTTGTAGATAATTATAGAGAAAAAGGTGCTCGTAAGCAATTGGTGCAGCTGCTGAAGACAAGAGGTATTAGTGACCAGAATGTGCTGAATGCCATTGCTAAAGTACCACGTCATTTTTTCTTTGATGAAACCTTTTGGAATCAAGCATATAAAGATATCGCATTTCCAATCGGCGATGGACAAACGATATCTCAACCGTATACTGTTGCTTATCAATCGGAACTGCTGCATGTTAAAAAAGGAGATAAGGTTTTAGAAATAGGAACAGGTTCGGGATATCAAACTTGTATACTGCTGGAGCTAGGCGCTCAGGTTTATACCATAGAACGACAAGAAAATTTATATAATAGAACCATACAGGTATTGCCATATATGGGATATAAACCCCATTTTTTCTGTGGGGACGGTTCTAAAGGAATTGAACAGCATGCACCATATGATAAGATTATCGTAACTGCGGGTGCTCCATTTGTACCCGAGATTATGCTGAAGCAGTTAAAAATAGGGGGTATATTTGTAATACCGGTAGGTGATGAGAAAGAACAAAAAATGGTCACAATCATTCGGGTTGGTGAGAATGATTTTGATAGCATTGAATTAGATACATTTAGATTTGTCCCTTTGGTTGGGGATCAAGCTTGGTAATAACCAGGCTTTTTTTTAGCGATTTGGATTATGATCCCTTCTTACTATTAAATGTTCAGAGAAATGACGAATATAGGGCTGATGATAAAGAATAGCACTGTGATCTAAATGCATCAAATTAGTGAGGAAGTTTTACTGCGTACATCTAATAACTAATGATACATCAAACTGCTAGTAAAGAAGATGTGAATGCCTTAAATAATTAATAAAAAGTAAACAAAATGAGTGTAACGTGCCTATAATGCCGTTGAAAATGGATACTCATAAATAATTATATATAGATGGAAGCGAGCATGAGCATATGTACTGCTTTTGGGGAGGAGTATGCTTATGCTCGCTTCATTACCGTTAAACAACAAATTATACTTCAATGAAAGATAAAATGATGGATTTATATCTTAGCAATAAGGAACAGATTGAACAGGAAGTGAAAAAGCTCGACAGAGTGATCAATAAGAATAGTTTTTATCGCCTCGGTGTTATTATTTTTGGTGGGGCAGCGCTATTCTATTCATTTCAGCTTGAAAATCTTGTTCTTGTATTGATTTTATTTTTTGCACTGATATTTCTTTTTGCTTTTTTGGTTAATAGACAAAGTAAATTAGAAAAAATAAGTGATTACCAGAAAGCGTTATTAGCGGTCAATGTCAATGAGCTAACGCTAGCAAATACAGGAGTCAATATCTACGATAACGGTATGCATCTGGAAGATGGTAAGCATCCTTACAGCTCCGATCTGGACATTGTAGGAAATCATTCGCTATTTGAGTTATTAAACCGCTCAACTACAAAACTGAGTATAGCGGTATTAGGTAGTTGGTTACTTAATGATGCAAAGCGTGGCGAGATTGTGAAACGTCAGGAAGCTGCAGCTGAAATAGCTAGTGATATGCGTTGGAGTCAGGATTTTCAAGCAAAGCTTTTATCAAATCTGAATCAGAAGCTAGATGTAAAGTCTTTTTTAGCAACCTATTTTGAGTCCGGAGATTTTACATTCGGAAGCGCAATTATGCGGATCTATGTTAAGCTTGCCCCTTTTATATTTATAGGATCGGTCGTTTTAGCCGTTTTTGTTCCATCTGTGGCATACCTCCCAGTCATCATAGGATTGATCCATATCCTTTGGTCAATGTTCAACGGTGGCAAAATTTCTTTTTTTTCCAGTCGGATCGATAAAGTAGGAAATCTGCTGGATTCATATGCCGCAAGTATGGAACTGGTCGAAAATAGGGCTTGGACAGCGAACCGTAACCAGGAATTACAGGAAAAATTAAAAATAGAGGGGTCATCAGATTCGGTTTCCCATGCGTTCAAGAAATTGGGTAAGCTGATCAGTAATCTGGATGCCCGAAACAACATGATGGTCGGGACAATTTTAAATCTGATATTTTTATGGGATTTTAAGCAGGTATTGGCCATTGTAGACTGGAAAGCTAAGTATCAAGCTAATATTTTGGAAGCTTTTGATACTTTAGCTGAAGTAGAGGCTTTGGTGAGTTTAGGTACTTGGAAGCGAAATCATGCTGAATGGACTACCCCAATTATTCTTGACCATCTGGAGACACCCATAGAAGCTGTCGATTTGGCGCATCCCTTGATTGCATCTGATAAATCTATTGCCAATACCTATACAAATGCTGACCATGAAATCGCTTTGGTGACAGGATCTAATATGGCTGGAAAGAGTACATTTCTGCGTACTGTCGGTATAAATGCTGTTTTGGCTTATGCGGGAGCAGTAGTGCCAGCAAGATCTTTCAAAATTCCGATGTTTCATTTGATATCTTATATGCGCATTAAGGATAATCTGAATGAAAGTACGTCAACTTTTAAAGCAGAATTGGACCGGATGAAATTTATTTTAGAAACTGTAGCGGAACGCAACGATAGTTTCTTTTTAATCGATGAGATGTTAAGAGGAACTAATTCTGTTGATAAATATTTAGGCTCTAGAGCTATTATCAAAAAATTGATTACAGAAAAAGGAAAGGGAATGGTTGCAACGCATGATCTGCAATTATCAACGTTAGCCGACGAATATCCACAGGTTGTAAAGAATTACCACTTTGATATACAGGTGATCCAAGGAGAAATGCTATTTGATTATAAACTGAAAATAGGAGAGTGTAAAATATTTAATGCTTCAATGTTGTTAAAAGGTATTGGAGTCGACGTAGAACAAGGAAGAAATTAAACAAAAATGACATTACAAGAAAGAATTGAACAGTCGAGAACACATCATTTTATAACTGTTTTTCCGTTTACAACAAATCACCACGCAACATTATTTGGTGGTAAAGCCATGGCGATCATGGACGAGGTAACTTTTATGTGTGCAACACGGTTCTGTAGAAAAGCACTCGTAACTGTTTCCTCAGATAAGATTGATTTTGAAAAAGCAATCCCTGCAGGAAGTATGATTGAAGCTATTGCGGAAGTAATACATGTAGGAAGGACTAGCTTAAAGGTAAAAGTGGAAATCTTCTTAGAAGATATGTACAAAGATGGAAGAGAATTAGCGGTGAAGGGTGTTTTCTCATTTGTTGCCTTAGATGATAATAAAAAGCCGATACCAGTTTTACAGGGACTGGAAATCGAAGATTAGTATATCGGATATCCTAAATTGCGTATGGAATAACAAGTCTTGTTATTCCATACGTTTTATAGGAGATAGGTCGTTTAGCTCTTCCTCAGTAAATAGCCTATAGTGTACTTTGAAAGTTTTCCCCAAAGAAGACTCTAAAGAAAATCCCCCCGGGCCAAACCCATCAAGTACATCAAGTGTGAAATGTGAAAATTTCCAATATTCAAATAAATCCCGATCGATCCAAAATTCATAACCTTCAGCAAGCCCGATCATAGCATCATTCATTCTGGGATAGTATCCCCCTTTTTCAAAACATTGAGGCTGTGTGCCCTCGCAACACCCTCCAGCCTGATAGAACATCAGATCTCCGTGTTGAGCTACTAATTCACGAATCAGTTCTTTGGCTTTTTCAGTAACTGCTAAACGCTCTGTCATCATATATTGCTTTTATATCAGTATCATAAGAAATTAAAAAATGGGATTATATCGATAACCCCATTTTTTAATATTGTGTTTTGCTGATTAGAAAAATCCAAGTTTCTCTTTGCTATAAGAAATCAGCATATTTTTTGTTTGACGGTAATGGTCGAGCATCATTTTATGATTCTCACGTCCGATACCCGATTGCTTATAACCACCAAAAGGAGCGCCTGCAGGATAAGAGTGATATTGGTTGACCCATACACGTCCAGCCTGGATAGCGCGCGGGATTTGGTATAATTGATGAGCATCTCGTGTCCATACACCAGCTCCCAGCCCATAAATGGTATCATTAGCAATTTCTAAAGCCTCTTTTTCATCTTTAAATGTAGTTACTGCTAATACCGGGCCGAATATTTCCTCTTGGAAAATACGCATTTTGTTATGACCCTTAAATAAAGTTGGTTTGATATAATAACCATCTTCTAAGCCATCACCCAAATGGTTCTCATCGCCACCAGTTAATACTTCTGCCCCCTCTTCTTTACCCAATTTTATATAGGACATGATTTTATCCTTTTGGATTTTTGAAGCCTGTGCACCCATCATAGTCTCAGGGTCCAAAGGATCACCAACTTTAATTTGATTCACACGGTCTATTACTTTAGCAATAAAGCGTTCGTAAATATCCTCCTGAATCAATAAACGCGATGGACAAGTGCAAATTTCACCTTGATTTAATGCAAACAGAACAGCTCCCTCAATTGCTTTGTCTAAAAATGCATCGTCGTGGTCCATGACAGAACTGAAGAAAACATTTGGAGATTTACCGCCCAATTCCAATGTTACAGGAATGATATTTTCAGTTGCATACTGCATTACCATACGACCTGTTGCGGTAGAACCTGTAAATGCAGCTTTAGAAACTTTAGGGTTTGTTACTAATGCGCGACCTAATTCACCACCAAAACCATTCACGATGTTAACAACACCAGCAGGAAGTAAATCACCGATTATTTCCATTAAAACAAGAATTGATGTGGGGGTACTTTCCGCAGGTTTTAGAACCACACAGTTACCTGCAGCTAATGCAGGAGCTAATTTCCATACAGCCATCAGAATAGGGAAGTTCCAAGGGATAATCTGCGCGATCACACCAATAGGTTCATGCACAATAAGAGACACCGTATTTTGATCCAATTCACTTAGCGAACCTTCTTCAGCACGGATAACACTTGCAAAATAACGGAAGTGATCAATGGCTAAAGGAATATCGGCATTTAATGTTTCGCGAACAGCTTTTCCGTTGTCAACAGTTTCCACTGTGGCAATATATTCTAAATTCTGTTCGATGCGGTCTGCTATTTTATTTAAAATGATGCTTCTTTCGGTTGCTGAAGTCTTTCCCCAAGTTTCAAATGCTTTCGATGCAGTATCAACAGCGAGTTCTAAATCTTCTTTTGTGGAATGTGCGACTTGTGTAAATACTTTTCCATCTAAGGGAGAAATATTGTCAAAATATTTACCTAATGTAGGTGGAACAAATTCTCCACCAATGTAATTTCCATAACGTTCTTTAAACGATGGTCTTTGAATTGCTGCCATAATATTTATTTTTATAATGTTATACAAATTGTTGAATACCAAATTTAACGAAAACGATTGTTCTCGTATAGCATTATAGTTTCAAACGATAGCACAATAGGAGCAACGTTATCAACAAATATTTCTATTAATCAAGCTAATACTATTGGATATTTAAGACAATTTGTCTAAGTTTGATTACCAGCCAATTATAATAAAAGATAGGGATATGATAAATAACAGGCTTGTAAATACATTACCATTTTCGTCGCGTCATGAACTTTCTACTTTGGTAGAAAATAGGAGAGCTTTTACGTTAGAAAATTTGGAGCTTAATGTCTTTGAAACATACAAGGCGTCAGAAAAAGTAGCGTTACAGTTTGATGATCTGGTTATGATCAATATGATTCAGGGTAAAAAAGTGATGCATTTGCAACAGGTGGATTCCTTTGATTATTTACCTGGTCAGACCATGGTTTTGCCAGCTTATAGTAAGATGCAGATCGATTTTCCCGAAGCGACCTTTACCGACCCTACGCAATGTACGGCGCTGACCATAAGTAAAAGTAAGATAGACGGTGTGATCAACCGTTTAAATGAGTGCTATCCCAAAGAACAACATTTAGCAGATTGGAAATTAGATATGAATTTATTCCATCTCTATAATACACCCGAATTGACAGATTTAATTAATAAATTATTTCAGACCATTACAGGGGATAATGTGTTGAAAGATGCATTAGCAGATTTAGCATTTAATGAATTAGTTATTCGTCTCCTACAGACGCAGTCACTATTATCACTTGATATTGCCAAGACAAAAACGAACACGGTATTACAGCATATTCGTAACTATATACATGCCAACCTTTCAGAATCCATTACTGTGGAAATTTTGGAAAAACAGGCAAATATGAGTAAATCAAGTCTATTTCGCCTTTTTAAGAATGAGTTGGGAATAACGCCTATCGAATATATCATACGAACGCGTATGCAACAGGCAAAGAGCTTATTACGAAAAACAAAAAGTGTTAAAGAGACGTGCTTTAGTTTGGGGTTTAATGATGTAAACTACTTCGTCCGTCTCTTTAAAAGCAGGGTGGGGGTGACACCCGGTGCTTATATAATAGGAGAATAAAATTTTATTTTTTCATCATCCTATCAAGCTCTCTTTTGCCCTCTCTTTCCTTAATTGTATCACGCTTGTCAAAGTCTTTTTTACCTTGTGCTAAGGCAATTTCGACTTTTGCAAATCCTCTGGCACTGATGAAAATACGTAAAGGAACGATTGTAAAGCCTTTCTCTTCACCTTTCACGCGTAATTTTTTTAATTCTTTTTTTGTTAAAAGCAACTGGCGATCTCGTTTTGCTTCATGATTGTAAAAAGATCCATGCGAATACTCGGCAATATGCATGTTCCGCAAATAAAGTCCATCATGGAAAAAGTTGCAGAAACTGTCGTTGATATTTGCTTTCCCTTCCCTAATTGATTTAATTTCAGTGCCTAGTAAACGTATTCCTGCAACATACCTGTCCAGAAGGTTGTATTCAAATGAAGCTCTTTTATTTTTTATATTGATATCTGATGATATTGCCATAATTTCTTAATATATTTATTCCTATTCCATTTCCAATACAAACCAGATTAAGTTTGTTAAATGTAATCACAT
Organism: Sphingobacterium sp. MYb388; assembly: GCF_037479535.1. Taxonomy (NCBI): domain Bacteria; kingdom Pseudomonadati; phylum Bacteroidota; class Sphingobacteriia; order Sphingobacteriales; family Sphingobacteriaceae; genus Sphingobacterium; species Sphingobacterium sp. MYb388. The sequence goes on along the minus strand of NZ_JBBGYV010000010.1, from coordinate 5,323 downwards.
AGGAAAGCAAATATAAATATTATAATGGTGTTTTTTTAGCATTGTTATTTTTGGATTTTAATTTAAGTGTTAAATTAAAATTATTTTTACGATATTTATATGTGAAAAATATGACTAACATTAAGTGAAAGTCAGCTTTTGTTTTCGTATGTTTGCATCGTTTTTGATTTAATACTGTTTTTCGTGCAGTATTATGAAGTCATTTTGTGTTAATCTATTTGGAAGTAGGAATTGAAAGTGTTGATGATGAAGCTATTATTTTGGTAATCATTACAATCAAAAACAATTATAAAATTTAAGAAATACCTTTTAATCGCATGAGTAAAGGAAAATTAGGCGAGAGAATATCGCAATTTAAAATCGTTAATGAATTAAAAGCTAAGGGCTTATACGCTTATTTTAGACCGATTCAGTCGAGACAGGATACCGAAGTGAAAATTGATGGCAAGCGTGTTTTGATGTTTGGTTCTAATTCTTATTTAGGGTTAACGACGGATGAACGTATTATCAAAGCTTCTCAAGACGCATTAGCAAAATATGGAACCGGTTGTGCTGGATCTCGTTTTTTAAATGGTACTTTAGATATTCATGTGGAGCTTGAAGAGAAATTGTCGGCTTATGTGGGGAAAGAGTCTACTATTTTATTCAGTACAGGTTTTCAATCAAACTTGGGCCCATTATCATGTCTTACTGGTCGCAATGATTATATCTTATTGGATGAACGTGATCATGCTTCTATCATTGATGGAAGTAGATTATCTTTTTCTAAAGTAATCAAGTATGCACACAATGATATGAATGATCTGCGTGCAAAAATTGCTAGATTACCAGAAGAAAGTGGTAAATTGATTGCAACGGATGGTATCTTCAGTATGGAGGGAGATATTGTTAATTTGCCTGAATTGATAAAGATTGCAGATGAATTTGATGCAACTGTTATGGTTGATGATGCACATAGTTTAGGTGTAATCGGAGAAAAAGGTGCAGGTACTGCCTCTCACTTTGGACTAACCGACAGTGCCGACTTAATTATGGGTACTTTCAGTAAATCATTTGCCTCTCTAGGTGGCTTTGTATCAGGCGATGCTGATGTTATCGATTACTTGAAACACTCTGCGCGGTCAGTTATGTTCAGTGCAAGTATGACACCAGCTTCTGTCGCTTCGACATTGAAAGCTTTGGAGATTATACAAACCGAACCTCAGCATATTGAGAAATTATGGTCAAATACAAATTATGCTAAAAAATTACTTTTAGAAAGTGGATTTGATTTAGGTGCTACAGAAAGCCCTATATTACCGATCTTTATTAGAAATAACGAGAAAACATTCTGGGTAACCAAAATGCTTCAAGACGATGGGGTTTTTGTTAATCCAGTAGTTTCACCTGCTGTTCCTGCAGAAGAATCATTGATTCGTTTCTCTTTAATGGCAACACATAGCTTTGATCAAATTGATGAAGCTATTGAGAAGATGGTAAAAGTCTTCAAATTAGCAGATGTTGAATCTTTAATCTAAGTGTCTATTATGATACAGGTTATTCCCGTTGAAACAAAGAAACAGAAACGGTTATATATAGATTTTCCGCATAGTTTATATGCGGAAAATCCTTATTATGTACCAGAGCTATATCTTGCTCAGTATGATTTGCTTACTCCTGGTAAGCATCCTTTCTACAAACATTCCTCCACACAATTATTTTTAGCATACAAAGATCAAAAACTGGTCGGTCGTATCGCCGCAATTTGGAATGTTAATCATAATGCATTCAATCAAGTGCAGGAAGGGCAATGGGGATTTTTTGATTGTATTAACGATCAAGAGGTTGCAAATGCTTTGTTTCAAGCAGCAAAGGATTGGGTGAAAGCTAAAGGTGGAACTAATATTGTTGGTCCAATTAATTTAACGACTAATGATACTTGTGGTTTATTGATCGAAGGATTTGATAGCCCACCTGTAGCGATGATGCCTTATAATTTTCCTTATTATCCAGAATTAGTTACTCAAGCAGGTTTTCAAAAAAAAGTTGATTTGCGTGCCTACCTAGTGATGGAAAATAAAGCAAGTAAACGATCTGTGCTGTTGTTGGAGAAACTGGAAGAACGATTAAACCGTTCGGGAATTAAGATTCGTCAAATGAACTTGAAGGATTTTAAAAATGAAACCGAGCGAATTAGGGAGATCTATAATAAAGCTTGGGATAAAAACTTAGGTTTTGTGCCTTTTACGGAAGATGAATTTAACTACGCTGCAAAGGAAATGAAAATGATCGTTGATCCTCGATATGCTTTATTGGCTGAAAAGGATGGGAAGGTCATTGGATTCGCTTTAGGAATTCCGGATATCAATCAGATTCTAATTAAAATCAAACGTGGTAGACTATTGCCGACTGGGATTTTTAAATTGCTCTTTGGATTGAAAAAGGTGAACCTAATTCGAGTTTTGATGCTTGGCGTATTGGATGAGTATCGTAAATTAGGAATAGAAGCCTGCCTTTATGGTAGGATAATTAAAAACTCTGGCGATGGGTTTACCGTCAAAGGAGCAGAATGCTCGTGGATGCTTGATACTAATTATATGATGAATCACGCCATCGAGCAAATCAATGGAGAATTATACAAACGCTATCGTTTGTATGAGCAAGCGCTATGAGAAAAAAAATCCTAATCACAGGCGCAAGTGGTTTTGTCGGTTATCATCTCGTTCAAGCTGCCCTTGAGGCAGGTTTGGAGGTGCATGCAGCTGTTCGGAAAACCAGTGATGTCAGTGAAATAAAGTCTTTTGTTGATCAATTTGTTTATCCTGATTTTAAAGATAAGGATTCATTATTGAAACTGCTGGAGCAAGAGCAATATGCCTATATTGTTCATGGAGCAGCTATGACTAGAGCGAAGAATGAGCAGGATCTTGTTGATGTTAATGTCGGTTATACTGAAGTTTTAGCAGATGCGGTATTTCAGGCTAATATTCCTCTTGAACGTTTTGTTTTTATCAGTAGTTTGGCAGCTATTGGCCCGGTGGCCTATGATGCACCAGCTATCAATGAACAAAACGAGTATCATCCTGTGACTGCTTATGGTCGAAGTAAGGTGTTAGCAGAACGCATGCTTGAAAAATATGCAGCTAATAAGCTTTCCATTATTCGCCCCACCGCCGTGTATGGTCCCAAAGAGAAAGATCTTTTTGTTTTATTTAAAACATTAAATGCTGGATTTGATGCCTATATCGGGAAATCGCCACAAAAATTAACGTTTGTCTTTGTGAAAGATCTGACAGATGCTATTTTAAATGCTTGTTTTCTCGATAATGGAGATAAAAAATCTTACAATATTACAGACGGCCAAGTTTATGGTCGTTATGAAATGGCGACAATTTTCAAGAAATACACTTCAAAATCATTATATAGATTTCATCTTCCATTTAGTCTTGTGAAAGGTGTTGCTCAGGTTATGGAGCGGGCTTATAAAAATTCCAGCACCATACCGGTATTGTATCCGGAAAGATTAAATGAATTGACAGCAGCCAGTTGGGCATGTGACATCAGTTCGTCAAAAGAAAATATTCAATATAGACCGCGTTATGATTTGGATGCTGGACTGAAGGTTACAATTCAGTGGTACCGTGATCATAATTGGTTATAATAAAAAGAGAGATGAGTGGTCAAAAAATAAATAAAAAACTTTTTCAAGATAGAAAAAGAACAAATATATTGAGTAATCCGGAACAGAAATTTATTTCATATTTAGTTCCACGTATTCCAAATTGGATTTCGTCCGATGGTTTGACAGCGATCGGTCTATTTGGATCCGTCATGATTATGGCAAGTTTTATCTTGGCCCAATATTGTGACATTAATTATCTACTGCTAGGTATTCTAGGCTTTTTTATTCAATGGTTCGGAGACTCTCTTGATGGCCGTATTGCTTTTTATAGAAATAAATCGCGTAAATGGTATGGATTTTCACTGGATATTGTAATGGATTGGATCAGTACGGTACTGATTGGTCTGGGGTATGTATTTTATGCAAAAGGTAATTTTGAATTAACAGGTTTTGTATTGGTAGCTTTGTATGGCTGGGCCATGATTCTTTCTTTGTTGCGTTATAAGGTAACAGATAAGTATACAATAGATGCAGGAATTGTTGGGCCTACAGAAATCAGGGTCATTATATGTCTTGTTTTACTTATAGAAGTATTTTTTGTAGGTGCAATTCATTACTTAGTGATGGGTATCTGTGCTATTCTTTTTGTTATAAATTCTATTGATACTAAAAAGTTATTAGATTTAGGCGATATCAGAGATGCTGAAGAGAAGAAAACTAAAGAGTCAGAAAATTTATAAGATATGAACCCAAAAATCAAAGAGTTCTTTAAGGCGCAGTTATCTGCTTTTGTAGGCGGTCTTTCCGATTTTGGTATTTATACTTTTTGTTATAAAGTGCTGAGTTTTTCTCCAGCATTCTCAAATGTAATCAGTGGCTCTTTAGGAGCCATTGTTAATTTCGTTATTAACCGTTATTGGTCTTTCAATAATACTGCTGCCCCGTTGGGCCAGCAGCTCGGTAAATTTGTAGTTGTAGTTGCAGGAAGTATTTTATTAAAGTCGGGTGGTATTTATTTATTGGATGATATATGGCACTTACACCCATTAGTCTCCAAAGTAATAGTGGAGATTATTGTTTCCTTGGGATTTAATTATACACTTCAGCGATTTTGGGTTTTTAAAAAGTAGAAATCGGCTTTTGAAATATTTATGGAATAAGATTATTAAGGTCATCTCAACGGAGATGACTTTTTTATTTTTAGGCCTTTTCCTTAATAAAATGAATCAGAGCTTCTTTGCGTATATTTTGATTTTTACTTCAGTTTTATTTTTCCTTAATATTACGATGCTCATCGTAAGGACGCGATAGCTTTCATTTATTTAAAGAGATTTCAAGGTGTGATTGCTTCATGGAGCAGCATTGTTTTGACAAGATGATAGGACCACGTTAAAGTAATTAGTAACGTCATAAATCACACTGTACTTAAGTAAATCAAAAGAAACCTACTATTGTTAGCAGGGTGATACCATGTTATAAACAACTGGGTACCTTGTTCGCATATAAGAGAGGTATAACAGGGGGATAAGAGGGGGATTTTATAGGGGGTTTATAGGGATATATCCCTATAAACCCCCTATAAAATCCCAATAATATCTATATAAATCCTGGCTTAAATAATAATCAGGTCCCTGTCAGTTCCTGATCAGGTTATAATATGCCTTATTCTGGAGTATCTGTACGGAGGGTAATAGTAATAGTAACGATGATCCTGCTGTACCG
>NZ_JBBGYV010000009.1:0-285859 GCF_037479535.1 Sphingobacterium sp. MYb388 | reverse complement strand
TCGAAACGGTAAACAGCTTATAACCTGACCGATAAATTTACCTATGATCTGTTCTCGGGGCTGAGAAACGGACAATCCTGGCTTTAAACTATAAAAAGGGGTAGCGGGGGAACTGTTCGTCCTGAACCGTCTTTCATGGATGCAGTATGCTTTTAGGGAATAGCCAAATGGAAATTATATCTTTTTCAGTACAGCGGCATCATCGACACTATTACTATTACTATTACTATTACTGATAAGGTGATCCATGTCTCCTCATGCTTTCCGCAGGGCCGACATCTTTACTTTATACTATATAGTATATAGTATATACTACAAAAGGGATCCTGAGAAGTGCTGCTGTTTTGCAATAGCCAGCTATCCCCGTAAAGATACTCCGGAATAAGGCATATTATAACCTGCTCGGGAACTGAAAGGGAACTGATTATTACTTAAACTGGGATTTATAGAGAGATTACTGAGATTTTATAGGGGGTTAATAGAGCTTTACCTCTACTAACCCCCTATAAACCCCCTCTTATCCCTCTGTTATACCTCTATTATATTCGAACCAGGTACCCAGTTGCTTATAACATGGTATCACCCTGCTAACAACAATAATAGTAGGTTTCTCCAGATTCAATTGGTTTAAAGAGCTGCTTTATAATCACGCTCAAACAGCTAATCGAAAATCAATTTGCATCAAATACGTAATTTTTTCTTTCATAGATTTTAAAAATAAAATCTATGAACTATATTATAAAAGTCAGATTATGTAATAGTCGGTATCTCCAAACTTCCAAAAAAGAAGATATTGATTCTTACCATGCTGTAGACAAATTGATCAGAACTAGCGCTAAGCATTATCGTGATGTAAAATAAAAAACTATATTTACTGCTGGAATAGACGAAACATTAGATTAAGTGATCGGAAAATCATTTTTTAAATCAGGATCATAAAACGATAAAAAAGTATATTAAATACGAATCAACCTATACAACTAAGCGCCAAACCAATAGAATAAGCATAAATGACAGGACCTGATTATATATACTATACTGATTTAATGGGCACAATGCTTTTTGCCATTTCAGGAGCCATGGCAGCTAATCGGAGAAAAATTGATATTTTTGGTGCAACTTTTACAGGATTTGTTACAGCAATAGGGGGCGGTTCACTCCGGGATGTTTTTCTAAACCTTCGTCCCATTTGGGTTGACGATGGGAATTATTTAATTGCTATACTAATCGGGGCTTTTCTATCAGCAGTCCTTAACGACAAATTAGATAGATTCTCCCGAACTTTAACACTTTTTGATGCCATGGGGATCGCTTTCTTTACTATTGTTGGCTTACAGAAATCCATTACCTATGAAAGCTCTACAATTGCGGCTGTAATTCTAGGCATGTTTTCGGCTGTAATGGGAGGGGTCATCCGGGACACCCTTATGAATGAAACGCCACTAATTTTCAGAAAAGAAATTTACGCAACAGCTTGTTTATCAGGAGCTATACTTTACGTAACCTTACCTTATTTTGGACTTTCCGAGGGCATAAATGCTTTTTTAAGTGCATTGTTGATCTTTACAGTTCGGATCTTAGCCGTAAAATATAAATTCTCCCTTCCGATAGTGGGTGGATAAGGTGGAGAAATAATTAGAAAAGCGTTAATTATAACTAACGCTTTTTCTTTTGAAATGGAAATTTCATTTTATATCCAACACGGATCATCCCTTTAGAAATTGTATCCAGTTTTCCTTTCAACATTGTTTTTTTCAGTGTAGACAATTTATCAGTAAACAATTTCCCTTCGATATGATCATATTCATGTTGTACAACACGCGCTGCTAAACCGGATAAATCAATTTCGTGCTCCTCAAAGTTTTCATCCAGATAATTAATCTTAATATTCGGGTTCCTCAAAACATCCTCATTAATATCAGGAATACTTAAGCATCCTTCATTAAAGGCCCATTTCTCACCAGACTCTTCAACCATGATCGGATTAATGAAAACTTTCTTGAAAGCTGTCAACACTTCTTTTTCTTCTTCAATATCTTCAGCAAAAGGAGTTGCGTCGATTACAAAAAGACGAATTGGCAAACCAACTTGGGGGGCTGCTAACCCAACACCACTTGCTGCATACATCGTTTCAAACATATCTGCAATAAGTTGTTTCAAGTTTGGATAATCCTCATCTATTTCATCTGCTACCTTACGCAAAACTGGGTCTCCGTAAGCCACAATTGGAAGTTTCATACTTTATTTTTTTTTGAAGGACAAAGATACGTATTAAAATTCAATCGAAAACCACAGTTTGTTTCTAATAAATCATATTTTTGTTATTCGAAAATGACAGATTCATACCATCAAATAGTAGAACGCTTTTGTAATGCATTACGAAAGAGCTTCAATTCAGAGATTTTAGTCTCCGAAAAATCCCCCGTATTTACAGTAATAACGGGGGAGGAGCTTCCTTTTAAAATTCACCTTTACGGATCTAATATCACGAAGCGGGTTTCAGAAGAAAATCAAAAAATCGTACATATTGATGAAGATATATTATTTAGCAAATATGCTATCATTCTAAAAAGAATACTGGCAATCGCCTTACATCAGAAAAAAGCTTACGCTAGAAATACCGTTGTAGCTCGTGTCGATAAAAAAAATACAATCGCATTCTTGGAAGAAAACCACTTGCAGGGGGCAATGCCAGGAAAATATCGGTATGGTCTATTTTTAGAGGGTGAACTAGTTTCTCTTGCCGTATTTAGCGGAGGAAGAAAAATGCCTGAATTAAATATTGAAAACTATCGGTCATTTGAACTAATTAGATTTTGCAATAAACTTGGTTATAATGTAGTAGGGGGAATCAGCAAATTGCTTAAAGCATTTATCAACGATTTCAACCCCCAGGATATTATGACCTATACGGATAAGGATTGGAATCAAGATTCTTCATTAGAAAAAATTGGTTTTGTCAAAAAATCAGAACTCGAACCCCTTAAATTTTGGGTAAATGGAATATCAAGAGTGCTCATTAGAGATGAAGATCAATATAAGAACCTACAAAAAGAATTTCCTGATGGCTACTTAAAAGAAAACTTGGGCAGTCTTAAACTGATTCTATCTATAAAATAAAATCATTTTTTGTATCTTGTCGATTAATCTAAACAGTAAATAATAAAATATATCACATGAAGAGAAAACTACGAATGGGTATGGTCGGAGGGGGCAACGATGCTTTCATCGGAGCTGTACACCGTATCGCGGCAAATATGGATGGTAAAATCGAACTTGTATGTGGTTCATTCAGCATCAATCCTGAAATCAACAAACAGTCTGCTGAAGATCTATTCATTCCAGAAAATCGTTGCTATGCAAATTATGAGGAAATGATTTTAAAAGAAAGCCAGCTTCCCGAAGGAGAGCGCATGGATTTCTTAACGATTGTTACGCCCAATTTCATGCATTATCCTCCTGCAAAAATGGCTTTGGAAAATGGTTTCAATGTTGTCATTGAAAAACCGATGACCTTAACATTAGAAGAAGCAAAATCTTTAGAAGAAATAATAAAAAGCACGAATAAAACACTTTGCTTAACACATACTTACTCCGGTTATCCGATGGTAAAACAAGCGAAAGCAATGGTTAAAGCTGGTCACTTTGGTAAAATCCGTAAAGTTGTTGTCGAATATCCTCAGGGATGGTTGAGTAAATTGACTGAGCGTGAAGGAAATGCCGGTGCGGCGTGGCGTGCTGATCCTACTAAATCTGGAAAATCTTTAGCGATGGGCGATATCGGCGTACACGCAGCTCACCTAGCAGAATATATCACAGGATTAAAAATTACAGAATTATGTGCAGACTTAACGACTTTCGTTGAGGGAAGACATCTAGATGATGACGGTTCTGTTTTATTGCGTTTTGAAGAAGGAGCAAAAGGAATGCTTTGGGCTTCACAAGTAGCAGCCGGAGAAGAGAATGCTTTACGCATTCGTATTTATGGTGAAAATGGCGGGTTAGAATGGGCTAACGAAGATCCGAATAACTTAACAATCAAAATGTTAGGCGAACCTCGTCAAGTATTCCGTACCGGAAATGCGTACAATGCTCCAAATCAGTTAAGTTCATTTGCAACACACAATACGCGTATCCCATCTGGGCATCCAGAAGGTCTATTAGAGTCATTTGGTAATATTTACCGCAATTTTGCTCAAACTGTATCTGCGAAATTAGAAGGTAAGACACCAACGGCAGAAATGTTGGATTTCCCTCAAGTACACGAAGGTGTACGCGGCATGGCTTTTATAGAAAATGTTGTCAACAACAACAATGGTTCTGAAAAATGGACTAAATTTGTTGTGTGATAACTAAACAACAAACATTACTTTCTTCTTTGGCAATCTCATCTTTGCCAAGGGAGAAAGTCATCGTTATTTTAGGCCCTACAGCTTCTGGGAAAACAGCTCTAGCAGTCCAAATAGCAAAAGAAATCGGGGCCGAAATTATCAGTGCAGATTCCCGCCAGGTCTATCGTCAAATGGATATAGGTACTGGTAAAGATCTATCCGAATACGGCGATGTTCCTTATCATCTCATCAACATCTGTGATCCAGGAGAAAAATATCATCTAGGACAATTTATAGAAGATTTCCAACAAATCTATCAATCCCTATTGCTACAAAAAAAACGTATCATACTTTCCGGGGGCACTGGGCTCTACATTCAAAGTGTTATTCAAGGCAGTAAATATGTTAAAATTCCTAGCCAACCTGGTTTTAAAGAGGCTCTATATCAATTTGAAAAGGATGAACTTATCGATAGATTAGCCAAGTATAACAAACCCAATGATCTATTTATTGATTTATCCACTAAAAAGAGAATCATTCGCGGGATAGAAATTTTAGAATGGCTTAAGAATAATCCAGAAATGATACTTAGTAATGAAAGTTTAGATTCCTTTGTAATAGGCTTAAATCCTGATGTATCAACAAGAAGAAAAAAGATCTCCAAAAGACTGGATCAAAGAATAGAGGCAGGACTTATTTTGGAGGTACAGGCATTATTGGAATCTGGTGTTAGTCATACAGAACTGCAATATTATGGTCTGGAATATAAATATATATCTAAATACCTATTAGGCGAATTAAACTACGAAGAGTTCTATAAAAAATTGGAAACAGAAATTCATCGCTATGCAAAAAGGCAGATGACTTATTTCCGTAAGATGGAAAAAGATGGCATTGTCATCAATTGGTTGGATTAAAAGTATCAGAGTTTATAAACAGAAAAAGGGTTGACCAGATGGATCAACCCTTTTTAATTTCTTTCGATTATAACTTGATTTCCTCGTCTTTAGCATTAAAGAAATGGAATTCCGTTAAATAATATGAAGTAACCGGAACAACTTTGATCCATTTTTGAAACTTCAAAAACCATTTTATTCTTTTTGAAATAAAGCCAGATTTAATAAAAGCGGCTATATAAGGATGTACACATAGTGATATTCCTTTTTCATTTTGTTCTTGAAGAATAAAACTTAAATTATTTTCAATATCATCCATCAGGACAATACTTGACCGGATCTCACCAGTACCATCACAAGCGGGACATTTCTCATTTGTAACGATATTCATTTCTGGTCTAACACGTTGACGCGTAATCTGCACTAATCCAAATTTACTTGGAGGCAAGATTGTGTGTCTCGCACGATCCGTGGCCATACATTCTTTCAAGAAGCTGTACAGCTCTTTGCGATGAGTAGGTTTATGCATATCGATAAAATCGACAACAACGATCCCGCCCATATCTCTTAAGCGCAATTGACGCGCAATTTCTTTTGCTGCTTCCATATTAACCAGGAGCGCATTATCCTCTTGGTTCTCTTTATTAGCAGAACGATTACCACTATTAACATCAACGACGTGAAGTGCTTCAGTATGCTCGATTACGAGATAAGCACCACCTTGTAATGTAACAGTTTTTCCAAAAGCAGCTTTGATTTGTTTCTCAACCCCAAAATGGTCAAAAATTGGTTCTTTATGTTTATAAAGTTTTACAATTTTTTCTAGATCAGGAGAGATATCTTGGACATAAGATTTTGTCTCTTCATATATCACAGGATCATTTACATGAATATGTGTAAATTCATCTGTTAATAAATCGCGTAAGATGGTAGAAGCTCTATCCATTTCACCCAATACTTTTTGAGGAGGTTCTGCTGTCCGAAGTCGCTTGGTAAATATTTCCCACTTAGAGATTAGATCCAATAAATCCTTTTGTAGTTCGTCTACGCCTTTACCTTCAGACACCGTTCGGATAATAACTCCAAAATTAGGAGGTTTTATTCCTTCGACAATCTTCTTGAGACGTGTCCGCTCATTACTTCCTTTGATTCGTTTGGATATGGAAACCGCGCTTGAAAAAGGTACCAGTACGACAAATCTACCTGCAATAGATAGATCGGAGCTCAATCGAGGTCCTTTTGTTGATATTGGTTCTTTTGCGATTTGAACTGGTAAAAGCATATTTTTGCTTAAGATATCAGATATCTTACCGGCCTTATCGATGTCCTTTTCAAGTTTTAAACTATTTAGCAGTTTCTCTTGATAACTGCCATTCTTTACTATTCGAGTAAGTTTTAGCAAAGATTGAACCTGAGGACCTAAGTCCAAATAGTGGAGAAAAGCATCTTTTTCGTATCCCACGTCTACAAATGCTGCATTTAATCCCGGCATAATTTTTTTGATTCGCCCAAGATAAATATCTCCAACTGAAAAATTATTGTTAACCGTTTCCCTATTTAGTTCAACAAGCTGCTTATCCTGTAGCAAAGCAATAGTAACTCCTTTTTCAGGAGTAGAATCGATAATTAATTCCTTTACCAACAGCTACATATTTACGATACAAATTAGCATACCCTGCTAACTTTGTTGTATCTGATTAAACCTTAAAGAACGTTTTTTTATAAAAAAAAACAATCTACACGTAATAAATTACGTGTAGATCATCAAACTTCAATGCGATTATTGCGTTATTTTCATGTCTCAACAACCTATTGGAGTCTTATACAAGAAAGACTATTTTTTCTTGTGTCTATTTTTTCTTAAACGTTTTTTACGTTTGTGAGTAGCCATTTTGTGTCTTTTTCTTTTTTTTCCGCTTGGCATAGCTAATTTTTTTTAAATGATTATAAACTAAATTAATTACTTACTCAACTCAGCGATCTTGCGATCGATAAATTGTGAAAGGGAAGGGTCAGCAGCTAGTTGTTTACTTTGTTTAAAAGCAGCAACCGCCTCACTTTTCATCCCAATATTTTCATAGCCTGTGGCTAAATAAAAGTAAGATTCCGCATCTGGTTTCAATTCAATAACTGTTTTGAAACGATCAATCGCTTTATCAAACTGGCGAGATTGTAATGAAAACAATCCCAAAGTTTTGTTTGCTTCTACATTTTTTGGATCTGCTTGAACCACTTCACGAAGTAAAGCAATTCCTGCCATCGGGTTATTAGTACCCGAAACCATAGCAGCTCCTAATCCTGTTTTCGCTTCTAAACTAGCAGTATTTAATTTCAACGCAGCTTCGTAAGAACGAATTGCATTTTGTGTTAAAGCCTGAGCTAAAGTAGAGTCTTGTAAATTTGTGTAAGCAGTACGATAAGAGTTACCCGCTTTCAACCAGTATTCATATTTTGGAGAAATTTTAGCCATTTCTTCATAAATGAATCCTTGCGGAGCTGGCTTCGCCAAATCATCCCACTTTACAGCCAACTTTTGAAGTAAAGAAATCTTTTCTTCTCCAGATGCCTTTGCAATTTGGGTCTCAATATCGGAAATATCTTTGATTAAATTTGCATCTAATCCTTGTTTTGTCATTAACGATATGTTTTCCAAATTAATTTCGGAAGAAGATTGCTCCGTTTGAGCAGATTCTTCTTTCTCGTTCACCAAACCTTTGATAGGTTGTGCCAATAGTACCGCAACTAATGCTGCAACCACGCCTACTACTATAATTTGTTTGGTTTTTGCCATTTTTAATCTGTTTTTAAGATTATTTATTGCCGTTTTTTACTTTCTCAACAAATACTTTTGCCGGTTTGAAACTAGGAACGAAATGTTCAGGGATGATGATCGCTGTGTTTTTAGAAATGTTTCTAGCAGTTTTTTCAGCTCTTTTTTTAACAACAAAGCTACCAAAACCTCTTACGTATACATTTTCTCCACCCACCATTGCGTTTTTAACCACTTTGAAGAATGCCTCAACGGTCTCTTGAACATCTACCTTCTCTAAGCCTGTTTTGTTAGAGATTTCTGCAATAATTTCTGCTTTAGTCATATCAATTTTACTGTAATTATTTATTTCTCAACCTTTAACCAAATATACTTTGGGGTTGCAAAAGTATCTCTTTAAAATGACGTTTGGAAATAATTTAAACATTTTTTTTATTTTAAAATTATTCCAAAAGAGATCATTTACAACAGCTTAGCCATTTTGCATCGCTAAACTCATTTTTCAAAGAAGCACAAAAATACACTTTATTACTGAAAATCAAACCTTTAATTTTATTTTTATCATTTCACGTGAAACAAATGATAAGCCTATGACTTAAATTTTAATCACAAATTACCTGTGCTATTTTTTTTAAATCTTCGGCATTATGAAGACTGCTCAGCACAATTCTGTTTAATGGTGGATCTGTTTCCAAAGGATAAGGAAAACTTGAAATCAAAAATCCCTCTTTTACTAATTTTTGATAAAGTTCAGGGTTCGTGGAGCTGAAAACAGGAAAATTAGGAATATGACTTAGGTTATTGCCGATTAAATCGCTTAATAGCTTGATATTCTGTTGGAGTTTATTGAATTCATCCGAATATATTTCCTGTGAATTTGTAAAAGCGTACATGAAAGCGGGAGAAGCAGGGGAGGCTCCAGTAAAAAAAGATGACTTGCGAAACCTTTGAATCCACTTATTGGATGACAAGATGATACCCGCATCTGTTCCCATTCCTTTTGCCAAAGATGCAACCACTACGACATCAATTCCTGTATTATCAAACATAGACAATTCCGTAGAAACTTTATTTTTGCGAACCACCCCGATTCCGTGCGAGTCATCGACTAAAAGCACGATCCTTTTATTGGGATCTATTTTTAGTAATGGACTAAAATCGTAGTGCTGGGGTGTTAAATTATCCAGTGCATTACTCACAATTACGAAAGAATCTTCTTTAGAGGCATTGATATGCTTTACCACATCCTCCAGCCAAGAAGCCATAAGACCACTCACTCCTGGATTGACATCAAACCACAATGCTGGATGACTATTGGGAGCATATAGAAGTGTTCCTTGTAAAGCAAGTTCCCTCACAACCAATTGTGCCGCCAAATAACCACTTGAAACTATCATCGCATCTTCAAAGCCAAATCGTAAAGCTGCAGCCTCCTCAGCAATATCAAAAATACCAAGCTGAATATTATTATTACGGGAGGTTCCGTTATTCAGTCCATAAATAGAAATTCCTTGTTTATATACATCGATATAAGCCTCATTAACCAATAAGCCCAGATAGGAAGTTCCGCCAAAAAAGAGATACGTCCTTTCTTCATCACTGATCAGTCGACCTGTTGGCTGATGCAAATGGGTAAAATCTTTCATTATCAATATTACACTTTAAAATTACCGGGAAATAGACTCTGTTATAAATAATAGGTTGTTATCTCAAATAACAAAAACACTACATATTGAGTTTGTAGTTGAGCGGAATATTAAATCTGAGCGAAATCGTAAAACCCTTCAGTGGACGATAATCCTGCTTGTCAGCGATTGAAAATCCATATCCAAAATCCAAGTCCAAAAGAGTGGCCATTGTAACACCTACTTTTGGTGTAAAGGTATATGGAGTGAATTCTGTCCGTACAAAAGGAGCAACTACCCAGGATTCAGGATAGAAAGACAGCGCCAGCTCAGGAATTACTGCAAACTTTTTCTGTGTCCATGTAAAATTATGTGTCCATGTAAAATTAGCGGTAACATCTGTTTTTAAAATATTTTCACCGAGAAAAGCAAATGCAAAATACCCTCCTGTTTTTACAGCACTTCCTTTTTGATATTGATAACTAATTGTAGGACCATATAAGATCTCCTGAGCTTTTACCTGCATACTGAAGCTAAATAGCACAAGACAGATCAATTTAACAACAATACTTCTTCTCATAGAGTCTAATATAAATGAAAGTTTAAAGGAATATTGACTCCTAAGGATAAATTCACTCCTTTAATTTGTTTAAAATCTTTCTTGGTATTAATATCAAACCCATAACCTACTCCCAGATCAATGAGAGAGAAAAGACTGAGACCAACTTTTGGCGTTACCGTATAGGGGGTCAATTCGGCTTTGACAAAAGGTAATAGAACAAAATCATTGACATAATAAGTAAATCCCACCTCGGGAATTACGGTTGTTTTACCGCCCATCCAAGTGAAATTTGCACCAGCATCAATTTTCATATACTGCGACTCATTTGGTGCAAATAACCCCCAGGCAGATGCTTTCAAAAAACTTCCGCTCTGATATTGATAACCAATAGAAGGTCCAAATATCCAATTGTTATGTGCCGGTAATGGGTTCTTTTGCGCTGCCACACTTAGACAGGACAATACCCCAATAAGAATGAAAGCAAATCCTTTTATATTCATCTAGCTAAAATACAAAGTATAACCATTAATCAGTACCTCCAAAACAATTAATGTCTAAAATCGTTTGGTTTTATCATTAAAAAAGAATGGGAATCTGAGCTTAATTTTGCCTAGGTCCCCCTGATATTTCTTTTAAAAGCAATCTTCTAACAAACAACTCACCAATATATATGGTGCTGTTCAATGTCTTGTGTGTTTTTTACAATGCAATGAATGGTAAGATTTATCTCCAAATGTTTGCATCAATACTTTGTTTTTGCGTTGTATTTAAATCCGGGAACAAATTAAATCCTGTCACTTTCTCTAATTCGCTTACTGTCATTTGATACTTTTCAAACTTGTTAGAACTTGGTGTTTCATTGTCCATCTTATAGGCAATGGTATAATAATTCTTTCCCTTTTTCATTGCTAGCGCTTTAAAATAATACTTGGGTCTGGCGATTTCTATGTTTTTATTATCGATGATATATTCAATCGCTGTGTTAGATTTTGTATTTGGCATCGCTCCTGTTACCACATATAGCGTATCACATTGTGCCGTCCATGTCCGCACTTTATTTTCTAGGTTTGCCCAGACACCCTGATTCAGTTTAGATGCCTGTGCGGTCATATTTGAAAAGTAAAACGTAGTCTTATTCTGAGCATTATTAAAATTTCTGTCCGCACTTGGCAACTGATGCCCTCTATCGTAACCTGAAGTACCAAAACCTTTAAATAAAGTGGGCTGAAACTCCATTGCTATAGCCGGGTCGTATTGCCAGTCATCGGTACGTTTGGCATTACCGAGATAACTACTGTGCAACGGGTAGGCAACCCAATAGGCCATTTTTTTCACCTTATCGTACAGCATGGTGTAATTACGGCGTTTCGGATCATCAGGTAAAAAGTGCTGAATAAAAACCTCGTCCTTTTTCAACTTCGTTATTCCTGGAATTTCTAAGTAAGGTTGCGTTGCGACAATGCCTCCATCAGAAATACCGTTATCAATTTTTACATCAAAAGAATAATGATTCGCTCTTTTCAGTTTATTTACTTTTGGTAGCTTCCAAGTAAACTTCGTGTTGTCTGAAGTTAAAAACTGTATGGTTTTTCCAGTAATATTTTCTCCTGGAAAAAGGAAGAATTCGACAAAAGCAGTCCCATCATGGTTGTTTATGACTTTTCCCTCAATATCTTTCTGGCTGTCCTTTTTAACTGCTAACTTGCCTGTTACCAGATCAAAGGAGCCAAGCGTGTTTAGTTTCGGCATTACGACTTTCATCTCTTCATACCCGTGTTCATCTATATTGGCTACCGTTAATTTAATGGATATTTTTGATAATTGACGTTCAAATATAAGTGGAATATTATTGTTCCCTTTATTGATTGCCTTTGCATTTTTTGCGTACATGAGATCTATTTTCGCCTGATTAGACTGATCCGTTATATCAAGTACATATTGATAATCGCTAATTATTTTAAAAGGATAATAAGCAATAAAATCTACCGATTTTTCAGGTAAGAAAAGTTCATCTGTAGTTTGAAATATTGATCCGTTTATAAAAAAAATATGATTATTAGTACCGTTGACAATGGAACTAGTCGATAATGGCATTCCTGACTCGATCATAAATATACCGATCTCATCTCCTTTTTGCCATGTAGTACCTATTGCTCTATTTTGATTCTCTTCAACGATCGTTGCTGTAAAGTGTACAGCGTTCTGATCTATTCTGATCTGGTTTTTACGACATGCGTATACAACCAAAAATGTTATAATAAAATAAACTACCTTCTTTAAAAATTTGGTCTTTGTAGTTCTGGTTTTTTTAATCATCCTAAAATATAGTAAGTATTAATTTTAGGGCGAAAATGGCTAATAAATTTAGATTAATGAACATTTAGTAATGACTTTTAATCGATGAAACCACCAAAATTTTGTAGTTAATTGATTACTAGAGGTCTTAAATTAGCCGAAAAAACGATTTTAACAGGATGATTGATTCAATCACAAATGTCCAAGTTACATATGAATTGCAAAAAATGTAAAACAAATCATTTTGAGGATAAAAAAAACGAATCAATCTCAAGTATCAAAAGTCGCGAAGAATAAAAAAGCCACTTTTCATAAAGAAAAATGGCTTTTTTACAGGAGGTGACCTCGGAGGGGCTCGAACCCTCGACCCATTGATTAAGAGTCAATTGCTCTACCAGCTGAGCTACAAAGTCAAGTCTATACTCAAATGTAACTTAGATTTTTTTTATATCAAACATAAAAATGAAAAAACAAGATATATTAATATAATCTTTTTAAGACATTCATTATCAAATTGAAAATCCATAAATGAAGTATATGAATTCGATAACAAATATAGACATGAACTCAAACTGCCGTTTTTAATCGCGAGCCTCAATCAGCCAAATTACTCAGGAAGTATCAGCTTTGTGTGTTTTCTATATTTTATTCGTCTTTTTCTTATATAGCTTAAAATTTCCTTCTTTTCTATATTCTAACACATGCTCTTTACAATATCCCGTTAAATAAACGGAAAATTTATTGCTATCGTTTTTATCCAAATTCAATTCTGCCAATACCTCCGCCACACGTTTAGGTGTATTAAAAAAATCCGAGTGATAAACTAAATGATCCAACTTTTGTGTTGTTTCTATACGTCGTTTAGATTCAGGTTCGATTTTATATAGTGGCGTCAGATCCATGTTCTTCTCAAACAATGTTCTGGGCTGGATATTCAGTGCGCGGCAAATTAGCAAGAAGTTATACATAGTCGTACCTTTTCCCTTTTCTACCGCAGCAATGGTATTAATGGTAAGGTCAGTCATATGTGCAACGTCCCTTTGCGTAAAATCTAATTCATCTCGACGCTCTCGAAATTTTTGACCAATATTCAGGATAATATCTTCATTTATTCTTGACACGTAACAAATAGAGTAAATATTTGCGCAAAATAAATACAAATAAAAAGCTGATTTAATTTGCGCAATTCCTTTTATAATATTACTTTTGTGTATATAAGGGAGAAATTACCTTTCGTCCTATGGTATATGTAACCAATTATGATCGATATGAAATATTCATCAAAACCTAGGATTCTCAAAAATTAAATGTTCTAAGGTGATATCAGCACAGCGATATATTCACGTTTTTGTTCTTTGACTTATTGGTATTGATAAAAAAGAGGCTTCTTGTGAAGCCGTAAGGCAAGGGATAGTTCCACTCGCCAAATACACTGAAAACAACTTTGTATTTTTTCTTCATTAAAAAAAGATATTAATAATATGTTGCCAATTTCTGTTTTCCAAAGTCATACTTGGTTAATAGATGGTTAGGGATCTTCTCATATTTGGTCTTGTTTGTTGTCCCTAATTATTAAGTGATACACAACTATGTTTATGTTTATTTATCCTAAGGGTTCATTAAGATTAGAAATTAATTTTTCTTATTATTCCTTTTAAAGGGCACATTATAATTTAATAATAGATTTAGACAGATATCATAAGTTTACGTACCCATCATCTACCTTGGTAAACATTACGCTCACGACCTACACTCCTTTAGTAGCCCGAGAGAAGAGGTTCCTTGTGAAACCGCAAGATGAGAGCAAATGCTGCTCATTAAGTACATGGTCTACAAAAAACTTGCAATAACCTTTGTTCATCAACTTTGTAAACTGAATTGTACATACAGCAAAGGACTATAAAATTACATGCAAAAGCTCTTACTACAGTTGGATTACAATATGGAGAAAGCTGCTCTTTTTATTGCATACGAAGTATTTTAAAGATAAAAAATAAAAGTAGTACACAATTAGGTTCTTACTAAGATAAGGAGACTTAAAATCTATAGCTGTAAATAACCTTTATAAAAACAGCCCTATAGAAGCACTGCGAAATCACTTCCATAATAAAATAGATATTAAAGACAAAATGAGGCTTCTTGTAAAGCCGTAGGGTGAGGGTTTAAACTACTCACTAAATACTTTCCAATTTATTTTTTTCAAGCTTTACAATCTGTATCAACTGTAACTTGCTAGAACAATAATGGGTTAACAATCTTTATGGGTTACTCATCCGCTTTTTATAATGATTAACATCTTTTCTCTACCCACATATTGAGGTTAACTCAATCATTAGCTCCTGAACACAAGACTATTGGTTATGTATAAACAATAAGCTGGACTAACAAAATGAATAAATTACTACGTATATACAATCATGCACTATTTATAATTATGAGGTAAGAATATCAGCTTATAAGCAGGTTATATATACGAATCAGCTATTAAAATATTTATCGAGGCTGCTTGTACAGCCGTAGGGTGAGGACACTTGTCGCTCACTAAATACCTACCAAGAATTAAATTATTCAACGAAGATAAAGCTACATGTTGCTAGGGATATACAATTGAAGGTCTGCCATTACACTAAATTTGAACCGGTTTATTCATTAATATCTTCTTGGAGCGTTTATACAATATTGAATTTTGAGTTAAAACATCTTTTCACGAACGCTTTCAACATGATAAGGTCTTCACAAATTCTTTTAAGAAAATCGCAAAACGACTAAAACAAGATTACCGTCAATACCAATAAGTTCTATTCATAAATCTTTCAACTTAGGCAGCTTCATGGTTAAAATCGCCAGAAAAGAAACTGCACGAAGTTGTCTCAAAAGTTTACCCACTAAATAAAACGAAATATGAACAAACTTTACAGTCAAAAAAACACTAAAAAACAACTTATCCAACTCAACAAAGGGATTGAAGCAGGATTAAATTATTTCTATGAGAAGTTTTATCCGTATTTCTACCTCCGCTCTAACCGTGCGACACAAGACACCTGTATTGCAACTAGTATTACTCATGAAGCTTTCTTAAGGTTATGGCTATATCGGGAAAATATTCATTCTGAAGAAGATCTTTTGCATTTCCTAAAAATGCAAATTAAAAAGGCTATTCATATTTTTTATAGCAACCCCCGGAGCCGCTTTCACCGTAGCCTCCTTCAATTAGATTCTATAGAAAATTATCAGGAATTTCTTGCTGGATATGAAGAAGATGATGACGCTCATGAAGACTTAGTTTATCTTGATAAATTAGACAATGAAAAGCAGCATCAATTAGATAAACTCAACAAAGTACTGCCATTTTTAAACCTCGAACACCAACTATTCATCAGACTCAGTCTTCAGTACAGCTTCAATTATGAGCGTATTGCCTATTACTTAGGCGGAATATCGGACTATGAAGTGAGTTTAAAAGTAGAAAAGACGATTGAAGTTCTTCGTTCAATTTTAAATAGTTATGAAAAAATAAATAAGGCAATCTCAAATAAAAAGATTGTTGCACAAGTAGAACTTACAGACGAACAGGTAGAAATTTTCCGCATGCGCTATGAATTGCAATTCTCTTTTGAACAAATATCAAAGCAATTGCATTTAAACACTACAGCTGTCAAAAAAATATTTATCGAGGCACACAGTAAAATAAAACCCCGCAAGAAAACTGCTTAAAACCCCTTTGTTATGGAAAACAACACAACTATTTTAACCCGGAAAATACAGATTTATATCGATTGTGATGATAAAAAGAAAAGAGCCACATATTACGATAGGCTATTCGATTGGCAAAATATAATATTTAGAGCATCCAATATTGTACTCTCCCATCAATTTCTGCAGGATAGCTTAAAAGATCTCATTTATCTAACTACTGAAGTGAAAGTAAAATTAGCAGACCGTAATACCGATGAAGAAGGAATATTGAATACATCAAGAATGAATACTACCTATCGGCTTCTTTCAGCTTATTTTAAAGGCGAAATACCGACCGATATCTTATCTACGCTCAATACAACATTATACAAAAATTTTCAATCGGATCGTAAAGCTTACTGGAAGGGAGAGCGCTCGTTAAGAACTTACAAAAAAGATATTCCTATTCCTTTTTCTTCAAAATCTATGAAATTAAGTAATGATGAACAAGGGCGAGATTTTAAAATTTCTTTATTTAAACTTCCTTTTCGAACTTATCTTGGTAAAGATAGGTCTGATAAACGCATACTGTTACAAAGGGTACTGGTCGGGCAGATTAAGGCTTGTTCTAGCGCTATAAAGGTTATAAAAGGTAAAATATTTCTTCTATTATCATTAGAAATGCCCCAAAAAGACCATGTTCTGCAGGAGCATCTTATTGCAGAAGCATCGCTATCTATTGAACATCCTATTTCAGTGAGTATAGATAATGATTACTACCAAATCGGGACAAAAGAAGAGTTTTTATACCGTCGTATTGCTATTCAAGCGGCAAGACATAGACTACAAAGAGCCATAACTTATAATAGAGGTGGCAATGGCCGTAAAAGAAAACTCAAAAGTCTAGATCATTATAATCAGAAAGAAAAGAATTATGTTGATAGTAGACTACATCTCTATAGCAGAAGACTCATTGATATCTGTATCAAATCTCAGGCAGGAACACTTCTTCTAGTCAATCAATCCAACAAAGAGGAGATCGCCAAGGAGGATGAATTCTTACTCCGCAACTGGAGCTATTACGGCCTTATTGAAAAGATCAAATATAAAGCTAAAATGGCCGGTATTAATGTTATTATAGAATAGTTTACAGCCTACAGTACATTAAAAAAGAAAGAAAAATACAATCTAGAAATGTAAAAACTTACTGTGAAAACGCTACCGGACTAGGCAAAATATGAAAACTGGTACACGATGAGCTTCATGCGGGACAATACCTTTGTTTCAAAATTTAAAGCTATGGATATTCAAAATGTGCTTCGTTGTATAGTGCAGCAAGATGAACTGCATGCCAGATGGTTGAATACACTTTCTTTTATGGAAAACGCTGGCGCTAGGAAAATATCGCAATGTGAACATCCTACAGAAGTTAGTATCATACAGCTAAAACATGCGGCAGAGGAGCATAGGCATGCTTATTACCTGAAAAAACAGATCGGTAAACTTGGAACAGCCATCTGCTCGACCTATGAGGATAAATATTTAATCGCTCCAGTATACACAAAACAATACCTGCATCAATTGGATATTAAATCTTGTCGCTACCTCAAAGAAACTTTTAATCTAAGCGGCGCAGCTCTTAAGCATGCCGCTTACCTATTTGTTACTTACGCCATTGAGGTCCGTGCCGACGAGCTATATCCCATATACCAGCATACGCTTGATACAATGAAAAGCAAGGTTATGGTCAAATCTATAATTCTTGAAGAGGAAGGGCATCTGGAGGAAATGATTGATCAACTGGCGCAGTTTTCTCCTCAATGGGAGCAGTATGCCAACAATGTACAGACTATAGAGCGGGCCTTACATACGGAATGGATCAGCGCAATAGAAAGTCAATTAAACTAATGTCCGGCGATGTACAGTACATGGGATAAACTGCTATTGCAAAGAAAAGAGTCCGCATCACTTCGAAAGCTCAGCATAAATGCCAGTGAGACCGATTTCCTGAGCAATGACTATTTGGGCATGGCCAGGAATAAAGTTTTTCATAAGATGATGCTAGAAACCATACAGTCAGACCCCAAAATACTTGCGGGTAGCACTGGTTCAAGACTCATTAGCGGTCACTCGGCAGAGGTGCATGAAACAGAATTCATTCTTGCACAAAAGCATCGTACCGAATCAGCTTTACTATTCGCATCGGGATATGCGGCCAACCTCACTTTATTCTCTTGTCTACCGCAGCGGCAAGACACCATTATTGTAGATGAGTATATACACCGTTCTGTACACGACGGCTGTGTTATGTCTAAAGCTATAAAATGGAAATTTAGACATAATAATCTTGAAGATCTAGAAGCCAAGTTAAAAAGAGCCAGGGGACTGTGCTTTGTGGCCGTTGAAAGCCTATATTCTATGGAAGGAGATTTTGCCCCTTTAACAGAAATCGCCAAATTGACCGATAAATATGGAGCATCTCTCATCGTCGATGAAGCACATGCATTTGGTGTATTTGGCTATGGCCTTGTCCATCAATTGGGTTTACAAAACAGCGTATTTGCAACTTTGATCACTTATGGTAAGGCTATGGGATTACATGGGGCAGCACTACTCTGCAGTAAACCTATCAAAACTTACCTCATCAATTTTGGCTCTCCCTTTATATACAGTACAGCCCTTCCAGATCTTATCTGGAGACAGATTCGTATAGGATATGAATTTCTTGACAATCACCCTGCCTTAGCTTCAAATTTAAGGCACAACATTCGCCTATTCCGAACACAGCAGGTACCCACAATATCAGGCACAGATAGTCCGATACAATCGCTTATAGTTCCTGACAACAAACAGTTGTTGAACTTAAAGAACTCCCTATCTGAAAAGGGATTACAAACCTATGCTGTTTTTTCACCAACAGTAAAATTAGGAACAGAACGTTTACGTATTTGCCTACACACATTTAATCAGAAAAACGATATTCTCTTGCTAACACAAAGCATAAAATCGAGTCTTGACTTATAGAGAAAGAAACATATCAAAATACTCGTTTTGAGTCCCAAACCAGATAGAATTAAAATAAAAAACAATATGAAAGAACAGATTTTTGTAACGGGAATTGGAACAGAAATTGGCAAAACCGTCTGTTCCGCTATATTAACTCAATATCTAAAAGCGGATTATTGGAAACCTGTCCAATCTGGAGATTTACATGCCACAGACAGCATGCGCATATATGATCTCCTTCAAGGTGATGTCCGTATCCATCCCGAACGATATAAGTTACAACTTGCTGCATCTCCACATAAGTCCGCTTTATTAGAAAACACATCGATATCGCTCGAAGATTTTAAAATTCCTGAGACGACAAATAATCTTGTTATAGAAGGTGCTGGTGGCTTATTTGTCCCACTCAGTGACACCTGTTATATCATTGATTTAATACAAGCCTTAACAATTCCAGTCGCGCTGGTTATCAAAGATTATTTAGGGTGCATTAATCATAGTTTACTATCAATAAATGCCATAAAGCAAAGAAATATAGATTTAAAATACTTGATATTTAATGGTGGTATCGATACCGATACCGAAAGGGTGATCTCCCTCCAAATACCTGAACATACACAAATTATTCATATCCCGCAGCTAGAAACTGTAACGGCAGAAGCTGTACGAAAAATAACCGATCCATTTAACTC
The DNA here is from genome assembly GCF_037479535.1 of Sphingobacterium sp. MYb388. Lineage (NCBI taxonomy): Bacteria > Pseudomonadati > Bacteroidota > Sphingobacteriia > Sphingobacteriales > Sphingobacteriaceae > Sphingobacterium > Sphingobacterium sp. MYb388. The sequence continues at coordinate 266,007 of NZ_JBBGYV010000009.1, read as the reverse complement.
TTAAAGCAATTTAATAACAGATGAAAACTACAATCCGAAATAACTGGACCAAGGAAGAAATTCAACAGATCTATGACCAACCTCTTATGGAGCTCATTTATCACGCCGCTTCGGTTCACCGCGAATATCATAATGCCGCTGAAGTACAGGTGTGCACCTTACTATCTGTAAAGACAGGCGGATGTCCAGAAGATTGTTCATACTGTGGCCAGGCCGCACGCTATCACACCGATATAAAAGTACAGGCCCTCTTACCCACACAAACCGTGATCGAGCATGCTCAAAAGGCAAAAAATAATGGTTCTACCCGATTTTGTATGGCGGCCGCTTGGAGAGAAGTTCGTGACAATCGTGATTTTGACCGTATTATAGACATGGTAAAAGGCGTAAATGATCTAGGTCTTGAGGTCTGCTGTACATTGGGAATGCTAACGGAACAGCAGGCTATTCGGCTTCAGGAGGCAGGTCTACATGCCTATAATCATAACCTAGATACCTCTGAACAGTATTATGATGAGATCATCTCTACCCGCACGTTTGATAACCGCATCAATACCATCAACCATGTGCGTAAGGCTGGAATAACCGTTTGTTCAGGGGGTATCATAGGTCTAGGTGAGTCACACATAGACCGGATAGCGATGCTTTTAACATTGGCGACTATGCCCAAGCATCCTGAATCTGTACCGGTCAATGCACTCGCACGTGTTAAGGGAACCCCATTGGAAAACAATGCCAAAGTTTATATCTGGGATATGGTCAGAATGATCGCTACAGCCCGTATAGTGATGCCAAAATCAATGGTTAGGTTAAGTGCCGGCCGTATAGAGATGAATGAAACAGAACAAGCCTGGTGTTTTATGGCGGGTGCCAATTCCATTTTTACAGGTGAGCGAGAGACATTACTGGTGACTCCAAATCCAGGAGTATCTGAGGACATGAAAATGTTCCAGACACTGGGATTAAAACCGATGGTCAAACACATGAAGGACGAAGCATGCACAGCACATTAAAAGAACGGGACAAGAACGTTAACTGGCATCCTTACACGCAAATGAAGGGTGCATCGGACATCATCCCTATCATTCGGGGCGAAGGGACATATCTATATGATGATCTAGGTAACCGATATATCGATGCTGTATCGTCCTGGTGGGTAACTTTACATGGGCATGCCCACCCCTATATTGCAGCCCGTGTTTCTAAACAGTTAAATACGCTGGAGCAGGTTATATTTGCAGGATTTACACATGAACCAGCTATTCAATTAGCTGAAAACTTACTAAAACTACTTCCTAATAATCAACAAAAAGTATTCTATACCGATAATGGATCTACTGCTGTCGAGGTTGCCTTAAAGATGTGCATACAGTACCATGCAAACAAAGGTCAAAAGAAATCAAAAATTCTAGCCTTCCGCAATGCTTACCATGGTGATACTTTTGGAGCGATGTCAGTGAGTGCCAGAGGGGTATGGACAGAGCCATTCGGACATCTGCTTTTTGATGTTATTTTTATAGACATTCCCACAAATAAAAATATTGAATTCCTACGTCAGGAAATTGATAAACACGCGACAGAGGTCGCTTGCTTCATCTACGAACCGCTGGTACAGGGGGCAGCAGGAATGTTGATGCATGAACCAGAAGACTTGAGTACATTAATGAACTATTGCCGTTCTAAGGGAATCTTAATGATTCAAGATGAAATTTTTGTCGGTTTTGGCCGCACAGGAAAACTGTTTGCGGCAGATTATCTGTCTGAATCACCAGATATCATGTGTTTTTCCAAAGGTTTAACAGGTGGAACTATGCCATTGGGCATGACAACTTGCTCCAATACGATCTATGAAGCTTTCTATTCGGATGAAAAACAACGGGCCTTATTTCACGGCCATTCTTTTACCGCCAGCCCTTTAGCTTGTACAGCGGCACTGGCAAGCATGGAGTTATTATTAAATAAAGAAACTTTAGCCCGTATTGCAAACATCACAAGGAAACACAGCATCTTTCTTTCTAAGATCAAAAATGAGCCTAAGATCAAGCATGTCAGACAAACGGGAACAATAATGGCGATCGAATTACAACAGCGTGAAGAAACATCTTATTTTAGTAATATAAATGAAATTGTATATCCCTATTTCTTACAGCGAGGTATATTAATAAGACCATTAGGCAATATTATTTACCTTGTTCCTCCTTACTGCATTAGCGACGCGGATCTTGATTATATTTATGAAGTCATTACCGATGCTTTATCTTTATAAATCAGATATTAAAAGCGAAAAGAACGAATTGCAATCTTTTTACTTTTGAGTCACTTATTTCCCAATATGTCCAAATTTTGATAAATAAGAAGGTGAAAATTTTCACCTTCTTATACAAATATAACCCCAATTTGTCCTTCTGTCTCCAGTAAAAGCCAATTAATATTGGAATAGTATCGTCAAGTAAATCTTACGAATATGGCATATAAGGCCCTTCTAATAGCTCTATTCGCTCTGATCATATACCGATAATACACAGATCGTATCAATTCATTCTTAGTCTGCACAAGAAATAATTCCATGCGATGCACTGCTAACTATGGTATGAATAACCGATGCTTTTGTCAGCTAATTCATTGATGAGGTCTAATTTTCAAAAAATAAGTTATAATATTTCATACTATTATAAACTTAAAATTGTATGTTTGCACGCATAAAAAAAGGCGATAGTATGAGTATATCATCTATCCCCTAACAAAAGCATAAACAACCCAAACAGCATGTCCATTACATACAACGAACGTTTCTTTCTCTTGTTTGAGGATCTAAAGAAAAAAGGTGAATTAAAAACATACGTAGAACTTGGTAAATTAATCAATGAATCGAAAGTTGGAATCAATGATTTAAAAACCGAACGAAAAAAAGTGAGTATTCAGCATATTCATGATATGAAAATATCATACAATTATATCAATACAGACTACCTGATCGGAGCAAGTAATCAGCTATATTTATCGGCTAACGAAACCTCGCAATTAACCTCAGCGACAATTCCTGACAACTCTGGACAGCAAGAAACTATTCTAGCGCTCAAAGAAACGATCGAAGCAAAAAATGAAACGATCGCGGTTCTTAAAGCATTGCTCGCACAGAAAAAATAGATTCCTATTTTTTTTAGCAAACAAGTAAAAAAGATAAGAGCTTTTTTATTTTGGAAAAAAGCTCTTTTAAGTTTTTCATCGTTTCTTAAAAATATTTGTGCATTGGCAAAAAATACAGATACCTTTTTCAATTGTTGCCAATAGTGTTTTATAAAAATTCAAGCAATTAAGTAATTTTATTGCTACTTCATGATAGTTAAGAACAGTAAATTCGAATTTTATTTGTAAACTTAGTCCATCAATTTAAATCAACAATATGCGTGTAGGATTATTTATTCCTTGTTATATCGATGCGATCTATCCCGAAGTAGGAATTGCAACACTAGAACTGTTGGAGCGCCTCGGAGTGGAAGTAGTAGTGCCATTAAATCAAACCTGTTGCGGCCAGCCGATGGGCAATGAAGGTGATCAAAAAAATGCGGCTTCATCAGAGCAGCTTTTCTGCGATAATTTTGAAGGTTTTGATTACATCGTTGGTCCGGCAGGAAGCTGTGTAAAACACGTACGCATGCACTTCGATGCTATTCCACAAACCGAAAAAGTAAAGCATGTACGCAAAACAACTTACGAGCTTGTTGAGTTTCTAACAGATATATTAAAGGTTAAAGAGTTCCCTTGGGCTTCTTACAAACATAAAGTGGCCATTCATAATAGTTGCAGCGCTATACGGGGTTTACATATACAATCTCGCTCTGAGTGGCAAGAACCCTACTTTAATAAAACGGAGCAGCTATTAACGATGGTAGAGGGGGTGACCATTAAACAGATTACCCGCCCGGATGAGTGCTGTGGATTTGGGGGCACATTTTGTGTTACTGATGAAGCTGTCAGTGTCAAAATGGGGCAGGATAAAGTTGCTGATTACCTGAATCACGAAGTAGATTGTATCGTCTCACCTGATATGTCTTGCTTGATGCATCAGGAAGGGATTGCTAAACGCGGAAAAGCACCTTTAAAATTTGTACACATCGCTCAAGTTTTAAATAATGGTCCTTTTTAAAAGAAAATCAAAATGAGTAAAGTTAGAGTTGACCAAAATGCGGCAGATTTCATCTATATGGATGACATCCACCAGCCTACACACGATAAAAACTTATGGAATGCCCGCATGAAACGGGATCTTGCCGCATCTGGAATTCCTGAATGGGAGCAGATGCGTGATCTTGCCTCACAAATAAAAGAGCATACACTAACCCATCTGGACCAATATGTAGAACAGTTTGTGGCCGAAGCGACCAAACGTGGTGTAATTGTACATTTTGCGAAAGACGATATAGAACATAATCAAACCGTATACGACATATTAAAAAGTCACAATGCCACCAAAGTAGTCAAAAGTAAATCGATGCTCCAGGAGGAATGTGAAATGGGCGCTTTTCTTGAGGCTAGAGGTATCGAAATGATCGAAACTGATCTTGGCGAAAGGATACAACAACTTTCTGGGGAAATGCCAAGCCATATTGTCATGCCCGCTATTCATAAAACGACGGCAGATGTGGCTGAACTTTTTGCAAGAACAATCGGTACGAATCCAGATGAGGATGATCCTACACAATTAACAGAAGCTATGCGAAACAATGCTCGTCCTAAATTTTTGGAAGCGCATGCAGGTTTAACGGGAGCAAATTTTGCTATCGCAGAAACAGGTGCTTTTGTAGTCTGTACAAACGAAGGTAATGCCGACCTTACAGCAAGTATACCACCGTTACACATTGCCAGTATTGGAATTGAAAAAATTCTTCCCAAAACGAGAGATCTTGCCCTATTTATCCGTTTACTGTCACGCAGTGCTCTAGGCACTCCAGCCACTCGATACACTTCTCATTTTATGGGACCTAGAGAAACAGGAACCGAAATGCATATTGTACTAACGGACAATGGAAGAAGCCGTCGTTTAGGAATGGAGGATTTCTGGAGATCCTTGAAATGTATTCGTTGTGGAGCATGTATGAATACCTGTCCGGTATACCGTAGAAGTGGGGGATTAGCATATGGAGCCACTTATTCGGGGCCGATCGGTATCATTATCGATCCGACTTTTGATGAATCAAAATTCAGTGAGCTTCCTTTCCACTCATCACTTTGCGGTTCTTGCTCTGAGGTTTGTCCAGTTCGGATTAATATTGCTGAGCAAATTGGGCTATGGAGACAGCGCATGGTCAATATCAATGAATCTTCCAAAGCACTTCACTATGCGTTTGGAGCGGTAGAAAAAGTATTTGCTAATCCCAAATTATTCCGATTGGCAGAGAAGGCGGCATACTATGGTATGAAACTTACACCAAATTGGTTATTATATAACACCAAATTAAATGCTTGGGGTAAACACCGCGAATTGCCGGAAATTAAAAAAGAGACTTTCCGCGATTGGTATATTAAAAATAGATTGAAAAAATGAGTTCACTAGACGAAATATTAGCGGCTATCCGTCAAAATCTTCCTGCTCAAAAGGTTGCTTATCCTGAGTTGCCATCTTTTGAGAAACAGGGAACTAATCTGAAAGATCAATTTAAAGTAAACCTTGGGCTTGCCGGAGGAGAAAGCTATGACGTAGAAAGTATTGCAGAAGCGCAAGAAATCATGCTCAAAAACCTTCCTGATACACGGGTTAGTTGTTCTGCAGCCCCAGAATGGGAGGGTACCAAATCGCTTAATGCTATTGCACATCCTCGAGATCTAGACGACGTAGATTTAGGAATTATAAGAGCAGAATTTGGAGTGGCAGAAATGGGGATGATATGGCTTACTGAAAATTCATTGAAGGTAAACTCTCTGGGATTTCTATCACAGCATCTTGCTATATTACTTGATCCAGATGCGATTACAGAAAATATGCATACAGCATACAGCGATATTGATTTTCAAGCCTCTACTTATGGTTGTTTTGTTATGGGCCCTTCAGCTACCGCAGATATTGGAGCTTACTTGGTACGCGGCGCACAGGGAGCACGAAGTTTGACTGTTTTCTTTATAAAAGAAACGAAATAGTCATTATTTTATCCTACTCTAATCTTGATTTCTAATGTTTATCATTAAAGAATAATTGAATAAAAATCAAGGTACTGTTCAAAAATAATAAACCAGATTCATCTCTGAATCTGGTTTATTATTAAAAATTTCTTATTTCAAGTCTTTCAATATTTCTTGCACTGCGCGTTCCAGTTGCGGGTCTTTATCATTCGTACGATCTGCGATTGTGTTTTTAACCACAATATCCGGTGCTACACCTGATAACTCTAAATCTTGACCAGCTAAAGTATAACATCCCCAGGCTGGCACGCGATAACTAGATCCGTCTACTAAACCTTTTGCTGATGTAAAGATAATCCAACGATAGGTTTCATTTCCAATAATCTTACCTAATTTCAATTCCTTAAACCCTGCTGCGGTCATTTCTGCATCGCTCAGAGATTGTTCATTTATCAAAAGTACAATAGGTTTCGATGCTGGTGCAAAATTACTTTGCGGAGCCCGCTGACCGCCACGATACTGCCACTTCAAATAAGGTCTTTGTGACAGAAAACGTAACACCTCATCGTGCACATTACCTCCTGTATTGTATCGCAGGTCCAAAATAATACCATCTTTATTATTCTCTTGCTCGGCCATATCGATCAAAAAGCGTTGCAACTCCGGCCCTCCCATATTTTTCATATGTGAATATGCAATTTTGCCATTACTCCATTGATCAACTTTCCCTCGATTGCCTTTCATCCATTCGTCATAAATCAGGTCCTTAAAAGCGGTACTGGTTAAGGGCCGAATAAAAACTGAAATTTCTTTACCGCCACGTAGTATAGTCAACTGTATTTCCTCTGCAAGGGACGGCCATGTAAAATACTGATCCCGATCTTCTTTAGGATTTACTTTATTTCCATTAACAGCCATGATCTCATCGCCTTCTTTCAGATCTACTCCTTTACGGGAAGCTGGACTGTTGTCTATAATCTGTGCTATTTGATAAGGATTATCCTGATTGAATAAAACACCAATTTCATTAGTTACGTCCCCAAATGGTTTGCGCTCTTCTGCTCCCATCGAACTAAAGCCCAAATGTGAAGAGTTTAGCTCTCCTAACATATCATTTAATAATATCCGTAAATCACTACGGTCATTAATACCAGAAAGATACAGTTCATACTTCTTCTTCATTGCCGTCCAATCGATACCGTGGAAAGTACTATCGTAATAGTTTTCTTCTAGCCCAGCCCAAGTCTCATAGAACATCTGCTTGAACTCATTTTCCAGATCACGGTTAAATCTAAAATTGATTGTTACTGCATCAATTTTATTTTGGTCAAGGTTATATTTTTGAATTACTCCTCTATTAAGGATAAAATACTTACCTCCAGATTCGATAAACTGGTTAATTCCGTTGTCAACAACTTTTTCGGTTTTAATAACTTCAAAAGGTTCATAGATCGTTCTGTATAATCCGTACTTTCCTTCGTGATTGGATGAAAAGAAAACATAGTTTTTTTCTCCTTTTTGGATAGCAATGGGATCTGATTGCGTTCCAAAAGCAGGGCTTACTTGTTCAATACGGTCACGTAACCCTTTAACATCTATTGTAACCAGCACTTTTTTGTCGGTAGAAGAACTTGTTGCTTTTTCTTCTTTCTTATCCTTCGCCTTTGTTTTATTGTCATTCTTATTGTCCGTAATGGTATCTTTCTTTACAGGCTGACTAAAGAGCTCATTGAATTTGCTAATGCGATAAGGTTCGTCAAAATTCTCCAATGCCATTCTAAAAATACTGGAGTTCTGCATGCCGGTAGGAAAGGACGGCTTTGTGCGGTTACTGGCAAAATAAATATATTTTCCATCTGGTGACCACGATGGGGAGGCTTCAGTGACACCAGTATTGGTCAGATTTGTTGTTTGACCTGAACCGATATGATGAACAAAAATATCTTGCTCAAAATTTCGAATAGCAGTAAAAAGAATATATTTCCCGTCTGGAGAAAAAGAGGGAGAAGAATTTTGAAATGCCCACAGTTCATCCTTAACAACAGTTTTACTATTTAAAGTTGTCAAATCTAAAAGACGTACTTCATCTCGCCCACTTAAATAAACAGCATGTGATTTATCAGCGTTGAAAGTTAACTCTCTATTATTGCGAAGATCTTGTGTCAACTGCTTTGGTTCGCCCAATCCGTCTGCGCTACGGGTGTACCAGTTCAGGTAACCTTGATGGGTCTGACTGTAAAGTAATGTTTTGTTATCCTTTAACCATTTCACCTCCATAACGCGCTGTCCCTGACTAGGCATCTGACGGATAAATTTACCTTCGCTATCGGAAACGAAGAGCTCGCCTCTCGATACAAATGCCATCTTTTTACCGTCAAGTGCTACATCAAAATAGCTGATGTTACCATTTACATTAAATTCCTTGCTCTTGCCTAATACCTGATTTCTGCTCAATGCGATAGTTGGCTGTGTAACCTTCTTTGATGCAACGTCATATAAAAACAATTGATATCCTTTTTCAAAAACAATCTTTTTCCCGTTGGCAGCTACAGCAGGTCTCTTGATAGATTCCTTAAATGAAGTCAAAGCCACGGGTTTATCACCGCTCATCTGATACAGGTTATATTCGGCATTTCCTTGATCAGATACGAAATAGATCACACCATTTTGATCAACAGTAGGCCAGAAATCTTTACCATTGTAATCGGTATATTGCTTAAATGTTTTTGTTTTAGGATTATAAGATTTTATATCCGGATTGAATGCTCCTTTATATCGCTTACGGTTAGTTGAACTATATCCTTCCCAACTATCATTGAACAATAGTTCTCCAGATGGTGTGGTTACAACTTGACTTATATAATTGAAATAATGTGGAAATAGTCGCTTTGCAGTCCCCCCTGTAGCATCAACTTGATAACTACTCATCCGATTGTAGCGGGTTGATGTAAAATATAACGTTTTACTGTCCCAGCTCCAACTGTCCACTTCATCAGCACCATCGTGATGTGTAATTTGACGGATATCACCACCAGCTAAAGGCATGATATATACATCCATATTTCCATTCTGATTTGCTGAGAATGCAAGCTGTTTGCCGTCAGGCGATATCCGTGGATTGATTTCATTGCCCTCCATACCTGTTAATCTCACTGCAACCCCACCTTCACTTTCAACTTTCCACAGATCACCTTCAAAACTAAAAACAAGGACTTTTCCATCAGGACTTAAAGTCGGATGGGATAAAAATGTGGGTTGTTGCTGCGCAAAAGCATGCATGGTTCCACCTAAGGCAAGACAAGTGCCCAATAACAATTTTCTAATCATACTTTTCAAGGAGGCTAATCGATTAAATACCTGTATGCCAAAGTTAATCAGCTACTCGTTAGAAAACAATGAAATAATCAATCGTTATTAAAAAAACCTACCCCAGCATTAAAAACAGTTTTCAATATCACGTGTTCTTTATCAATGTGCACCCATTAATTTTAATATTTTTTGCATAAATACCAAAAGATGAAACATCATCACTGTCATTATTAATTTCTTACATGTACCTTTGCTGACACATCATTACAACAATGAACGCATCCTTAACCTACTCTGAAGAAGAGCTTTACCAAAACCGTAATCGCATTCGGATTGCTGTATCCTTATTTTATTTTTGCCAGGGCCTGGCATTTGCTTCTTGGGCAAGCCGTATTCCAATTATCAAAGAACGTCTGAATCTTACAGAAGGTCAATTAGGCACAATTTTATTGATGCTTCCTGTCGGTCAACTGGTCACCATGGCGTTATCCGGGAAACTGGTTACCACTTACGGCAGTGCTAGAGTACTACGAATAGTCGCGATTATTTATGCCCTTATTTTATGTTTAATAGGTTTTGCACAAAACGCATGGGAATTAGGAGCAATCTTATTTTTCTTTGGGGTAATTGGAAACATGTGCAACATAGCTGTCAATACACAGGGGGTTGCTGCAGAAAAGATTTTCAAAAAATCAATCATGTCATCTTTTCATGGAGCCTGGAGCATCGCCGGATTTACTGGTGCCCTCATCGGGTTACTCACTATGAATATAGCTGTAGACACCATTCCTCATTTTATCATTATTTTTGTTCTCATTGTGATTAATACGACCATCAACTACCGTTACTTGATTCCTGGTGTCGCTACAGAGGCTAAAAAAACATCATTTTTTTCCAAACCGGAAAGCAGTTTAGTACAATTGGGTATCATCGGCTTTTTCAGCATGGCCACCGAGGGTGCTATGTTTGACTGGAGCGGCGTTTATTTTAAGGAAATAGTTCACGCTCCAGAACAATTTATTATTGTTGGTTATGCGTCTTTCATGGTCATGATGGCGCTGGGAAGATTTATTGGGGATGCGGTCATCAGTAGGCTCGGTAGAAAAAGAACCTTACAAATTAGCGGTATATTGATGTTTGTCGGCATGATGACCTCTGTTATATTCCCTCTTTTTTACATTAGCACATTGGCTTTTATGATGGTGGGTATCGGTGTTGCGTGCAATGTCCCGACGGTATATAGTGTTGCTGGCCAGAACAAAAAGGTTACTCCAGGGGTAGCCTTGGCGATGGTATCTAGCATTAGCTTTCTGGGCTTCTTAATGGGACCTCCTTTAATCGGCTATATTGCAGAGCTGACAAGTTTACGATATTCTTACGGTGTATTTGCTTTCTTCGGTGTCCTCATGTTTATTATGGTAAGTAAACTGAAAGTTTTCAAGGAGGGATAACAGGTAAAAGAAAGATTATTCATTAACCATATGGCAGATGTGATAAAAAAAGAAAATGCGAGACTATTTAACAGTCTCGCATTTTTTGTTGTAGCCCCAAGCAGAATCGAACTGCTATCTAATGTTTAGGAAACATCTATTCTATCCGTTGAACTACAGGGCCGACAAAGCGTATGCAAATATTTCAAATATATTGCTTAATCCCAAACTTATTTATTAAAATGTTACTGAAAAAAGAGGAGAGAAAAAATACTGTGGGGGGAGAAGGATTCGAACCTTCGAAACCGAAGTAACGGATTTACAGTCCGTCCCATTTGACCGCTCTGGAACCCCCCCAGTATAATTTGTTGACTTCTAAAGAATTAAGATTTATTGTATCTCAATTTCCTTGTGGAACGCTACAAAGGTAGAATTTTGTCTGATAAATGCAAAATTTATTTAAAATAAACCTATCGAGAAAACTTATTGTACCCTTAATGTAAAAATAGATTTTAACGATAGCTCATTGAAAAAATCAATACTTTTTTAACCTTATTTGAGGTATCTTTGTATCAACAAAAAAAGAAAGATATTATTATGAGTTTCACAGGTAAAAGTTTTCCAAGCATCACAGTAGATGCAATCGATTATTTAGGCGATAATTTACAAATTAACGTTTTCGAAAAAGCAGTTCAAGAAGGTAAAAAAGTAGTATTGTTTTGGTACCCAAAAGATTTCACTTTTGTTTGCCCAACAGAATTACATGCTTTCCAAGAAGCTTTACCAGAATTTGAAAAACGTAATACAATCGTTATCGGTGCATCTTGTGATACAAACGAAGTTCACTTCGCTTGGTTAAATACAGCAAAAGATAACGGTGGTATCGAAGGCGTAACTTACCCAATTTTAGCAGATACTACACGTAACCTATCTTCTGTATTAGGTATTTTAGACATTAAAGAAGTAGAGCACCCTGAGTACGGTACTTTAGTTGAAGGTTCTGCAGTTTCTTACAGAGCTACTTATTTGATCGATGAAACAGGTCGCGTATTCCACGAATCTGTAAACGATATGCCATTAGGTCGTAACGTAAAAGAATATTTACGTTTAATCGATGCTTATGCTCACGTTCAGAATTTTGGTGAAGTATGTCCTGCTAACTGGGAAGAAGGAAAAGAAGCAATGCACGCAACTCGTGACGGTGTAGCTAGCTATTTAGCTGGTAACTAAAAACAATACTGAAAAGACTACATTGGTCTTTTTACAAAGGGGGTAATCCCTTGCCCCCTTTGTTTATTCATCTTTCTCAATAAATAAACAAAAAAATCATGGTACAGGAATTAGAAAACGATAATTTACAAGAAATTGTAAACAGTAATGATATTGTAATGGTTCAATACGCAGCTACTTGGTGTGGTAACTGCAAAATTATGAAACCGAAATTCAAAAAATTGGCGACTGAAAATGAAAATGTAACTTTCGTAATCGCTGATGCAGAAAAATTTCCGGAATCTAGAAAACTAGCAAATGTCAATAACTTGCCTACTTTTGCGGCTTTCAAGAATGGAAAATTGGTAAATCAAGTACAAACAAATAAATTTGACGCCTTAATCGACTTATTCAATGAAGCTTCCAGTAATTAAACATATCACCGAGTTTATCGAACAGAACGATGTTGACTATGTATTAGAGACCATCGAGACATTAGAATCCTTGGTAGAAGCTCCTTTAAAAGATGAAGAGCTTGATGTAATCGGTGAATTGATTTCAAATCTTTATGGTGCTGTTGAGGTTGATAAACTAATTAAAGAAGGAAATAGTAAAAAGGACGCTATGAACATGTTTATGAAACGTGTTTTAGGTTCAATTGATAAATAAATCTTTTAGCCTTTAGCAATAGCAATTACTGCAACAAGAACTTCATTTTTAATATGAATGTGTATAATCCGCTTTTTGTGGAAAACTTGTTCTCATTTAATGCTAAAGTCCAATAAAGATTGTACTATCTTTAGCGGTAATAAAGGTTACCACTTAAAGAATTTGCTATCCTGATGAACAAACTATAAAAGGGTAGATTTTAAGATAATATTTTAATTGTTAGAAACGGAAATTCTCCCTACAGAATTTCCGTTTTTTATTTAACCACAATATTAATTACCTTTAATCTATGTTAAAATCAATCCTATTTACCAACATATTCATTTGTTTAACCTTTCTGCCACAGGCTCAAGCTCAAAAGGCAACAAATAGCTGGAACAGTGCTGACATAAAATCAAAATTAGAAAAATTAAATGTTCTAGGGTCTGTTCTATATTTTGCAGCCCATCCGGATGACGAGAACACTAAATTAATAGCATGGTTAGCTCAGGAAAAACATTATAAAACGGGATATCTGTCCCTAACAAGGGGAGACGGGGGACAAAACTTAATCGGTACGGAACAGGGAATAGAACTTGGTCTGATTAGGACACAGGAACTTTTAGCAGCAAGAAGAATCGATCAAGGAGAGCAGTTCTTTACTTCTGCTTTTGATTTTGGATTTTCAAAAACTTCGGAAGAGACCTTTAATTTTTGGGATAAAGAACAAGTACTTCGAGAAGCGGTGTGGATCATTCGAAAATTCCGACCTGATGTCATTATAACCCGATTTCCACCTGATGCGAGAGGGGGACATGGTCATCATCAAGCTTCTGCAATATTAGCAAAAGAAGCATTTGTTGCCGCTGCAGACCCAACACGGTTTCCAGAACAGTTGAAACAGGTCAAGCCATGGAAAGCAACTCGTTTGCTATGGAATACGTACAATTTTGGCAATCAAAATACAATTAGTGATGATCAAATACAGATTGAAATAGGCCAATACAATCCCTTGATAGGCAAATCCTATGGAGAAGTTGCTGCCGAAAGTAGGTCATCGCATAAAAGTCAGGGATTTGGAAGTGCTGCTCAGGTTGGAAAGTCTACAGAATATTTTGAATACATAGCAGGAGAAGCAACGAATAAAGATCTTTTCGAAAATATTGACGATACCTGGTCAAGAATCCCTCATACCGCTGCTATCAGTACGAAAATAAAACAGATTAATGCTTCCTTTCAGCTCGACCACCCGGAAAAATCAATTCCTGACCTATTCGAAGCTCTGACACTGGTCAAGGCGATAGCGGATAACTACTGGAAAGAAATAAAAACAAATGAAATCAATGATTTAATCCTTGCCTGTGCTGGAGTAAGAATAGAAAGCATCGCAGCAAAGCCGCATTATGCTATTGAAGACACGATAAAGGTTACAAATCAACTGATTGTAAGAGCTGATGTTCCTGCGATACAGGTTGCTAAGATCAATGGAAAAAATATCAATCAAAATCTCGAAAATAATACCCTAACAAGTTTTACTAGTTCTTACCCTGCGCGGTTTAGTACACAACCATACTGGTTGGATGCTCCAAATCTTATAGGTCGATTCCAATTCGCAGACTTTAATAAAACTGGAGCCCCTGAAAATCCAGACTATCCAGCTGTTGACTATGAACTGGTCATCAATGGAAAGGCGCTTAACTATAAAAAACCCATCCAATATAAATTTACAGATCCTGTTAGGGGAGAAATCTACAATCCTATCGTGATTTCACCAGCCATAACCGCATCTACGGACCAGACGATCGTACTAAGTCAAAATAACACTCCACAAAAGGTAAGGGTAACATTTGTAAATGAAGGCAGTACAAAAAATAGAACAGAAAATGTTTCTCCTGTTGTCAACAAAAATTGGATCGTAACTCCAAATCTGGTTAAGCTCGAATATTCAGAAAACCAGCAACAAATAAGTCAGGAATTTACCGTTCAGGCACAGACCAAAGATACACGCCTAGATACACTTTCCTTCCGTTATGGCTCAAATGAAAAAGTCAAAATAAACCGCGATATACATTATGACCATATACCAGCCATCACGTGGTTTCCTGATCTTACAGTAAAAGTCAGCAATCTGCAACTTCAAGTTCCTATCAAAAAAGTTGGATATCTGGTTGGAGCGGGAGATTTAATTCCTGAGTCTTTAAGAGCAATTGGTATTTCTGTAGATCTTCTAAATGAAACACAGGCTCTGCATCAAAATCTCGCACAATATGATGCCGTCATAGTAGGAATAAGGGCTTTTAACGTCTTAAAATCGATGAATCAGATTAGTGCTAAACTAAATGAATATGTTAAAAATGGCGGTACAGTTTTGGAACAGTATAATGTAAACAACAAGTTGCTCTCTAATCAATTTGGTCCATATCCATTCCGTTTAGGCAACAGCAGGGTGACGGAAGAACTTGCTGTAGTAAAATTTGATGAACAAAATCAAATTTTTAACTATCCAAATAAAATCATCAAATCTGATTTCGACAACTGGGTACAAGAACGGGGTCTGTATTTTGCGGAAGATATCGACAGTCGTTATCAAACACCTATACAGATGCAGGATAAAAATGAACCGCTTCACAATGGATCGCTATTGATTACTAACTATGGAAGTGGTAGATTTGTCTATACATCATTGTCATTTTTCAGACAATTGCCTGCAGGAGTTCCTGGAGCTTACAGATTATTTGTAAATTTGTTATCAAAATCAAAATAAAACATACAATTCAATGGAAAATCAAGTTGAAAACAACGCATGCGCACCTAATCCAAAAGGATTAATCGTATTAATCGGTGTGATATTTGGAGCTTTAATTTCATTCACTGCAAACGAGACTTTTTTAAGTATCATAGGTGGAGCTGTTGTTGGTTTAATTATCGCAGCTTTCTTCAATAGCTTCCTTTACGCTCAAACACCGCATGACAGATAGGGGAAATAACCCCTTAACACAAAAATGGAAGCGCTTTTATATTTTAGTAGCGTGTAGCCTGCTTGTGGTCATACTATTCCTTTATCTATTCACGAGCTATTTTTCATGAGTACGATTGATTGGATAGTTCTTATTCTGACTCTTTTGATTATTGTGCTGTATGGCATGTACAAAAGTAGAGGAATCAAAAATATTGATGGGTATTTACTTGGTAATCAATCCTTACCTTGGTACCATGTCGGACTTTCGGTGATGGCCACTCAGGCGAGTGCCATCACCTTTCTTTCTGCGCCAGGCCTGGCTTACAGTTCAGGAATGAGCTTCGTCCAGTTCTATTTCGGTCTTCCTTTGGCCATGATTGTACTCTGTATCACCTTTGTACCAATCTTTCATAAACTTCGCGTTTTTACAGCTTACGAATTTCTAGAGAAACGGTTTGATATTCGGACCCGTGGATTAACGGCTTTCTTGTTTTTGATCCAGCGCGGTATATCAACAGGCATCAGTATTTTTGCTCCGGCACTTATTATAGCCAGCATTTTACATATTAACCTTCCTCTCACCACGCTTTTAATCGGCAGTATCGTGGTAATCTATACGACATATGGTGGTACTAAAGCAGTTTCACACACGCAAATGCTCCAGATGAGCATCATATTTGGAGTGTTGCTTGTCGCCGGAATACTTGTTGTCAAACTCTTACCTACAGACATTGGTTTATATAAAGCGCTTCATATTGCTGGTAAATCTGGAAAAACAAATGCGATCGACTTTACATTTGACCTGAATAACCAGTATACTGTTTGGACAGGTATTATTGGTGGTTTCTTCCTACAGCTATCCTATTTTGGTACGGATCAAAGTCAGGTAGGCCGTTATCTAACGGGTTCATCTATAAAAGAAAGTAGACTTGGTCTACTAATGAATGGCTTACTCAAAATACCTATGCAATTTTGTATTCTGCTCATAGGCGTTCTTGTTTTTGTTTATTATCAATATCACACACCGCCAATCTTTTTCAACCAGGTTGAAGTAGATAAGTTAAAACAAAGTGAATATAACAGCACTTATACGGTTCTGGAAAAGCAACAGGCTTTTATTAGTAATAAAAAGAAGGAAACAATCAATCGTTTAACTAAAGCCATTGATGATGAGGATCAATCTACAATAGACGAAGCAAGGCTTACACTCAAGAATTCAAATGAAAAACTAAACGATATCCGTACAGAAGTTGTCGCATTAATAAAGAAGAATAATCCCGCTGCCGAAACAAATGACAATAACTACATCTTTCTATCTTTTGTAAATAATACTTTCCCTAAGGGCTTAATAGGTCTGCTTATCGCTGTTATCTTTCTTGCATCTATGGGATCTACAGCAAGTGCGATCAATTCTTTGGCTTCTACAAGCACCGTTGATATTTACAAGCGATTTATAAACCAAAATTCTAGCGATAAACAGGATCTATTCTGGTCACGTATATTCACGCTTTTCTGGGGTGTATTTTCTATCGCTGTTGCCTTATATGCGAGTAGACTGGGCAATCTCCTAGAGGCGGTTAATATCCTAGGTTCATTATTTTATGGTACTATTTTGGGCATTTTTATTGTCGCCTTCTATATGAAGAGTATAGGAGGGAAAGCCGTGTTTTATGCTGCAATAATAACTGAAGTGATTATTTTTACGATCTGGAAAATAGATGTCATAGCCTTTTTATGGCTCAATGTCATTGGCTGTATCTCGGTCATGTTCATCGCCTACTTATTAGAAAACTTGATACCAAAAAAAAGCCATTCAATCGAATAGCTTAATAATTTTGATATAGATTATAAAGAATACTTTTATCATAAATCGTGAGTTCTGGGCTCACATCGTTGACAACAAACTTCCTTTTAAATGCAATAATTGCCGCTTTCAAATTGCGTGTATCGTAACCAATGATTCTCAAGGCATCAATTGGGTTGAAGGTTTCTGGGGCTGTTACCAATTCTGCAGGATTATACCATATACCAAAACCGCGATCTGCCAATTTTTTCCAAGGAAAAAATACACTTGGATCATTTTTACGAGCTGGAGCAATATCAGCATGACCAATGAAATTTGCTGCGGGAATGCCGTAATTAGCTTTTAATGTATCCAAGACAACCATTAACGCTTCAATCTGGGCATCTGGAAATGCTTCCTTTCCATTATTATCCAGTTCTATTCCAATGGAGATCGAATTCATATCTGTGATCGTTCCCCACTTGGAAAGTCCCGCATGCCAACCTCTTACATAATCATTGAGCATCTGAACGATTACACCATTACGGCTAATCACATAATGTGAACTTACCTTTGTGTGCTCTACCTGAAATGTTCTGATGGTTTGATCCAGACTATTTTGTGCTGTATGATGGATAATAACGTAGTTTGGTTTGCGCACATCATAGTGTATGGCCGTTTCCTGACGTATATTAGCATGTATGCCGGCCTTTCCCAATGTCCATACTTTGTGCTCTCCCAAGCTTAATTTGGGAACGGTATCGTGCACGATCACCTTTTGGATGATCGTATCTATCTTTATAGGTACAATTTGCTCTATAGATCCCTTTTTAGCCATGCCTGACTTACTCTTACATCCAATAATGGATAGAGCAAAACAAAGTATAAACGGAATCCAAAGATTTTTTTTTTCAAACATTATCGAGGTAACCTATAAACCAATCCTAATGCCAATGATTCACTTAACTGAACTTTTGAGATCACATCCGTATCATAAACTAAAATTCCGTTTAAGTTTACATTGATCGCTCGCGATACTTTAGCTGTCACTGTGACATCCAAACGATGTGAAGGGTCCGTTACTTTTTTATAATTCGCAAATAAATTATAACGTGCTTTCACATTCAATTTATCTGTAAAATTTTTATCCATATTTCCGGTGATCTGAAAAGCGAGGTCATTTTGAACAGTTTTACCTCCTTCAACACCATACCTTACTTGATCTTTATCAATTGGTGCACGATCTGGATATTTCTGACTATATTGCTCAACCGTTAGGGGTTTAATACGGTTATCCAAAATCAGAGTTTGGCGTGCAGTACCTGTACCAAAACGAATCGAATAAGAAGCGCTTGGCTTGTATTCAAAACCCAGCGATTCGGTTATGTACGCAGGAGCCATAAATGCATTCTCGATATAATCAATGGTATCTTTACCGTCAACTTGTTTATATTTATATCCTGCATCAAATTGAGATTCAAAGGTTAATGAAGTATAAAGTGCCCATTTAGCAGACAATTTATAAGACAATTTATTATCCCAAAAAATACGGTCGTTATTTTTCTTCGCGATTTGCTTATTATTTTTAATCTTACCATATCGCAAATCGATCTCAGTTACAAAATTGAAATTGTCTCTGGTATAATCTGATTTATGATTTGCAATTAATCCGACGGCTGTTGATCCAACTCCACCACCTTTCCAGTCGCCATTAAAGGCTGCCTGATTAATATTTACTCCAAAACTGGTCCAATGCTTCCAATAATCAACTTGTAATTCTAATTTTGGTACTACTGGACGAATATTTTTTAAGGAGATATTTTCTTGTTTATTCTCCGAAATAACTGAATCTGGCTTTACTCTAAGGTCTTTCAAATTAACCTGAGCGCTAACCGTACCACACGATAAGCCAATAATTAATAAGGCAAATAAGGATTGTAACTTCATATCAAGCAACTCTTTTTTTTCTTTTCTTAATTTAAGGTACTAAAATAGGATTTATTGTTGGTAATGGCTCAATAAAATATCGAGAAGGATTTTTTTGATACTTTTCATAACATTCTTTGATATAATTTGTCAGTTCATACTGTGTACAGCTAATGATGAAAAAGTAACTTGGTTTAAAGATCCGTCTAAATTTATTAAGCTCTTCTCCTTCTAAACCTGTTGTACGACTCACCAGTTGTTCTGAAAACTTATACTCGATAACATTATCTTTATAATCACTCTCAATCAATTTCTTTAATCTTTTTGCATTTTTAGCTTCTCTGCTAAACAGACTATAGATGGAGTTGATACTGAGCCCTGCACCATTATGCCCTACTGAAAACAGATCTCCTGGATCAGAAAGCCGAAAGGCTTTCTCATAATCATTTCTTGCCTTTTTTAAAATCTCATCTGGATCTTTCTTTGCAACTACAGAAACTTCATCAATATAAATCGATTCACGCTTCAAATGGAACAGTATAACAGGAGAGGTATTTACAATGACGGTATCAGGATAGTATTCCCGAGAAGTCGCGATCAATGCATCTCCTTTGTCGGCCATAATAGAAAATTCTCCCTTACTATTGTTAAAGACTTCTTCGTTGGTCCTAGTGTTGCGGATTGTTACTTTTGATATACGTTGTTTGGTATTAAAATCAGAAACAATACCCTCTATACGCTTTTGTGCAAAAGCATCGGGTGCTAGTGCAACCAAAAGAATGAGTATTACGATATTTTGCAGAGTCTTCACTCTCGTAAAACTACGTTTTAGCTTATCAAAATAGAAATATTTAACATCTTTTGATGATTTACTTTGAAATTACCAATAGCTGCCCGATGGCTAAGTTTGTGTCAGTCAAGCCATTTAACTCTTTTATTTGATCAACAGTGATACCGTATTGTTTACTCAACGAGTATAATGTGTCTTTCCCTTGTACTTCATGAATACGCATTGCTACAGGACTCTTGATTTGCTCTGTTTGTACCACAGGAGCTTCGACTGCATTGTGTACAATCTCTCGCTCAACAACAACTTCTCTTTTCTCCTTCTCAACACGAGTTTCCACGCGGTCATATTGGTAGAGTTCATACCGTTCAATCATATCGATCAATAAATCTGGATATCGCGGGTTGGTGGCATAGCCTGCGGCTTTCAAACCTTTGGCCCAGCCTTTATAATCGTTCTTATTGAGCAAGAATAAATCGGAATAACGTTTACGCAACAAGAATTCAGAATGATCTCTAAAAGACTGTTCCGGACTTTCATAAACGCGAAAGCAGTCATTGATATTATCATCTGGGCGATTAATGGATTTTCCCTTCCATACACCTCCACATTTGATTCCAAAGTGATTATTGGCTTCGGTAGCGAGGTAGCTATTGCCATTTCCAGATTCTAATAATGCTTGTGCCAATTTGATACTCGCAGGAATACCGTACTTATTCATTTCTGAAATAGCAATATCTTTATATTTCTCAACATAAGCATTTCCTGAAACAGCTGGTCTTAACTTACTAGGACGATTGGAAGAGGTAGAGCCTTGATGATTTTTGCTTTTATAGACGGTGTTTTTTTTGGATGAGCATGAACTAAAAAAAACAGTAAGGGCAAGTAGGATAAAAGCAATTTTTTTCATTGGATGAGTAGCATTACTTAGAAGCGGTGAGTTTCCTAGATATTGTGGTCGGATTTTTATCAAAACTATCTAAATCATACATTTCAATTGTTTTGATAACCTTCGCAGACCAATCTTTAGTTCTTGAATATCCTGCTTTTGCTAAAGCACCTACCCAAGCTTTGTAGTTTTGTCCTCGATTTTCCTCAAATAAGGGAGTCGTGGTTTTCTTTCTTTTAACCAACGATATAAAGTCATTATAAGAATCAAGTACTGATTTATAACCTTTATATGCTGAATTAATCACTTTGCTATTATTTTTTCCTTTAATACCGAAGTGATTATTTAAATTTTTTGCAATCTTACTATTTCCATGTGCACTTTCATGCATTGCAATAGCTAAAATTACTGATGCTGGAACACCATGTTCTTGCATCATCTCTTGTGCTACGGGGCTGTATTTATCAATATAAAATTGATTGCTTTGAGCGGATGCAGTAGCATAACTACTGACGATCAAAATTAATACAGCAACATAGTTTTTTAATGTTTTAAAATTCATAAAGAATCATTTAGTCCACTAATTACTTTTTGCGTAATACAAAAAGTCCATCTCGAATCGGCAATAAAACCTTTTCGATGCGCTGGTCCTGAGCTAATTGTTCATTCAAATCTATGATTTGCTTTGTTTGATTGTCTGGATTTTCATCTAATACTTTGCCTTTCCACAAGACATTATCGATTAAAATCAGTCCTCCAGACGGGACTCTATCTAAAATTAATTCGTAATAGTAATGATTACGTTTTTTATCAGCATCTATAAAAACCAGATCAAAACTACCTTCGATCTTCGGAATTACTTCTGCAGCATCACCAATATGGTATTTAATTTGAGACGCATATTCAGATCTGTCAAAATATCCCTGTACACGCTCCTCCTGTTCTGCATTAACATCTACCGTATGTAAAATCCCCTTTTTAGACAAGCCTTCTGCAAGGCATAAAGTAGCATATCCAGTAAACGTACCGATTTCCAAAATAGTATTTGGAGCAGCTAATTTACTAAGCATAGCAAGCACCCTTCCTTGGTAATGTCCGGATAACATATGAGGCATTGTTTCCTTCAAATAGGTCTCCCTATTGACGCTTTTTAGCAACGGATTTTCTTCGTCACATGTGCGCTCTAAGTAAGATTCTAAATGCTCATTACAAATGTCCATAACAACAAAATTACTGAACATGATTTATAATCAGAAAAAATAAAATACAAACCGCTGATAATTAGGTAATTAATATTTGGTCAGATGTTACATAAAAAATCGCATCCGCCTTTATGAAGCATAATGACACTTTTAAAAAATCGTGATTTTTTAAATTCTTTGAATTTTCAAAGAAAAAAAAGTCCAATCATCATAGGAAGATTGGACTTTAAATTTTGTTATTTTTTTATTGAATTACGTCAAATTTGCAGTAATTAGTTTTAAGAATTCCGAACGCGTTACATCGTTTTGAAAAGCTCCTGTAAATGCTGATGTTGTAGTGACAGAATTTTGCTTCTGAATGCCTCGCATAGCCATACACATATGCTTACATTCGATCACCACAGCCACACCCTTTGCTCCTAAGGTTTCTTGAATACAGTCACGGATTTCATTGGTAAGACGTTCTTGAACTTGTAGTCGACGTGCAAAGATATCTACAACGCGTGGAATTTTGCTCAATCCAACGATATGACCATTAGGAATATAAGCAATATGCGCTTTACCAAAGAATGGCAACATATGGTGTTCGCACATCGAATACACTTCAATATCCTTCACCACAACCATCTGGCTATAGTCTTCCTCAAACATAGCACCTTGTAATACTTTAGCAGGATCAATATCATATCCATGAGTTAAAAACTGCAAAGCTTTTGCTACACGTTCTGGTGTTTTCAATAATCCCTCACGATTCGGATCTTCTCCTAGAGATTCTAAAATATCTGTATAATGAGCGGCAATACGACCAACTTTTTCTTGATTATATTGATCAATTTTCACGTAGCCGTCTAACTCTTCTTCTTCAAATGAGTGATTACTCATAGTAATTAAATAAATTAGTGTATAAGATTAGTCGCCAAAATATTCGACGTAATTATTTTCTGTTTCATGAAGGCGAATGCTGTGCAACTGCACTTTTTGTTCTTCAAATAATGGTTTCAATACCTCAAATATAGCAATTGCTATATTTTCTGTAGAAGCCATCTTATCTTTCATAAAATCAACATCAAGGTTAATATTTTTGTGATCGACTTTATTTACGATATTTTCCAAAATAATGGTTTTCATCAATTTTAAGTCAATCAGAAAACCTGTTGTTGGATTTACGTCACCTTTGACCGTCACAAACAAATCATAATTATGACCATGCCAATTAACATTTGAACAGTTTCCGAAAACATTTTCGTTTTTCTCAATACTCCAATCTTCGCGGTAAAGCTTATGTGCAGCGCAAAAGCGCTCACGACGAGTGATATATACCATAATACCACAAAGATACGTGTTTGCAACCAAAATATCGCTTTCAACGAAATGATTACCATCACATTTGCGTAAATATTGATTAATATTGTACAAAGGTTATCCCACATGAAAACACTTATAGTAGCAGCAACTCGATTCGAAATTCAACCCTTCCTTGATCGTATTGCTGCATATCCGAATACCGACTATTTAATAACGGAAGTAGGTATGGTACAAACAGCTTATCGGCTTGGAAAACATCTTGCAAATAATCAATATGATCTTATCATTAATATCGGTATTGGTGGCTGCTTTAATCGATCATTACCAATAGGGGCGGTCGTTTCAATCGATCGCGAGATCTTCTCAGAATTAGGAGCAGAAGATGATGAGAGATTCATTCCGATTGATGAACTTGGATTTGGTAACGCTCATTATGTGGCCACACAAAATAAGACAACTAAGGAACTGGTGCATGCATTACCAACAGGGCTAGGTGTAACAGTTAATAAGGTGCATGGAAATGAATTAGAAATTTCGAAATTACTGATACAAATACCCAATGCTCTGATTGAATCCATGGAAGGAGGATCTGTTTTTTTAGTTGCATCTGAAGCAAAAATTCAAACCATACAGATCCGTGGAATATCTAATTATGTAGAGAAGCGAAATCGTGCCACGTGGAACGTACCGCTCGCTATCCACAATAGCAATGCGGTTCTTTTCGAAATTTTGTGTAAAATAGATAAAGTTTAATTTTTGAATTTTATTACTGTTTTCGCCATCCTGTTATTAAAAAATGACATAAAAGCAGATATTTAGCGATGAATAACCTTCAAAATATCAATAATAAATAGTAGATTTGTAATCTAAAATTTGACACTATTTTACAACTGATGAGAGAGATACAATTCAGAGAAGCACTTCGTGAAGCGATGAACGAGGAAATGCGTAAAGACGAAACAATATTTTTATTAGGAGAAGAAGTTGCAGAATACAATGGTGCTTATAAAGTGAGCCAAGGTATGCTGGATGAATTCGGAGCTAAACGCGTGATAGATACACCTATTGCAGAATTAGGTTTTGCAGGTATAGCAGTCGGTGCTGCGATGAACGGTTTAAAACCAATCGTTGAATTCATGACTTTCAACTTTTCTTTAGTTGCGATTGACCAAATTATCAATGCTGCTGCAAAGATTCGTTCCATGAGTGGAGGTCAATTCTCTATTCCAATAGTATTCCGTGGTCCAACTGGTAATGCAGGGCAATTGGGAGCACAGCACTCTCAAAATTTTGAGAACTGGTATGCAAATACTCCAGGATTAAAAGTTGTTGTTCCTTCAAATCCTTATGATGCGAAAGGTTTATTAAAATCTGCTATGATTGATCCAGATCCAGTTATTTTTATGGAATCTGAGGTTATGTATGGTGATAAAGGTCACGTGCCTGAAGAAGAATATTACTTACCAATAGGTAAAGCAAATGTTGTTAAAGAAGGTACTGATGTAACCATCGTATCTTTCGGTAAAATGGTTCCACGTGTTGTATTACCTGCTGTTGAAGAATTGACAAAAGAAGGTATCAATGTGGAAGTAATTGACTTACGTTCTGTTCGTCCAATAGATTACCCAACTATTATCGAGTCTGTTAAGAAAACAAACCGTTTGGTAATTGTGGAAGAAGCTTGGCCATTAGCGTCTATTTCATCTGAAATAACATATTCTGTACAACGTAATGCATTTGATTATTTAGATGCTCCAATCGTTCGTATTACAGCAGCAGATGTTCCTCTTCCATATGCAGCTACATTAATTGAAGCAGCTCTTCCAAGTGTTGCTAAAGTTGTAAAAGCTGTAAAAGAAGTTGCTTACATCAAAAAATAAAAGCATCTAATTGCTTAAATCAAAAAAGACCTTTGGTAATACCAAAGGTCTTTTTTAATTTAGGGGATATTTTACTAACTAATCTTAAATGATCAAGACCCTATCGCTCGCTTTTTTGTCGTTCTTTATTATTACGACATTAATTGCTCAAGACAAAGTTTTATTAAAGCTGAAACCCGATCTTAATAATCCCTTTTCACAAAAAATGCACATGACTATAGATGTCAATGCTGGTGCTCAAAGTACTATGATCGATGCAACCATGTTGTGCGAGACAACAAACACCAATGCTACAGACAGTACATTGACCTATGCAACGAAATATACAGCAATGATCATGGCAATGGATGCAGGAATGATGACCGTCAACTATGATTCCAAGAATCCGGAAGCCAATGAACTTTCCAAACAGATCCATGAAAAAGTTAAAACTTTGCTGGAGACCCCTATCGTGGCTGTGATGGGTTTAAATGGAAAAATAAAAGATGTCGAAGATTTACCTGATGATAATGATCTGTTTGATGCCAATATGCTCAAAGAAGCAGCGTTTGAATACCCAAATAGAGAATTAAAAGTTGGAGAACAATGGAAAGCAACAGCAAATAATAAGTCTCTAGGCCCAATAGAACAAACATACACCCTAAAAAGTATCTCAGCAGAGGGTATATCGATTACTTCAGAAGGAAGTATAACGGCAGAAGGCCAAACTGTCGGATCAATCACTGGCCAATACCTATTAAATCCTAAAACTCATTATTTAAAAGCGCTTACGCTCGAAACAAAAGTAAAAAATGAAGAGGTTGAAGTCACCAGCAAAATAGAAATCCTATAAACCACAAAAGAGCTGTCAATGACAGCTCTTTTGTGGTTTTATTGAACGTAAATGTTAAAATTACGCGTTAATTTCTTCTTTATATTGATCAGCAGTTAATAAAGCATCAACGTCAGCTACATCATTTAATTTGATACGAATAATCCAACCCTCTCCATAAGGATCTGAGTTTACTAATTCTGGTGATGCATCGATTGCCTCGTTAACAGCTAACACTGTTGCTGTAACAGGAATGAATAAATCAGAAACCGTTTTTACTGCCTCGATTGTTCCAAAGATTTCGTTTGCAGCCACTTCTTCACCAATTGTGTTGATGTCTACAAATACGATATCACCTAACTCACGTTGTGCGAAATCAGTAATACCAATAACGGCCTCATCACCTTCAACACGAATCCATTCGTGATCTTTAGTGTATTTTAATTCTGCTGGAAAATTCATTTTACTTTTTTTTAATCTTCTATTTAATTACGCCATGAAGTTACAAAATATATTTATATCACAAAAATCTTGTGTACTCTATCATATTTTGTTCCTACTTTTAAGGTATGAACTCAATGATTGAAAAGCTTTACAAAATCGCAAAAAAAGATAGTCGTTTTATAATAGGACTTATGTCAGGGACTTCATTGGATGGTCTTGATATTGCACTTTGTAGAATAAGTAATAGTGGTAAGTCTACACAAATTAGCGTGGATAATTTTATTACAATGGACTATCAGGATGAGTTTAGAAAATACGTAAGAGGTGTTTTTGCAAAGCGTACAATTGATCAACAGCTGCTCTGCGGACTTCATGCTTACGTCGGAAATGTACATGCAGCACTGATTAATCAGGCTCTTGAAAAATGGGGGATTCCACATTCAGAAATTGATTGTATTGCTAGCCATGGGCAGACAGTATACCACGCTCCACAAAGCCTTACAGATGATCAATTAATGCCCAACAGCACTCTTCAAATCGGGGATGGCGATCATATTGCTGTAAAAACTGGTATTATTACACTATCAGATTTTAGACAAAAACACATCGCTGCAGGTGGTGAAGGTGCACCTCTGGCGGCCTACGGCGATTACTTACTGTTTTCGGATAGGAAAGAAAATCGATTTTTATTGAATATCGGTGGCATTGCTAATTATACATTTATACCTAGCCAAGAAAGTGATTTGAAAGCTTTTGCAACAGATATTGGCCCCGGAAATACCATTATGAATCAGTTTGCAAAAGAAAAATTTGATATAGAGATGGATAAGGATGCAAACATCGCTACACAAGGAACTATCAATGAGGGACTTTTAAATGAGCTTTTAAAAGAACCATTTCTACAAGATGAATTCCCTAAAACAACTGGTCCGGAGCTCTTTAATTTGGATTATCTAAAAAAATGTCAGATAGCATCCAATAATCTTTATATGATTCCTGAAGATATCATGGCCACTTTAAATCAATTTACTGCAACATGCATCATTGACGCAATCCATAAGCTATCAAAAACATTAAGCAATGTACATATCTACATCAGTGGGGGAGGTTTACACAATCCGCTATTGGTCGCTAAAATCAAAGCAGGATTGCCTCATCATAAAGTCTCCTCATTTGGAATACTAGGCATTGATCCCGACGCTAAAGAAGCTGTGTTATTTGCCCTACTGGCTAATGAAACATTGGTTGGCGACCGAGACAATGTAAGTCAAATAAAAGATTCTCCTGCAGTCTGTATGGGTAAAATTAGCTTACCTCAATAACAACTAATCATTATCAATAGCTTCGTGTAGATACTGCTTCAAAGGAAGCATTGTTTTATATAATGCAATGATATTATTCAAAGCATTTTTATCAGTCAGAGCGCTATTGGATAAGCTTTTGTGTGCAACAAAGCTCTTTAATTTTAAAAATTCAATTGAAGGATGTGTTGCCTCATAACCAGCAGGGGGGCGTTTTAGTTTGTCTTCTTCTTCTAAAGTAAGACCACTTTTTTTCTGTAAATCTGCTATAATTGCATTAAATTTCTCTTCGTTATAATCTATTTCCTGACGAATAGCATCTAAATGTTTTTTTTCTGGTCTCCAGTAACCACAGGCAATAAATGAATTATCTGGAGAGATGTGGATATAATATTCTGGTCCGTCCAATTTACGGCCATCTTTGGAAATACCTGCACCGAACCAATTTTTATAGGGTGTTTTGTCTTTTGAAAAACGCGTATCACGATAGATACGAAACAAACATTTATTAGCCTGAATATCGGTCGTAATATGAGGATCAAATTGAGACAGGCTATTAATCAAATCAGCCACAAACAAACGAACATCAGCTAAAGCCGCTTCATAACGTTCTATCTCTTCTGCAAACCATTCACGGGTATTGTTATTTTGTAAATCTTTTAAAAATTTAAACGTATTTTGATTAATATGTCCCATAAATATGATCTTAATTTACTAAAAACAAAAATAAATATACCAAAGGTCCAGCGATTAATAAACCGTCGAATCGATCTAATAAACCTCCGTGTCCAGGTAATATATGTCCAGAATCTTTCACATTTAAGCTTCTTTTAAGCATCGATTCTACCAAATCACCCAATGTACCAAATACAGCAATTATCATTGCTACAATAATCCATTGCCATTGCGGTATTGTTTCAAAATAATGTGCTAAACATAAAGATACAAGAACTGCCAATACAATACCACCAATAAAACCTTCCCAGGTTTTCTTTGGAGAAATTCGCTCAAAAAGTTTATGTTTTCCCAAGGATCTCCCAGCTAAATAAGCCCCTGTATCACTCGTCCAAAGTAAAATCATAAAACCCAAAGGTAAAAAATGATTAAATGAGCCACCTATATAGCCTAATCTTGTAAAACAATAAAAAGGAAATCCAACATACAGAATACCTAAAATGGTAAAGCCGATATCATTAAAGGGGAAATCACGCTTTTGATAAAGAGCTTGTATATAGATCGCTAAAAGAAAAGGGATGCATAACAAAATATACTTCGCCTCAAAAATGCCTAAACTATATAACGCTGTTGTACTAAATAAAACAACTGTAGTCAATATACCTAAAGCTTTACTTGGTCTACGATCTTCTGAGCTAACAATACCATAAAACTCATACAGACACCAGGCGCTTAATAAAGAAAAAAATCCAAGGAAAACTGCGTCGCCCAGCAGCATAGCCCCAACCATGACGATGATAAAGAAAAATCCTGTAATAGCTCTAGTTTTCATACTAATCTTCGCTTTCTGTCGTAGATTCGATTAAAACTAATGCCTGTTGCTCATCTTGTTGATTCACATAAAGCTCAATCTTACCAAATACAAGGTATGATGAGTCCTGCTTATTTAATACAATAGCAGGTATCCCGCTTTCTTCTAACATTTGTTTAACGATCTCAGCTTCTATTGCATTAGTATAAACTTTAATCTTCTTCCAGCCTTGCTCCATATGGGATTTTTTTAGTTGAACGATAATATAATACTACAAAAATAACAGTAAATATTAAGCTTGCAAGGTAAACCCAAATTGGTTCTTGTTCAAAGTTATTCATTTCTTCGAAAGGTATCCCTTTTCTTGTATAATAAAACGCTGTAATGGTGGCACTTGCATTATTAATAAAATGGCCAAAAATAGGCAAATATATGTTTCTACTCCAAACATAGAGATATCCAAAAAAGGCACCAAGAAGCATTCTAGGAATAAATCCAAAGAACTGCATATGAAATGCACTAAAGATTATTGCTACTAACCAAATGACCACGTGCTTATTCCATATCCAACGACCAAAAATGTTTTGTAGACAGCCTCTAAAAACCATTTCTTCACCTACGGCTGGCACCACTGCTAAAATGATCAGATTGATCAATAAACCGCCCCAAGTTGACTCCTCTACAATTTGTTTAGTCATTACAGCGGCACTATCTTCACTAGCACGCATCCACTGCTGTACACCTCGAAGACTATCGGGCAATTGCATAGATTCATTCCAATACGCAAGCAATGACATCATAGGAATGAAACATAGCATGGCCGCAAAGACAAAAAGATATTGTAATGATGAAACCTTATTTATTCTTTCAAAATAGGGATGAATGCCTGATTCGCTACGATATAAGATCCAAGCTGGTAAAATAAATGTTGTAACACTACTGATCAACAACATCCCTTTGAGTGCCACTGTATTTTCTTGAAAAAAAGATAAACTGAACGGGCTCTCGGGAGACAAAATCTTCATAACCAATAGTGATAATCCCATCAATACCAATTGAATACTTACACCCAAAACGATCATGTAAAGCAATAATCTAAATAAAGATTTTCCGGGATTTATCTTTGTCACTAATTCTTCCATGTAGTACTTTTAATTTATTTCATAAATATATTACAATTAAAATTTATTACCTCAAAATCTTCTAAAAGATCTACTTTAAGCTATCATGCTGCATCTAGAACAACGTCTATCTGGATATAGAAACCTGTAAACCAAAAAAATCCCGTTTCATTTAAAATGAAACGGGATTTCCATATTTTTCAATTAATTAACCCGAATTGGATCAGCCGGTTTTTTCATGTTCTTGTAGGGATAATTTTTCATTTCTTCCAACAAGATCTGAACCGTTTTTTCCAATTGTGGATCACGACCTTCTATCAAATCCTTAGGTGTTTGCTCGACGAAAATATCTGGAGCAACACCTTCATTTTCGATGATATAATTGCCTTTCAAATCGTATACACCAAAGTTTGGTGAAGTGATTCTTCCTCCATCCAATAAAGGAGGATAACCGCTGATACCAACTAAAATACCCATAGTGGTACGGCCTACCAATTTTCCTAATCCTTTGTGGCGGAACATATAAGGCATCATATCTCCTCCGGAACCCGCATTTTCATTAATAATCATTGCTTTTGGCCCATAAATTCCATTACCTGGCGTATTGAATCCCTTTCCGTCACGTATTCCCCATCCAGCGATTAAATCACGGGATAATAAATCGATAACGTAATCGGCCACCCAACCGCCACCATTATTACGCTCATCAATTAATACCGCTTTTTTATCCATCTGAGAGAAATAATAGCGATTGAAAGCAGTGTATCCTTCTCCACCTGTATTAGGCATATAAATATACGCGATCTGACCCTTGCTTAATTCTTCCACACGTTTTCTGTTCCGCTCCATCCACTCGGTGCTTCTTAAACTCATCTCATCAGAAAATGATATTGGTTTAACCACATATTCTTTAGCTCCAACTAAACTAGGTTTTGTATTGACTTTAATACTTACCTGTTTACCAACAGTATTATCAAATAAACTGTACAAGTCCATATCGGCAGTAACTGCTGTACCATTTACTGCTACTAAGTACATTCCCGATTTGATATTTAATCCCGGTTCAGACAAAGGCGCTTTAAATGATGGATTCCAATCTAAGCGTGTAAAAATCTTATCAAGCTTATAAAAACCTTTATCAATAGAATAATCAGCTCCTAAAACACCCACACTAACCGAAGGACCACTAGGTTGATCACCTGGATAAATATAATTATGTCCAACAACCATTTCGCCCATCATTTCGTTCAATAAATAACCTAAATCAGAACGGTGACTTACATAAGGCAAGAACTTCTCATATTTCGTTTTTACAGCATTCCAATCTGCTCCATGCATATTTTCAACGTAGAAATAATCTTTCTGCATTGCCCATACTTCATCGAATATTTGTTTCCACTCAGCAACAGGATCAACTAATTGTTTGATATTATCCAATTTCAATACACCAGTTGTAGGACTTGCCACTTTTTGACCTGCTGTTACAATATTAATACCTGCACTGGTCTGAATAATCATTTTCTTACCGTCGGCACTGATAGCATATGAGCGGATACCTGCGACAAGATCTTTTTCTTTGAAATCTGTAAAATCATAAGCATAGAGTGTCCCATTCTTGACATATGTCAATTGATTGACGACAGATCCATTGATACCATAAATACCATCACCTAATGGAAGCGCAACAATTCGATTATTGATATGATCAAAATCTATTTCTGTAGGCTGTACCGCAGGTTTTGAAGGTTCTTTGTTTGGTTCTTCTTTCTTCTCGTCTTTTTTCTTTTTATTAGCCTTTGCTGTTTCTTTAGGCTTTTCCGACTCCTCTTTCTCTTCTTTTATCGTTTCTTCATCACTTTCATTTTTGAAAATAGAAGGTGTTTTACTGGATAAAATGAATGCATATGCTTCATAATTAGCACGACGCTCTGTTGCTGACATATGCAGTCCAGAATTTGTTAGTCCTACATTTGTACTTGCTGTGAAAAAAAGATACTTACCATCTCGACTAAATGAAGTCGATCGAACCGCACTCATACCATCGGTAATCTGTGTGCTTTTTTTACTGTCAAGATGATATAAAAATACTGCCGAAACGGAATTTGGAAGTGTTTTAATGTAAGAAATCCACTTCGAATCAGGTGACCAACTTGGTTGGAAATGATTAAAAACACGTCCAGTCTGAGCACTTTCTGTATCCGAATCTACCTTGACTATCTTTTTACTATCGATATCAATGTAAAATAAATTCAAGTGAGAATCGTTATAAAACAATTTCTTAGAATCAGGAGACCAGGTAGGTTCAAAATAAAAATTAGATTCACCTAAAGTATACATTAGAGGTTCATCTTTTCCAAATTGATCGCGTAATTGAAGTACATATTTCCCTTTTTCACTCGAAATATAGGAAATCCATTTCCCGTTCGGAGACCAGCTTGGAAAGCGGTCATGTGCGCCTGGAGAATTTGAAATATTGCGCGCTTCGCCTTTTTCTTTAGGTACAGAGAATATTTCTCCTCTCGCTTCTATAAGAGCACGTTGCCCGGTAGGGGAAATGTTCAAAGTGCGAATATCATCACGCATATTATCATAATGTGGTCTTTTATACAACGCATCATTACTCACATTAATTTTTAATGCTGTAGAAGACTTTGAATTGATATTGTAAATGTGTACTCTTCCTTCTTGTTCAAAGGTCAATTCCGATCCGTTGCCCGTCAATGTTCTGACGTCATAGTCAGTAAAATTGGTAATTTTATCGATTTTTTTTGATTTGACATCGTACGAGAAAATATTGACAATTTTATCTCTATCTGAAAGGAAGTAAACCTTATTATCCAACCATACCGGCTTAACGTCATTGCAGCGCTCTCCAGGGATTATTTCGATTTGATTACTCTTTGTGTCGAAAATCCAAATGGATGGCATACCACCGCCTCTATAGCGCTTAAAAGCAACACGGTCACGTTCCGTAGGATCTGTATTTTTTATATAAGCCCAATAGCGTCCATCTTTAGAAGGGCTACCCTGATAAGCCTCTGGCATAGGAAGCGATTTGTCCAATGTCAATCCAGTAACAGATGAAGAATATAAACGTGGACTTAATGCATAATTGTATTCGCGGGTTGTGGTATAATATACTTCATTATTATTTAGCCAGCCTCGCAGCACATCAGATGCGGGATGAAAAGTAATACGTTTAGGTTCACCACCTTCAATCGGCATGACATAAACGTCTGTATTACCATCATAATTACCCGTAAAAGCAATCTGTTTTCCATCCGGTGAGAAGATGGGGCTTTGTTCAACACCAGGATTTGTCGTTAATCTTCTTGGATTTGCTCCAGATTTATCCGAAATCCAAATATCACCTCCATATACGAAAGCAATATTTTCGGCGCTAATACTAGGACTTCTCAATAACAAAGTTTCTTGTGCTTCTACTGAAAAAGCACCCGATAAAGCCATTACTAATCCTAAAAATCGAAGTTTAGGTTTTAACATATATTTAAAGATAAAATAGGGTTTTTATTGTGCTGTAAAAATAACCAATAATTTATCAATAAATTATGTATATCAATTAAGTTGCAATAAAAAAGCCCCAATTAAAAAATTGGGGCTTAAATATCAATATAAGGCTGTTTTTTAGAAACCGTAGTCTTGTTCTATTTCTAAAACAACACCTTCGTCTACTAAAACACGTCCACAGTGTTCACAGATAATAATTTTCTTACGTTGACGAATCTCAGATTGTAGTTGTGCAGGAATTTTATTATGACATCCTGAACAGCTATCACGGTCAATTGAAACAACTGCAAGACCATTCTTGAATGAATTACGTAAACGGTAATAAACTTTATTTAAGCGTTCATCAATGTTAGCTTCCGCTTTTTCAGCTTTAGCCAACAAATCATCTTCATCTTTTTGAGTTTCAGAAGTAATTGTTTCCAATTCTTTCTTTTTACCTTCTAACTCACCTTTACTATACTCTAAATTAGATACTGTCGTATCGTAGTTTTCTGTTTTATTGCGAATTTCGAATTCGAATTCTTTAATTCTTTTTTCACAAACTTGGATTTCTAATCCTTGAATTTCAATTTCTTTCGAAATAGCATCATATTCACGATTATTTTTTACTTCGTTCAGTTGACTTTCATATTTTTTGATAGCCAATTGAGCGTCTTTAATCATGTTCTTACGCTTAACGATCGAATCTTCTAACTCATCTAAGTCTGTTCTGATCTTTTCGATACGTGTTTCTAAACCCGCAATTTCATCTTCAAGATCTGCAACCTCGATAGGTAATTCTCCTCTAATTTGGCGAATTTTATCTACTTTAGTATGTATGGCCTGTAATAACCATAATGCTTTCAATTTTTGTTCTACGGTTTGTTCCATCAACAATAGTGTTTTATAGGATTTGTATCTACTTCTGTTATTAGGACTGCAAAGTTAGGAAATTTTTCTGTAATTATATCGAACAATAATTCTTGCGTAAATTGTTCGCTTTCATAATGACCGATATCTGCAATCACAATTTGATTTTCTGCATCAAAAAATTCATGATATTTATAATCGGCTGTAACAAAAAAATCCGCTCCAGACCGCTTTGCGGTATTTAATAAAAATCCACCGGCACCACCACATACGGCAACCCTTGACACAGGTTTACCCTGTAGAGCAGTATGTCTAATAACCTGCAGGTTTAAATTATTTTTTAAATAGGCTAAAAAATCCTGTTCAGACATAGGACTTTCTAAATTTCCAATAACTCCAGCTCCGACTTCTTGATTTTTATTTTCCAGTTTAAGCGTATCGTAAGCAACTTCTTCATAAGGATGTGATTCATACATAGCCAAAAGAACTTTACGTTCAATAGCTTTTGTATAAACAACTTCAATTCTGGTCTCTTCCACTCTTTCTTGTAGCCCAATTTCCCCAATAGTTGGTTGTGCTTCGCCATGAGGTCTAAATGTACCATAACCGGCATTATTAAAACTGCATTGATCGTATTTGGTCCCAACTTTACCTGCGCCAGCATCAAATAGAGCTTCTCTAACCAATTCGACATGGCTTCGTGGGACATAGACCACAAGTTTATACAAAAGATTAGATTTAGGTTCTAAAATAGCCTGATTTTGAAGATTTAACAGGGAGGCTATCTTTGAATTAACACCACCTGTTATATTATCCAGATTCGTATGAATAGCATACAGCGCAATATCATGTTGAATTGCTTTTATAACAGTACGCTCTACGTAATTGTTACCATTAAATTTCTTCAGACCTTTAAAAACAATAGGATGATGAGAAACAATTAAATTACATCCTTTAGCAATTGCATCATCAACTACCTCTTCAGTACAATCTAAAGAAATCAATATTTTTGAAAGTTCTTGATCCGGATCTCCCACGATTAAACCGCAATTGTCATACGACTCCTGTAGATCTAATGGTGCTATCCTTTCCAGATAAGCAGTAATTTCCTTAATCTTCATGTTTATTCTCTAATTCTTCTTGATCCCTAAAAGTATTATGTTGCTCTAATATACGCTTATAATTTTTGATATCAACCCAATAATTAATCATGGTTACAAAATGAAAAATAATAGCAACAACAGATATAAATGGGGGTAATGGAATATTTGTCGCCAAATATATCCAGCCATATAGTGAACCTTTCTTAAATGTCGGAGATTCATCTACAGCGATTTTACGATCAAAAAATTCATTAATTAACGAATCCCGTAAACGTCTTGCTACTTCAAAATTCCAATAAATATTAAATAAAGGAATAGCGATACCAAATACCTGATTAGGTTTTATACATTGATTTTCTTCTGACACCAATAATAATGTCTTTCTCATCGTATTGGCTAAAAACAGCCAAATAACAATACGAATAATATAAATTGCAATTACTGTATAGATAAACTCCGGCTTTGAAATTTCCTTCAATAACTGTTCTTGTAATTCTACTTGATCCATCTGTGCTAATTCTCGTTATGCAGTAAAGATACCAATTCTTTTAAATTCTTTATTCGTCGATTTTGATCAATTACCCTTAAAATGATATTTATATTAAAAGCTTTAACCTATTCCCAAATAGTGAAAGAGTGGGGGATTTATTAGATTATTATCCAACTGTATTCCTGCAACTTAGCAAGTTTTATGAAAAATAAAGTTCATATAAAAAATATATCTAATTAATAATCAGACGTGTATTTCAAAAGCATAGTATGCCGTATACAACTGAGATAATGATTGCAATCTACATGGAATCATTTAATACAACGCGTTTCAAAAACTATTCGTTATCAACAGATAAAATAACAGAGTAAATAAGTACTTACTCACCGTATTTCACCCCGTTTAAAACACCTCAGTGAGGTTTTTAATTTCAGTATGCGAACTTACCACACTAGGGTAGGGGAGACCATTACTAGTAAAGCAAAAATATAGCAGGTCTTTTATGAAAATCATCGGATCTCTTTTTCCATTGATCAATAGTCAATGTTTTAATAAATTCAGCATCATCTGTGAGATCACATGCAACACAAAGTTTAGTTTGTCCTTTACATGTTTTTAATAATTCGGCCAGTAATTGATTATTTCTGAAAGGAGTTTCTATAAAAATTTGTGTCTGATCTTCCTTTGATGCCTGTAGTTCCAATTCTTTTATACGTCTTGAACGATCTGTTTTATCAATAGGTAGATATCCTTGGAAAGCAAATTTTTGTCCACTAAAACCCGAAGCCATTAAGGCTAATAAAATAGAACTAGGCCCAACTAATGGCACAATCTTAATTCCTTGACGATGTGCTTCAGCCACAATATCAGCACCGGGGTCAGCAACACCTGGGCAACCAGCTTCGGACATGAGACCGACATTTTTACCTGCTAGTAAGCCCTTGAAAAAATCTTTAATGTTTCCTTTATCTCTTGCATGCTTACCATAATCATAAATGATCAAATCCTTTTGAGGAATATTAAGTCCAGCTTGTTTAAGAAACTTACGTGCTGTCTTCTCATTCTCTACAATATATTCATCCAAGCTATTTATTGTCTCCACTAAATAGGAAGTGAAAGATTTTGCTGATGCTTCCTCGCTAAGAGGAACCGGAATCAAAAATAGTGTACCTTTTTGCATATTTACAAACCTACTAAATTGTCTTTCATAACAGATGCATTTTTCAATATAATGTAAAACCTTATCATTTTTTTGAGTATTTAAACTCATTATTAGTAACTTAGTTGCATAGCAAAAAAACTATATATGACAACTCAAATAACAGAAGGAATAAAAATTTCAGTAGAATGCGTTTTTCAACCTGAATATTCTAATCCAGAAAGAGATCATTTTATGTTTGCTTATCTAATAAGTATAGAAAACTTAAGTGATTCAAGTATTCAGCTCATGAGCCGCTACTGGGATATTTTCGATTCAATCGGAGATCATAATGAAGTATATGGTGACGGTGTGGTCGGAGAACAGCCCATTATTGAGCCAGGTCAAATGCATCAATATACATCAGGATGCAATTTAAAAAGTGAGATGGGCTATATGGAAGGTTACTTTAATATGATCAAATTGATAGACGACTCTTCATTCAAAGTTGACATCCCTAGATTTAACTTGATTGCAAATTACGTATTGAACTAGATCATTATCACCTGCATTTCATCTTATCCAGATCTTCTCCAAAGATTACATATAAAAGGCGAAAATTACTTACTTTTGCGTGATACATTTGTGAGTGGAAATTATTTTCTAAATAATCAAATTCATATATCTTCCTTATTCATCGCGATTGATTTTACATGTGATAAAATCTGCTTGAATAACTTGGACATACTGTTGCTAGGGACCAACATTTAAAATCTCCTATTAAATGACCAACTGTCATTTATTCTTAATAAAATAATACGTTAGCAATGTGCTAACTTTTGCATATAATTTACTACCATCAAAGTTATTTATACTAGAGGGTAGACATTCATAGTTTTTAATACATAGAGGTGTATTGAAAAACACAAGAAAAACACAAAATACTAATAATCAGTATTTTATGTTTTTCTTATGTATAAATTATGCAATTTATTGAACAAGAAAAATTAGGAAATTAACGTGAGTATATTAGCAACTGAACAAGTAAGTCATTCATTTCATGATAGATGGCTTTTTAAAGATTTACATTTTGGACTTCTAAAAGGGGATCGAGTAGCCTTAGTAGGTATCAACGGAACAGGAAAATCAACCCTTCTCTCCATATTAGGTGGCAAATTAGAGCCTACCTCCGGAAAAGTTGTTAAAGAAAAAGGTATCAAGATTGGTTTTTTAGATCAAGATCCTAAATATGATGGATTAACCTCCATTAACGATTTTATATATTCAACTGACAACGAAGAACAGCGATTAATTAGAGATTATGAAGAGCTTTTGGCTATGCCAGAAATTGATCAGAATAAATTAGAAGAGCTGACAGAAAAAATAACAACCCTCAATGCATGGGAGTATGAGTATAATATTAAGACTATTTTGAATAGACTTAATATTGTCGATTTTCATCAAGATATAAAGAGTCTTTCGGGAGGACAACGTAAGCGACTAGCTCTAGCAAAACTTTTAATAGACGAACCGGATGTTTACATTCTAGATGAGCCTACCAACCATTTGGATATTGAAACAATAGAATGGCTTGAAAAACTTTTGACAACAGGAAATAAAACTGTATTACTGGTTACCCATGATCGTTATTTTTTAGATAACATTTGTACAGAGATCAGAGAATTGGATAGGGGAAAGCTGTTTACTTATAAAGGAAACTATTCATACTTCCTCGAGAAAAAATCTGATCGCGAAGCGATCGACGCAGTAATGGTAGAAAGAAGTAGAAATCTATTACGTCGGGAACTAGAATGGATGAGAAGACAGCCGCAAGCACGTGGTACAAAATCAAAATCTAGAATAGATGCTTACTATGAGCTTGAAGATAAATCCAAAGCTCAAAAAGCAAATGACTCTGTTCAGTTAAGTGTTAAAATAAGTAGACAAGGCTCTAAAATTTTAGAATTGGAAAATGTCTCTAAAAATTATGGAGATAAAGTCATCATCAGTGATTTCTCTTATGTTTTCAAAAAAGGTGACCGTATTGGATTAGCCGGTAAGAATGGAACAGGTAAATCTACTTTTCTAAATTTAATTACCAAAAATGAAGTACCGACTAGTGGTAGTATTGCTGTAGGTGAAACGACCGTTTATGGATATTACAAACAAGGTGGTTTAGAAGTAAGTGAAGGAGATCGAGTTCTAGATGTTGTAAAAAATGTAGCAGAATATATCAAGATGGCAAATGGTGAAGTGATCACTGCTTCACAATTGTTGACACACTTTTTGTTTCCTCCTGAAAAACAATTTGGTTTTGTAAGCAAGTTGAGTGGGGGTGAGCGTAAGCGTCTACAACTAATGCGCGTGCTGATGTTAAACCCGAACTTCCTAATACTCGATGAGCCATCAAACGATCTTGATATTGACACCTTAAATGTTCTAGAAGATTTCTTAATGAACTATAATGGCGTACTTATATTAGTTTCTCACGATAGATATCTACTAGATAAATTGACAGAGCAATTATTCATATTTGAGGGAGAGGGAAAAATTGATATCTATAATGGTAATTATGCCGATTATAAAACAGAGCAGGATATCTTACTAAAAGAACAAAAACAGAAAAAAGATATTCCTGTTCAAAAGAAAGAAGAAGTAAAGGAAGAAAAGAAAAAGCTTTCATATAAAGAGCAATTGGAGTACGATAAACTGGAAAAAGAAATACAGCAATTGGAAGAACTCTTGGTAGAAAAAAACGATACACTTCATTCTACGGTTGACCATGTACAACTATCAAGTATAGCAAAAGAAATAGAAGATATACAAAATAGTATAGACGTCAAATCTGAAAGATGGTTGAGTCTAGCAGAACTGATGTAAAAATAACACACTACGTTTCACGTGAAACGTAGTGTCATAAATAATAAAAACTAAACAATCAATTCCGCCGTTTCACGTGGAACTTTGAAATAAAATAAGATGTTTAAAAAATATAACGTTATCGTAGTTGGTGCAGGACATGCCGGCTGTGAAGCCGCGGCGGCAGCTGCAAACCTAGGTTCATCTGTACTTCTCATTACAATGAATATGGGAGTAATCGCACAGATGAGTTGTAATCCAGCAATAGGTGGAGTAGCAAAAGGACAAATCGTAAGAGAGATTGATGCCATGGGTGGCTATACGGGTATCATCGCAGATAAATCAACTATTCAATTTAGAATGCTTAATCTGTCGAAAGGACCTGCCATGTGGAGTCCCAGAACGCAGAATGATCGTATGCGATTCGCAGAAGAATGGAGATTACAACTGGAAGCTCTGCCAACATTAGACATGTGGCAAGATACCGTGAAAGAAGTGATCGTTAAAAATGGAAAAGCTTGCGGTGTCATCACTTCTTTAGGAATAGAAATAGAAGCAGACGCAGTAGTCCTAACAAATGGAACTTTTCTAAATGGAGTCATTCACATTGGCGAAAAGAAATTCGGTGGCGGGAGAACAGGAGAGAAGGCAGCAACAGGTTTAACAGAACAACTTGTATCACTAGGCTTCGAGTCCGGTAGAATGAAAACCGGAACACCTCCGCGAATCGATGGAAGAAGCTTAAATTATGCCTTGATGGAAGAGCAATGGGGCGACGATAATCGAGGTCGGTTCTCTTATACAGATACTCCATTACCGACAGAGCAACGCTGTTGCTGGATCACATATACCAATGATAAGGTACATGAAATGTTGAAAACAGGTTTTGAAAGATCGCCTATGTTCACAGGTAGAATTAAAGGTCTCGGCCCACGT
Source organism: Sphingobacterium sp. MYb388 (assembly GCF_037479535.1). Lineage (NCBI taxonomy): Bacteria > Pseudomonadati > Bacteroidota > Sphingobacteriia > Sphingobacteriales > Sphingobacteriaceae > Sphingobacterium > Sphingobacterium sp. MYb388. The sequence continues at coordinate 224,497 of NZ_JBBGYV010000009.1, read as the reverse complement.
TACTGTCCTTCGATAGAAGACAAAATCAATCGCTTTGCAGAACGTGAAAGACATCAGATTTTTGTAGAACCAGAAGGATGGACTACCAATGAAATTTATGTTAATGGCTTCTCCACTTCTTTACCGGAAGACGTGCAACAAAAAGCTTTACAATTGATCCCAGGTTTTGAAAATGCAAGAATGTACAGACCAGGTTATGCTATAGAATATGATTTCTTTCCACCTATGCAACTTGATCTAACTTTGGAAACACTCATTGTAAAGCATCTCTTTTTTGCAGGACAGATTAATGGTACTACAGGTTATGAAGAAGCAGCAGCGCAAGGATTCATTGCAGGTATCAACGCACATCAACGCATTAATGATGATAAAGAACTAATCTTAAAAAGATCTGAATCTTATATAGGCGTACTAATTGATGACTTAGTAACAAAAGGAACTGATGAGCCATACCGCATGTTTACTTCCAGAGCAGAACACCGCTTACTGCTAAGACAAGATAATGCAGATATCAGATTAACACCGATTGCCCATAAATTAGGATTAGTAGGAGATGAGCGACTGAATAAAGTAAATGAGAAAATTAAAAATTCAGATCATATTATTCAGTATCTTAAACAAAATTCAACAACAGTAGATAAGATGAATCCTATCTTAGACGAAGTTGGATCAAGCTTGATTTCACAAAAAACAAAATTGGTTAATTTACTAGGAAGACCACAAATCAATATCTATGACCTCGCGAAAGGTGATTCAGATTTTGGATCCTATTTAAACCAGTTTGACAAAGAGACAATAGAGCAGGCGGAAATCAAAGTCAAATATGAAAGCTACTTCGAGAAAGAAATGGAAATCGTAAACAGAATGAAAAAAATGGAAGATAGAGAAATCAATCCAGATTTTGATTATTCTTCCTTAGTTTCGTTGTCGATAGAAGCAAGACAAAAACTAGCTCAGGTAAAACCTAGAACATTGGGCCAGGCATCCAGAATATCAGGTGTATCACCATCCGATATCAGTGTTTTAATGGTACATATGTCATAATAATCTGATTTACAGTTACTTGTATAATAAATATTATCAATGCAAAATAAAGCGATATAAAGTATTATTATTTCATTTATGAGTCAACATTCAAAAAAAAATAAAACAAGCTTAAAAAGCATTAAAAGCACACTAATCACAAGGTTAGTGCTTTTAAGCTTGTTTTCTTCTCTGATTTTATTAACTGTGCAATGTGCAAGCATAAAGCAGCCAACAGGTGGACCGAAAGATTCAATTGCACCGGTTGTACTCAATGAGTTTCCTAAGAATTTCTCAAAAAATTTCAAAGAGAAAAAAATTAGCATCACATTAGATGAGTATATTAAACTCAATAATCAGCAAAAGGAAATCAGTGTTTCTCCTGATATGGATAAGCCACCACAATTTAAAATTAAAAAGAAAGTACTCGAAATTACCTTACCAGATTCTTTAGAACAGAATACAACCTATACCATCAATTTTGGAAAGGGTCTCGTTGATTATAATGCGAGTAATCCAATCATCAATTACAGTTATGTATTTGCAACAGGAGATCAGATTGATTCATTATCAATATCAGGAAATGTAACCAACGCTTTGACAAAGGAGAAAGAAAAGGAAGTCCGGGTATTACTAATTCCAGTCAGTCAGGATTCTATATTTGGCAAAAAGAAAGCCAATATTTTTGCGCAAACAGATACAATTGGCAATTTTAAAATAAGTAATCTAAGAGCTAATACCTATCGCATTTATGCACTAAAGGAAACAAATAATGACCGTATCTATAACGGCGCAGATGAACTAATCGGTTTCTTAAAAGACTCCATTGTATTGGACAAAGACCTAACGAATATTAATCTTCAAATATCAAAAGGTACACCACTTAAATTTAGAGTAGTTGACAAGAAAATTGAAAACACAGGACGAATACATTTAGTTTTCAATAGGGGTATTAAAAAGCCAAACTTAGTGCTACTAAATGATGATGAAAATGATAAATCAAAAATTGTTAAGTACTCGGAAGCACAGGATTCAGCGTTAATTTTTATTAATAACCTGGAAAGAGATTCTTTAAAATTTGTCTTATCAGAAAACAATACAGTACTTGATACCATATTGGTAAAGAAATCGAATCTGAAATTAGATAGATCAATTGTTCCAACAACTTCTCCATCTACAGGTAAAGTTGACCGCGTAAAACATCTAACAATATCATCTTTAACACCTATAAAATTAATAGATAAAAGCAAAGTAAAATTGATAGAAGATAGCATTGCTAAAACAAATTTTCAACTCCAATTGGATACTAATGTTGCCAATCTTTATCACTTAAGATACAATTGGAGAAAGCAAAAAAACTATGAAATTATTCTTGAAGAAGGCGCAATGCAAGGCTATTTCGGTGAAAAAAATAAAGAGAAAAAGCTGACACTCGCTTATGATGATAGTGATAATTACGGCGATATAACGTTTACTTTTACTGCCATTGACAGTGCAAGACAGTACATCGTAGAACTTATTGATGAGAAAAAAGAAAAAGTATTCCGAAGAGATATTCTCAATAATTCAATCGGGAAAGTAGCTTATAAAGAGTTCCCCGGTGGTAAATATTCCATCAGAATAATACGCGACGATAACAAGAATGGCATTTGGGATCCTGGAGAAGTTTATAAATCAACGCAACCAGAACCCCTAGTATATTTAAACAAAACCTTTACAATACGTGCTAACTGGGAGCAAAATGAATCGTTCAGTTTACAGGAACTGAACGACTTGAATTAATCAAACCAGGAACTATAAAGCACATAATTATGCGGTAACTGCTGTAACAATAACTTTTGTTCATCAGTTATCGCTTTTATTTTTTTAGCCGGCACTCCAGCATATAAATACCCCGATTCACATACTGTATTTTCCAAAACAACAGCTCCTGCTGCAATAATAACATGGCTTTCTAGCACAGCATTATCCATAACAATGGCCCCCATACCTATCAGCACATAATCATGTACAACACAACCATGTACCATCGCCTGATGGCCGATGTTCACATAGTTACCGATCGTTGTACCAGCCTTTTGATACGTACAATGAATAACAACCCCATCCTGAATATTGGTATAATTACCGATACGGATATAATTTACATCTCCTCTTACGACAGCATTAAACCAAACTGAACAATGCTCTCCCAGCTCAACATCACCTACAATAGTACAATTAGGCGCTATAAAGCAGTTATCTTTAAATTTAGGGCTAATACCCTTTACTGGTAATATGAAGGCCATAATTGTTCTAAAATAAAGTATCTGTTAAAGTATCAGCATGTTGCGGATAATCTGTTGTAAAATGCAGTCCCCTACTTTCTTTTCTTAACAAAGCAGATTTTGTCACAATGAAAGCCACCTGTATCACATTTCTAAGCTCACATAGTTTAACTGACAATTTAGTATGCCTATAAAAGTCTTCAGTCTCCCCATACAATAAATGCAATCGATTGAGTGCTCGTTCTAATCTAAAATCTGAACGTACAATGCCAACATAATCACTCATCACTTTTTGACACTCTCGCAGATTATGGGTAACCAAAATATCTTCATTGGAAAGCTTTGCTTTTGAATCATCCCATTCTGGCACTCCTACTGCATAATCGGCTGTAGAAATCACTTTTGTAGCATCCAGGTAAATACGATGCGCATATACCAATGCTTCTAACAGGGAGTTGGAAGCTAGGCGATTTGCGCCATGTAAACCTGTCGATGAACATTCGCCACAAGCATATAAATTTTGAATACTGCTACGTCCAAAATCATCAACATAGATACCCCCGCATAAGTAGTGCGCAGCTGGTGTAACAGGAATAAAATCCTTACTCATGTCGAGTCCAATAGACAAGCATTTCTCGTAAATATTTGGAAAATGTTTAATAATATCCTCCTTCTCACGGTGGGTTATATCTAAATAAACATAATCAATTCCTGACTTTTTCATCTCGGCATCGATTGCTCGAGCCACAATATCCCGAGGTGCCAATGAAGCTCGTTCATCGTATTCAGCCATGAAATCATCCCCATTAATACGTCTTAGAATACCGCCAAAACCACGCACAGCTTCCGAAACCAAAAACGCTGGTGAGTCACTCGGATTATACAAAGCAGTAGGATGAAATTGCATAAATTCCATATTTCGCACCTTACCTTTTGCACGGTAAACCATGGCAATTCCGTCACCTGTGGCAATAGTTGGATTGGTTGTACTTGCATATATATGGCCAGCACCACCAGAAGCCATCACCGTAGTTTTGCTCAAAATCTTATCAACCTGATGCGTATTTGTATTGAATGCATAGATGCCAAAACACTTAATATCGCTCCTTTGCTTATCGACAAATTCACCTAAATGGTGCTGTGTTATTAAATCTATAGCGAAATAATGCGTCAACATTTCGATATTTGGATGCTCGTGTATTTTCTGCAAAAGAGACCTTTCAATCTCATACCCCGTGATATCTTTATAATGCAAGATACGATTGGCAGAATGACCTCCCTCCTTCGCAAGATCATAAAATCCGCTGTCCGATTTATCAAATGAAGTTCCATATGAAATCAATTCGTTAATACGTTCTGGAGCTTCCCGAACTACGTTTTCCACAATATTCACATCGCATAAACCATCCCCAGCAATCTGAGTATCAATTATATGCTGCTCAAAGCTATCAGACTTATCCACAACTGCGGCCACTCCTCCTTGTGCGTATTTTGTATTAGATTCATCTTCGTTAGATTTTGTGACAATCAATACTTTACCATGATCAGCAGCTTTTAAAGCAAAGCTTAATCCCGCTATTCCAGACCCAATTACAAGGAAATCTACCTTTTTTTCTGACATAAAATAATATTACATGTGACCAGCACATTTTGACTATTCAAATTAACAAAAAATGTGGAAAACGTGTAAATAAAAGGTTAAATAAAAATGATAACTTTTTTTTTTTTGTTGATATCTCCTATTTCTCACAAAATTCTTAAAAGTTATTAGCACAAAACTGCTCGTTTATCAACATAAATTAACATCAAAAAAATTCACATTTTTTTATTGAAAACAAAATCAAGGAAAAATCAGATAATTAAAAATCAGGCCTTTAAAATGAAATTAATGTGAATAAATTGTTAATAACTTTATAAAATCTTCATATCAAAATAAAAAATCACACTTTTATCCCCATTTTCCACACACTAATAAACAATAAGACCTTTTTATATAAAAAAGATTATTATTTATTAAAAAAAAAGAATGTGGAATACGTTTGATTTTCTTTGTTTAGTTTTGTCAAGTTGAATTTGAGTCTTTGAGAATTTGATTATTGATTAGGTATTGAAACTGAAATCAAATATTCAATTCTCAAGGGCTTTATTTCTTTTGAAAATATTTTTAAACCCCTTTAGAATGCGATAAATCTTATTTTTTAATTTAAAAATCTAAATAATGAACTGTTAAACAGCTTAATCGGCTATTTTAGTGGCTTTAGATTTCAATATTTTGATTTTATTTTTTTATTATTCTAAATATTGAATCTTAAATACCTGAAATTTGTTTTTTTATAAATTGGTCTAGATTTAAAACGAAAAATTTTAGGTCATTTTACACTGAGATCCCTTTGGTCAGTCTTTTTTGTAATTGTGTATACAGCATTTTCAAAATTTTTAATTGAAATCTCTCCTGCCGATCTTAAATACCATCTTCTTAAAAATCATATTTTTGAAATTTGAAATTGAAAAAATAAATTTTTCAATTTTTTTTTGAAAATGTTATTACGATTAAAGTCGTTTAGCTTTGAATTTTTATAAAATTTTTTGGATTTTGTAAAAATTTGAGCTTTTAAAGTGGTTTATTTTATAAATAAGCCCGCTTAGAATTGAATATACTTTTTTATAAAAAATGAATTATTCTACATTGTAATTTCAAAGCCTTTAATTTGATTTTAGGCGCCTTGAGGATCTCTTATTTACTTCATCAGAATTTTATTTTCAAAAAATTCTATCTATGGTCGCTTTATTTTTTTTAAAAAATTAGCAGTCAAATATTTTTATATCATCTTCAGATCGTAATGGCCGATGATCATAGCCGCTTCCACTTTTCAGTAATTTTTTTTTTTCGAATCTTATCTTTTGTATTTAAAAGCGTTTTACTTGCAATATTTGTTTTTTTAAAATTTTTCTGTTGATGTATAGGTTTTCTCAAGCGTTTATATTAAAAATTAAGTCCCTTACATTTAAATATTTGAAAACTTTGTGAATAAATTTTGCTGTAATTTATTTGTATAGCTTCAAAATAGTTTAGCTTTGTCCTATTGATTTGCATTAAAATCATCTTTGATTTTTTAATTTATAGCATTTCATTAAAATTCTTTGATATTCTCACCATTCTATATTGTGATCAATACTGCGATATTTGATAATTTTAGAAGTGAAATTCCAAATATTCGATTCTAAGAGCCTTTAATTTGAATTTTGAGGCCTTTACAATTCGATATTTATATTTATGTGGACAACTATATTGAATATTTAAATCTCATATTGCTATACAGTGCTATTTAGATAGGTTTTTGTAGTCTTAAAATTCACCTTTTAAGAAATGTTGATAAGTGTGTTAATTATCTTTATGACAAGTATTTACATTGTTATTTTAGCCTTAATTTCACCTGTTATTAACACATAGTAAAAATACGCTTTATTGAGATGTTGATAAGTGTGTTAATTAGCTGAATATTAATATACTATTTGTAACTATCAGTTAGTTACGGTTGGAATTATAAACATCATTTTCTATTTGAAAGATTTATTGAAGAACTATTCTTAATTTTGTAACGTAAATCAAATTAAGAAGAAGAATTAATGGATTTAGTAAATTACGATATTGAAGCTAAGGGCTATATTGATGCTCCTATAGATCCTAGCTTAGATTTGATACAAGAGATCAAACGTCTTAAGGAAGAGAAAAACGCCGTCATTTTAGCACATTACTATCAAGAAGCGGAAATACAAGATATAGCTGACTATATTGGTGATAGTTTAGGTTTATCTCAGGAAGCAGCAAAGACCGATGCTGATGTGATTGTTTTCGCTGGAGTGCACTTTATGGCTGAAACAGCAAAGATACTTTCACCATCAAAAAAAGTTTTACTTCCAGATGCCAAAGCAGGCTGTTCATTGTCGGATTCATGTCCACCTCATCTATTTGCTAAGTTTAAGGAGCAGTATCCCGATCATCTGGTCATCACGTATGTAAACTGTACTGCAGAATTGAAAGCGCTATCTGATATTGTCTGTACTTCTAGTAATGCAGTTGAGATTGTGGAGAGTCTACCGAAAGATCAAAAGATCATTTTTGGACCAGATCGTAATCTTGGGGCCTATGTAAAGAAGAAGACAGGAAGAGATCTTGTTTTATGGAATGGTGCATGTATGGTGCATGAGATTTTTTCTCAGGATAAAATAGATCGTTTAAGAGCTGAACATCCCGATGCAAAATTCATTGCTCATCCGGAGTGTGAAGATCATATCTTAGCAAGTGCAGATTATGTAGGTTCTACCTCTGGAATGCTGAAGTTTACAATCAATGATCCTGCGACCACATATATAGTCGCTACAGAGTCGGGAATTATCCATCAGATGCAAAAGGCTAGTCCAGGTAAAACTTTCATTCCTGCGCCTCCAAATAATGCTTGTGCGTGTAATGATTGTCCACATATGAAATTAAATACGTTGGAGAAGCTTTATAATTGCTTAAAGTATGAAAGTCCGGAAATAACACTAGATGATTCGATGATTGCCCGTGCGCAACGACCTATTGAACGTATGTTGGAAATATCCGCACAATTAGGATTATAAAATATAAAACAAAGACAGATATGTTAGAATTTGATAATACAGAAAGAACAAATTTAGGAGAGTTGGGTGAATTTGGTTTAATTTCATATTTAACGAAGGCTGTCGAGATTAATGAACCCAGTACCCTTAAAGGTATCGGGGACGATGCCGCTGTTTTAGATTTTTCAAATAAGAAAACTTTAATTTCAACAGATCTTCTGTTGGAGGGTATCCACTTTGATCTGCGTTATGTTCCTTTGAAACATTTAGGCTATAAAGCTGTACAGGTGAATTTGAGTGATATCTATGCCATGAATGGAACAGCATCGCAAATTACATTCTCAATAGGGTTATCCTCAAAATTTCCATTAGAAGCAGTTGAAGAAATCTATCAAGGTGCACTGATTGCTTGTAAAAAGTATAATGTGGACCTTATTGGCGGGGATACGTCAGCTTCAGTTCAAGGATTGGTTATTTCGGTAACGAGTATCGGTTTTGCTGATGAAGATCAGATTGCCTATCGATCAGGTGCACAGGAAGGCGACTTGTTATGTGTTTCAGGCGATTTGGGCGCTGCTTATGTTGGGCTACAATTACTAGAGCGTGAGAAAAATATCTTCTTGGAGAACCAGAATATACAACCAGATCTAGAAGGTAAGGATTATATCGTAGAGCGCCAGCTAAAACCAGAGGCTAGAAGAGATATTGTTGAATTATTAGCAAAAATCGGTATTAAGCCGAATGCAATGATTGATGTATCAGATGGATTGGCATCAGAGATTATACATATTTGTGAGGCATCTGATAAAGGTTGTAAACTTTACGAAGATAAAATACCGCTGGATTCGATGACTTATGAGACAGCTCGTGAATTTGGAATAGATCCAACCGTTTGTGCGTTGAATGGAGGAGAAGATTATGAATTATTGTTCACGATTCCACAAGCTGATTATGATAAGATAAAAGGATCGATGGATATTACTGTTATTGGGCATATTACACAAGCAAGTGAAGGATGTCAAATGATTTCTAAATCTGGAAAGGTCTATCCAATAACGGCGCAAGGTTGGAATGCATTTAAAGACTAAGGGTATTGTATACTATAAATAGAAGAGGCGATAATCCAGATTATCGCCTCTTCTATTTATGATGCTAATTCTTCTTCAATATCGATGTGATCGAATTCATCTGCACGTCTTTTTCGGATACTGAATTCGTTATAGCCGAAACCTATTTCTATTTGCAATAATTTTTGTTGAAGCATTTCAAGGATCGCGAGGAAATTGTAAACGAACTGTACCTTATTTTCAGAGTTTTTTAGAATATATTGAAAATCGAGTTGCCTATTTATTTCTATCAAATCTGCAATTGCCTTTTTTTGTTGATCTATACTATAAGGATGTTTTATAACAGTATGTTTTACTTCCGCAGGTCTATTAGCATATTGAAACATGACACGTTCGTATACCATCATCAATTTATACAGATCAAAACTGTTTAATTCTTCGCCTGTATTTGACTCCGGCCTAGCAAGTTTAATATCGTAATTGATATTACCCCGTTTATAAAGTTTAAGCCGCTCATCTTCCAATAATTTTAAATCCTCACAGGTATCCTTAAACTGCTTGTATAAAATTAATTTTTGGATTAAATCTTCTTTAGGATCGATTTCATTTTCATCATCATCCAATTCCGGGCGTGGGAGAAGCATCTTAGCTTTTATACGCATCAGGGTCGAAGCCACAAAAATAAATTCACTGGCCATCTCCATGTCTAATGCCTGTAATTTGTTGACATATGACAGGAAATCGTCGGTTATTTTTGAGATTGGTATCTCATGAATATTTAATTCATCCCTTTCAATAAAAAATAAGAGAAGGTCAAATGGGCCTTCAAACTGGGGTAACTTTATTTCGTATCCTTCTTCTACTTGCATATCAAGAGCAAATTTACATAATAATACAAACATTTTTATTTCAAACTATTAAAACTAAAAGCTTCTGCAACTGTTCATTTTCTAATACAAAAAGTATGATAAATACGAAAGTTGTGATAAATTAGTTGTTATTTTGTATCAATATTTTAAAGTAATTAGCAATACTATGCAGTTTGATGCTGGAGAATTATTAAGTAAAATCAATGATCCCTCTGATCTGAAAAAACTCAAGGATGACCAACTGGAACAAGTCAGCCAGGAATTACGTCAATATATCATTGATTTAGTTTCGGTTAATGGTGGTCACTTTGCAGCTAGTTTGGGAGTAGTTGAATTGACTGTGGCATTACATTATGTCATGAATACTCCCTATGATCAATTAATATGGGATGTAGGTCATCAGGCCTATGGGCATAAGATATTAACAGGACGTAGAGATTCTTTTCATACGAATAGAATTGTCGATGGTATTTCCGGTTTTCCAAAACGAGGAGAGTCCATCTATGATGCTTTTGGAGTAGGACATTCGTCAACATCAATCTCTGCCGCATTAGGTATGGCGGTTGCTTCTCAGATCAAAGGAGAAAAAGATCGTCAGCATATTGCGATTATTGGCGATGGTGCTATGACAGGAGGTATGGCATTTGAAGCTTTGAATCATGCAGGTATAGAGAAATCAAATCTTTTGGTTATTCTCAATGATAACTGTATGTCCATTGATCCTAATGTAGGAGCATTAAAAGAGTATTTAACCAGTATCACAACTTCAAAACGATATAATCGTTTCAGAGACGATATTGCATCTGTCTTATCCAAGATATCAGAGATGGGACCGAATGCTTTAGGAGCTGTTAAAAAGCTGGAAAAAAGCATAAAAGGGACATTGCTCAAGAATGCTAATTTATTTGAATCTTTAAATTTCAGATACTTTGGACCTGTTGATGGACATGATGTCAAAAAATTAGCAAAGACACTGGAAGATTTGCGCCATATCCCGGGGCCAAAGTTGTTACATTGCGTAACTGTTAAAGGTAAGGGATATGCATTAGCAGAAAAAGATCAAACCAAATGGCATGCCCCAGGTTTATTTGACAAAATAACAGGCGAGATAAAAAAATCTGTCAATGATAAACCGACAGCACCGAAATATCAAGATGTCTTTGGAAATACATTGGTAGAACTTGCGGAGAAGAATGATAAAATAGTGGGTATTACACCTGCTATGCCTTCTGGATCATCGATGAATATTATGATGAAAGCTTTTCCAGAACGATCATTTGATGTAGGAATAGCAGAACAACATGCTGTTACATTCAGTGCGGGTCTAGCAACCCAAGGGCTAATGCCTTTCTGTAATATTTATTCCTCATTCATGCAGCGTGCGTTTGACCAAGTCATTCATGATGTAGCCTTACAGAATCTTAATGTAGTATTTTGTCTGGACCGTGCCGGTGTAGTAGGAGCGGATGGTCCGACACATCACGGTGCTTACGATATTGCTTTTATGCGCTGTATACCAAATATGACGGTTTCCGCTCCAATGAATGAAGAGGAGTTACGCAATTTGATGTATACTGCTCAATTAGAAAATAAAGGTCCTTTTGTAATTCGCTATCCAAGAGGTAACGGCGTGATGGTCGATTGGAAAAAACCGTTTAAAGAAATTGAAATTGGAAAAGGCAGATTAATTCAGGATGGAGAAGCTGTTGCCATTTTAACTTTTGGAGCAATTGGTAACGAAGCCAGTAAAGCAATTTTGCAATTAGCTGAAGAAGGAATATATCCGGCTCACTATGATTTAAGATTTGCTAAACCTTTGGATGAAGAATTGTTACATAAAGTTTTTCAAAAATTTGAAAATATCATTACCGTTGAAGATGGCTGTTTGCAGGGTGGAATTGGGTCTGCTGTTCTAGAATTTATGGCCGATCATCAATACAGTCGTAAAGTTGTAAGATTAGGTATCCCTGATGCTATCATCGAGCATGCCGAACAGAAAGATCAATGGAATATAGCATACTACGACAGTGCCGCTATAATGGCCGAATGTCGAAAATTAGTAAAAGGTATAAAAACGGATACGATGGTTAGCTAAATTCGTTTGGTAAAAAAAATAAAAAAGAGGAATCATATCATCATGATTCCTCTTTTTTTGTTTAACTTTATAAAGATTCATCCGGCAGCAGTTCCCTTTTTTATAGTTTACTAGATTCGATCATTATTTTGCAACGTTATACGGATGGAATATTGCATGAATTATAGACCAAAAACTACTTTTTTTTAAAAAAAATAACAAAAAATTTGGAATGTTAATAAAAAAAAATAAGGCTAAAATTAGTTGCAAAAAAAAGCGATTTTTTTAATGTAACTAGTTGATTAATAATGAATTTAAATTAATTTTAAATTTTAGTTTTTTAGCTGATTTTTTTTTGTCATCTTCGTCTTAAGAGAAAGTTATCAACATTTTTTTGGTCGCTTATTGGAAATCAACTTATTAAGAATTTTAGAATGGAAAAAACGAGTACAAGTGTTTGGAATAATTGTCTTGCAATCATCAAAGACAATATACCAGCGCAAAGTTTTAAAACCTGGTTTGAGCCTGTGAAAGCAGTACGTTTGGAGGGTGACGTTTTGACTATTCAAGTACCTAGTTTATTTTTTTACGAATGGTTGGAGGAGCACTATGTTGGTATCCTTCGTAAGACTGTTAAAAAGTTTTTAGGTGAGCTTGGTAGGTTGGAATACAATATCGTGGTTGAGAAGTCATCAGCTTCAATTCCTTATACAACAAATATCCCTTCCAATGGCAATGGTGCAGAAGGTAAGAAACAATCTATACCTGTTCCTGTATCTTTAAATAAAGATATCAAGAATCCATTTGTAATACCAGGATTAAAGAAACTACAGGTTGATCCTCAATTAAATCAAAATTACACCTTTGATAATTTTATTGAAGGCGAGTGTAACCGTTTGGCGAGATCTGCGGGCTTTGCTGTGGCAAATAAACCTGGAGGTACCTCATTCAACCCATTGATGATTTATGGAGCTGTAGGACTAGGAAAGACTCACTTAGCACAAGCTATCGGTAATGAAATCAAAAGAAATCTACCAGATAAGTTGGTGATCTATGTTTCTTGTGAGAAATTTTGCCAACAATTCGTAGATTCACTTAAAAATAATACCATTAATGATTTTGTGAATTTTTATCAGGCAATGGATGTGATCATCATGGATGATGTACATAACTTCGCTGGTAAAGAGAAAACACAAGATATATTTTTCCATATTTTCAATCATTTGCATCAGTCTGGAAAACAAGTAATCTTAACATCTGATAAAGCTCCTAAAGATTTAGCAGGATTAGAAGAACGTTTATTAAGCCGTTTCAAATGGGGTCTTTCTGCTGATATTCAAATTCCAGATTTGGAAACAAGAATGGCTATTTTGAAAAAGAAAATGTATTCTGATGGAATTGAATTACCAGAAAATGTTGTAGAATATGTTGCAAATCAAATTGACAACAGTGTTCGTGAACTAGAAGGAGCTATGGTTTCTTTATTAGCGCAGTCAACATTAAATAAAAAAGAGATTGATTTAAATCTAGCTAAATCAATGCTTAAGAACTTTGTTAAAAACACGCATAAGGAAATTTCAATGGAATTTATTCAAAAGCTCGTTTGTGAGTATTTTGAAGTTCCAGTAGAAATGGTTAAATCTAAAGTTCGTAAAAGAGAAATCGTACAAGCTAGACAGATTTCAATGTATCTGGCTAAGAACCATACAAAATCGTCATTGAAAACAATTGGTTCATTCTTCGGTGGTCGCGACCACTCTACGGTAATTTATGCTTGTCAGACAGTAGAAGATCTAATTGAGACAGATAAGAAGTTTAAAACGTATGTAAATGATATTATGAAAAAGCTAAAAGCTTAATATCATCCATACATAAAGATATAAGACAAAAAAGGGATTCTAATTAGAATCCCTTTTTTTATCCAAATTGGATAACGTTTATGAACAAGCTCTTATACTATTGTGTTGTTTCTTCTGTATTTTCTTTTTGCTCTTCCTTGACCGGCTTAGGTGCTACTTCTGGAATAACTTTAGCAGGTCTTTCTGCCACCACTTTTTTGAATAATTCTTTTTGATCCTCTGTTAGTAATGCATCAACCTTTGCATCTGCATCAGCTTGTAATTTAGTAAATTGTTCTGTTAATACTTCTTTAGTAGCCGTAGTATCCTGCAGTAAAGCAGCCTCAGCTTTTGCCTGATCTAGCGTAATTGTATAAGCGGCAGTTTTCTGCTCGTCTGTCAAACTTAATTTTTGCGTTAATTCCGTCGTTACCTGAGTAGCTGTTTCTTCTGGACTAGCTTGTTGGGCAAATGTTAAACTGAGTGCTAATAAAAACCCGATCCCTGTTAAAAATAATTTTTTCATGACTGTTATTTTTAGTGTAAATATTCAATTCTTAAATTCTACTACTAAAACTAAAAACTACTGCTTTTTATTGTATCAAATCTGTTACTTTAACAAAGTTTTAACAAAATTAACGTTTTAAGTTATTGAAAATCAGTTTTTAATAAAAAAAGGTTCAACCGTGAAGTTGAACCTTTTGTCAATAATTATAATCAAATTAGTTTGATTTTTGTCTTTGTTGCCTACGTTCTAGCATTTCTTTTTGTAATGCGTCGTAAGATTTACTTTGTTCAGCATTTAAAAATGATTTGATTTTTACGTCGGTTGAAGAACGAAGAGGTTGCAATTTTTCGAAAGCTGCTTTACGGTCATCTGTATTCTTAAAAATATCTTGTTGCTTTTTGGACAGTTCCAAGCTATATACATAGATTGAATCTTTTTGATTTTGTGATAATTTTAATTGCTTATCTAATCTTTCTACCATATTTTTAGCTTGGTCTTCAGGAGATCGCTGCTGACCACCATTACGTTGTCTCTCTTGTGCCATAGCTGTTACAGCCAATAACATAAAAGCTCCCATTAAACTTGATTTTAAATTTTTCATATCATTTTATTAGTTTACTTATTTTTTATGTCAACTAGTTTAGTCGCCAATAAGAAGACAAATGATATTTAGTAAAGTTTAAGTGATGTGAAAATTTAAGATTCATTAACACTTCTGTCACAGATAGATAGAAGTTGTTGTTCAATAATATTTCGATATTCCTGATCTTCAAATGCTATTTCGATGGGAATGTAAGCTATAGGTAAGCTCTCTACTAAAGCTAAGTATTCAGGAGTACGGATTCTTTGTGCATCCTTTTCTGTAGTTATAATTAATTTAAAAGGATTTTTGATCTGATTAAACTTCTGTTTGACTGTCAATATATCATTTGATGTATAGGCATGGTGATCAGAGAAACCAAGATGCTCTATACCTTTTACAAGCCCTGTAAGGTAATCTAATAAAGGTTTTGGGTTCGCTATACCTGTAAGTAATAATACTGTCGTATTGGCGTTCATTTCAATCCTAGTTGTATTCAGATATACTAGCTCACCGTAGTGTATGGAAGTGAAAAAAATATTTGAAAGACCACTTTTACATTCTAGTTTTCTTTTAATAATTGCTTTCTCTTGAAGCGTAACTGAAGCAGGAGTTTTTGTAACCATAATCAGATCTGCGCGTTTAGATTCTCCTGGAAGATCTCTAAAATTACCCATGGGAAGTACAAACATGGGATTGAGGCAAGAATGATAATCGAATAAGAGTATTGAAAATGTAGGTTTTAGCTTACGGTGCTGAAAAGCATCATCTAGAATAATAACATCATGATTATCCATTAATGTTTCAACCCCTAAGCATCTGTCTTCACAAACAGCAACTGTAATATCTGAAAATTTATTTTTGAATTGTAAAGGTTCGTCACCTACTTCATCAGCAGTTGAAGAGACGGTAACATATTTAAAACCTTTGGTTTTACGTCCATATCCCCGACTCAAGGTAGCGATACATCTTTTATCTTTAAGGATTTTAATAATAAACTCCGTCATAGGACTCTTTCCTGTACCTCCAATGGCAAGGTTGCCAACAACGATAGTCGGTATGGAATAAGTTTTAGATTTTAGTATCTGGAGGTCAAATAATCGATTTCTGATCCAGATGATAAATCCGTATAGTATTGCAAAAGGGAATAATAGTAATCGAAGAAAATTCATTTTATTTGCTCATAATATTTAATCCAACGTCACTTATTTCTACAAGCGGATTGTCGCGCATATTCTGTTCAAAAGTGAATTGGTAAATACCGGTATCTGGGAACGTATAATTTTGATGAATAAGGCTACGCTGCGTATATAAAGAACCTGCGCTTTTTCCTGTCCATTTTCCATCAGCTTCTGCTAATTTGAGCGCTTTTCTATAGCTGTATTCTTTAGTTTTGGGACCTTTTTCATGTACTAAAACAAAAAGGTTAGAATAAGGGTATTTTGCCGTGTGTCGAACATTTAACCAAACGTCATATTTTTTAGAGATATCTGAAATATGTATGTTAAAGCTTGGTTTATCAGAATGGAGCCATTCTTTGTTGTTAATATTGACATTTTTATCAATAATGGTATTGGAATCGCAAGCACCCAATAGTATTATCATTATAAAGCCAATTAGAAACGCGTTGTTTTTCATTCTTATTTAAGTCTATAAAATTGGCGAGAATAGCTATTCTCGCCAATTAATGCAATAACTTATTATTCAGCTGAAGGATCAGTGTTATTGCCTTTATTTCTATTATTTCGATTCTTATTGAAACGTCTTTTTGGCTTACTTCCTGTACCTTCTTTACTTTGGGCAGAAGCAGTAGTTTTGTCTACATTTAAAACCTTTGTATTTTTATCCTGCTTTTGTTGCGGTTTCTCTAGCTTTACCGGTTGCGTTTTTACATTAGGTTCCGCAACAGTTTTTGCACGATTGTTAGGTTTGGATCTACCTTTATTATTTCTTTTTCTTTTGTTTTTTTCGTCCAGACGGGTTAAGCTATCTTGACCGACTACGTTCTCGTAATCATAATTAACAATTTTTTCCTCTTTGATCTCAGTATCAACAGTTGTGATCAACTCTTCAACTTTAATGCCCTGTTTATTCTTCTCGATTAGTTCTTTGACCTGATCCACAGGAAGTGCAATCCAACTCTCAGCTCCAGGATAAGAGAACCACATCATTTTCTTGAAAATGTCGGTTTTTTGCAAATATGCATTTCCTTTCAAAGTTTCAATACGGTCTACATTATTAGGAATATCCTTTAAAGCATCCATATAACTATCCAATTCGTAATTTAAGCAACACTTCAATTTACCGCATTGACCCGCTAATTTTAGCGTATTAAGCGATAGATTTTGATATCTAGCTGCAGAAGTTGAAACAGTTTTAAAATCTGTTAACCATGTCGAACAACATAATTCGCGACCACAAGAACCTATACCACCTAAGCGGCTTGCTTCTTGTCTCATACCAATCTGTCGCATTTCTATTCGAATACGGAATGACTCCGCCATTCTTTTAATTAACTCACGGAAATCCACACGACCTTCTGCTGTATAGTAGAAAGTTGCCTTTGTTTTATCACCTTGATAATCTACATCAGAAATTTTCATGGAAAGTCCCAATTCTAAAGCTAAATTACGCGCTTTATGCATCGTCTCCCATTCCAGATCTTTTGCCATATTGAATTTTTCAACATCGGCCTCAGTAGGTTTACGGTAGATTTTTTTGGTAACACTCTCTAAACTTACATTGTTTTTCTTTAACTGTAAGCGAACGAGTTCGCCAGTTAGAGAAACGTGTCCTATATCATATCCGCCTGTAGTAGGTTCTACAGCAACCATTTCACCTATTTCTAAATATAGATTGTCTGAATTGACAAAGAAATCCTTTCGGGATCCCTTAAATCGAACTTCTACAATGTCAAAAGGTTTATAGTTGGATGGCATATCCATATCAGATAGCCAGTCATATACATCTAATTTATTACATCCGCTAGTCATGCAAGAGCCATTATTTTGGCAACCTGCTGGAGTACCGCCCACTGTCGTCGTACTTCCACAACCTCCGCCGGATGAGCAACTGCCACATCCCATAGTTTTCTATATATATTGAGTTCCTTTCGGAAACGTTTTGTATTTAAACATTAATACTAATTGCAAAGATAAATCTAAAAATAATATTTTAGGATTTGCATTTCTTTCCACACTATAGTGTGTTGTTTCAAACAAATTAATTGTTTCTTCAATTTGTTCGATGGTATAATGAGTAGCAAACTTGTTTACAAAATCAAGTTCATGCGCGGATAGAAATACTAAGTTTGAAAGATCGAGTTTAATTAAAATAATTTGACGCATGATATTAATAGCATACATCAAAAACGTTTTTTGATTTTCACGACCTAATTTAGCCAATTCCTCCTCGCAAATGCTGATGATATTTAGACCAGAATCCTGAACAATAAGCCGTAACCATTTAACCAATAAATTGAAATGGTTGTTTGTCTGCGTATCGATCATATTTATAGCTTCCTGTACGTTACCGTCAGCTATAAAAGCAATATCTCTTGCTTCAGATTCTTCGAGGTTTTTATTTTCTATTAAATACGATGTAATCGCTTGATGACTCAATTTATTAATTTTAACGAGCTGTGTTCTCGAAATAATCGTGTTTAATATTTTATTCTGATTTTCAGCCACCAAAAGGAACAATGTTTTTTCTGGGGGTTCCTCAATCAATTTTAATAAGGCGTTACCTTCTTTTTCTAAATATTCAGGTAGCCACATAATCAAAACTTTAAATTCAGCCTCAAAAGACTTTAAACTTAATTTTTTGATTATTTCATGCGCTTCAGCAATATTGATGTTAACCTGCTTATTGTCGGCATCAAGTTGTTGTCGCCAATTTTCTAAACTTAGGTACGGATTATTCAAAAATGCTTTTCGCCAATTCTCAATAAATGTCGCAGCATTATCCTCCTTATGCTTCGCAATAAAAGGATAAGAAAAATGCAGATCCGGATGTATAAGTTTATTATATTTCCTACAGGATGAGCATAAACCGCAACTATCAAACTCGGCTTTATTTTCGCAATTAATAAATTGTGCGTAAGCTAAAGCTAAAGCTAGTGAGCCAGAACCTTCTGGTCCAAGAAATAATTGCGCATGACTCACACGGTTTTCACGAACTGTGCTGATCAGATGAGTTTTAACTAAATCATGTCCAATAATATCCCTAAATTGCATATACTACTCCTAGTCTATACAAATGTAATAAATAATAGACAGCATTTATTTATATTCAAAATATAAATGGGATATATGATGTCAATTTTATTGAAATTCAATTATTTACTAACCTGTAGCAAGATAAAGTTTATACAGTTAATTTTCCGCTATTTGGATATACACCTTCTAAAAATGTAGATTCTTTTGCGTAATATTGCAGATATAATTCATAATTTTAGGAAATGAGATTTATAGTATCCACATCGATTTTATTAAAACAACTTCAAGCTATTAATGGCGCTTCAAGTAGTAGTACAGTTCTACCCATTTTAGAGAACTTTCTTTTTGAAATAAAAGACAATACGTTAACAATATCTGCGACAGATTTGCAGACAAGCATGGTTACGTCATTGCAAATTGAGGCTAAAGAAGAAGGAAAAGTAGCGATGCCTTCTAAAATTTTAATAGAGACCTTAAAAACATTACCAGATCAACCAGTTGCTTTTTTTGTTGATAATAATACGCTAGCGATCGAGATCAGTGCCGGTGACGGTAAATATAAGTTGAGTGGTGAGAATCCTGAGGATTTCCCTAAAATTCCAGTAATTGACAATGCGCATACTGTTCATATGCCTGCTCCAATACTAGCAGAGGCAATTAGTAAAACAATATTTGCTGTTAGTAATGATGAGTTAAGACCGGCAATGTCAGGTGTGTTAGTTCAATTGGGAGATAAGGCCGTAACGTTTGTATCTACAGATGCACATAAACTGGTACGCTACAGACGTTCTGATATTGGCGTAGAAAAGCCTGCTTCATTAATTCTTCCAAAAAAAGCATTGTCTTTATTAAAATCATCTTTGCCATCAGAAGATATCAATGTTTCGATTGAATATAATTCGACAAATGCATTTTTTAGTTTTGGTAACATCAATTTAATTTGTCGTTTGATTGATGAGCGTTACCCAGATTACGAAGCTGTAATTCCGCAGGTGAATCCAAATAAGTTAACTGTTGACCGTTTACTATTTTTAAATACGTTACGTCGTGTTGTTATTTTTGCGAATAAAACAACGCATCAGGTACGTTTGAAAATCTCAGGTAGTGAATTGAATATTTCTGCTGAAGATCTTGATTTTTCTAATGAAGCTCATGAGCGCTTAGGATGTCAGTTTGAAGGGGAAGATATGGAAATTGGTTTCAACGCTAAATTTTTAGTGGAGATGTTAAACAATCTAGCTAGCGAAGAAGTAGTCATTGAAATGAGTACAGCCAATCGTGCAGGTTTGCTAATTCCAGCAGTAGCAGAAGAAAATGAAGATATTTTAATGCTGGTTATGCCAGTTATGTTAAATAACATCGGTTAATCGCACTGTTTTGGAGGTTATAGCGCATATCATTGATTTTGTTCTGCATATTGATAAACATTTACTTGAGATCGTAAATGATTATAAAACGTGGACATATCTCATCTTATTTCTGATCATTTTTGTTGAAACAGGAGTTGTTGTGATGCCATTTTTACCAGGCGATTCTTTACTATTTGCAGCAGGAATGCTAGCAGCACAGCCAAATGAACTTAATGTCTGGTTGATGATTGCTATCTTATTAGTAGCCGCGGTATCGGGAGATTCTCTTAATTATGCCATCGGGAAGCGATTTGGAATGCAGATGACCAAATTTAAACTATTTGGTAAGCAGGTAATCAAAGACGAGCAGATTCAAAAGACACATACTTTTTATGAAAAGTATGGTAGTAAAACAATTGTAATTGCACGCTTTGTGCCTATTGTCAGAACACTGGCTCCATTTGTAGGAGGAATTGGAAGAATGCATTATGGCACTTTTATAACTTATAATGTTATTGGAGCAATTCTCTGGGTCGTAGGGATTACATTAGCAGGATATTTTTTAGGTAATATACCGATCATCAGAGATAATTTTTCAAAAGTAGTGCTGTTGATTATCTTATTATCAGTATTGCCGATTGTCTTTGAAGTCTTAAAAGAAAAATTTAAAAGTAAGAAGGAAGCCTAAAAGCTTCCTTTTTTATTACAGGCAATTTTTTAGTATCATATCATAAAATAAGGTATTTGTAACCCAATAAGGTTCGATGATCAAAACAGTAAGTGTTTGATTTTATTAAACATGCATTTTAAATGGATATTATCACAAATCTCATTGATTTTATTTTACATATTGATAAACATCTTATTCAAATTGTTCATGATTATCAAGGATGGACTTATCTGATTATATTCTTAATTGTGTTTGCTGAAACAGGTCTTGTTATAACACCATTTTTACCAGGAGATTCGGTATTATTTGCATTAGGAGCTATTATTGCTCTTCCAGAAAGCGATCTATCTTTGTCTTTATTTTGGTTGGTGTTAGTGACAGCAGCAGTTTTAGGAGACTTTGTTAATTATGAAATTGGAAAATATTTGGGACATCGAGTTTTCAGGTCAAAGTCTAAAATATTTAAACCCGAATATTTAATCAACACCCAGTCTTTTTATACTAAACATGGTAATAGAGCTATTATCTATGCCCGCTTTGTTCCAATAGTACGCACATTTGCACCCTTTTTTGCAGGAGTTAGCCACATGACTTATGTTAAATTTGGTACCTATAATATTTTTGGAGGGCTATTATGGGTCACTTTATTTTTATTAGGAGGATATTTTTTTGGACAAATCCCAATGGTTAGGAATAATTTCTCTTTGGTCGTCTTCCTGGTTATCATCATTAGTGCTGTACCTGTGCTGGTACAGTTTTTTAATCATAAAAAATCTTCTACGGTCTAAACCTAAGATCCTTTTTTGAGTCTATTTTGTGAAAGAATTTCACACGAAGCATCTATTTATTTACATGAAGTACCTATTAATTTTCAGTTTAAGTCTACTATTTTCATTATCATCAGCACAAGTAAGAGTCGAAAAAAAGCAGGCAAAAGAAGCCTATCATCTTCTTAATGAAATCCGTAAAAATCCTGAACGGTATAAAAAGAAGCTCGGTCTATTCAATTTGAATAAAGTGACACAAAAGTCACTGAATTGGAATAAGAGGCTCGCTGAGGTTGCCGAATCGCGGGCCAAGGATATGGCAAAGCGAAATTATTTTGACCATGTCAATCCAGATGGTATAGGTCCTAATTATTATATGCAGCAAGCAGGTTATGATTTGAATGCCAAATGGCTAAAAAATAAGCGCGCAAATAATTTTGAGTCTATTGCCTGGAATTGGCCAAGTGCCACAGACGCAATAAAAGGTTTAATTATTGGTAAAGAAGCGCCCGGTTATCATCATCGAAAACATCTATTAGGGATGGACGAATGGAATGCCTCTTTATATGATATCGGTATTGGTTTTGTTACTACAGGAAAGAAAGGACATCAAAAAAGTTATTTATGTGTCATTATTGCCAAGCATGATTGGTAAATTAATCAATTTATAGTCTTGATATTATGCATTATTGGAATGTTTCTTACCTTTGCATATGATAAAATCAATGACAGGATACGGCACAGCTGTAAAAGACAATGGAAAAGTTAAGTACAGCGTCGAGATTAAATCCTTGAATTCTAAATTTCTTGAATTAAATCTGCGTTTACCAAAAGCAGTTTCGGACAAGGAATTGACTTTACGTACAGAGTGCAGTAAACTTATTGAAAGAGGTAAGGTGAACCTTTCTGTAAACGTTGAATATTCTGATCAAACGGCAAAAGCATCGACAATTAATGCAGATTTGCTAAAAAAATACTATACTCAATTACAACAAATTGCTTTTGAACTGGGAGATAAACAAGTTTCTCTTTTCGAATTGGCTCTTAATATGCCCGAAGTAATTGCTAATAATGATAATGAAGTTGATGAAGAAGAATCACGATTATTATTAGAAGCATTTTACGCGGCAGTAGAGCAATTTAATATTTTCAGAGCAGATGAAGGAGCAGTTCTTTCACAGGACCTGACAGATCGTGTTGAATTGATCTTAACTTATTTAACAGAAGTCGAAGCTGTTGAAATGGACCGTATTCCTTTAATACGCGAACGTATAGGCCATTACCTGGAGGAAACTGTAGGTAAGGAAAACGTTGATAAAAACCGTTTCGAACAAGAATTGATCTATTATATCGACAAATTAGATATAACAGAAGAGAAAGTTCGTCTACGCTCTCACTGTACCTATTTTCAAAAAGCTTTGAAAGCATCTGATTCTAATGGTAAGAAATTAGGATTTATTTCTCAAGAAATGGGTAGAGAGATCAATACGCTAGGATCAAAAGCCAACCACGCTGGTATTCAGCAGATCGTGGTAAAAATGAAAGAAGAATTAGAAAAAATTAAAGAGCAATTGCTCAACGTATTATAGGAATGGCAGGTAAGTTAATTATATTCTCGGCACCATCAGGAGCAGGTAAAACAACAATCGTAAAGAATCTATTAAGTAAACATGGTGATAAGTTGGAGTTTTCTATTTCTGCTAGTACACGCGAACCGCGCGGTGAAGAAATAGATGGCAAAGATTATTACTTTATATCAAAAGAAGACTTTCTACATAAGATTGCGAAACAAGAGTTCATCGAATTCGAAGAAGTATATTCAGGTACATTTTATGGAACATTACGTTCTGAAGTAGAACGTATCTGGGCACAGGGTAAACATGTTATTTTTGATATTGATGTGATTGGAGGACTTCGTTTGCGTTCAAAGTTTCCAGACGAAGCCTTATCTATTTTTGTGCAACCTCCTTCCTTAGAAGTTTTAAAAGCACGCCTGCGTGGTAGAGGAACAGACTCTGAAGAAAAATTGCAGGAACGTTTTGCAAAAGCTGAATCCGAATTATCCTATGCAGATAAGTTTGATGTGATTTTAAAAAATTATGATTTGGATGTTGCTGTTGTGGAAGCAGAGAAATTGGTAATGGACTTTCTGAATAAAAAGTAATGGCTAAAGTCGGATTATTCTTCGGGTCTTTTAATCCAGTTCATGTTGGGCATTTGATTATTGCCAATTATATGGCCAACTATACTGAGCTGGACGAAGTTTGGTTTGTGGTATCCCCACAAAATCCATTTAAAAAGAAAGAGAGCCTTGGTAATATGTACGACCGTTTAGAGATGGTTAATCTGGCAATTGAAGAGACCGAAAATTTAAAGGCAAGTTCCATTGAATTTAGTTTACCGCAACCCTCGTATACCATCGATACTTTAACACATCTGGCAGAAAAATATCCCACGCATGAATTTGTTTTAATTATGGGTGAAGATATTTTAGAGACCTTTTCAAAGTGGAAGAATCACGATATTATTTTAAGGGATTATCATATCTATGTTTATCCAAGACCTGGATATAATGGCGGTACAATGAAAGAACATCCGTCAATAACCCTGACACAAACACCGATGATGGAATTGTCTTCTACCTTTCTTCGACAAGCGGTGAAAGAGGGGAGCAATATCAAATTCTATACTCCGGATAAAGTCATTGAGTTTATCGAAAAAAAAGGACTATATTCATAAAAAGGCGAAACTTAAGTTTCGCCTTTTTTATGAACTTCAATCTTCTATAATAAATCCAACTTCCTGATCAAAAGCTTTTTTTTCTTCTTCAGATAGGTTCTTTTTCATAACACGGATGGTATATCCACCTTTTAGGACCCCTTTATCTAGATACATCCAATCAGAGATCCGTTGCGGATCTATTGTTACTTGATCACCATATTTTACAACCTTAGTTAGTTGCGGTTCATTATTAACGGTACCACGATATGATTTGCCATCTGAGGTTAGGTTACCCACCCAGATATGTTCACCACCCCCATCTTCTGTATCGAATCTTACTTTGATAGCAAAACTCTCGTATCCTTCCTGGGGATCCTTAAAAGAAGTTTCAAAATTCTGAAACGTTTTATTTGCTTCGAGGATGGCCTGATTCATGGCTTGATCATCACCATTGAATTCGATGACATCATCATTCTTTATCTTTTCTTTAATCGTGTTTTGGCACGAAATAAATGAGAACGATACAAGTACGGGTAATAAAAAAAACTTGAAAATTGGACTGTTTTTTGAATGTAGCATTGTTTGTTTATTTGTATTAGCTTAGAAATATTATTTTAAGATAATCATAATTTAGTATTTACTGCAAATAGAAGAGAAATGACTAGTACTATGGTCTGTATTTTTATATAACAGTTTATTCATATCTTCAATAAATTTTAAATGGACAACTGGACTAACTTATATTAAAACAATGAAACATCATTTAATATTATTGATTCTCCTTTTTTCAGGCTTTATAAAATCATTTGCTCAGACGAACGAGGATGATGGAAGTTCTTATACTAGGGATGAAAAAGGATACGAATTGCGCACTAAAATGACTATACCGCCGTACGGACTGACGAAAATCAAGACGTTAATATCAAATATTACATTTAAAGAAGATCCAGAAGGAAGCTCTGATGGAGGTTTTGAGGCGATAAGTGCTTCGCAGTTTAATGGACTGAGCCTAAGAGAGAAATTTACTTATGTAATGATCCATGCAGAACTTTCTCAACAGAATTGTGCTATTCCAGAATATCAAAATGATCTTCAGAAACGCATTTTCGGACAGCTTGAAACGGGATTTAATGAGGCGAGCTGGAGCCAGAGACAAGCTGACTTTCTTCTTGAAAATCGAGACTCGGTATTGAGACTCATTCAAGAATCAGTTGGACGGAGCAAATGGATGGGCATTAACTACAAAGAAGCAATTTTAGAAATGAATGCTTGGAACATGATTCCTTTTATCATTACGTATGTTAAAAATACACCAAAGGATAAAGATGCACTAACCTTACTGATGCTATTAATGAAACGTGGCGAATATGAAGAATTCCTCAATTCAGTATCCTATCAGAAATTGTATGGTACAGATGCTGGTTATTATGCCTACTTGAACTATAATAAAGCAAATGAGGATTTAATTTGTGAGCGGGCAAATCGTTACTACAAAGTAAAAAAGAAATAATATGAAGCGAATAATTAGTGTAAGTCTCTTTATGATTTGTCTATGTACAACATTAGTTGCACAAGAGCATGTTTATGTTGAACCGACGCAGGCTGATCGAAACTATAGGGCATACCGCGAGCAGGAGACAAAACCTGAGTTTGGTTTGAGAAAAGTTGAATCTTTAATCAAAAAAATTAAAGAACCAGAAGATGATGGAATGATTGCAGATTACATCGCGGCTATTTCTAAGGACGAATTTAAGCGATTGAATTTAAAAGAACAGTTTACCTATGTTATGATTCATCCAGAAGTATATAGTCAGGCTTGTATAGATGATATGACAAGTCGGGGTGAAGATCAAAAGATCTTTGGGTTACTTACCTTTCGTCTTTCAGGAGTCGACTGGAGCGCGGATCAATATAAGTTTCTCAAACAAAATCGCGATACAGTACAGACATTGATTTTTGAAACCATAGCTGTAAAGAAACATATGGGTGTCAATTTAAAATCGGCCCTTGTCGAAATTTCTGCATGGGAAAGTATCCCGGCTATGATTCGCTATTATCAAACAAATAGGAAAGATAGGGATGTTTTGACGGTATTATCTTTAATATTAAAAAAAGAACAGTACACTCCTTATCTGAAATCTACGATGTATGGAAAATTGTATTTGGGCGATGCTAATTATATGACATCAGTTCGTTTCAATACAGCAAACGAACAATTTCTCTTATCTACGGCACAGGAATATTATAATCAGAAAATTTCAAAATGATGAAGAGCATTCGAATATTATTGATTGGATTTTTTTTATACATGAATACTTCTTTTGCCCAAGAACAAAAGTTTATTGCGGTGGAGGCAGGTACTTATATTTTAGGTGATACAATCAGTTTGGATAATCCTAAAAGATCCGTTTCAATTCCAGCTTTTGCTATTGCTGAAGCCGAATTAACAAATGAAGCATTTGCTGCATTTGTTTCTGCTACGCATTATGTCACATTGGCAGAACGATTTCGTAATGCAATGGTCTTTGAACCCGGATTAGAAGAATTTCGATGGATACAGGATAGTACGGCATATTGGCGGTTTCCAAACGGAATAAGTAGAGGCGGGATTAAAGATAAAATGAATCATCCTGTTACCTGTATATCCTATCGGGATGCAGTAGCTTACTGCGAATGGGCAGGGGTTCGTTTACCCTCATTGGATGAATGGGAAGTAGCTTCAAGAGCAGGTTCGGAGACAAAGTATTTTGAAGGGGTAGATTTAGAAAAAATCATCAATTATGCCAATATATGGCATGGCAGAAATCATTTGGTAGCCGATACCACGGATGGTTATCTCTATACATCACCGATTAAAACATTTAAAGCAAATCCTTTAGGTTTATATGATGTATATGGTAATGTGTTTGAATTTTGTGAAGGCGCATTAGAACGTGATAAAGGTAGGAAAGTTGCCCATGCACGCGGGGGATCGTGGTGGTGTAGTAAAAATAGTTGCGTATCCTTTAATTCGCAATACATAGGTTCGGTCAATCCAAATGCATCTTTTAGTAATCTTGGCTTTCGAGTAGTCAAGAAAATGTAGAGAGATCTAATAAAAACAAATCTCTCTACATCTATTTGTTATCTACCCATCCAGCCACCATCTACGGTCAGAATTGTTCCATGAACATAGTTAGACGCTTCAGAGCTCAGAAATAATATAGGTCCTTTGAAGTCTTGAGGTTCTCCCCATCTTGCGGCAGGAATTCGACCTAAGATAGAAGCAGAACGCTCCGGATCATCGCGCAATGCCTCAGTATTATCTGTTGCAATATATCCCGGAGCAATAGCATTCACATTGACACCTTTGGAGGCCCATTCATTTGCAAAAGCTTTCGTGAGCGATGCAATCGCACCTTTTGAAGCCGCATATCCAGGTACATTGATTCCGCCTTGAAAAGAGAGTAAAGATGCTGTAAATATGATCTTTCCTGTTCCACGTGAAATCATGTCTTTACCTATTTCTCTGGTTAAGATAAACTGAGCATTTTGATTGATCTCGATAATTTCATCCCAATACTCATCCGGATGTTCTGCTGCGGGTTTGCGTAAGATATTACCGGCATTGTTGACTAATATATCAATGACAGGATGTTGTTCTTTTACCTTAGTAATAAATGCATACAAGTCATTTCGCTTTGAAAAATCACATTGATAGGCATGGAATTTTCTACCTAAAGATTCAATAGATTTTTGAACAGCAGAATTTTCTAGTTCTAATGTTGCAGATACACCAATTATATCTGCTCCAGCCTCAGCTAATGCCTCGGCCATAGCTTTGCCAATTCCTCTTTTGCAACCTGTCACAAGGGCTATTTTTCCTGTTAAATCAAATGATTGTAGTATGGACATTATTTTTTATAGCTAATGGTTAATGGTTTTTGTATTTGTTCTGATGCTTGTTGCAAATAAGCTTTCCAAGCATCCATATTTTCAATTTTTCCGGCTTTGTTGAAGGTTGCGCCAATATAATAAGTCAGGGTCTGATTATTTTTAGCCGCTATATTCCATAAAAATTGAGTTGGAGTATCAATAAAATCTTTCTTTACATGTGGTAAAATGATCGCTGTTCCCGTAATATTGCCTTTATTCTCTGGTTCCCAGTAAGCAAAGAAGTTTTCTTTTTTATAAATCGTGTAATTAGGATTTGCTTCTTTTCGCTTGGCGATACCCAATACGATAGGTGTCTCAGCAGCGGTTGCATTATGCATATTCACATTAATTCTACTTAACTGACTTTCAGCATCAATTGATATCTCTTTTTCAATACTGATCATCTGACCTTCTATTTCTTGAGGCTCATAAATTAATTTGAAAGTACTGCGTATAGGACCATTGTCCAGGACTTCTGATCGACGGTAGTGTTTTGTGTATTGAATTTGACCATTAAAGTATAGTGCCATATCACCTACCCCAAGGGTTTGTCCTACAGAATAATAGTCGAGACCTTTACCGTGATCGGCATGATAATCACCTGTTTTATACCACTCATCAATAATTAGATCGTTGGTCCGTTTTGACCAAAAATCAAAACCTTGTGCATCTTCAGAAGTCCCTTCTAAAGCTTTACCATATGCTCGAAAAGCTACAACATTGTTTTCCCATGCAAAATCATCTTTTCGTTCAGGAACATAGCGCGCATATGTTTTGCTTGCTGTCTTTACAGGTGCAGTGGCGGTAACAGCAAGTTCAATTTTTGCTTTCGGAGCAATGTGAACCGCAATCAGTACATTTTGAGGTGTTGATTTTCCGCGCTTTTCCAGTTGATAGATGACCGGTTTTTTCGATTCTTCTTCCAAAATCGAAAAAACGGTATCTTTTAGTTCAAAGTGCTGTTTAAATTTTTCGTAAGGAATACTCACGACTTCTTTTCTCTCAAAAGAAGAAGTATTGTGGATGAGTAATGAGCTCTTATTTTGGGCAGATAAACTAGATGTAATACCGAGTAATAATGCCACCGATAATAATGATTTCATAGTATTTATTTTAAATCTGTAATTGCAGATTTGTCCATATCGTCGTAGTCGAGGTTTTCTCCTGCCATTCCCCAGATAAAAGTATAGTTACTGGTACCTGCTCCAGCGTGAATTGACCAAGGGGGAGAAATCACAGCTTGTTCATTTTTCATCCAAATATGGCGTGTTTCATCTACTGGACCCATAAAATGTGATACCGCTTGACCTTCGGGAACTTCAAAGTAGAAATAAACTTCCATTCGACGGTCATGGGTGTGTGCAGGCATCGTATTCCAAACAGATCCTGGTTTTAGCTCTGTCATACCCATTTGAAGTTGACAGGTATCAACAATCTTATTCAGTAACATCTGATTGATTGTTCTATGGTTTGCTGTCTCAAGAGATCCGAGTTCAATTTTATTAGCCGACTCTTTCGTTACTTTTTTTGTGGGGAAGGTATGGTGAGCAGGAGTTGAATTTAGATAGAATTTTGCTGGATTCGAGGGATCATTACTATTGAAGTAAACATCTTCTACACCTTTTCCGATATATAAGGCCTCTTTGTAGCCTAATTCGTAGGTGGTACCATCAACTTCTACTTTTCCAGCTCCACCAACATTAATAATTCCAAGCTCTCTTCTGCTGAGAAAGAAAGGTTCTTTCAACAATGCTGGAATCGTTTCCAATTTTATTTTTTCAGCAACCGGCATGGCACCTCCAGCCATGTAGCGGTCATAGTGTGAGTAAGTAAAATGTATCTGATCTGCTTCAAAAATATTTTCTATTAAAAAGTTCTCTCTTAAAGACTTTGTATCAAGTGTTTTACATTCATTTGGGCTAATTGCGTAGCGCGACTCATAATTCATTTTCATATTCTAGCGTATTTAAGAAACATGCTAAAAATAACATATAAATAGATCATAAGCCACAATAATCTTCGCAATCGATATCGGAGACTTTAAATAAATATTGAAATGATATAAGACCAGATGGCTGTTGTCAATAGACTTAAGATAATTCCTAAGCCAATAATGAGATTGATTAATTTCGTGTTTAGCCTAAATTGTTGTACCACCATACTGGCTGTAATTAAAGTCGGCATAGCCGCTTCCATAATACTCACACGGGCGATATCCCCCTTAACATTGAGTAACAATGCGGCGATAAGAACAATCGCAGGCGCTAACATCAATTTATACAATAAGGTCATCGAAATTTGAGAAATCTCTCTCTTCATGCCTTTAAATTGCAACTGTAACCCCACAGAAAATAATGCCAAGGGCGCGACTGTAGATGCGATCTTATCAAAAAATGGTTCGGTAATACTCAAATCCACGTATTGTGCCAATACAAGGGCAAGTATGCAGGCGATAAAAGGAGGAAAAGTAACAAGTCTTATTAATAGGGCACCAACCTTAATCCCTTCATTATTGCTCCGGTCTCCCTTGATGGCACAAATAATCCCAACGGTAGACAATAGCATGAAATTTACCTGATCGCAAATAATAGCAATACTTAGATTCTGCTCCCCATAATAGGCAATAATTAAAGGAAAACCAATAAAAGAGGTATTGCTGTATGCCGACGACAATTCCAACGTACTTCTTGACCGCTGACTATAGCCTTTATAGCGACAATACAGTTCCATAAAGAGCCAACTCCCTGCAACAACAAGTATAGGGGATAGGACAGGGAAAAAAAGTTGCATACTCCAGGTGATCTGGGGAATATATTTAAAAGATACGGCAGGTAAGGCGATATATAAAACCCATATATTAATGCTTTTTGAAGCATTTTCAGGAATTAATCTAAAATGCTTAAATAGCATTCCAGCACAGACACAGAATATAATAAGTATAAAATTGACCATTTTAAATTGGAAAACGATATGAATGGTCGAAGTTACTCAAAAGAGAAATTGACTTTATATTTTTTAGAATATATATCGGATAAAAATCATCTTTTTTTAATGCAGTTCTGCTGGTAGATATAGGGCAATTATATTTTGAACATATTATAATTTCATGTAGTGATACTACAGGAGTAATAGAGGGTTTCTAGAGGGTTCATAGAGGTAAATCTATAGAAACCCTCTATAAAACCTAAATAATATCTGATATAAATCTCATAAAATATTTAATGAGATACCTATATGTGCATCAGATGTCCTTTAAAAAATATGAGTTAAGGTCTTTTTAATGTATAAAAAGAAAAAGCAATAGGTTAAAAGCTAACGCTTTTCTTTTTTTCTTCCTAAATTAGCATCATGACAAAGAAGAAACCAACCATCTTGGTTGTGAATGATGATGGCATTACAGCTCCAGGGATTAAAGTTTTAATTGAAGAAATGCAAAAAATTGGCCATGTGGTGGTCGTTGCTCCCGATAGCCCGCAATCGGGTATGGGACATGCCATTACGATCGGGCGACCTTTGCGTTTAGACCGTATTGATCTTTATGAAGGGGTTGAGATGTATAAATGTTCTGGAACTCCGGTAGATTGCGTCAAATTGGCCGTAAATAAGATCTTTAAGGGGCGTAAGCCTGATGTATGTGTCTCTGGTATTAATCATGGGCTCAATCATTCGATCAATGTTTTATATTCAGGAACGATGTCCGCTGCGGTTGAGGGAGCAATAGAAGGAATTCCGTCTATTGGATTTTCTTTAGATAATTTTGATTACGATGCAGATTTTTCTCATTGTAGATCCTACCTGGTATCAATCACCAAGCAGGTGTTGGCAAATGGTCTTCCAAAAGGTTCTTTGTTGAATGTTAATTTTCCTAAAGATGAAGCCAAAGGTATAAAGATCTGTCGTCAGGCAGGTGGACATTATGTTGAAGAGTTTGATGAGCGTGTCGATCCTAGAGATCGGGATTATTATTGGATGACTGGCAGGTTTGAGTTGGAAGATCGTGGAGAGGATACTGATTCATACGCATTAAGCAAAGGTTATGTTGCTATCGTACCCACACAGTTTGATATGACTGCCCATCATGTTATTCCTGAATTAAATTCTTGGGGATTCGATAGTTAATATGAAAAACAATTTAGGCATAGGGATTTTGTTGGGTGCCATTGCACCCATGATCGCTTATTTACTTTCTACCTATACAACGCTTTTTGAAAAAACGATATCGGAAAAGCCGATGTTAATTTATGCCATAGCGGTATTTATCAACTTATTGGTTATACGTTTTTTGTTTAAAGGAGAAAAAGGTGCCTTAGCAAAAGGAGTCTTGGTCGCTACATTTATAGCAACCATACTTTATATTCTTACACATAAATTATCCATATGAAATTGACATTGGGTTTTTCACCATGCCCGAATGATACGTTTATTTTTGATGCACTTATTCATCATAAAATAGATACAGAAGGACTAGAGTTTGACATTGTATATGAAGATGTCGAAACCTTGAATTTAAAAGCCTTTAAGGGAGACTTGGCCGTCACAAAATTAAGTTACCACGCTTTTGCTTATGCTGTTGAAGATTATGAGCTATTGGACGCCGGTAGTGCATTAGGTTTTGGAGTAGGACCCATGTTAATTACGAAAGATGAAGAGCTGGCTAAAGAGCTTCAAGAAATATTGTCATCCAAAACGGTATTAACGAAAGCACTAGCAGAATTACGGGTCGGTTATCCCGGGAAATATACGACAGCTAATTTTTTATTGGGTTTGGCATTTCCTGAATTGAAAAATAAAAAGGAACTTGTTTTTTCAGAAATTGAAGGTGCTTTGTTAGCCGGCGATATAGATTTAGGATTGATCATTCATGAAAACCGCTTTACTTATCAGGAAAAGGGCTTATTTAAAGTGGTTGATTTGGGCGATTATTGGGAAAAAACGACAAATTGTCCTATTCCTTTAGGTGGTATTGTTGTTAAAAGAAGTATTCCTCAAGATATTAAAGAAAAATTGAACCGCGTTTTGAGAGCGAGTGTCGAATATGCTTTTGCAAACCCGACATCAGGTCTCGAGTTTATCAAATCGCATGCTCAGGAGATGAGCATCGAGGTGATGTATAAACACATTGAACTTTATGTCAATAAGTACTCTGTAGAACTTGGAAAAGAGGGGCGTTCGGCGATTGAAATCATGTTTAAGAAGGCTCAGGATATGGGCTTTATCCCTAAAACGGAAAAGAATTTATTTTTGTCATAAAAAATAGTAAAAAATATAGATATAGTGTGTTAGATATGATATCTAATAACTAAATTTGCCCGATTAGTGTCAATTTGTCTGCAATTTTAGTTTGGAGTCATTATTGAATGAAAGTCATAAATTGAGATAGAAAAGAATATTATGTTAAAATTTTTAAGTAAATTATTTGGAAGTAAATCCGAGCGAGATATTAAGGCGGTCCAGCCAATTGTAGAAAAAATCAAATCGGAGTACGAACAACTTTCGCCGTTAAGTGATGATGAATTGCGTGGCAAAACCGCTGATTTCAAAAATAGAATAAAAGGATATTTAGCAGATATTGATAAAGAGATTTCTACTCTAAAGGCTGAAGCTGAAGATGATAATTTGGACATGTCACAAAAGACAGCGATATACGAAAGTGTAGATAAATTATCGAAAGACCGTGATAAAAAATTAGAAGAGGTTTTAATGGATATTTTACCAGAAGCATTTGCTGTGGTAAAAGAAACATCAAGACGTTTGGCAGAAAATAAACAATTAGTCGTTACTGCGACAGATTTTGATAGAGAACTTGCTGCGCAAAAGCAAAATGTGGTTATTGAAGGAAATCAGGCAACTTGGAAAAATGTATGGTTAGCTGCAGGAACTGAAGTAACTTGGAACATGGTGCATTATGATGTGCAATTAATTGGTGGTGTTGTTTTGCATCAGGGTAAAATTGCACAAATGGCAACTGGTGAGGGTAAAACATTAGTTGGAACCCTTCCTACTTATTTAAATGCATTAGCTGGTAATGGTGTGCATATTGTTACAGTGAATGATTATTTGGCACGTCGTGACTCGGAGTGGAATGCACCACTCTTTGAATTTCATGGATTGAGCGTAGATTGTATTGATAAACACCAACCAAACTCGCCGCAAAGACGTAAAGCTTATGCTTCAGATATTGTTTACGGTACGAATAATGAATTTGGTTTCGATTATTTGCGTGATAACATGACGCAGACACCCGATGCTTTGGTACAGGGTAAGTTACATTTTGCAATGGTGGATGAGGTCGATTCAGTTTTAATTGATGATGCGCGTACGCCATTGATTATTTCAGGTCCTATCCCACGTGGTGATCAACATGAGTTTTACCAATTAAAACCACGTATCGAACGTTTGGTAAATGCACAAAAAGCATATATCAATACGGTTTTGAATGAAGCTAAGAAAGCAGTTAAAGCTGGAGATATCGATCCAGAAAAAGGTGGTTTAGCATTATTTAGAGCTTATCGCGGTTTGCCGAAAAATAAAGCTTTGATCAAATACTTAAGTGAGGATAATCACCGTCAGATTTTGCAAAAAGTGGAAAACTACTATATGCAAGAGCAGAATAAAAATATGCCTAAAGCTGATGCTGAATTGTTTTTTGTAATTGATGAAAAAAATAATCAAGTAGAATTAACGGAAAAAGGTATTGAGCTTATTACTGCTTCGGGAGAAGATCCTTCATTCTTTATCTTGCCAGATGTAGGTTCTGAAATTGCGGATATCGAAAAAGCAGATATTCCTTTAGAGGAGAAAGCTGCTCGTAAAGAGGAGTTATTACGTGATTATTCTATCAAAGCAGAGCGTATTCATTCAATCAATCAATTATTGAAGGCATATACTTTATTTGAAAATGATGTTGAATATATTGTTGACGAAGGAAAAGTAAAAATAGTAGATGAGCAAACAGGACGTATCATGGATGGTCGCCGTTACTCTGATGGATTACACCAGGCAATCGAAGCAAAAGAAAATGTGAAAGTAGAAGATGCTACACAGACATATGCAACGATTACCTTACAAAATTACTTCCGTATGTACCACAAACTTGCGGGTATGACGGGTACAGCTTCTACTGAGGCTGGTGAGCTTTGGGAAATATATAAATTGGACGTTGTAGAAATTCCTACAAACCGCGTTGCTTTACGTGATGACCGTCAAGATTTTATTTACCGTACTGCTCGTGAAAAATATAATGCCGTTGCGGAAGAAATCCAAAAGTTAACTGAAGCGGGAAGACCTGTGTTGGTCGGTACAACTTCTGTTGAGATCTCTGAATTATTAAGCCGTATGCTTCAATTACGTAAGGTAAAGCATAATGTCTTAAATGCAAAATTACACCAAAAAGAGGCCGATATTGTTGCGGAAGCAGGTCAACCTGGACAGGTAACTATTGCGACAAACATGGCTGGTCGTGGTACGGATATTAAATTAACAGATGAGGTGAAAGCTGCAGGTGGTTTAGCGATCATCGGTACAGAACGTCACGAATCTCGTCGTGTTGACCGTCAGTTACGTGGTCGTGCTGGTCGACAAGGGGATCCGGGATCATCGCAGTTCTTTGTTTCTTTGGAAGACAACTTAATGCGTCTTTTCGCTTCTGAGCGTATCTCTAACATCATGGTTAAAATGGGTGTTGAAGAAGGTGAAGTGATGCAACATAGTATGTTGACAAAGTCAATCGAAAGAGCACAGCGTAAAGTAGAAGAAAACAACTTTGGTATTCGTAAGCGTTTATTGGAGTATGATGATGTGATGAACTCACAGCGTACAGTTATATACACAAAGCGTAAGAATGCATTGTTCGGAGAACGTTTAGACGTCGATTTGAACAATATGATTTTTGATGTTGTTGAAGAAATTGTTGTTGATGCTAAAGAAGGCGGTTCATATGAAGATTTTCAAATTGAAGTAATCCGTATATTTGCTGTAAATCCAGAGATTTCGGAAGAAGAATTCACAAGTCTAAAGATCGAAGCGTTAACAGATCGTTTGTTTGATCAGATAATCAATGCGTACCACACTAAATTAAATACGGTAGCGGCACATACGATGCCAGTATTGCAAAATGTATTTGAAGAGCGTGGTAATGTTGTCGAAAATGTTGTTATTCCTTTCTCCGATGGTCTTCGTGGCATTCAAGTTGCTACAAATTTGAAGAAAGCAATAGAAACAGAAGGAAGAGAAGTTTTCAAATCTTTTGAAAAAGGTATTGTTTTAGCATTAATTGATGAAGCTTGGAAAGAGCATTTACGTGAAATGGATGACTTAAAACAATCTGTTCAGAATGCTGTTTACGAACAAAAGGATCCGATCATTATCTATAAAATGGAAGCATTCAACTTATTTAAGTCGATGCTGGCGACCATGAATAAGGATATTGTAAGCTTTATCTTTAAAGGTGAGATCCCTGGACAAAATATGCAAAGTGTTCCAGAACGTTCTGTTCAAGCTGCTCCGGTACAGGTTAAAGCGACAAAAGCAGAGCTGGAATCTCCAATTGGAGTAAGTGCTGAGGATGTAGATACCCGTGATTTGGGCCCTACACAGCCTATCCGCAATGAAAATGCAATTGGCCGCAATGATGACTGTCCTTGTGGTTCTGGTAAGAAATACAAAAACTGTCACGGCGTTAATAGCTAGGCAGTGTTTTAAAAAAATATAATAATGCTTAAGAGAGGATTGATAGTTGTTTTTGCTTTAGTTGCTTTTACTTTTTCGAAAGTAAAGGCGCAACAAAATGAAAATGTAGTTGTCGTAAAAGATACATTAATTACGCTATTACAACACGTTAGGGCAAATATGGGTATCAATCCTGTCGAAAGCAAACCTGTTGCTGTACCAACTAAACCGACTGTAAGAAGCGCGGCTACGCGTACTACGGTTCGTGGTTTTAGGGTTCAGATATTTGCAGGCAGTGATCGTAACAGTGCTTTCTCAGAGCAGGCGCGATTTAGAAATATGTATAAAGATATTGATACCTATATTAATTACGATGAACCTAATTATAGGGTTAAAGTAGGAGATTTTAGGAGTCGATCTGAAGCAAATAATTTTATGAATTTGCTGCGTCAACAATTTAAGAACGTCTTCGTATTCTCTGAAAACGTTTTTGTTTACCAATAATCTTATTAAAATGGCAAGTATTAAAGATAAAGTTAATGCCTTAGCCCAACAGTTTTTCCACGAAGCAGTTCAAATGAGGAGACATCTTCATCAGCACCCTGAACTTTCTTTTGAAGAGTACAGTACTTCGGCATATGTCAAGTCTGTTTTGAATGCTATTGGAATTCCCTTTGAAGAAATGGCTGATACGGGTGTAGTTGCCTATTTAACGGGTGACATCGTTTCTGATGAAGTGATTGCTTTACGCGCTGATATGGACGCTTTGCCTATCCAAGAAGTGGAAGGCAGGACTTACGGTTCTCAAAATCCAGGTGTCATGCATGCCTGTGGACATGATGTGCATACCTCATCTTTGTTAGGTGTGGCCAAAATACTGCACGCATTGAAATCGGAATTTGGAGGAGTTGTAAAATTGATTTTCCAACCAGGAGAAGAACGTCTTCCGGGTGGAGCATCCCTCATGATTAAAGAAGGAGTTTTAGAAAATCCTATTCCTTCAGCCATTATAGGTCAACATGTTATGCCTTTTATTGAGGCAGGTAAAGTTGGCTTTAGAGAGGGGAAGTATATGGCTTCTTGTGATGAACTTTTTGTGACAGTAAAAGGTAAAGGAGGTCACGGTGCCCATCCGCATCAAAATATTGATCCAATTGTTATCACAGCGCATATCATAACGGCACTGCAACAGATTGCGAGCCGATTTGCCGACCCAAGAACCCCTACAGTTCTTTCTTTCGGAAAGATCATTGCAAATGGAGCTACAAACATCGTTCCTGACGAAGTTTATCTTGAAGGAACCTTTCGTACGTTTGATGAAGATTGGCGCGCTGAGGCTCATGAAAAGATGGTTAAAATGGCAACAGGTATTGCAGAGAGTATGGGTGCGGTTTGTGATTTTGATGTACGTAAAGGATACCCGTTCCTAATTAACAATCCTGAACTGACAAAAGCAGCAAGAGGTTATGCTGAAGAATATCTCGGTAAAGAAAATGTTTTAGATTTAGATCTTTGGCCTGCGGCAGAAGATTTTTCCTATTACTCGCAGGAAGTAAATGCCTGCTTCTACCGTTTAGGGACAGGAAATAAGTCGAAGGGTATCCAGTCTGCTGTTCATACGTCATCTTTTGATATTGATGAGGATGCATTACAATTGAGCATTGGTCTTATGGCTTATATGACATTAAGACGTTTAGGTCAGTAAAGTCTATGTCGTCACATCATATTGTTCGAGAAAGGCAAGAGCCGGCACTACTGATAACGGATATTTATAGTATTGACAAAGAGTTGGTTGGACAGCTTTTAGAATGGTCTCCAACGATCGTTACGGATGTCAACTCTTATGAAGCTGTTACTTCTCAGGCCTATAAGGTAGATATCATCTTCACTCCGGGGCTCATGGATTTCCCGCAGGAGCATGTAAAGGCTGTTATTTATGAAAAAAATTTTATAGCCAGTGCTTTGAGTTATCTTATTGAGGAGGGGTACAAAGCTGTAAATATATTAGGATCTGGATTTGATCAGACAGTATTGGAATATTTTGCACCAATGATTGATATTGTATGGTTGCATCACGAAACGAGAACTATCTTTGTTCAATCGGGATTTGAGAAATGGATGCCTGCTGGGGATGAGCTTTTTATAGGGTCTGTACTGAATGACTTGGAGACAAGTGGTTTGCAAGCGATTGGAGAAAATCACTTTAGAACAATTCAAGATGGTTTTTTTAGGTTAGAATTTTCATCACCAAAATATTGTTTATTGACAGAAAAATTATGAGCGCAGTAATTATTAAATCCGCAGGAAAAGATGAAGCGGCATTTATTAGTAAAATTGGACAGCAAAGTTATAATGAAACTTATCCTGCTATTCTAACGCAAGAACAAATTGATTTTATGTTGAATAAAAATTACACTGTTGATGCTATTCAGGCTTTAATGGACAGTGGTCAAGATTTTTATTTACTGTATGAAGGTGCTGTACCCAAAGGATTTGTTGCTGTTCAAAATAAGGAACAATCGATTTTGAGAATAGAAAAACTTTATCTGTTAGCTGAAGATAAGGGAAAAGGTTATGGAACGAAGTTCTTAAATTTTGTAGCTGATCTGGCTAAATCAAGAGATTTAAAGCTTTTAGAGCTAAATGTAAATCGGGGTAATCCGGCTTATCATTTTTATTTAAAGCAGAGTTTTGTTGTAACGGAAGTTGTTGACATCCCTTATTATGGTTATATTTTGGATGATTATGTTATGCAAAAAGACCTCACGCTTTAACGGTTTATTTTCGTAATTAAGTAGTATATTTCCTCTATGAATTAATAGCTTTTAATGGCAGAGGAGAGAACATAAATTGTTTTTATATGTGACAAAATTATGTTGCATATAAAAAGCAATTTATCTAAGTTTGATATAAATAGTAATCATCATGAAAGAAGTAACAGTAGAAGAGCTTAAATCAAAAATTGATAATGGCGAAGATTTTCAATTAATTGATGTTCGTGAATCATTTGAATATGAGGTTTCTAATTTAGGAGGATTGAATATTCCTTTATCTGGAATCTTAATTGAAGTAGATAAAATCGCTAAAGATAAACCTGTCGTGGTACAATGCCGTTCAGGAAAACGTTCTGCGCAAGCAGTAATGATGTTAGAGCAACAAGGTTTTGATAATTTAGCAAATTTAAAAGGCGGAATCCTTGCTTGGAAAGAGGAGATCGATCCTGAGATTGATGTTTATTAATATACATCCATCAAGGTTATACTTTTCATATCGATAATCAATAACCGAATAGGTTTACAATAAACAATCGTATTTAATGAAAAACTTAGAGCATCAGACTAAACAAGCTTTTTTGTTTAGTCTTGCTTTTTATTGCATTTCAATAATATCAAAATTCTTTTATTTTGAAATTTTTCCTATTCTCTTTAGTATATCTTTGTTACTCTCTTTAATCTGGGTCGTATTGGTACTGAGAGAAATCATTTTTTCTGGTCGAATTTCAAATACAGAGCGGATGCTCTTGGCTTTATTTATTATATTTTTCAATATAGTAGCGGGTCTATTTTATTTCTTCAAATTTAGGGAGAAGGTAATTGCTAAAAAGTAATCTTATGACAAAAAATTTTATTTTAAATATTCTAATCAACTTACTGAT
This sequence comes from Sphingobacterium sp. MYb388, assembly GCF_037479535.1. Lineage (NCBI taxonomy): Bacteria > Pseudomonadati > Bacteroidota > Sphingobacteriia > Sphingobacteriales > Sphingobacteriaceae > Sphingobacterium > Sphingobacterium sp. MYb388. Next base: position 183,708 of record NZ_JBBGYV010000009.1, on the reverse strand, counting down.
AGTAGGTGCAGTTTATTATGGCTATAAGTCTTATGAAGCAGGAAACATTTTAGTCTGTGGTATTTCGATCGCGCTATTGGTCGTCTTTATTTTCTTTAAACGTGTACTTATTAAGAAAGTTAGGATTGATTTAAAGAAAGAGGAAGAGCGAAGAAGATTAGAAAAGAACAAGCAATAAAAAGGGGGGCTAATTTTTCAATTGCCCCCTTTTTATTATTACTTAACAAATGGTGGTTTTACCACTTTTGCTTTTATACTTTGGTTACGGATACTGATGAAGATTTCAGTGCCTTCTTTAGCGAAAGCATTATCTACATAGCCTAAACCGATTGATTTTTTCAATGTTGGAGATTGTGTTCCTGAAGTTACACGACCAATTTTGTTTCCTTCAGCATCTACGATTTCGTAATCATGACGTGCAATACCACGGTCAATCATTTCAAATCCTACTAGTTTTTTCTTGATACCAGCTTCTTTTTCCGCTTTTAGATTCGCCGAGTTAACAAATTCCTTCGTGAATTTTGTTACCCATCCTAAACCGCCTTCTAAAGGAGAAGTTGTATCATCAATATCATTGCCATATAAGCAGAAGCCCATTTCTAAACGAAGCGTATCACGCGCGCCTAAACCGATTGGTTTAATACCGTAAGCTGCTCCAGCTTCAAATATAGCATCCCAAACTTTTTGAGCATCTTCGTTAGCAACATAGATTTCAAAACCACCAGCACCAGTATAACCTGTAGCTGATACCAGCACATTTTCTACTCCAGCAAAGGTACCTTTAGCAAAAGAGTAGTATTCCATAGATGCTAGTTCAATATCTGTCAAAGATTGTAAAGCATCAGCTGCTTTAGGCCCTTGTACCGCAAATAGTGAAGTTTCGTCCGAAATATTTTTCATATCAACTCCAAAACTATTGTATTTGGAAATCCAGTTCCAATCCTTCTCTATATTAGAAGCATTGACAACTAAGAAATATGTGTTTTCGTCGATGCGGTAAGTTAAAAAGTCATCTACTATCCCCCCAGTTTCATTTGGAAGATAACCATACTGTATTTTACCATCATATAATTTAGATGCGTCATTTGAAGACACCATCTGAATAAGGTCTAGCGCTTTTTCTCCTTTTAGAATGAATTCGCCCATGTGACTAACGTCAAACACACCTACACCTGTACGAACAGTTTCGTGTTCATCATTGATGCCCGAATATTGAACAGGCATATTGAAACCTGCAAAAGGTACCATTTTCGCTCCTAAAGCGATATGCGTATCCGTAAGGGCAGTATTTTTGATCATAATACGATAAGTTTTATTTATTTACAAATTTACAAAATAAACATGGATTTTAGCCTAAAGATTAGCATTTATGCAATCGATTTACTGATCGATTGTCAAAGAATAAATCGTGGTTTCCATTTTATCATCATCTTTATCTTCGCAAAGAAAAAAAGTGATCTGATCTTCTGATTGCTCTTTTAAGGTAATGCCTTCAAATTTGTGCTTTCCCGGAATACGGATAGTTTCAATACTTTGAGAATTTTTACGATTAAATTTTCCAAGTATTGTGCCCGCAATTTCCCCATCTAAATAAGTTGAGTTTGATGCTTCGGCCGCAGCAATGAAATAAACGAAGTCACCAACCAGAATGGCATCGGTAAAACCTGCTTGTACTTGATCTATGAGCGGTAATTTGATCGCATCAAAACTGGATTTTTCAGTGTTGAACTTGTTGATTTTGAAGATTCCGTTTTGAGCTTTTTGACCATTACCTCTATTGAATAACCAAATCTCATCTTCCGTATGAATAACACCTTCAATATTAAAATTGTCCTGATCGACTAGAAATTTCTGCTGTAAGCGATGATATATTTTGGAAAAATCTTCGGTTAGAACCTCTTTTTGGTAGGTAATGCGAAGGTTACGGTTTGGCGTTGATCCTGAACCATAAATATAATATTTATCCTGATCGAAAGTTATGGATTCAAAATCTGGTTTTCTAGCTTTCGCTATATTCTCTAGATCTGATGTGTTTTTGTCAAGTTGAATTCTTGTTAGAAGTCGGTCATTTAGTCCAAAGTCGTACAAGTATTGACTGTTATCAGCGATTAGAAAAAGGTGATTATTTTGATGTACTAACCCTGACGCGGCACTGATACCGGTGATGGTTAGAAAAAAATCCAGTATGATATTCTTCATATTGAGTTCTCCATGTTTAAGATCTCGAGGACACGTTTAAATTCCGGTTGTAGTCCTGCGTTGATGATGATATTATTTTGTGTTTTGGGATGCTTAAATGTTATTTCAGAGGCATGCAACATCATGGTGTCCATTTCAAAATGCTCTTTCCAAAACTTGTTTTGTTTATTACAACCATGAGGGCGATCACCTATAATCGGGTGGAAGATGTGTGCGAAGTGCTTTCTTAACTGATGCATCCTTCCTGTTGTAGGATTTGCTTCAACTAAGCTATAACGAGATGTTGGAAATTTTCCTGAAGGAAAAGGAAGTTCTGTATGAGCGATTGTTTTGAAATCGGTTTGTGCTTCCTGTATTACCCCGTTATCTTTTTTCAGGGGATAGTCAATGTGCATCTCTTCGGGCGCATGGCCACGTAATATCGCTAGATATTTTTTATCGACCTGTTGGTTCTGAAATAACTGCTGCAATTCCTTATCCATATCCTTATTTAAAGAGAATAAGAGGATTCCAGCTGTTTTTCGATCAAGGCGATGTGCAGGGTATACCGTTTGATTAATTTGATCACGCAAGAGCTGAAGGGCAAATTCGGAAGCATCGCGCGCGATAGATGAACGGTGTACAAGTAAACCATGTGGTTTATTAATCGCAATGATATCTTCGTCTTGATATAATATTTCTAACATGTTGGATTAATTGTTCTTTATAGCATCGATTATTTCGGTCGCTTTTTCGTCAATCTTAGGGCTTAACCATATTTTTCCGAAAGCACCGACACCTATGGGGTTCTCCTTACCTTGCCATTTAATTTTTGTTAATGAAAAAAGATAGAAGTTTTCAACGAGAACGTTTTTCGAAACAAAATCTTCGACTGCATTATTTCCGAATAACTGCATGCCGATATCAAATAAGCTCTGTTCTTTTTTACCTAATTGATTTTTTAATAAATATTCGGCTTTTTCCTTCACAACAAGTTCATGTTGTTCCTTTTTCGGATTTGTCCATATTGCTGCAATAACAATGAAAATGATTACTAAAGCAAAAATTCTTTTTTTATTCATTTTTAAGAAATTGTGTATACAAAAATAGCGTTTATACATCCATATAAACGCTATTTTATGATTTTATATACATTCGGTTAAAAAAGTAATTGCCAAACCCATTCTCCGGCAATCCATAAAAGATAGATGGTGCCGACAAAAAAGAGGACAATGATCGATAGAATACCCAGTAGTAACCAAATCGCAGAACCTTGATGTTTGTTTTCGTAGTAATGCTCTTTCATCAATTTGATATTCTTGGTATTTGCCTTGTTAAAGAAATCAAATACATTTCCAAAAAGTGGAATTGCTCCTAAAATTGCATCAATTGAAATATTAATCAGCATTTTGACGACTAATTTAGAGCTCGCTCCATTTCTCCACATGACCATTACCAAAACGAATGACGTTCCAAAGCTGGCAATTGTTCCTGCAAAAGGAACAAAATTAAGAAGTGGATCAAGACCAAAGCGGAATCCAGCTATCTGGAAATTATTATCCATCAGCCAGGAGAGTCTTTCAACCCAACCGAAATCATGATCTCTTCTTTTTTCTTTGTCAGCTAAAGATAAATCTCTTTTCATTATAATATTTCAAAGGATGCATTTACCTCACTTGTAATTTTGATCGGTTTAATATCCAAGTCCAGATCATCAGCTACATCTGCAGCTTCCATGTTACTTGATTTGAATGAAGCCATGGCACGTGGTGAATTGAAATAAATCATTTGTGGACTTTCAGACAATAGAATTGCTTTTCCAACTTTTTGACCAGCAGCTTCAGCTAAAATTTTCGCATTTTCCATCGCATCTTTAACCGCTTTAACTTTTAATGTTTTTTCAAGTTCTTTCTTTTTTGAATAATCAAGTTCGCTGATTGCTGTATTCTGTATTCCGGCAGCATCAACACCATCGAACAAATCATTTAATTTATTCAATTGCGTTACTTTAATACGGTATTGACGAGAAAGTAAGATTTCAGTTTCTTTTTTCTTCTTTGTAGCATAGTTCGTACTGTAGATGTTTTGAATTGTAAAATCCTTTTTTTCAACCCCTACATTTGTTGCTGCTTGAAATAATTGCTTTTCAAGAGTTTCGATTGAAACCTTTTTCTTTGTGTTTCCGTCTTGATAAAATTCCTTTAAAGTAACGTTTATATAAATAATATCGGGTGTTACTTCTTCTTCCGCTCTTCCGATGGTTGTTACCATATCTTTATTTGTCATTTGTTGTGCTTGTAAAGTGTGTACAGATGCAAATAGCATTATTCCTAACAATAAATTTTTCATACTTTTTCTATTTTAATACTTGTTTTCAAAAATCGAACCATTGTTTGTTTCTATTGATGTAGACGCAGTTTGAGCCAAGTAGTTTAATGGAAAAAAAATTAAAAAGATAAAGGATTTTAATTTTTTTTAAATATCTTTAAGAAATTTAATACAATAAAACAATGCAAGAAGGAGTAGTAAAATTCTTTAATGAAACCAAAGGTTTCGGTTTCATCATTCCAAATTCAGGCGAGAGCGAAATCTTCGTTCACGTTTCTGGTTTAGTAGACAAAATTCGTGAAAATGACAACGTTTCTTACGAAGTAGAACAAGGTCGTAAAGGTCTTAATGCGGTAAATGTAAAAGTTATCTAATCAGATTTTAAGATATATTTATTGTAGAAAAGCCCGATTTCAGAACGAAATCGGGCTTTTTTATACACTTCTAATTATGAAATTTAATGAGTTTCGGGAGCCTTTTTATATTGTATGGAATCTAATTTCCATTTGTATGCTTCTTTTTTTAGTAGTACTGTTTGTTTTAGATAGTTCTTTATTACTTGTAGCTGCGCCGATTTGTCCATCAAAGCTAAAAGGGACGGAATGTATGCTATGTGGTATGACAAGGGCATTTTTAAAAATTAAAGAAGGAGATTTCTCACTGGCTCATCAGTTTAATCGTGGAAGCATAATTTTGTTTTCATTGATTATCGTAAATTCTATTATCTTTATAAGTGAAAAAATTATAAACCATAAGAAACTATGAGAATAGCAGGATTACTATTGGGTATTCTATCCTTAATCGGGATGTTAGTGGCATTTATCCCTTGTTTAGGTTGGTTAAACTGGCTTAATATTCCTTTTGCTGTAGTAGGTTTGATCGTTAGTTTGATTGCTTACAATGATGTCAATGTGCAACCAAATAACCAGCCAAAGACTGGCATTATTTTATGTGTCATTGCAATTGTACTTGGTGGGTTTCGTTTGGCTGTTGGTGGCGGTATTTTTTAAAATACCATAATCAAGATATTAAATACAGCTGATATAGATTGATCTATGTAATTGATTTAATCTATATCAGCTGTATTTATTTACGAATTATGAGGAGCAAAGGGGTCATTATTGCCTCTTTCAGAAGGAGGGGGCGGAGGAATATGTCCGAAAGGATTCTGGTCTGCAAATGGATTATCATTTTCGTCAGCCTTTGGATCTTGACCATATTCGTTAGGACCTTTATCTCCTTCTAAAAAGAAAAGATATATTAAATAAAAGTTGACGAATGGTATTAGACACAATAGGATCATCCATCCTGACTTATTAATATCATGAAGACGTCTAACTGCTACTGCTATACTTGGTATTATTAGTGCAAGAGAAACAATAATACTCAGGTAGTAAAAAACATTAGCTATGTAAGCAAGAATTCCAAGAATACAGGAGATGATAAAGTTAAATAACGCGAACATCCAGTATTCTTTTCTGCGGGCTCGACCATCAAAATTTGCATAGTTGTCGCGAACGACTTTCAGAAACCATTCCATAATGTTAAGTTTTAATTAGGTTTTTTTATTAAAGTATATCTAAAAGTAAGGAAATAAATTTCAATTAGATGATTTAATGAAAGATTTCTTCTAAGATATAGAGCGATTTTATTTCTCTGAAATTCGTGAGATGTAGTCTGTAGTAGTCGATTATTTTTTCTAAAAGTATTTGGCGATCTTTAGTACTCATTTTGATATCTTCGGAGGAGTTGAATTCTGTTGCCATCAATTTTCTAAAGAGTGTGGTATGAGGTTCCTGTAGTACATAGGGATGTTCGGGAAGCTGATTGGAGAAAGTGGCAGATTCCAAATTGAAATAGGGATAGTTTTTCGCAGCTTCAACAGGGTAAAAACCCAGAAAACGACTTAAGTTAATAAGAAATACCAAATGAAAATTTGCCAGATTTGTTTCAGAGTTATCAAGCCAAAGTATCGCTTGATACAAATATTCAAAAAGAAATGGATCTCCAGATTGTTCCCTTAAGATTTTGTAGAGCACTTCATTGAGAAATATGGCTAATGAGCTTTTAACAATATCGTAAGGTATACTTTTTAAAGGAGGTACCTGCCGTGCTTCATTTATGCGATGTAGGGTATTGTTATCTTTAAAGGTTACAACCATATCTAAAGGATGTAAGGCCTGTAAGAACCCCGATCTAATTTTAGCTTTGGGTTTGCGGGCACCATTCACAAGGTATGATTGCAAGCCAAAGTGTTCCGTATAAATTTGAGATACGACGCTGCTTTCAGAATAATTGGTGGTTTTTAGTACAATACCCCTAGTTTTATGAAGCATATTTATTTATCTTTTTTTCCTTTTCGCATTTCTAACAATGCATTTCTATCAATCTTGCGTATCAGGCGATAAATAATACGAAGAAACCCGACTCCAAAAGAAATTACTCCTAAAATCATAATCGGTTTATACCAATTGTTTTGTAATTTCATTAGATAATAACTGACCAGGATGAGTATAACAGCAAGTATAATTTCTAATAGTCCTCTGCGTAAATATTTATTCATGATGTTTACAAGTGTGAATTGTTGAAAACTATTTTCTATGTTTAAGCAAATATAATATAATTAAATACATTATTTTTGCCTTTACCAAGGCCTGGATATTTATTTTTTTAAAAATAAATCCTTAAAATTGTTGCATTTAACAAAATAAATATAGATATTTGCACACTCTTTGCGAAAAGATATATTTAAATTAAGACAACAAAATAACATAATATCATGTCAAGAATTTGTGATTTAACAGGCAAAACAGCAATGAATGGATATAATGTATCTAATTCTAACGCTAAAACAAAACGTAAATTTTACCCAAATTTGCAAACAAAACGTTTCTTCATTCCAGAAGAAGATCGTTGGATTACATTAAAAGTTTCGACTTCGGCGATTAAAACTATCAACAAAATCGGTATCACTAATGCTATCGGTAAGTTCATAAAAAAAGGATCAATTTAATTGATTTTTCGCCTGTTGCATAAAATATCATTCATGAATTTCAATCCTAGCATTTTATAGGATTCAAAATAAAGTAAAACAATGGCTAAAAAAGGAAATAGAGTACAAGTTATCTTAGAATGTACTGAACACAAAGAAAGTGGTCTTCCGGGAATGTCTCGTTACATCACTACTAAGAACAAGAAAAATACAACTGAGCGTTTAGAATTGAAAAAATTCAACCCAGTATTGAGAAAAGTTACTGTTCACAAAGAAATTAAGTAATTCACATCTTAGTTGCTGTGTAAGCACTAAGTTAAAATATTAATACCATGGCAAAGAAATCTGTTGCATCGTTACAAAAAGGTGGCGGTAAAGAATATACAAAGGTTATTATTACTACTAAATCGACTAAAACGGGAGCTTATACTTTCAAAGAGGCGATGATTCACAATGATAAAGTAAAAGATACTTTAGCAGAGGCTGCAAAAAATAACTAGTAATTTTCCTTTTTTAAAGTTTTTCTTTAAAAAGAATTCAAAAAAATAGCCGTTTTGGTATACACCGAAAGGGCTTTTTTTGTTGGTTTCAAATATCTATCTTTGGCAATCGGTATTTTATACTGGTCGGAAGATAAATAATAATGAATTCATAAGCGGAACATATATCAATGGGATTATTCGATTTTTTCAAGAAGAAACAAGAAACTCCTGAAGCCCAAGAAGCTTTAGATAAAAGTTTGGAAAAGACTAAAGAGGGTTTCTTTTCTAAAATTACAAAAGCAGTTGTTGGTAAATCAACTATCGATGATGATGTTTTAGATAATTTGGAAGAAATATTGGTGACCTCGGATGTGGGTGTGACAACAACGCTGAAAATTGTTGACCGTATTCAGGCGCGTGTTGCACGTGATAAATATGTTTCAACCTCAGAGTTAAATACGTTATTGAAGGAAGAGATTCAGGAATTATTAGCGGAAAACAACAGTTCTGATTTTGAAAACTTTGAGTACGGTAATCACAAACCATATGTTATCATGGTGGTCGGTGTAAACGGTGTTGGAAAAACAACAACAATTGGAAAACTGGCACATCAGTTGAAAGCAGCTGGCAATAAAGTTGTTTTGGGTGCTGCCGATACTTTTCGTGCTGCTGCCGTAGAACAAATCAAGCTTTGGGGGGAACGTGTAGGTGTTCGTGTTGTTGCACAGGCAATGGGATCTGACCCTGCTTCTGTTGCTTATGATGCAGTCCAATCGGCCTTATCTAACGGTGATGATGTCTGTATTATTGATACAGCAGGTCGTCTTCATAACAAGGTTGGATTGATGAATGAGTTGGGGAAAATAAAAAATGTCATGCAAAAGGTTATTCCTGGTGCTCCACATGAAATTCTATTGGTTCTTGATGCCTCTACAGGACAAAATGCCATAGAACAATGTACTCAATTTACACAAGCAACTGATGTCAATGCCTTAGCATTGACTAAACTTGATGGTACCGCAAAGGGTGGGGTAGTTATCGGTATATCTGATCAATTTAAAATACCTGTAAAATATATTGGTGTCGGTGAGAAAATCGGCGATTTACAGTTATTCAACAAAAAAGAGTTTGTGGATTCGCTGTTCAAGTAATCCACATCCATTATATGAAAACAAAATATAGTAAGGCTGTAGAGCCAAAGTCAAAACCCCGTGTGAATGTGGTTACATTGGGTTGTTCTAAAAATATTCACGATAGTGAAGTATTGATGGGACAATTAAAAGGTAATCAAATAGAAGTTGTACACGAGGCTACTAATATTCAGGAGAACGATATTGTTGTTATCAATACCTGTGGTTTTATCGATAATGCCAAACAGGAGTCTATTGATACGATCTTACAGTTTTCAGAGTTGAAAGATGAGGGCAAGATCAATAAGGTCATCGTCACAGGCTGTCTTTCTGAGCGCTATAAACCTGAGCTACAATCTGAGATTACAAACGTAGACGGTTATTTTGGTACAAATGACTTACCTGATTTATTAAAATCTATTGGTGCAGATTATCGCCATGAACTTTTGGGTGAGCGTATGCTGACCACACCGTCGCACTATTCTTACTTTAAGATCGCCGAAGGTTGTAACCGTCCATGTTCATTCTGTGCGATTCCGTTAATGCGTGGTAAGCATGTTTCAAAATCAATTGATGATTTAGTGAAAGAAGCAAAATTCTTAGCTTCTAATGGAACGAAAGAATTGATATTGATTGCACAGGATTTAACCTATTACGGATTAGATATTTATGGAAAGCGTAACCTTTCTGACTTGATGCGTCATTTATCTGATGTTGATGGTATCGATTGGATTCGTTTGCAATATGCTTATCCTTCTGGATTCCCAATGGATATTCTTGATGCGATGAATGAACGTTCAAATATCTGTAATTACTTAGATATGCCATTGCAACATATTTCTGATCGTATGTTGACTTCAATGCGTCGCGGTACAAGTAAGCAAAAACAGATTGATTTGGTTAATAAGATCCGTGATAAAGTTCCTAATATTGCTTTGCGTACAACGTTAATCTGTGGTTATCCTGATGAAACTGAGCAAGATTTTCAAGAGATGTTGGAATGGGTTGAGGAAACACGTTTTGACCGCTTAGGATGTTTTACTTATTCGCATGAAGAGAAAACACATGCGCATTCATTGGAAGATAATGTCCCTGAAGAAGTAAAACAGGAGCGTGTAGAAGCGATCATGGAAGTACAACAAGGAATTTCTTTTGAGATCAATCAAGATAAAATAGGAAATACCTATAAAGTATTAATTGACCGTGTGGACGGCGATTACTTTATTGGCAGAACAGAATATGACTCTCCAGAAGTTGATAATGAGGTTATACTTGATGCAAAAACAAACTATGCCCGAATCGGTGATTTTGTAAATGTTAAAGTGGACCGCGCTGAAGACTTTGATTTATATGGATCTATTGTCAAATAATAGCGATCCAATCGTTGCTTTTATTCGTAAACACTACATTTGTGCGCAGAGAAAATATTAATTGCTTATTTTGTATAGCAATTATGTATATTACTCTGTTTTTAGTGCAAATGTAATCACGAATGAAAGCAACTTATATAGACTACAGCGAAACCAACAGCTTTTCTAAGACACTTATTGCTTATTTAAATCAGGATGAGGCTTTAGTTCCCTTTATCGGGAATTGGCCAACTTTCGCTGGTTTTGAAAAGCAAATTAATGAAAAAAAACCTTTTCTTTCGCGTACGCTTTTAGTTGATCGATTAAAAGCACAATATGGGGATTTATTAGAATCCGCACCTCACGTTGCAGCAAACATTGATAAATTACTTGCTGATAACGCATATACCATTACAACGGGACATCAACTCAATATTTTTACTGGTCCATTATATTTTATCTTTAAAATCATAACAGCTATTCGTTTAGCAGATGATCTTAAAGTCAGGTTTCCAGAGAAAGAATTTGTTCCTGTTTATTGGATGGCTACGGAAGATCATGATTTTGCGGAAATAAACCATACGAAATTGTCAGGCAAAAAAATCGTTTGGGATACTCCCGCGGTTTCAGCTACAGGAAGGATGGATACGGATTCTATTGTTCAGGCAGTAAAGCAGTATACCGGTGTTTTAGGGCTTTCTGAGCATTCTTGTAAACTTGCCTGTATTGTTGAGAATGCTTATCTCAAGCATGATAATTTAGCCGATGCTACCCGATATCTTGTACATGAATTGTTTAAGAAATTTGGCCTGCTTATTATTGATGCTGATGACAAAACGTTAAAAACCGTTTTTAAACCGATCATAGCAGAAGATATTTTAACAGAAAAAAGCTTTAAAGCAATAGAAGAGACTTCTGAGTCTTTGGAAAAAGCCGGTTTTGCCACACAGGTGCATGCTCGTGAAATCAATTTTTTCTATCTGACAGATGAATTTCGCGAACGTATTGTTTTAAATGCTGATGGCCGTTATGAGGTTTTACATCAGGATATTTACTTTACAAAAGCGGAGCTTGAAAAGGAAATAGATACATACCCAGAAAGATTCAGTCCGAATGTGGTTATGCGTCCTATGTACCAGGAAATCATCTTGCCTAATTTAGCTTATATTGGTGGTGGGGCAGAAATGGTTTATTGGATGCAGCTAAAAGCTAATTTTGATCAATATGGAATTGATTTTCCAATTTTAATACCACGTAATTCTGCCATGATTACTGAAGATAATGTGGTGTCTAAGATTTTTAGACAGGATCTTACTTTTAAAAGTATATTCCGGGATAGTGAAATTCTAAAGAAGGAATTTGTGCGTCGGCAAACGAAACATCGTTTAAATCTAAATGATGAATGGATGGAGCTAAATGCCATATTCGGAAAAATAAAGCTTCGTACGCACAAGATAGATCCTAGTTTATCACCAAGTACGGAAGCGATTAAAGCACGGTTAAAAAAAGCTATTAATAATCTGGAAAAGAAATTAATGCGTGCCGAAAAGCGGAATCATAAAGATGCATTGTCTAATATCGACCATATCAAAGAACGTCTGTTTCCAGGTGGTGGATTGCAGGAACGGTCTGAGAATTTTGGTCTTCTCTATGTTAAATATGGAGATACCTTATTCGATGAACTTTATAAGCATTTTAATCCATTGGATTTTAAGTTTACGATACTCTATTAAAAGTCAGCTCAAAGCTGACTTTTTTCATTTATAATTTGATAACACACAGTTCAGTTCTAGTTAACAGGGGGGGGTTAGATTTGTTGCATAACAATGTAACAAAATACTAGATGAAAGAATTTCTACTCACAACATGTTTAACTGTCATTGGTACTGGTTTGTATGCGCAGACAACTCAGGCTGGTTTTGCTGGAAAGATTACAGACGAGCACGCTAAAGGTGTTCAAGGCGCTTCTGTAGAGGTTCGAAATGAATCGACAGGCTTCACCACAAAAACATCTACCAATGCAAATGGCGATTATAATTTTAAAGAGCTACCATTGGGCGGTCCTTATATATTGAAAGTTTCCTATGTTGGATATGGTGAACAGGTTCGGACCGGATATAATTTAAATCAGGGTGATATTGTTCGATTGAATATTTCCATTCAAAATTCTTCAAATGTACTAGAGACAGTAGAGATTAAAGGTACAAATACATTAAAAAATCAGGTTGAAAATTTAGGTGCCGCAACTGCCGTCACGGCAAAGGATATCGCAAAATTGCCGGTTAATGGAAGAAACTTTACCTCTTTAATGGATCTATCACCATTGAGTAAAGGTGATAATATAGGTGGTCAGCTTGGTTCTTCGACCAACTTTACCATTGATGGTATGAACGCAAAGAATCCAACATCTGCCGGTTCAACAACAAGCAGAAGCGGGGCACCATTTTCGATTTCGATTGAAGCTGTCCGGGAATTTAAAGTGGTGACCAATCAATATGATGTGACTTATGGCAGAGCAGGTGGGGGTACTGTAAGTGCTGTGACAAAACAAGGAACTAATAAGACACAGGGTAGTGCTTGGTTGTATTCTCGGGCTGATTGGCTATCCAGTCCTAATGATATCAATGGTAAAAAGCGGATGAATGATTTCTCCACTTACCAATATGGATTCACTTTGGGGGGACCAATCATTAAAGATAAGCTTCATTACTTTGTCGCTTGGGATCATCAACGTGATGCTCGCCCATTAATTATAGCCGATATAACCTCTACTGCAGATGAAGAACGTTTTGGCATTACAAGAGACAATCTGGATAAGTTTGTTGACATCGGACAAAGAAAATATGGTATGGGCCAGGAGGCACAGACAGGTTCTTTTGACAAAATACGTCCATCAAATGCGATCTTTGGTCGTATTGATTGGCAAATTAATGACAAGAACCTCTTGACCATCCGTAACAATTTTACAAACGATATGAATAGGCTTGGCTTGCAGGATAATAAGGATATCATGATGTATGAATCTTATGGAAATGATAAAAATATTGACAATAGCTTATTAGCGACATTGCGTACAACGATTTCTCCTAAAATAACCAATGAATTAAAAGTACAGCACCTTTATACTTATCAGAGTAGTAGTCCAGGGGATCTTTTACCGAGTAAAAATATTCCGCGCGCAATTGTAGAGGATATAAAATCTACCACTGGTACTAAAACACTGCAATTGGGTGGACATCGTTTTGCTCAGGAAGCTTTTAAAAATAATGTATTTCAGCTTGTAGATAATATCTATTACAGTACAGACAATATAAATTATACTTTTGGTGTTGACTTAATGTATACGCATGCAAATTCAGTGTATGGTAGCGAAGTGAATGGACGCTTCCACTTTAGACCAAGCGATAACGGAAATACTGCTTTACAAAATTTTGAAGCAATGGTGCCGTACAATTATTATCGTGAAGTTCCATTGATGGCAGATCCAACGGTTGTCGGCAAAATATTTAATGCGGGTGTTTATGGACAGCTACAGACCAAATTAGCTAAAGGTTTGGATTTAGTAGCAGGATTAAGATTGGATTATGGACATTACCCAACTTCTCCTCTGAACGAAGATTTGTTAAAAGAAGTTGGTGTACGTACGGATCATAAACTGAAGTCTTTTGTAGCTCAACCGCGATTTCAGATGACCTGGGATGTGAATGAGGAACGGAAAGACTTTTTCCGTATTGGAGGAGGTATCTTTGCTTCGGATATCAACAATTATATGACGATCAATAATCTGACCTTTGATGGTAAGCATTTTGCGACTGTAGATGTGCGTGGTAAAGATGTGCCTAATCCTGATTTTATTGGATATAGAAAAGATCCTTCTTCTACGCCAACATTGGCACAATTTCAAACACCGACCATTAATACCTATGGATCTGACGCGAAGATTCCAGTGGTGTATAAGGCAAACGTATCTTATACGCATTTCTTTACAGAAAAACTCAAAGCGAGTCTTTCAGGATATATGAATTTGGGACGTAATAATTATATGTATGTAGATCGTAATATGGTAAATGATCCTTTCTTTAGATTAGCGAATGAAGACAACAGGGGCGTATATGTTCCTGCATCTTCTATCGTTGCTGGTGCTCCAGATTGGAAGCAGGGAAGGATTTCTAATAAATACGGACGTGTTTTGGAAATGAATTCTAAAGGAAAGGTCAACCAATTTGCAGTGGTATTGGATGCCAGTTACCAATACTATAAGGATGGATCTATTTCTGTCAGTTATACGTGGAATGACGTGAAGGATAATACTTCTTTCAATGGAAATGTGGCCAATACAGCAACACTGTCTTTAGCAGTGAAAGATGATCCAAGAGATTTAAGTGAGATGAGTTATTCCAATAATCAATTCCGCAATAAATTGGTTATATATGGTACTTTGCCAACATTTTATGGCGTGAGTGTAGGTGTTCGTTATTCGGGTATTGGAGGAACACGTTATAGTCTGTTGGCAGGAGGTAATATCAACGGCGATTTTGTCAGCAATGATAATGATCTAGCTTATATTTTTGATCCAAATAATCCAAGTACGCCAAAACGTATAGTAGATGGTTTAAATAACTTATTGGATAATGCTGCCAATCAAAGCCTCAAAGATTATATTAAGGAATATGAGGGTAAAATAGCAAAACGTAACGGAGGGATAAATGGTTTCTATGGCTTAATTGATCTTAGGGTCGCTAAAAAGTTCAATTTATACAAAAACCATGCTTTGGAGGTATCTGGTGATCTCTTTAACGTTGCCAACTTATTTAAGAAAACTTGGGGTGTAAATGAAGCCATTGGGAACCAGAGATTATATGCTTTGGGTGGAAAAGATACTGACGGAAATGCTTTACCTCAGTTTGATGCGACATTACAGCAGTATAATTATAGCGTAGCAAATACGGGAGTGATCTCACGTTCTGGAAATCCATATCAATTTCAATTAGGTTTACGTTACTCTTTCTAATATTTCAACTTATAAGAGGGTCTTTTCAAAATGAGAAAAGGCCCTTTTTTTATGATTTTATTTTGGTATGGGTGATAAGCGAACTGACATCGTGCATAACGAGCATTTGTTATCAGGAATTATGTCGGGTAACATAGAATCTTGCTCTAGATGATGAAATTGAGCTTAAATTTTGTGTGCAGATGAGATCGCAAACGATTGTTTTGTATGGGTATTCTAATAATTATTTTTACAGACATAATCTGCTTTTTTTAGGACTTGAAAAAATGTATCTTTGCACATCCAAAAAGCAGCTGTTTTGCTATTATTTTTAATAAAACCAAAAAAGGTAAGAATCTAGCGAAAGGCACTAATTTTTTGCACACATGAGTAACATACATTTTCAAGAAAAATTTGAAGATCGTCACAACGGACCAAGATCGGTTGAAACGAGAGAAATGTTGGAATTTTTAGGCGTTGACTCGCTTGACCAACTTATTGAGCAAACTGTTCCTGCACAGATTCGTGCAAAACAAGCTTTACAATTGCCTGCTGCTTTAAGCGAAGTCGCTTATTTGAAAAGGGTAAAACAAATTGCAGAAAAAAATAAAGTTTTCAAGTCTTATATCGGACAAGGTTATTTTGATGTGATTTTACCAGGTGTTATTCAAAGAAACGTCTTTGAGAATCCAGGATGGTATACACAGTATACACCTTATCAGGCAGAGATTGCACAAGGTCGTCTTCAGGCTTTGTTAAATTTTCAAACGGTTATTTGTGATTTAACAGGATTAGAGATCGCGAATGCGTCTTTATTAGATGAAGCTACTGCTGCGGCTGAAGGTATGTTTATGCTTTATTCGGCTCGTAAAAACAAAGCGGCTAATGTTTTCTTGGTTTCTGAAAATGCTTATCCACAAACGATCGATGTATTAAGAACTCGTGCATTATCTTTTGGAATTGAACTTCGTATTGAAGCTATTTCTGAAGACAGTTTAACGGATGATGTATTCGCTGCATTTGTTCAATATCCTACTGCAGATGGTTCAATTATAGATTATAAAGCTTTTACTGCTGCTGCGCATGCCAAAAACATTACTGTTTGTGCCGCTGCAGACTTAATGAGTTTAACGTTATTAACTCCTCCGGGAGAATGGGGTGCTGATGTTGTTGTTGGTAATTCACAACGTTTCGGTGTACCAATGGGTTTCGGTGGTCCTCACGCTGCTTTTTTCGCAACTAAAGACGCTTTTAAGCGTAATATTCCAGGCCGTATTATCGGTGTTACGACAGATTCTAATGGCAATTACGCATTGCGTATGGCATTACAGACTCGTGAGCAGCATATCCGTCGTGATAAAGCATCATCTAATATCTGTACTGCACAGGCTTTATTAGCAATTATGGCGTCATTCTATGCCGTATATCATGGTCCTCAGGGAATCAAGAATATTGCTAGCCGTATTCACGATTTGGCTCAATTGTTAGACCAAGCTGTTCAACAGTTGGGTTATACGCAATTGAACAAAAACTACTTTGATACTGTTCGTTTTGAATTAGGTGGTGAAGTTGCTGGATTAAAATCTGAGGCTTTAAATAATGAAATGAACTTCAATTATGTAGGTTCTGTTGTAGGTATCTCTATTGATGAGTCAACGACTTATGAAGACATTTTAACGATTGTTAAAGTATTTGCTAAAGTAAAAGCTAAAAATTTGGCTGATGTTGATTTCGAATCTATCGAGGCATCTTTAACATCAGCTCTTCCTGCTGATTTGGTTCGTACTTCTGATTACTTAACACACCCAGTTTTCAATAGCTACCACTCAGAGAGTGAGATGTTACGTTACATCAAATCTTTGGAAGCAAAAGATTTATCATTATGTCATTCTATGATTCCATTGGGATCATGTACAATGAAATTGAATGCTACTGCTGAAATGACTCCAGTTACATGGGCTAACTTCGGCGGTTTACATCCATTCGCTCCTGCAGATCAAACTTCTGGTTATATGCAGTTGATCGGTGAGTTGAATGAGTGGTTATCTGAAATTACAGGTTTTGCTAAGATGAGTTTCCAACCAAACTCTGGTGCTCAAGGAGAGTATGCCGGTTTAATGGTTATTCGTGCTTACCATGAAAGTCGTGGAGACCATAACCGTAACATTTGTTTAATTCCTGCTTCCGCTCACGGTACAAACCCTGCTTCCGCTTCTATGGCTGGATTGAAAGTTGTGGTTGTTAAATGTGATGATCGTGGTAACATTGATGTTGAGGATTTAAAAGTAAAAGCAGCAGAGCATGCCGCGAATTTAAACTCATTTATGGTGACTTACCCATCTACGCATGGGGTATTTGAAGAACCTATTATTGAAATCTGTGAAATTATCCATGCAAATGGTGGACAGGTTTATATGGATGGAGCGAATATGAATGCGCAGGTTGGTTTAACAAGCCCTGGTCGTATCGGTGCTGACGTTTGTCACCTGAACTTACATAAGACATTCTGTATCCCTCACGGTGGTGGTGGTCCTGGTATGGGGCCAATCGGTGTTGCGGCACACTTAGTACCTTTCTTACCTAATCACGAAGTGGTTGAAGTTTCTGGTGAAGAGGGTATCACTGCAGTATCTGCGGCGCCATTTGGTTCTGCTTCTATCTTAATTATCTCGCATGCTTATATCGCAATGATGGGTGGAGATGGATTAACGAACGCTACAAAAACTGCAATTTTAAATGCAAATTATATTAAAGCTCGTTTGGAAAACCACTACCCAGTATTATATTCTGGCGTAAATGGACGTTGTGCACACGAGATGATCTTAGATTGCCGTGCATATAAAAATGTGGGTGTTGAAGTTGCTGATATCGCAAAACGTTTGATGGATTATAGTTTCCATGCTCCAACAGTTTCTTTCCCTGTAGCGGGTACTTTGATGGTTGAGCCTACTGAGTCTGAGTCTAAAGCTGAATTAGATCGTTTCTGTGATGCTTTGATCGCTATTCGCCAAGAAGTTGCTGCGGTTGAAGCGGGTGATGTAGATCAGGCTGATAACGTATTGAAAAATGCGCCTCATACTGCATCTGTTGTAACTGCTGACGAGTGGACTAGATCTTATTCTCGCCAAACAGCTGCGTATCCTTTGGCTTATTTAAAAGATCGTAAGTTCTGGCCTTCTGTTGGTCGTGTAAACGATTCACAAGGAGATAGAACATTAATTTGTTCATGTCCTTCTATTGAAGAGTACGCAGAAGCTTAATCAAAAATATAATAAAATAAAAAGGCCTTCATCTAATACAGATGAAGGCTTTTTTTGTAAAAGATAATATTGAGCATGTCATCTTAAGGATATTGCTCATGATAGATGGTAGACAGCTCAATACCTTAACTTTTTGAGGAAGTAAGATTAAATATAATTCATTTGTAGCAGCAGTAGAGAGAGGATTGTCATAGCTAAATGATGAATCTCAAAAAAGGTAAAAGAAAGAAGATGTCTTATATATGATGCATTTATAATTGTAAATAAAACAAATTTATCTAAGTTTGTTTTGTGTTTTAATGAAAATCCAAGTTTACATGACTTAACTAACGACGCGGATTGTCTTTTTTGTGCAGCATCAATAATGATGATATCATTTTTGTGAATAGCTTGCTGACGGAATATTTACTGGACGGAAAAGCAAGATATTGGAATACGTATTAATCATGCATAAATGAGATTAAGTGCTCCTGAAGTAATTATATTAATAATGAAAGTAAAATCAACAATAACTTTTTTAGTGATGACAGCGCTATTTGCTTCCTGTTCGACAGGTAGGTATGCCGCAACTGAGAAAGTCTATAAGAAAAAAGCAAAGTTACTTGCCAAAGAATATGCTACAAGTCCTGTTATCAACCAAGCTATCGGTAAATTACCGCTATCGGTTGAAAAAGAATGGATCGCATCGATAAACTTTGGGATTCGCAAACCAAACTATGTTGTGATTCATCATACTGCTCAGGATTCACTGGGACAGACCATACGTACCTTTCATTCTGAAAAGGCGGGTGTAAGTGCTCATTATGTTGTTGGCCGTACCGGTAAAGTGGTGCAGATGGTCAATGATTATTATCGTGCACATCATGCAGGAATTGGTAAATGGGGTAATGATACGGATCTAAATTCTTCTTCTATTGGAATTGAATTAGATAATAATGGAACAACAGATCCTTGGACAGATGCACAGATTAATGCACTGACCGAGTTACTTTCGTATCTTAAAGTGAAATATAACATCCCTCAAGCAAACTTCATTGGTCATATGGACTTAGCTCCAACTCGTAAAAATGATCCATCACGATTTCCCTGGAAGGTATTAGCAGATAAGGGTTTTGGTTACTGGTATGAAGAATATCTGGAAACTCCACCAATTGATTTTAATCCAAAACTGGCTTTGAGAATTATTGGTTACGATGTAAAGAATTTGGATGCAGCTATTAAGGCATTTAAACAGCATTACATCCAGACGAATGCAAATGTCGCTACGCTGAAGGAAAATGATCTGAAGATATTATATTCGATCTATAAAAAGTTCTTATAACAATAAAGAGCTCCAAATTTTGGAGCTCTTTATTGTTATTGTGACATCTATACCGTCTTAACATATTTGATATCGTAATTCTCAATGTCTATGATGTAGCCATTTTTAATTAAGAAATCAAATAATGGTTTGGCTTCTTCAGAAACGGCCATATTTTTTGTGGTGATAATCTTATTTTCTTTTTTCAATAAGTATGGGTATGCATATAGCTTGATATTCTTATTGAACATTCCCGAAATATAGGAAAGAAGTTCATTGGTGTAATGCTCCTTGTTGTAATTATCCGAATTAAAGATATTTCTTAAATTGGAAACGTTTGTCGCAATACCAATATTTTTTGGTTTGAAATTATTGATAAACTCAGCAAGATGATTATTTCTTCTGAAATTGCTGACGATGATATTATTGCCTGTTGAACATAGCTCTTCGGCACGGTGTGCAAATTCTTCGAGATCTTTATCGGTAATGATATGATCCTCTTCAAGTACATTGCCCATTAATACCTCTATCAGGACTACTGTGTTTTCTGATGTTGCGCCTGTGTTTTTCTTAAATTGATCTACAGCAAGATTGAATAGATCAAAGTTAGGTAGAGATTTTTGTCTATATTTCGTTCTTAGAAGAATGATATTCTTTTTGTAAAGGTAATCTTTGATCTGTGCGGCTTTGCCATCTGGTTTAAAGATTGCGGCCTTTGCAAAACCTTTAGCAATGAGGTATAAATTGATCAATCTTTCATTGACATTTTCAAACAACGGGCCAGTTACTTTTACAAGATCAATTTCTACAGAGCCTACAGATAGATTGTCGACTAATGACTCAATCATCGTCTGCACGTTATCGGTATAATAATAGGCTGCGAAAAGGAGGTTGACTCCAATGATACCCAATACTTTTTGTTGTAGCTGGTTGTCGCTATCTAGCAGTCTTACGTGTATAATGATATCGTTGGTAGGGCCGTCGACTTCGTGTTGAAATCTGACACCAATCCAACCATGAGGTTCATTTGTTTTTGTAAAGTTTAGCGTAGTAACGGTGTCGGCAAAAGCGAAGAACTTTTTGTTACAGTATTTTTCACCATGTAAGCGCTTGGTTAATAAATCGAACTCGTGTTTTAGCATTTTCGTTAAACGCGTGCGGCTTACATATCTGCCATCCTCTTCTTCTCCGTAGATGGCATCGCTAAAAGTCATGTCGTAAGCCGACATTGTTTTGGCGATTGTTCCAGATGCCGCCCCTGCATTGAAAAAGTTACGTGCAACTTCTTGACCCGCTCCAATTTCAGCAAAGGTGCCGTAAATCTCCGGATTCAGATTTATTTTCAGTGCTTTTCTTTTGGTTTCAAATATTTCTCTTACCATGGTACAAAGGTACAAAAAATGATAGCCTGCAGAAAAGGAATGGGAGGGAAGATGATATTTGATCAATTTATAACAAAAGGGTTATTTTGATATCAAAATAACCCTTTTGTTACTGGTCTGTATGAAATTTTAATTTAAATATGCTTAAAATATTTTCAATTTGTGAAAGGCATAAAATAAGGCTGAACTTTGAAGTGCCTGACCAAATTTATTTTGCAACAGCAATTCTTTTGCTTCTTCGATAGAAATCAAATAAACATCTATTTGCTCACTTTCATCTAGGTCTTGCTCCTGGATCTTCTTTCCTCCCTGCATGAGGTAAGTATGTGTAATATTTTTACTTGTAGCAGGGTTGGCATAAAGTTCCGCAATTTTTTCAATCTTGGTAAAAGAATAACCTGTCTCTTCAAGCATTTCTCGCTCCGCTGTAAATTGTGGATCTTCTCCTTCTTCCATCGTTCCTGCCGGTATTTCAAGAATAACCTCGCCGGCAGCGTGTCTATATTGTTTGATGACGATCAACTTATTGTCTTCCGTTATACCGACCATATTGACCCAGTTTGGATATTCTAGCACATAGTAATGATCATTAATACTGCCGTTAGGCAACTCACAGGTATCCCTTCGTAAGGTAGCCCAAGGTGCTTTCGAGATATATTCTGATGATAGTAATTTCCACTTTTCCATTCGTACGATTAAATAATATCGGCCATCATTCGGTCCACTTTTGTGGCTAACTCTTTTTGGAGCTGTTCATAGTGCGATTTAGCTGTTAATGGTGCTTTTACTGAACAATAAAATTTTATTTTAGGTTCTGTTCCTGATGGTCTCGCAGAAATAACATCACCATCTACAGTGATAAATTGTAAGACGTCCGATTTCGGGAGATCAATGACTGTTTTAGTACCGGTGGCTATATCTATGGCGACCGAATTTTCATAATCACGAACTTCTACAACAGCTATGCCTCCTAAAGATTTAGGCAAATTGGCACGCAGGTTACTCATCATTGCTTTGATTTCTTCTGCACCAGCTTTACCTTTTTTAGTTAATGAAACTAATTTTTCTTGGTAGCATCCAAATTCTTGATACAGGTCAAGGAGAACTTCATATAAAGATTTGCCTTTCGATTTGTAATAGGCGGTCATCTCTGCTAAGAATGCGCATGCATTTGGGGCATCCTTATCACGTACAAGACTTCCGACTAAGTAACCATAGCTTTCTTCTCCGCCAACTAAATATGTCGCTGAATCGCCTAATTTGGTCATTAGTTCGCCAATATATTTGAATCCAGTTAAGGTCTCATAGTAAGGTACATTAAAATGGTTGGCAATTTCAGCTTGAAGATTTGTTGTGACGATTGTTTTTACAACATAGGGATTGTTATTAAGTTGATTTTGTTCTTTTTTAGAACTTAATACATAATAAACAAGTAGACTACCGATCTGGTTACCGTTCAGTAATTGAAAACTACCTTTATCGTTTTTAACTGCGATTCCAACGCGATCAGCATCGGGATCTGTTGCTAGTACGAGATCAGCATCCAGCTCTTCACCTTTTCTCTTGGCTAATGCCATAGCATCTTCTTCTTCTGGATTAGGATAAATAACTGTTGGAAAATTACCATCTGGAGTGGCTTGTTCTTCTACAATGGAAACATTGTTAAATCCCCACGCTTCCAATAATTTTGGAACAATTGTAATTCCTGTTCCATGAATGGGAGAAAATACGATTTTAAGATCTTTTTGAGCTTCTACAGCCTCCGGGTGGATACTTAATTTTTTATTTTCATTAATGTAAATTTCATCAATTTCATCACCTACAGGTATAATATTTTCTGGAATTGGCTGAAATGATATTTGCGAAACGCTATGGATAGCATTAACTTCTGTAATGACATTTATATCGTGCGGAGCTGTTAATTGGCATCCGTCGTTCCAATAGGCCTTATAGCCATTATATTCTTTTGGATTATGTGAAGCGGTAAGCATGACCCCGCTTTGGCAGGCAAAGTGACGGATTGCAAATGATAGTACAGGTGTTGGACGCAGTTCATTAAATAAATATACTTGGATTCCATTTGCCGCAAATACATCAGCCACCAGCTTTCCTAGGCTTTGCGAGTTGTTGCGGCTGTCGTAAGCTACAGCTACTTTAATGACCTGATTTGGAAATTGCTTTTTTAGATAGTTTGCCAACCCCTGAGTTGCTTTACCGATGGTATACTTATTTATCCTATTGGATCCTACACCCATGATACCACGTAAACCTCCTGTCCCAAATTCTAAATCTTTATAGAATGAATCTGTTAGTTCAGTTACTTCGTTGTTATCAATTAAAATTTGTAAAGCAGCTCTTGTTGCTTCATCGTATTCTGAGCTAAGCCATTGGTTGACTTTTGCTTGTAAATCCTGATCTAGACTATTCATTGTTATTGTGAATTTAAACTGTCAAAGTAAATATTTTTTAGGAATGTAATGCTTTTAATGTGAAATAAATCATTATTGTTAGGCATCACATCCACCATAAGCACGATCAAGTACCGTAAACATCCACTTACCATTTTTATTTGTGATGTGGAAGATAAGTGGAGCGTTTTTATCGGTTAGTATGATGCGGTAACTTTTAGCTTCTAAAGCTTTTAGTTTTTGAATTTCAGCATTTGATATTTTAGCATCCGAGATCTCGTTCATGAATTTTGCGGTATGCGATAGTTCTGTTGGATGTTGTTTGTTATTACAAAATAACCCTTTTTTATTCCAGGCCTCTTTTCCGCAGTCATATACTGGCAATTGCCCTATAGTAACCTTTCCTAAGAAATTGGTATGCGGATAAGGGTAATAATCGGGTATTGGATGATTGAAATCAAAAGCCACAGCATGTGTATAGATGGCTTGCACTCCAGGTCTATAGATGGTGTAATAACCGACCGTTTTGTCAATATAATTGTTTAACGCCTTGGAATCTTGTTTGTTAAATGCTTGAATAATATTCATTATGGTCGCGTCTAATGATTCGCCCTGTGGTGCTTGTTCTTGGATCGTATCTGTTGAATCTGATGGGATCGGCAGTGTATCTTTTGCTATCGTATCGATAGAATCCAGTTGACTTTCCTTTTTTTCAGCAGTTCTATTGCAACTGCTGAAAAGAAAAACTGCAATGAGCCAGACTCCCAATATTTTTTTCACCATGGTTATTATCATCTACTTGTGCGGATTTTAATTAATCCGAGTTAATTACAAAAATAGAACAACGGTTGCTTTATTCAAATACGTTGTACGTTAATCTTAAATTAATTGAATTATTTAGTTTTGTTCGTTAAATTGTGTATGATTGTTTTTAGAATACTACGAGTTGAGGGCTTCCACCATTGCTCTAATATTTTTTCAATCGTTTCTTCCTCTTTTGCGCCGAGGTTTTCTAGAAGTTCTTTTCTGAAGTTCAATTTGCAGGTTTTCCATGTTTCTTTATCAAACTGGGTTACTGATTTGATCTTGCGTAAAGCGGCGGTGTGAATTGCATTTGCTGGCACGACTTCATCAACAAGACCTACTGTAAGGGCTTCTTGTGGTGACAGTAATTTTCCCTCAAGTAAAAAGCGATAGGCATTCCCTTTCCCTAGCCAAAAGCTATAAAGGTGAAATATACTTTCTGGTACAATTAATCCAACTGGAATTTCGTTTAGGCCGATAATAAAATTTCCTTCTGCCATGATCCTATAATCACAACAGATTGCGATAACACATCCTCCTGCAGGGCTATGACCCGAAATTGCTGATACAATTGGTTTTGGAAACGAAGCTAGATCACGTGTTGTTTTGAAAAAGAGTGACCAGAAGGCTCTGATTTCGGTTTCATTGTATTCATATAATGTGATCAGATCTAAACCGGCGCTGAAAAAACCTTCTTTGCCATGAATGATAACACCTTCAATAGCCACATCTGATTTTAAATCGTGTATACAAGCATTTAGTTCTTCAAGCAGCACCGTATCCATTGCATTGGATTTTCCTCGGTCTAAAAATATGTTCGCGATACGGTCTTCCGTTTTGATTTGTATATGTTTCATATGTAATTATTTTTTTTTAAAAAGGCCATATGGAATATCCAACGTATTTTCATTGGTGTTTGTGCAGTTTGTACTATATGGATATTTCATAAGATTTCTGTTCTTGTAAATTTATTCAACCACATTTATATTAATTTCTTTCCTGCCTATCTTTCCATTGAAGTCTATACCTTCCAAAATTATTGTATATGGACCTTTTTCGTCCGAAGTATAAAAATCGAAGCTTGCTTTTCCAACTTGATCGGTAATGATGTTGGGTTCCCAGTGTATTGTCGTTCTTAAATCTGAAACTATTTTTGATACATTTTTTGCTTCGTAGCTCGGTTTATAAAATGTTCGACTCAGGTTAAAGCCTTTCGGTATAATGGTACGAATGCCTGTTGGTTTAAATGCAGTTGTAGCGCCATTGCCTCTTTTTGTTGTAATTACAATTAAACCATTGCCTCCATATGAACCATAGATTGCAGTATGATTAATGTTTCTCAGGACCTCAATACTCCCTACATCCGCGGCACTTAACATCGAGATCTGATCACCTTCTATGTACATGCCGTCGAGGACAACCTGCATAGGTCCGTTGCCTCGGGTATTGTAAGGTACGCCGTTCCTCCACATCACACCTGTGAGTCGTCCGACTAGACATTGTTCTAATGTACTGCAGTTTGACAGATCCTCTTCTGTAAGTACTTGATCGGCATTGCCTGGTCCATTTAAGTTACTTGAATTGGCAACGGCCTTTTTTATTGCTGTGCGGGTAATTTTAACTTCTTCGAGTTGTATGGAGCGCTGTTTGAGTCCAGCGGCTTCTAGCTGTGCAAAGTGGGCTTGTGCATTTTTTATATTTCCTAAGTATTTGGTGTTTATATTGTTCAGTACTTCAGGTAAATTTTTATTGATACCATTTGCTGGTTCCTCGATTTCATCAAGCTCAATGTCCAGTCTATTTTTATCTTTATCGGATTTTGCCGTCATAATGAATTTGATACTGTCGGTAAATAACAGGTCATCAAAAGAAAATTTTCCAGCTTCGTTCGTTAGCGTATCAATAGCGGCAGTCATATTGGTTGTAGGGATCAGAGTAACAGTTGCTTTTGGCACAACCGCTTTTCTACCAAGTTTTTTTATTGTTCCTGATATGGATATATTTTTTTCAAAATTATATTTTGGATCAGACATTTCATCTATTTTTGCCCAGTCTAATTTTCTCCACCCTTGTATCAGCATCAGATTATCCAGATCACTTTTTTTAATGTCTTTACTATCTGAAAAATAATAGTTGGGGTTTTCTATGAATCCATTTATTTCCGAACTTAATAGCAAGGACGTATATATGCTGGATCTATAGGGAGTATCAATCTGGGTTTTATTGCTATTAACAACTGATGCTGATAATGAACCAACCCGAATGGAGTCTGTGGTGTTTCCGCTTAAAACGCTAATGTTTACTTTTTGACGGGTTCCATAGGTGGGTTTATCAGCGGTTGCTTCGATAGGAAGAATCTTATCAGCCCGATAGTTGAAAATCATTCGTTCTAGTAAAGGCTTTAGGGTTGCATCCAATATGGATAACTGTATAACTCCCTGAGGCAGATTTTGTCTGGGGATGGAAAAAAGGACTTCGTTTTTATTCAATTTTTGCTTGGAAACATGAAATGAATTTCCATTATATTGGGCGATAAGATAGATTTCTTGCTGATTGATTTGATCAGGGCTAGCATTAACCTGTACAAAGACCCTGTCATCAGTAAGATTGCCCACATTCATGTTTAGTCCTGACATGCTGATTGACGGAAAAGGTGTTTCTGTTTTAGTGCCGTCGGTAAATGTCGCTATGGCTGTATATTTTAATTTTGCATCCAAAACAAAAGGATAGCTGACCATACCGAGCGGACTGGTTTCCATCTCGACTATCTTCTCCTTGTTGCTTTCCATAATGATAATGGTGCACTTTTCTCCCAGTCCTTTACTATTAAGAGCTTTAAAGCCTATTTTAGTGTGTAGTTGGTTTATAATGTTGCCTGATTCGGGTAGTATTTGCAGGCTGTTACTTGATTTATCTGCTGGAACGGTAAATGTTTTACGAATTATTATTCCGTCTATTGATTTAAAAGACAAATTGATGATTTCACCTGCAGGTATATCTTTAAGATCAATCAATAGCTGACCCTGCTGATCTGTTTTTTCGCGTGATGCTCTTTGTTTTCCATTCTTGAGATGGGTTTTGTAGTTAATATTAATTTCTGGCAGGGGAACTCCTGATAATGTTTTTAGTTTTATTGCATAGTATTTTTTCTCTCCATCGTAGATGATTTCATCACCGGTCATAATATTATCCGAACGACCGTTATAGATGGGCACTGTTTTGTCAAAGAAGTAGGCTGCACTATCATTTCTCATCCATTGTGTATAAGCGCGTATACGATAGGAGCCTTCTATGAGCGTGTCTGATAAGGTCAGATCAGCAATTCCTAAACCAGCGGTTAAGGGAATTTTTAAGGTATTCACTGTTTTGTTATCTGGAGATATTAAATCAATGTAGGCAACTTGGCTTACTCCGGATAAGAGGTTGTCTGGTGTAAGTGTGCAGTAAAGCTTCATCCAAATATTTTCACCAGCTGAATAGCTTTCTTTGTCCATATGAACATGGATTTTTTCTTTTGGATTTCTTGCAGCATAATTTCCTAATTTATCGATGAACTGTCGGATATCCGTTTGTCCTAATGACATAAAGGGAATTATGAATAATAAACTAAACAAGCTTGCCTTAAGATTCATACATTGAGGGTCAATAATTTGGAATAAATTACGAAAAATTATTAAATAATCCGTTGTTTCGAATTTGATATCAATGCAATTAGAAATTTTCTATCAATATTAGCTTAAAACAAATATCTTTGTGCTATGAATATCCTAATCATTGGTTCTGGCGGTCGTGAATCAGCCTTCGCCTACAAACTTTCGCAAAGTAAGCGTCTTCAAAATTTGTTTATTGCTCCTGGAAATGCAGGTACAGGTGCGTATGGTAAAAATGTAGCATTAAAAGTGACTGACTTTGACGGTATCGCAAGTTTTGTTCTTGAAAATGATGTCAACATGGTTTTGGTAGGCCCTGAGGAGCCTCTAGTAAAAGGTATTCATGATTATTTCTTGAACCGTGCCGATTTAAAACATATACCTGTTATCGGTCCACAGCAAGAAGGTGCGCAACTAGAAGGATCGAAAGATTTTTCTAAGCAATTTATGGACCGTCATGGTATTCCTACTGCCGCTTCACGTTCTTTTGATAAAACAAATTTGGAGGAGGGGCTTGCATATCTGGAAACTCAAAAGTTACCAATTGTATTGAAAGCTGATGGTTTAGCTGCTGGAAAAGGGGTGCTGATCTGTGAAACATTGGAAGATGCCAAGTTGGAACTGAAAGCGATGATCGCTGATTCTAAATTTGGTGCAGCGAGTGATGTTGTTGTTGTAGAAGAGTTTTTGAAAGGTATTGAATTGTCTGTTTTTGTTTTAACAGATGGTAACTCGTACAAAGTATTGCCTTCAGCTAAAGATTATAAGCGTATTGGAGAAGGTGATACTGGCTTAAATACAGGGGGAATGGGATCAATATCTCCAGTTCCTTTTGCTGATGAGGCTTTTATAAGTAAGGTTGAGGAGCGTATTATTAAGCCAACTGTTGAAGGATTAAAGAAAGATAATATTCCATATAAAGGATTTATTTTCATTGGCTTGATGAATGTTGACGGCGAACCATTAGTGATCGAATATAATGTGCGTATGGGTGATCCGGAAACAGAATCTGTTTTGCCACGTATTGAGTCCGATTTAATTGACTTATTAGAAGGTGTTGCTCAAGGTAATCTAGAAACACGCTCTTATACTGTTACTCCAAAAACGGCAGTAACTGTTATGCTGGTTGCTGGAGGATATCCTGGAAACTATGAGTCTGGTAAGGTGATTTCAAATATTGAAAATGTAAAAGAGTCGATTGTATTTCACGCAGGTACCAGCATGCAAGACGGTAATGTTGTGACTGCAGGAGGTCGTGTTATCGCAGTAACGACATTGCAAGATACGTTGTTTGATGCTTTGCAACAGGCAACTGCTGATGCAGGAAGAATCTATTTCGATGGTAAATATTTCCGCAGAGACATCGGTTTTGATTTGATTTAAAAAATTTTTCAATTCTTTTTTGGAAGATTAATAAAAATATCTATATTTGCATCTCCAAACAGGGAAATATCCTATAGGAGATGCCAAATGGCCCGTTCGTCTAGGGGTTAGGACGTTAGATTTTCATTCTAGAAACAGGGGTTCGATTCCCCTACGGGCTACGAAAGCGACTTAAGAAATTAAGTCGCTTTTTTTATGTCCATGGTTTTCTAAAAAAACCTGTATGATTTTTTCTATCTGTATAAATGCATTTTTGCAAAGCGCAAAATGAATAGCAAAAGCTTAATAAATCAACACATAAATTCATGCTCAAAGAGTGTGCATTAACAAAAAATAATGCTGATGTTCAGGTGCTAGATCGACATGTTCCTTTGGCACTTGGTTTGCGTATTTAAAAGTGTGAATGTGCGATGTTCTACAGGTTCAGATCCTGGATTTAGAGCCATTATGAGGCGTCAAGAGAAAGTGTCATAGCATTTTAGAATTCGTATTTGGGAATCGATGCTATGAAATATTTAATGGAATTATTTTTGGAATAAAATCAAACTTTTTGGTCATGCAAATGGCGAAAGGGATAGTTAGATTAGATAAGGAGGAAATATGATAGGTATTGTAGGAGGTGTTGGTCCTTTAGGAGGGCTTGACTTGTATAAGAAAATTATTGAAGAAACTATAGCGCTGTCAGATCAGGAACATTTACCCGTTATGCTTTATTCATTTCCGAACTTAATTGGTGATCGCTCAGAATATTTAAAGGGACATTCAACTGTTAATCCGGCTATAGCTTTAGCAGCAATCACAAGACAGATGGAAAGTGCGGGTGTTACTATTGTTGGTATTCCGTGTAATACTGCTCATGCAGATCCTATATATGGTGTGTACGAACAGGAATTAGCCAAAACGAACCAAAAGATTAAAATACTGCATCTCGTTAATGAGACGATTTCTTACATGAAGGCATTATATTCAAAAGCAAAAGTTGGTATCCTTTCCACTACAGGTACGCGTAACAGCGGGCTTTATCGAGATTTGTTACTGAAAGAAGGTTTCGAAATTGTAGAACCAAGCGAAGATTGGCAAGAGCGGATACATGCTGCTATATATGATAAGGAATATGGAATCAAAGCGCAGTCAACTCCTGTGACCAACAAAGTCCGTCTGGAATTGCATAGTGCCATGGACGAGTTAAAAAAAGGAGGAGCAGAAATTATTGTCTTGGGATGTACTGAACTGCCACTTGCTCTTCCAGAAAATGATCATAATGGCATGACCTTAATTGATCCAAACCGGATATTAGCAAGAGCACTTATTTATGCTTTTTCACCGGGTAAATTGAAATAATGCTTCATTATTTTGAGTATGGAAGTTTTCCCTGCGTCTTTTAAAGAAATTCTAGGAGCAGATTTGTCAATCTGTCATGTTAAATAGTCCATTATTTTATTGATTTCTAGCTTGGTATGTTATTTGTGTGTTTGAACATATAATTATAATCAAATGCAAAAGATAATACATAAATCAGAAAAACGTGGTCATGTTGACTTTGGATGGTTGAAAAGTGCCCACTCTTTTAGTTTCGGAAATTATTTCGATCAGGATAAGGTTAATTTCGGAGCATTACGTGTTTTGAATGATGATTTTGTTGAAGCAGGAAATGGTTTTGGACGTCATCCCCATGATAATATGGAGATCGTCAGTATCCCGTTAGCGGGTGTTTTGGCTCATCAAGACAGCATGGGAACCAGTCGTGATATCCAAACCGGTGATGTACAAATTATGTCCGCAGGAACTGGCGTTACGCATTCTGAATTTAATGGTAGTAAAGTAGATCCTGTTAAATTTCTTCAAATTTGGGTTATCCCGAATGAAAGACAGTTGACCCCAAGTTATGATCAGAAGTCATATTTGGATTTAGATCGAAAAAATAAGTTTGCGACGATCGTTTCTCCCAATACAGCAGATGCCCAAGCGGTCTTTATTAATCAAGATGCTTATTTCAATTTAGCAGATATTGAGGTGGATACTACCGTTAATTATCAATTGCATAGTGAAGCAAATGGTGTTTACGTATTTGTTTTAGAGGGGGCCATCGAAATAGCAGGAGAGAAGTTAAATCGCAGAGATGCGGTTGGAATTTGGGAAATAAACGAAATCGATATGCTTTCTACATCGGATGCTCAAGTTTTATTGATTGAAGTACCCATGTTTTAAATTTTGAGATACATAGTAAAAAAGTGTCTGTATCTAAAGATTCAGACACTTTTTTAGTTCGATGCAACAGGTTGCTATTTGATTGACACCGTGTCAAAAACAATCGTTTCGTAATTATCCTTTTCATAAAGCACGCCGATCTTCTTATTGTTGATCAGAATAATATCTGAATAGGCGGCATAAGAATCTTTATAGCCCACAGGTGCTTTTGCCACTACATGGTTAAAATACCAGGTCTTTCCTTGATCTTTACTGATTCGTAATGTTAAATTATCTCTATCTTTTTGAGAGGCAGCATTGCAAACAGCTAGAATATAATTTTTACCTTTTTTCCAAGATAGGGTAGAACCTTGGTTAACAGGATCTGGTAGATTTTTATCATAGAAAGTGGTATCCCATGTTGCTCCGCCATCATTCGAATAAGAAATAATACGGTTTCGTACATTTCCCTGTTGGTTTCTAGTATTCATATACAATCCTGTTTCGGAGATCTGTGCGGCCATCGTTTCATTTCCACCTTCAAAACTTATTGTATTTCCGATTTTGAAAGTTTTACCATGGTCGTCGGAATAATAACTATGTGCAAAATAATCTTTTCCTGCAGGTTTTGGGTCTCCTTCTGAATGATTTGCAGGAATGTATATACGGCCTTTATATTTTCCGGAATCAAATTGTAAAGCATGACCAGGTGTATTCGCGTAGGTTCTCCAATCCTCTTTAAAAGTATAATTAGGATTGAACGCGGGTTGATTTGGACGATGCACTGCAGTTGTAATGTTTGTCGGTGCAGCCCATGTTTTTCCTCCATCTGTAGAAGTGATATACCAGCATTCGCGAATTCCATTTCCTTTTCTGACATCTCCTTCGTGATTATTTCCTGTATTGTAGAATAAGAAAATTCGTCCTTTTGGATATTGTGGATCTAATAGATCAACGATAGGTGCGGGGTTGCCCGCCTGTAATTTATCTTGGTCTACAGCTATCTGCAGAGGTCCCCATGTTTTTCCATTGTCAGAACTGATTTTGTAAACGATATCGACATTTCCGTAGTCTCCGGCATGTTCAACACGGCCTTCGGAGAATGCAATCAGATTGTTACTTTTATCTTTGACAATCGCTGGAATACGGTAACTTTTGTAACCGTCATCTCCCGATTTAAAAACAGTCGTTTCTTGTGCTTGGATCATCGTCGATGATAGCAGGATAGAAAACGTTAAAAATAATTTTTGCATGATATAATGTTTTGGTTATTAATTACTCTGTATAAATGTAAACATCCATTTTACTGGATTTTGCCAATCGGTTCCTTTAAAATCGCTGATCGGTAATTTGATTAAAATTTCATTCCAACCTTTTTTCAATAAAATCTTTGTTGGCGCTCTGTAGGAATAGCCTTCGTCTACTAGAGGAGTTTCTAAATCTCCTTTTGCACCGGCATGCTTCCAAATAGGCGGTTCGATCGTTTTATTATTGACCCAGACTTGGCTTCCAAGATCATCCCAAGTGTGTAATTGGGGTGTATTGCTTGCATATGACCGAGATAGATTGTTGAATCCGATCCAGAATAATTTGTGCTCGCTTTTTTCACTCCATATCTTGGTACGTGCGTACCAAGTTGTGTTCTCTTGTGGATTTTTAAGTGCACCAGGTATGATATCTGCCCACCAATGTCTCAGTATCACGGTACCTCCCGCTATTGTTTTTGTAACTGTTATATCAGGTGCAAATGGTTTCGTTTCTATTGGAAATGTTTTTGCAAGATTGCCCTCATTTTGAAAGGGGCCGATCAGTTCCCATTTTGATCCTATTTGTTTGACATAGGGAAATGGTTTATCAGAAAAATAGCTGTTTTTATGATGGAGCAGTCTAGTTTCAAATGCTTTAAATTCCTGATAAGCAGGAAGACTTTCTTGCACAATATTACATGTCCAGCCAGCTATACCACCACCTCGCCAACTGCGTTCTGCAAATGTGACAAGAGCGGGATATATGGCGTTTTGGACAAACATATCCTGAGGTTCGGCTACTGCACGATCTGGCCATGAACACAAGGTTGCTCCGATCAGATTTTTATGCTCCTTATCTTGTTCGCCAATTTTTCTATGAAATAAGGTCGTTACAGTTTCCAAAGGATCCATATGATTTATATAGAGATGTTTGGAATCGATAAATACATGGTCCCCTTGTTCTAGTATTTTTTTGGGACCACCCATCCACAGTTGTCGAATGGTCTGTGGCATAAGGTTACTGCCCGGATCCCATCCAATTGTTTTATAACCTAATTCTTCAACGTATTGTGTGATTTCAGGCATGAAGTTTTTATTGCTGATTTTTACTTCATCACCTCCAATGTGCAAATAGGGGAGATCGGTATAGGTTTGTGAGAATTCTTTTAAAAGTTCCTTAATATATACCATACCAGAGTCCGTTTGCATGCCTACTCCAAAATATCTTTTGAAAGCATCACTGTGTCCTGGCATATCAATTTCAGGTAAAAGCAAGATATGGCGTAGTTTGCAATAATTTATTAGTTCTTTGAACTCTTGTTCTGTATAATGTTCACCTTTACCTCTGGTAATGTAAGATGGATCGGTAAGATCCGGGTATTTTTTGCTGGCTAAACGCCAAGCGATATCTTCTGTAAAATGAAAGTGTAAAACATTTAATTTATAACGTGCCATGATATCAACATGTTCTTTTAGGATAGCAAGAGGTTGATAATTACGTCCGACATCAACGAGGAAAGACCGCCATGAGAATGCCGGTTTGTCATTGATCTCACAAAATGAAAGCTTTTTCTGTTGAATTGAAAATTGTCTTAATGTTTGTAATCCGTAATAAATGCCTGCACTATTTTGTGCTTTTATGTGGATTCCTTTCTCATCAATTTTCAAATGATAAGCTTCCTTATTTTCGGATAAACCACTTAATAGCTCAAGTGTTAAGAGCGGCAGACTGTTGTTATGACCAGCTTTTTTAGTTCCTATTTTCCAATCAGCAAGAATGGTGTTGGCCAGTTTATATTCATTCGTTAGTGCTGTATTATTTTCATTTACAACAATCCCCTTCTTCAGATCAAGCATACCTTCCCCCAATTCCATGTTGATCGGTAATGGAATTAAGTTTTCTTGTGCAGACGAAATTGAAAAAAAACTGATGCTAAGAAGTAAAATGCTAAGGTATTTGAGCTTAAGATTCATTTTTATCTTTTAAGAAGTTTTTAAGAATTGTCCAACAATACCATTCCTGACGAGGAAGGTGGAATGGTCCTTTGAATAGATTTCCTTTCGCAGTCTGTGCAATTGAACCATCCCGATGGAGATATCCAAACCATTCGCCATGCTTCTGATCGTGAAATTTTTCATAGCCATACTGATGTATTTTTTGATGCATGTCGGCATACTTTTCGTTTCCTGTCAATAAATACGCGAGCAGTGTCGCAATGATAGTTTCGTTTTGAGGCCACCAGAATTTCATGTCCTGCCAATATTCTTGTACAGGTTTATTATATAAATCTCTAAAATATAAAATACCACCAAATTCTTTATCCCAACCCCTTTCCCACATATAGTCGAGCATCTTACAGCCTAACTCGATGAGCTTTGGATCGTTGTTGCGGTATTGCGCTTCATGCAGAATAAACCAAGCTCCTTCTATGGCATGGCCGGGATTTAAGGTTCTGCCATCTATATGATCGATGATTTCTCCTTTCGGTGACACTTGCTCCATGACTACCTTGAGGTCGTGCTTAACGAAATTGGTTTCAATTTCTTTGATCCAAGTGGAAATGGCTTCATCACAGCGAGGGTCACCGATTGTGTCACGTAGTTGCTGTGCCGTATTGATCATGATCATCGGCGTTCCGATACCTTTTGAAGGCCTTGTGTCTGTAAACTTAGGAGCTAATTTGATTTCTCCGGAAGCATATTGGATGCATTTCCCAAAAATAGCACGAGCTTGTTCCGCAGCTTCTTGACTGCCTGAGGCCTTTGCATAGGCAGCAAAGGCAATAACGGCAAAAGTCTCTGAAAAATAATATCTTCTTTTACGGATCGATTGACCATTTTTAGTAACATGGAAAAACATTTGTCCGTCAGTATCAAAGCAATGTTTTTGGATAAAATCATAGCCTAACTTAGCCCCATCTAACCATTCTTGTTTGGGTTCTACTGTGTTGTAGAGTGTTGCCAGTAACCAGGTTGCTCGTCCCTGAATCCAAACTGCTTTGTCATCATCAATTAAACTTCCGTCCTGATCGCGCATGAGTAAAAATCCACCGTCTTCATGGTCAAATGATTTTGGGAACCAAAATGGTACAGTATCTTCTAGAAGCTGTGTTTTATAAAATTTTTCGAGTTCTTCGAGTTGTGTTAAAGTATACATCGTTTTTAGTCAATTTTAAAACTGCATGTTGAAGCTGGTACTTCTGCCTCATTTTGCAAATTTGCGGTGCTATAGGGTGAATATGCGTATCGGATTTCAGTTATGATTTTATCGCTTGGCAAATCAATCGATACACAATTTTTTTGAATTGATATTTTTCCAGGCTGCAAGGTATATCCTTTTTCATCGATCAGGGTAAATCCCTGTAAAGGTTGATTATTGTTTGTTTTAAGTGATTTACAGTTTTTAAAGTAGACCTTGATCATATTGTTTTTTATGGTATAGTGGTCGAATGTTGGATAATCTGCATTGATTTTGAATTTGTATTCGTGAGCAAGGGCTAGATTCGCCAATCGGTTTCCGATAATGATCTTATTTTTAGGATGGACATCCGAAAGATCACCGACATCTGATGAAACAGCCATGTAGGTGTTTTCAAGTTTTGTATTCAATTTGCGCTGACTGTCTCTGAATCTCGGCCATGAAGGACGTTCAATACTTGACAGTTGCACATAATAGAAAGGTAGGTCTTGCTTAAAATTTTGGCGCCATGAACTGACAAGTGTTTTAAATAATAGCTCGTGTAGTTCAATATTATGGGCATTGCTTTCTCCTTGATACCACAAAACAGCTGTGAATTGCGTATGTAACCAATGCAATATACCGGCTTCAAAATTGTAGGCGGGTTCATAAGGGTGACGTTGATATTTTGCGGAGGACAGTGCCAGATTTTGATCAGATCTATTGCGGCAAAAATCCTGTATAAAATCGGATTTCCTCCAACTATGGATGTAGCTTGCTAGTAGATTATTTTGTTCTAATGTTGTACGGTCTATCCATGATTCGGTATTGGATCCAGGAACATCCAGTTCGACTATACCAATTGGAATATTGGTCCTAGAAGATACTTGGAGTGCAAAAGCATAAGCTATTGCAGAGAAATTTGCCTTATTTTCTTGTGTTGGTAAAGTCCAGTTTCCACTGAAAAAGTCTAATTTATTAATCTTTTCAAGTGTATTTAAGTCCCAGGATGTCGGATTGGTCTGAACGAGATTGTTATTTTTAAACAACCTTACTTTTGGTGCATTCATTTGAATTAAACTGTCTCCTCCGCGTGCATTTTTTAGCTCAAATGCCATATTGGATTGTCCAGATGCTAGATATACATCGCCAAAAAGTATATCTTTAATTTTCAACTCTTCGTGTTCCGTTTGGATATGAATATCATATGGACCTCCGGCACTTCTTTTGGGAAGAAGAATTGACCAATCACCATTTTCATCGGACTGAGTTTGATAGGTTTTGTGATCGAATCTTAACGCTATTTTTGTATTGCATGATGCTTTTCCTAAAATAGGGTTTTCTCGGTTTCGTTGTAAGACCATATGATCTCCAAAGTTAGCCTTAACGGAGAGAGGTTGCACGATTCCCTGTATCGCTTGGTTTACCTGTTTGGCGATTATGGTCGCGCCTTCAACATTTGGATGTATGTTATCTTCGAATAAATCGATTCTACTCTTTAATTGTTCATTGATGTTGATCAGTTTAACTTGATTATTTTTGGTAATTTTTGGTATCAACGCAGTGATGGCTTGATGCCAATCCCTTGTACCGGATAAGAAACGAGTATGACCGCTGAAAATAGGGGTAAGGGTACAAATATATATGGAGACATCGGGGTTTGATTTTCTCAGATTACTGATAAGTGTACTGTAATCCTGTTCAAATTCATCGCTATAGTTGGGCCAATTTCGAGGATCAGTGTCATTTACGCCCAATGCTATAATCGCAATGTCAGGATGAAATGCCAGTGCTTGTTTATATTCCTGGGTTTCGACATAGGGCTTATGTCCCTTGCTCAATAGTGTGGCACCACTAAACCCGAAATTTTGGACGTTAAAATTTGATCCTAATAACTCTTGAAGTTGTTGGGGATATGTTTTATTCTCCTTTTTTAATCCTAATCCTTTGGTGATTGAATCGCCAATGCATGCCACTCTTTTCTGAGCATACAATGCGATGGAGGAATACACCATAATAGATGTGATTAAAATTATTTTTTTAGTCCAGCGAAGCATTTGATTTTGGCTTTAATACAACAAGTTGAATGATGACAACAACAAATACAATGACAGCCAAAAGCGCAAAATCTTTTCCTAGTTTACCTTCATCAGCAGACGCCCCCAATACTTTAGTAATAAATGCACCGGCCATAACACCAAGCATATTCATGATCCCATATGCTGTTGCACGGAATTTACTCGGAACAAATTGGCAAAGAATAGGCATATTATTAGCGTCGAACATGCCGAAGCCAAAACCGAACATTAATCCTGCGCCTACAACATGGTAGATATGTTGCCCATATCCGATTAAGAACATAGCCGGAATTGTTAATAATAAACCAATTGCAGATGTATAAATACGGCCTTTTACATTCTTTTGTATCCAACGGTCAGATAATATACCTCCAAAAATAACCCCTAAGAAAGAGGATATCGCGATTGTGATTGTTGATAGTGGACCTGCTTGCGACATCGATATATTGAGGTTCTCTGAAAATAAAGTCGGTAACCAGTTTTTTGTCGCCCAGCCTGGTAAGCTTGGTATCGCAAAATAAAACAAGATGACCCAAAACGATATATTGCTCAGGAGTATACCTATAGCTTTGAAACTATTGATGGGTTTTTCTGTTTGTTCTGATTTTTTCGTTCTTACCGGAGCTTCTGCTAGAAAGAACATGAGGACAATAGCATATAATACTCCTATTAAACCAAATATTTTGAATGTACTGTGCCAAGAATAAGAACTTGCTAATGTTGCCCCGAATCCGCCTAGTGCCTGGCCTGTATATAAACCAGTCATGTGAATACCAATTGCTAATGAACGCGATTTATCAGAATGAAAATCCGAGATGAGTGATAGTCCTGCTGGAATATAGATGGCTTCGGA
Source organism: Sphingobacterium sp. MYb388 (assembly GCF_037479535.1). Classification (NCBI taxonomy): domain Bacteria; kingdom Pseudomonadati; phylum Bacteroidota; class Sphingobacteriia; order Sphingobacteriales; family Sphingobacteriaceae; genus Sphingobacterium; species Sphingobacterium sp. MYb388. The sequence continues at coordinate 144,529 of NZ_JBBGYV010000009.1, read as the reverse complement.
AACGCCCATAATACCGCGAAGTATCATTAATTCCGGATAGGTTGTAGCGTATCCCATTAATGAGGTGACTAATGACCAAACAAATAAAGAGCCTACGATAAGCCACTTGCGATTGAGTCTATCAGCCAGTATTCCTGAAACAGGACTCATCAGTCCATAGATCCATAAGAATATGGCCATTAATTGTCCAAAGACAGTTGCTGACTGTAGTTCAGTGATATCGACCTGCATCGTCGGACGCATGGTCGATAGAATCTGCCTGTCCATGTAATTGAGTAATGCAACCACCCATAGTAGGCCAACAACAATCCAAGGATAATATTTTTTATTTTGTATCATGATTTGGTTTATATTTAGATGTTATCTAATGGTACCTGTTAATATTCCTGCAGATCGAATGCCTGCTTTAATTTCCCCCGATGGAATATAAACTTGTTGGTCATGAAAGACAGCAGTTGTGGTAACAGGTGATCCTGTCGGTAAAGTGCTGGCGACATGCCATTTGTTTAGTTGGTCATCATATTGCAAAACATTTTTGGTAAAACCTGGATGATTGGATTGCACGATTGCTTTATCTTGTATTAATTTTTCTTTGCGATCTGGAGCCGTTTCTTGTGCTATATCTAGAATTAACCGTTCAACTTTGTGAAAAGTTGAACCATTATCACCGCCTATTAAGAATAGGTTACCTTTATTATCTGCGAATCCTGTTCCTGCAGAAAGAGCTTTTGGCAAATCGGCGATCTGGATAATCTCTTTTGTTTTTAAGTCAATTTTATAACAGGTTTTATATAATGTACTGATCGCATTAAGCTGTCTGGTACGCCCTCCAAATAGATAAAGAAAGTGATCTTTAACAAGTGCTACAGTATGTGTTAATGGATATGGAAGACGCATATACTCCTGCCATTTTTGATCGTATAGGTATATTTTATCTGAAACAAGCGCCGCATTTTCTCCACCTATTAAGTAGAGCTTGTTATCGTCTGCCACCAGGCTTGCATTGCTTAAAGGAATTGGAAGTTCGGGAAGCTTTTTTACTTGGAAGTTGTTTTGTTCTCCGTTCCAGCTATAGATCTGAAATTGTGAAGAAACTCCCATTTCATTTTCTCCACCTGCGGTATAAATTCCCTCTTCTTGACTGCAATTTGCGGCATATGCAGTAGAAGTGTTTAGCGAGATTGTATTTTTTAATTGTAAATTGTGATCTTTTATAGCATAAATATATGCTGTATGCTGGTATTTTTTTATTCCTCCTTCCCAAGGCATCTTTTCTGGAAAATTTGCGCCACCAGCGATCAGTAAATGATTGCTGTGGATTCCTACAACAGGTCCTGCAACACCAAGTTGCACTTGACCGGTAATCGTTTTGGGTAGAGAGTCCGAAACAGACCAAGTGATCTCTTCTACATTTTTTGTTGTGCTACATTGCATAAATAAGAGTGTGCTTAAGATAAGAGGAATAGTTTTCATCATGTTATAAAGTTGATTTGAAACTTGAAAAATTTAGCGATGCAACATCGGCTTTAAATCTTTCAAAATCTTTTTCTGTCATATTGCGAACAGGTAATCTAAACGCTCCACAATCTAAACCTATGAGTTTCATGTAAGATTTTCCGACAGCAATACCACCATACTTTCCTAATAAAGTGATCATATCAATTGACTGTTGCTGTAAAGCATTTGCTTTTTCAAAATCTCCCTGATCAAATGCATCAATTAATGCTCGATAAAGAGGAGCAGCATAATTATAGGTGCTTCCCACAGCTCCTTTGGCACCAAGGACTAGTGCTGATAACATGTTTTCATCTCTGCCCCATAGCATATCATATTTGCGATTGGCAAAATTTAGACATGAGAGATAATCCATAAAGTCCTCATGTGTATATTTTATTCCTACAAAATTGGGAATTTTACCATCAATTGCTTTCAATAAATCGATCATTGCAAAATTTCCACCTGTTAATACTGGAATATGATAATAATAGAATGCTGTTTTAGGTGCAGCTGCTGCAATTTCCTCACAGCATTTCGCTAACTGTTCTACATTGGCAGGTTTAAAATAGAAAGGTGAAGTAAATGAAATGCCAAACAAACCGATCTGTTCAGCTTTTGTGGCAAGTAAACAACATTCTCTAATATTTGTTCCACCTACTAGTGTAATTACTTTAAACTCTTTATCACTGGCAGTTGCTTTTGCCCAAGCTTGCATAATAGCTACCCTTTCATCAAAGGTTAATGAAACACCTTCGCCCGTTGACCCACAGATAAATGCACCAGCTACCTGATTTTGTTTCAGTAACTGATAATAAGCAGGGATAGATTCAAGATTTAAATCACCATTTGCCAGCATTGGTGTGAAAGGCGCCGCAATTAAGCCCTGTAATTTGTGATTATTCATGAGTGTAAATATTTTTTTATAATTGGTCTTTAAATTATTTCCTTTTATCATTTGTGTGACATATTCGATAGGCTCAATTAATAACGTATTTTAATTTATTATGAGTTTACCCACGATATTGTTACTCTTGACGTCGTTAGCAACATATTCTATTTTGATTAAAAATACAATAAAGCATTATGTCATACATTTGAATGATTAAAATTATTCTTTTATCTCTACTATAGCAAGTAAATGATAAAAAAAAGTGTAACATTTGTACAGACTAAGATAGATGGTGAGAAATTATAATAAAAAGTCCGATGTTAGAGAAATTTGAGAGCATTGATACTTCAAGTTTAGTAGACAAAGTAGAAAATCATATTATTGATTTAATTAGAGCTCGTAATATTCAGATTGGAGAGTCATTGCCAAAGGAATTGGAGCTTTCTGAAAGTTTTGGTGTATCTAGAACTGTTATTAGAGAGGCTCTTTTACGGTTACGTATGATGGGGTTAATTGAGTCACGAAAAAATAAGGGAGCAGTTTTGACGAATCCTAACTTATTGACTCCTTTAAAAAAAGTTTTTCATCCGGCTATGCTGGATGATGATACGTTGAAAGATATTTTTGAAATGCGGCTCGCTTTGGAGGTCGGAATGGCGGAATTAATTTTTGACAGAGTAACGGCAACTGATATTGCTGAGCTGGAAGAAATTGTTGAAATGGAGATGAGAAATAGTGACGGACGATCATTCCTTATACAGGAAGAAGTCGCTTTTCATGGAAAGCTGTATAAGATTTCAGGCAATAAGATGCTCATGGAATTCCAGGAGATGTTACTGCCAATTTTTCAATATGTGCACGATGGTGGTTTATTGAATCAACAATTTTTTTCCAATGATTTTATTTCGCATAAGCAATTGATTGTATTGCTGAAAGAAGGAGATGTTTCCTCCTTTAGAGATGGGATGCGAAAACATCTCGATAATCATTATCATCGCTTATTGAAACACTAGTTATTCTTCTTCATTTTCGATAGGGGTCAGGTTCTTTAATAAAAGATTGACTTCTTCTTCAGTGGATGTTAACTGTGCTCTACAAATTTGAATCAATATTGATGCTCTTTTAATTTTTTCGGAAAGCGCATCAATATTTGTATTACCTGTTTCAATTTCCTGGACGATTTTTTCTAATTCTGTAAATGCGTCGGTATATGTATATTTATTTTCCATTTTTGTTAATTTTTTGAGTTACACTGATAATCTCACCATCCCAAACTTGCGTTGTCAATATATCGTTATTTTTAATCTGATCGACTGATACAAGAAGTTCTCCATTCACCTGTGTAATGGAATATCCTTTTTTTAGAAGTCTGACTGGATCTGCCAATTGGATCATTTTTTCAAGATGATCCAAGGTGGTAAATTTTTGACGGAAGATGTAGGCAATATTTATTTTTAAATCCTTTTCAAATGAGTTTAAATCGACTTTCGATTGCTGAATTGATCGCTGTGAAGACCATTTAATATCTGATGCAAGCGATTTTAATTTTTCATTTTCACCTTTAAAAATCGTTGTGGTGTTTTGCAGTATCCGCGTTGTCAGTTGATCTAAAGGAATGGCGAAATTATGAAATTTCTGAATTAGAAAATCTGCTAATTCACTTGGTGTGATGGCGTTTTTATAAGCAACCATCTCGCTCACAGTTAGATTGGTAGAATGTCCGATGCCAGTTAAAACGGGAAGTGGAAAGATTGCAATCGCTTTAGCCAATAAATAGTTATTGTAGCTGGAAAGGCCAACTTCCCCTCCGCCACCACGAATAATGGCAACCGCATCGTAAGCATCGGAGCGCTCTGCAATGACTGATAATTGTTTGATGATTGACGGAACGGACTTGTCCCCCTGTAATAAGGCGGGATAAAGGGTTTGTTCTATTTTATATCCCCAAGGGTTTTGATTGATAATTTTATAGAAATCGGATAAACCCTTACTAGTTTCGACAGAAATAATTGCTAGCCGCTTGGGTAAAGTGGGAAAAGGTAGATTTCTATTTAAATCAAAAATCCCATCTTCTTTTAGTTTATTGATACTATTTATTCTTTCTTTTTCTAGTTCTCCTAAAGTGAAAGTGGGATCGATATCGACAATTCGTAAACTTAAACCATACATCGGATCATAAGAAATACTAGCTTGAAATAACATAGTAATTCCTTCTCGCAAAGGTTCCTGCGCAATTTTGAGAAACTGCGTGTTGATTCTTTGGTAGTCTGCTTTCCATAAAATGGATCGGATCTCGGCCACAATCTTTCCTTCTGTCTTTTCGACAAGCTCCGGGTAGCAGTGTCCAGAATGAGAGTAATGGTTGAGTTTATTCATTTCTGCTTTGATCCAATACAAACTCTTATAACGCTCAGCAATAGTTTTTTGGATGCTACGCGTTACTTCTAACAATGAAAAAATGGTTCTGTTTTCTACTACCTCCGGCATATATCAAAGATAAGATTATTAAATGTAAATATTTTGATCATGCGTTTTTGTGCATGATTGTATTTCTTTTATTTGTACATTTACATATAAACCCTTTTTAAACAGATGATGATAAGTAGAATAAAACTTCTAATTTCAGGGATTTTTGCAGTAGGATTTCTCCAAATGAATCGTGTAAATGCGCAATATAAATCGACTATTAAAAATGAAACCGTTCTTTTTAATAATATCGACGCTGTACTTCCTTTAGGTAAATTGGACAAGTACACGATTACAGTTTGTACACAGGATTCTAGCTTATTCCGTGATTTTAATGATCAGATATCCCGTTATGCTGCTGTAACTTATGCAGGTTTGGGGAGTTTTGATGAACAAATTAAATATAGCAACCTTGTTATTGTGGCTGTTAAGGCTGAAGCATTAACATTTCCATTTATAGAACAGCTTGTTCAAGCAAAAATGAATAATAAGAAGATTATTCTTGCTGTGTTTGGAAAGGGGGATGTATTGTCTTTGCTGAATAATGTGAAAGTCCCAATTTTGTGGAATGATCATTTTTCTCGCGAAACGCAGAATAATGCAGCTATGACAATTTTCGGGGGGCTATCTGCTTTTAATAAACTACAGAAAACTTATTCCAGCAGTTTTATGAAAGGTATGGGTGAAGCGACTAGTCAGACTCGTATCCAATATGCAGTGCCCGCGAATGATGAGATCAACATCGATCGATTAAGTAAAAAAATTGATGAAATAGCAGCGGAAGCAATCGCTGAAAAGGCAACACCTGGTGCTGTGGTCATGGTCATTAAGAATGGTCAGGTCATATTTGAAAAAGGCTACGGATATCATACTTATAGTAAAAAAGAACCAACAACTATTCATAATATCTTTGACTTGGCTTCAGTAAGTAAAATTGCAGGTACTACTCCTGTAATTATGCGTTTGACCGAACAGGGGATTGTTGACTTAGATAAGCCTATCGGGGACTACCTTTGGCAGGCTAAGGCTACAAATAAAAGGGATATCCGATTAAAGAGTGTGATGTTACATGAAGCCGGATTTACGCCTTTTATTCCTTTTTATAGAAATTTGAAACCTGGCGATTTACAATCTTATGATTCACCGACTCATCATGTGAAAGTGGCTGATAGCTGTTATCTGGTCAATAATTATTACCGGGATGTCATGTGGCCTGAGATGTTATATTCAGAGGTGAAACCTGAAGGAAATTATGTATATAGTGATATCAGTATGTACGTGATGAAAGAGGTTGCGGAGCATCAAACTGCTATACCGATGCAAAAGTATGTGCAGGATAATTTCTATCGCCCATTAGGTATGAAGACCGCTGGTTATAACCCAAGGGATCGTTTTGCAAAACAGGATATTATTCCAACGGAGCAGGATACTTCCTTTAGAAAAGTGCTTTTGGAGGGATATGTTCATGATCAAGGAGCGGCAATGGCCGGCGGAGTGGCGGGGCATGCTGGTCTATTTGCTACTGCAAATGATTTGGCAATTTACGGACAGCTGCTATTAAATAGAGGTGAATATGGCGGAGAACGTTATTTTGAGACAAAGACAGTGGATCTGTTCACATCAAAACAATCCTTAACAAGTCGGAGAGGTTTAGGTTTTGACCGTTGGGATCCGAATCTGAAAAATGAGTATCCTTCAAAACTTTCAAATGCAACTGTTTATGGACATACGGGCTATACAGGTACTTGTATTTGGATTGATCCTGCTAATCAGCTGGTTTATATATTTCTGTCAAATCGTGTTCACCCTCAGGTTTCGACTAAATTATTTAACCTCAATATCAGAAGCAGGATTCAAGACGCTATTTATGAAGCCATAGCAGCAGGTAAAAAATAGTTCTTATGAAAAATTACATTTTACCATTGGCAATCGTGTTATCAGGGATTGAAATTGTGAAGGCACAGGATTATGAAACTATTCATCGAAAGATGATCGTTGTTGACGGCCATAATGATGTGATTATTACATCGGTCTTACCCGGTCTTGATATCAGTCAGCGGTTAAGGGTAAACCATACTGATATTCCAAGATTGATTGAAGGTGGTATCGATGTACAGGTTTTTGCGGTATGGTCGGATGATAAAAAATGGAAATCGGGAGCATTTAAACATGCTAATGATCAAATTGATGCTCTTGAAAAAGTGCTGAACAGAAACCCCGATAAGATTGAGCTTGCTAAAAATAGTGATGACATTGAGCGTATTACAAAAAATGAAAAAGTAGCAGCGCTTATCGGTATAGAAGGCGGAAATATGATAGAGGCTAATATTGATTATTTAGAAGCTCTTTATCATCGAGGGGCCCGGTACATGACGCTCACTTGGAATTATAATTTATCTTGGGCTACTGCGGCCGCTCAAGAGTTCAAAACGACATCACAGGATGGTAAGGGTTTATCATCCTTAGGTAAGGATATTGTTAGAAAAATGAATAAACTGGGCATGATGGTAGATCTATCACATGTTGGTGAAAAGACTTTTTATGATGTATTGGATGTCGCGACCAAACCGGTACTGGTGTCGCACAGTAATGCTTATAAATTAACTCCTCATTTCCGAAATTTAAAAGATGCCCAGTTGGAAGCTCTGAAGAAAAATGGGGGAGTGGTAGGTGTTAATTTTTACTCTGGTTTTCTGGATAAAAATTATGAAAAGCGTGTCAAAAAATTGTACAAGAAGCAATTTGGTCTTCAAGGCGATTATACCCTCTCTGCTTCTGATCAATATGGGATATTGTCTGTGGAAAATAAACATATTGCAGATGTGCCTTTGTCTTTACTCTTGGATCATATTGATTATCTGGTGCAAAAAATTGGTATTGATCATGTTGCCATCGGATCTGACTATGACGGTATAGAGTCAGCCCCTCGAGGATTAGAAGATGTAAGTAAATTACCGAATTTGACAAAGGCTTTACTGAAAAGGGGCTATAATCAGTCGGACCTTGAAAAGCTTATGGGATTAAACTTTTTAAGAATACTAAAAGAAAATGAAAACTAGATCAAATGATGATAATTCGCATATCCATAGACACCCCCTACCTGTAGAATAACAATAATAAAAAAGGGAAGCAGAAAGCTTCTCTTTTTTGTTTTATGGCGAAATAACTGCATGCCGAGAAATCCTCCTAAACTACCCCCAATGGCACAAAAACTTAGCAGTGTTTTCTCCGAGATTCTATTGGTTTTATTTATCGCTTTTCGTTTATCAAGATAAAAAAGCAAAAAAGTAAGAAGATTAACGAATACAAGATAGAAAATAATAGTCTGCTGCATAGTTTGTAAAGGTAATAATAGATTTCTTTTTTCTAAGATTCCTCTTCTAAGCGTGTTAACTCTTCGTAGTTATGATTCAATTTTTTGAGCAATTTGCCATAGATGAGATGATAATAGCCTTTTGCTAATTTTATGAAGACATAACCAAATGTAAAAGATAGAATTGATCCCAATATTAGAATAAATAATACCATGGACCAACTATGACTTTCATAAAATTCAGCTACTATATTATGTAGTAGAGAAATTATGATAACATAATTTATACACCATAAATTAAACTTAATGTAGTGATCTGCATTTTTTCGAACGGCCAATATTGCTTCCATTAAGGATTTTGTATTATTGGTATTTTTGATTTTTTTTAAAAGTTTGAAAAAGATATATATAAAGTAGAAGATGGCGATATAGGATATAATCTCATATGTCCAGTTCAATAATTCGAAAGCAAGAAACTCTTCCTTTTCAGATGGAAGTATAAATGAAAGTGTGATTCCCAGTAAGAGTTCGAGACAACAGATAATAAATATCCATTTAACAATGGATGTAGAACTCTTATGTAGAATAGCTTTGATTTCAGATTGATTGAGTTTCATGAAATTTTCGTTTTCCTTCCACTGTTTTTTAAATTGATCTAACTCATCCATTACAAAGCCCCTTTCTTTTTTAAAATCTCTTTCAATTTTGTTTTTGTTCTGTTCATTTTAACGCGAGCATTGACTTCGCTGATGCCAAGTGTCTCAGCGATTTCTGTGTAATCCCTATCTTCCAGATAAAGGTATATGAGTGCTTTTTCAATATCATTCAAATGGTGGATCGCTTCATATAAATATTGGAGCTGATCATCTTTTTCTGGATCGTATTCCTCGTATGATATTTTTTCTAAATTTTGATCCCAGGGAATAATTGGTAAAGTCCTTTTTTTGTTTCTAAATAGGGATATCGCTGTATTTAGCCCAATTCGATATGCCCAGGTGCTAAATTTTGCCTCGCCTCGGAATTTAGGATAAGAATGCCAAAGCTGAATCGTTATTTCTTGAAAAAGATCTTTATGCATATCCTCTTGATCCGTATATATTTTACAGATTTTATGTACGATATTTTGATTTTTTTCTAAAAGGATGATAAACTCCTGTTCCAAATTCATATTCGATAAGTCGATAACTTCTGATTCTTGTTACAAAATATTGTAAGATTTTTTAATAACCTAAATGTTGCCGTTTAAAAAGTGGTAAATTCGTACAATGGCAAAGACAAAATCAGCATATTTCTGTCAAAGTTGTGGATTTGAATCCGCAAAATGGCTTGGGCAATGTCCTTCATGTAAGCAATGGAATTCTCTCGTAGAAGAAGTGGTAGAGAAATCAGGATCTAAAGTCCCTGAATGGCGCAGTACATCGCTAACATCGTCACCCAAGCGCGCAAATAAAGCGGCTGTTATTCATGAAATCGTTTATCAGGATGAATCACGTATCCTGACACCCGATCAGGAGTTTAACCGTGTCTTGGGCGGAGGGATTGTTCCAGGTTCTTTGGTTTTAATCGGTGGAGAACCGGGTATTGGGAAGTCTACGCTCATGTTGCAACTGGCATTATCCATTCCGCAGGTAAAGACCCTTTATATTTCAGGAGAAGAGAGTGAGCAACAGATTAAAATGCGGGCGGAACGGTTGTCGCAATCATCTAATGCGAATTGTTATATCTTAACAGAAACGTCTACACAAAATATTTTTAAACAGATAGAAGTTGTGCAACCCAATGTAATCGTGATCGATTCCATTCAGACCCTGCATTCGTCGCAGATAGAATCTGCGCCGGGTTCTGTGTCTCAGGTTCGGGAATGTACAGCAGAGTTGTTGCGGTTTGCCAAAGAAACGAGTACTCCAGTTTTAATTGTTGGTCATATTACTAAAGATGGATCTATTGCAGGACCTAAAGTTTTGGAGCATATGGTCGATACTGTTTTACAGTTTGAGGGCGATCGGCATCACGTTTATCGTATCTTGAGAGCTGTGAAGAATCGGTTTGGTTCGGCCTCAGAGCTGGGTATCTATGAAATGCAGGGTTCAGGTCTGAGAGAGGTTTCCAATCCCTCTGAAATTATGATTTCGCAACGCGATGCTCCGGTTAGTGGGGTGTCTATCGCAGCAATGCTGGAGGGAGCACGTCCTATGATGATTGAGGTGCAGGCCTTAGTTAGTAATTCTGCTTTTGGAAATCCACAACGTACATCCACTGGATTTGATACTAAAAGATTAAGTATGTTACTTGCTGTATTGGAGAAACGTTTTGGTTTTAGATTGAGTGCGCAAGATGTCTTCTTAAATATTGCAGGAGGACTAAGAGTGGAAGATCCTGCTATAGATTTAGCAGTCATCGTCGCTATTATTTCTTCACAACAGGATATTGCTGTAAAAACAAACATCACTTTTGCTGGTGAGGTCGGGCTATCTGGAGAAATTCGTGCTGTAAATCGAATTGAGCAACGCATCGCTGAAGCTGAGAAATTAGGTTTTGAAGGAATCTTTATTTCTAAGTTTAATACAAAGGGGTTAGATCCTAAAAAGTATAATATCGCTATTCGTCCGGTTGCAACTCTAGAGGATGTATTCCGAGCTCTGTTTGGTTAACATGAGCTATAAATAGAAAAGGGAACGATTATTAATCGCTCCCTTTTCTATTTATTTTAATACTTCTTTCAGTTTCTTATTCAAGTCCTCGCCATGTATATTTCTGGCTATGATTTTTCCAGAAGGATCAATCAGCACATTTTGTGGGATAGCTTTGACGCCATATAATGTTCCCACATCATTTTGCCAACGCTTTAGGTCCGAAACATGTTTCCAATGTAACTTATCGGTATGAATGGCCTTTATCCAAGAGTTTCTGTCTCTATCAAAAGAAATTCCTAATATTTCGAAGTTTTTATCTTTAAAGGTCGCATAGGTTTTGACTAAGTCAGGACTTTGCACCCGACAATCAGGACACCATGAAGCCCAAAAATCTAGTAGGACAAACTTCCCTCTGAAATCGGTTAATTTAATAGGATTTCCCGTGGTATCATTTTGCGTAAACTCGGGAGCTTGTTTTCCGATTACGACTTTCGAAAGTGCTTCAAGATATGTTTTAAATTCCTGACCTTCTTGTGAATTTTTAACGTTTTTGCCTAAGGTGTTGTATAAGCTTTGTAATTCTTGATATTCTGGCGTATAGCCACCAACTCTTCTTAAATCTACCAATGTAGAAATAGAATCTGGATTGGCTTTTACACGAGCGATATAATCCTCTTTAGTTAACTCTTTCTTCTGTGCTGCTGCTATAAGGGGTAAGCAAAATAAGAAGTATATAAAAAATTTTTTCATCATTATTTGAGCATTTTTATTACAAATATAATATAATCTATCGCTTAGGTAGATTATATTTGTTTTTTATACATTCTTTTTACAATTGATTGCGAACTTTACCAAAATATTATCTTAGCATTTCTTTATTCAGACTATTATGAATTCAACCTTTCAATCTAAGCTTCCACGTGTGGGAACAACAATTTTCAGTAAAATGTCTGCGCTCGCGCAACAGTATGGTGCACTAAACCTGGCACAGGGTTTTCCTGATTATGATACTGATCCACATTTAATCAATCTTGTAAAGGATTATATGAACGATGGGTTTAATCAATACGCATTAATGCCGGGAGCCTTATCCTTACGTGAAAAAATAGCCTTGAAAGTTATGAATACCCATCAGATAGAGGTCGACGTTCAGGATGAAATTACTGTAACAGCGGGAGGGACTCAAGCTATTTTCACTGCTATAGCTACAGTTGTTCATAAAGATGATGAGGTCATTATATTTGAACCAGCATATGACTGTTATGCCCCAACTGTTGAATTATTTGGAGGAAAGGTCATACCTATTGTTCTTTTAGCGCCTGATTTTACTATTGACTGGGATTATGTAAAAAGTCTAGTGAATGCCAGAACGAAACTGATTATTATTAACAACCCTAATAATCCAACTGGTCGACAACTGGAACTGGATGATATCGAAGCATTAGCTCAGATTGTAGCTTCGTCGCAAGTATTTGTATTGAGCGACGAAGTGTATGAACACCTCGTATATGATGGCAGAAAGCCCTATTCTTTATTAGCGCATACCTTGCTAAGGCAAAGAAGCTTTGTCATTGCATCTTTTGGAAAACTACTCCATGTAACTGGCTGGAAGGTGGGATACTGTATAGCACCCCTTGAATTAACGAGAGAATTTCGAAAGATCCATCAATACAATGTCTTTAGTGTCAATGGTGCAGTTCAAATGGCTATTGCCAAGTATCTGGAAGATTCACAAAGTTATTTAGGTTTAGGAGACTTCTTTGAACAGAAGAGGAACTTCCTGATTGCTGGAATATCATCTTCCAAATTTACCTTATTACCGAGCAACGGTACTTATTTTTTGAATGTTGATTACAGTTCAATTTCGGAGGAACAAGACCTCTTATTTGCTGAACGTATGATCGTCGAAAATAAGATCGGATTAATTCCGATTTCAGCGTTTTATACGGCAGATCCAAATCAGTATATTTTGCGAATTTGTTTTGCTAAAAGATCTGCAACGCTCATTGAAGCCATTGATTTACTTAATAATATTAGATAATACTTCAAATAAACGTTTTAGCAATCGTGTGCATTTGCATTTTTGCTATAAACGATTTAAAATCTTATAAAATATGGTGAATAAGCTACAATATTTTATAAATTTGTAATTCACCCTATCAATACTAATTCTAATAATGGCTAGATTAAATTTATTGGAAGAAACACGCTTTGAAAAAGTTCCTGTAAGTGTGTATCCTGATCCAAGCACAGCTTCCAAAGTTGTTGCAAAGCGTATTGCGGACATCATTCGCAAAAAGCAAGAGAATGGCGAAAATGCAATTTTAGGTCTTGCTACTGGTGCAACACCCATTAAAGTTTACGCTGAATTAATCCGTTTACATAAAGAAGAAGGTTTAAGTTTCAAAAATGTCATCACGTTTAACTTGGATGAATATTATCCGATGCAGCCAGATGCCGCACAGAGTTATGTGACATTCATGAATAAAAATCTATTTGATCATGTCGATATTGAAAGAACAAATGTTAATATTCCTGACGGAACATTAGCAGTAGATGCGATCAATGCCGCTTGTGAAGCTTATGAGCAAAAAATTACTGACTTAGGTGGTTTAGATATTCAAATTTTAGGAATTGGTCGTACAGGTCATATCGGTTTCAATGAGCCTGGATCTGCTCCTAATTCGGGTACACGTGTTGTCACATTAGATGATTTGACACGTCGTGATGCTTCTCGTGATTTTGGTGGTAAAGAAAATGTACCTCGTAAAGCAATTACGATGGGTGTCGGTACTATTTTTAAAGCTCGAGAGATCATTTTGATGGCCTGGAGTGGTAATAAAGCTGAAATCATTAAGAAAGCTGTAGAAGGTGAAATCTCATCAGAGATTCCAGCAACTTATTTGCAACTGTCTGATAATGTAGAATTCATTTTAGATACAGAATCAGCTTCATTATTAACGAGATTTGATTTGCCTTGGTTGGCTGAAGATATTGAATGGACACCTGTTTTAATTAAAAAAGCAGTTGTTTGGTTGTCTTTAGAAATTAAGAAGCCTATTCTGAAACTGACAGAAGAAGATTATAATAATCATGGTATGGCTAAGTTGGTAACCCAATCAGGTCCTGCTTACAATATCAATATCCGTATTTTTAATGAATTGCAACATACCATTACTGGCTGGCCAGGTGGTAAACCAAATGTTGATGATTCACAAAGACCTGAGCGTGCTAATCCGGCTAAGAAGACTTCAATTGTATTCTCTCCGCACCCTGATGACGATGTAATCTCTATGGGAGGTACATTTATTCGTTTAGCAGATCAAGGACATGATGTACATGTTGCGTATCAAACTTGTGGTAACACAGCTGTTTGGGATGATGATGTTATCCGTTATTTAGAATTTGCGGAAGATTTTGCAAAAGAGATGGGAATTGATGCATCAAAAATTTCAACGTTGTATAAAGAAAGCCGTGAGATTTTTGAAACTAAAAAACCAAACCAGATCGATACAGAGATTGTTCGTAAGATCAAAGCATTAATCCGTAAAGGAGAGGCTATTGCTGGCGCTCGTTTTGTAGGTTTACCAGATACAAATATCCATTTCCAAGACTTACCTTTTTACGATAGACAGAAATTCTCAAAAGATGTTTCTTTCGAAGATGATATCCAGCAAACAATGGAATTATTACGTCAGGTAAAGCCACATCAGGTATTTGCAGCTGGTGATTTTGCGGATCCACATGGAACACACAAAGTATGTTTTAATATTTTGTTTGAAGCATTGAGACGTTTAAAAGCGACTGATGAGTGGACCAAAGATTGTTGGTTATGGTTGTACCGTGGAGCGTGGCATGAATACCCAATTCATGAAATTGAAATGGCTGTTCCATTATCGCCACAAGAGGTATACCGCAAGCGTTTGGCTATCTTTAAGCACCAATCACAGAAAGATCTTCCAGTTTTCCCTGGGGATGATCCTCGTGAATTCTGGGTACGTGCAGAAGATCGTACCAGCGAAACTGCAGAATTATATGATCAATTGGGATTAGCTAATTACGAGGCAATCGAAGCTTTCGTAAGATGGGAATTCTAATTATATTAAATAACTAATAAAAGGCTCTCCGTTTTAGGAGAGCCTTTTTTGTTCTATTACTGACTATTAGAATTATCGCATTTAAGGAGATAATGGTATTGTATTCTATATGGTTTCCACAATTTTGCATTAAATATAAATCATTGCAAAATCTTTAATTGCGAGATAATTGTCTATGAAAACTGCAAATAAATATCTTAATGCATTGGGTGTATATCCAAAAAATTTCTTAAAAGCTGTAGTAAAATGAGTCGCATGTCTATAACCCAACTGCTGACTAATTGAGCTTACCTTGACATCTTTTTCTTTAAGCATCAGTTTCGCCTTATTCATTTTACAATCAACTATAAAATTGAATACTGTCATTCCATAAAATTGCTTAAAATGTTTTTTAAGGTATTGTTCATTAGTTCCGACAATTCTGGCCAATTGAGAGATCGTGAAATTCTGACTCAAATTGGACTCGATCAATCCTTTAGCGGTCTTTATCTTTTCCATATCAATATCTCTCAATCTTGTACTTTCTGTTTTTGTAGATAATTCTAAGTAGGCGACCAATTTGCAGAATATGTTTAGAGATGTCCCTTTATAGAATGTAGATAGGAGAGACTCTGGAAGTTGCGTATGAATAAGACCTAGAGCATTGCTATGAATGGATGGGACACGAAAACATCTCAATGTTGATGAAGATTGAAAGAGTTTTTCTATCTTTTCTTGATTACCAAGTTCAATTTCACTGTGCTTTAGAAACCCAGCCTTAAATGTCAGTATACAAATTTTTGCTTTCTCATTTTTTGCGATCAGAAAGAGATCCAAACCTTGTGAATAATAAAAGCAAGAATGTTTTTCTTTAAGCTCAATCTCTTGTTGGTCCAAAATTATAGTGCTGGTTTTAGCCATAGAAATAATGAGAACCGAACTGTTGTCATCAATTTTGAGACGAGAAAATTCATCATTTAAAGCTAAAAGCTTTACTTCATAATCTATGTTATTGTATAAGGAGATGTTTCTATCCTCTTGATTCATATTGTGCTTATTATTATAGTTGCCACTTAATTTCGGATTGTTAAGCTTGTTTTTCGGATCTCGTCACTCCACTATTTATAATTAATCTAATTTTGCATTCAGTTATTTAGACTGGTTCTAAAGACAAAGATATAAATTTTTACATGTATTAACTAAAAAGTGAAGGATGATAAAAAATTACTTTTCAATTTTACTGCTATTGCTGCTGGCCACATATTCTTTGGATTTGTTGGGACAGACTCATGTTACATTAGCTGGACGTGTTTTAGAACAAGAAAGTGACGAGCCTATTAGGGGCGTTTCTGTTTCTGTAAAAGGGAATGAACGTTCAGGAAGTGTGATAACAGGTTCCCAAGGTAGCTTTAGGATTCAGGCACATCAGGGACAAAAATTAATTGTTTCCCACTTAGGATATTTGCCGACCGAAATTTTTATTGATAAAGATTGGTCAGATCGTATTATTTACCTAGCAAAAGATAACAAACAGCTCTCAGAAGTAGTTGTTACTGGAGCACTTGGTATTAAAAGACAATCCAGAGAGCTTGGCACTTCTGCTCAGTCTGTTAGCAATGAGGAGCTTAATCTAGGTAAAGTTGTAAACCCATTACTTGCTTTGTCTAGTAAAGTTGCTGGATTGCGTATCAATGCAACTGATCTAACAACTGGTAAAACTGATCCAGGCATTCAGATTAGATTAAGAGGTACCCGTTCTTTAAACAGATCTAAAAATGATCCTTTGTATGTTGTAGATGGAGTTCCTTTACCAGATATTACACGTGTTAACCCAAATGATATTCAGGATATTACTGTCCTTAAGGGTGCGAATGCTGCCGCCCTTTATGGTTCTGAGGGTGTAAATGGTGCTATCATGATCACGACAAAATCTGGAAAATCTGATCGAGGTCAAATTAATTTTAGCAATAGCACAACTTTTTCTAATGTATTTTTATTACCGCCGGCGCAAGTGGAATTTGGACAAGGACAGAACGGGATTTACAGTCCAGTAGCTAATGAATCTTGGGGTGATAAGTTTAATGGAGAAGAGAGAGACTTTGGTCTTCCAATCAATGGATTACAACCGACTAAACGATATGAAGCTCCTAGTAAAGATAATCGCTTAGGATTTTTTGATACAGGAATTACGACCCAAAATGATCTATCGTTTTCGGGTGGAGATAGTGAAAGCTCATATTTTATGTCCTTACAGGATGTGCGTATCAAAGGAATTATTCCAGGAGATAAATCAAGTCGTACTGGAGCCCGATTTAATGGTTCTCGTCGTTTTAACAAGCTTAATACTTCATTTAACGTAAACTATGTCTTTTTTAAGAACAATACAACGAGCGATGGGCCTTGGCTTTCTGTATATACTCAGCCTGCAAATATTGACTATAAGGACGCTAGAAATTGGCAAAATCCAAGTTCTCCAAATCATCCTTTAAATTGGTATAATCCTGTTGCAAGTACAAGAAATCCAATTTTCATGGCTGATAACAACAGAAATACTTCCGATCAACATACCTTAAATTCAAAATTAGAGTTTAATTATGAATTTGCAGACTGGTTGAATGCGACTTATAGAACAGGTCTTTATTTCCAATCTGAGCCAGGTCGTGTAACAAATCGGAAATTAACATCTAGCGTAGCAACACGGAATATCAATGGATCTGTTAATGATACTCATGCCGGATTTACAAGATTCAATAATGACTTGATTTTAAATTTTCATAAGGATTTTGGTGATTTCACGACTAAGTTATTAGTAGGTCAAAATGTCAGAATGGATGAAAGAAAACAAATAAATGTAAGTGCATCAAACTTATTATTTGAAGATATTTTTAATCAAGGATCTAGAACAGGAGAGTTGACTGGAGGCTCTACAATAACAAAATACCGATCATTGGCTACATATGGAGAATTTACTGCAGGTTATAAAAATTATTTGTTTTTGACTTTGATTGGTAGAAATGATAAAGTTTCTGTGTTAGACCCCAATAATAATAGTTACTTCTCGCCAGGTATAAGTTCTTCCTTTGTATTTACAGATGCAATTGAAAGTCTGAAAAATAACAGCGTATTAAATTATGGACGTGTTTATTCATCTTATAATAAGACCGGTAATGTTACATTGGATCCTTACAGATTAAATTTAACATATAGTCAGACAGCAGGATTTCCTTATGGAAGTTTGGTCGGATTTACGCCTTCTCTATCAGAACCCAATTTATTAATTAAGCCAGAATTTGTAAAATCTTATGAGGTAGGTCTTCAGCTGGGATTCTTTAATAATAGATTGAGTACAGATATTGCTTATGCACATTCAGATTCTGATGGACAGATTTTTAATGCCGGGATATCAAGTGCAACGGGATTTAACTCTACAATTGTCAATGCAGGACGGATGATCAATAAAACGCTCGAAGTTATGATCAATGGAACTGTAATTAAAAATGATAAAGTGAAGTTGGATTTGGGTTTTAACTTCAGTTATACAGACACTAAAGCTAAAGACCTATTTGCAGGAGATGAATTTAACATCTTTAGACAGGCTTATGCGCTTAAAGATCATCAATATCCGACGCTTAGAATGACAGATTTCTTAAAAGAAGGAGGTAAAATAGTACTAGATAAGGATGGTAATGTTATTCCTTCAGATGAAGAAGTTGTATTGGGTACAATGGTTCCTCCATACCTTTTTGGTTTTTCAACAAAACTCTCTTATCAGTCCTTTACATTAGGTTTTCAAATAGACTCAAGATTAGGAAGCTGGATGTACTCAGAAGTATTTCCAAGAATGTATGCAGCAGGAACACATATTGAGACTGTGAAATATGATAGACAGCCGTTTATTATGCCAAATTCGATGGTTCGACTTTCGGATGGAAGTGTTGTGGAGAATACCGATGTATATTCTAAAGGAGACAAAGCTTGGTGGACCGCTTATGGAAATATTCAGACAACTACTGCTGCAAAAGCAGACTTTTTAAAATTAAGAGAACTTTATGTTGGGTATGAATTGCCTGCAAAGTTTTTGGCAGGACAGAAATTGTTTAAAAAAGCAAGCATCGGTTTTGTTGGTAATAATTTGTTCATTATTAGACATTCTTCCAATAAAATTGGTGATCCCGAAGCACTGTACAATCAAACGGATGGTTATGCGAGTTTCAGACAGATCCCAACATCAAGGTCAATGGGCTTCAATATTAATATGACTTTTTAAAAATACGAAAATGAAATACAATATTAGAAAGATAGGGTTAATGAGTTTTGCATTTTTCACATTGACTTCTTGCAAAGATTTTTTAGATGTAAATGTTAACCCGAATTCCCCAATTAAGGAAAATTTAAGTTTGAATGCTAAACTTCCTGCAGCATTGGTGACATCAGCGGCATATGAAGCTACTCAATTAAACCAGATAGGAGGTCTTTGGGGAGGATATTGGGGTACTTCAAATGAAGGAATTAATTCTTTTGGAGCTCTCAAGATATATAATGGCCCAGGAATTAGAGATACTCGTGATGGATTGGCTGTTTGGGAATCGACTTATAATAATTTGTTTTATTATAAAGAAATATTAGAACAGGCGGAAATAGAAGATGCTAAATTTTATTCAGGAATAGCAAAGATTATGATGGGATACCATTTTTTTATACTTGTTGATTTCTATAATAATGTGCCTTATGAGGACGCCCTAAAAGGGTCTAAGATTTTGCACCCAAGTTATGAGTCCGGAAAAGATGTATATAAAAAGTCTGTAGACCTGATTACTCAAGGTATAGAAGAAATTAAAGTTGCCTCTTTGCTTCCTGCAAATGATGATGTTGTATTCAAAGGAAATAAAACGAAATGGGCAAAATTTGGAAATACGTTGAAATTAAGAGCGTTGTTAAGACAGTCTGAAGTTTCGAGTCAAGCATCTTATATTACAGAGGAAATTGCTAAAATTACAAAAGAAGGTTCTGGCTTTTTAGAAGAAGATGCTAGTGTAAACCCAGGTTTTTTGAATACAGCATCTAAGATTAATCCATTCTACGAAACCTACTATCGTAATAATTCTGGAGTAGCTGTAGCTAATTATGCTAATATACGTCCAACTCAGTATCTTATTGGAAAATATAAAGAATTTAATGACCCGAGATTGGCTCAAAATTATGTGAGTATAAACGGAGACTTTAAAGGGGTTATTTTTGGGGAAAATATGATAAAAGATGAGTATGCAGCAGTTAATACTTCATCTTTAAAAGGACCAAATGAGAATGGAAACCAACCAGCAGGAATAATTAAATCTTTCAATCAATCTATTGTTTTAATATCATTAGCAGAATCTCATTTCTTGCGAGCAGAAGCAGTTGAAAGAGATTGGATAACAGGTATAGCAAGTCAATTATATCAAAGTGGGATACAAGCATCCTTTAATTATTTGTTCAATGTTAATAATTATAATGTACAATCTTATATCAACCAGACTAATGTGAACTATGCGACTGCAACGAATAAGATTGAGCGTATCATCACACAGAAATGGTTAGCTCTAAATAATATTAATAACATTCAGTCATGGAATGATTTTAGAAGACTCGGATACCCTAACTTTCCTAACTCTGCGTCTTCTCCAGTGCCTAATGGGTATCCATTGCGATTTATGTATCCTGAAACAGAAATCAATACGAATAACCAAAATGTGGTAAGCCAGGGTGATAATGGAGTTTTAACCAATAGAGTATGGTGGGATGCTAATTGAGTTCTTTTGTTAAAGAATTTTAAGAAAAAGACTTCATCATCAATACAAAAAGCCAATCGAAAAAGATTGGCTTTTTTGTATTTTGAAAAGTTTTATTTTAATCTTTGCTAGGAAACATTTTTCCAATGATCATTTCTAGCACCGCTACTACAATTGCAAAGAGCGCTGCTGTCCAGAAGCCGGAAACATCAAATTTAGATCCGAGTAATGAATCTGTTAATAATATCATGAGCACAGTGATGATAAAAGAAACTAGTCCCAGTGTTAACCAATTTAGTGGAAAAGTGAACAATCTTAAAATCGAACCAACGGTAGCATTAACAAATCCAATAACAAGACCTGTTATGATAGCCCAAAGAAAGCTGGCAACATGTACTCCTGGAGATATGTAGGCTGCTAGTGCAATCACTACACCTGTAATAAGTAGGCTAATAATGAATTTCATGATATTTATAATTTTAAGTTAATCTTACAAAATTATCATCAAATGCGGTGCCAAATTCTACTCCTAAACGATCGTTTGCTATTCGTCTCTCCCAAATTAAACTTTTGGTACTTTAATGTGTTTAATATAATTAATTACATATATGTTATGCTTGCATAATATAAATTTTGTAAATTCACATAAACAATTATAACAGAGACAATATGAAAAAGATGATCATGACACTGATGCTGGTATTTACGTCAGTATTAATTTTTGCACAATCTGACCCTATTATTGGAAAATGGCAGAATCCTAGTGGAGAAGGTAGAATAGAAATCTACAAAAAAGGTGAAAAGTATTTTGGTAAACTATATTGGTTGAAAGAGCCAAATGATGCACAGGGTAATATTAAAAAGGACGTTAAGAATCCCGATAAAAGTTTACAAAGCAGACAGGTTCAGGGCTTAGAGATTTTGACCAACTTTTCAAAAGATGGTAATGTCTATCAGGACGGTAAAATATATGATCCAAAAACAGGAAAAACCTATAGCTGTAAAATGACCTTACAGGGAACAGATAAGTTAGATATCAGGGGTTATGTGGGCGTCAGTTTATTCGGACGTACTGAATCATGGAAAAGGGTGAACTAAAGCTTTGGTAAAAAAATGGAAAGCGCTACTTATTTATAAGGGCGCTTTTTCTTTTAGGGTCTTTAATTATTAAAAACATTGTAAAATTAATTTAATAGCAGTAATTTCAGCAATCTAAATATTAACGATAGAATTGCTATGGCTGTTAAAATGTCCTATTCAGAGAATATAAAACTTGCTCTCCAATCCATTGTAGGCAATAAGTTGCGCACATTTCTGACAGCACTGATTATCGCAATAGGCATTACGGCACTTATAGGTGTTTTAACATCTATAGATGCGATTAAATCGTCTTTAACAGATTCCTTTTCTTCAATGGGGTCCAATTCATTTAATATTCGGAATCGCGGTCTGAATGTCCGTATTGGAAATAGCGGTGAGCAGTCGAAGGTATATTCCTCCATTACATACCGAGAAGCGGTCAGCTTTAAGGAACAATATAAGTTTGACGCGGTCACCTCGATCAATGTTAATGTTTCATGGGCCGCAACAGCAAAATATAAATCAGAAAAAACAAATCCTAATATCGGTGTCATCGGATCTGATGAATCCTATTTAAAAACATCCGGATATAACTTGTCTATTGGGCGTAATTTTACGAATCAGGAAGTTTATAAAGGAAGTCCTGTCGTCATTATCGGTGATGAAATATATCAAAAATTATTTAAAGGCACCATCAATCCCATAGGTGAATTTATGACAATCGGTGGGGTGCGTTATCAAGTAATCGGAGTATTAAAAAATAAGGGATCAAGCGCTGGTATGGGTGCTGATAAAGCCTGTTTGATACCTTTGGTAAAAGCAAGAACGGTAATGGGGGGTGTTGAGCCTTCTTATACCATTACGATATCGGTTAATGATCCGGTTCGCTTAGAAGCCGCAGTAGGGGAGGCTACTATTGTGTTCCGTAATATACGTGGGTTGACAGCTAAACAAACATCGGATTTTGAAATCACAAAATCTGATGCAGTTGCGCAGATCTTACTTCAAAATATGGTTATCATTACAATGGGAGCAATCGTGATTGCATTAATAACATTAATAGGAGCTTCCATCGGTTTAATGAATATTATGCTGGTTTCTGTAACAGAGCGGACGCGTGAGATTGGAATCCGTAAGGCAATTGGAGCAACCCCTTCGGTGATACGTAAACAGTTCTTAATAGAAGCAGTTGTTATCTGTTTAATTGGTGGGGCCGCAGGAATTATATTGGGCATCGTCATCGGCAACCTGCTAGCATTACAATTGGGTGCATCATTTATTGTTCCTTGGAATTGGATCATATTAGGTTTTACAGTATGTGTTCTGGTGGGTATGCTCTCAGGCTATTATCCTGCATCAAAAGCTTCAAAATTAGATCCTGTAGAAGCATTGCGTTATGAATAGTAAAATTGTGCAAACGGTTTCACATACTTTTGAGGCATTAATAACATAAACTTCATTTATAAGTGGAGTAAATGCTCTTATAAAATCTTATTATTGTAGAAAATTTTGAATTATTATGTATAAAACTCTTCAACCTGCATTGCAGAAAGAATTAGCAGCTATCAAAGAAGCTGGTTTGTATAAAGAAGAACGCGTAATTACTACGCCTCAAGGTGCTGATATTAAAGTAAGCACTGGTGAAGAAGTCATCAATTTTTGTGCAAATAACTATTTAGGATTATCATCACATCCTAAAGTAACTGAAGCAGCAAAAAAAGCAATTGATTCACATGGATATGGAATGTCATCAGTACGTTTTATTTGTGGAACACAGGATATTCACAAAGAGTTGGAAGCAAAAATTTCTAAATTTTTAGGAACAGAAGATACTATTTTATATGCGGCTGCATTTGATGCCAATGGCGGAGTATTCGAACCTTTATTAGGTGCAGAAGATGCGATCATTTCAGATGAATTGAATCATGCATCTATTATCGATGGTGTCCGTTTGTGTAAAGCACAACGTTTCCGTTATAAAAATGCGGATATGGCAGATTTAGAGGCTCAGTTACAAGCGGCTTCTGGCGCGCGTCACCGTATTATCGTTACAGACGGAGCATTCTCGATGGATGGTTCGGTAGCTCCATTAGATCAGATCTGTGATTTAGCAGATAAATATGAAGCATTAGTGATGATCGATGAGTCACACTGTACAGGTTTTATTGGTAAAACTGGCCGTGGAACACATGAATTATATAATGTAATTGATCGCGTTGATATTATTACTGGAACATTAGGGAAAGCATTAGGTGGTGCATCTGGCGGTTTTACTTCTGGTCGTAAAGAAATTATTGATATGTTACGTCAGCGCTCTCGTCCATACTTGTTCTCCAATACTTTAGCACCAGCTATCGCAGGAGCTTCTGTAGCAGTCTTAGACATGCTAAGTGAAACGACAGACTTACGCGATAAATTAGAAGCAAATACAGCTTATTTCCGTGAAAAAATGACAGCAGCAGGTTTTGATATTAAACCGGGATTTCACCCTATTGTGCCTGTTATGCTGTATGATGCGAAATTAGCGCAAGAATTTGCAACAAGAATGTTGGCTGAAGGAATCTATGTAATTGGTTTCTATTACCCTGTAGTTCCACAAGGAAAAGCACGTATTCGTGTTCAAATTTCAGCAGGTCATGAGATCAGTCATTTGGATAAAGCAATAGCAGCATTCATAAAAGTTGGAAAAGATTTAGCTGTAATCAAATAAAATACACATAGTTATATGAATTTATGGTGCAAAATACTTATCTTTGCACCCTGAATTTAAAACAAATTTACTTGCTGGATGCAAAATATTAGAAATATAGCGATTATCGCTCACGTCGATCACGGTAAAACTACGTTGGTAGACAAAATCTTACACTTCACAAATCTTTTTAGAGATAATGATGGTACAGGTGATTTAATTCTAGATAACAACGATCTAGAGCGTGAACGCGGTATTACAATCGTTGCTAAAAACGTTTCTGTTCAATACAAAGGTGTGAAAATCAACGTTATTGACACTCCTGGTCACGCCGATTTCGGTGGTGAGGTTGAGCGTGTCTTAAAAATGGCTGATGGTGTTGTGTTATTAGTAGATGCTTTTGAAGGTCCTATGCCTCAAACTCGTTTCGTTACACAAAAAGCTTTAGCTTTAGGCTTGAAACCTTTGGTAGTTGTTAATAAAGTAGACAAAGAAAACTGTCGTCCTGAAGAAGTATATGAAAATGTATTTGATTTATTCTTTAGCTTAGATGCTACTGAAGAGCAATTGGCGTTTCCAGTATTATACGGTTCTTCTAAAAATGGTTGGATGTCAACAGATTGGAAAGAGCCTAAAGAAGATGTATCTGAATTGTTAGATGCTATCATCTCTCACTTCCCACCATCTCCTTTTAATGAAGGTACTTTGCAAATGCAAATCACATCTTTAGATTACTCTACTTTCGTAGGTCGTATCGCTATTGGTCGTGTTGCACGTGGAACAATCAAAGAAAACCAACCTATTTCATTGATGAAACGCGATGGTAAAATCGTTAAATCTCGTGTAAAAGAATTACATACGTTTGAAGGTTTAGGTCGTCGTCGTGTTACAGAAGTTGCTTGTGGTGATATCTGTGCTGTAGTTGGTATCGAAGGTTTTGATATCGGTGATACTATCGCTGATTTCGAAAACCCAGAGCAATTAGAGGTTATTCATATTGATGAGCCTACAATGAACATGTTGTTCACGATTAATAACTCACCTTTCTTTGGTAAAGAAGGTAAATTAGTTACTTCTCGTCACATCCATGATCGTTTACAAAAAGAATTAGAGAAAAACTTAGCATTACGTGTAGTTCCTACTGAATCTCCTGATGCATGGTTAGTATATGGTCGTGGTATTCTCCATTTATCTGTATTGATCGAAACAATGCGTCGCGAAGGTTACGAATTGCAAGTAGGTCAGCCACAAGTTATCTTGAAAGAAATTGATGGTAAGAAATGTGAGCCAGTCGAAGTATTGGTCGTAGATGTTCCTGCTGAAGTTTCTGGTAAAGTAATCGAATTGGTAACACAACGTAAAGGTGAGTTATTGATTATGGAGACTAAAGGTGAAATGCAACACTTAGAGTTCGAAATCCCTTCTCGTGGTATCATCGGTTTACGTAACAACGTATTGACTGCTACTGCTGGTGAAGCTGTTATGGCTCACCGTTTGAAAGGTTACGAGCCTTGGAAAGGTACAATCCCTGGACGTCAACATGGTGTATTGATCTCTTTAGATAAAGGTACTACAACAGCTTATTCTATCGATAAATTACAAGATCGTGGTAAATTCTTCGTTGATCCAGGAGTAGATATCTATGAAGGACAAATTTTAGGAGAGCATATCCGTGATAACGATTTAACAATCAATATCGTTAAAGCGAAACAATTAACGAATATGCGTGCTTCTGGTACTGATGATAATACTCGTATTGCACCAGCGATCAAATTCTCTTTAGAAGAATCAATGGAGTATATCCAAGGTGACGAATATATTGAGGTTACTCCTCAGTCTATCCGTTTACGTAAGATCTACTTAACAGAAGGTGAACGTAAAGTGAACAAAAAAGTTTAATGATCTCATTAGATTTAAAATAATAGAAAAAGCCTCCGATTTATCGGAGGCTTTTTTTGTAATATCCTTTTTTCATACAGTGATTATAAATTCTCCTTTATCTGTTTTGAAGAATTCTTTTTGGAATTCTTTTTAGATTTTCCAAATCATTTGGATCGTTAATAATCTGTCTTTTTTGTAATAAAATCAATGCAAAGTCGTGAATGTCAATATAAATTTCGATTTTTAAGTGGCCTTATTAAAAATCCTTACATATTATATTTTATGAAAAGAACTTATCTCACGTATATTTTCTCAAAAAGAGTCTTAGGTTATACCTTGTTTTTTAGCTTTTTTACGCTAGATCATGGATTTGCACAAAATCGATCACAGCAGGGATCGCAGGTATTAGAGCCTATTGTGCAAAAAATTGTAGCAGAAGCCAATAATAACTCTCAGCTGGAATCACTCGCGTTTGAACTGTTAGATGTAGTTGGTCCCCGCTTAGTGGGAACTCCAGGCATGACCCGTGCAAATGAATGGGCAGTTGCTAAATTTGAAAGTTGGGGCATTACAGCTCAAAATCAAAAATTTGGTGAATGGCGAGGATGGGAACGCGGTATTTCACATATCGATATGATTGCACCCCGTGTCAAATCATTGGCCGGAACACAGCTTGCATGGAGTCCGAGTACAAAAGGGAAAAGTATACAAGCAGAGGTTATTAGCCTACCAGATGTAAAGGATTCCTTGTCATTTCATAAATGGCTTCCATCTGTTAAAGGTAAATTTGTGATGATTTCAATGCCACAGCCAACCGGTCGTCCGGATCATAACTGGGAAGAGTATGGGACCAAGGAATCCATTGAACGGATGAAAGTTTCTCGGGACTCTCTTGCAGTTTTATGGAACAACCGTATCAAAGCTTCTGGAGTATCTGCAAATTCTATCCCAGCCATGTTGGAAGATGCAGGTGCCGTAGGGATATTGACCAGCAATTGGTCAAAAGAATTTGGAGCGAATAAAATATTTGGAGCACGGTCATATAAGGCGCCATCGCTCGATATCTCCTTAGAAGATTATGGTATGTTATACCGCTTAACTGAAAAGGGAATCAGTACAAAGATCAGTGTCGAGACTGCTTCAAAGGATCTAGGAAACGTACCTTCCTTTAATACTATTGCTGAAATTAAAGGAAGTCAATTTCCGAACGAATACGTTATTCTTTCAGCTCACCTTGATTCCTGGGAGGGAGGTTCGGGAGCAACGGACAATGGAACCGGAACTATCGCTATGATGGAAGTCGCACGTATTTTGAAAAAGATATTGCCAAATCCTAAGCGAACTATACTAATCGGTTTGTGGGGAAGTGAAGAACAGGGGCTAAACGGCTCGCGTTCATTTGTCTTGGACAATCCAGAGATAATAGAAAATACACAAGCTGTTTTCAACTTAGATAACGGTACAGGCCGTGTTGAGCGAATTAATGGCTCAGGCTTTGTACATGCTTATGACTTTATATCCCGTTGGATGTCTGCTGTGCCTGCTCATGTTACAAAAGATATCAAAACAGAATTTCCGGGATCACCAGGAGGCGGGGGATCAGACCACTCATCTTTCGTTGCTGCTGGAGTACCTGCTTTTATGTTAAGTTCATTGTCTTGGGGTTACTTTTCAAATACATGGCACACCAATTTGGATACTTATGATAAGTTAGTGTTTGATGATCTCAAGTATAATGTAATTCTTACTGCTGTAATGGCATATAAAGCCTCTGAGGAAGCTAAGTTGGTTAATCGGGAGCAACGGGTACTCCCAGCGGGAACTGACGGTAAACCGGGTATTTGGCCTCCTATTAGACAGCCAAGGAGAACAGGAGTTGGATATTAGGTAACATTTGAAATAGATTCTTTATTAAGAATTTGTAAAATATTGGGCTTTTCTTAGTTCATGTTATTAATAAGGATTTTTAAATCCTTATTTTTGTTTTTATCTGTATGTCAGATTGAAACAAATTAGATTGGAATTTATAAATGGCGAAGACACAGGATAATAGTCCGAAAAATTATATTCAAATAAAAGGGGCAAGAGTCAATAATTTAAAGAATATTGATGTCGATATCCCTAAAAACAAACTGGTAGTTATTACAGGTATGTCAGGCTCGGGCAAATCTTCCTTAGCATTTGATACACTCTATGCCGAGGGGCAACGTCGTTATGTCGAAAGTCTCTCTTCCTATGCTCGTCAGTTTATGGGAAGGATGAATAAACCTGAAGTTGATTATATTAAAGGTATAGCACCGGCGATAGCGATCGAACAACGCGTTATTACGAGCAACCCACGCTCTACTGTCGGTACATCGACTGAGATTTATGATTATCTGAAACTATTATATGCACGTATAGGCAAAACCTATTCTCCCGTATCTGGACAACTTGTTACAAAAGATACGGTCTCCAGTATTGTAGATTTTGCAACGGCTTTAGAGGAGGGAACATCTATTACCATTTATGCTCCACTAATTCCTACGAACGACCGTAAGTTAAAAGAGGAACTTTCACTTTTATTACAGAAAGGTTTTGTCCGTATCAAGTATAAAGGTGAGCTACAGAAAATAGAAACGATCATCGATGACAAGAAAATCGATAATAAAGTAATTAAAGAAGGTGAAATAGAAATCGTTACGGACCGTCTTCGTATCGATTCGGATGACGATACCTTAAATCGTCTTTCGGATTCTATTCAAACAGCTTTATTTGAAGGAAAAGGTAATTGCTCCATAGCCGTAGGAGACGAATTACATCATTTTTCAGATCGCTTTGAGCTTGATGGAATCTTGTTTGAAGAACCAACAGCTAATTTCTTCAGTTTTAATAATCCATATGGAGCATGTCGCCGTTGTGAAGGATATGGGAAAGTGATTGGTATTGATCCAGATCTTGTTATTCCTGATAAAAGCCGATCGGTATATGATGGTGCTATCGCACCTTGGCGAGGTGAGAAAATGGGCGAATGGTTACAGGCACTGATCAAAGTTTCGTTAAAGTTTGACTTTCCTATCCATCGTTCCTATTCTGATCTAACAGCGGCACAAAAGAAATTGCTGTGGACGGGTAATAAGTATTTTTCAGGTTTAAATCAATTTTTTCAAGAGCTTGAAGAACAGACCTACAAAATCCAATATCGGGTCATGTTATCCCGCTATCGTGGTAAGACAGATTGTCCAGAATGTCACGGTTCCCGTCTTCGTCAGGATGCAACCTACGTAAAAGTTGGTGATAGATCCATTACAGATATCGTACTGATGCCTTTGGATAAAGCATTGGAGTTTTTCAAAGGATTAGAACTAAAAGGGAATGATCTTTTAATTGCGAAGCGGTTATTATCTGAAATTGAAAGCCGGTTACAGTTTTTATGTGATGTAGGATTGAGCTATTTAACTTTAAATCGCTTATCCAACTCTCTTTCTGGTGGTGAATCGCAACGTATCAATTTAGCGACTTCTTTAGGAAGTTCTTTGGTTGGGTCAATTTATGTCTTGGACGAACCGAGTATTGGTTTACACCCTCGCGATACACAAAGGCTTATAGGTGTTTTAAAATCGCTAAGGGATATTGGTAATACAGTCATTGTGGTCGAGCATGAACAGGAAATGATGGAGGCTGCCGATTATCTGATCGATATAGGTCCGGAAGCAGGAATAAATGGAGGTGAATTGGTATTTGCTGGTCACTACGATGATATCATTAAAGATAAAAAAAGTTTAACAGGACGTTATTTAAGCGGACAAGATCAGATCGTCATTCCGGCTCAACGTCGTACATGGAACAATTCCATTACCGTTAAAGGAGCGCATGAAAATAACCTGCAGGGTATCGATGTGACTTTTCCACTCAATAATTTTACTGTTGTCACCGGTGTTTCCGGTTCTGGGAAAACATCACTTGTAAAACGGATTTTATATCCGGCTCTGCAAAAAGCGATCGGGAATTATTCCGGTGAGCAGACAGGAGTTTACGATGGAATTGAAGGAGATATTGATCGCGTTGAACAAATTGAAATGGTTGATCAGAATCCGATCGGTCGTTCTTCACGATCCAATCCGGTTACCTATGTAAAAGCTTGGGATGAAGTTAGAGCTTTATATTCAAATTTACCGGCTGCTAAAGCTGCAGGACTAAAACCCGCCGCCTTTTCATTTAATGTGGAGGGTGGTCGATGTGACGTATGCCAAGGCGAGGGAGAGGTCAAGATTGAGATGCAATTTATGGCCGATATTGTGCTGCCTTGTGAAGCGTGTGAAGGCAAACGATTTAAACAGCATGTACTTGATGTCCAGTATAAAAGTAAGTCGGTTTCAGATGTTTTGGAATTGAGTGTTGATGAGGCTATTGTTTTCTTTGCTGATCAACCTAAAATCTTATCTAAACTTCAACCTTTACAAGATGTTGGACTAGGTTATGTGAAATTGGGACAATCATCGAGTACACTATCTGGTGGAGAAGCACAGCGTATCAAACTGGCTTCATTCTTAATTAAAGGAAATAATAGTAAGAAAACCCTTTTTATATTTGATGAACCAACAACAGGTCTCCATTTTCATGATATTAAGAAGCTCTTGAAATCGTTTGAGGCACTGATCAATTTAGGGAATAGTATTTTGGTTATCGAACATAATATGGATATGATCAAATCGGCAGATTGGGTGATAGATATCGGTCCTGAAGGGGGAGATAAAGGAGGGAAATTAGTTTTTGCAGGACTTCCTGAAGATTTGGTCAAATGTAAAGATTCTTATACAGGGCAATATTTACAGACTCATTTAACGAATTAATTTTACATTTATAGCCTAAACAAAATAAAAGACATGATTAAAAAAATGTTAATAATGATGTGCGTAGGGTTGAGTAGTTTGACAACCTTTGCACAGTCGC
Source organism: Sphingobacterium sp. MYb388 (assembly GCF_037479535.1). Classification (NCBI taxonomy): domain Bacteria; kingdom Pseudomonadati; phylum Bacteroidota; class Sphingobacteriia; order Sphingobacteriales; family Sphingobacteriaceae; genus Sphingobacterium; species Sphingobacterium sp. MYb388. The sequence continues at coordinate 113,305 of NZ_JBBGYV010000009.1, read as the reverse complement.
CAGAACGTCCGAAATTAGTCGTGGGTCTTATGGTTGACCAGATGCGCTGGGATTACCTGTACCGATTCGCTGAACGTTATGGCGAAGGTGGTTTCAAAAGATTGTTGAATGAGGGATTTTCATGCGAAAATACGCTGATCAATTACATTCCAACCTATACTGCTATCGGCCATAGCTCTGTTTACACAGGATCAGTACCTGCTATACATGGTATTTCAGGCAATGATTGGATTATGGAGCAAACTGGTAAACCAATGTATTGTACTCAGGATGACAATGTTGTTGGGGTAGGTACAACAGAGGCTGAAGGAAAGCAGTCTCCACGCAATTTACTTGCTTCTACGATTACAGATCAATTGAAATTAGCAACCAATTTTCAATCAAAGGTTATCGGTATTGCAATTAAAGATCGTGGCGGGATTCTACCTGCTGGTCATTTTGCTGATGCAGCCTACTGGTTTGAATCTAAGTCCGGTAATTGGATTACGAGCAATTTCTACATGGATAAATTACCAAACTGGGTAACAGATTTTAATAAGAAAAAACTTGCTGAAAAATATTTAAAACAAGATTGGAAACCATCTTACCCGTTATCGACCTATACTTCAAGTATTGCTGATGATAATATTTATGAAGGAAAATTTGCTGGAGAGGCAAGTCCAACTTTACCAAGAGCAACTTCCAAATTGATGGCTACTGAAGGGTACGAGTTGATTAAGACGACGCCTATGGGAAATACCTTGACTTTAGATTTAGCTAAAGCGGCTATAGAAAATGAAAAACTTGGAAATAACCCAACGAAAAGTACTGACTTTCTTTGTGTAAGTTTATCTGCTACTGACTATGTGGGCCATCGTTATTCCCTTTCTTCTGTAGAAATTGAAGATATCTATTTAAAGCTGGATCATGAACTTGCGGATCTCTTCAACTATTTGGATAAATCAGTTGGTAAAGGTAATTACACATTCTTTTTAACAGCAGATCATGCCGCATCTTATAATTCACGTTATTTCATGGACATGAAAGGGAATGGGGGATATTTTCCAGGCAGACAGATCTTAACAGCATTGAATGATAATTTGAAAACTAAGTTTGGTCAAGAAAAATTGGTTAAGAGTCTAATGAACTATCAAGTACATTTAGACAATGAGAAGATTGAAACTTTAAAACTAGATGAAGAAGCCATCAAAACGGATATCATCAAGTATTTGAAAAAACAGGATGGTGTTGCATTTGTTTTTGATATGTCCAAAGGTGATGTTCTTCAAGCTCCTCTAGCGATCCGCGAAAAAGCAATTAACGGATATCATATGAAGCGAAGTGGTGTTATTCAGATTGTTGTTGAGCCACAATGGTATGAGGGATCTCCTCGTTCTACAGGTACAACGCACGGTACATGGTCAAGCTTTGACTCGCATATACCATTAGTATTTATGGGATGGGGTATCAAACATGGCGTTTCTAATAAAGCTGTAAACGTTACTGACATTGCTCCAACTTTAGCCGCGTTGTTGCATGTTATGGAGCCAAATGGCAGTATCGGTACCCCTATAGTAGAAGTGTTAGGACAGTAATATCGCTTTTAAATGCTATATTACAGGTAAAATTTGTTAGATTTCTGCTATATAAATTTACTGATTGAAGAGAAGAGGGTGGTAAAATTGTTTTATAAGCAATGCAATAAGATTGTAAATAAAACAATTTTATCTAAGTTTGTAGATAAAATTGAATAAATAATATGCTTTCTAAAAAGACAAAATATGCCATTAAAGCCTTAATGGTTTTAGGTAGGAACTACGGTAAAGATCCCATGCAGATTGTAAAAATTGCAGAGGAAGAAAACATTCCGAAGAAATTTTTAGAACAGATATTGTTGGAAATGCGTAATGCAGGGATTTTGTATAGCAAGAAAGGTGCAGGAGGGGGTTACAGTCTAAATAAAGCACCAGAAGATGTTTATTTATCTCAGGTGATGCGATTGATCGACGGACCTATTGCCTTGTTGCCATGTGTCAGTCTCAATTTCTATCGTTCATGTGATGAATGTACCACTGAGCATGCCTGTGGTATACGCGACACTTTTGTTGAGGTTCGTAATGCAATGTTACAAATACTAAACGATACGAGTGTTGCGAGTCTAATAAACAAGGAAAAACAATTAAACCTAGACACTACAGAAGATAGCTAGATAAATTAAACTTTTTACTGAAAGGGCCGAATTATTTGATTAATTCGGCCTTTTTTATTTTTAACGAAAATTTAACAAAAAGCATACGACTTTATCGTATTAAAACTATATCTTTAGTTTTTAATATCATTATAAACCGAACCTAATGGCCAAATTCTATTGGAGCATATTATTACTATGCTCATTTATGCTGACCAATGCAACACATGCACAAACAAAAGTATCGGGAGAGATTGTAGATTCGAAGGATGGGGGGAAACTTGGTAAAGCGGCTGTTGTATTATTAAATGCGAAAGATTCCGTTCTTGTCAAGTTCGTGAGAACAAATGAAAATGGATCCTTTTCCTTTCCTAAAATTGATACAGGAACTTATCGGTTCATTGTCTCCTTTCCTCAATATGTGGATGTTGTCAAAGATGTCACTGTTGGTCAAGAGCCCATTGCTTTTGGAACTATTAAACTATCAAAAGCAGCATTGCTTTTGGAAGAGGCACAAGTGACAGGTAGAATCCCTGTTGTCATTAAAGGGGATACCATTGAATATGATGCAGGAAGCTTTAAAGTCGAAAAAGATGCTAAAGTGGAAGATCTTTTAAAAGTCTTGCCTGGTATGACCATGGATGCAAACGGAAAGATTACGGCTAATGGAAAAGAAGTGAAGAAAGTATTATTGGATGGAGAGGAGTTCTTTGGTGATGATCCGACGCTCATCACCAAAAATATTCGGTCTGATATGGTCAGTAAGGTACAGGTGTATGAAAAGAAATCAGACCTGGCAGATCGCACAGGTGTTGATGACGGCGAACGCACACAGACTATTGATATCAAGTTAAAGGCCGATAGTAAGAAAGGAATGTTTGGGCAAGCTACCGTTGGTGGAGGTACCGATAACTACTATGGGGGCAAAGTGATGGTCAATAAATTTAAAGGGAGCCAGAAAATAGCTGTTTATGGTATTGCTGCCAATGATGGTATGGTGGGACTTGGATTTGAAGATGGACAGAAGTATGGTGTAGGGAGTAGTAATGTGGAAGTGATGGACGGTGGCGGTATTATGATTTCTGGTGGAGATGGTTCAGAGGGAGGATTTGATGGAAGGTTTTATGGAGGCGGAGTACCCAAAGCATTAAATTTTGGAGCAAGTTACTCTGATAAAACTGCAAATGATAAGCATAAAATCAATGTCAATTTTAAACGCAATCAGCTTAATGTAACCAATACGAGTACTTACTCTGCCCAAAATAACCTTCCTGAACAAGCACGTATTGATAATTCAGTAACGAGTTCGGACAATGAGACCAAGACAAATGGAGCAAACCTAAGGTATGATTATAAATTAGATTCCTTAACCGATATGACTGTGAAAATGGGTTTCAATAAATCGCAAAGAGATAACTTTTCAGAAACATTTGCGGATCAAAAAACTTTGGAAGGGCAGGGAATTACGGAAACATATTCTAAGAATAATTCAAGAACTGAGCAGGATCAATTAAATCTGAATCTTTTGCTAACCCGCCGTTTTAAGAAGGTAAGAAGATCATTGACTTTAGCGGTCAATACCAATACCGATCAGAATAATAGCAATACAAATTATTTTTCTAGTGCATATCTTTTTAAAGATGACCGTACAGATACGATAGACCAGTTTAAAAGAAATAAAAATAAGAATACCAACTTAGGAGCATCATTGACTTTTACAGAGCCTTTATCTAAAAAATTGACAGGATCTATTGGATATTCATTTTTAAATAATCGATCGGAGACTCTAAATCAATCTTTTGATAAGGATTCAATTACAGGTGAATATACTGTGCTCGATCTGGCGATACTCAATGATTTTGATTTTACAAGTACAAAAAATGGTTTAAGTACTTCACTCAATTATAAAGACAGTAAGTTAACGGTCAATCTAAGTAACCAATTGGATTTTGAAGATGTGAAGCGTGAGTACAATAATTTAACAACTGTGCTTCAGCGCAATCAAACTTCTATACGCCCGACCTTATCGGCTAATTATAATCTTACAAAAAGTAAAAGTGTTTATTTAAGATATTCAGGAAGAACTATTCAACCCTCACTGACTCAAATAGAACCTTTAAAGCAAAACTCACAACAATTGGTGACATACCTCGATAATTTCGATCTAAAGGCTGGTTTTAGTAATAATTACTCTGTAGAATTTAATTCTTATAAGCAACTTAAGGATCAAAGTATCTATGTTTATTTGAATGGTTCTCAAGGAATCAATAATATATCCACTAAGGTAACTTATTATGAAGATGGTCGTCAGGATATTCAGTCTGTTAATATTGATAAGGCTAACTGGAGTATATATGGCGGATCTGGATATCGTTTTGTCGTGCATAAAAAATGGGGACTGAATTTAAACCTTGGCGCGAACGTACAGTACAATAGTCAATATAGTTATCTATCACTTGGAAAGGGAGAGCCTAGTTTAAATCAGAATGAAAGTTGGAGCTTAGCTCCGAATATCGGATTTAATCGTTCTAAGGCTAATAAGTTAGATTTTTATCTATCAGTTAGTCCAGGCGTTGAAAATTTAAGTTCATCCTTACAACCTGAGTTAAGCAGAACATCTTTTAAAATGAATACGTTTGGTAGAGCCACTTATTATTTACCAAAAGAGTTTAAAATATCGATTGAAGGCCGTCAAAACTATCAAAGTGCAACCCAGACATTACAATCTATAAATATCGTTAATATGAATGGTTTTATTTCGAAAAAATTCTTAAAGGACAAATCTTTAGAAGCACAACTTTTTGTAAATGATATCTTTAATAAGAATAGTGGTATTAACCGGTATCAGAGTGGGTCTTCTTTTATTCAGTCCAGTAATGAGGTATTGCGCCGCTATGGAATGTTGAAGGTGATTTATAATTTTACAACCATGAAAGGAGGAAAATAAAATGAAAAAATATATTGTATCAATGTTTTTAATTATCGGATTTATAACAAATGTGTCCGCTCAATACGCCTTTTTTCCCAGTAGTGGTACCGTAACTTTTGAACGGAAATTCCATTTACATAACTTTCTAAAACGTAATTTTTTAAACAAACCTGATCTCAATGGTTGGGATAAAATCAGTGTTGAGCAGGCGATGAAATCTGGTCCCGCTGAGATGATTACGCATCATAGTCTAAAATTTTTTGATGATGAAACAGTCTTTGAGACTATTCAAGAGGATTACCCGCCGAATTATCGTAATTACTCCTGGTACAGTCCGTTTATAAGTGATTCCAAGACCTATATCAATGTTAAAAATAATAGTTTCTTAAAACTGCTTCCTTTTGGAGATGAAGAATTATTAATGAAAGATTCATTGCCTAATGTGAAGTGGAAGTATACGGATGAGTACAGAAATATCGCAGGCTACGATTGTCGTAGGGCGAATGGTATTATTCAAGATTCAATTTATGTGGTGGCATTTTTTGCAGGACAGATTCCCAGTCCAACAGGTCCAGAACTTATTCATGGTTTACCTGGGATGATTTTGGGTGTATCCATTCCGAGCATGAACATTAATATTTTTGCAACAAAGGTTGAATTAACCAATACTCCAGTTTCCAATGTGCTGACCAAGAAAAAGAAAGTGGTAGCGGAGCCTAAGACTGCGATTGTCGCAAAACTAAAATCTTCAGTTTATGATTGGATGGACGAAAAGGAATTCAATAAAAAGCTGAAAGCGATATTATTTTAAACAAGAAAGGGAACTCATCGTTCCCTTTCTTGTTTAAATATAGCTCCTTATCGAATGGTACTACCCGGTTTGATTGCTGAGATTGGATTTACAAAATCCAAACGGCCATCAGCATCCTCAGCCATTAAGATCATCCCTTGAGAGGTGATACCTTTGATATCGCGAGGCTCCAGATTCACTAAAATAGATACCTGCTTACCGATGATTTCTTCCGGAGAGAAGAATTCTGCAATCCCAGATACAACCGTACGTTGATCGATACCAGTATCAATTTTGATTTTTAATAATTTCTTTGTTTTAGCGACTTTCTCTGCTTCTAAGATCGTACCCACACGAATATCAAGTTTCGTAAAATCTTCGAAAGCAATATTTGCTTTAGCCGGTTCAGTTTTCACATTTGCTGCAGCATTTGCAATTTTTGCCTGAGCCAATTTATTTAATTGAAATTCAACCTGCTCGTCTGTGATTTTTTCGAACAATAGTTGTACTTCACTCAATTGATGACCATCAGCAATTAAATCTGCTTTACCTGCATTTGTCCAATTTGTACTTGGGAAATCAAGCATTTCGAAAAGTTTTGTAGCAGTTTTCGGAAGGAAAGGCTGTGCTAATACCGCTAAGTTTGCGACTATTTGTGTGGCCACATTCAGAACCGTTTTTACACGTTCCTCATCCGTTTTGATCACTTTCCAAGGTTCTTCATCTGCTAAGTACTTATTTCCCAAACGAGCAACATTCATAAACTGTGCTAATGCCTCGCGGAAACGATATTGCTGTATAGATCCGGTGATCGCATCAGGGAATTTTGCTAATTCAGCAAAAACATTTTGATCAACTTCATTTAACGGAGAACCACTAACTACTTTGCCATCAAAATATTTGTGTGAAAGTACCATGACACGGTTGACAAAGTTACCAAAGATAGCAACCAGTTCATTGTTAACTCTAGCTTGGAAATCCTTCCATGTAAATTCACTATCAGATGTTTCAGGAAGAATAGAAGTCAATACATAACGTAATTCATCTTGTCTACCCGGAAACTCTTCTAAATATTCATGTAACCAAACAGCATGATTACGAGAGGTCGATAATTTGTCGCCTTCAAGATTTAAGAATTCATTTGCTGGTACGTTATCCGGTAAAATATATTCACCATGTGCATGTAAAATTGCGGGGAAGATGATACAATGGAATACGATATTATCTTTTCCGATGAAATGGATTAAGCACGAGTCATCTTCAGGATTTTCTTGTTTTTTCCAATAATCTTCCCAGTTTTTACCATGATCAATAGCCCATTGCTTGGTAGCAGAAATGTAGCCTATCGGAGCATCTAACCAAACATAAAGTTTTTTACCAGCAGCCTCTTGAAGCGGAACATCTACTCCCCAGTCCAAATCGCGGGTCATCGAACGAGGTTGTAAACCCGATTTTAACCAAGATTGGCACTGACCAAAAACATTTGATTTCAAAACGTCTTTTTTACCTTCGATCAACCATTTCTCTAACCAAGGTTGGTATTTATCTAGGGGTAAGTACCAGTGTTTTGTTTTTCTTAATACCGGTGTTTTTCCGCTCAATGTCGATATTGGATTGATTAAGTCTGTTGGACTTAACGAAGTACCACATTTTTCACACTGGTCACCATACGCACCTTCCGACTTACAGTTAGGGCAGGTACCAACAATATAACGATCAGCTAAGAATTGATGAAAATCTTCATCATAGTATTGTTCCGAGAATTTCTCAACGAATTCACCTTTATCGTACAAATTCGTAAAGAATTCTTGAGACAACGCATGGTGGATAGGTTCGGAAGTGCGGTGATAGATGTCAAATGCAATACCGAACTCTTCAAAGCTCTCTTTAATTTGTGAATTGTACTTATCAATAATTTGCTGCGGTGTGATACCTTCTTTTTTTGCACGGATGGTAATCGCCGCTCCATGTTCATCAGAACCACAGACATAGACAACGTCTTTATCGTTGAGACGTAAATAGCGAACGAAAATGTCGCCAGGAATATATGCGCCGGCCAAGTGACCAATATGCAAAGGACCATTAGCATAAGGCAATGCAGATGTAATGGTGTAACGTTTTTTGGATAAATTACTCAATGCTATACAGTAAATTAGTAGTTAGCGAAATAAAAAAACACTATAAATGTTTGTTTCTTTGACAAAGATAATTCAATTTGCGGTATTAAAATAAAGATTATGACGAAAATACCTGAATTTCTTAAAGCAGGCGATAAAGTCGCAATTGTCTGTCCTGCAAGTTTTATTCGTGGAAATATAGATGCCGCCGTTAAAATTTTGGAATCATGGGGCCTGGAGGTCCTTTTGGGAAAGACTGTCACAGCCGCTTACCATCAATTTGCAGGCGATGATCATGAAAGAGCTGCCGATTTGCAATGGGCTTTGGACGATGAGTCTATCAAAGCTGTTTTTGCGGCAAGAGGTGGATACGGCTGCGTGAGGATTATTGATCAACTTGATTTTTCGCTTTTTCAAAAACAGCCTAAATGGCTTGTTGGGTTTAGTGATATTACTGTTTTACATAGTCATATTCAACAGGAATTTGCTATTCCTACCATACATGGGCAAATGCCAAAATCTTTTGAAGCAGGTACCAAAGCATCTTTAGATACATTGAAGGCCGCTCTCTTCGGGCAGTCGGTAGATTACAGCTATGAGCAGAAAGAATTTCCAAATAGAGTAGGAGAAGCAACTGGAATACTTGTTGGAGGAAATTTAGCTATTTTACTATCCGTACTGGCATCGGAGTCAGATGTCAATTACGATGGTAAAATCTTGTTTATCGAAGATGTCGGAGAGACTTTCTACAGTGTCGACCGTATGTTATGGGCATTGAAGCGGGCCGGGAAATTTAAAAAATTGAAAGGCCTGATTGTCGGCGGTTTTTCCGGAATGAAAGATGCTGATCCTTCATTTGGACAGTCTGTCTCTGAAATTGTGATGGACAAAGTAAGGGATGCAGATTTTCCAGTAGCATTCGCTTATCCTGCCGGTCATATTGATGATAATCATGCATTAATTTTTGGGAAGAAGGTGAAATTAAAGACCACAAAAAATAAGGTTTCATTAACATATATCGATTAAATATTATGGCACTATTTCAAAATTTAGGAAAATATAAAGATTTCGGTTTATTGATCATGCGTGTTGGTTTAGGCGTGATGATGATTGTCCATGGTTTCCCAAAAATGATGGGCGGAGTAGAGACATGGACTAAGCTTGGGGGTTCTATGGGAGTATTAGGCATTCATTTCTTACCCATTTTTTGGGGATTTATGGCCGCAGTTGCCGAAGGAGTAGGAGGTCTGTTTTTATTGATCGGCCTTTGGACTAGACCTACTTTACTTTTTTTAGCGTTCACGATGATTGTTGCGGCTCTTGTTCATTTCGGAAAAGGAGATGGCATTAAAGGAGCCTCTCATGCCATTGAATTATGCTGTGTTTTTATTGGTCTATTATTTATCGGTCCGGGAAAGTATTCTGTTGATAAGAAATAAGACAGTTGAACTTATTGTAATAAGAGAAGAGGCTTAACACATCATGCGTTAAGCCTCTTCTTTTGTTCTGTGAACGTTCTATTTTAGTATGTCGAAACAATCCCCAAGTCTCCGATCTGAGTGATTACTCTAAACTTGTAGGTCGACTTGCTATTAAAAGGAATAGCTCCTTTATATTCTTTTGATTTTAAAGTAGGTTCCGTGTTATCTTCACTGTAGTAAATTTTAAAACCTGGGTAGTCGGTGTTGGCTGTTAACTTTCCATCGATCAATTTTACTCCGACAGCAGGTACACGATAATGATACCCTTTATTTAATTTATCTAATTTCTTCAATTCATCATTACCTAACTTCTGCATAAATCCAGCATAGCTTTTTTGGTAAGTCTGATGATCAAAATTTTCGCCATTTTCCCAGCTTTGTTCCGGAGCCCATCCACGATCGGCAACTGCCAATAAGCGTGGAAAAATCATTTCTTCAAGACGCGTATCGTTATTTATTTTTTCAGACCAAAGTCCAGCTTTAACACCCAAGAAGTTTGCTTTGCCTTTTTCCGTTAAATGCACCTTATTTTTTGCGAAATCTTTCGGTAACTCGTTTCCTGAATTGTCTTTGAACAGGTTAATAAAATAGTTTTCCGGAGCAAACGAGTATGTTTTGTTAATATCAACCAATCCTACCCAGCTATGTCCCGGCTCAGCAAAGTTATGGTCCCAGGTCATGTCCAGATAGTTGTTATAGGCAGAAGTAAAGACAACTTTGTAACCTGCATTCGCTAGGCGGTACGCTAAATCTTCCTGTCCACCACCGATCAGGTTATTCCAGACGTTTAAGTTGATGTTATGGTCTGCTAGTGCTGGATTTACATCCATTCCCTTTCCGAAATTTTTCATCCCCATTTCTTCCCAGCCCGACATGATCAAACCTTTAGAGTGGCATAATTCATTAATACGGTTAATGTAATATGGCCACACATCATGTACGGATGTGATGTTATTTTCTTTCATGAAAGCTTCGATCTTCGGAGATTTTTCCCAGACGCCAGCAGGCGTTTCATCACCGCCTAGATCGATGATCTTTAAAGGTACTCCGGCTTGTTCATGCATTTTTTTCACTTCATCGATTACCTTACTTAAGAATTGGTACGAAGAAGGTAAGGCAGGATTTAAAACGTTGTCGTTCCAGTTCTGTGCAGAGTTGTATACCGATAGGTCTTCCGGATCATGTAATAAATATTCTTCCGCACCTTTAAGGTCTCCTGTTTTTTTAAGTTTATTGTATCGCGCTTCCATTGATTTTATAGCAGCACGTGCATGTCCAGGAGTTTCAATTTCTGGAATGACATCAATATGTCTTGCGGCTGCATAACGTAAAATCTCGATATAGTCCTGCGTGCTTAGATATTGTTTTTCTTTTGCTACCGCTCCAGATCCATAGGCCGGTTGTATGGCTTTTCCATCTTTAAAGTTGGCAGAGCGTACACTACCGACCTCAGTCAATTCAGGTAATCCTGGAATTTCTAAACGCCAGCCCTCATCATCGATGAAGTGGAAGTGAAATTTATTCAGTTTGTACTGCGCCATTGCATCCAAAATACGAATTACCTCAGCTTTGCTATGGAAATTACGTGCCACATCCAGCATGAGACCACGATACGGGAAACGGGGCTGATCTTTTACCTGAGCATATGGGAAATTCAATGATTTATTCGTCGTGCTCCATGCTGCGGCAGGAATTAAAGATTTTAATGACTGTAAGCCGTAGAATGCACCCGTTGCGGTACTTGCTTTAATTTCGATTCCTTTGCTATCAATATTCAATGCATAAGCCTCATCTTCAAAGCCTGCAGTTTTAACGATCTTGATTTGAGCGTCTTTACTCGTGCTTTTCTGTGCCTGTATTCCTGTTTGTTCTTTTAAGAACTGTATGAATAAACCCGCTTCATTATTAAAATCATTATCGCTATTGATTGAAACGGTATTTGTCAATTTAAATGACTTTGTTTTATCAAAGCTTGCTTGCGCCGGTAGCGGAAGAATATCCTGCTGTGAGCCTTTAGAAAGAAGCTCATTGCTCGCAAACTTCTGCTCTAAATAGGCTTTACGCTGTTCTGCTGTAAAGGTATTGCGTTGTGCTTCATAGTTTTTGATGTCCGCATAGGTGTCTTTACCATCATAGCTTACGTAAAGCCCGATTGGTCCATCCGTATAATTTATCAGGCCACCGAGTGTTGTAAAATTGATTTCAATGGTATCTTTGGGCTGTAGTGTTAGATTGTTTTTTGCAAATTCGATCTGGAATAAATCTCCATTACGATGTGACAATTTAAAACGGGAATCAACAGATTTTGCATCTATTCCACGGATGAAATTAAACCATAGTGACCAATCTTTAAGTGCAATTTGCTGACTGTCTGTATTTTTAATGATTAATTTTGACGTAGGGTTCTTCTTTAAACTTATTCCTGTTGGAACTTCCCAGCGTACAGAAATCTTATTTTCAATGTTTGCAGGAGACTGGGCAAAGAGATTTGCTGTCAATAATGCCATTGTAGTAGACAGCCAAATGGACTTTTTATACGGTTGATAACTCATGAATCTATAAGTTGTTTAGTTTGTTGTGTGATCTAAAGATACAATTTTTAGAGAAATAAATAATTTTTCATTTTTATTTTGAAATATTCAATAACCTTTCTATATTTGCACACCGAAACACAAAAAGGCCCGTTCGTCTAGGGGTTAGGACGTTAGATTTTCATTCTAGAAACAGGGGTTCGATTCCCCTACGGGCTACAAAAAAGCGACTTCAAAAGAGTCGCTTTTTTTATGCGCTTTATTTGGCATATGTCCTATTTTATGCCAAAGTATTTTGTGTGATTTCTATAAATTAATACCCTATTTAATTCCATTTTTTTCATCAATTAATCTATCCCCAAAGAAGCAGATGTAGCATCTTTTTATTCTCTATCTGTGGCATCGTTGTCATACTAATCAATTTAAATTTAAGATGTGCGTACGGGGAGTTTGATTATGTAATAAATCACATACATGGAAGTTATATGGGTGAATTATATTATTTTTGGAATTTATGCTATTAATTAGCATAGAAATTAAACTTAATTTAATGATGAATAAAAAAATTATATATGGTTTATTAGGGGCAGTTATTTTAAGCGGAAGTTTAAAATTGGGGTATGCTCAGCAAAAGAATTTTGAAACCGCTACGGTATCAACCCTTCCTTCTATATTTCCCTCACCTGTGTTTATGGAACTTCAAGGCGAGAGTTTTCCTCTTGGACAGACCATTACTTTAGTCGCATTACCAGAGGTTAGTGAATATACTAAGACCACAGTAGTGAAGATGCTGAACAAGGCAGGAGTCAAGAATGTGAATACAACCCAAAAGATTCCAAAGTCAATTCGAGGTACAGTAGTGGTTCTGGGGGAGAGCAAAAATGGAGACGGAAAATCTCTTATTAGCAACAACCAGGCAATTTTAGATACTCATAAAGAAGGTTATGTAATTTCTAGTGGAAAAAAAGATCAAGGTTTTTTAATTTCATTAATGGGGCATGATGCGCATGGTCTATTTCATGCCACACAAAGCTTCGCACAGTTAATCACAAGCGCTTTCTTTCCATCACTATTGATTCAAGATTATCCAGCTCAGCCTATCCGCGGTTCGGTGGAAGGTTTCTACGGGAAACCCTGGACTATGCTAGAGCGCGAGCAACATTTATTATTTTTATCCTCTGTTAAAGCCAATACCTACGTATATACGCCAAAAGATGATCCTTACGCTAGAGATAGATGGAGAGAGCCTTATCCAGCAGACACATTATCAGAACTTGGTCGTATAGCAAAGATTGCAACCAATAATCATATCAACTTTGTTTATGCAATATCGCCTGGTCCAACGATTTGTTTTTCATGTAAAACAGATTTTGATCTGTTAAAAGACAAAGTAAATGCGTTAAGAAGCGTGGGTGTGCGTAGTTTTTATTTGGCATTAGATGATATTGAATATCAAAAATGGAATTGTAATCAAGACTCCATCACTTTTGGAAAATCTGGCCCCGAAGCTGCCGCGGTAGCACAATCTTCATTATTAAATAAATTGCAGGACTATATCAAGGGAGTAGATCCTGAGGCGCCAAATTTAATTATGGTTCCCACCGAGTATTATGATGCCAAAGAAACCCCATATAAAGCCGCATTACGTAAAAATTTAAATCAAGATATCGTTGTTCAATGGACAGGAACAGATGTCGTTCCGCCATCAATTTCAATAAATGATGCAAAAGCGGCTACTAAGGTTTTTGGAAAACCAACATTGCTCTGGGATAATTATCCTGTAAATGACTATGCAGAATCTAAAGGAAGGCTTCTTTTAGCACCATATGATAGAAGGGAAGCAGGGTTATCAAAACAGCTTGCCGGCATTTTGTCCAATCCAATGAATCAGGAAGCTGCTAGTAGAGTGGCAATATCGGGAGTGGCTGCTTTTGCCTGGAATGATCAAGATTACGATGCTTCTCGTACTTGGACATTTGCTGCGCGTCAATTAGCTGGAAATAATCCAAAAACCACTCAGGCATTATTGCTGTTTTTCGATACCCAGCACTTAGCCCCAACATTTGGAACACACCCTTGGCAAGTGCAAGCACCAGCATTAAAGTTAATTTTAGATAAGTTTAGAGATGCTGTTTCTTATGGTAATAAAGATAACCGTGCGCAGGCTATTAAAAGTCTAATAAATCATGCTCATGAATTTAGAAATGCTCCAAATATTATTCGTTCAGGAACAATTGATAAGGGTTTTGTCCGTGAAGCTGGACCATGGTTAGATGCGATGGCAATATGGGGAGAGGCTTTAGAATCTGTTGTCTTAGGTTTGCAGGAGGTAGAAATGGGTAAAAGCAATAGTATCAGTTATTTTGATAAAGCTCAAGAACTCGCTAAAAGGGCTGCTGCTATTCCATCAACACCAGGTGCGACTCGCTTTGAAGGGCCAGTTAAAATTGCAGACGGAGTATTGGATGTATTTATTAAAGATGCACCCAAATTACTTTATATAGCAAAAGGTAGTAAGTAGATCATACTTTATGTTCACTATTTCACGCATGTTCACGTTCCATGAACATGTGTGAAATAGTGAACATTTATTTGTTTTATCTTTCTCATGGGGCATTTACCGGCCATTGGAATAACTCTTAAAAATCTTATCAGAAGTCAATTTGTGGAAAATGAGGCAGTTCTAACAAGTATTCCCTGAATTTGACTAATTTTATACGCAGCGCGTAGCGAATCTTAGCTGGACAAATAATCCGTTTGATTATGCGTATCGATGAACCCAGCGAACGGAACTATTATATCAAGGAGGCCACAGGTGAAGAATAAACTAATGATGACTTGACAACGAGATGTTCAGTAATTAAACTGCGATAATAAAGAGTCTGGTTAAGTGCCAAATAATGAAGAATTGGCGCATTCCAAGTAAGCTAGGAAGTCGTCAGTTTTATGCTTTGTGTGCAACGGAGCATGTCTTCGCGCTATGGCGTAGCGGTTTCGACGATGGAGAAAAGCATTTATACCTAGGTCGATGTGATTTAGAGGGGCGGGGAAATGGCTTGGACACTCGGGGAAATGAGAAACACTGGTGACTGTGTGGCTTCGCAATATGTCTAAGAGTTTTTGAGGTTCATGAAAGCGGGAGGAGGAAGGACTAAGTGATTCACCGAGATGACGGATTAATATGGATACTCGGGAAAATGCATCGGAATGGTGGCTGTATAATTTTGCCACGTGGCGAAATGGTCAAGTGCGTCCGGAGATTCCTTTCGCCATACCGCGAAATTGACCATGGAATTTTTTTATGAAAAGTTTTTTTTCTAAAATCTCATGATATAAATAGTTATTCGGAAGTAGACTTCATCTCAAATATTGACAAAGAAAATTTAGATTGCATATCTTTTTTTTGATGATCCTTACCTCGATTTTGGGTTTCAATTGGATTATTCAGAGTGATAGATGAATGCAATACTCATTTAACTTTTTGATAAGCAAATAGTTGTAAGCTAATTATTCCTATTGAAATAAAAAAGTCCAGATCAACTTCGTCGATCTGGACTTTTTGTTTTGGGATATTGTTTATTCCCAAGTTTTTTCGCCTTTTTTCATTTTTTGAAGCGTTGCTATATAATCCTCTTTTTTATCGTTTGCAGTCAAAAGTGATATCGCTTTCTCTTGTGTTTTGATTGCTTGATCTTTGTCACCTAGACGATAAAGAAGGTTGGCAAAGGTATCTAGATACATCGGTGTATCTTTTTCTTTCTCTAGTGATAATTTGCTCCATTCTGAAGCCGCTTTTAAACAAGCTGGGTCATCACAGTTTTCAAAGATAGACCAAGCCATCTGGTTTAATTCCATTGCTGTGACCGTCGAACCGTATTTGGCAATATACTTATTAAAACTATCTCTCAATCCAGGATAGTTTTTAGTATAAGAGAAATAACGCGGTTGCATTTCCAAACTCGTTTTTTCGGTATTGACTGTAGGGTATTTCTGAGCCAGTTCTTTTTCTATAGCAGCAAAATCTACATCTTCCTTAGCCAGTATTTTGGTATTGACAGCTTCACTGATCAATAGCTTACCTAAGAAATCATTTGCTTTAACCTTCTCGCTGATGGCATCAAACTTGGTTGGGTTATCTTTTATTAAGTTAAATGCTTTCGAATCCTTAATGCTCGCAGAAGAAATCAATAACTCTAAATTGTCTTTTGTAAAGAGCTGATCTGTTGATAGCGAAGATAATACAATGCTCTCAGCCTTTGCCTGTGTTTCTTTATCATAAGCTTCTTTTGCCACTTGGGCCATAGCTTTTGCAATCGTTGTATTTTGTGGATCAGCATTGAATTTTGCCAATAGGGTTTCATACTGGGTATTCGGATCCAATGCCTTTTGAGCTTTAGCAATAAATCCATCCGCATCACCGCCCCCTACAATTCGGTGTACAAGCTTGCCTTTTGAATCAAAGATCAAGAAAGTAGGATATGCTACTACTTTATAATCTTTGGCAAAACGATCTGCTTCCGCGTACCAGGATTTTACTTCTTGATTATCCCCTTCGGTCTTATCCATTTGGATTTTGGCATTGATAAATTTGGCGTTGAAGAAATCACCTACCTTCGCCTGTGGGAAGATTGTGCTTGTCATGTACTTGCAGGGGCCACACCAAGTGGTGAAACAATCGACAAAAATAAATTTGTTTTCCTTGGCTGCCTTTTCTTTAATTTGATTCCAATTGAGACCATGCTCAAATTTAACACCCTTGCTCTGAGCGAATAGTAATGATGGAACCAAGAATAACATTAAAATTAATTTTCTCATAATCAGTTGATATTTATATGTGAATTTACTGAAATAAAAGCTTATCAAAAAATATTACAAAAAATCTTCAGAACCCGTAGAACCGAAACGGCGGATTAATCAATAAGTCAATGCTCGGAATATCATAACCCAATTAATAATGGTCAGTTCCCTGAATTTGACCAATTCTCTACGCAGCGCGTAGCGAATCTTAGCTGGACAAATATCCATTTGATTATGCGTATCGATGACCCCAGCGAACGGGACTATTATAAAGGGGGCCACAGTTGATATACACTCACTATTCTCACCAATCGTTCATCTGAAAAGAATTCCAATTTGATCATTGATTCATATAGAATAATCCCTTAGTACTAATTATGAGTCAATACTTTTTTTTAGTTTCAATAAGCAAAAAAATATTTGATGATTATTAAGATTTATGCTAATATACAATTTGAGTACACCAGTTTTCTAAGTTTAAGATTTATCCCAAAAATGGATGTTTCCAAGGTGCCCGGTAAGGTCTTCTTAATAATTTGGTTGCTTCAGGATCATCAATACATTTTTTTTTAATAGGGTCGTAGACCAATGGTCTGTTCAATAACATGGATAGATTGGCCAGAATACAACTTGCCGTTGAGATATGTCCTTCTTCAATATCAGCAATAGGGAGATGGTCATTTTCAATCGCAGATAAAAGATTCAGCATATGTTGACGGGTAGCAGGAGCGGTGTGCAGTTCGATTCTGGGTTCATTGAGATCTGCTGGAAATTTTTCTTTCTCATAAACCACATCCATAGCAATGCGCTCTCCTTTACCAACTGGAATAAACTCATATTTCATGACACTGCCTTTTAAAGTACCTTTTTCTCCATAGATAACAAATGCCCAAGGGTATCCTGGATCTGCAGGAGTTCCCCAGGACCGCATCTGCCAAACGCAATTTAAGTCAGGATATTCAAATATAGCAGTCTGTGTATCCGCAATATTGGATTTTCCGCCTTTTTGCACAAATATCCCGCCTGTTGAAGTAATCTTTTCCGGCCATTTAAGTCCTAAAAGCCAACGAACAGTGTCGAACATATGCATACCCATATCGCCGGTAATACCATTACCATACTCCATGAAAGTGCGCCACCAGCCACCATGTGGTAAACCATCATAAGGACGCAATGGAGCCGGGCCTGTCCACATTTCATAATCCAGAAAGTCAGGAACAGGTTCTACTGCAGGATTTCCATTTTTACGCATATGATAATAACAGCATATCTCGACATGTGATATTTTACCAAGCAGTCCTTGATCTATGATGTTGTTTTTAGCATCTATAAGGTGGGCTGTACTTCTTCTCTGTGTACCTACCTGTACTTTTTTATTGTGTTTTCTTGCTGTGCTTAGTATCGCTTCGCCTTCCAGAACATCAATACTAATGGGTTTTTGGAGATAAAGATGTGCACCAGAACTTATTGTGTCAATTGCTTGTTGCGCATGCCAGTGATCGGGAGTTCCGATGAGTACCAGATCCAGTTTATGTGCGTCGAGCATTGCTCTGTAATCATTGTAAAGTTTTGGTACTTTTCTGGATATTTGGCGTTCACTGATCAATTTTCCAGCTTCTTCCAGATGTTTGCTATCCACATCACAGATTGCTACAACATCAATATCGCGTACCTGCATGAGTCTAAATAGATCGCTTTTCCCGTACCAACCTGCTCCAATCAATCCGACCCGCATATTTTTAAGTGTACTTGCAGAGGAAACCCCTTTTGCTTGTAGAGCAGATAAAGTTAAAACAGCAGTAGCACCTTGAATAAATTTTCTACGGTTCAGGTTGAAATCAGGCATAATTTGTTGGTTTATGGTTTATTAAGAGAAAACAAAGAACTGGTCAAAATGTTTATTTTATTATTAATTCGCAATAAATTACAACATTCTGCGATCTCTAATCCGTCCATTATATATGCGTGTAAAACCAAATATAATCTTAGTCTATGTTTTAATTAATTAGTCTCTTTGTTCCCTGTGGAGCATGATAAGAAGGTATAAAATTGATTACGTTTTTTAACGATCAAGAGTATATTAATAAAAAAGGTTGAACGGGATAGAAATTACCTGTTCAACCTTTTATTCAATCACTTTTTTGCAAATAGATCCTTTAAAGCGATAATATCGTCAATCTGAATTCAAATTATCTAGTGAGATGCACTTTTTGAAGGTATTAAAATATTAACACCAGCCTGTACAGCCATACCTCCGAATCGGCTTTCTGTTGCAAAGTTCTGGGTTATACGTGCCATTGCTCCAATTTTTTTAGGTACAATCCAGTAGGAAACAAAGCCACCAACTCCTGCTGTCTGATCTGATAAGAAACTACCTTCAGTTCCTTTATCATCTGAAACCTGTTTGGTGTAGTGCCCGAATACACCAACTTCATCGCCACGGCTGTTGAGCAGATAAGAACCTCCGAGATCGACAGTTAGATGGCTTCCCTCTTTGAAGTCAGTATCTTTTTGCCATTGATTGATCTCGAAGGTTGGCGCAATACTCAGATTGATTTTGGGTTGCGGTTTGTATTGTAATGCCCCTCGAATATTGTGAGACCAGTAACCATGACCGCCGTTGTCTAAACTATTGGGTTCATATTTTCCGGTGGGAGCCCACACGCCGTAATTTAACGCATATTTGAATTTTCCATCTTTCCATGAGAGCCAGATCGGCTGGATATACATATCACCAAAACCGAGACTTTTATTTGTGAAATTATAACGGCCAGCGCCTGTCTGTTGCGAATAATAATCTAAAGCAATACTTGCCGTGGGGCTATTAAGGGTTGGAATGATCATCATTCCCCAGTCTGCATTTAAGATTTTACCTTTGCCGCCATAAATAGCCATTAAGATAAATGAATGGGTCTTGACATTTTGCTCGATATTAAGAGTCGTCGGATTATTAGGTGTCGGATTGATCAGCTGATCCGATTTATTCCCCTGCTTATTATAATAGTTCATATTGGCATAGCCATACCATACTGGAATGATAAAGCCCGCATGTGGGGCAAAATAATCATTTGGATTAAAGGATGAACCATTGTAATGTCCTTGAGCAAAGCTACTGGTACTCACAAATAGCAACAGTAATAAATTGATTATTCTTTTCATTGGTATAAGTTTTCTTAATATGCGTAGCTATCGTTTAAATACTGTCTTACCTTCCTTGATTGTTTCTAAGACCTGAACAGAGCGTAATTCTTTCGGATCAATGGTCAAAGGATCTTTATTTAAAATAACAAGGTCTGCAAGTTTTCCTGCTTTTAATGAACCCTTTATATCCTCTTCTTGGTATTGATAAGCGGCATTGATGGTGATCGCTTTTAACGCATCGATAACCGGAATACGTTGATCTGCACCCAGGACCATACCTGAACGTGTTATTCTATTAACAGCAGAATACACACCTGTTATCAGATCCGGTGGCGTGACAGGAGCATCGTGGTGTATGGTAAATGTAATCCCGGCATTTTTTGCAGCATTTGCAGGACTTATAAAAGCAGCTCTTTGCGGACCGAAGACACTGTTGTAGTGCCAATCACCCCATAAATAAACATGTCCAGAGAAGTATGAAGGTATGACACCCACTTCTTTAATTTTCGCAATATGGTCAGGTCTACTATTTTGCACATGAATGAGTGTGGCACGGATTTCCGGTTTATAAATCCCTTCTTCTTTTAATTTTCCTATTACACGCAGTGCCTGATCAATAGCAGCATCTCCGTTCACATGTAGCTGGGCGGTGATGTTTTTTGAGAAAATCGTTTTTAAATCTTCATAAAGAACTTCATCCGTAAAAATTGGGAAGCCTTTATAATCTTTGTTTTGTCCTTCAGGAGGAACTAAGTAGGGTTGTGTCAACCAAGCTGTTTTACCTTGTGGAGAGCCGTCATCCGAAAATTTGAAACCTCCAAATTTGAGGTTATTTTCATATTTCATGTAATGTGATAAAAATGATTCCCACTCCTTTTTGTTGGCTTCAAAATCAGGAAAATAAACGATATCTGCCTTTATTAGCTTCTTGGCCGCTGCTTCTCGAAGTAAGGTAAGTCCTACACCCATAGTTCGGCCATCACATATCGTGGTTTGTCCATAACTAAACCATTCATCCTGCGCCGCTAAAAAATCTTTAAGGGACTGTGATAAACCATCTGTTTCGGTCGGTTTTGGTAAAAGTGAGGTTAACTTTATTAGTGCCGTGAAACTGGCATTTTCTTCCAATTTCCCATTTAGACGATGGGTTTTCGGATCGCGGCCATAATGTCCTCCCTGCGGATCTTTAGCATCTTCAGGAATCTGTAGTAACTTGAACATAGCCGTATTGATAACGCTGGCATGCCCTGAAGTGTGAATCACGATTATGGGATTTGTTGTACTTACAGCATCCAGCTCAGCACGTGTCGGATGTCTATGCTCACTAATAATCGCGTCGTCATATCCATTCCCCATCACTGGAGTAGTTGGATCCAGCTGATGTTTTTTGATATAATCCTTTAGTGTGGTCTGCAGTTCTGCAATACTGTTTACTGTACCGTAAGGAGTTGGAGAAAGGTCAACAGCCTGAGACATGCCTGCTCGCGAAGTAACATGACTATGTGCATCAATAAATCCGGGCATCAACGTTTTGTTTTCTAAATCTACTTCAGCGGTTTTAGAACCAGCATAATTCATGGCTTCTTTCTTCGTACCTGCAAAAAGAATTTTCCCATCCTTAATAGCAAGCGCTTCCACTTGAGGATTACCGTCTTCCATGGTTAAGATCGGACCTCCGTAATAGAGGATGTCCGCATCATTCTTAGTGCTTTTACAACCTGTAATGATCAAAGCAAAAAAGATGATGTTTATATTGTATTTCTTCCACATAGCGTTAGTATTAGTAAATTAACTTTTTCTAAACCTTTATTGAATTTAATCAATAGTTTCTACTATAAACTGTTTTTTGCTTTTAAAGTTTTAAAAATTATGGCTGAAGCACAATAAAACAGCGTCGTAGTTGGAGAAGAGAAGAGGCTCTTAATTTCATGATAAAAAACTATAAAGCAAAAGGGCCTACAGATTAACTGTAAGCCCTTCAATGTCTGCTTTTTTACCTTAAGTATTCTTCTTATTTCCACCCCCCGCCAAGGTCACGGTAGGTATTTGCGACAGTATTCAACTGATCTTTTTTTGTTTTAATCAGCTCTAACTTTGCTTCTAATGCATCTCTCTGGGTCATCAGTACTTCGAAATAATCAACCCGGGCAGATTTAAACAAATCATTAGAGATATCGTTTGATTTTGTTAAAGCGTCTACCTGCTGTGATTTAAGATCATAGCTTTTTTGCAGATTGCTGATCTTGGAAAGATGGTTTGAAACCTCGGCATAAGCACTTAATATCGTCTGCTGATAGTTGTACATTGCTTGTAGCTGCAGTGCACTAGCCTTGCTAAATTCAGCTTTAATACCATTTTTATTGATCAAAGGCATAGCAAGTTCTCCAGCAAGCGAATATAACATAGACTCCGGCATTTTTACAAAATAGGAGGGTTTGAAGGCCTCTAAACCTAAAGTTGCAGAAATGTTAAAAGAGGGATAGAATTCTGCACGGGCAACTTTAACATCCAATTTTGCAGCCGCTAGATCCAATTCTGCTTTTCTGATATCTGCTCTATTGGCTAATAACTGGGAAGGAATACCACTATGAACCGCGGGTGATATCATCGTTAGAAAGCTGTTCTTATCCCGTGGGATCTTTTGCGCAAAGCGTCCCAATAAAAGATTAACCCTATTTTCAGTTTCCTGAATATCCTGCTTGATCTCGTACGCTAAGCTTTGCGAATTGAGCATTTCAGCTTTGAATTTCTGAACCGCAAGTTCGGTTGATCTTGCGGCCTCTTTTTGTGCTTGGATAACTTCTAGTGCACTCTTCTGGAGCTTGATAGTTTCCTGTACCACATCGAGTTGGTTATCTAACGCAAGTAACTCGTAGTAGCTGTTGGCCACTTCAGCAACTAAATTGGTCAAAACAAAGTTTTTCCCTTCTATTGTCGAGAGGTAGCGTGCTATAGCAGCCTTTTTTTGATCATGCAGTTTACCCCAAATATCTATCTCCCAGTTTCCGGTAAGAGCAGCTTCATAATTCATGAGCGGATCAGGGAATTTCTTTCCGGGTGCGATATCAGTACTCGCATCCCCTGCACCCTGACTTGTATAGCGTCCAACTTTTTCGACACCGCTTCCGATTCTCGCTTCAACAGTAGGAAGTAATTGTCCCTGTTTAAACCGAACTTCGCTCTTCGCAATTTCTATCTCTTGCAAAGTGATCATAAGCTCCTGATTGTTTTTCAAAGCTGTATCAATCAGACTGCTCAGGTAATGATCTGAAAAGAAGTCACGCCATGGCGTAACAATCATGTTTGAACTGTCTTGAGATGAAGCTGTCGAGTCATTAAACGCTACAGGAAGTACCTTGTTCTCTTTTACAATTGGAATAGCGGGTACTTTACAGCTTGCGACTATAAAGCACAAAACGGCTATTCCGATCCACTTTCTTATCTTAATATTATACATTGTGATCGATTTCTTCTGATAATGGATTCTCGTCTTCGTAAGACGTTAATTTACTTTTCGACGCAATTTTTCCGAAAATATAGTATAGTCCAGGTATGATGAGTAGACCAAATACGGTTCCTATGAGCATACCGCCGGCGGCAGCACTTCCTATGGTTTTATTTCCAATAGCTCCAGGTCCTGTAGCAAATACCAGCGGAATAAGACCCGCAATAAATGCAAAGGATGTCATCAAGATCGGACGGAATCGCACCCCAGCTCCCTCGATTGCCGCAGCAAGAACCGAACTGCCGGCATTGTGCTTTTGTACCGCAAATTCAATGATCAGTACCGCATTCTTACCGAGCAAACCAATGAGCATAACCATGGCTACCTGCGCATAAATGTTGTTTTCAAGACCTAATACTTTCAGTAAGAAGTATGCGCCAAAAATACCTGCAGGTAAAGAAAGTACAACTGCAAGTGGTAAGACAAAGCTTTCGTACTGCGCTGCTAAGATCATGTAAACGAAAGTAAGACAGATCAGAAAGATATAGACAGCTTCGTTTCCGCGGGAAACTTCATCTTTTGAAATCCCTGCCCATTCAATACCGTATCCTCTTGGAAGGGATGCTTTGGCTACTTCAGTAACAGCCTTAATCGCCTCACCACTGCTATATCCAGGGGCCGCAGAACCGCTGATCTCTGAAGAGTTGTACATGTTGTGTCTTGTAATTTCGGAAAGACCATATACTTTTTCCAATGTCATAAATGCCGCATATGGAACCATCTCATCCCGATTATTTTTCACATACAGTTTCAGGATATCATCCGGCTGTGCGCGATATTGCGGCAATGCCTGTACCATGACCTTATACTGCCGATCATATTTGATAAAACTGGTTTCGTAATTACTTCCTACCAATGTGGATAGTGTACTCATCGCATTGTCGATCGTAACTCCTTTTTGTTCGGCTTTTTCGTTGTCGATATGCAACATAAACTGAGGGAAACTAGCGCTGTAAAAGGTAAAGACAGATGCCAGTTCGGGGCGTTTACTCAATTCTTTTACAAGATCTTTACTTACGGTTTCCATTTTTTTGAAGTCACCAGAACCTGCTTTATCCAAAAGGCGCAATTCAAATCCACCTGCGGCACCGTATCCGGGTACTGCCGGAGGTCCAAAAAATTCAATTGTAGCTCCGGTAATATCTTTTGACTTTTCTTCGAGTTCGTGCATCACGTCCTGAACAGAGTTTTTACGGTCTTCCCAACTCTTTAAGTTGATCAGACAGGTTCCAGTATTAGCTCCGGTACCTTCAGTTAGAATTTCATAACCCGCCAGAGAAGAAATCGATTTTACACCTTCAATCCCCATACCTATTGCCTGAAGTTTTTCGGCAATTTGATTGGTACGTTCTAGAGTAGAACCCGGAGGAGTTTGAATAATGGCATAAAACATGCCTTGATCTTCATTTGGAATGAAGCCAGAAGGTAGGCTATTGTTTAAAAAGAAGATCGCAGAACAAAATGCTGCCAAGAGTACGAATGTGACCAGTCTTTTATTAACAATTTTACGAAGTAGATCTTGGTAACGATTAGCTCCTTTTGTGAAAAGATTATTGAAGCTTGTCAAGAACCTATTTAATGGCGTTTTTTTCTTTGGATGTCCATGTTCATTTTTTAGGATCATGGCGCAAAGCGCAGGTGTAAGTGTTAGCGCAACCACACCAGATAAAATAATGGCTGTGGCCATGGTAATGGAGAACTGCTTGTAAAAGATACCAACAGGTCCTGACATGAATGCTACTGGAATAAATACTGCCGCCATAACAAGTGTGATCGCTACGATAGCCCCGCTTATCTCATGCATCGCTTCTTCCGTCGCTTTGAGAGGTGACAGATTTTTTTCCTCCATCTTGGCGTGTACAGCCTCAATGACGACAATGGCATCATCAACCACAACCCCAATAGCCATTACCAGTGCAAATAGGGTAATGAGATTGAGGGTAATTCCAAACATGGACATAAACGCAAATGTGCCGATCAAAGAAACTGGAACTGCCATGGCAGGAATAAGGGTAGATCTCCAATCTCCTAAAAACAGAAATACCACAATACCAACGAGGACGAAGGCCTCAAGAAGGGTATGGATGACCTTTTCAATTGATGCATCCAGAAATTTGGAAACATCATAACTGATCTCGTAATCCATGCCTTTTGGAAAGCTCGTTTCTTTGATTTCTGCTAATTTGCTTTTTATGTTTTTAATAACATCACTCGCATTACTTCCATAAGACTGTTTAATAACAATAGCTGCGGAAGGTCTACCATTTAGCGTAGAATAGATATCATACATCGAGCTTCCAAATTCGACATCAGCAACATCTTTTACACGCAGTACTTCACCGCTAGGATTTGATTTCAGAATGATGTTTTCATACCCCTCTTTGGTATTGAAACGTCCTGGATATTTGAGTACATATTCAAATGCTTGTGATCTCTTTCCAGAGCTTTCGCCCGTTTTACCAGGAGAAGCTTCCAAACTTTGTTCATCAAGTGCTTTTAATACTTCATCAGCAGATATTTTGTAAGCGAGCATGCGATCTGGTTTTAACCAGATACGCATGGCATATTCTCTGTTACCTAGAATGTCGGCAACTCCAACACCATCAATCCGTTTCAGCTCGGATAGGATATTGATATCACCGTAGTTGAAGAGGAAGTTTTGATCGGCTTTGGGGTCCTTACTGAATAAATTGACGTAGACGAGCATGTTAGACTCTTCACGGGTTATTTTTACACCTTCGCGAACGACTAAAGGCGGTAATTTATTGATAACAGAGGAAACCCTATTTTGTACATTGACCGCAGCGAGATTGGGATCTGTTCCCAGGTTGAAAATAACCTGAATAGAAGCCTCTCCGTCATTACCTGCATCTGAGGTAATGTATTTCATGCCGGGTACACCATTGATCGCACGCTCTAGGGGGATCAACACCGATTTTACCATCAGCTCGCCATTTGCTCCGGGATACTCCGCCGTTATGTTTACTTTAGGTGGAGAGATGGACGGAAACTGCGTGATGGGCAGTTTGAGCATCGACAATATTCCAAGAAACACAATGATCAAGGAAATGACGATGGACAGAACTGGTCTATGAATGAATTTATTAAACATCGTTAATTTTTTAGAGGTGAATTATTGAGCGTGTATTTGCAAATGGGACATAACCTCCTGCGGCGCTACAAATTCGAATTTTATCTTATCGTCATCTTTAACCTTTTGAACGCCATCGATCAATATTTTATCTGTGGGCGCTAGTCCCGAAGAGATAACATACAGATCAGGAAGGTCATTGCTAATGGTGATGTTTCTAGATTTAACAACTCCATTTTTGTCAATGACAAAGACATAGGTTTTATCCTGAATCTCATAAGTAGCTTTTTGTGGGATTATCAAGGCATGTTTTAGCGGTACAAGCATTTGTACACGCCCTGTCTCGCCGTTTCTAAGAAGTTTATCTGGATTTGGAAAGCGTGCCCTAAAAGCAATACTTCCTGTTTCATTATTAAATTCGCTCTCTATGGTTTCTACTTTTCCTTTGTATTTCAGTAACTGATTGTTTGCAAGAAGTAAATTCACTTCATTGTTGGCTCTATTTTCCGTATTCGTCTGGTAGTCGAGGTATTCAGATTCCGATACATTAAAATAAGCATACACCTGACTGTTGTCGGATAAACTGGTAAGAAGTTCACCTTCGTCGACCAAACTACCAAGCTTCAAGGGAATCCGGTTGATGGTTCCTGCGAAAGGAGCTCGAATCTCGGTTGCCGTTACATGAAGTTTTGCCAATGACATTTCTGCTTTGGCCTGATCAACTTTCGCTTGTGCCAACGCTAATTCATTTTTAGAAACGATGTTCTTATCTGCTAATGCTTTCGTATTTTCAAGTTCTATTTCTTCCGCTTTAACTTGTGCCTGCGTTTTGAGATACTCAGCTTCGTAGAATTTAGGCATTATTTTAAATAAAAGCTGACCCGCTTGTACAGTCTGGCCTTCATCGACATAAATCTGTTGTAAGTATCCTTTTTCAAGACCTCGGATCTCGATATTACGGATCGATTGAATCTGGGAGACATAGTTTTTAGAGAGGGTGGTATCAATTAATATTGGATTGGTTACTTGATACTGGACGTTCTCAATCTTTTCTTCTTTTTTTTGGGAACAGCTTGTTAGGACCAATAAGGCATACAGACCTATAAGCATGCCTGTGCTAATTCTTTTCATGGATGAAATAGTTATTAATATATTGTAATAAATTGGGTAATATTCCAGGACGGAAGAGGCTCTTCAGAACACAATGCTAAACAACAGTACAGATAGCGATTGGAAAATATACCATGCTATGATGCCTATTTAAGCTATTTTTTTAATGCTGAAGAGTGGGAGATATCACAGGCGAAGGACGCGCTGTAAAATGTATTTGTTTGTAGAAGTAAAATGCTGTGTCTTAAAAACCGATAGGAGGTTCTTTAAATTTTTAAGAACAAAAATCAGTGCCAGTGCATAACTGAGCAAAGCAATGTTTTTGAAAACAGTAATCGTATGCGATTCAAAAACAAGTTCATCTTCGACATCATCTTCTGTCATTTCATA
This sequence comes from Sphingobacterium sp. MYb388, assembly GCF_037479535.1. Taxonomy (NCBI): domain Bacteria; kingdom Pseudomonadati; phylum Bacteroidota; class Sphingobacteriia; order Sphingobacteriales; family Sphingobacteriaceae; genus Sphingobacterium; species Sphingobacterium sp. MYb388. The sequence continues at coordinate 85,256 of NZ_JBBGYV010000009.1, read as the reverse complement.
TGTGCGTTCATTTAACGCTTTACTGAAGATAGAATGGATATGTGAACTTTTTATTTTTGTTTCAGGAGACTTACCTAGGAAGGAAGAAACAGACCCTGTGCTGCTATGAAAATGACTGTTGGTCAAAACAATTCCATCTCCCTGTAATAGGAATAAATTGAAGATCAGGACCAGTAAATACAGCGCTCTCATATTTGCGGTAAAAGTAGTATCAAGAACGACATGTTACACCATATTAACACTTTTTAACTGTCAGCTTTTTGTAAAAATATAATCATATGATTTCGAGATAAAGTATAATGTTGGGTTATCCGTTTAATATGCTGTGGGATTTTATTCATGATATCAAGTCAAAGATTGAATTTCAGATTCTATATTTCCGCTTTATCATCATTCTAGATCGTGGTAGCTGGATTTATAAGTGGATCACGATCATGACTTCAAATAAGGAAGTTTCCAGTAAATGAATTTGTATCGTGTCATTTAATAATAACAGTAAATAATACAAATTTATCTAAGTTTGGTTGAAATGAAGATCGGTAAACGTTTAAAGATAGTTCTTGCTAGTGTAATTATATTAATTGTAATGGGTAATGTTTATTTAATGAGGCCTCTTTTTGGAGGAAAAATCACCGGAACACGTCTGGAACGTGTGATGAAGTCTCCGAATTTTAGGGATTCGCAATTTCAAAATTTGGAACATACTCCATCATTGAAAGAGGGCGAGAGCTTTATCGGAGCGATGTATGCTTTTTTATTTAAAGATCGTGCTATTCGAAGCCCTAAGATGCCACTTCCGGTTATGAAGCAGGATCTTAAAAATTTACCCGATGCAGATTTGCTTATCTGGTTTGGACACTCTTCTTACCTCCTGAAGATTGACGGTAAGATCATTGTTGTAGATCCCGTCTTTTCGGATAATGCTTCTCCTGTTCCAGGGAGCAATAAGCCATTCAATCTAACGTATGTTTATCAGGCTGATGATTTTCCGCCGATTGATCTTTTGTTAATTAGCCATGATCATTATGATCATCTGGACTATAAAACCATAATACAGTTACGTTCAAAAATTAAAAATGTGATCTGTGGGCTTGGTGTTGGCGCTCATTTCGAGCGATGGGGATTTGCTGAAAATAAGGTTACGGAATTGGACTGGTATGATGAGACATCTTTTGAAAAGGAGTTTAAGATAGTTGCCACACCTGCACGTCATTTTTCAGGAAGAAAGTTTAAGCGTAATACAACACTTTGGACATCATTTGTTTTACAGACAGAAAAGTATAAGCTGTTTTTAGGTGGAGACAGCGGCTATGGGAAACATTTTAAGACTATCGGCGATAAATATGGTCCTTTTGATTTGGCGATCCTGGAAAATGGTCAGTATAATGAAACATGGCGTTATATCCATTCCATGCCCGACGAACTTTTAAAGGAGGTTGTTGATCTTCAGGCTAAACATTTTCTACCAGTACATTCTGGCAAGTTTGCATTGGCACTGCACGACTGGAAGGAACCGCTTTCTCTGGTCAGTAAGTATGCGGAAGAAGCAGATATTCCTGTGTTAACACCCAAAATGGGAGAGGTTGTTTATTTGCAACAGCTAGATAAACGATATGATAAATGGTGGGAAGGGCTTAAATAAGCTTATTTCTTATTCTTTTCAGCTATCCACAAGGATAAGTATTTCGTGCTTAATAAAGAATGGTGGAGCAGCAACTGTCCCATAAAATTCTGCTGTCGATGGGCCTGAAGCTGTGCTTTGATGAAACGGATGGTCATTAGAAAATCGTCTTCGAACCTCGTGCGTGAATAGCGCTGATTAATGATGGTGATACCGTTTTGCTGTGCTTCTAACCAGATTGTTTTATTGTTATATAGTTCGATTGCTTTTTCAACAAATAGTTGCGGTTCATTTGCGATAAACCCGTTCCATGGCAGGTCTCCCGACATTGCTTCAGCTCCAATAGTTGTTGTAACGGAGGGGGTTCCTGTTTGCATAGCATCTATAAATTTACCTTTAACACCGGCGCCAAATTGAATAGGAGCTAATAGGACACGGTGTCTGGACATGGTGTCTTGGGCATGGTCTGCTCTTCCATGAACAAAGAATCGTTCCTTAGGATTGTTAAGTTGAAGTACCTTTTGACTTGGATAGGCACCGTAGATATTCAGACTTACTTTAGGAAGCTGCTTCCTGAGCAAGGGCCAAATTTCGGTTTTTAAATACTGTACGGTGTTCCAATTCGGCTCATGTATAAAGTTGCCGATAAACATAAAGTCAGCACGGTTTTCATAAGTCTTCCAGCTCGCTATACATGCTTCATCAATTTCTTCTTCCAAAAAGGGGAGGTAATAGAGGGTGGATGGATTGATCGCAAACTGATTCGTCAATAATTGCATCTCAAGTTCGGAGATAATGAGCGAGATATCCGAGCGTAAGATTGCGGCAACTTCCCTTTTCGCAATATCGGAATACAATAAGGTTTGATCAAACTGTTCGCCATTTTTAGCATTGGACTGGCGGGCGTGTCTTAAGAAGTGTAAATCTTCGGTATCGAGTATTCTGACAGCATCTGGACACTCTTGTGCTACTCGCCAGCTGTATTGCTCCTCGGTCATAAAGCGATCAAAAACAACAATATGAGGTTTAAGATCTCGAACGAAATCGTTGAAGCTAGCATCATTGAGTTTGATCTCCACTTCATTAATACCCATAGCGACTAGATCGGCACTATATGGAGATTTAGATGCGGCACTTGCAAAGGTGATGGTGTTATCATTTTTTTGAAAACTTTTTAGTAGCTGTACCATACGAAATCCAGCCGCAGAAGAACTTGGTTCCGGCCAGACTAAACCTATAAAAAGAATTTCTTGTTTTTCCATCGATGGAAATTTACGTAAAAAGCACAATACTCTATTCATTATATTTTCAATTGCTTGTTTTTCATCTTGTAATATTATTTACAAAAAGAAACTTAGCTCAAAAGGATAATAAAAGGATGGTGTTGAATACATTTTTTTCTACAATTTGATTCTTGCCGTTATCAGGCTATCTGTTGTGATATGGAGATAAATTTATCTACGTTTAAAACAATGGTCACAATTTATTTATTTAAAGAGGGTAAATACTCGTTATATTTATCATAGATAAAATAGCATACTCATATGAAGAAATCATTGCTAAGTGGTATCCAAAAGCTGTCTCCAATAACGTACTGGAAGGAGCTATTGGCTATTTTTATTGTATTGTTGGCCTTTGTTTTTTTTAGAAGCGAGCGTAAAGAAATAGCCTCCATAGGTCCCCAGCTGGCTTCAGCAGATTTTAATTGGTTAATAGTTGGGTTTGGAATCACTTTATTATATATTTTGTTACAAGGAGTGATGTATATTTTTAGTTTCGGATCTATCGGATTGAAACTGAATCTATGGGATGCGGTTGAACTCTTTTTAAAAAGGAATCTACTGAGTGTATTCCTTCCGGCCGGAGGGGTCAGTTCATTGGCCTATACCACTTCGCAGTTACGAAAGAAACAACTTAATTCGACCAAAATTCATCAATCAGGCGCCATATATGGGTATGTCGGGTTACTGACTGTTTTTATTATTGGTGTCCCTATTATTCTGTATACTGTTTTTGATCATAAAAACTTTGATAATGCTTGGATATCTTTGGTCGTACTTGGTTTGTTACTCGGTTTATCCTTTCTGTTTTTCTGGTCGATTAGAGTAAAAAATGGATTGTATAGATGGCTGGAGATTAAATTTCCGAAGCTGATCGATAATATTCATGAGCTGTTTTCGGCACATATTCACAAAGGATATCTATGGATGACCATTCTGGTTTCTGTCGCTATTGAGTTCTGTGGTATTGCCCATGCATTTATTAGCATGTATGCGCTGCAGACACATGTTTCGTTTGAAGCTGCAGCTGTGGCCTATACCATTACAGTCGTTCTGATGATGGTTTCTCCCTTTTTGAGAGGTTTAGGCGCTGTAGAATTTACGATGTTATATATCTTTACTTCTTATGGTTATAGTAAAGAAGAAGGCTTAGGGCTGACAATTATCTATCGGTCATTTGAATTTTGGTTGCCCTTAATTTTTGGGGTTTTTTCTTTTATCTGGCGTGGAAGGCAGATCATAGCACGAATTTTACCCGCCATTGCCATTTTCTTTTTAGGGATCATCAACCTCATCTCGGTAGCAACCCCGCCACTCGTGGAACGGATGCGGCTTGAAAAATATTACCTTCCTATCGAAGCGATGCATGCATCTAAGTTGATGGTATTGGTTTTAGGACTTGGGTTGATGGTGAGTGCCGCTTATCTGATTAAGGGCTACAGATCGGCTTTTTGGATTGCTCTCATATTTTCTTTTCTATCCTTACTAGGACATATTGGTAAGGCACTAGATTATGAAGAAGCATTGGTGTCCTTGTTTATTATTGTTTTACTGGTTACGAACCAAAAGCAGTACCGGATTAAGACCAATAAAAATTGGATGCGTATCGGTTTTGCCACCTTTTTCATTGCCTTGACAGGGGTGTGTTTGTTTGGGTTTGTCTGTTTTTATGTGATTGACAAAAAGCATTTTGGCGTTGATTTTACCTGGCAGCAGTCTATATATCATACCATGCAGAGTTTTTTGTTATTTAATGACGAACTCAACCCGTTAACAACTTTTGGTCAGGAGTTTTTGAATATTACACACTTTCTGGGTCTATTTTCATGGATGTTGTTGATCTATACTTTCTTGTGTCCTAGGATTATTCATGAAGAAGATCATGAGCAGAACGTGCTGGATAAGGCGAAGCTTTTACTCAAATTGTATGGAGGGTCGCCGATGGATTATTTCAAAATTGCTCCAGATAAACAATTGTATTTTTCTGAGCGGACAGATGGTTTTGTCTCTTACCGTATCAGTCAGGCTTTCGCGATTGTTTTAGATGAACCTGTATGTGCATTTGACGATAAAGATGAAGTAATTGCAGAGTTCGAACTTTATTGTACCTCTTTGGGGTTAAAGTCCGTGTATTACCGCGTTGATGAAAACAGCTTGCCTTATTTTCTGGAGCTTCGAAAACGGAAGATCATTATAGGGCAGGAGGCCTTGATGGATGTTGCATCATTTTCTTTAGAAGGTAAGAATAGAAAATCGCTTCGAAACTCTTTAAATAGCTTAGAAAAAAAAGGGTATGCGACTGTTTTGCTAACCGCCCCGCATTCGGATGCTATTGTAGCTGAACTGAAGGCAGTTTCTGATGAATGGCTTACGGTGTTCGATAAGAAAGAAATGATCTTTTCGCAAGGACAGTTTGATGCAGCAGCAATTGCTGAACAAGATGTTATAGCGGTAAAAGATGATCAAAATAAGATTGTCGCCTTTTTGAATATTATACCAGATTTTACTGAAGGGGAGTGTACGTATGATCTTATCCGTAAAGTGGAGCATGCTCCCGGAGGATGTATGGATGCTCTAATTATAAATCTGGTTGATTATGCCCGGAAAAAAGGTGCTAAATATATTAATCTGGGAATGGTACCGATGAGTGGTATTGAATCTCCAGATAACCCTGCAGAGCAGATTATGAAATTTGCAGCCGACAAAGTGGGCTCTTTTAAACACTATCAGAGTTTGAGAGATTTTAAAGAAAAGTATGCGACGATCTGGGAAAATAAGTATTTAATTTTTGGCAATGATTTTGACCTATTACAGTTGCCTCAAGCTTTGTCTAAAGTAATGAAGCCAGATAATGAATAGGATACAGATGGTACGCAATAAATTAGGGTTATTTATCCTCTTGTTTTTGTTAAAATTAACAGTAATGGGACAGCAGAAAGATATCCCGCTTAAGATTTGGAACAATAATGCGAATAGCCCTATTGTCCTTTATCTAAGTGGTGATGGTGGTCTTAATAGTTTTTCAACGAGTTACTGCGATCTCTTGGGGAAACAGGGATATACAGTTGGAGCTGTAAACTCGAAGAGCTTTTTTTGGGATAAGAAATCCGCAGATCAGATTGCGAAGGAACTAAGCAGCACGCTTGAAAAATTATTGGTAGGTAAAAAGAATCACCTCGTTTATTTTGTCGGATATTCCTTTGGTGCGGATGTTATTCCTTTTTTGGTTAATAAATTAACCGCAGAATGGAAGGAGCGATTGCAGGCTGTGGCACTTCTGGAACCATCAACTTCTACAGATTTGGAGATTCATGTTTCAGACCTGTTTGGGAGGAGCGAGGTTAAAAGAAGTATGGATGTTGTTGCCGAGATCAATAAAATGGTCAATGTTAGAACGGCTATTTTGCTTGGTGAAGATGGAGTGAGTTTCCCGATTAAGAATATTCGGTTAAAAAATTTAGAAACTATTTATATGAAAGGGAATCATCATTTTGATGGTCATGTGGCAGATGTCGTAAAAGCAACAGTAAAGCATTTTGCATTAAAGTAATCTGTCTAAAAAATGACTTATAAAATGGTTATGCTTATTCACTTTTTTATGTGTTGTCGCTGAAATGGATTCACAAAGATTGTTCTGCGATCTTCTTTAAAGGCATGGTAGTATTATTCAGTTAGCTTCTGGATTCATTTGTAGTTGATTGTTGAACATGTACGCTCATTTTCTTTTAGTTTGATGGCTGTACTGTCATCATGTTTTCAAAAAAGTATTTTCTAGTTTTTTCTTGTTGTAGATCAATTTTTAAGAGATAGAAAATTGATAAGTTTGTTTAATCTTAAAAAAAGAATAATATGGAATTAGGAATAGGAATGTTTGGCGATTTGCATATTGATCCCAAAACAGGGCAAATACAATCTTCACAGGAAAAGTTACATCAGATTATTGAACAAATAAAATTGATGGATGAAGTAGGGCTGGATTTTTTTGGAATGGGTGAGCACCACCGTCCGGACTATGCTGTTTCAGCTCCAGAAATTATATTAGCGGCAGCCGCTTCTGTTACTAAAAATATAAAATTAGGGAGTGCAGTTTCCGTGTTAAGTTCTGCAGATCCTGTTAAACTTTTTCAAGACTTCGCGACAGTTGATGTTTTATCAAATGGACGTGCGGAGATTATGGCAGGTAGAGGATCATTTATTGAATCATTCCCTTTGTTTGGTTATAATTTAAATGATTATGGAGCATTATTTGAAGAAAAATTGGACCTATTGGTCAAACTAAATAATCAGGATACGATTAATTGGACAGGTAAATTTCGTCCCACATTAGTAAATCAACAGATCTTTCCAAGACCTGTTCAACCTAAATTACCAATTTGGGTTGCGGTAGGAGGTACAACTTCATCTGTTATTCGCGCTGGGAAATTAGGTTTACCCGTTATGTTTGCTATTATTGGAGGAACGTACGAAGCTTTTAAGCCACTGGTAGAAATGTACCAACAAGCTTATGCCGATAACGGTCATGATATGGCTAATTTTCAGGTAGGTGTACATATGCATGCTCTTTTTGGGGATCATTCACAACAAGTTGCAGATGCTTACTATCCTATTTATGCAGCACAAATGAACCGCATAGGCGGCGATCGTGGATGGCCACCATACCAACGGACTCAATATGACTTTGGACGTTCACCACATGGTCATTTAATTATTGGAGATGCGGACTATGCTGTAGATAAAATCTTAAAAATACAGGAATCTTTAGGTTTGACGCGCTTTTCTGCACATATGGATGTTGGTGCACCAAATCATATTGATATGATGAAAGCAATTGAGGTTTTTGGAACAAAGATCGCTCCTCAGGTTAGAGCTGCCCTTAATAAGGGATAATAAGACCTTGGTTAAAGTAGTATTCAACATTTTTATATCGGAGAGATATGCTTAACTTTGTGTTTTAAAAATAGAGAGGACAAAATGTTAGGATTGAAATTGTTAACGGATCCGAGGTGGGCAAATATTGCAGAAGGAAATTTAGAAGAGATTCTGACTGATCATGCTTGGTGCGAGCAAAAGGCAGCTTCAAATGCTATTTCATTAATTATGTACAATTCGGAACATGAAGAATTGGTGCATGAATTGACAGCGATTGCTATTGAAGAAATGCAACATTTCCAAATGGTCATTGATATTATTAAAGAAAGAGGTTATACGTTGGGTAAAGAACGTAAAGATGATTACGTGGGACAACTGATGAAATTCAATAAAAAGGACGGTTCCCGTAACATGGCTTTTATAGATCGTTTGTTATTTGCAGCCATGATTGAAGCTCGAAGCTGTGAACGCTTTAGAGTATTGTCTCAAAATATAAAGGATGAGGAATTAGCGAAGTTTTATCATGATCTAATGGTTTCTGAGGCGAATCACTATACAACGTTTCTTAATTTCGCACGTCAATTCTCAACGGATGTCGATGTTGATAAGCGTTGGAAAGAATGGTTGGAATTTGAAGGAAATTTGATCCAATCGTATGGAACGAAAGAAGCCATACATGGATAATAAATAGTAATCTATTGTGCAAGAGCCCCATTTTTCTAATAAAAATGGGGCTCTAAGTTTATATTAGTGCTGACCGCCGCTCTAAAATGCAGTTGTCCATCCAAATTCCCTTTAGCTGGGCCGCTTTTTGCTGCGTGCCTAATAATTTAAATCCGAATTTTTTGTGCAACAAGATACTTTTATCATTTTCAGGAAAAATAAAGGACATGATCGTCCATATGCCCGCGTTTTCAGAAGTGTCAATAATATGCTGCATCAATACTTTGCCAATTCCTTTGCCTTGATGACCCTGATCGATATAAATACTTAATTCGGTTACACCATGGTAGCCTGTTCGCTGTAGTACAGGAGATAATGCTACCCAACCGATTATAGTATTGTTCTCAATGGCAACAAAGCGCATATTTTCGAGATGATCTTTATCCCAATCTTTCCAAGAACTAGTTTTTGTCGCTAAAGTGATGTTTCCTGCATCGATTGCCTGCTGGTAAATGCGGGCAACATCGGGATAATGCTTGTGTTCTAGTTTCTGTATTTCCATCTGTAGCGTGAGCTTAAGGTATTATATTCTAATACTTCTTTTGAAGTTGATCAAAACTGATGATTCAAAACTAGGAAAAGTTTTGCATCCATTCGAGCGGGAATGTATATTTTATCTGTGATCTAAATCTCGTATGCACACATTATAAACTTGTTTTTCATTTAGTTAAGAAGATTTTTTTTTAAAGTTGGTCAAGAACGATGTTGGCTCCGTTAACATTTGTATCCCGTTGATAACAAGTAATAATTTATAATTCAGCGAGTTCTGATTTTTATGACATTATAAAAATAAGTTTTTTATAGAAATAACCTTACCTTTGCGCTGTGACTGAGAAAAGTAAAATAATTGATATTCGTAGTCTGTCGATAGATCAGATTAAAGAGAAGCTTACTGAAATGGGTGAGCAAGGGTTCCGTGCAAAGCAAATTTACGAATGGATTTGGGCAAAATCCTGTGTGGATTTTGATTTGATGAGCAACCTAAGTAAACCTTTAAGGGAAAAGCTAAAAGAGAATTTTGTTATTCGTGCTGTTAAAGTCAAACAATCACAGGTCAGTTCTGATAGAACGATCAAAAGTAGTTTTACTTTGTATGATGGAAATGTGATTGAGGGTGTATTGATCCCTGCTCCAGAACGTATGACTGCTTGTGTGAGCTCTCAAGTTGGATGTAGTTTGACCTGTAAATTTTGTGCCACGGGTTATATGGATCGTAAACGTAATCTGAATGCAGATGAAATTTATGATCAAGTTGTTTTGATCGCAAAACAAGCCGAAGAGAAATATCAGCAACCATTGACCAACATTGTTTATATGGGGATGGGTGAACCACTCTTGAACTATGCGAATATGATGAAGTCGGTAGAGCGTATTACCTCGCCAGATGGATTGAATATGGCGGCAAAACGGATCACAGTTTCTACCGCTGGTATTGCTAAAATGATTAAAAAATTAGGGGATGACGAAGTCCGATTTAATTTAGCATTGTCTTTACATGCCGCAAATGATAAGAAGCGTAATGAGATCATGCCCATCAATGAGCAAAATACATTAGAAGCATTAGCAGATGCATTGAAGTATTTTTATGCGAAGACAAAAAGCCCAATAACCTTTGAATACATCGTTTTTGATAATTTTAATGATGAGCTCGAGGATGCTAAAGAGTTGGCAAGATTTTGTAAAAATGTTCCTTGTAAGGTTAATATTATTGAATACAATCCTATTTCTTTAGCAAGTTTTGTCAATGCCGATGCCGATAAGATTGAGGTATTTGCTAATTATCTGAAAAATCAAGGTATTATAACAAATGTTCGTAGAAGCCGTGGTAAAGATATTGACGCCGCTTGTGGTCAGTTAGCAATTAAAGATAAAGAAGCTCAAGAAGCTTAATAATAAGGGATTAGACTATACCTCTTCTCAATATACTAATTGATGATAGAGACTGTGATAAATTTGTTTTATTTATAATTTTAATTGTAAATAGAACAAATTTACTTAAGTTAGTATAGGCATAATCAAAAATGAGAAACCAATTATTTCTTTATTTATCAGACTTTGTAGCCTTATTTTTCCCAAAAATTTGTGCAGGCTGTGGCCATGTTTTAGTTAGTCAAGAAAGGTATATCTGTACTTCTTGTCTATTTCATTTACCTATCACAGATTTTCATTTAGATCTTAATAATCAAGTTGCGCGCCAATTGTGGGGAAAATTTCATTTTGAACATGCCTCGGCTCTATTTCTGTTGCGGCAGGACTCGCGGGTAGAGCGGATACTTTATCAAATCAAATATGCCAATCAACCTCAACTTGCATATTTCCTTGGAAGGAAATATGGTGAGACGCTGTCTAACAGTCACACTTTTCAGGATGTTGATGTCATTGTGCCCGTTCCTTTGCATAAAAAGAAGTTGAAGAAAAGGGGGTATAATCAATCCTTTTATTTAGCAAAAGGTCTTGGTATTGCATTGTCAAAACCCGTTTTGGAACATGGATTAACGCGAGTTGGCGAAGGGACAAGTCAAACTAAAAAATCAAGATTGGAACGATACGACAACGTTCAAGATGTGTTTTTTTGCCCAGATGAAACTATTTTAGCAGATAAACATGTGCTCTTGGTAGATGATGTACTGACCACAGGAGCTACATTAACCGCCGCCGCGGAAAAACTTATTGCGGCGGGTTGCCGGATTTCTGTTCTGACCTTAGCGAGGGCTTAGCATACTTCAGATAACTACTTCACAGTTAATTTCTAAACAGTATCTGATCTAGAATGTTAAATATTTGATCTGTTACTTTTTACGTCTCACGTAAAAAAGCAAGTAAGCAAAACCCGACATACCAATGCCTACGCTATCTGCAAAGAGATCCCACCAATCACCAGATCTATAGGTGAATATATACAATTGCAATGCTTCAGTCAGTAAGGCGAAAAGGATACCTAAAATACTTACGACAATAACGGGAAGCCATTTTGTAGGGCGACCTTTGAACTGAACCAATACACCATTATAAATTAACGTACAAAATACGAAAAACATACCTGCGTGAACGAGCTTGTCCATCCCCGGATAGGAAGGAACTTTCTCAAAACTTTGTCCTGGCATACAACACAGTGCTATAACCACTACAGCCCAAAGCATTACCCACTTATAATCTAATAATAATCTTATCATGCACTCCTTATAATCAATTTTCGTGCTAAAATAGTGATAAATATAAGAAAAGTGAAATAATGTATTTAGACGTATATAAAAATTATTTATCTGATTTACAGTGTTTTAATTTTATTTTTGAAATTTATATAGTACTATGTATTGCATAGTACATAATAAAACATATATCTTTGTATTGTTATGATAGCTGAAAATACACAAATACAGATGCGGAAAGGAATACTGGAATATTGTATTCTTTCTATTATTTCCCGAGGGGAAATATATGCATCGGATATCATCAGCGAACTGAAAAAAGCACAGCTCTTGGTTGTAGAGGGAACTTTATATCCTTTGTTGACTAGGCTTAAAAATAACGGTTTGCTGAGTTATATATGGAAGGAATCAACTTCTGGACCTCCACGTAAATATTATGAAATCACAGCAGAAGGAATACAGGTTCTTGAGCGATTGGATGTTACATGGAAAGAACTGGTTTTTGCAGTGGAGACATCTCTAGCGGACAGAATTAATACAATTGACAAATCAATATAACCTATAAATACCATGAACAAGACTATAATTATCAATATAAATAGTATCGTTTTTCATATAGAAGAGGACGCATATGATGTGTTGCGCAATTATATGATTGATATTAAAAAGCATTTCGGAAGTTCGGAAGACAGCAAAGAGATTTTGGAAGATATCGAAAATCGTATTGCAGAGATGTTTACAGAGAAGATTCAACTTGGAATCAAAGAAGTACTGAATATGGATGATGTCAATGCCGTCATCGCACAGATGGGAAGTGTGAGTGATTTTGAGATCAACGATACGGATCAACAGTATTCAGATCAAAAAACAAATCAGGCATACAGCACTTTTCGTACGGGTAAAAAGTTGATGCGTGATCCAGAAGATAAGGTAATCAGTGGTGTGTGTAGTGGTCTGGGACATTATTTTGGCATAGAGGCTCGATGGATTAGACTTTTATTTGTGTTATTCGTTGTAATCTTCGGTTCAGGATTTCTGGTGTATATTATCTTGTGGATTGTAATGCCAATCGCAATTACCAGAGCAGATCGTATGGAAATGCGCGGAGAGTCGCCTAATATCCAGAATTTTAAACGAAGTTTTGAAGAGGAATTGAGCGGTCTAAAAGAGAATTTTTCTGGTGCCGGCAACACATTCAATAGAGGTGTAGAAAATGCTGGAACAGCATTTGGAGAGATCATTAAAATCTTTGCAAAAGTGATCGGTCTGATCGTTGCTTTTTCAATAGGCTTAAGTTTAATATCGCTGTTAATTGCCTTGATCTTTTTTAGCTTGGGTATAGCAGGCGTAACGGACCGAGGGATTATTGAACCGTTAAATTTGATCGATCCTCAGCAGGCTCCATGGGCATTAACGGCAGCATTCTTGGCTATTGCAATTCCATTTGCAGGTTTATTTTACCTCATTATTCGCTTGTTGTTTGACCGCAAGCCGATGAATAATTACTTAACGACTTCTTTATTTCTAGTATGGTTAATTTCTTTAGGTAGCATTATCTATTATGCAGGTTCGGTGGCTAAAGATTTTAGAGAAGAAAGTATGATCGTAGAAGAAAAACCTTTGGCTCCAAGATCTATCTATCGTATCAATGCCCGTGATGTGCGTGTCATCAAAATAAATGGAGATCACGGCCGTTCAAATCTAAAAATCAGAGGTACTAACTTATCCGAATATCTTCAGGATGATATCCGAATTCGATTTGAAAGGGTAGATTCAACGCAAATGCCTTATATCAAATATGAGTATTCTGCAAAAGGAGCTAATTATAATTTGGCGACTAAACGTGCGTCTGCAATTAATTATAAAGCGGTTCAGGATAGCGCGAACATTATTTTTGATAGCCACTTTAAATTAGGTGAGAAAGAATTGTATAGAGATCAAAAAGTGAATGTTACGATCTACCTTCCAGTTGGTGCAAAAGTAATGCTGAACAGGGATTTAGAGCGCAATTATGCAGATATATCTTACTGGGAATGCTATGAGCGTTATGAAAATGATGACATTAAAGAAACGGAATGGGTAATGACAAATCTGGGTTTGAAATGTGCTCTACCTGAAAAATCTGAATTTGCACCTGAAGCGGAAGATGAGACGGATGAAAATGTGGTAACTGTAGATACTGCAGTTAGCAGAAAAGATACCATTATCAGTATTTCTCCTACTGGTGTGGTGGTTGAAACAAAAGGAAAGAAAAAATAAATAATAGGTGCTTAGCACCTATTATTTTAATAAAACTCGCAAACTGTAACATTATACGATAACCGCATACTAATTATTCATTACACCTATTTTGAATATAACAACCTAAACAATACAATGAAAATGAAACTATTATTAACAATCTTATTTGCAATCAGTAGCCAACTGCTTTGGGCTGCTATTGGAATATCGGGTAAGATCGTAAATGAAAAAAATGAACCCATGGGCGCAGTTACAGCCTATCTGATCAATAGTACTAATGATATTATCTTAAAAACAGCAATTACGAAAGAAGATGGGCAATATGCTTTTGAAAATGTTGCTGCAGGATCTTATTATGTGGAAGCAAGAATGATCGGGTACAGTGTATCCCGATCTGCAGTTATTGCTTTTAATAAAACACAGCAACAGATTGCAGATTTGAAATTGAGTCCCAGTACAAATGCTTTAGCTGAGGTGACGATCGAAGGCAAGAGGCCATTAGTCGAAAATAAACAGGGGAAATTGATTTTAAATGTCGAGAATTCGCCTTTAGCTGCGGGTAATAATGGACTCGATATCGTACAGCGCGCTCCTGGAGTTAGTTTGGACAACGACAATAATCTGCAGTTAATGGGGCAGTCTGGAGTAAAGGTTACTATCGACGGCCGACAAACTTATATGACTGGAGAACAATTGACTACGCTTTTGAAAAGTACTGATGGAAATCAGATCAAATCTGTTGAAGTAATCAAATCACGTAGTGCGAGGGACGATGCAGAAGGTGCTGTGGGAACGATCAATATCGTGATGAAAAAAAATAAGATGGAGGGATTTAATGGTAATTTCTCTGCCACAGCAGGATTAGGACAGAAGTTTAGAGGTAATTCGGCCTTATCTTTAAATTACAAAAAGAATAATACAACCTATTTTGGATCTTATTCTTATAGTGATGATAAATATGTCAACAGACTAAATATAGAGCGTATCATTTCTAATGACGGCATCGAGACTTTATTTGATCAAAAATCAAATCTGCATATTAAAGATCGTACGCATACATACAAATTTGGCATAGAGCAGAAAACTTCCGATCGGAATGTGATGTCTTTACAATTTAACGGAAGCAATAATGTGGAGCTTAATGATAACGATAGTAAATCTCTCATTGGACCTTTAACGACAATTGATTCTACGTTGATCTCTATGACACAGTTCAAAGAGGGTTTTAATCGTTATTCACTTAATTTCAATAATGAGTTTAAGATCGACTCGACAGGTAAAAAATTGGTACTGGATTTAGATTGGAGTAAATTCAAAAATAGTAAAAAGGCTGATTATGATAATAGATTGTTTAATCAAAACGATCAATTGATACGTGATCCAGAACTATTGCGAAGTGAGATGCCAATTGGAATTGATATATACGTCGCAAAACTGGATTATAATCAACCGCTGAATAAAACCTCGAATATAGAAACCGGTGTGAAGTATTCAAATGTGAAATCTGATAATAATCTTCTGTTTGAAGAGCAACTGGATAATGTCTGGACAAATATCGTCAATAGATCAAATCATTTTGTTTATAAAGAGCAAATTGCCGCAGGTTACTTTGATTATGATAACCAGATCGGTAAATGGGGTATTAAGGCCGGTTTAAGAGGGGAATATACACTGTCTGATGGACACTCCATTACAGAAAATAAACAGGTTAAACGTAATTACTTTGATCTATTCCCTTCAGCTAATTTGAGTTACGATGCGCATGAAAACCATATTTTCTCTTTGGGATATTCACGTAAGATCACAAGACCTAATTATCGACAACTCAATCCTTTTGATTACTTTATCGATAAGTACACTTCTGAGCGTGGTAATCCTTACTTAAATCCACAGTATGCAAATGAGTTGAATTTGAATTATACTTTATATAAGAAATATACGGTTACATTGGGTTACAATGCGCAGACCGATGCTATCGTGGAAAGTATGGGCCAAGATTCAATTAAGAAAACAACTTGGGTAACGCGTGAAAATCTAGGAAAAAATAATTCGGCATTTTTGAATTTAAGTATGCCAGTTCAGATTGCAAAGTTCTGGTCTTCCTACAACAATATCACGGCTGTATACATGAATTTTGACGGAGCTATTGCAGGAGCGGTGGTTAACAATTCAAGTTTCCTTTTTCAGGTGAATTCAATGAGTACATTTAAGCTGTCACCTTCATTGTCTGCAGAGATGAATCTACGCTACTTTTCACCTTTTACTTATAACATTTATAAATTGGAAAGTCGTTGGGATGCACAAATTGGCTTTACTAAAAACTTTAAAGACAAAAGAAGTTCGCTTAAACTCGCAGTCTCCGATGTCTTTAATACCAGTAATCAAAACCTATCAACGAATTTCTCATCTTTCAATACAAAGATTCGACAGAATCAGGACCGAAGAGTGGCACGTTTAACCTACTCTTATAAGTTTGGAAATTTGAAAAATGTGACTAAGAAAAAGAGCACGGATAATGAAGAAAAACAGCGTGCCCAATAATAGATAGTTTCAATGTTTATGTAATATGTTGACCGTAAGTATGAAAATACTTGCGGTTTTTTTTGCAATATCATCACTCAGATCATACTTGTTTACAACAGTATTCGGATAATCTCACTATTTTATCTCGCTATTAAATATAAGATGGCTTGCTGCTATTTTGAGAGAAAATTAATGAGCAGCTGTGTGCTTGATACATGGTCAATTTGAGATCTGTATGGAGTTCGTGTTCGTAGACTTATTCCAGACCGAAAAAAATACAGGAGGGATAGAATATCCCTCCTGTAAATAATATGCTAACGTTGAAGTTACGGAGTTTCCTTCGATGTTGATTCCACTGTTTGTGTTATTTATTATAATTCTACAATTTTCATTTTAGGAACTAACGCTTTCATTCCTGCCCACGCAATAAGATAAGCGACCGCACAAAATGAGAAGATAATGAAATATCCAGCTGGTTCACCTTCAAATCCCATGAATTTCAGTTGAGTTTCTTTAGCATAGTCAAAAAGAACACCTGATATTTTATTAATAATAAAGGCTCCTAAGCCTCCTGCTAATCCTCCGATACCGGTAATAGTGGCAATAGCTTTTTTCGGAAACATGTCTCCAACAGTAGAAAAGATATTTGCAGACCAGGATTGGTGTGCAGCACCAGCAATTCCAATAAAAATGACAGGAACCCAATAGGAGATATAACCTAAGGGCTGTGCAAATAAAACGATCAAAGGAATAAATGCGAAAATTAACATCGCTTTCATTCGACCTTCATACGGATTCATGCCCTTTTTTTCGACAAATAGGGTCGGAAGATAACCTCCGTAGATTGAGAATAAAGTAATGATGTATAAAACAAAAATTGCTAATTGTCCTTCTGTATCAGATGATTTTATATTATAAACAGCACTTAAATAGGCAGGCATCCAAAATAGGAAAAACCACCAGACACCGTCTGTCATAAATTTTCCAAAGGCAAAAGCCCAAGTTTGTCTATGTTTAAAACACTCCAAAAAAGATACTTTTAATTTCTCATTAGATTTTTGTTCTTCGGTATGATGAGCTGAATCCTGTAGAATATAGCGCAGCTCACTTTCATTAACCTTAGGGTGCTCTTCTGGTTTTTTGTACATGAATACCCAAAATCCCATCCATACAAAACCCAAAGCACCAATAATAATAAAAGACATTTCCCATCCATAATACTTTGCAATGGTTGGGATCGTGATGGGGGCCACCAGTGCACCAATAGTCGCACCGGCATTAAATATACTGGTCGCTAAAGCCCGGTCCTTTTTTGGAAAGTACTCTGCAGTTGCCTTTATGGCGGCAGGAAAGTTTCCAGCTTCACCTATTGCTAATACAAAGCGGGCAAAAATAAATAGGGTAACACTCGTACTGATTACTAAACCGACATCATTAATTGTTCCAATTACTGCTTTAGACTCCTCAAAATTTAGAAACCAGTTACCTGTTAACTGGCCCGCAGTAGCGATACCACAAAAAGCATGAATAATAGCACCAACTGACCAAATGCCGATCGCCCAAAGAAAGCCTTTTTTTGTATCCATCCAATCGACAAACCGACCTGCAAAGAGCATACTTACGGCATAAAAGATTGAGAAAAGTGCTGTTATATTACCGTAGTCATTGTTTGTCCAATGAAATTCAGGGCTTATAAAATCTTTCCATGTTAAGGATAAGACTTGTCTATCTAAATAATTTATCGTGGTGGCAAAAAATAGGAGAGCACAAACACTCCAGCGGTACTTTGTTGGTTTATTATTGTTCATATTTGGTTTACTCTATTCTTTCTATTTTGATAATAGAAATATAAGTTTGTTGTTACTGTAACTTTATGAATCTATATGATCATCTTTATGCAACTGGATCAGTGCTGTATGTGTCGAAGAATTATAATAGATATATTTTAAAGTTAATGCTTATAATAATAGGTAGAGCAAAATCAGCATCTTATTTTTACGCAAACGTTTTCAGAGATTGATTAGATTTATACCAGCATTTTGTGCCTAATGGTAAAAACAGGAAGCATGATCAGCTGTTGTCTTACGGTTGCGTACTATAATTGTGTCAATCCATCTGGATCATTTCGTACATCCTCATTTTCACTGTTATATCAGCATAAATTATAAGGAATCAGTTGACATTCCCATTAATTTCCAAAATAGTCCCACAATACTCATATATGTAATTATTTGGATCTCCATCTTTTGAGTATGCGCATGTTTATGCTGCAATTAGCTCAATAGCCTACGTTGATTGGGATTAAGGATTATTTGAAATTTTTGTGCTGATTTATAGAACTCTAAATTATTATATTTGTTTGATGATTGCTACTATTGAGGTAATCAAGTAAAAGTTTTTAAGAATGGAACTGCAAGCACTGTATAACTTATTCAAACAACACCCCAGTGTATCCACGGATACACGAAATATTCTACCTGATTCGATTTTTTTTGCTTTAAAGGGATCAAATTTCAATGGAAATGAATTTGCGGAGCAAGCCTTGATTTCGGGTGCCGCTTATGTCGTCATTGACGAAGAGAAATATAAAAAAGATGATCGATTTATACTTGTAGAAGATGCTTTAGAAACTCTCCAAGCGTTAGCACATGTTCACCGTAAACAATTGAATATTCCTTTTATTGGTGTAACGGGCACTAATGGTAAGACAACGACGAAAGAGTTGCTGCATGCCGTTCTGTCCAAAAAATATAAAACTTATGCTACAAAAGGAAATTTAAATAATCATATTGGTGTTCCATTGACTTTGTTGGCGATAGACGATGATATTGAAATTGCAATCATCGAAATGGGAGCTAATCATATTGGTGAAATTGATTTTTTATGCAGGATTGCCGAACCCACTCATGGTCTGATTTCAAATGTAGGTAAAGCACACTTAGAGGGATTTGGTTCCTTTGAAGGGGTAAAGAAAACAAAAGGTGAACTCTATGACTGGTTGGAAGCTAATCAAGGAACGTTATTTCTACAGGGAGATAATCCTTTTCTTAAAGAAATGGCTGAGCAACGGCATATTGATAAAGTGGTTAAATATGGTTTTTCCGAGTCAAACGCTATTATTGGAAGCCTGATTAAAGCTGATCCATTATTGCAGATTGAATGGCATCTTCAACAATCTGAAGAGATCTTTCATGCCGATACGCAGTTAGCAGGTTCTTATAATACGGAGAATTTTTTGGCGGCGATAGCTCTTGGACATTATTTTCATGTGCCTCTTACCCTTATCAATAACGCTATTTCAGAATATAAACCAACAAATAACCGTTCTCAGATAACAAAGACAGATCGTAATACAGTGATCTGTGATTATTATAATGCTAATGCAACGAGTATGGAAGCGGCATTAACAAATATGCGTATCATTGAGGCTACTCATAAAGTTGTTATACTGGGAGATATGTTTGAATTAGGTGAAGAATCTTCTCATGAGCATAAAAAAGTGGTGGAACTATCGAAAACCATTTCTGGAGCGCGTTTGATCTTTGTCGGTAAAGCATTTTATGAGCATCAAGATGTTGATGGAGAATTTTTCGAAACAACAAGTGATGCGAAAGCCGCTTTATTGAGCAATCCGATTTCGCATGCAACCATATTACTGAAAGCATCCCGTGGAATGGCTTTTGAAAAGCTGATGGATGTTTTATAGATTTTTGAAAAGATATTAGAAAATAAAAAGGAGCTGATCGGTTCCTTTTTATTTTCTAATCAATTTACTATTGAAATAATAGATCGACAATCTGTTTGGCTTCTTTGACATCATGTACACGAAGTAACTGTACTCCCTTACTGAGGAGAAGTGTATTGAGAACTGTCGTTCCGTTTAGCGCTTCTTGTGGAGTTAGACCAAGTTTTTTATAGATCATTGACTTTCGGGATATACCACCAAGTATAGGAAGCCCATAATAGTGAAGTTCATCTACCCGATAAAGCAACTCGTAGTTTTGTTCAATTGTTTTTGCAAAACCATAACCCGGATCGAGTATAATATCTTTGACGCCCAATTTTCTTAATGTAGCAATCTTCTCACCAAAATATGTAGCGACATCTGTGACGATATCCTGATAGGCAGTTAATTGTTGCATATTTTCGGGAATGCCACGCATGTGCATCAAGATATAAGGCACTTGCAATTTTGCAACTGTCGGGAACATTTCCGGATCAATTGTACCTCCGGAGACGTCATTGATCATATGTACGCCGCCATGTACGCAGGCCGCAGCAACATCGGCACGGAATGTATCTATTGAAAGTATCGCATCAGGAAATGTGTTTGAAATAGCGTGGACAGCAGGTAGTGCTCGATCTAGTTCCTCCTGTGAAGTAATTAACGTGGCTCCAGGTCGAGAGGAATAGGCACCGATATCAATGATGTCGGCTCCAGCATCTAAAAGGGCCTGAGTCTTGATCAGTATTTGTTCAATATTCTTATTATTTTGCCCACCATCAAAAAAGGAGTCCGGAGTAACATTTAAAATTCCCATGATGACGGGGCGGTCAAATGTCATGATGCGACCTTTTAAATTGATGGATTGCGCAGGGGTAGTTTTGATCATTTTCATCTTTTACAAATGTATCAAGCTTATTTAATAAATGCTAAAATTAAAAAGAGGTCAATTTTCGTTAATGAAAATGACCTCCTCTAATTTATTAAACGATCTATTTAACAACTAATACGCCATCAGCAACAAAAGTGATTTCGTTTGTCGTATCTTTTACTTTAGCATAACCATCTACAATCACATTTTTACCAACTAAATCAGCAGGTACAAAATAGCTGTAATCGGTAAAGCGTACTGTAATAGGCTCTTTGTCGCCCGTTCTTTGAAGTGTCAAGAAGCACCCTTTTTTGGTGCAGACCTGAACAACTTTTCCAGTGACTTTACCGGTGAATTTAGGTGATTTTTCTAATGATTTTTCTAGTTTGTCAACTGTAATAGCATTGGACTTATCCACTTTTTTACCATATTGTACACCAATTTCTGCAGGAGTAATTTCTTTTTGTTGAGCTTGGCCGTTCCAAGAAATACCAAAGGCTAAAGCAACAAGTAATAGTAATATTTTCATACTGATCTTATTTTCGTAGAAATTCAAACTTCCCGCTAGGATCTAACTTCATCACACTTGATGACTTCCCGTCACTTTTAGTATGTTGTCCAAACTGAACAACATAATCCACTTGATTTTTAATCTCTTCAGAGATATCATCAAAACATTTTGGTGAATCTTCGCCACTAATATTCGCAGAGGTAGATACCAAAGGTTTTCTAAAACGTTGTAAAAGCTGTTGACAAAAGTCGTGATTAACAATACGAATTCCGATTGAACCATCTTCTGCAATAACATTTGGAGCTAAGTTTTTAGCTCCAGAGTACACGATAGTTAGTGGTTTCTCTGTGTATTCAATCAATTGGTAAGCTACTTCTGGAATTTCAGTAACGTAACTTGCCAATTGATTGTCATTATGTAGTAGAATAATAAGGCTTTTTTCCTTTGCTCTTCCTTTTAACTGAAAAACTTTCTCCACAGCCTCAGGATTTGTGGCATCGCAACCAATACCCCAGATCGTATCTGTTGGGTATAAAATCAAACCGCCATTTTTGAGAACTTCTAAAGCTTGATTAATATCGTTTCTATCTACAAATTGACTCATTTTTTATTTTAATTAGGAAATTATACAGCTACGTTGTGATCACGTAAAGCATCATTTAAAGATGTTTTCTTGTCTGTAGACTCTTTACGTTTACCAATGATAAGTGCACAAGGAACTTGATATTCACCAGCAGGGAATTTTTTTGTGTAAGAACCAGGAATAACAACCGAACGAGCAGGTACATAACCTTTGTATTCTACTGGCTCAGGGCCCGATACATCAATAATTTTAGTGGATGCAGTTAATACCACATTAGCACCTAAAACAGCCTCAGTTTCAACACGGATACCTTCTACAACGATTGCTCTAGAACCAACAAAAACATTGTCTTCGATAATAACGGGAGCAGCTTGTACCGGCTCTAATACACCACCAATACCTACACCGCCACTTAAGTGAACATTTTTGCCAATCTGTGCGCAAGAACCTACAGTAGCCCAAGTATCGACCATAGTGCCTTCACCAACATATGCTCCGATATTGACATACGAAGGCATCAAAATTACACCTTTAGCTAGATATGCACCTAAACGAGCAGATGCTCCAGGTACAACACGAACACCAATTTCTTTGTAGTTCGTCTTTAATTTCATTTTATCGTAGTAAACGAATGGACCTGCAGAAGACTCACTCATTTCACGGATCGGGAAATATAAGATTACAGCTTTTTTTATCCAGTCATTAACATGCCATCTCGTACCGATTGGCTCAGCGACTCTCAATTCACCAGCATCAAGTTTTAAGATCACAGTACGAATTGCTTCCGCATATTCTTTATATTCTAGAAGTTGTCTATCCTCCCAGGCATCTTCGATAAGTTTTTTTAATTGTTCAGGCATCTTTTATAATTCAAAAATTATCAGTTCTTTTTATTGAAGACAAATATGTTAAAATTTGTTCAATTTATAATGGATAATGAGCAGATTTTAAGTCAATATGACTATTTTTGTACAAATGGCAACAGAAACTGAAAAACTTCGAATCGATAAATATTTGTGGTCAATACGTCTTTTTAAAACACGTAGTCTGGCTACTGAGGCCTGTAAGGCTGGGCGGGTAAAATTGAACGGGCAGAATATTAAGCCTTCCTACGTTGTTAAAGTAGGGGATATCTATCAGGTTCAAAAAGGAATCGAACGTAAGATCGTAAAAGTTCTAGGACTTCTTGAAAGAAGAGTTGATGCGAAGACGGCCGTACAGTTTTATGAAGATCAAACTCCGGAAGAGGAGACAACCGCTTATAAATCGGCATTCCATGCTCCAATTTTAACTCGAGATCGGGGAGCTGGCAGACCCACTAAAAGAGACCGTCGTGAGATTGATGATTTGAAAGAAGATTGGTGGGAAGATGATGGACAAAGTAAATAAATACATATAAAATAGAAAAAGCTACTTAGTAGCTTTTTCTATTTTATATAAGTGACAAGATCATCGAAATCAATATCTCCGTGCGATGCATTGAAAAGGCATGCTTTGCCTTTTATAATCAAGAGCTGCGGCGACTGATGTTCGATATGCCAAATGGAAGCAATCTGATTCGAAATTTCTCGGAAAGCTAATAAATCTAAATAATAAACATCGTAAGACTTATCTGTTAAATTAGCAAAGCGTTCAAAGTTTTTCTTCGCCATACCGCTAATGCCACAGGTAGTACTGTGTTTAAAAATTGCAGTGACCTGCTCACTACCCAATATTTCCTGTAGTTGGTCTAAACTATTAAGAGGAATCCAGTTAATCATATTATAATTCAGTAAATTTTGAAGCTTCTACGTGTTCGAATGTAGAAACAGTTGTAAATGTACAGCTTTTCTTTTTATTGTTTAGTGCGATAAACGAAGTTGGAAGCTTTAGGCCAGAACCCGCGTCTTTATATTGATCAACCTGATAATTGACCAGACTTATGGTGTTTTCAAAAGCTTTTATCTCACCCGTATTTTCATTGATGAGTAAATTTCCTTTTATAGGACCGTCATAGAAACTCCCATCATAGCTAACAAACGTGCTCAACAATTTCTCATTATTCAAAAGTTTTACTTTTATATCAGTGAAGTTTATACCTTTTAATTCTGTTATTAGCGGCAATAACAAGAGCTTTAGGTCTTCATTGACCTGCTGCTGAATGTCGCGTTGCAGAGCCGTCTCTATGGTTTTAATCTCAACAGCATTAACAAAGAGTTTAAGGGGCTGCTTGCGTTTGAAATTGAATAAATAAACCAGCTTCTCATTTTTTGTTGATTGTCCTTCAAAGCGGCATTCTCCAGTTTCTCTATTCCATAATAATGATCTGTCGGAAGAGCTGTTAAGCAGATTCGCATTATCATTCCCTGTGCAGGAGAATAAGAGAAATTTAGTATTCTGCCAGTTTTCAATTCCTCCTATGGAGGATTCCAGCTTCATTTGTATATTACTTTCTTGTGCTATTCCCAAGACAGCATTCATTTGCATGATGATGTATAAGAAAGCAATTTTTAGTATAGTCTTCATTATATAAAATATAGATCTTTATAAAAGATAAAATCGACTTCAATATCTTATACAAGACACTGAAGTCGATCAAATACTATAGTGATAACAATATTATCTTATTCTTGTTTGCATTTCGCTAGCCAAGTTTTGATCTGAATAGCTTTTGTCTGGCTCTCGTGTTTAGAGCTCTTATTTTTTTAAATTAAAAAAAAGACATATTAATACTGCGCACTAATATGTGCCATCTGAATAGCAGTGATTGCTGCTTCTTCACCTTTATTCCCATGCTTGCCACCCGCTCTGTCCAATGCTTGCTGTTGATTGTCAGTTGTCAATACCCCAAAAATAACAGGCTTGTTGTATTTTAATGCGACGTTACTGATGCCATTGGCAACCGCGTCACAGATGAAATCAAAATGACGTGTTTCTCCTTGAATCACACAGCCTAAGCAAATGATTGCATCAAATGAATCATCGCGTAACAAAATATCTGCACCCGTTATTAATTCAAAACTACCAGGTACTTCGATGATTTTTATATTTTCTTCTTGTGCTCCATGCTTTTCTAGACCAGAAATTGCACCATTTAAAAGAGCCCCAGTTATTTCCGCATTCCATTGTGCAACAACAATTCCAAATTTAAAAGGATTTGCGTTTGCAACTGTAATGTGTGAAAAGTCCGATAAATTTTTAATACTACTTGCCATATGTAGAACAAACTTAGATAAATTTGCTTAGAAACACAATATAATTGCGCTCATATCAACGTAAATTTATGCATTGGTAATTGTTTCCAGGAAATGCTTTGTAGTTATTTCAATTATAATTGGAGTGACGTTATTGCACCGTATTTTAGCTGTCATAATAGCTCATATGAGAATTATATAGCATAAAAAAAGGCTGCCTTTGGGCAACCTTTTTTTATGTGTATTTGAGTCAATTCTACAAATGTGCTTGAACACGACCGATAAGACCATCGATCATAGCTGCTTCTTGACTTTCAGGGAAATCAGTCTTTATTTTTTTATACGTTTCTTCAGCTTGCTTGAACTCATTCTGAGCTTCGTAAACTAAACCTAATTTTTTCAAAAATAATGGAGTAGTATAAGAGTTAGCCGATTTATCAGCTGCTTCTTTGTAAAATCCAGCTGCTTTCTTATAATCTTTCAATTCTGAATGTACGTCACCTTTCAATCCAGTAACCAATGGGTCTAGAATTGGACTTCCGGTTGCCGAATAATTTTCTAAAGCTTCGATCGCTTCATTATACTTTCCTTGACGTAAATATAAGCCACCTAGGTATGCATTTGCAATGTTTGCAGATTTTGTATTTGAATATTCATCTGCAATTTCTTTAAATCCTGCAAAAGAACCGTCTCCTTCAATAGCACGATTTTGTAATGAATCTATTGCAGCATATTCTTCAGCTTTAAATATTTCGTTCGCTGCTTTCTCAGCTCTCGGTTGTAGATAAAGTTTTTGATATCCAAAATACAATATAATTAACACAAAAATACCACCGACGATAAAAGTGATGCTTTTTTGATTGTCCTGAAAAGATGAACCTTGTGAAGGTTTATTCGCTTGTCCAGCGTTATTTTGGTTTTGATTTTTAGACATTATGATTCAATGAAAAAATATAGATTGCAAAAATACAATTTTACGGTAAATATGCAAGCTTTTGTAATTATAATAAACGTTAAACTCTATTAATTAAGTCTTTCTCTGCCTCAATTTCTTTATCTATCTGTTCGTAGATTGAATTTTGGCTTTTAAATTCTGGCACAATCCTTTTCATTTCTAAAACAACATTATGCTTATTTTGCTGTTTAATACCGGTTACTAAGTTCTCAAGGTGATGATTAACCTGTTGAAAATCGTTTTCCCGAACTTTTGCAATCATAATTTTTTTATGATGCGTTGGCATTGTGTTCTCTAAATCATTCAGAAGCTCCTCGTAAAGTTTTTCTCCGGGACGTAAGCCTGTGAACTTAATTTCGATATCTTGATTTGGAATAAAACCAGAAAGTTTGATCATTTTATTCGCTAATTCGATGATTTTAACAGATTTGCCCATGTCAAAAACGAAAATCTCACCACCTTCTCCCATCGATCCAGCCTCTAATACCAATTGGCAGGCCTCTGGAATTGTCATAAAATACCTCGTTATTTCGGGATGTGTAACGGTTACGGGACCTCCTTTTTCAATTTGATCTCGAAAACGTGGTATAACAGATCCATTTGAGCCTAATACATTACCAAAGCGCGTCGTAATAAACTTGGTTTTAGCATTGACATGCTCATTACTTTGTAAAAAGTGGTTGAAGGATTGGACATATATCTCAGCAATCCTTTTCGTTGCACCCATAATATTTGTCGGGTTTACCGCTTTGTCTGTTGACACAAACACGAATTTTTCCGCACCATATTCAACCGCAAGATTTGCGATATTTTTAGTGCCAACAACATTTGTGTGTACTGCCTCTAAAGGATGGTTCTCCATCATCGGAACATGCTTGTAAGCTGCAGCATGATAAACATAATGCGGTTTGAAAGTTTCAAACATGAGCTTCATACGGTCAATACTACGTACGTCACCAATAAATGAATGATAAACCTGTAATGGAAACTCGTCCTGTAAATCCAGCTGTAAGTTATGCAAAGGTGATTCTGCTTGATCGCACAAAATAATCATCTGTGGTTCAAATTTGCCCAACTGCCTCGCGATTTCACTTCCAATAGAACCAGCAGCACCGGTTACCAGAACACGCTTGCCTTTTAACTGATTTAAAATGTTGTCATTGCTTATCTTTATTGGAGCTCGTTCAAGGAGGTCTTCAATTTTTATTTTTTGAATCTGATTTGGATTTAACTCCCCATTCATGATTTTCTTGACAGAAGGTAAAGTCAATATGGTCACCTTCTTCTCAAGGCAGATGTCAATGATATCATTTTTAGATTCTAAGGGGATATTGTGAGAAGCAATGATGACCTCTTCAATGTTCAGATTGATAATAACCTGTCCTAGTTTCTTCGGGTCAAAAATTTTAATTCCATCAATTACTTTTCCGATTTTTTGTTCATTGTCATCTAGATAACCGACAATGGCATTTTTGGAACGTGTATCGTGATCTAACGTTCTTTTAACGGCAATACCAAGGTCGCCAGCGCCGTAGATCAACGTATTGCGTCTGTCACTTCTTATATTTTTTGTATAAACAAAGAATATTTTAATAAATGTTCGGTATGTCGTGAGCAATAAGAAACAAAATAAGGCATATAAAATAATGAGTGAGCCAGGTAGAGTGTGTTGATCTCCAGTTGCGAGTAATACCGTTTTGATAACGAAGAAAACAAGTACTGCGAATACAATTGCTGTAAGAATTCGAATGGAATCAACAGCACTGGTATAGCGTATAATGCCCGTGTGCATCTTAAATAAATAAAAGGAAGTTGCTGTGACACCCATTGCATAAATCAGTCTGATCGCAAATTCAGATGTATTTATGAAAGCAAAATCAAAACTGTAATAGATGATATTTGCCAAGGTAAAGGCAAATATTGCCGTAAAGATATCTAATACAAAAATAATCCAACGTGGAACAATATTAAGTTTATTAAACATAGTTTTGTTTTAGTGCTTAGTTGGACAAATGTAACTTTTTTTCTAAACAGGTAGGCATATAAGTGCTTAATTTCTTTTGCTTAGCTTAAATAAAAGTAGTAAATTTAAAAAGTAATGCATGAAAATAAATGAGTGACTTAAGTAAATTGGCAAGTCAAGCAATGATACAGCCACAAGAGACTTTATCAGCGACTGCTTCTAGGGAAAAAAGATTGTTTATTGGTATACCCAAGGAAATTGCATTTCAGGAGAGAAGGATTTGTTTGACACCACTGTCAGTCGGTCTTTTGGTAGAAAATGGCCATGAAGTTATTATGGAAACTGGTGCCGGTTTAGGATCTAATTTTTTGGATCATCATTACAGTGAACAAGGTGCTCGTATTGTCTCATCTGCTGAGGAAGTTTATCAAGCGGATTGTATTGTGAAAATATGCGCACCAACTTTTGAGGAAGTAGGAATGATGAAGCAAAATCAGATATTGATGTCTTCACTACAGCCTTCATTATTAGAGCTACCTGTTCTGAGAGCACTTATTCAAAAAAAAATTACTGCTTTATCTTTCGAATATCTGCGCGATGAAGGGGGCTGTTTGGCAGTAGTCCGAGCAATGGGAGAAATTGTTGGTGCTACTTCAACTTTAATCGCTTCTGAATATTTAAGTAATAGTTTTGGTGGTAAAGGCTTAATGTTGGGAGGTATTACAGGTGTTCCGCCGACAGAAATGGTCATTATAGGTGCCGGAACAGTTGGAGAATATGCGGCAAGGACAGCTATTGCACTGGGTGCACAAGTGAAAGTTTTTGATAATTCCATTTATAAATTAAGACGTCTCCAAAATAATCTAGGAAGTCGCGTATACACTTCTATTATCCAACCTACAATTTTGAACAAAGCTGTGAAAACCTGCGACGTGGTCATCGGTGCTTTACGCTCAAAAAATGGGAGAACTCCTTGTGTCATTTCTGAAGAAACGGTTTCAGAAATGAAACCTAATTCTGTTATTATAGATGTAAGCATTGATCAAGGGGGATGTTTTGAAACTTCAAATATCACATCACATGATACACCGACCTTTAGAAAATATGATGTCATTCATTATTGTGTCCCTAATATTGCTTCTCGGGTGGCGAGATCTGCAACCTATGCATTAACAAATATTTTTACACCAATACTACTTGATATTGCTGAGCAGGGAGGTGTCAAAAATGTCATTTGGAAAAGTGCAGGAATTAGAAGTGCAACCTACTTATACCAGGGAATATTGACCAATAAGGATATTGCTTCAAAATTTGAAATGACAGCCAAAGATTTGGATTTAATTATAGTGACCAATTTGTAATTCATGAAACTTACTTTAATGATTATTCTTTTTTCAGTTGTTTTTCAAGCAACAGCGCAAGAAAAGTTTGCCTTATATAATGACAAGATCCCAAATTCTATCAATACAGATACGGCCAGATACAATCGAAATATTCCAGAAATATTTGTTTACAAGCCAAATGCAGCTTTAGATAAGGGTATGGGTGTGTTGATTATTCCAGGCGGTGGCTATGCACATATTGCTATGGATCATGAAGGACATGATGTTGCAAAAGAGTTGAACAAAGCTGGTTTTACGGCTTTTGTTCTTAAATATCGATTACCTTCGCCCAATATCATGGTCGATAAGAGCATTGGACCAATACAAGATGCGCAGCGTGCCATGCAGTACATCCGCAGTGGTTTTCCTTTATTGCATAAAGTCGGAGTTATCGGTTTTTCAGCAGGAGGGCACCTTGCATCTACTTTGCTTATCAGTTCAAAACGTGGTTTCATTGCTAATCCGTCACAGTTATCTTTAGCGCCCGATTTTGCCGGATTGATTTATCCCGTTATCTCCATGACTGACGCTATTACGCACAATGGTTCTAGAATCAACCTTCTCGGAGAGAATCCATCTCCAGAGCAGATTGCCAAATTTTCATCTGAACAGCATGTGACCTCAGATCTTTGTCCTGTATTTTTTGTTCACGCAAAGGATGATAAAGCGGTTCCGATTGAAAACAGTTATGTGATGATCAAAGCACTGGATAAAGCTCATGTTAAAAATAAGCTATTGACTTATGAGGAGGGGGGACACGGTTTTGGTTTGATTAATAAGACAAGTTCAGTAGCTTGGTTAGATAGTTTTGTAGATTGGGTAAATCATTTATAACATATTATTGAAATGAAACATATTTTAGGTCTTATTTTTAGTTTTTTGTTTTTAATAGCCGAAGCACAAACCTCTGATGGAGGATGGAAAGTGCCTCTTAATGCAGCAAGTCCTGCATTTGAAGTTCCCAAGAAAGATGGAACTTCTATTGCCAGTTCCGATCTGAAAGGAAAAGTAGTGTTGCTTAATTTCTTCGCAACCTGGTGCCCTCCATGTCGAGAGGAATTGCCTCGCTTGCAGAAGGAAATATGGGAAAAATATAAAGATAACCCCAAATTTGAATTAATGGTACTGGCGCGTGAGCAGGATTGGAATAAAATTGATCCCTTTGTTGCCGAACACAAATATTCCCTACCATTTTATCCAGACTTGAAAAGAAATGTATTTGGTTTATTTGCAGACCAAGGTATTCCACGCAATGTCGTACTCGATGCCCAGGGCAATGTTATTTACCAGTCCCTTGGGTATGAGAAAAAAGAGTTTGATCAATTGATTGCTCTTATTGATCGTCTTTTACTTAAAGACTGATATATTGCGCGATCTTGACGGTTACAGGTTGTCCTATTTGGATTGAAACAGGAGTCGTACTGATGGCATGTAGTTGTAAGGCATGATTTGTAATTACTAATTCATAATAAAAACCTCTAAAGCGGATATCGGTTAATGTGAAATCATGCGTTGTCTCCGATGCCGTTATAGATACCCATTCTTGATGAATGATGACGGTTGTATCACTTTGGATTTGAAGCAATTTCGCATCTGTGCTACTCAGAATATTGCTTTTAGCTAATAAAAGTGCTGTGTATGGATTAGTTGGTCTTTCGTAAAGTTCCCTTGGATGGCCTTGATCCAATATCTTACCATCTTTCATTACAATAAGATCGTCGGCCAGTGCCAATACTTCTGTCGGATCATGGGAAACAAGTATGATCGTAAGGCCTGTCTCGACCACAATTTGTTTGATGTCTTGTTGCAATGTGTCTCTGAAAGAGGCATCAACCTGATTGAAGGGTTCATCCATCAATAGTACTTGTGGATCATTTACCAATGCTCTGCAGATCGCAACACGTTGTTTTTCTCCACCGCTGATGTCAGCAATTCTTTTCTTTGCAAGATGATCAATCCGCAGTCTTTTTAGGATTGCAGCAGTTTTTGTTTGTTTGGCTTCGATATTTGTATTTGGCAATTGGGAAGCGACATTATCCCAAACATTGGCAAATGTGTTTAAGTCATCAAAACCCTGGGAAACCAGCTTCATGTCTTGATGCCCTGGGATTAGTTTATCTTTTCTTGTTGGAACTAACCAGCCTTTGTAACGAACTTCACCGGTTAATGGCTCTAATAGACCATAGATGAGACGAAGTAATGTACTTTTCCCACTGCCGGATTCTCCGATAATAGCCGTGATTTTACCTTCTTGGATTCCTATATTTGCTTGCTGTACGGCTAAACTTTCCGAATTTTCTAAAAATGAAAAACTAAGATTTTCAAGATGGATGTAAGGAAGTCCAAGGACCTCTTTATCAAAGGGAACATACTGACAAGAAGATTGTGACATATTTTGCAAAATAAAAAAAGCCGAATGTTATAATTCGGCTTAAAATTAAGCATTTTAATATTATTCTACCCTAAAAACCTAGCGTCAGGCCAAAAGTAAAATTATTTAAACCCTGTTGATCAGGACTATTTTCGAACATATCATTGAAATAATATTTGACAAAAACGCCCATTGAATCATATCCGAGTCGCGCAAAGGCACCATACTGGAAGCTGGCCAAATTGTAATTATCTTTAAATTTTTGGCTGCCTTGTTCATTACTTTTTAAACGTTGACTACCTTTTATTAAAATTCCAGTCATTGCGCCGACAGCAAGTTTCGCACGCTCACCATTTTTAAACCTTTTACTTCTGAACTCAAATGTTAACGGAACACGTAGGTATGTTGATGTAAATACATTCTTCTTGTAAGTGATGTCATCCGGGTAGGAATAGTCCAAAGGAGTAGCGTCCTGATCCAGCAAAACATTATGTTTCAACCTCAGATAGTTCCATTCAAAACCTGTCGATATATACGTTTTGAATCGATCACTGAATCGAAGGCCAAATTGAGCAATATCGAAACCAAAGTTGGAAGCTTTTTTATATTCTAAAAATTCGTTATTCTCATTTAATGTAAAGCTACCATCATTAATTAACCTTGAAAATCCCCAATCTATGCGAGAAAAAGTGATGCCACCAAATATTTTTGGATATTTTGAAACAGCAGGTGTGTTTTTGTCATCAATTTTATCACTGTCTTCTTTGCCTAAAATGCTTGTTGAAATATTAATTTTTTTAGTGCTGTCCTGTTGTGCATATGCTTTTACTAGAAGGCAGGATGTTAGGATACCGATGATTGCGAACGATAGAAAATATTTTTTCATATGGAAAGAGTTTATTTAGGTTTTACTTTTTTCTTTTTTTATTTTTAACGAGACTATTAAGTAGATCAATCTGTAATGTTCCCTCGTCATCATTGCTGAACTGAACTTCTGAACCATTCCCTTGATTGATGGTTTTGCTCAAAATGTTGAGCACCTTAGTAACAACATTCTGTTTGCTTTCGCTGGCTGAAGCCATCATACTTTCTTCTTCGTCCGGGTTTTCAATAATGGGTTTGATCGGGATGTATTCCATTGCATGTGCTATTTGTGCTTGTGAATCCACAACTACTAGCATCGGTTGTTCTGCTGTTATTTTTAGTTTTTTAAGCGCTACCTCTTCATTGATCTGTGCAATTTTCGGTGGCATTGATTTTATTTGATAATCAGTTTGCGTATCCTGAGTTTTTTCGGGTACAGTTTTGACGGCAAATCGGACAGGCTCTTCTTTAGTTTCTATCAAATCTTCTACTACATCCTTTTGTTCTTTTTGGGTAGCTGTATCTTTTTTCCGATTAACAATGTTTGTGGTTTCCACGGTGCTTGCTGACTGCTTCATGACCAATAGACTAAAAATCCCAATACAAATGAGGGTCGCGGCGATGCTAACAAGCGGTTTTAACCACTTTATTTTTTTCTTGATTGGTACAATTTTCTGTTCATCAAGATCCGCTTCTATTTTATTCCAGATATCAGCGCTAGGCTGTATATCAAGTTTGTCAATATGATCGCGGAATAATTTGTCGATTTCTTCATTTTTCATAACGTAAATGCCTCAATTTTTAATAATCTTGTTTTCAGCCACTGCCTTGCTCTTGATAACTGTGATTTTGAATTTCCCTCACTTATGTTGAGCATTTCGGCAATTTCTTTGTGTGTATAGCCTTCTACAGCATAGAGATTAAAGACTGTACGGTAACCAATGGGTAATTGATGAACGATTGACATTAAATCTTTGTAATGTATCTGATCGGTAGCGTTGTTATTCGGAATTTCATGAATAATGTCGTTATCGAGAGACTCTACATAAACAATTTTGTTTTTTCGCTGTATTTCAATAGCCGTATTGACCATAATTCTTCGTATCCAGCCTTCGAGAGACCCATTTTCTGAAAACAGGTGTCCTTTAGTGAAGACTTTTACAAATCCGATTTGCAGTATATCCTCCGCTTCTAAGCTGTCTTTTGAATAGCGTAAGCAAACAACAAACATTTTTTTAGAAAAAAATTGATATAGATGGTACTGAGCTTTTCTATCTCCAGTGAGACATTTTTTCCATGTTGAATCTATACTTACGTTTTCCAAAATTTAATCAGTTTATATTAGGAAGACGTAAGATATTTAGGAAAGGTTGCATGGGGCGCAACTATTTTATAATTATTTTTCGACTTGTAGGTGATGTAATCTCAATTTCAATTGTTTTTGCATCATCAGGCAGTAAGTTTGGGATTTTATTCGGCCATTCGATAAAACAATAATTTCCAGAATAAAAATAATCCTCATAGCCAAAGTCATAGGCCTCTTCTTCTTCTTTTATTCTGTAAAAGTCGAAATGAAAAATTGTGCCCTGTGGTGTGCTATATTCATTTACAATTGAAAATGTGGGACTTGAGGTGTTGTCTTGTACTTGCAAAGCTTTGCAAAGTGCTTTTATAAAGGTTGTTTTTCCCGCACCCATATGACCGTAAAAGAGAAATACACGATCATCAGGAAAAGACTTTAAAAGTAGTTCTGCAGCATGATCTAATTCTGAAAGTTGATTTACTTCGATTATCATGCTGCAAAATTACTTATTTGGAAGTATAAGTAGCGAAAGGAATAATCATTTCTTCCAATGAAATACCCCCATGCTGAAAAGTTTCATTAAAATAATTGACAAATTGATTGTAATTGTTTGGGTATACAAAGTATGAATCCTCTTTTGCAAAGACAAAGCAGGAGCTCATGTGCAACTTTGGTAATTGAGCGTCATGTGGATTCTTAATTAAGAACACGTCCTTGTCAATAAAATTTAGATTCTTACCCTGTTTATAGCGTAAATTGGTATTTGTATTACGGTCACCAACAATCTTGCTCGGTTTTTTTACTTTAATTGTTCCATGATCTGTTGTGATGATCACTCGAACATTACGCTGGGACAGCCATTTCAAGGCTTCAAATAAGGGCGAGTGTTCAAACCATGAAAGGGTTAAAGAACGGTAAGCCGCTTCATTGTTTGCCAATTCGCGAATCATAGCCATATCTGTTCTTGCATGCGAAAGCATATCGACAAAGTTGTAGACTAATATATTCAGATTGTTCTGGATTAAATTGCTCAGATTGTCCACGACATCTTTCCCCTGATCTAAGGTTAAGACCTTTGTATAGGAGTGTTTTATAGGCTTCCGGTAGACACGCTGGATTTGGTCTTCTAAAAATTTGTCTTCATATAAATTTTTACCACCTTCATCTTCATCGTTTTGCCACATTTTTGGAAATCGCTTTTCCATTTCTAAAGGCGTCAGTCCACTGAAAATTGCATTTCGGGCATATTGCGTCGCGGTCGGTAAAATACTGTAGTAAGTATCTTCTTCCTCTAGTCTAAAATAATCGGTGATTACTTCGTTGATCACTTTCCATTGATCGTAACGCAAATTGTCAATTAAAAAGAAAAATGTAGGTTTATCTTCCGTTAATTGCGGAAATACCTTTTTCTTAAATAATTGATGCGAAAGTATTGGAGCTTGATCTGGAGCTTTCATCCAATTCAAGTAGTTCTTTTCTATAAATTTGCAGAATTGAACATTTGCTTCCGATTTTTGCATTGTCAAGATTTCATGCATGCCCGCATCTTCAAGTTTCTCTAGCGAAAGCTCCCAATAGATCAGCTTTTTATATGCCTCGGACCATTGTTGATAATTCAGATCATCATTTAATACCATACCAAGGTTTCTAAAGTCCTGTTGATATGCCATCGATGTTTTCTCGTTAACAAGTCTCTTGTTTTCCGTCAGTTTTTTGATAGTCAGGAGAATTTGCTTCGGATTAACGGGTTTTATAAGATAATCGTCAATTTTAGAGCCTATGGCATCCTCCATGACATGTTCTTCTTCATTTTTTGTGACCAGTACAGTAGGTACGGTAGGATTAATGGATTTTAAGATTGCTAATGTCTCTAAACCTGTTAAACCCGGCATATTTTCATCTAAAAATACTAGGTCGAAAACACCTTCTTTAAAAGCATCCACCGCATCATTTCCATTATTTACTGTTTTGACTTTATAGCCTCTTTCTTCTAATAAGAGTATATGAGGTTTTAAAAAATCAATTTCATCATCAGCCCAAAGTATATGTGTTTTTTGCATATTGTAATATTTGCTATAATCAAAATCGATTAAATTCCAATTGTTTTAGTGTTTAGGTAGCTGGAGTAATAATCACTTTTTTTTGATATTTTCATTTAAACTATACGAACTTAAATAAAAAAGGAGCTTTACCTATTATTTTTAACACTTGTTAACCACTTAAACTAATTATATTTGTATTTATAATTTAACTCCTAGGACAGGAAAATAAACTGGCTCATCTTTAACTCATTTGATGAACAATTAAAGTTAGCTATTGTTTTGGCGCTATATGTTAGAAGAAATGCATTCATAAATTGAATAAGAAAAAAATATTAAATGATCCTGTCTATGGATTTGTTTCCATTCCATCGGGATTGATTTTTGAGCTTATACAGCATCCTTATCTGCAACGACTTCGCTATATTAAGCAAGTCAGTATGACACATTTGGTGTATCCTGGAGCGCTGCATACCCGCTTTCAACATGCGATAGGGGCTATGCACTTGATGTCGTTGGCGATTGATACGCTAAAAGGTAAAGGTGTCGATATCAGTGAAGAAGAGAAAGAGGCGGCACTTGCGGCTATTTTGCTTCATGATATTGGCCATGGTCCCTTTTCTCATTCTTTAGAACATACGATTATAGATGGGGTTTCGCATGAGTTACTATCTTCTCTTTTAATGGACCGTATCAATAATGAGTTCGGAGGAAAGCTTGATCTGGCCATTACTATTTTTAATAATAAATATCACCGAAAATTTTTCCATCAGTTAGTTTCCAGTCAATTGGATGCTGACAGAATGGATTATCTAAATAGAGACAGCTTTTTCACAGGAGTATCAGAAGGCGTTATTTCATATGATCGAATTATAGCTATGTTAGCTGTGGTTGATGATCAGATCGTTATTGAAGAAAAAGGAATTTACTCGGTTGAAAAGTTTTTAATAGCGCGTCGATTAATGTACTGGCAGGTATATCTCCATAAAACCGTAGTGGGCGCAGAACAGTTATTAATCAAAATACTGCAACGGGCAAAGCAATTAGCAAGTAGTGGCAACGCATTGTTTGCGACACCAGCGTTTAACTGGTTTTTGACTCAAAAAATTGATAAGAACAATTTTTTAGAAGATGCTTTACACTTGGACTGGTTTACACTTTTGGATGATACTGATATTATGTCTGGTATTAAGACATGGGCCCATCATGAAGATTCTATTTTGCGTATGATGTGTCAGAAATTGATGAGCCGTGAATTGTATCGGACCATTATGAGTAATATGCCTTTCTCAAAAGAATTGATGGATGAGGTTTATCGTCGCGTTAAAGAATATTTTCAGGTAAGTGATGACGAATTGCAATATTACGTTTTCACCCAGGAAATTCAGAACAGTGCTTATGATAGCCACAATGACCCGATTAAGATATTGATGAAGACAGGTGAGATTAGCGATATTGCTGAAGCATCAGATTTGTCGAATTTAGAGGCGTTAGCAAAAAAAGTGCAGAAGTTTGTACTGTGTTATCCCAAAGAGCTTGGATATATAGCAATTCCAGCTAAAAAATAATTAAAATATAATAAAAAAACATAGCTTTGTAGCATGCAATTTACTGCTCAACAAATAGCATCCTTATTAAATGGATCGATAGAGGGGAATCCTGATGTAGAAGTTTCAAATTTAGCGAAAATAGAAGAAGCTTCTTTAGGGGATCTTTCATTTCTATCGAATCCTAAATATGAGCAATTTTTATATGAGACTAATGCCTCTATTGTAATTGTTAATGAAGATCAACAATTATTATCAGCCCCCAAATCAACTTTAACGTTGATCCGCGTAAAAAATGCTTATACGGCATTTTCTACATTATTGAACATCTATAATGAAGTTCGCCTGGATAGAAAAGGCAGAGAAGAACCGTCATATATACATGATACTACTACCATCGGTGAGGATGGTTATATCGGAGCTTTTGTCTATATTGGCAAAGGTGGAAAAATCGGTAAAAATGTTAAAATTTACCCGCAGGTTTATATTGGTGATAATGTGATTATCGGTGACAATACGACCTTATTTCCTGGCGTTAAGATATACCAAGATTGTGTGCTGGGAAATAATGTTACTGTGCATTCTGGAACTGTAATTGGTTCTGATGGTTTTGGATTTGCTCCGCAGGATGATGGTACCTATGCTAAGGTTCCTCAAATTGGTAACGTGATTATTGAAGACGATATCGAAATTGGTGCCAATACGGTTATTGACCGTGCTACAATGGGATCTACAATATTACATAAAGGTGTTAAACTGGACAACTTGATTCAAATAGCCCATAATGTAGAATTAGGAAAGAATACTGTAATTGCCGCTCAAACGGGTGTTTCTGGAAGTAGTAAGATCGGTGAAAACGTAATTTTGGGTGGCCAGGTTGGTATTGTAGGCCATATTACTGTTGCTGACAAAAGTCAGGTACAGGCTCAAGCCGGAATCAATAGATCGATTACCGAAGCGAATAAAAAGTGGGCGGGGAGCCCTGTATTGGGTTTTCAATCCAATATGAGATCGCAAGTCATTTATGCGAAATTACCTGATCTTGAAAAACGTGTCAGGGAGTTGGAGCGATTATTAAAGGAAAATTTGAAATCTTAAAAGAACCTTTTGGTCGTTTTTGATTAAATATATGTTAGAAATGAATGTAAAACAAAGAACCATCAAGCAAGATGTGGTCATATCTGGAGTCGGTTTACATACAGGTAAAACTGTATCTATGACAATAAAGCAAGCTCCTGAAAATCATTGGTATAAGTTTAAAAGAATTGATTTAGAAGGTCAGCCAGAAATACTGGTTGATGCTGATAATGTCACAGATACATCGAGAGGTACAACGATTTCTCAAAATGGCGCAAGTGTGAGTACTATTGAACACTTAATGGCTGCTCTGGTAGGTTTACAGATTGATAACGTATTAATTGAAATTGATGGACCCGAAGTACCTATTTTAGATGGTAGTTCAGCCATATTTATTGATAAATTTGAGGAAGCTGGTTTCGAAGAGTTAGAAGCTGATCGTGATTATTTTGAAATTCAGCATGCCATACATTATATAGAATCTGAACGTAAGGTAGAAATCATGGCAATGCCACTAGATGGTTACCGTTTAACGTGTATGATTGATTTTAATTCGCCTGTATTAGGAAGTCAGCATGCTGCTATTAATACCATTGAAGATTTTTCAAAAGAAATATCTTCTTCAAGAACTTTCTGTTTTTTACATGAATTAGAAATGTTGGTTGATAATGGTTTGATCAAAGGTGGCGATTTAAGCAATGCGATCGTTATCGTTGATAAAGAAACATCTCCTGAGGAATTGAAGAAATTATCACATTTGTTCAACCGTGATGATGTTACTGTTGCAAAAGAAGGTATCTTGAGCAATATTCAGCTTCGTCATCAGAATGAGCCCGCTCGTCATAAGTTATTAGATATGGTGGGTGACCTCGCTTTAGTTGGTCGACCATTGAAAGGACATGTTATGGCAGCAAGACCTGGTCACGCCGCTAACGTTGCTTTTGCAAAGAAAATCAAAGAGCAAATCCGCAAGGATAAAAATACAAAAAAGATTAAGGTGTACGATCCAAATATGACTCCTGTATATGATACAGTGCAGATTATGAAGATTTTACCTCACCGTCAACCGATGTTAATGGTTGATAAAATATTAGAATTAACAGAAAATCATGTAGTTGGCCTGAAAAATGTTACAATGAATGAAGACTTGTTCATGGGGCATTTTCCTGGGGCGCCAATTTTCCCTGGGGTATTGCAAATTGAAGCGATGGCACAGACAGGTGGTATTCTAGTATTGAATACTGTTCCTGACCCGGAGAACTGGTTGACGTTATTTTTAAAAATTGAAAACGCACGATTTAAAGTGCAGGTAAGTCCAGGTGACACGATTATTTTTAGATGCGATTTGACGGAACCTATCCGCAGAGGCATTGCTAAAATGAAAGGTGTAGCTATGGTAGGTGAAAAAGTTGTTTGCGAAGCTGAGTTAATGGCTCAGATTGTGAAAGTAAAATAATAGTAGAGATGATACAGCCGTTAGCTTATATACATCCAGAAGCAAAGATTGCTCAAAATGTTGTTGTAGAACCATTTGCTACTATCCATAGGGATGTAGTTATTGGGGAGGGAACGTGGATCGGTTCCAATGTGACAATTATGGATGGGGCACGTATTGGTAAAAATTGTAAAATTTATCCAGGAGCAGTTATTTCAGGTGAACCTCAAGATTTGAAGTTCGACGGTGAAATTACAACTGCTGAGATTGGGGATAATACTACTATTCGCGAATGCGTTACTATCAATAGAGGAACAAAAGATAAATTTAAAACAGTAATTGGAAAAAATTGCCTTATTCAGGCATATAGTCATATTGCACACGATTGTACAATCGGTGATTACTGCATATTTTCAAATAGCAGTACACTAGCGGGACATATTACCGTAGGAGATTATGTAGTTTTGGCAGGTATGGTAGCAGTTCATCAATTCTGTACCATTGGATCGCATGCTTTCGTGACAGGTGGTACATTAGTAAGAAAAGATGTACCTCCGTTTATCAAAGCGGCACGTGAGCCTATTTCTTATGCAGGTATAAATTCTGTTGGATTAAGGAGAAGAGGCTTCTCAGAAGAGCAGATTGCTGAAATTCAAAATATTTATCGTGTTCTATTTGTTCAAAATAGAAATTTAACAAAAGCGGCGGCGATCATTGAGGCTGAATTTCAGGCAACTGAAATTCGTGACGAGATATTAGGTTTTATCCGCAACTCTAATCGAGGTGTTATTAAAGGATTTAATCAAAGGGCTGTCTAATTTTAGATCATTTGAAAATTATTTTAACAGATGTAGGTCGGCGTTATAATCGGGAATGGATTTTTAAACATATTACATATGAGTTTGAATCCGGAAAGTCATACGCCATACTTGGACCTAATGGTTCAGGAAAGTCCACTTTGTTAAAAGTGCTTTCGGGAAGTTTAGCGCCTTCCGCTGGAAGTATTTATTATGAAATGAATGATAAAGCAGTGGATGTTGAGTCGGTTTTTCAATATCTTTCGCTCGCTACGCCCTATGTAGAATTAATAGAAGAA
Organism: Sphingobacterium sp. MYb388; assembly: GCF_037479535.1. Classification (NCBI taxonomy): domain Bacteria; kingdom Pseudomonadati; phylum Bacteroidota; class Sphingobacteriia; order Sphingobacteriales; family Sphingobacteriaceae; genus Sphingobacterium; species Sphingobacterium sp. MYb388. The sequence goes on along the minus strand of NZ_JBBGYV010000009.1, from coordinate 43,956 downwards.
TTTACGTTACGAGAGCAAATACAATTTCATTTTAAATTTAAGAATTATCTAAGCGGATATAGTGAACCTGAGGTTGTACACTTATTAGGCCTGGAAAATGCAATAGACAAAGAACTGAAATTTTTTTCCTCAGGAATGAAGCAACGTGTCAAATTGGCTTTAGCTTGTTGCAGTGATTCTGCTTTCGTGTTATTGGATGAACCAACTAGTAATTTGGATACCGCAGGTGAAGGATGGTACTTAGAATTGGTTGATAAAACAAAGCGTGCAGATCGATTGTTTATCATTTGTTCCAACCAAGAGAAGGAATATAATTTTTGTGACCAGACCCTGTCTATTTCAGATTATAAAAGTTGATAATTATTAGATTTTTATTAAAAGATTAGATTTTGTAGTTTTGTGACTCAGAAAATAATTATAAAAGTTTAAATCATGGCAAAAGCATCAGACGTTAAGTCAGGAAATGTTTTAAGATTCAACGGTGAGTTAGTCGCTGTTGAGGAATTTATACATCGTACACCAGGTAATTTACGTGCTTTCTATCAAGCGAGAATGCGTAATGTGAAAACTGGTAAATTAGTAGAATACCGTTTTCGAGTTGACGAAAGTGTTGAGATTGCTCGTGTTGAAACAAACGATTATCAATATTTATATGAGGAGGGAGACTTTTTCGTTGTAATGGACAATACCACTTACGAACAGTTTAATATCCCTAAGTTCTTGTTTGGAACTTCGGCACGATTCTTGAAAGAGGGTATGAACGTAATTGTAGCATTTGAAAGTGATGAAGCAATTATGGCGCATGCTCCTAAAAGTGTTGAATTAGAAATAACATACACAGAGCCTGCAGTAAAGGGAGATACTTCAACAAATGCATTAAAAAATGCAACAGTGGAAACTGGAGTTGAAATTAAAGTACCTCTTTTTATTAATCAAGGAGATAAAGTAAGAATTGATACGCAAACAGGTGATTACATCGAGCGTGTTAAATAATATTAAGATTTAGGTTTAGGTTGATTATTCGGTCTTGTTAGCACCCAGCTGCAAGGCCGTTTTTTTTTCTATTATGATGACCAAAAATGAACTCAGGACATATTATCGGCATTTAAGATCGCGATTAGCTCCGTCTGAAGAGATTGATCTAAATTTGGGTCTGTTAGAAAATTTAAAGCGTTTGGAATGGCAAAACGTGAAATTTTGTCATGTCTTTTTGCCAATACTGAAATTTCATGAACCTAATACGCTGCTACTCATTTCATATTTGCAGGAAAAGTTTCCGGAGATTCAAATTGTTATCTCCAAATCGAATTTACAGTCTAATGTGATGAGTCATTATATTTATGATGATAAGTTGGCATTAGCTCATAATCAATGGGGCATACTCGAACCGGTAGAAGGAGTTTATGTTGACGAAAAGAGTATTGACATGGTGCTGGTTCCCTTATTAATTTCAGATAAGGCTGGGAATCGGATTGGATATGGAAAAGGTTATTACGATCGCTTTTTATCTTTATGCAGACCTGATGTTAAAAAGGTCGGTCTTTCATTTTTTGAACCTATAGCGATAATCGAGGACATCGATCCGCACGATATTCCTTTGGATGTCTGTGTGACACCAAAAACAATATATTATTATTAAAATAAAAGCGGGAACTATAAGTTCCCGCTTTTATTTTAATATAAAATTCGAAATTTTATGGTATTCTGAACTTTTTTAAGTTGTTTGATTAAATCCCGGTCATATTCACCTTTGATATCCGTGACAGCATAGCCTATATCAGCCTTAGTCATCAGAAATTGAGATATGATATTGATATCATTTTGAGCATAGACAAGATTAATCTGCGCCATGATACCAGGTACATTTTTATGGATATGAAGTAAACGTGTAACATCTTTTACTTTAGGAAGCAATAGATTTGGAAAATTGCGACTCATGTAGGTATCTCCATTATTAATGAAGTCGGCCATTCTTCTCGGAATAAATTCGGCGTTTCTCTTTTTGTCTTTTTTGTCATCAAAAACAACAATGCCTTTTGCATTGCAAATATCTTTGTTAAGATGATTTTTTGCATCACCTAAAACGCCAATCGTTTTGAGCTTATCGGCACGGGATAATTGATCTTCAGAAACAGAGATATCTTTTCCAAGTAAAAGCATGCCGACGTCTTTTGTATACTTTTCTTCAAAAGTGTCTTTTGTGCGCACAGAAAATCCATCTCTTTTTAATATATGAGAAGCAATTTCAGGAACCTCTCCGACGATCAGACAAAGAATCCGATTTTTAGGGTAGGAAATAGCGCGGGGTAAATTATTGACATATAGAAATTCATCAAAACTAGGTGTAATAAAATCCGCTTTTTCAGTGACAGTTTTTCTGGAAATATTTTCAGTAAATGCAAAGAATTTCTCAATAAGCCCGGATTCTTTTAATTGAAAATCAGAATACCCATCACCGATGCCGTAAATAGTACCATCTATTTTTAATTCCTGTAGTAATTTTACTTTACCGCCTTCATCCGATAAAGGATTTGATTCGTCAAATCCGATGATATTATCATGCTCATCAAATATAAAGGTGTTCGCGTAGATATTTTCCTTTTTGATATTATAAGGAATAACAACTGGCGTAATGAACTCTTTAAATCCTCCAGATACAATCCAAGCGGTGTCCGAATTTTTTTTAAAAAACTCTCTATTTCTTGAGAATGAAGTAGAGACTTTCTTTTTCAGGTGTGTAATAAGTTTGTCGAGATGACTTTTATTTGCTTGTAGTAATTGGACACGACCAGCTAATGCTTCACGAAATGAAAGTTTACCCTCCATTGCAAGATTGGTGTAGCGTTCAATTTCAAGATATATCTTTTCCCTGTCAGGATGATGTTCTAGCGAAATTTTTGCTAATTCGTCCAAAGCCTCTACTTGCGTAAAGGTACTGTCAAAATCAATGATGTAATAATTTTTCACGGTTTAGTTTGAGTTTAGGATTAGATTATTTATTGTCAGTTATAGCGTACAGCTATCTCTTTTAAGGTCGTTTCTAAAGGTTTATATTCAAAAGCTAATGCCTGTTGTAATTTTGCATCTGTATAGGCTAGCTTCTCGCTAGAAGCCCTAGCGCTATCTTTTGTAAGGGTCGATTTTTCCTTTTTTATCGATGCAACTGCAGTCGCTAGCGTAGCTGCGATCATCAGTACAGCAGGAGGGATTGCTATTTTAGGAGCTGCTTTACCCATCAAGGCACTTGCCTTCTCCAGTAGTTCCTTATTGCTGAGGTTCACATTGTTGATAATAAAACGCTCTCCTGAAATATTTTTTAGTGCCATTAGATTGCGCATAATGGAAGCCACATCTTCAACATCAACCACACCAACAGTACCTGTTGGGTAGTATTTTAATCCTTTATTGATTAATGAAAATATTGCACCGGAACCTTTTGCACCAGAGGAAGCTCCAATGATAACAGATGGATTTACGATAACAGCATTTAAACCTTCCGCAATACCTCTCCAAACTTCCATTTCACTTTCATATTTTGAAATTGCGTAGTTGGATAACGAAGACTCATATTCCCAATAGTCTTTTTCACTAACAGGAGCTTGATTTTTACTGGATCCTAATGCAGCAACAGAACTGACATGAACAAGTCTGGCCTGATGTGCTAGACAAAGGTTGACAACATAAGCGGTCCCTTCAACATTTACTTTTTTCATGTTCACCGCATCTTGTTTTTGGTAAGATACGACAGCGGCACAGTGGTACACCTCAGTGATATTTTGGAATGCTTCTTCAAGATCAAAGTAGTTACAAATATCAGCGTCAATCCATTGGATTAAAGACGATGATAATAGCTGTTCTGGAATTATCGAGTTTGAGCGTTTCGTAGCTATCACATCAATTCCTAAATCGATCAATTGCTTGATCAATGTAGCCCCTAAAAATCCGGTTCCTCCTGTTATTAATATCACATGTTAAAGATAACGTTAAAAATAATGTTTTCAAAAGTAAGTTAATAAATGGATATTTGTCTAAGGCAAGGTTTTAATTTTTGATTACCGTCAACACAAATTCATCATATGTCATTATCCGTTTTTTTTAGTCCGATTGTTACCCAAAAGCTATTTCCTGAAGAAGGATTTTTTCGTTCGCAACTTGGCAATGTTGTTCGTTTTTATGACAATCAATTTCCGACTTGGGATAAAGACGATAAGCCACAATTGGCTATAATTGGCGTAGAAGAAGATCGTGCTGCTGTTAATAATCAGGGCTGTGCAAAATCTCCTGATGCGATAAGAAAACATTTGTATCAGCTTTACCAAGGGGATTATGCAATCAACGCTGTTGATCTCGGTAATATTAAAGAGGGGGCAACGATAAAAGATACTTACGCAGCACTTAGAGCAGTTGTGGAAGAATTATTAGCCGATGATATCGTTCCCATAATAATTGGTGGTGGTCAGGATCTGACCTATGCACAATACTTAGGCTATCAAAATCTGGGGCAAAAGGTGGAAGTGGCCGTAATAGATGGTCGATTTGATCTGAACCAGGAAAGTGGTGAACAGGTTGCACTGGATTCAAGATCATATTTGAACCATATTATTCTGCACGAACCCGATTACTTATTTAATTTAAATAATATTGCATATCAGACCTATTTGGTAAGTAAAGAATCGTTGAATATGTACGATAAGTTATTCTTCAATGCTACTAGGCTCGGTGCAATAGCCGGTCGAATGGATCAATCTGAACCGCTGGTGCGAGCCGCTGATATGGTTAGTTTTGATATTGGAGCTATCCGTGCTTCTGAAGCTTCGGGCAATGCGAATGCAATGCCAAATGGTTTATTTGGCGATGAAGCCTGCCAGATTGCACGTTACGCAGGGATGTCAGATAAATGTTCTTCAATCGGGTTCTATGAATTTAACCCATCTTATGATCCCATGCAGCAAACAGCCATGTTGGTATCCCAGATGATCTGGTGCTTTATAGATGGCTTTTATAACCGTAAGCAGGATACCCCTTTATTACCAAAATCGTCTTATATTATCTATAGAACGACCCTGGAAAATGAGGAACATGAATTGGTATTTGTTAAAAGTAAAAAATCAGATCGCTGGTGGATGCAAGTTCCATATTTTGGGTCACGTTCTGTTAATGAAAGGTATCATTTGGTTCCTTGTCGATATGAGGACTATCAGATGGCTGTTACAGGTGAAATGCCTGACCTTTGGTGGCGAACTCATCAAAAGTTACAGTAGTTTTAATGGTCTGAAAAGACCATTTTTTATTTAGTTAAGTGAATTTATGGAAACAGTGTATATTATTATCGTTATCATTTTATTAGTTGTTCTAATTGTAATTTCTTTGAAAAAGAAGGATTCACATCAAGATGATAATCAGTGGAGACAGGAGAAGGAATTAATGGCAATAGAACTGGCAAAAGTGCAGCAACGTGAACAGAGTTTATTGCAAGAGCGGGCGATGTTGCGTGATGAACTGGAAAAAGAACGGGAGCATGTACTGATCGTTGAACGTTCTTTAGAGAGCACGCGTTCTTTTTATGAGGCGCAGCAAGATAAGTTTCAGGAGCAGAAAGTGGAGATTGCTGCTATTAAAAGCCAATTTAATACCGAGTTTCAGGTCATTGCCAATAAAATTTTAGAAGAAAAGACACTTCGATTTACAGAAACCAATTCGAAGTCCATTGGATTGATCTTAGATCCTTTAAAAGAAAAAATCAAACTTTTTGAAGAGAAAGTGGATAAAACTTATTCGCAGGAAGCCGCAGAAAGAAACTCTTTGAAAGGTGTGGTGCAACAGCTGATGGAGCAAAGTTTGCGGATTAAGGATGAAGCGACCAACTTGACGCGTGCTCTTAAAGGTGACGCAAAGAAACAGGGAAATTGGGGCGAGGTAATCTTAGAACGTGTTCTGGAACGCTCGGGGCTTGTGAAGGATCGTGAATTTAGATTGCAGGCATCATTTACAGATATTGATGGGAGACGAATGCAACCCGATGCCATTATTGATTTGCCCGAAAATAAACATCTGATTGTCGATTCGAAAGTTTCTTTGATAGCTTACGAGCGTTGGGTAAATGCAGAAGATGATATCGATCGTGCTGTTTTTGCAAGACAGCATATTTTATCTGTGGAAAATCATGTCAAAGACCTTTCTGCAAAAAATTATCATGAATTGTATGGTATTGAATCTCCAGATTTTGTCTTACTCTTTATGCCGATAGAATCTGCTTTGAGTATGTCGGTTTCCGAAAAACCAGATCTTTTTAGTGATGCATGGGATAGAAAGGTCGTAATTGTAAGCCCATCTACGCTTTTAGCAACCTTACGTACCATAGCTAGTATCTGGAAACAAGAAAGACAGACACGTAATGTTATTGAAATTGCCAAGGAAGCCGGAGCACTTTATGACAAATTCCACGGATTTTTAACAGATATGGATCAAGTACAGGCACAATTGCAAAAAGCATTGAAAAGCCATGAAGATGCTTCTAAAAAACTATCTTTCGGCGCTGGTAATGTGATTAAGCGCGTGGAGAATCTGAAGAAATTAGGTGCTAAGGCAAATAAGCAAATTGATTCCAAATATTTGGATGAAGAAATAGAAGAAGAGGATTAAACCTCTTCTTCTATTTCTTCGTTCATTTTCTTAAGTCTTTTATTGATCGATATATCGATAGAAGCATCTTTTAAATGGTCTATAGCAGCTTTCTCCGTAACGGTATAAGCATCCGATTCATATTCATCGATTATGCGTTGATTGTAGATCGCCTTATCATAAGCATCTCTTCCTGAAAGAAGCTTAACGAATACCGGTAAACACTCAAGGAAAATAAAAAGTAATCCGATGAAAGTAACCGCATTTGCAGTTGCTTCATCCACTTGTCCGTTAGCTTTAAACTTAAGGTTTCCAAGGGCTGAATTTCGGTCAGCAAATCCAGCCAGATTAACAGCGCTATCCAAACTGGCATTTGAAAGCCCTTTTTGATTTAATATACCTTCCGCTTTTTGTTTGTCAAGTATTAAGCGCTCTTTAGCTATAATTGAGCTACGTAAACTGTCAAGATATACTGTTGATTTTTCTAATTCAAGTTCTTTTCGTTTTGCATATGGTCCGTATCCTACTACACCAGATGTTTCGGTTGTTTTATTACCGAAGATTTCAAAGTTGAGCTTTTGTCGATCGGCTTTGATTCTTGCATCAAGGGAATCTCTTTCTGTGGTAAGTGATTTAAGTTGAGTGAGATCAAACGTATATTTTTTGTTAAAAATAATATTTAGACTGTCTATCTTAGCTCGTTCATTGGCAATATAGGTTGTCTTTAAATTTTCTCTTATTTCTTTGTCGAAAATTTTAAGCTCTAAAGGTCTTGAAATAACGATACCAATTAATATGGCAAGTAATATCCGTGGTAAAGCCTGTAAGAATTGAAAGCCACCTGTTTTCGATTTATTAATACTCAATACAATATAACGGTCCATATTGAAGATCATTAGACCCCATATGATACCAAATACAATTGCTAAAAGCCAATCTAGATAGGTTCCACTAAAAACAAAATACATAGCATAGCCACCAGAAAGGGAGGCAAAAAGACCCGTGAAGAAAATGGTAGCACCAATAGCCACATACTTATTATGTTCTTGCGGATATTTTTTTAATGTCTCTTCATGTACACCTGCGCAGTACAAGAAAAAATGATTGATATTATTCATTAATGAAGATTTATGCTATGAGACAACAAAATTATAAAATAGTTTCAGTACTTTTCTGGTTATTACAATATTGTGATAAATATACAATACTTATTTTGATCTTTCTAAAAAGTATTACTTACACAAATATTTGTAACTTTGCCCAAATTATTGCGAGAATAAAAAGATATATAATGAAGAAAAAACGACTTTTGCCATTTTTTTTAATTGTGGCAACAGCCTTTGTTGGTTGCGAACAAAATAAACAAATGACAGATAACCCGCTATTATTAGCATACGATACTCCATTTAATGTTCCTCCATTTGATAAAATTAAAGATGAACATTTTAAACCCGCTTTTGAAGAAGCGCTTAAGGTGCATAATTTAGAGATTGATACAATTATAAATAATTCCGAAGATCCATCATTTGCCAATACCATTGTTGCATTAGAAAATGCTGGAAAATTATTGGGTAATGTATCTACCGTTTTTTATAATTTGAATCAGGCAAATACTAACGATAGTATAAAAGCAATTGCTAAAGAATTAGTGCCCATTATGTCTGCACATAATGATGAAATTTCTTTAAATGCGAAATTATTTGAAAGAGTAAAAGCTGTTTGGTCTAAGAAATCATCGTTAGGTTTAGATAGTGAAGATAATAAATTGTTGGAAGAGACCTATAAATCGTTTGTTCGTGCGGGAGTTAACTTAAAAGATGCTGATAAAGAGAAATTGAAGAAAATTAATTCTGAATTATCGTCATTAACATTACAATTCGGACAGAATTTGATGACTGAGTCTAAAGCTTTTGAATTGGTTGTCGATAGTGCTTCACAATTAGAAGGTCTATCAGAGGCTTTAAAATCAGCGGCTGCTGAAGATGCAAAAGCTAAGGGTAAAGAAGGAAAATGGGTTTTTACTTTGCAGAATCCTTCTATTATGCCATTCTTGCAATACGCTAAAAACAGAGAATTAAGAAAACAAATCTGGGAAGCATACCAAACACAAGGAAATCATGATGATGCTACTGATAATAAAGAAAACTTACGCAAGATTTCAAATCTTAGATTAGCAAAAGCTAAATTATTGGGTTATGCATCTCATGCAGCGTTTGTTTTAGAAGAATCTATGGCTGAAAATCCCGCAAATGTATATGCATTGTTAAATAAATTATGGACTCCGGCACTTAATAAAGCAAAAGGCGAAGCTGCTGATATCAATAAAGAGATAAAAGCAGAGGGGGGTAATTTTGAAGTAGCCCCTTATGACTGGAGATACTATACAGAGATTATCCGTAAAAAAAGATTCGCATTAAACGAAGATGAAATCAAACCTTACTTTAGTTTGCCTACAGTAAGAGAAGGCGCATTTGCTGTCGCTAATAAATTATATGGATTGACGTTCGTTGCTTTAAACAACGTTCCTGTATACCAAAAAGATGTTGAGGTGTACGAAGTAAAAGACAAAGATGGCTCTCACTTAGGTATATTATATGCCGATTTTTTTCCTCGCGAATCTAAAAGAAGTGGTGCATGGATGACATCTTACCGTAATCAAAGTAAAACAGAAGGAAAGCGTAATGCTCCTGTAATCTCGATCGTTTGTAATTTCACAAAACCTGTTGGTGACCAACCGGCATTATTAACTTTTGATGAAGCGAGTACTTTGTTTCATGAATTTGGACATGCTTTACATGGTTTATTATCGAATGTAAAATATAAAAGTCTAGCAGGAACATCTGTTTCAAGAGATTTTGTAGAGCTCCCATCTCAGATTATGGAAAATTGGGCTGCAGATCCACAAGTATTGAAAGAATATGCAAAGCATTATAAAACTAAAGAAGCAATTCCAGATTCTTTAATTGCTAAAATGGAGAAGGCTGGAACGTTTGATCAAGGTTTCGCGACTGTAGAGTATTTGGCAGCTTCTTTATTAGATATGAACTATCATGCAACGACATCACCTATTACTGGAGATATCAATGATTTTGAAAAAGGAGCTATGAAGAAGATTGGTTTAATTGATGCAATAATACCACGTTACAGAAGTACCTATTTCCAACATATTTTTGCCAGTGGGTACTCGGCGGGCTATTATGCCTATATCTGGTCGGAGGTATTAGACTCAGATGCTTTTGCAGCTTTTAAAGAAAAGTCATTGTATGATCAGCCAACAGCAGATTCATTTCGTCGTAATATCTTAGAAAAAGGAAATACAGGAGATCCTGCACAAATGTATAAAACATTTAGAGGAGCGGATCCAGATCCGAAATATTTGTTAATTAAGCGTGGCTTGAATTAAACACAAAAAAAGGAGCAAAATTATTTTTGCTCCTTTTTTTGTTTTTTTATTCGTCAGATTCGGAATTAATCTTTACATTTGATTATTATTTATAATTAGTCTAAATACATACAAGGTGTCATGTTTTAAATAAAGCGAATCATATGTGTCAATCAGTCGTTCTCAGCCATAAAGGCAAATCTCATATCAGTTATTGCACGAAGTGTAAAACATTTTATATCTGGCAAGACTCTTTCCTATTAAGTTTAGGTTATCTTCAGTTTGAGTCCTTTGTTTCCGCAACGATGAGAAGTAATGTGAAAGGGAACTATTTTAGCTTTCCTGATGGTGATATGCGCGTATTGATTGATACACCTTGTCCAGAAATTGTTTTTGTTTTTAATGAAACCGAATGGAATGATTTTTCGGATGCACTGTCAGAATCCACTTACATGAGCGAAATATATCAGATGATGTCCAGCTAAAGATAAAAAGTCCTGTAGGCCTTTTCCACTTTCTTCTTCTATTCTTTTAAAAGGCTTTACAGGCACTATTAAAGTCCGATGTTAATTTATATACGAATCAAATAAATAATATTCGGACTTCTCTCGAACCCAATACATAAAAAATTGGTAAATAAAAAAGGGTTGTTTTCAAACAACCCTTTTTTTATTACAGAAATGCATAGACTTATTCACCGATAGCATAATATTTAAATCCTAGATCTTCCAGGTACTTTCTGTTTAACAGTTTTCTGCCATCAAATATAAAAGCGGGTCGTTTCATTTGGTGTTTTATGGTGTACCAGTCATAGTTTTTAAACTCCTCCCATTCCGTTAACACAGCAATAGCATGGGCGTCTTGGCATGCCTGAATGGGATCATTTACGACCTTTACAAGTGCTCTATTTTCTTCAGGACTTCTTGTATTTAAATAATCGAGATCAGCGTAGATACGTTCGGCTGTGACTTTAGGGTCGTATATCGTGATTTCAGCTTGTTCACTTAATAAGTAATCAGCAACGTAAATAGCTGCAGATTCTCTAGTGTCATTTGTATCCTTTTTAAAAGCCCATCCCAAGAATGTAATTTTCTTTCCTGATACTGTATTGTACAAAGTTTGGATGATATTATCTGCAAAGCGCTGTTTTTGGTGATCATTCATGATGATGACCTGATCCCAATAATCTGCGACTTCATTCAGACCATAACTTCTTGCAATATACACAAGGTTTAAAATATCCTTTTGAAAACAGGAACCGCCAAACCCAACAGATGCCTTTAAAAATTTTGAACCAATACGGGTATCCATGCCAATTGCTTTAGAAACTTCATCCACATTGGCACCTGTTTTTTCGCAGAGTTCAGAGATCGAATTTATCGATGAAACGCGTTGTGCCAAAAAGGCATTTGCCGTCAATTTAGATAATTCCGAAGACCATAAGTTAGTCGTCAAAATGTTAGTGTCAGGAACCCAATTTTGGTAAATTTTTACGAGCGTATCAATTGCTTCTTGATTTTCTCCACCAATTAACACGCGGTCCGGGGCTAATAAGTCTTGAATAGCAGTACCTTCGGCTAAAAATTCTGGATTGGATAGGATATGAAAATTAACACCATTGCCTGTATGGTCGAGAATACTTTTTAATGCTGCTGCAGTACGCACAGGTAAAGTAGATTTTTCGACAATAATCTTATCTGTTTTTGCAACAGAAGCAATTTGTCTCGCACATAATTCAATGTATTTGAGATCAGCAGCCATCCCTTTTCCTTTGCCGTAGTTTTTGGTAGGGGTATTGACAGAAATAAAAATCATATCTGCTTCATCTATAGCTTTATCAACATCAGTAGAGAAAAATAGATTACGACCCCTTGCCTCAGCGACAATCGCTGTCAGCCCTGGTTCGTAGACCGGAAGGTTATCCAAATTTTCGTCATTCCAGGCCGCAATACGTTCGACATTGACATCAACAATGGTGATTTGGATATGAGGACATTGTTGGGCAACAACAGACATCGTCGGTCCGCCTACATATCCAGCACCGATACAACAGATTTTTTTGATATTAAATGACATAGCTTTCTATTTCAGCATTCTTATGGTATTGCAAAAATAGTAAAATATTTAGTTTGGATAGCAGAAATGCCGATGAATTTGATGTTGTAATTGCTTATATATTTATTAAATTTACTGATTATAAAAGGATACGAAATTGATCAAGCAAGAGATAATAGATAAGGTGTTGGATGCTGCTCGAATAGAGGAGGTTGTAGGTGATTTTGTAGACTTGAAAAAGAGGGGTACATCGCTTATTGGTAACTGTCCTTTTCATCATGAGAAGACGCCATCTTTTCACGTTTCTGTTTCCAAAGGAATCTATAAATGTTTTGGATGTGGGGTTGGAGGAGATTCGTTGAAGTTCGTGATGGAACTAGAGAAATTTTCTTATCCGGAAGGCATTAAATACCTCGCTAATAAATACAGTATAGAGGTTGAAGAGGTTGAACGCTCGCCAGCACAGTTAGCGGCTCAAGATAAGAGAGAAAGTTTATATGTGTTGAGCGCATGGGCCAGTAAATTTTTCAAAGATGAAATGTGGACCACAGAGATGGGGCAGGTTATTGGCCTGCACTACTTTAAGGAACGTGGCTATCGGGAAGATATCATCAAAAAATTTGAATTGGGCTATTCCCCCGATAATTGGACTGCACTTGTTGATGCAGCGACCAAAGCGGGTTTTCATCCCGACTATCTGAAGGAAATTGGGCTTGCGATCGAGCGCGATGATAAAAGCTTATACGATCGTTTCCGCGGACGTGTTATGTTTCCTATCCATAATTTGACTGGAAGAGTAATCGGTTTCGGAGGAAGGACATTAAAGACAGATAAGAAAGTTCCCAAATATGTAAACTCACCAGAGAGTGATATCTACCATAAGTCAGATGTGCTTTATGGACTCAATTTTGCGAAAAAAGCAATTATGGAGGAGGATAACTGCTATTTGGTAGAAGGATATGCAGATGTAATATCTACCCATCAAGCAGGTGTAGAAAATGTGGTATCTTCATCAGGTACATCATTGACGACAGCACAGATTCGACTTATTGCGCGCTTCACAAAAAATGTAACAATTCTTTATGATGGAGATGAAGCTGGGATTAAAGCTTCTCTTCGGGGAACGGATATGTTGCTGGAGGAAGGTTTGAATGTTAAGATTTTGCTTTTCCCAGATGGTAATGATCCCGATTCGTATGTAAAGACTTATGGTTCTTCCGTATTTAAGTCCTATATCAAAGAGAATCAACAAGATTTTATTTTTTATAAAACTAGAATTTTACTTCGCGATACCAATAATGATCCGATAAAAAGGGCAGAGGTGATCCGTGATGTCGTTGAGAGTATCGCATTGATTCCGGATGAAATTAAAGTTTCAGTTTTTATACGGGAGTGCAGTAATTTATTGGATATTGAAGAGCGAATCTTACTTTCAGAATTAAATAAGATCCGAATTTCAAAATCTAAGAAAGCAGATAAGGATTTCACTAAGAAGAGTACTCCGGTTATGGGGGCAGGGGCTCCACCAATGGATGGACCTCCTGCAGATTTTTTCATGACCGATGAAGAAAGAGGTGGTGCCGCGCCGCTGGCACCAGAGACACCTGCGCAGCAGATTACTTCAGAAATACTTCAAGAACGTGAAATTATACGGATTCTTATCAATTATGGCGACTATCTGGCGACCTGGGAAGGGGACGGAGATATACCAGTAGCAGGGGTTTTACTAAGTAATATCGCTGATGTCAATTTTGAGGACAAGGCCGCAGCTTTTATCTTAAATGTTTATCGTGAGGCGGTTGAAAAATTTGAAATACCGGAGGCTAAGCAGTTTTACTCTAATCAAGACGCTGCTGTTGCTGAGCTTGCTATTAACTGTGTTGCGTCCAAGTACAATCTGAGTGAAAACTGGAATGATGATAAACGTAAAATCTATGTAACTCAAGAATATGAGCATTTAAAAGTGCTTGTTATCACTTCGATTTACCGCATCAAAAAACGTAAAATAACCCGTGAAATGGTCAAGATCCGTGAAGAGCTAAAGACGGAAAAGGATGACGCGAATGTCGAAGTTTTAATTTTCAAATATCAAAAACTTAAAGATGCCGAGAAGATGTTAGGAGGATTACTCGGAAATACCGTAGTCAAGTAAAGTATGGCCAAGCATCTTGAATTCGGCAAATTAGGAGAGTCTTATGCGGAAAAATTTCTGCAGGATTTAGGGTGTGAAATTTTGTTAAGAAATTGGCGATATAAGAATTTAGAAGTAGATTTGATAGTCAGAGATGCCGGTATTTTAGTTTTTGTTGAGGTAAAAACTCGTCGTAAGCTTGATTACGGAGAACCGTTTGAGTTTGTTGACTGGCAGAAGAAACGAAAATTGACAAGAGCTGCAGATGTATATTTGAAAAAATATGATGTGACTGGAGAAATTCGCTTTGACATTATATCAGTTCTCATCACAGATAAAGATAACATACAATTAGAACACATCAAAGATGCGTTTTGGAATGAATAAAAGTAGATTTAATATGAAAAAAACAACCTATATCCTCTTAGGTTTAGTACTTGGTTTAAGTGCCTGTAAAACGAAGAAGTCAGGTAAACTGGAGTTTGCTAAACCCGATGCTAGCCAATCAATTCAGCTAGGTGATCCAATTCAATTTCAGCTCAAATTTAATTCACCTGATCTGGACTCGGTTGTATATTATATCGATGATAAGATGGTTGCTTCTGGAAAAGATACTTCTGCAGTGCAGGTAGACAGTAAGAACTTAGCCTTGGGTACACGCAATATTTCTGCAAAGGTATATCAAGGAACAAGTATTGATAGTGCAAACGCATACATCACTATAGTGCCACCAGCTCCAAAAGAATATGGGTTCGAAATTGTCAATAAATTTCCACATGATACGACAGCATTTACCCAAGGGTTACAATATGAAAATGGGTTTTTGTATGAGTCAACAGGTAGTGGCGGAGGTACACTTACCTCCTTGAGACGCGTTGACTTAAAAACTGGTAAAGTGCTACAGAAAAAAGAGTTTGATTCAGAAAAATATTTTGGTGAAGGAATGACCATCATGGGAGATAAAATCGTGATGTTGACATGGAAAAATATGGAAGGTTTTGTTCTTAATAAATCAAGTTTTGAACTGGAGAAAACTTTTCCTTATAAGGATAGTAAAGAAGGTTGGGGCTTAACCTACGATGGCAAAAGATTAATTAAGTCTGATGGATCCAATAAATTATATTTTTTAGATCCGAATACACAGCAAGAAATGAGTTCTGTTGATGTTTATGACGAAAATGGTCAGGTGAATTTTCTAAATGAACTGGAGTATATTGATGGTAAAGTGTATGCCAATGTATATGAAAAGGATGTTATTGCTATTATAAATCCTGAAACTGGAATCGTAGAAGGTCGAATTAATTTAGTTGGGATCTATCAGCATGCACAATACGATAATGAGTTGAATGGTATCGCCTATGATCAAGCAGGTAAAAGATTGTTTGTCACTGGAAAACTTTGGAATACGCTATTTGAAATCAAGATGATCGCCCGTTAGGCTACCTACCTTGTCACATTAAAAAATATCTATTTTCAATCAGTAGCTTTGATGCGATGAAGATTGAAAAAAAGAGCATAAATAGATTTTATGCTCTTTTTTTTGTCTTAAGTTTTGGACGCATTACCTCTCTTAGATAGACATATAGATTTGCTGGGAATCTTATGAGAGACACCTTTGAATCTTGTTAGATTTTAGTAGGAATATTTAATAGCTTAAAGGCAGGGTTTGTAGAGGATTTATAGAGCTTTACCTCTATGAACCCTCTACAAACCCTCTATTATCACACTATAAAAACTTAAGGAAATTATAAGATGATCCCTATTAGATAGTAAGTTGTTTCAACTGTCATGAAGGGAGGTCATTTGTTTACGATTTACCAAATACAGGTGGTAGGAAATGTATTTGTTGCTATAGGGTCATTGCCTTTTCTAACAGGACTTAGATCGTTTGAATTAATAGCTAGGGATAATAAGTCATAGCTATTGAATTAATTCATTTTGCAAAATATTTTTCTTTTATCAAGCAGATCTCTATGGTAAAGGAGAAATTTATGATTGTATGCCAATCGGTGATGCTCAAGTAACAATGGATCGCTATGGATATTTTTAATAAGATCCATAGCGATCCATTTTTTTATTAAGGGCGTAACGTATTTGGCTTAATATAAAACTGCATTTTATCACTTAGGGGTTCAAATTCTTCTTTTTGAGCCTCTTCCACACGGTCTGGGTAAAGTATTCCATATAAATGATCTACTTCATGCTGAAAAATAACGGCAGTAAACCCCTCAATATTTTCCTCCTTTATTTTGCCTTCTTTACTAATATATTGTAAGCGGATGGTATTACTGCGAAGTACCTCTTCCCGACGATCAGGTATTGATAAGCATCCTTCAACTCCCTTTCTGATGAATTTTGATCGCCAAATAATTTTAGGGTTAATGTAACTTTCAAAAGGTTCACCTACTTTATCAAATCGTTGTACAACAATTAAGTTTTTATTTATTCCTATTTGCGGGGCCGCGATGCCAACGCCAGCATGCTCTGGATCTTGGACTGTGCTAAACATTCTTTTTTCTAAGATTGCGATCGATGGGTCATCAAATTTAAGGTCAACAGAAGTGGTCGTTAATACAGTCAGATCTTTCTCATTTGTAATTTGTAGCACACGTAATTTTTCTGTTTCTGTACCATTATTGATGATCTTAAGATCATCTGCGCTAAAATTTTGTCCTGCCTGAATATCTACTGGTCTTTCGTTTTTTTGTTTATGAAAAGCTTTTTCTCCTGCCATAATCTTTGTCTCTAAAATGTTTTCTTGAGGTGGTACAGGGCAGCGATAGCCATTGCTGTACGCACAGTAAGGGTTGTAAGCGGTATTAAAATCTATAGTTGCTTTGCCATTTATGATGTCCTCCGTTGATAAATCAATATAACGTCCTCCACTATAGCTTTCCTGACCGTTTGTTAAATCTAAAAAGGGTAGAAAGAGGTGGTTTTTGTATTGTGGATTTTGAAATAGCGCCGCACTTTGATAAACTGTCAGTTGATAGGGTTTATTGTTTAAAGTGAAATTTAAAATAGCATAACGTTTATAGGGGTTGCTAGTTCCATCGTAAGTGGGCATTTTGAACGTTTCTTCTCCTATTAATAAGGTAACGTCCGCCGTCACTTGGTATGCTTTATCTACTGGGAAATAATCTAAAAACTGTACCTGGTCTGCCGGTAAAGGACCGAATTTTGACTTGGAGAGACTCAAAGCTTTTTCTTGGCGATCTTTTAGAATAAGCGCCTGGTAATCTTGAGCATTTGCTTTTATACTTACAGTCATTAAGAAAAGCCCAATTAATATGGTGTATTTCATTCATTTTAATTTAAAGTCTAGCAAATTTATAGATTTTTTTTGATCAATAGGGAATCTATTTTACAGAAACAGAATCGTATTTTTGTCAAAATATTTAAGATAGGCATCGTTATGAGATTAATGGCTTTTGATTATGGAACAAAAAGGATCGGTATTGCAGTGACAGATCCGATGCAAATAATTGCAACAGCATTAACGACGGTGCATCCGGATAAAATTTGGGAGTTCTTAGAAGATTATTTTAAAACAGAGCAGGTGGAGACGTTTGTATTGGGCAAGCCTTTGCAAATGGACGGGACGGATTCGGAGTCTGCGATTCATATTTTAGGATTTGCAAGACGGTTAAAGAAAACATACCCTTTGATCCCTATTATTGAAATAGACGAACGGTTTACGTCAAAAATGGCCGCTGCTGTTATCGCTCAAAGCGGTAAGAAAAAAAATAAAAGACAAGAAAAGGGTATTGTGGATACCATATCAGCAACCTTGATCTTGCAGACATATATGGAAACTAAAGCATTTTAATATGGCATTAAAAGATATTCTATTCTTTGTAGAAGATATTGATTTTAAATTAAAGGAAAAGGCAAAAATTCGTCAGTGGATTGTGGATACAATCAAGGCTGAAGGATTTAAACGTGTTGGTGAACTAAGCTTTATCTTATGTTCAGATGCTTATTTATTGGAAATTAATAAGCAGTATTTGAATCATGATACTTATACAGATGTTGTTACTTTTGACTCCTCGGAAGATGATGATGTGATTGCTGGTGATATATTTATCAGTGTTGAGCGTATTACAGAAAATGCTGCTAAATTTAAAGTTGATAGTAAAGATGAGTTACAGCGCGTGATTATGCATGGCGTATTACATTTATGTGGATACCATGATAAAAAACCCGAAGATAAAACGTTGATGACGGCTAAAGAGAATGAGTATCTTGGGAAACGAGGTTTTTAGATATAAAAAAGGCTTGCAATAATACTATTGCAAGCCTTTTTTATATGATTTGATTAAGACTAAAATCTCTCGAATTGAGAAAAGAAAAATGCACCTTCGATTTGAGCGTTTTCATCTGAATCAGAACCATGAACCGCATTAGCATCGATAGATTTTGCATATTTGTTACGGATGGTACCTTCTGCAGCTTCAGCAGGGTTAGTAGCACCGATTAAAGTACGGAAATCTTCAATTGCATTTTCTTTCTCCAAGATAACAGCAACAATAGGACCTGAAGTCATAAAGTTTACTAATTCTCCGTAGAAAGGACGCGCGCTGTGTACTGCGTAAAAAGCACCCGCTGTTTCTGTAGTCAATTGAATATATTTCATTGCTACGATTTTGAAACCACCAGCAATAATATCATTCAAAATAGCGCCGATGTGACCATTTGCTACTGCATCTGGTTTGATCATCGTAAAAGTTCTGTTAGTTGCCATTAATGTTATTTTTTTTGCAAAAGTAATGATTTCCACCAATAACTGAAAGATAAGCATATTATATTATCATTACGACTATTTTTATGTAACTTTTTCTTTGATAAAAAGTATTTTCTTTGCGTGTCTAGAAATGATTAACTTTGTACTATTATGGCATTAAATCTAACAGTTGATATTGATAAGGATTCCGGTTTTTGCTTTGGTGTAGTCTATGCAATAGACATGGCTGAGGAAATTCTTGAGGAAGATGGTTATTTGTACTGTCTAGGCGATATTGTACATAATGATGAAGAAGTTGCTCGACTAAAAGCAAAGGGTTTGCGGATCATTGCTCATGATGTTCTTCCCACTTTACAACATGAAAAAGTCCTTATCCGTGCACATGGTGAAGCTCCAGAAACTTATAAGATCGCTCTAGAGAATAATATTACGCTAATTGATGCATCGTGCCCCGTTGTTCTCAAGTTGCAAAATAGAATTAAAACTTCTTTTGATCAGGATGAGAAGATCCTCATCTTTGGGAAGCATGGCCATGCTGAGGTTGTTGGTTTGCAGGGACAAACTAATGATGAAGCTTTAGTTTTTCAGGATATTGCTGAGTTGGATGATGCCGACTTGCCAGCATCCTTTACACTTTATAGCCAAACGACGAAGAGTGTAGATAAGTTTTATCAGATCAAAGATGAGTTGATCAAGAGAGGCTATGAAGTAAAAGCAAACGATACCATTTGTCGCCAAGTTTCTAATCGTTACGAAGATCTGGTACACTTCGCCAAGATGTATGACAAAATTGTTTTTGTTTCGGGTAAAAAATCTTCCAATGGTAAAGTTCTTTTTGAAGTTTGCTTAAAAGAAAATCCTGATACTTATTTTGTTTCAGAAGTTGGAGAGATTGATGTAACAGTTTTCAAAGAAGGCGATCGTGTGGGTATTTGTGGAGCGACCTCAACACCTATGTGGCTGATGAAAGAAGTCAAAGCTTACTTAGAAGCAATATAACCTCACAATTACGCGTCATAAATATTTCATATTGTCGTAGATAGCAATATCTACGATCTAATTTTCATACTTTTGTTTCAAATGAGTAAGAAAGCTACCAAAGGAATTTTATTAGTTCAACTGGGGACTCCGGATAGTCCTGCCACATCAGATGTAAGAAAATATTTAACAGAATTTTTAATGGACGGAAGGGTAATTGATATTCCATATATCAATAGAACACTTTTAGTTAGGGGAATCATAGCTCCTACTCGTGCTCCGAAGTCTGCTAAAATTTATGAAACAATCTGGGATAAGGAAACAGGTTCTCCTTTGATGCATTACAGCATTATACAGCGTGATCTCTTGCAGGATTCTTTAGGGGAGGATTATCATGTCGAATTGGCCATGCGTTACCAGAGTCCTTCTATTGAAAATGCTTTAAAAAATATGGAGGGAATGCTTCTGGATTCGATTCGTGTTATTCCTTTATTTCCGCAATATGCATCTGCGACCAGTGGATCTGTTATTGACCGCGTGATGGAACTGATTCGTAAATGGAATTATTTACCGAATATGAGTTTTGTAAGTAGTTATTGTCAAGAGCCACTCATGATTGAAACCTTTGCAGATCATGCAAGACAGCATGATATTGCTCATTTTGACCATATTGTATTTAGTTATCACGGGCTTCCTGTACGTCAATTGGGGAAAGTTGATCCAACCAGGCAGTTAAGTTGTCCGGAGGATGGTTGTGATTCGTGTAAAAATACGGTCAATTCTTTTTGTTATCTGTCACAATGTCATGCAACTACAAGAGCAATTGCGCAAGAATTAGGTCTTGAAAAGGAGCAATATAGCATCTGTTTTCAATCGAGATTAGGCAAAGAACCTTGGATTCAACCTTATACGTCAAGTTTATTAGAGGACTTGGCACAAAAAGGCAAGAAGAAATTATTGGTATTTAGTCCAGCATTTGTTGCCGATTGTATTGAAACAATAGATGAAATTGGCGTGGAATATGCTAATGAGTTTAAGCATTTGGGAGGTGAAGAGGTTCAATTGGTTGAAAGTCTAAACGGTGATCCTAAGTGGATTGAAGCATTGAAGCGCTTGGCTTTGAATGCTTAATACTAACTTAAAAATACGATGTTAATAGTAAATGTAATTGTACTTCTTCTATTGGACTTTTATATCTTTTTTGCATTAAAGGCAACAAAGATCAAGTTTGCAAAGACTAAAACTTTTGGGATTCTTTGGTGGGGTTATTCAATTTTGCTTTCTCTAGGAGTTATCATTTCCTTTAAATTTAATATTCCACTACTAGTTCGTTCCGTTTTTTTAGTTGCTTTTTTTCTCACAGCAGCTTCTAAATTCTTCTTTTTCTTTGTTCTCATTCTGGATGATTTGAGGAGAGGAGGACTTTGGCTAACGAGACTGTTGACCCCGAAAAAAACGATCAAACAAGCGGTCAATGTGTTGGAAATGCCAATCGCTGAAGAGCCAGTTAAAGGGATCACAAGGTCAGATTTCTTAACAAAGGCGGGGATTTTGGTTGGTGCGTCGCCATTGGTGCCTTTAAGCTGGGGAATTATTTCGGGAGCGTATGATTATCGTGTGCGTCGTCAAAAGTTATACTTGCCAAATTTGCCAGCAGCTTTTCACGGGATGAAGATTGGACAAATTTCTGATGTGCATTCGGGTTCTTTTTATAATAGAAAAGCCGTAAATGGTGGAGTTGACTTATTACTGAATGAAAAACCAGATGCTATTTTTTTTACTGGTGATTTAGTTAATAATGTCGCTTCAGAAATGCGTGATTATCAAGATATATTTTCAAGGGTAAAGGCTGATTTAGGTGTATTCTCAAGTTTAGGAAATCATGATTATGGTGATTATTATTTTGGGAAAGAGGATTCAGCGGCCAAAAGAAAAAATCTTCAGGACTTGATTGAGACACATAAAGTAATGGGCTGGGATCTTTTGAATGATGAGAATCGGATTTTGAAAGTTAACAATGAAGAATTGGCTATTGTTGGTGTACAGAACTGGGGTACCGGCCGATTCCCTAAGCACGGCGATTTGCAAAAAGCTTTGTTGGGTGCAGAAGAACAGTCTGTTAAATTACTTCTTTCCCACGATCCTTCGCACTGGCGGGCTCAGGTGCTAGATACAGATATCGACGTCATGTTCGCGGGGCACACACACGGTATGCAGTTTGGTGTTCGGCTTAAGAATGTTCAATGGAGTCCTGCAAAATATGTGTATAAAGAATGGGCCGGTTTATATAGAGAAAAAAACAATAAGCAACTTTATGTAAATGTGGGCTATGGATTCTTAGGTTACCCGGGTCGAGTAGGAATATTGCCTGAGATCACCATTTTTGAACTTATAAAAGGGAATGATCCGAAAGCACGCGTATAATTAAAGAATAACATTTATAAGGGATGTGGTATTTAAATATGCTTCTCCTACATGTTAGCTGATGACAATAAAAAAAATAAGCACTCAATCGAGTGCTTATTTTTTTATTGTCATTGTCATTTTCTTTAACAGTCTAATTACTATCTTTAACGATCAAAAATTATGAAATAAAAATTAGACCATGCAACAAACATTCGAAATTAATTCGGATCCTCATACCCGGTTGAATATACTTACTGGTGAACGTGTGCTCGTTTCTCCACATCGAAGTAAAAGGCCATGGCAAGGACAAGTCGAAGATGACAATCAAGAACAACGACCATCATACGACCCGAAGTGTTATTTGTGTCCGACGAACGAACGGGCTGATGGAGATGTTAATCCCGATTATAAAGAGAGTTTTGTATTTGTAAATGATTTTTCTGCACTCTTGAAGGATACGCCTACGGCAGATATCAATGAAGATGAGCTTTTTATTGCGGAATCTGAAAAAGGTATTTGTAAAGTTATCGCCTTTTCTCCACGACATGATCTGACACTTCCAGAAATGTCAGTTCTGGCAATAAAAGCGGTAGTAGATGTTTGGCAAAAGGAGTTTACTGCTTTGGCTGAACATGAGTGGATAAAGTATATTCAAATATTTGAAAATAAGGGTGCTATAATGGGGTGTAGCAACCCGCATCCACATGGTCAGATCTGGTCACAAAATCATGTTCCTGTGGAACTTCAGAAGGAGTCGAAAAATCAAAAGACATATTTTGACAATCATGGTGTTACCATGCTAAGTGCATATGTTCAAGCAGAATTGAGAAAAAATGAACGTATTATAGAAGAGAATGACAGTTTTGTTGCGTTAGTTCCATTTTGGGCATCATGGCCGTATGAGACGATGATCGTAAGTAAAAGACCTGTACAGAATATATTAGCTTTCACAGATCAGGAGAAAGAACAGCTGGCCTCAATTTTGAAATTGTTGACAACACGCTACGACAACTTATTTAATACATCATTTCCTTATTCTGCGGGTATGCATCAAGCTCCGGTGAATAGTGGAGACTTTCCGGAATGGCACTGGCATATGCATTTTTACCCACCATTGTTACGTTCTGCTACGGTTAAGAAATTTATGGTAGGTTATGAAATGCTGGCAAATCCACAGCGTGATATTACGCCCGAATTTGCAGCTCAACAATTAAGAAACTGCTCAACGACTCATTATAAAAACGTTTAATTTATGATTACTAAAGAATCTATACAGAATAAATTTACATCCATTTTTCAAGCTGAGCCTATTATTGTACGGTCCCCAGGTAGAATTAATATCATAGGAGAGCATACCGATTATAATGACGGGTTTGTGCTGCCAGCGGCTATCGATAAAGCGGTATATATTGCTGTATCTAAAAGAGATGATGAGTTGATCTCTTTATATGCCGAAGATTACAAGGCCGTCTACGAGATCAGTTTAAATGCTATTGCACCAACAGATTTACATTGGCCTAACTATATCTTGGGGGTTGTTGATCAAATCCAGAAAAGGGGTTTATTGGTTGGTGGATTTAATCTTTATATCGATGGTGATGTTCCCTTAGGAGCAGGTCTATCTTCTTCTGCCGCTGTAGAATGTGCTACGACTTTAGCTTTAAGTGAGCTTTTTGAGTTAAATATTCCACGTTTGGAGATTCCAAAAATTGGACAATTGGCCGAGCATACTTATGCAGGAGTAAAATGCGGTATTATGGATCAGTTTGCTTCAACGTTTGGTAAAAAGGATCAGGTATTAAAGCTCGATTGCCGTTCTTTAGAATATGAATATGTTCCTCTGATATTGGATGGTTATACAATCATTTTACTGAATACAAATGTAAAACATGCATTAGGAGATACTGCGTATAACAAGCGTGTGGAACAATGCAAGCAAGCTATTGATTGGGTTAAGGAAAAATATCCTGAAGTTGTCAATATGCGTGATGTGTCGGTTTCGATGTTGGATGAAATTGTGAAAGATAGAGATGCTGAAGTATATACAAAAACACGTTTTGTCGTTGAAGAAAGCGAACGCGTGCATGAGGCATGTGAGCATCTGAAAGCTGGTAATTTAAAAGCATTAGGACAAAATCTATTGGCGTCACATCATGGTTTGAGTCAAGAATATGAAGTGAGCTGTGCTGAGTCAGATTATTTGGTGGATTTTATCAAACAGTTTCCTGAGGTGCTGGGGGCAAGACAAATGGGGGGTGGTTTTGGTGGTTGCACGATTAATCTTGTGAAAAATGATTTTGTTGTCGCACTTATCGAGAAGATCTCACCAGAATATTTCGCGAAATTTGGTAAGGAATTGACCGTAATACAGGTGAAAACAGATGATGGTACATCTGTTTTGTAATGAATAATCTAAAAAAGGTTTCTATCATTAAATAGAAACCTTTTTTAGATCGTGTACTCATATGACAAATGCTATTATACCATTTCTTTTAAAAGCTTTAAAGCATAACTAATACTATTCACATTACTTAAAGCCAGCCTAAGCTGCTTTTTGATTTCTTTTAAATTACTAATCTCTGGGTGCTGCTGAACAAAAGCAAGTACTCTTCCAAATTGATCTGATTCGAAATAAGTTGATTTTGGGTTGTTAACGAAATATCCTTTTAAAGTGTTTTTCTTGTAGGATATTTTTTCAAATCCAATCTGCTTTCCAAACCATTGTAGGCGCAAAGTATTAAACAATTCAAAGACTTCATGTGGTATCGGACCGAATCGGTCTTCTAATGATACTGCAAAATCTGTCAGTTGGTCTTCATTTTCGAGTTTCGATATTTCCGTATATAGGTTATATCGCTCACTGATATTGGTTACATATTCATCAGGTATCAATACTTCCATATCGGTGTCGATCTGCGTAAAGGAGACATATTTGTGGTCTTTATCATCGGCAAAGACATCTGAGAATTCGTCTTCTTTTAATTCCTGAATTGCTTCATCAAGAATTTTATGATACATCTCAAAACCAATTTCGGCAATAAACCCAGATTGTTCTCCACCTAATAAATTTCCTGAGCCACGAATATCAAGATCGCGCATAGCGACATTAAATCCTGCCCCTAATTCTGAAAACTCTTCGATTGCTGATAATCGTTTATAAGCCTCTGGCGTAAGTGTAGATAATGGAGGGCTTAGCAGGTAACAGAATGATTTTTTATTTGAGCGACCTACACGTCCACGCATCTGATGAAGATCGCTTAGACCAAACATATGCGCATGGTTAATGATGATGGTATTGGCATTGGGAATATCCAATCCGGCTTCGATAATGGTTGTGGCAACCAATACATCAAAATCGTGATTGATAAACTTAAGCATAACATCTTCGAGATCATCACCTTCAAGCTGTCCATGCGCGATACCTACCCGTGCATTAGGGACTAATTTTTGAATCATAGCACCTAGTTGCTTAAGATCGGCAACACGGTTGTGAATAAAGAACACTTGTCCACCGCGTTCCAGTTCAAAGGATACTGCTTCCTGTATCAGTGTTTCATTGAATACATGCAATTCTGTTTGAACAGGTTGACGATTGGGGGGTGGCGTGTTGATTAAACTCAAATCTCGCGCCCCCATCAGCGAAAAGTGTAATGTACGGGGTATAGGGGTTGCGGTTAATGTCAGTGAATCGACATTGGCACGTAATAGTTTTAATTTTTCTTTAACGGAGACTCCAAATTTTTGTTCTTCATCAATGATCATCAGGCCCAGATCTTTAAATTTAACATCCTTACTTACTAGGCGATGAGTACCGATGATAATATCAATTTTCCCCTCAGCTAATTTTGCCAATGTTTCTTTAATTTGTTTTGCTGTTTTAAATCTATTGATATAGTCTATGGTACACGGTAGATCTTTGAGGCGTTCAGTAAAAGTTCGGTAATGCTGATGTGCAAGAATCGTTGTTGGTACAAGTACTGCAACCTGCTTGCTGTCTGCAACAGCTTTAAATGCTGCTCTTATAGCAATTTCCGTTTTTCCAAAACCAACATCACCACATACTAGACGGTCCATCGGATGTGGCGATTCCATATCACGTTTTACATCTGCAGTAGCTTTTTCTTGATCTGGTGTGTCTTCATAAATAAAAGAAGCTTCCAGTTCATTCTGTAAATAAGAATCTGGACTAAAGGCCGTACCGGTCTGTGCTTTACGTTTCGCATAGAGCATGATCAAGTCTCGGGCAATGTCCTTGACTTTTTTCTTTGTGGTTTTCTTTAGCTTGTCCCATACATCTGTTCCCAGTTTATTCATTTTTGGAATAGAACCTTCTTTTCCTGAATACTTGGAAATCCGATTTAAGGAGTTGATGTTTACGTACAGAAGGTCATTGTCAGCATAACTCAATCGGATCATTTCCTGAGATTTGCCATTGACTTCCACTTTCTCAAGTCCAGCATACTTTCCGACACCATGGTCGATATGGGTAATATAATCACCTGGTTTAAGATCTCGCAGATCTTTTAACGTGATGGCCTGACTTTTTTCATAACCTTTTTTTCGCTTGTACTTATAATATCGATCAAAAATTTGATGATCTGTATAGCAGGCTAATTTGACATCATCGTCCCTAAATCCTTCTCTGAATCCTTTATGGACAGGAATAAAGGTAACTGTTTTGTCGAGATCTTCTAAGATTTTATATATCCGCTCTATTTGTTTAGGCGAATCTGAGAAGATTAAATTTTCGATTTTATTTTTCTCATTCTCTTTGAAATTATGGATCAACAGATTGAAATCTTTATTGAATGAGGGTTGTGGGTGGATATCAAATTTGATTGTCGTTTCGGCTTTATAGAAGAATTGTTTTCCGAATTCGACGATTGGGAAATCGAAAAGGAGTGCATTGAAATTTTTTTCGTCAGAAAATCCATAAGCGGGATTTATCCACTCTGAATTGTCTTTCTTTTCTTTTTCTGATAAAGCATTCCAAAACTCGGTTGCTTTTTTATTTCCATCTTTTATCGTATCCAATGTGAACTGAACATCTTTTATCCAAACAACTGCATCTTTGTCAATATACTCCAAAAGGGAAATATTTTGCGCACTTAAGAATTTAGCTTGCACATTGGGGACGATGGTTACTTTATGAATTTTTGATACAGACAGTTGGGATTCGATCTCAAATGTTCGAATGCTTTCAATGTCATCTCCAAAAAATTCTATTCGGTAGGGAAGATCATTAGAAAAAGAGAATATATCGACAATTCCTCCTCGAATGGCGTACTGTCCAGGCTCGTAAACAAAATCTACACGGTCGAAATCGTATTCAAATAGAAACTCATTGATAAAGTCTATACTTAATTTGGTGTTTTCGGTTATTTCTAACGTGTTTTTCTCCAGATCACTTCTATTAATTACCTTTTCAGCAATTGCTTCTGGGTATGTAACAACCATTTTTGGTAATTCGGAAGTATGATTTAGTACATTTAATGTTTCTGCGCGTTGTAAAACATGTGTTGCATCAAGTTGTGTAAAATCAAAAGGTTTACGGTAGGAGGCGGGAAAAAATAATACCTGTTTATCCAGAAGGCTTTCCAGATCACTTAAGAAATAAGATGCATCTTCATGTGTTGGAAGGATAAAGAGGTAGGGGCGTTCTTGTAGGGTATAACTCGCTACTGCAACAACGGCATCAGATGAACCGATAAGGCCTCTTAAATGGACTTTTGGATTTTTAGCTTGTATCGCTTTTGTCAAAGTTTGTGTCAACTCACTTTGACCGTATTTTTCTATAATTTCTTTAATTCCCACGCGTTCACTAATTTGGAATATTGCGAATTTAGTTAAAATGATGGGTTGTTACAAAATAAGCTTTTGCTATCTGCTATAAATAACCAAAAAAATTAGTAAGGTCTCATTGTCATTGGTACTGGACGGTGTTGTAAAACTGTATTATAAGTTTGTATTTACATTTAATACTTTTATATAGTCTTTTAATGCTGTAGCATTTGCTGCATCAAGTATTTCTTGGAAATGCTCTCTATAGTCAAACTGATGGTCCTCATGAATTTTTTCATATTTTGACACAGCATGTTTTATTCTGCCAGCTATATATTTTTGAAGTTTATGTGCGGCAGATTGGTAAGATGAACCAAATAACGATGGGTACATCATGATGGCTCTTTCTAAAATGTAAATACGAAATTCTACTTCACTCAATTTATCTTTTGTGATTTTTTCGTGCTCGTTAACCATGCCGCTGGCTTGTTTTACCAATTTGCTTAATCCTACGAAATTGCTCATACTTGGCGTATTGTACACTTGTGATTCACCTATGTCAAAAAGTTTCTGTAGCTGTTTTCTCAGATGTTCAATGCGTTGTTCTAAGTCAGATTCATCTTCTAAAAGCTGAAAATGTAGTTGTTTGATGAGCATTTTATCTTTACTAATCAATCGGAGTAATAACTTGTCTTTTTCCTTTAAGGGAAGGTTAAGCACAGCTTTTTTTAATTCGGGATCTTGATGAATTGACATGATTTAAAGATAGGTGAAAATTAATGATTTTTAAAATTAGTAACGACGATGTATGCCCTACCTTAAAAAGCGGTTGGCTAATTGTTCATCCTGATGTTACTATAAAATCAAAATTTTAATAACATTATTTTAATAGACCTTCTTGACGTACTACATCTAAAATTATTTATATTTGTAGATAAATACCTACATCCTAATAATCTTCCATTGATTTGAAACTGCTAAATATATTTTTCTGTACGTTAGTTTTTGCGAATACGGCTTTTGCGGATTCTATTAAGCTTGAGGATTTGTTTTCCAGTAAGAGTCGGATTGAATATTTAATCAAACAAGAGAGGGATTTTGGGACTGATACTATTGCTTTAAAAAATTTTTTAAAGCCTATCATTTCTTATTCGAAGATATATGATGATGAGTCCTTGCTCATTGCATACGATAATATGCTTGCAAGAGGATTTGCCAATGTTTATGATTCGGCCAATGCTAGAAGCACAAATCTGTATTTAACTGCGATAAAAAAAGCAAAAAATACCAAAGATAAAGAACTTGAATTTTGGACAAAAGTCAATTATGGGTTTTATCTGTATGATTTGCATAATTATACGGACGCATTTCCAGTTTTCTTAGGTCTACGCGACTTACTGCCTCAGATATCTCTGAAAAAACTTCCTAATCCTGATATTTCCCTACGTAATATGGCTTATTTTTTTGGTAGTATAGGTGATGCTGAGGCTAATATGGAATATCTAAATCTTGCCCGTAAACATGCAGCACCTCAATCAAGAGAAATGGGAAGTATCCTTGATGCATTAGGTACGGCATATCTGAAATTGGCAGATACTGTAACAGCATTTCGTTATTTTAAAGAAGTGGAGTCACTGTCTAAATTTAATGGTGACGAAGTTCGATTGGGTAAGGCACTTGGTAATCAGGCACTCATTTATCGGGGGAAAGGGGATTTCGGAAAAGCAGTTGATTTATTATTGGAAGACCTTGTTTATTCTGAACGCAATAGTAGTAATCAGAATACCATGTACGCTTATATCTTATTGGCTCGAATATATGTCGATCAGGGTAAATTAGACCTCGCTGAGAACGCGATCAAGCGAGCGAGTAATTACGCTACTCAAAAAGTGTATCTGAAAAAATCTGAAAAGGAGATTACGGAAGTTAGATTACAAATTGCTGTAAAGCGACAGGATGACCATAGCGAACTTTTAGCCAGGAGGAGACTGATTCAGATTAATGATAGTTTACAGCTGTGGAATAGTGATGAGAAACTGCAACAATTAAAATGGCTGGCGGATAAACAGAAATATATTCATAGAATAGAACTGGGCAAAGAACAATTCGAGAAAGAATTGTTTAAAAAGAGAGCGTACAGTATTGTTGTTGTATTATTATTGGCGTTATCGATAAGTTTGTATTTTCTTTTTAACAGAAAACTGAAGGTGCGTAGAATTATCTATGAGAGGCGTGTATTAGGCCTGCAGATGGAAAAGTATTTGTCTGACCAAAAGCTAATGGAAGCAAATAATAATTTATCTTCTTTTACTATATATCTAAAAGAGAAGAATGAGTATATCGCTAATTTGAAAGATGAAATAGAAACTGTAAAACAAACTTCGTTTTCTGTTATTGAGAATGAAAGGGGGCAACTACAAGCATTGTTGGAATCCCATTTAATGACTGAAGATAAATGGAGTTTATTTAAGGAAGCTTTTGTAAAGGAGTATCCGCTTTTTTACAATGATATCCTTAGAAAATTCCCAGAATTGACTGAATCAAATCTGAGATTCATATTTTTAGGTAAGTTAGGCTTAAAAAATAACGAGATATCTAATTTATTGGGCGTGACTGAGGATGCTGTGAAGAAAGCTAAACAGAGATTGAAGAAGAAAATAGGGGAAGACCGTTACACCGTATTGTCTTCGAATTTAAAATCGTAGCGCTGTCATAGGTGATCTCCACTTTCAAAGTCAAATATCTGTTTATGGATAAAAAATAAAAGGAGTTAACACTAAACGTTAACTCCTTTTATTTTTTTAATCGATTGGATTTTCCTGCAGGTATTTCTCCCACTTCCAAGCGCTATCCATCATTTCGAAGATGCCTAATTGTGCTTTCCAATTTAACTCATTGGTTGATTTTGTGACATCGCCATATACCTTGACGATATCGCCTTCACGACGTGGTCCTACGACATAGTTTAGTTTTTGGTCTGAAGCTTCTTCAAAAGCTTTTATAGCTTCTAAAACAGAATATCCATTTCCTGTGCCTACATTAAATACATCGTACTTTCCTTTAGGATTTCCTTTTTCCAATAATTTGATTGCTGCAACGTGTGCTTTTGCTAAATCTACAACATGGATAAAGTCACGTACACAGAAACCGTCGTTTGTATCGAAGTCATTTCCAAAAACAGTCAATTTATCGCGTTTTCCTATAGCTGTTTGGGTAATGAATGGAAGAAGATTTTGAGGAACTCCTAATGGTAATTCGCCAATTAATGCTGACTCATGTGCTCCTACAGGATTGAAATAACGTAATGCAATAATATTAAAATTGTCATATGCATTTGCAGTTTCTTCTAATATTTCTTCTGCAATCTGTTTGGTGTTACCATATGGAGAAGTTGCTTTTTTTACTGGGGCAGCTTCGTCAACAGGTAAGTAATCAGGTTCTCCATAAACTGTACAACTGGAAGAGAAGACAAAGTTTATCGGCTTTTCACGATAAGCTTCTAAAAGATTGATTAGGGAGAAGAAGTTGTTGTGATAATATTTTAATGGATTCTGAACGGACTCACCTACTGCTTTAGATGCTGCAAAATGAATGATACCGTTGATATCTGGATTGTTTTTAACAAATTCTAAAACTTTGGTGTCATCACATAGATCAAACTGATGAAACTCAGGCTTTATACCGATGATTTTTTCAATTTGATCTAACATTTTGATGCTAGAATTAGATAAGTTGTCAACGATAACCGGTGTATAGCCTGCATTATGTAATTCAACAACTGTATGCGAACCAATATATCCTGTTCCGCCTGTTACAAGTATTTTGCTCATTGTTTATAGTTATAATATGTAAAGTCTTTGTGATCTAAATGCTCAGTTGATACCTATCGATAATATGTCATCGTTTTTTTAATCTTACCGCTTCGGTTATTAAAATTCGTTTCCCAGCCTTATTTTCTACTTATTTCCAACAATTAGAAAAGGGTTTAATATCTTTGACGAATATAAGTATTATTTTACGAACATGCGTCTTCTTTATTCTTTAGGAATTCATCTTTATGGGCTTTTATTACGCTTAATAGCGCCTTTTCATCCGAAAGCAAAGCTTTGGGTAGAGGGGCGTAGGGACTGGTATGCACGCATGAATCAAACGGTTGAAACGGGGCAAAATCACATCTGGTTTCATTTTGCTTCTTTGGGTGAATTTGAGCAGGGAAGGGCTGTTTTGGAAGGAATAAAAAAAGATTTCCCCTTAAAAAAAATTGTTATTACTTTTTATTCTCCCTCGGGATATGAAGTTCGTAAAAATACAAATTTAGCAGATTACGTTTTTTATTTACCTGAGGATACAGCAAAAAATGCAAAACTGTTTATTGATTTAATTAATCCTGAGTTTGTAGTTTTTACAAAATATGAGTATTGGTATCATTATTTTTCTGAGCTGAAAAATAGACAGATATCATTATTGATGATTTCTGCCATTTTCAGGCCTGATCAAATTTTCTTCCAGCCTTATGGCGGTTTTTTTCGAGAGATATTGAGTGCTGTGACTTATTTTTTCATGCAGAATGAAGAAAGTGTTCATTTATTGAAAGAGCATGGATTTAGAAATGTTGGGTTAACAGGGGATACGCGATTTGATCGTGTGGTTGAATTGCCTAAGCAGAGAAAACAGATCGATGAGGTTACGCAATTTGTCGCAGAATATCCAGTTTTGGTTGCGGGTAGTACTTGGCAAGAAGATGAGCAGTTATTAAAAGATTTAATGTTGAAATTTCCGAAGTGGAAGCTGATATTGGCTCCACATGAAATTCATGATACTCATATAAGGGCAATTTTAGCGTTATTTCCTGATGCTTTACAATTCTCTAAATATGTTTCGTATGCTGATGAAAGAGTAGCACATGCTCAAGTGCTGATTATTGATAATATTGGCATGCTGTCGTCGCTATATGGTTATGGAAAGATGAGTTATATCGGTGGAGGCTTTGGAATTGGTATTCATAATACATTAGAGGCTGCTACTTATGGTATTCCCGTTATATTTGGTCCTAAATATCATAAATTTCAAGAGGCTAAAGATCTGATTGAGCAAGGCGCTGGGTTTTCAATTCAAAATCGGGAAGAACTGTATAAAGTGTTTACATGTCTGCAGGATAGTGTAAAAAGAGAATATTCCGGGAAACAAGCAAAATGTTTTGTGCAGCAGCATGCTGGTGCTACTGCAATTATTATGAAATATCTTTATTCTTCTAAATTATTGAAGTAAGGTGTTTATGAGAAATATGATCGAACTTTGATCATACAAGTTTGATCATTTAGTCTACAATAAACAGTTCTGACATAATGTGATCGGCCATGAGTTTTCCTGTATCTGTAAGGGTCAGCTGATTTTCAACTTGAGTTAACTGCTTGTTGTAGATGAACTCTTCAGCATTGTTCAATAATTGTTTTTTAACCTCTGATCCGAATTTATCTTCCACTATTGTAAGATTAATACCCCACATCGTCCTTAGTGAGGTCATCGTATATTCATTGATACGGTCTAAGGCTGATAATTCTTCAGTTTCCAAAGGAAGTACTCCTTGGTAGATATCGTGTATATATTTGGCATTATTCGCGATATTCCATGAACGTGATGTACCATTAAATGAATGTGCAGATGGACCTATGCCTAAATAATGCTTTCCTTTCCAATAGTTCGTATTATGCTTTGCATACATCCCATTTTTAGCAAAATTAGAAATTTCATATTGTTCAAACCCTGCAGTTGTTAATCGATCAATCAGCATCAACATTTGATCCGCTGCTTGATCGCTATCTATTGCGGCTGCTTTTCCTGTTTTGATCATATGATCGAGCGCTGTTTTCTTTTCTACAGTCATCGAGTAGGATGAGATATGCGGAATCTGAAAATCCAGTAGCTTTTGCATATTCATTTTCCACTTTTCATCGGTTAATAATGGAAAGCCATAGATCAGGTCGCAGGTTATATTTTCGAATCCAGCATCTTGAACCCGCATAATACAGGATTCGGCTTCTTCTTGATTGTGTGCCCGGTTCATCCATCTTAGATCTTCTTCAAAAAAGGATTGAATGCCGATACTAAAACGATTGATTTCTGTTTGCCGCAGTTTCGCTACTTTTTCTCGCTTAAGATCGTCGGGATTAGCTTCTAAGGTAATCTCAACATTGGTGTCAATTTCGAAATGCTGCGATACTTTGTCAATCAGTCTGGAGATATCTTCCGCTTCTAGTATAGAGGGGGTGCCACCGCCAAAGTAAATGGACTGAATATTTTTGTCTTCCAGATAATCAGCTCTAAGTTCCACTTCCTTGTATAGCATGCTGAGCATTTCGTCTTTATATTTCAGTGACGTGCTGAAGTGAAAGTCACAGTAATGACAGGCTTGCTTACAGAATGGAATGTGAAAGTAGATCATGGGTACGTTTTATATGAAGGCAAAGGTAAAGGAAAATCCATATTTAAATGGATTTATTCTATTTCTTTGGTATACTGTTGCATGTTTTTATGAACTCTTCTTTTGATCCGATCGCGTAGATTACGGGGAGCAATAACCTCTATATTCTCGCCAAAGCCCAATATTTCTCGTTCCAGTTCAAAGTTTAAAACGACATCAAGACGAATCATGATACTACCATCATTATTTTTATCGATGATCTGTTGAGAGCTGTGTAATGGTTTGGTCTCTACATAAGGAGCATTGAAACTGTCAATTTTTAAAATTACTTTTTGGCCTCGGTCTTTGTGGCTTTTTGTTACGCCGATTGTATCGGCAAAGTAACGATCGAAATCAATTCCA
Source organism: Sphingobacterium sp. MYb388 (assembly GCF_037479535.1). Classification (NCBI taxonomy): domain Bacteria; kingdom Pseudomonadati; phylum Bacteroidota; class Sphingobacteriia; order Sphingobacteriales; family Sphingobacteriaceae; genus Sphingobacterium; species Sphingobacterium sp. MYb388. The sequence goes on along the minus strand of NZ_JBBGYV010000009.1, from coordinate 9,035 downwards.
TCATAGGCTATGAAACCATTTTTTGCCATTTCATCAATATCTACAATACGATCAAGGGCAAGGTTGAGTAATAATTTTCCTTTTTTTGGTTTACAGATTAAAAACCACCTATTTCGGTATTCTTTTAAAAGGTATGGGTAATAAACATCTTGCGTTGGTGCAAGCGACTTAAATGATTTGTAGGTGATAAGTAAAGGTATTTCTTCGAGGATGGCATGATGTAAGGTACTGATCCAGTTCAAACCTTTCAGTAGTTTATTACTTTCCATTTGCACGACAGGTTTTTGAATTCCTACGGATTTAATGAGTGTATTTTCTAAACGTAAGATCATATCACTCATCTCGTCAAAATAAGAAAATCCATTAAGATGCTTGAGTAAATCCACGGCTTCTTTCATCTTCTTCATATCTAAGGAGGTGATGGGTGAATTACTGATGCTATATTTTGGATCACTATAGCTGTAAAATTTCCGATCTGTCACAATGATTGGAGCATTATATCCTAACTTATTGCTACGCATAAGCTGTATGTCTCCTTGAATCGTTCTTTTACTTATCCCATTATGGATACCTTCCAGTTCGTAAAGGGCATTGGATACTTTTTCAATGAGATCTTCTAACGTCCATTTGCGATGACGTTGACATAAACAACTGTCTATGGTTTTGTAGCGTATTAATGCAAGTTTATTGGTGGACATCTTCTTTTTGATGAAATTTTACAAAGTTAAATGTACAAAATTCATTTTTACTGCGCAATGTATTTGCGCATGAAGTTTTTTGTTAAGATTTTTTTTATATATATTCAAATTTATAAATTTGATTTTCAGTTATATATGTATTTTTTGTATTGTTTTTTAAAAGTATTTTTTGCTACGCAGTAAGGTTGCGTGATTAGGTGTGCACATTTGTAATGTCGATCAAGACAAATAGTTCTTTGAGAAATTAAGCGAATAGCTTTTAAGATATATACCTGAAAAGGTGTATGACATAGTGGATTATTTTAAAGTCCTCGTCTCCTGTTTCTGTATAGCAGGGTAGTATTATTTCAGTTGAAAATAATATGCTGACTTAAAAAACTACTATTGTCTCATGTTGGGGTCGTAGGTTCGAATCCTACCTCCGTCTCGAACGGAGTAACTCAGGGGGTAGAGTACAACAAAAAGGTGGGTTCGAATCCCACGCACATCTCAAAAGTGTGTCCATCGGTTGGAGGAACGAAAGTTCCATGTTCAAGTTTAAACTTTCTTTAAAAAAGTTTCCACTTAATAAGCGCTTCGTCTCTCGTTTGGTTTTCTCTTTTTGTGAAAAGGGCAGACAATTGAATGGGGTCTTTGTAGTATAAAATAGGTTCTAAAAGCAACAATAGGGTTGAGGATAGTGGAATACTTAAAAGTAATACAGGAATGGGCTGTATTTTATTTAGGGATAAGCTGTCATCATTTTATTTTTCTTTTAGCCCACTTTTATATTCCGGTCATATTCAATAAACAGGAATCGAAGCGTTTATAAATAATTGGATGATCTTTTTGATCGCGAGAAAATGTTAGAACAATAGTATATTCTGATAAAACACAGTGTTTTGTGTTGGGGAAGAGTATAATAAAAAATAAAATTAGAAATGAAAAGAGTAAGTATAGATATCAATCAATTGGGATTAGTTGTTAAAAAAAATCGTTATATCCGCGTAGTGCCTGCTGGAAAATACTGGCTAGGTTTTGGTGAAAAACTGGAATTATATGATTTGTCGAAGCCTTTTCCAGGTAGCTTGGATGTCGATGTATTGATGCAGCTTGCAGGTTTTTCGGAGCATGTGGAATTGGTGGAAGTTTCCGATAATGAGATCTGTCTGATTTTTGTTAACAACAACTATAAGCAGGTACTAGCAGCGGGCAGGCATGTTTTCTGGAAGGGTTTATTAACCTATCATTTTCAAAAGGAGGATATTACTGATATAGAAATAGGAACGACAGTACATAAGCAACTGTTGGAGAAGCAGACGCTGGCTTACTACGTACGGCAGTTTAAGTTGGAGCCTTCGGAAAAAGGTTTACTATTTCTTAATGGAGCATTTTCAAAGATATTGGAAGCGGGTACATATTACTGGTGGAAAAATGCGACATCCATCAGTATTTCAAAAGTAGATATACGATTGACGACTATGGATATTGCTGGTCAAGAGATTTTGACTAAAGACAAGGCGCAGATTAGGATTAATTTTTCGATACAGTACCAAGTTGTGGATGTACTGAAAGCAATGCTTGAAAACAAAGATTTTGAGAAGCAGTTGTATATGTTGATGCAATTGGCATTACGTTCTTATATAGGTCGAATGACTTTGGATGAACTGATGGACAATAAATCTGCAATCAACGCACATGTGCTAGAGGAGACTGCTTCACAGGTTGAATTGCTGGGTGTCAAGGTATTTCATGCCGGTGTTAAAGATATCATCTTGCCAGGAGATATCCGAGAGATAATGAATCAGGTACTGGTCGCGGAAAAAAAAGCTCAAGCCAATATCATCACGCGGCGTGAAGAAACTGCTTCTACAAGAAGCTTGTTGAATACAGCGAAATTAATGGAAGATAACGCGATGTTGTTTAAATTGAAAGAGATGGAATATGTGGAGAAGATTGCAGAAAAAATAAACAATATTTCGGTTTCGGGTAATGGTCAGATTGTGGATCAGCTGAAGCAGCTGTTTGTGAAATGATAGAGTTATCGTTTTATTTTAGCGTAAAACGGAGGTATAAATAAAGAGGCGCAGGGGACAGCGGTAAAGAGGTGCTGTTCCTTGCTTAAGAGAAATGAATAACCGATGTGAAAGATTGTCAATCTGTAAGCAATGGTTTCAGTACAATGGATTTGAGTAAGATCATGATGGAAAATAAAAGAATAAATGGCAATGACTTAATTGCTTTAGGCTATGAAGAGAATTTTGCTTTAGGTGAAGCATTGAAAATTAATAAAAAGAGATTAGGGTTTACCCGTGAAGAGATGTTGTTGAAGTTTGCAGAAGTATTGGCCACTCCGGATAGCTATTTGGAGGATGGGCTATTCAAGTCGCTAGCGTCAGCACTTTTAAATGTTGATGAAGTAGCTAAAGCTACGATTTCTTTAAAGGAGGGGAAACAACAATACACTATTTATGGTGAGTCACAGATTGAAGAGGGGGCATTGCGCCAGATGGATCTAGCGATGAAGCTTCCTATTGCAGTTGCAGGAGCATTAATGCCCGATGCGCATCAAGGATATGGTTTGCCAATTGGTGGGGTATTGGCTACTCATCATGCTGTCATTCCTTATGGTGTGGGTGTTGATATCGGTTGTCGAATGGCATTGTCAATTTTTGATGTACCCGAAGAGCATCTTTATCTGCATCATGATTTATATAAGAAAGTGATTATGGATAATACCAAATTTGGTGCTGGACATGGTTATTTAAAACATGAACGTGTTGACCACGCTGTATTAGCGAATAAAGCTTTTGAAGCGAATGATTTTATTCGTCAATTAAAGGATAAGGCTTGGACGCAGTTAGGCTCTTCTGGTGGGGGAAATCACTTTGTTGAATTTGGGGTCATGGAGTTTAAAGAAACAGATCGTACACTTGGTATTGAGAAAGGTCGATATGTGGCTTTATTGACGCACTCGGGATCTAGGGGATTGGGCGCAACTATTGCCGATCATTATACTAAATTGGCTAAAAAGCTTTGTTCTTTACCTTATGAAGCTCAGAATTTGGCTTATATGAGTTTAGATACTGCGGAAGGGCAAGAGTATTGGTTAGCGATGAATCTTGCTGGTGATTATGCTTCGGCTTGCCACGAGGTAATACATGAGAAAATCGGTAGGGCATTAGGTGCAGAGCGATTGGCGATGATCGAAAATCATCATAATTTTGCATGGAAGGAGTTACACCAAGGCGAGGAGGTGATTGTGCATCGGAAGGGAGCAACTCCTGCCGCGAAAGGGGTGCTGGGTATTATTCCTGGATCGATGGCAACTCCAGGTTTCTTAGTACGAGGGAAAGGAAAAGAGGAGGCAATTCATTCGGCTTCTCATGGTGCTGGACGTTTGATGAGTCGTACGAAAGCTATAAAAACCATAGCCCGTAAAGATCTAAAATCCATGTTGTCGGATAATGGTATCACTTTAATCGGTGCCGGATTGGATGAAGCACCAATGGCTTATAAAAATATTCACGAGGTGATGGCTGCGCAAGAAGATCTGGTAGATATTATCGCGAGTTTCTCTCCGAAGATTGTGCGCATGGCTGATGATGGAAGTCGGGAAGATTAACATAAAAATAAGAGGCCGGTTTATTAACCGGCCTCTTATTTTTATGTTATTTCTTTTCCCAGATATTGTCGTTGGATTCAATATCTGCTAAGCGTAGCGATGGATCAATGATTACTTTTGCTGGTTTTTTTGTTAAATTGATCTCATAGGATGGCTGTGTCCAGTTCCAGTCTTCCAATGTTGTTCTTTTAATACCTTCGTATATCTTGAAGTTTTCCGATGGCTTTTCGCCTCTCATTTCACGTAATGGGATATAGAAAAGTTCTTTTGTGCCATCTTCATAGGTTACTGATAGATCAATAGGCATTGCAAAGTCGGATTTGTTCTGTAAGATAATTTCTTTATCGGTAACCGTTTTGATTGCATAATCAATCTTACGAGTTGTGTTTATAAAGAGGTTGAAGTACCATTTCAGATTGATTCCTGATATATTTTCTGCAATTCTTTTAAAATCATTCGGTGTTGGATGTTTGAATTTCCATTGTTTATAGAATTCTAAAAATGTTTTGTCCAAGTTATCTTTACCGATAATATAACCCAACTGTACTGCTAGTACCTGGCCTTTGTTGTAAGCTTCATTACTGTATGCATAGTTGGTGTTGTAATAATCGGCAAGTAGGCTTGCAGGTTCTTCTTTTCCTGATAAAGCTAGTTTGTAATATGCACGATAAGCTTCTATTGATGGGTTAGCTTCAATGGCTCCACGTTTTTCAAATAGATTTTGCATGGCAAGTTCTTCTACATAAGAAGTGAAACCTTCGTCAAACCATTCGTCTACGGTTTCATTAATGCCAAATAAGTGCTGGTACCACGAGTGGGCTGCTTCGTGGAAGATGACACCAACTAGGCTTTTTAAATTACGGCCACCTGTAACCAACGTTGCAGTTCCATATTCCATTCCTCCATCTCCTCCTTGGATAATGGTATAATTTGGCCAAGGGTAAGCTCCAAATGTCTTAGAATTGAAATCAAAAAACTCTGTTGCTAATCCAAGTGCTGTTTTCCAATTTGTTTTGACAGAATCGCTTTCTGGAACATATACTGTATAAACATGCACTCCTTGGTTGCTCTTCGCGGAGTCAACAACAAATTTTGGATCTGCAGCCCAAACAAAGTCATGGATGTTTTTAGCAACATAGTGCCATTGGACTTTATTATCTTTTGCTTTAATCCTTGGTTTTCCAACATAGCCTTTTACTTCTGTAGGGTTTTGTAAAACACCGGATGCGCCTAGAATATAATTTTTGTTGATATTGATGGTGATATCAAAGTCTCCAAATGGGGCGATAAATTCGCGTCCAATATACTCATCTAAGTGCCATCCAAATTCATCAAAATGTGCCATTTTAGGATACCATTGCGCCATGGATAAGGCGACTCCTTCTTTAGAATTGCGTCCCGATCTTCTGATTTGTTCAGGGACTTGGGCTTCCCAGTTCATCTCAAATGTTGCGGTTTCGCCGTCTTCAATTTCATTAGGAAGGGTCACTTCTAAAATGGTACCATCAACTTTGAAATTGGTGTTGTTACCATTCATCGTTAATGATTTTATTTTTTGATAACCAATTTGTTTTGCTGTTAATGTAGCAATACGGCTCTGGTATTTGGGTTTATCTTTTGTTCCAAGATTGGTGGTCATTCTTTTGTCTGGATCGGCAATGTTTGCCAGTCTGTTGTCCATCATTGATCCTGGTTGAAAGGCGTTGAAATACAGGTGGAAATACACTTTTTTGAGTGATTGTCCTGAATTATTACTGTATTTCAATTGCATATTTCCGTCATATTGATATGTCTTCTCATTCACATCAATGTTCATTTTATAATCTACGGTCTGTTGCCAATAGCCTTTTCGTTGTGCTGTTGCTGTCTGAAAGACGAACAATCCTACGATTAATGTGTAGAGGTATTTCAAATTCATGGTCCAAATTTACAAAAATGATTAGGAATTTGTGGAACTTAAAGAAGTGCTGTTTTGTAATATTTGTTTGATAAAGGGTTGTTTTTACATCTTTCAATTGTTATTTTAGATATATATCTAATCAAATTTATATGGAGGAAACCTATTATAAATCTTCAGGAAAAGCTCCGATTGGGGGAGTCCTATTTGCTATTGTTGCTGGATTATGTGCTTCTGTTATTTTAGCTATTGTTTATATTGCTTTGCAATGGTTTATACCACTTGTGTATTTCAATTTTTTAATCACATTTGGATTAGCATATGGTTTATTTTATGTCATTGATGTTCTTCTAAAGATAGGAAAAGTTAGGAACAGGATGATTGCACTTTTGCTTACTTTGATCTGTACTTTGGTTGCCTGTTATGCGCAATGGTGCTTATTTGTTTCTTTGATGTTTAATGCGGAAGGTACAATGGGAGGTGATATATGGGTGAAGTCTTCCTTTAATTTGGATGGTTTTTTATACTTTCTATTTCACCCAACGGATACCTTTAGCGGGATTCAAGAATTAAATGCAGTTGGAACTTTTTCTCTACAGAAAAATGTTGTGAGTGGCTGGCCTTTGTGGATTTTATGGGGTATTGAGGCGGCTACCATTATTATCTATCCTATGGTATTAGCCTTTTCGGGTAAGACAACTGAACCTTTTTCTGAGAGGGGTAATGAATGGATGAGAAAAAGGGAACTGGAAAAACAAATTGCTTATATCCAAGATAAGCAGATACCCGAACAGAATTTGCAAAAAAAAGATTTTGCAAGCCTACAAACGTATCTTCAAAGTGATGATTTGGGTGCTACGTTTGCAACTGTCACGATTTATGAATCTGACGCTGATAATTATCAATATATTTCAGTGGTTAATCATAAATTGGGCACAAATAAAAAGGGCGATATTGTTGATAATAAGACGAATGTCCTCACATACTTCAAGATTTCTGAACGTAGTCTTTAAAAATAGAAAAAGCGGATTAATCCGCTTTTTCTATTTAATAAGCTGGCCATTCTTTTCTTTCCAATCTTTCATGGAACCACTATAATTTTTAATCTTTTTTATCCCTGCTCTATAAAGGAGTGAAGTGGCTATAGTAGCACGATCTCCTGACTGACAGTGTAAATAAAGTTCTTTGTTGGTGTCAATTTTATGAAGATTTTCGGTTAAAGTTCCCACGAATAAATGTGTTGCATTTGGAAGATGTGCAGTTTTAAATTCATTCTCATTGCGAACATCTAGAATTTGTGCATTAGGATTATTTAAAGCATTATTCATTTCTTCGAAATCAATAATTTTCTGCTTTTCAAGAGGTAAGCCAAGTGTCGTTATTGTTTCGGGAGTGATAAAACCAATCGCCTGATCAATACCTATGCGCATTAGTTTTCGTGTAACGTCTTCTAATTGGTCTTTTGAAACAATGAGTATAAAAGGGTTATTATAATCTAATATCCAGCCAGCCCAATTGCTGAATGCTTTGTTATTTTGAATGTTAATGCTATTTGGGATAAATCCTTTTGCAAACTCTATTTTATGGCGTGTATCAATAACTGTTACATTATTTTGATAATGCGATACAAATTCATTCGTCTCTAATTCTTTGTAATTGGGTACGGATGTTAATAATGGACGCTTGATTTTGTTGAGTTTTTTCATCATTGCAAAATACTTTGGTGGTTCTGGCTGCCCACTTAACAGTTCTTCTACAAATCCCACTTCATTATTTCCAAATTGTAATGCCCAGTTTCTTACTTTTTCATATCCGACAGTTGTACTTGGGACTGCGCCTAAAGCTTTTCCACACGCTGATCCTGCTCCATGTGCAGGCCATACTTGGACGAATTCGGGAAGGTTGGCAAATATTTTCAAGGATTCGAACATTTGATGTGCTCCAATTTCTTTTGTGCCAATAAGTCCTGCCGCATTTTCTAATAGATCTGGACGACCCACATCGCCAACGAAGACAAAATCTCCTGTAAATAACATGACGGGTTCGCTCGTTGCTGGAGTATCGGTTAATAGGAAACTGATACTTTCAGGCGTATGTCCTGGTGTATGTAGTACTTTGAAAATAAGATTCCCTAATTTTATTTCATCTTGATGCTTTAACCCGATATGATCAAAATCATACTGCCACTCTGGCCCTCCTTCATCAGATAGATAGAGTTGAGCTCCTGTTAGCGATGCTAATTCTAATGATCCCGAAAGATAGTCGGCATGAATGTGGGTTTCTGCGATATGAGTTATTTTTAAATTGTTTTTTTCTGCAATTGATAGGTATGTGTCTACATCTCTTTTAGGATCTATCACAATTGCTACGCCTTTGGCTTGACAGCCAATAAGGTAACTTGCATGTGCTAATGATGATTCGAAAATGTGTTGGAAAAACATAATTTATTTCTTTATAAATTTATAAACTGACTGATTTCGGTACCTGCTATGGCAATGCCTATTGCTCCAAGAAAGTATCCAAATACTACTTTTAAATTTTCTGGCTTTAATTTCGTTTTCAATTGGAATCCAATCATCAATCCAATCAGTGTGATTCCTGTAAAGATAATTAATATTGCCCAATTGATTTGATCTAAGTGTCTGAAATTGCTGAGTAGACCGAATGTGGCGTTAATGGTAATAATGAATAGGGATGCCGCCGTGGCTTGTTTAATGTTAATTTTCATTAATAAGACGAGTGCGGGTACGATGATAAATCCTCCTCCGGCCCCCACCAATCCAGTTAATAATCCAGTGATAAATCCGATGGTTATTAAATGAGCTATAGTATTGCG
>NZ_JBBGYV010000008.1:0-297863 GCF_037479535.1 Sphingobacterium sp. MYb388 | reverse complement strand
ACCTGAGCTATTCTTACTTTAAGCTTCATTTAAATCCTAAATTTGTTCTATATTTGAAATGCTTTTATTTCAGCACGAATGTCACATATAACAATTATAGAATTAGCGGAACGTTTAGGTCTATCCAAGTCTACAGTATCACGGGCTTTCCGCGATGGTAATGATATCAATCCCAATACAAAAGCACGTATTTTAAAAATGGCTGATGAATTAGGATTTTCACCTAATATGTATGCGAGCAATTTAAGAGCTAATAAAAGTAGTACCATCGCTATTATAATACCTGAATTTGGAAATAAATTTTTTAGTCAGGCGATTAAAGGAATTGAATTGGTTGCCCGTTCAAAAAATTACCATACCTTAATTTATGTAACAGACCACCGCGTGGATAAAGAAGCTTCTATTATACGATCGTTGATCAACGGACGAGTAGATGGGGTTATTATGTCTGCTTCTGGTGAAGGCCATGATCATAGCCATCTTCAGGTACTAAAAGATAATAATATACCGGTTGTTTTCTTTGATAGAACTTATGATGATGTGAATACGAGCTATGTAACTGGAAACGATTTTGAGGCAAGTTTTGCTGCTACAGAGCATTTAATAGAGAATGATTGTAGACGAATTGCTTATTTGGTAATTAATCAAAACGTCTCTATTGGTAAGGTACGTATGGCGGGTTATCAGGCTGCTTTGAAAAAATATAAAATTCCTTTTGATACTAATTTGGTGCTTGATACGGTGAATGAATCAGAAGGTAATATGGAAGACATTAAGAATTTATATAAAATACAAAAACCTGATGGTTTATTTGCTTCCGTTGAACGTTTGGCTATTTCGGCAATGCGTGTTGCCAAAGATCAAGGAATTAATATTCCTTCTGAATTAAAGTTGATCTGCTTTTCATGTTTAGATATTGCAGATCTTCTAGAACCTGGATTAAGTGTTGTTAAACAACCCGCTTATGAAATGGGAAAAACTGCTACAGAATATCTGTGTCAACTGATTGCTAAACCGATTAGCTTCTCTAATCAAGAAGTAACTTATCTGGAATCTTCTCTAATTTTTCAGAAATCTAGTAAAAAAAATCATTAAAAAGTTTGGATTTAAGCCTTTAGCTTTTTATCTTAGATAAATATTGGGAACGTTCCCAGTATAGGATTACCAATTGTAAAGGGATTTTAGCTTTGAATTCATAGTATATTTTTAGCGTACAAGATGCTTTAATGCATCATTATGGGAACGTTCCCATAAATTATATTGCCAATTGTAAGGAGTTATGAGACATTATTTTATCTGTATATTTTTTAGTATATCGGTTATTTTTTTTAGTTGTAAAAAAAGTAATCCTGCCACTATAGCGATAGAAAGTGAAGTGTCTCCTAGTGATATTGGTTTAGTCACAACGAATAAGCTGTTTAATTACTGGGATGAGTCCATTACATTTATGTTTGATGTAAATAAGGGGAATCGGGCACTGGTATCGGCAGATGGACCATTGTTTTTACATATTGGGCTAATTACTGCTATAAGTAAAGATGAAAATGATTGGAAAGAGGTTGCTACGGATTGGACAAAAAATGATGATGCCTTTAAGCTAAGCCGTCAATCTGATGGACGGTATAGCATCACGTTAAAACCGAGTGAAGTTTTTAAAGGAATTGCTGGAACTGACGTGATTAAAATTGCGTTAGTAGTACGCAATGGTTCAGGAACAAAAATTCAGAGGAATAGAGATGGGTCTGATATTTATGTAGATGTTGCTACAAAAGGGGAAGTTCATCTTTCATTTTTAAAACCTAGCACACAGCCTACTTATATTTTAACATCGGAAAAAGAAGCTTATTTATTGAATGAAGAGCTCGCTATCGAAGTTTTTTCTACGGTAGCGGGCAAACTTTCACTACGTATTGATGAAGTTGAACAGGAAACTGTAAGCAATTCATCGCAGCACACATTTAAATGTAAGTTTGGAACTTTAGGTGTACATCTTATTACTGCTCGCATAGAAGTTAATGGAAATAGCTACGAGAAGAAGTTACGGATATTCGTTAATGATAAGCCTGAAATTGCAGCACTTCCTATCGGCGTCAATAAGAACGGTGTAACGATCGACAAGGAAAAGAAAACAGTGAGTTTCGCGTTAACTGCTCCTGGAAAATCAACTATTTTTCTATTAGGTAGTTTTAATAATTTTCAGGCAGAATCAGAGTATGTCTTGAAACAGACGCCTGATGGAAGTGCATGGTGGTTAACAGTAGCAGATTTGGATTTTTCAAAAAAGTATACCTATCAATTTCTAATTGATGGTCAGTTAAGAATAGGGGATCCTTACAGCAAGTTAGTATTGGACCCAATCTATGATAGCAATTTAGGAAGTTCGGTCGCTGAGTTGCCAGCATATCCGATACAGCAGACTACAGGTCAGGTGAGTGTATTGGAATTGAATGGTACGGACTATCCTTGGAAAGTTCAAAACTTTAACAAACCAAATGCTTATGATTTAGTGATTTATGAATTGCTTACACGTGATTTTTCAAAACAGCATAATTTTAATGCGATACGCGATTCCATTCCATATTTAAAGCGTCTAGGTATTAATGCCGTCGAACTGATGCCTGTTCAGGAAAGTGAAGCCAATTCTACTTGGGGTTACAATCCTTCTTATCATTTAGCCGTGGATAAATATTATGGTCGTGCAAATGATTTAAAAAGTCTCATCGATAATCTTCACCAGTCAGGAATTGCGGTGATCTTAGATGTGGTACTTAATCATGCATTCGGACAATCACCTCTCGCTCAACTGTATTTTGAAGGGCAAACGACGAGCTCTAACAATGTTTGGTTTAATATGATGCCAAGACATCCTTTTAATGTCGGATATGACTTTAATCATGAAAACCCTTATACACAAACTTTTGTGAAGGATGTTCTCAAGTATTGGATTACAGAATTTAAGATAGACGGCTTCCGTTTCGATTTATCAAAAGGATTTACACAGAAAAATACGGGTACTGCAGAAACTAACGTTGGGTCTTGGTCTGCTTATGATGCTAGCCGGGTTGCGATCTGGAAAAATTATCATGATTATCTTAAAATTCTTGATCCAAGTTGCTATGTCATTTTAGAACATTTCGGTTCTGATCAAGAGGAACAAGAATTAGCTGCTGAAGGAATGTTACTGTGGAATAATTTAAATGGGAATTTTAATGAAGCGACTATGGGCTATAATAGCGGATCTAAATCGGATTTAAGTAGATTATTTGCGGAATCACATGGTTTTAAGACAGCTAATATGGTGAGCTACATGGAGTCTCATGATGAAGAAAGAATCCAATTTAAGAATGCTCAATATGGTTATGCTGACGGTTCTTATTCTGTTAAGAATCTTGCTAATGCTTTGGATAGGATTCAAGCAGCAGCAACGTTTTTGTTAACTAGTCCTGGTCCAAAAATGATCTGGCAATTTGGTGAATTCGGTTACGATATCTCGATAGATGAAAATGGTCGAACAGGGGAAAAACCATTGAAATGGGATTATTTGTCCAACATTTCTCGTAAGCATTTATTTGAGCACTATGCAAAATTGATCAGGTTGAAAAAATTAAATTCAATTTTTAGAAAAGCAACTTTATTATCGTCCTCACTGCAGGATGGATTGAAATACTATACCATGTCTGATGGAAATCAAACTGTATTTGTTATCGGAAATTTTGACATTGTAACGAGAGCGTTTCACATTACATCAGATTTAGCGGGGAGCTGGTATGATAATATGACTCGATCGAATCTAAATTGGGATCAAAATAGTCAGATTACAATTAAGCCTGGTGGATATTACCTTTTAAGTAAAACTAAATTAATAAACTAAACATATAAAATCAATTACATTATGAGCAAATTTACATTACGTGCTGTAATGACCTTTGGTCTTTTGATGATGCTTTGGATTACTGCTTTTTCACAAAATTCTTCACTTTCTGGTAAAGTGGTGGATGATAAGGGAGAAATTGTGATCGGAGCTACTATTGTAATCAAAGGAAGTCCAATTTCAACAGCAACAAATCAAAACGGGGAGTACACAATTAATCAAGTGCCACTAGGAAAGACGACTGTTACGGTCAATATGATCGGTTACAGTTCTATGGATTTACCGATCCAAATTGTCTCCGGTGCAAATGTGTTGAATTTCAACTTGAATTCAAGTACCAATGATTTAGAAGAAGTAGTTGTGATCGGTTACGGTGTGGCCAAGAAAAAGCAAATTACAGGTTCTATATCAAGTGTCGGTCCAAAGGAATTTAATACTGGAGTAGTGAGTTCGCCTGACCAGTTATTGGCAGGTAAAGTTGCAGGTTTGACGGTGAATAGATCAGGTGGTGACCCTACTGCAGGATCCACTATCCAATTGCGCGGACCATCGTCATTGACTGCTAGTTCTTCACCATTGTATGTGATTGATGGGGTAGTCGGTGCAAACATTGAATTGGTAGCACCAGATGATATCGTATCGATGGATGTTATGAAAGATGCTTCGTCCACTGCAATTTATGGGTCACGTGCTGCAAATGGAGTTATTTTCGTGACGACAAAACGCGGTAAAGCAGGTAAGCCTGTCTTATCTTATAGTGGTTATGCTGCTATTGAAAGAGTTGCAAATCGTGTCAATGTGTTAAGTGCAGCTGAGCACAAGCAATTTGTTGCAGACAATGGTTTGACTGTAGCTGCCTCTGAGACTGGTTTTGATACTGATTGGCAAGATGAAATAACTCGGACTGGGGTTTCTCATAATCACAATCTCTCGCTAACAGGTGGTTCTGAAGGAACTCGCTATAATGCTTCTGTAAATTACTTTAATAACCAAGGTATTGTGAAAAGAAGTGATTTAGAAAGGGTCGTAGCGCGGGTTGGAATTGATCAAAATGCTTTTGATGATCGCTTGAAATTAGCGCTTAATGTTACGAATAGTATGAACAAATCCAATCATGTAGACTACGGGATTTTTAATGGGGCAGCTCGTTATCTGCCTACTTCACCGGTTCGTTCTGATGATGTTGCTTATGCACCATATAATGGTTATTTCCAAGTACCTGGAAGAACAAACTATTTCAATCCTGTAGCCATGTTAAATCAACGCGATGAAGAGCGAAATAACAATACTTTGCTAGCTAGTTTAAAAGCGGATCTGACGATCTTCAAGGGATTGACCTGGACTAACGTGATATCGTATCAGCAAAATCAATTTGATAAAAAATACTATATGCATCGTACAGACTTTGATTCGAAAGCATTGGGAAGAGGATTTGCTGAACGTTCAAACTTGAAAAATATAGATAAGATTTTTGAGTCTTATGTTAATTATAATGTCACTAAGAATCTTCATTCTTTTGATGCAATGGCTGGTTATTCGTATCAGAAAACTAAAAATAATGATGGTGTTGTTGCTTCTTCTGTCGGTTTTATGTCTGACGATCTAGGAGGCAATAACCTTAATTTAGGAACCTTGCCAGATGGTTATAATCCTTATAGTACCTATCCTTATATTTTAGAATCTTTATTGATTTCGGTTTATGGTCGTGTGGGATATAATTATGATGAAAAATATTTGTTAAGTGCATCTGTACGTCGTGACGGTTCATCAAAATTTGGAAAAAATAATAGATGGGCAACATTTCCTTCAATTTCCGGAGCTTGGAGAATAAGTAGGGAAAGTTTCATGCAAGACCAAGATTTATTTAGTGAATTAAAGTTACGTATGGGGTATGGTGTTTCAGGAAATCAAAATATAGATCCATATCGACAGATCATTATTTTCGGTCCTCAAAATGGTCAATTTCTATATAATGGTAATTGGATGAATGCCTATGGCGTTAACCAAAATGAAAACCCTGATTTAAAATGGGAAAGTACATCAATGTTTAATGGTGGATTGGATTTTGAATTATGGAGAGGGCGTTTTGGAGGTACCATTGAATATTATAATAAAGAAACTAAGGATTTATTGTATGAGTACGACGTTCCTTCGCCACCTTATCAGTTCAATCGTTTATTAGCTAATGGAGCAAGCATGAGTAATAAAGGTGTTGAGATCACTTTAAATGCCGTCGTTTATCGCAATAGTGATTTTTCATATAATACAACTGTCAACTTCGCCCGTAATATCAATAAGGTTGGTTCATTAGCTTCAAATATCGAAAATATTGGCGTATCGCAGCGTTATGAAGGAAGTATTGGTCTTGACGGCTGGACCGGTCAAACGGCAGCAATTGTTTTACCAGGTCATGCATTAGGAACATTCTATGTTGCTAATTATATGGGCTACGATGAAGTTGCGAAGAAAACGATTTATCAAAAACCAACAGGTGAACTTGTCACACAGGATCAGATTTCGGCACCAGATGATTATATGGTCATGGGGCAGGCGCTTCCTAAATTTACTTATGGATGGAATAATAGTTTTCAATATAAAAACTGGGACTTAAACTTCTTCTTACGTGGTATGTATGGCAATCAAATTTTTAATGCTACCCGTGCCGATTTAAGCCGTCTTCAACAAGCAAATGTGACGAATATTTCTAAAGATGCAGTTGAAGAAGGCATCTTTGAAACGCCACTAATTGCTTCTAGCAGATTTATTGAAGATGGTTCATTTTTAAGACTAGATAATGCAACATTGGGTTATACATTTAGTACCAAAGAATCTAAATATTTAAAAAATGCTCGGTTATATGTATCTGGACAAAATTTATTTACGATAACCAAATATTCGGGTGTAGACCCAGAGGTAAGTTTAGGTGGTTTAGCACCTGGTGTTGATAATAGAAATTATTATCCGAAAACAAGATCTTTCTTGTTAGGTGTGAAATTAACTTTTTAACCCTTATTCACAATTAGTTATGAAAAAGAGATTCAGTAAAATTCATTTATTCTTATTTGCCGGGTTACTGGTTGCAGGACAGTCTTGTACCAAATTTGACGATAAGATGTATTCAGCATATACAGAAGATACATTTCCCAAGACTCCAGAACAATTTATCGCCTTAACAGGGCCTGTATATACCAGTGCAAGAGGTTATTTTGATAATTATTTTAGTCTGCAAACAGCGGGATCTGATGAAGTTATTATCCCAACAAGAGGAGGAGATTGGTTTGATGGTGGAAAATGGCGGGACATGCATTACCATACTTGGTCAGCGTCACATGAAGTTGTTCAAAATAATTGGGATTGGGGTTTCAATGCAATAGGTACTTGTAACCGTGTGCTTAGTATTTTAGAACAAGCTCCAGAATCAACTACAAAAGCACAGACAATTTCTGAAATAAAAGCCATGCGCGCTTGGTATTATTTTATGATGATGGATGCTTACGGAAACATTCCGCTAGTTACCAGCTTTGATACAGGAACAGAGTTACCGGCAACTACAGCTCGGGCAGAAGTCTATAAATTCATTGTAAAAGATTTAGAAGATAATCTAGCAAATTTAAGTGAAGAAAAAACAGAAGCTACTTATGGTCGACCAACAAAATGGTTTGCACATACCTTATTAGCAAAACTGTACTTAAATGCACAGGTTTATAGTGGCACTGCAAATTGGAATAAGGTGGTTGAACATAGCAATGCTGTCATTAATTCGGGGAAATATGCGCTAGAAAATGATTTTTTGACGCAATTTAAACCTGATAATGGCGCTTCAAATCCTGAACCAATATTTTCAATTCCTTATGATGCTTCCCGTGCTACAGGGAATACTTTATTCAACCGTGTACTACATTATGCACATCGTCAAACCTTTGAATTGAGCATTAATCCGTGGAATGGATGGAGTGCACAACCGGCCTATTTTGACTTGTTTGAAAATGCGGATAATCGTAAAAAACAATGGTTATATGGTCAACAGTATAATTCTACGGGTCAACCTCTGAATTATAACGGACTTAATGTCATCTTAGATCCATATAATTATAAATTAATACCGGGATCTGATTTTGACATTGGAGGAGCGGATGATGGAGGACGTTTAGCAGGTGCACGTTGTATCAAATACTATCCGGATAAGAACCAGATTAGTAATAATGCCGGCAATGATGTGGTTGTATTCCGCCTAGCAGACGTGTTGCTGATGAAAGCCGAAGCTGTTTTAAGAGGAGCTACAGCAGCAAGTGTTTCCCAAGCTGTTGATGCAGCTAATCAGGTCCGTAAACGTGCATTCCCAGTTAATCCGGAGAAACATTTTACGGCTAGCACATTAACTTTGGACGCTATTTATAAAGAACGTGCCTTAGAATTTACGTTTGAATTGACCAGAAGAACAGATATGATTCGTTTTGGTAGATGGGAAGATGCTCAGTTATTTAAACCAGCAAATGCTGGAGAAACTTACAAACGTCTATTTCCTATTCCCGCAAGAGCAAGAGCTAATAATAATAAATTGGATCAAAATCCTGGTTATTAATCTTTAAATGAATAGAAATTATGAAAATGTCTAATATATTTCGATTACTATTAGTTTTATTTGTTGGTATTACTTCCCTTTTGTTCTCTTGTAAGAAAGTGGAGCACGGTACGGACGTTCCAATATTGTCGATTAACGAAAGTACAGTTTCGACCATTCAAGTCGGGAAAAAATTAAAAGTTAGTTTTATTGCTAATCAGGTTACGGATTTTACATTCTCTATTGTACCCGTAAGTGCAGGCGAAGCTTTGATCACAGAAAATATTACTGTTGATCCCAATACATTTATTTTATCAAAAGAATTTGATATTCCTAATCAAGCATCATGGATAGGAGAGGCTTTACTCAAAATCAGTTATAATTCTTCAGGACAGATTATTGAAAAAACAAGACCAATTACTTTCACAGAGAGTAATCCACAAATGTTTCTTGTTGGAGGCTCAGTTGCCGCTGGTTGGGAACCAACTTTAGCGCTTCCGATGAGTTTGTACGATAAAGAAAGTAAAACTAAGTTTGAGATTTATGAGTACGTTACCGTAGATGGTTCTGGATTTAAATTTTTACCGACTAATGTTGACTGGACAGATGCTTTTGGTAAAGGAGCAACAGACGGAACATTATTACAAAGCGGTGATGCTGGAAATATTACTGTTTCTTCGAATGATTTTTATAGAATTCGGATGGATGCTGAAGCTCAAACCTATGAAGTGTCAAAATCAACCTGGGGGGTTATCGGTAGTGCAACTCCTAAAGGTTGGGATAGTGATACAGATTTAACTTTTGTAGGTAGCAAGGGAGTATATACCTGGAAAGTAACAGTAAACCTGGTTGCGGGTGAATTAAAATTCCGAATGGACGATGATTGGGCTGTGAATATCGGGGGCGACTTATCCGCTCTACAACAAGATGGTGCCAATATAGCAATTGCTACTGCTGGTAAATACGATATTGAACTGTCACGAACAGCTTCAGGTTATTCTGCAAAAATTTCTAAAAACTAATTTAATAGGGAGCATGAGGCTCCCTATTTCTTCAAACTTTTTTTGAACGATGATACGTTTATTGTTAAGTGGTGTTTTTATGCTACTTCAGCTTTCTTATGCCTTCTCTCAAGGTAAATTTTCTATACAAAGAGTCGAACCTTTGCATTGGTGGGTTGGTATGAAATCTTCTGATTTGCAGTTGATTATTTATGGAAAAGGCATTGGGAAGAGTACGGTTAAAATCAAGAAGCAAGGCTTAACCTTAGTCAAAACTAATCCGGTTGAAAATTCCGATTATTTATTTCTAGATCTATCGGTTGACTCCGACGCAACTGCTGGCTTTTATCCAATTGAATTTTATGAAAATAATAAGCTAGTAGGAAGCTATAAATATGAATTAAAAAATAGAGAAACATCTTCTGTGAAAGCTCAGGGTGTCCATTCCGACGATTTGATCTACTTAATCATGCCAGATCGCTTTGCCAATGGAAACACAAAGAATGATCAAATAAAAGGTTTACGGGAGATTCAGGTAAACCGTGATTCCATGTATGCTCGTCATGGTGGTGATATAGATGGTGTTATTCAACATCTAGATTATCTAGCTGATCTAGGAGTTACTTCTGTGTGGTTAACACCAGTACTGACCAATGATATGCCCCAGGCTTCCTATCATGGTTATGCAAATACAGAAAACTATCATATTGATCCACGATTGGGAACCAATGAAACCTACCGTAAACTTGGGGAGGAACTACACAAACGAAATATGAAATTGGTACATGATGTCGTTCCGAATCACGTAGGACTGTATCATTGGACCGTAATTGACAAGCCTTTTAAAGACTGGTTGCATGAATGGCCAAGTTTTACACAAACTACTTATAAAGATCAGACTATTTTCGATCCTTATGCTTCCGTTGCAGATCGCGAGCGAATGGAAAAAGGATGGTTTGTAGAGACGATGCCCGACATGAATCAAGAAAATGAATATGTTCAGAAGTATATTCTACAGAGTCATATTTGGTGGATTGAGTATGCAGGTATTGATGGTTTTCGTATAGATACCTATCCATACAACGATTTGGATTTTATGGCTAAATGGACAGCGGCAATTCAAAAAGAATATCCTCAGTTTTCATTCTTTGGTGAAACATGGGTACAGTCTGTACCGAATCAAGCTTATTTCTTAGGAGGACAACGTGTTGGCCAGTCGATCGATACGAAGCTTGATGGTGTCACTGATTTTCAATTAAATTATGCTATCGCAGATGCATTGAATAATGAAAAGGATGGTGCAAATAGATTGTATGCAACTTTAGGATCGGATTATCAATATCCTAATCCATTAGCGAATGTAATATTTTTAGATAATCATGACAAGGACCGTTTTTTCTCTGTGGTTGGAGAGGACATAGAGAAGTATAAAGCGGCATTCTCTTGGTTGCTGACATCTCGTGGTATACCACAGATGTATTATGGTGCAGAGGTATTGATGAAGAATTTTAATAGACCTGATGGCTTACTACGTGAAGATTTTAAAGGTGGATTTGCGGGTGATACTGTTAATAAATTTAATGCTTCAGGCCGATCTGATGCAGAAAATGAACTGTTCGATCATATTAAAAAGTTAGCGAATTATCGTAAGAATAATACGGTGCTACAATATGGAGCAACACAGCATTATGTACCGGAACATAATGTGTATGCATATTTCAGATCTCACGAAAACCAAGTAGTATCTGTTTTTATGAACTGTAATGACAAGGAGGTTAAATTACCCTTAGCTAGATTTAGGGAGAGTATGAAAGAAGCAACGCGAATGAAAAATATTTTAACAGATATCGATCAAGAAATACCATTGGAAATTACATTAAAACCTCATCAAACAGTGGTGTTTGAATTAAAAAAATAAAAAATGAAAAGTGCATTGGACCTTTTGAAGGAAATTAAGGGAGTAATTTTTGATCTCGACGGTGTTTTGGTGGATACTGCGGTATTTCATTTTCAAGCTTGGAAAAGACTTGCTCAGGAATTGGGATTTGATTTTACAGAGATTGAAAATGAACAATTAAAAGGTGTAAGTAGAATTGCTTCACTAGAGAAAATTTTAAACTGGGCTGGAGTTGATGCTTCTGAAAGTGAAAAAATAGAAATGGCAGAACGGAAAAATCGCTGGTATTTAGATTTAGTTGAGCAAATGAAAGCAGATGAAATTCTACCTGGATCTCTTGAACTGTTGCATTGGTTAAAGAAAAATGGATATCAGGTTGCATTAGGGTCTGCGAGTAAAAATGCACCGCTTATCCTCGAGAAAACGGGTATGATTTCTTTTTTTGATGTCCTTGTTGATGGTAATAGTGTGAGTCTTTCTAAACCTAATCCAGAGGTTTTTTTAAAAGCTGCCCGTGATCTTAAGTTACTTCCAGAAGTATGTCTGGTGTTTGAAGATGCGCAGGCCGGGGTAGATGCTGCAAGGGCTGCAGGAATGAGTGTGATTGGTATCGGTTCAAACTTGAATGGAACCGATTTGTCAATCAGCAGTTTGGAAGAAGTTTTAAATTAATTAGTTGATTTTGCAATGAAAAATTACATCGTCCACGATGAGTGGAATATCATAGAAGAAGGGTTTCAGCCCGCATATAATGAAGTCTCAGAAAGTATATTTTCTATTGGAAATGGAAGAATGGGACAACGAGCAAATTTTGAAGAAGACTATAGCGGTAAATCATTGCCAGGATCATATTTGGCTGGAGTTTATTATCCTGATAAAACCCGCGTTGGTTGGTGGAAAAATGGTTATCCTGAATATTTTGCGAAGGTTATTAACGCTATCAATTGGATTGGTCTTCATATCGAAGTGAATGGTGAGGTTTTGGATCTCGCAAAATGTGATGTACATAGTTTTCAACGAAAACTGGATATGAAGCATGGATTATTAGTTCGATCTTTTGACGCAAGACTTCAAAATGGTGTGGAGATTCGTGTAAAGAGCATGCGGATATTTCATCTTTTTCAGTCTGAAACAGCATCTTTAAAATATACTATCCAAGTTCTGAATCAAAAAGCTTCTTTACAGGTGGAGTCTTATTTGGAAGGAGATGTCGTGAATAGAGACAGTAACTATGATGAACATTTTTGGAATTTTATTTCAAGTGGTACATCAGATTCACAGTTAAATGTGACGATGAAAACGAAGAAAACAGATTTCATAGTCCGGGCTGATTTGTTTAATAACTTTACTTTAAATAATAAAACTCTGGAATCCAAACTTTCAAAAGAAGGTGCATATGTTTCTGAAAGTGTAGCAATTTCTATAGAGCCAGGCGATATATTCTCTGTAGAAAAACGTGTTTCGATGGTTACTTCTCAAAATTATACTGAAACTGAATTAGTTGTGACGGGAAAAGCAAATATCGAAAAAATTTCTGCCATAACATTTGATGAATTACAACATAATCAGGCATTGGCCTGGGGAAATTTCTGGAATGAAAGTGATATTGAGATCACTGCAGATGTTGCCGCACAGCAAGCTATTCGTTTTAATATATTCCAATTATACCAAACTTATACTGGCGAAGATTCCAGACTTAATATTGGTCCAAAAGGATTTACGGGTGAAAAGTATGGTGGTGTGACCTATTGGGATACAGAGGCTTATTGTGTTCCTTTTTACCTTGCTACGCAACCCTCGGCTATTGCCCGCAATTTATTGCTGTATCGCTATCAGCATCTGGATAAGGCGATTGAGAATGCCGCAAAACTTGGTTTTTCAAATGGAGCGGCTTTATATCCTATGGTTACAATGAATGGAGAAGAGTGTCATAACGAATGGGAGATTACTTTTGAAGAGATCCACCGTAATGGCGCAATTGCTTTTGCCATCTACAATTATCAGCGCTATACCGGTGATTGGTCATATGTCGAAAATTATGGGCTTGAAGTATTGATCGCTATCAGTCGTTTCTGGGCACAACGTGTCAACTGGAGTGCGGAGAAGGATAAATATGTTATACTGGGAGTTACTGGTCCTAATGAATATGAAAACAATGTCAATAATAACTGGTATACCAATACGATTGCTAGCTGGTGTTTAAAGTATACGCTGGAATCCATACAAACGTTAAAAGATAGTGATCATATCAAACTAAAGGTCTTATTTGAAAAAGTTGCTTTTAAGCAAGAAGAAGCCGTTGCATGGCAGCATGTCATGGATCATTTATATTATCCGATCGATACTGAAAGCGGGATATTTTTACAACAGGATGGTTATTTAGATAAAGAGCAAGTCTTAGTTGCTGATTTGCCTGATACAGAGCGACCGATCAATCAAAAGTGGAGTTGGGACCGTATTTTGAGATCATGTTTTATAAAACAAGCAGATGTACTTCAAGGCTTATATTTCTTTGAAGATCAATATGATTTAGATACGATAAGAAAGAATTATGATTTTTATGAACCGCGAACTGTTCATGAAAGTTCACTGTCACCCTGTGTTCACGCTATTTTAGCTTCAAAATTGGGTAATGAGGCTAAAGCATATGAATTTTACCTTAGAACAGCCCGTTTAGATCTGGATGATTATAACAATGACACCGAAGATGGATTACACATCACATCGATGGCCGGAACCTGGATGTCTATCGTCGAAGGTTTTGCAGGGATGCGGGTGAAAAACAATACATTGATTTTTCAAACTTTCATTCCTAAAACTTGGGAAAGTTATGCTTTTCATGTTCAGTTTAGGGGAGTGAAATTATTTGTAAAAATAAAACAGCATGATTTTGAACTGATCAATAAGTCTAATCAAGAAATTAATATTATTTTTAACGGAGAGGCAATCTCTGTTAAGCCAAGTGCATAACCAGCTAAGCAATAAAATTATGATTTCAAAACTGCATAAACCAAAACTGTCAACTGTTCAGATTATCAATATGAGCATAGGCTTTTTGGGTATCCAAACAGGGTTTGCTCTTCAAAATGGTAATGCCTCGCGCATTCTCCAGACATTTGGAGCTGATGTTGAGCATTTATCACTTTTTTGGTTGGCAGCTCCGATCACCGGAATGATTGTTCAGCCCATAATAGGCTATTATAGTGATCGGACATGGAATAAAATTGGACGTCGCAAACCTTATTTTTTGATCGGTGCTATTTTAACTGCAATCGCACTGATATTAATGCCTAATGCTGCATTGTTTACGGCTATTTTACCTCCGTTATTAGTAGGGGCGGGAATGTTGACCATTATGGATGCATCAATTAATGTTACGATGGAACCATTTAGGGCATTGGTTGCAGATAATTTACCGAGTTCACAACGGAGTTTAGGATTTTCTGTTCAAACCTTTATTATCGGATTTGGGGCAGTAATAGGATCTTGGTTACCGTATGTGTTAACTCATTATTTTGGAGTGGAAGGAACAGCTGCAGAAGGGGTAATTCCTCTCAATGTAATATATTCCTTTTATTGTGGGGCAGGTATATTGCTGTTATCCATTTTATGGACAGTTTTATCGACAAAGGAGTATAATCCAGCAGAATTAGCTTCTTTTGAAGATGCATCTCAACAAGTTGAAGTTGAGCATCATTCTGGTTTATTTGCTATTGCTGCAGATTTTAGATCCATGCCAAAGACGATGAAACAATTGGGTGTCGTACAGTTTTTTTCATGGTTCGCACTTTTTATGATGTGGGTGTATACTACTCCCGCAATTGCAGAACATATCTTTTATTTAAAGGGGGGGGATAAATCGAAGCTTTATATGGATGCAGCCAATTGGGTAGGAGTGCTTTTTGGTATTTATAATGCCGTTTCGGCAATCTATGCTTTGTTTTTAGCTAAGATAGCAACTAAATTTGGGCGCAAGCAGACACATGCTTTTTCACTCACTATGGGAGGTCTAGGATTGATGTCGATTTTTATTATTAAAGATCCCAATCTCTTAATTATTCCTATGATTGGGGTAGGACTGGCTTGGGGAAGTATATTAGCAATGCCATATGCTATTTTGAGTGATAGTTTGCCTGCAAAAAAAATGGGGGTTTATATGGGAATTTTTAATTTCTTCATCACATTTCCTCAGATTGTCTGTGGTTTTTTTGGAGGTTATATGATCAAGATATTCTTTGATAGTAATTCTGTTTACGGAATATTATTAGCAGGTGTCTTTATGCTACTTGGTTCATTATCTGTATTGCGCATTAAAGATAAAATTTAAGATATAATATGGATAAAAAAAAAGCTTCTCTATTGAGAAGCTTTTTTTGCTCAAATTGAAAGATATTTTTTAATTTAGAGCTTATCTGTATAAATGCATTCATATGTTTAGCACTCGAATTACTTATATTCTTTTTCTTTTTTCTTTTATTTTTCTATCAAAATTAAAGGCCCAAACTGATGACCGGACATTAGATGATGGGGTGATTCGTATACTGGCTATTGGTAATAGTTTTTCAGAAGATGCTATTGAAAACAATTTATTTGAACTGGCAAATGCTCGGGGGAAAAAAATTGTGATCGGTAATTTATATATAGGAGGAGCACCCTTGGAGCTACATGTTAAAAATGCTTTGGGAGATAGTAGTGCCTATAGCTATCGAAAAGTAGATGAATCCGGAGCGAAGAGCGTACATGAGCATATGAAAATATCGGCTGCGCTTTTAGATGAACCATGGGATTATATCAGTTTTCAACAGGCAAGCCCTCTATCGGGAAAATATGACACTTATGCAAAGGATTTACCTTTGCTATATGCTTATGTAAAGGAGCATGTCAAGTATCCGGAAACTAAGTATATTCTACATCAAACATGGGCTTATCAACATGATAGTGATCATAGTGGATTTAGTTTATATGAACGCAATCAAGAGCAAATGTATAAAGCTATTGTATCGACATCTGAAAAGGTATATAAATGGGGGAATTTTTCAATTTTGATTCCTTGTGGAACTGCAATACAAAATGCTAGAACGACTTATGTCGGAGACCATTTTACACGGGATGGCTATCATCTTAATTTAAATTATGGTAGATTTATTGCAGCCTGTGTTTGGTATGAAGCCCTATTTAAGGAAGATGTTCGGAATAATGCGTTTGTACCGCTTTCAATAAGTTATGTTGAAAGTAAAATAGCAAAGCAAGCCGCTCATCATGCTATTATACATCCATATAATATAACGCTTCTCACGGATTATACTTTTTGGACTTATTGATATCTTATCGATGAAACAGAAAAGGCAAAGATTTTCATTTAGACACATCTATTTGGTCATATTATTCGTGATTCTTGCATCCGATGTGATTTATGCACAACGTTTTGAACATATTGTGGACTATCAGGTAAATTTTGCCAATGTTTCTTACAAAGGAAAGCAGTATGTTGGTATTCGAAGTTTTCAGGACCAAGGTCAGAACTACGTGTTGTCAGTAGATCCAATAACATTGGAGACATACGTGTTGAATCGTAATGCTTGTAAAATTGTAGCCGTTACTTCCATTGAGAAGGTACCATATTTTGATTCATCTTTGTATATGAAGAGCTTTAAACATGTTCGAAGTAATGAACAGGTGCTTCAAGATGCTGGAATTGATTTTCCCTTTCCAAAGGAGCGGGGCATTAATCTGACTATTGATTTATGCCCATCGCATAAACCATTAGATAAAATTGTTTTTGAGACTCTATTTGTTGCTTTTAAAGGTGTTGAAAATTCGCTTCCAGTTGCTATTTCTCTTTCGGGGAAATGGATTTTGAATCATGAAACGGACCTACAATGGCTCATTAATTTACAAAATAAAGGGTTATTAACGATAACATGGATCAATCATACTTATAATCATAAAGTGAATAAGGATCCTTTAAATCATAATTTTTTATTAGCCACTGGCACTGATGTAAATTATGAAGTAATAGCCAATGAGAAGTTGATGCTTTCTAAAGGAATAGTTCCGTCCGTCTTTTTTAGATTTCCAGGTCTTGTTTCGAGTAATAAAATTATTGAACAGGTATTAAGTTTTGGTTTGATACCAGTAGGATCAGATGCGTGGCTTGCGAAGGGACAGCATGCAAAAGACGGCAGTATCGTTTTAATTCATGCCAATGGAAATGAAGAGATAGGTGTACAAGATTTTATTCAATTATTGAAGAGTGAACAAAGTAATATTAAGAGTAAACACTGGATTTTACATGACTTGCATGAAGGTTTCCAGTATTAACATTTATTTTTAAAATAGATTAAGCAAATTATTTTTGTATTTAAAATAAGGTTATGAGTATTAAAAAGAGTTTTCTGATTGAATTAGAAAGAGAGACAAGTAATACAGGTCGTGTTTTGGATCGCATTACAGATGAACATCTGGATTGGCGTCCACACGAAAAATCGATGAGTTTAGGCGCATTGGCAGCACATGTTGTGGAATTGCATAATTGGGTTTCTAAAGCTATTCCGAAGGATGTCTTCGATTTTAAAACTGATTATCAACCTTTAAAAATTAATTCCATTGACGAATTAAAAGATATTCTAATCAAAGGTTTAATTGCAAATAAGGAAACTATTGAACAATTGCCTGAAGAGGACTGGTTAAAAGAATGGGTGTTAAAAGCTGGTGACTGGGAAATGGCACGATTGCCCAAGGCTGGAGCCGTGCGCTATATCATTACCAATCACCTGATCCATCACAGAGGTCAGTTGACTGTTTACTTGAGATTATTGAATATTCCAGTACCAGGACTTTATGGTCCTTCTGCTGATGAATAGACTAATTTTAAACCGAAGCTAAAAAGCTTCGGTTTTTTTATGTTCCTTCGTATAAGGAAGACAATTCCTAGAATATAACAGCACCAATTATTTTTTTTTAAAAAAGTATGTAATATTTCGATACCCTTGCATGTCTTCTATATAAAAGCGATTAAAATTTATGAACCAAGAAACCTTTAAAACGACAGTCTTCATCCATAAGGATCGGTTATTTCGTTTTGCAAATAGGTTTTTGCTAGATCAGGATGATGCGTTTGATTTGGTTCAGGAAGTATTATTGAAGTTATGGGAATCGAGGAGTGAACTTTTAAAAATTACGAATATCGAAGCTTATGCGATGCGAATGACAAAAAACTTTGCCTTGAATAGATTAAATAGAGAGGGGGTCAAAACAAAATATATGGCACAACTTGATCAAGATATTCAAAAAGAAAAGTATCCTTCCTTAACTAGAGAACTTATTTTAAAATTCATAGATCAGCTCCCTGAAAAGCAAAGACTGGTGATGTATCTCAGAGATATTGAGGAATATGAAATTGCAGACATTGTTGCCTTGGTCGGAATAGATGAAAATGCAGTGCGCGTAAATTTATCGCGAGCTCGAAATGTGGTAAAAGTCAATTTGACAAAAGTATTTGATTATGAAGAAAGAAGAATTAAAGAAATTAGAAGCTAAATATTTAGCAGGAGAAACGACTCTTGCCGAAGAAAGGTTACTAAAGGAGCAAAGCGAAGAGGGGTATTTTTCGGTCTTATCACAGCAGGATAAAGCGGAGATGCCGTTGGATTTTGAATCTTTTTTAACAACTACAGAAAAGGTACAATCTGTCCATCTGCCACAAAAGAGAAAAATATGGACATTGTTTTCGTCTATCGCAGCAGCTGTTTTGGTCATCTGTTTAGGTATATGGTATTTGCCTAATCAAAAAGCAGTGGAAGAAGAAGAGGTGGCCACTCTTAAGATTCCCTCGAAGGAGCATCATGAAAAGGATATCATTGAAACGAAACCATTGGTTGAGAATAAAGAAAGTGAAAAAAAGCTATCACGGAATTCAACGGTTGTAAGGATCGATACTTACAATAGTGACCGATCAGTTTTAAAGCCAGAATTAGATCTGGCAAGTGAGCCACTTGCGTCAGAAGAATTTTATGTAGAGGTCAATGGGGTAAAAATTACAGATGAAGCGGAAGCATTAAAGATTACTGAAAATGCACTGCTATTTGCCTCTTCGAACTTAAAAAAAGGAATGAAGGAAGTTGAAAATATAAAATGTTTAAGTATTGAATTATAAAAATTATGAAAACGATATTATTAGTATTAGCGCTATTGTGTTCAAGTTTGGCACATGCTCAACTATCGAAATTAGATGAGATCTTCGAGCAATATAAAGAAGGAAAAGGGGTGACTTCTATTAAAATTGGTAAGCCTATGTTCAGCATGCTGAATAAGATGAAATTATCCGATAATGAAGTGAATAGTATAAAACCATTGCTTTCTAAAATAAACAGTATTAAGATGCTGATCTTAGAAGAGGCAGATCTAGGAGTACAATCTGATGTGTCAAAAGCTATTGGCAAATTGAAATACGAAGAATTGATCACCATTAATTCGGAAGGTA
This sequence comes from Sphingobacterium sp. MYb388, assembly GCF_037479535.1. NCBI lineage: Bacteria > Pseudomonadati > Bacteroidota > Sphingobacteriia > Sphingobacteriales > Sphingobacteriaceae > Sphingobacterium > Sphingobacterium sp. MYb388. Next base: position 278,051 of record NZ_JBBGYV010000008.1, on the reverse strand, counting down.
ATAAAATTAAATTTTTAGCAGAAGATACAGCAACTGATGTTATTAAAAATCTATTGCTCAGCATTCAATCTGAAGGAAGTACGATTTTTATGATCCTGGATGGTAAGGTGAGCTACGATGATGTAAATAAATTGGTCAATACTAAACAATAGGATTATGAAGCATTCAATAATTATAGGAGCCCTTTTACTCTTTTGTCTGACTTTGCAAAGTTGTTTTGTTAAAACAAGTCCAAACATGTCGTTTGTGAGTAAGAGAGACCTCTCAAGTGATACGGAAGTTGCATCAATAAGGGTACCGATGTTTTTAACAAAAGCATTTATTAAAGGTAAAATAAAAGAATTAGATGAAGAGGATGCGATTGCGGCATTGGCCTTGCGGAAAATCAAGAAGTTAAAGATCATGACAATTTCTGGAAATAAAAAAGATAATCTCATGAGTAAGTTTAATGCTTATCTAGCTAAAAATAATTTTGAAGAAATGATGAGTTTGTATAGTGAAGGATCAAAAATTACGATTAATACAGAGATGAAGAAAGATCATGTGAAGCGTGTGCTATTGGGGATCGCAGATGAGGAGGACTATGTTTTTGTTGATATTAAGGCTGATCTGGATTTAAATGAGTTATCTAAAATGATCGAGTATTACGAAAAGAAAAATAATAAAACTAAAATAATAAACTAGTTATGGAAAAGTTAATAACCGCAATTGCACTTGTTTTTAGCGTGTTTACCGCTCAGGCACAGCTTTCTAAAGTTAATGAATTTGTAAATTCATTGCCGAAAAAACAAAAAGGGATAGACATCTTTAGATTTAGTGGTGCTAATATAAAAGATGTAAACAAACTTAGCGATGGAGATTTGTTTATGGATATTAAACAATTTGTTCCCGATTCTTTATTGAAAGATATTCACGATTTGGTCATCTGCCAAATTGGGGCTGAGCAAGCTAAAGAATCTAAAGCTCTTGAAAATGCTATAAAAAAAGCAGATTTAAAAACGCTGTATGCTGTAGAAACAGATGGTGTGGCAGTGCAGATGTTGACAACAGATTTTGATCAGAATAATGCGCAGGATTTACTAATTGATGTGAAATCGGAAGATGATTCCAGAATAACTGTCATGCTAAAAGGAAAGATTCCAATGGAGTTGACTGGTAACAGTAAGTAGAAGGGGGTATATATAAAAAAGCCTTGCAATTTTTTGCAAGGCTTTTTTTATATATAAAGCTTACGCTTAGTTTTTCTTAGCTAATTCTTCAGCGATTGCTTTTCCGATTTCAGCAGGAGATTGTACTACACGGATGCCACACTCAGCCATGATTTTCATCTTAGCAGCTGCAGTATCGTCAGCACCACCAACAATAGCACCAGCGTGACCCATACGACGTCCTGGAGGCGCTGTTTGACCCGCGATGAAACCTACTACTGGTTTAGTACCATTTTCTTTAATCCAAAGAGCAGCTTCAGCTTCCATACCACCACCGATTTCACCGATCATGATGATCGCTTCAGTTTCTGGATCATTCATTAATAATTCTACTGCTTCTTTAGTTGTAGTACCAATGATTGGGTCACCACCAATACCGATAGCAGTTGTGATACCTAGACCAGCTTTTACAGTTTGATCAACAGCTTCGTAAGTTAATGTTCCTGATTTAGAAACAATACCAACATTACCTTTTTTGAAGATGAAACCTGGCATGATACCAATTTTAGCTTCATCAGCAGTGATGATACCTGGACAGTTTGGTCCGATTAAACGAGAATTTTTGTCACTCAAGTAAGATTTTACTTGAATCATATCTTTAGTAGGAATACCTTCAGTGATACATACGATTACTTCGATACCTGCTTCAGCAGCTTCCATAATCGCATCTGCTGCAAATGCAGGAGGTACGAAAATAATAGAAACGTTAGCACCAGCTTTTTCTACAGCATCTTTAACAGTATTGAATACGGGACGGTCTAAATGTGTTTGACCACCTTTTCCTGGTGTAACACCACCAACTACGTTTGTTCCGTACTCGATCATTTGACTAGCATGATAAGTACCTTCTGTTCCAGTGAAACCTTGAACAACTACTTTTGAATCTTTATTAACTAATACACTCATTTCTTCTTAAAATTTTGCATCACAAATCTACTATTTTGCATTGGAAATAGGAAGTAATATAAATACTTATATCCCCTTAATTGATAAAAAATTAAGAGAACTTACTTTTTTGAATAAAATCCCAAGTTACGATACCAATTGTGACAGATACATTGAAGGAATGTTTTGTGCCAAATTGCGGAATTTCGATACAATAATCCACTAATGTCATGACTTCTTCATCGACACCATTCACTTCATTGCCAAATATTAAAGCATACTTAGCATCTTTTGCAGGTATAAAGTTTTGTAATAGTACACTGTTTTCGGCTTGTTCGATCGCAATAATGGTATATCCCAATTCTTTTAAAGTTTTAATTGCTTCCGTAGTTTCCTCGACATGTTCCCATGGAATCGTTTGTGTCGCACCTAAAGCTGTTTTTTCAATTTCGCGATGTGGAGGTGTAGCCGTGATACCACATAAGAATATTTTTTCTATTGCAAATCCGTCAGCCGTTCTAAAAGCTGATCCGACATTATGCATACTTCTCACATTGTCTAGAACGAGTGTGATAGCTGTTTTCTCTTGGTTTTTGAATGTTTCAACATCAGCACGTTGCAGCTGATCCATGGATAATTTTTGCATGTTGCAAAGATAAGTATAGAAAACTTTAAAATAGATTTTGAATATTAGAAATAAGATGTTATTTTTGCATTCCGAATTTTAAGTAAAGAACGAATAAAAATTAGCTAAAAAATGGCAAATCATAAATCAGCGATCAAAAGAATTAGAGCAAACGCTACAAAGCGTTTAAGAAACCGTTACCAAGCAAAAACTACTCGTAACGCAATTAAAAAATTACGCACTTCTACTTCAGCAGAAGAAGCTAAAACTTTATTGCCTCGTGTAATTTCTATGCTTGATCGTTTGGCTAAGAAAAATGTAATCCACAAGAAAAAAGCTTCTAACAACAAATCTAAGTTAACTAAATTTGTTAACGGTTTAGTTTAAGCTTTCAGTATAATATATAAAGGGATACAGTTCTCTGTATCCCTTTTCTTTATGTTTTTACTTTACCCTGGATTTTCTCTTTTCCAAGCGAATGAATGTAAATAAAAGTGTCGAGATTCTCGACACTTTTTTATTTTTCTTATTTTTCCATTACCGCTGCAATTGCCTTTTTCAGAGCCGCTGGGTTTTTCATATAAGGTTCTAAATCGTAAATCTCAACCTTTTTAAAGTCTATAGGATGACTCTCGCTTTGAAGAGAGATTGTTCCTTTACTGAGTAGTTGCCCCGCTTTTGTTTTTGGAAGGTCAGAATGCGATACATTTCCACCACCATATTGCGGCTTCTGATATTCGAGAACTTTTTCTCCATTTACAAAGTGTTGGATAATTGAATCTCCTAAGACAAGAAAATCTGCTGTTACCCATTGATCTCCATGATAAGTTTTCGATGTAGAGCTTACACAATGTGGTGTAAATAATTTATTGTTCATGACAACATTTGTACCCGGTGTACATAGATTACTTGTTGTCCGTTCATTTGTTCCGTCGCCACCTAATAACTGGCCTTCAATTGAAACTGGAAAATCTTGATCTTTTGCCATTGTTTTAGGATCTTGACCATGTAACATAGCACCACTGTTGCGCCACGCCCAGCCTTCACCTCCATTAGCTTGATCGCCAACGAAACGATATTGAACACGCAGGATGTAAGCAGAAAATTCTTTGTTGTAGAATAAATGGCCATATTGTTGATCAAATTGATCATACCCATCATATCTTACTTTTAATAAACCATCTTCAACACGAAACGTATTCGCATAGTTTTCTCCAACCTCGTGCTTGCTAATTTTTGGCGTCCAATTTTTTATATCTTTGCCATTGAACAATTGTAATGGTTTTGGTTTCTTGTTCAGTGAGCTGGCGCCAACTGAAACACACAGGGCAAGTCCTGCTAAACTAAAAAATAGTTTTTTATAATTCATTATTAAGATTTTAGGTATTAGAGAACTAAAATACTTAAAAATATTAAATTAACAATTGTTTTTGCTTTACATATTCGCTTGGTCTTACACCGATCACTTTATTAAAGGTATTACTGAACGTCGGCAAACTACTATAACCTACCTTCAGAGCAACTTCATTTACACTCAGTTTTTCATCTAAAAGAAGTTTAAGAGCCGTTAACATTCTTAATATTGTATAATACTGTATAAAAGACATGTTGAGTTCTTTCTGGAAAAGACGCGCTAATGTACGTTCGCTGATGTTGAATTTTTGAGAAAGTGTTTTAAAGCTTACATTTTCCTCAATGCGGCTTTCTAAAAAGGTGACGATATCTTTTAGCTTTTGATTGTTCGGATAGGGGAGTGCCAATGGTAGCTCGTGCTGGGAGACTTCAGGTAATAATAATTTAAATGCTTTTGCAAGCGAATATTTAGGCTCTTCAACAGGGAAAATATTACCGTTCCATCTGTTTGTGAACATGATCAACTCATTAAGAAGATCGTCGACAGGGTAGATGCTTATCTTCTTGTAGAACTCCTGGTCAGTATCATACTTTGGAAAATAAAGATTACGCATAACTACATCAGGGGTGCTCGGATGAATACTGTGGCGTATGCCAGCCGGTATCCAGATGTAATGTCTTGCAGGAAGAAAATAGGACTTCTCAGCTGTTTTTAAAAAAACAACACCACCTTCTGTGTAAAGAAATTGATCTTTATTGTGCACATGCTCGGTAATAAAATTTTCGCCAATGATAGCATGGTGACAATAGATGCTATCCTCAAAAGAATCCACTTCTGTTACGTAATAACGATTAACATATTTGGGATCTTTTATATCGCTTTTTATATTCATGATTTCCTTCCGTTTCCGTTGCAAAGTTAAAGTTTTTATACAAAAGCTTTGTATTACTTTATGAATGTAAGTTAATACTCACCATTATTGATTGTTAATTTGGGTATGTAAGTAAGTGTGTACTAATTTTTTGAAATTTTTTAAATAATTAAGAGGTTGATTGATAGTGTTTTATGTGTTTTCAAATATTTAATATTAAAACGATTTCTTCTGATAAAAAATATTAAATGCTGATTTATAAATAATTACAAATATATCGTCTTTATTGGATAATTTTGTGACTAATTGCAATAAATTGACATAGAAAAAATAACTTAATATTGTTTGTTCTAATATTCAAACAATTACTAAGAATATGTTTGTAAATATTAGTAAATTGGGAAATAAGTAAAGGAATATGTCATACGATAGAATTAAACTTAAAAGTTTACTTGATAAAGTAATTACAGCAGAGCAGGCTGCACAACTATTTGAAAATGGTATGATCGTTGGCTCAAGTGGATTTACGAAAGCCGGAGACAGCAAAGTCGTATTGCCAGCTTTGGCAGACCGGGCGAAAACAGATCCTTTAAAGATAACATTGATCACAGGTGCTTCTTTAGGTCATGGCACAGATGGTAAGCTGGCTGAAGCTGGTGTTCTTGCTAAGCGTATGCCGTTCCAGGTGGACCGAACACTTAGAGGAAAGATCAATAGCGGGGAAGTCCTATTTATTGACCAGCATTTGAGTGAAACAGCAGAGTTGCTGCACAATAAGAATTTAGCCTCTGTTGATATTGCCGTACTTGAAGTAGCAGCGATTGAAGCCGATGGTAGTATTATTCCGACCACTTCAGTGGGTAACTCAGCAACTTTTGCTGCTTTAGCCAAGCATGTGATTTTAGAAATAAATACAGCTGTTCCGATGGAGATTCGTGGCATCCATGATATCTATCAAGCCGAAGATTATCCAAGAAGAAACGTTATACCTATAGTAGCTCCTGAGAATAAAATTGGGCGAAAAACAATTGCCTTAGACCCTTCAAAAGTCGTTGGAATTGTATTTACTGATATCGAAGATAGTCCGGCAGATATTGCAGAACCAGATACCAAGACAACGGCTATTGCCAGTCATATCTTAAATTTCTTTGAGAAAGAAGTAGAAATGGGACATCTGTCTTCCAGTTTATTGCCGCTTCAGGCGGGGATAGGTAAAGTTGCGAACGCTGTTTTAATGGGTTTTAAAGACAGTAATTTCCGCAATTTAACGATGTTCTCAGAAGTTTTACAAGATAGTACCTTTGATTTAATTGATGCGGGAGTAATGGATTTTGCATCGGCTTCTTCCATTACGGTTTCAAAGCCCTGCTATGATCGTGTATTTGGAAACTTGGATAAGTATCGTGATAAGATGGTCTTGAGACCGCAAAATATCTCAAATACTCCAGGATTAATTCGTCGTTTGGGTGTTATCGCTATTAATACGGCTATTGAATTTGATATTTATGGCAATGTAAATTCCACACATATTTCAGGTACCAATATTATGAATGGTATAGGTGGTTCAGGTGATTTTGCAAGAAATGCTTACTTAAGTATATTCGTTACACAGGCAGCATCAAAAGAAGATCGTATTTCGCATGTGTTACCCATGGTATCACATGTTGATCATACAGAACATGATGTTGACATATTAGTAACTGATATCGGTCTAGCTGATTTAAGAGGATTAGCTCCTCGTGAACGCGCTCAAGTTATTATTGATAACTGTGTTCATCCAGATTATAAAGAGCAGTTACAAGACTACTATGACCGCGCCTGTGAGCGCGGGGGCCATACACCACATATCTTGGAAGAAGCATTTAGCTGGCATGTGAATTTGCGCGATCAAGGAAGTATGAAGAAATAAAAAAAGAGTGATACAATAAAAAAGTAAAGCAGCTATTCTTAAGAATAGCTGCTTTACTTTTTTGTCCCCAATTCAATGATTGGTAATAGACAATGATAAAAGCTCGCTTACTCTAAAATATGCTATTTTTTAACCATGTTTTAGTTTTACTTGCTTCTTGTCTTACCATCGTTATTGAATAAATTTGGAAGTTATATTTCTCTTTTTTATGTAAAAGTCTAAAACGCGTCCCGCTTCTAGGGGTCTATCGGTGCTCAAAATATCTGCGCCATTTTCAATAAAGCGGGCATATAGTTGATCTCCTTTTTGTTTGGCCTGGCGGTCTAAATTTCCTAGTGTACCTAATATACACATGATACCATGTTCATGAAGTAGCTCTATTAAGTTTTTATCCGCTTCTCTGGTGCCGAGAAAGGCAATAATGCGATTATCTGGAATATCTCGATCATTGAGCCGCACTAAATCTGCTTCATTTTTTATAGGTGCAGATAGCATGAGGTCAGGGGCTAAATTATGCACAACAGCAGCCTGATTTGCGGAATACGTAATGATTATGGCATTACTTTCAGCTTTTTGACTGCGAATAGCACGGATCACCAAATCATAGGGAACCCCTTGTTTAATATCTAAGGTGAAGATGACTCTACCTTTGCCCCATGCTAAGGCTTCTTCCAAGCTCGGAATTCGATAAGGGGTTAGCTTTCCATTAGGATCTTTTAATCTTAAACCTTTTAATTCATTTTTAGTTTTAGAATCTACTGATCCCGAGCCATTAGTTGTTCTGTTTAAGTTGCTGTCATGCATCAATATTAAAGCAGAGTCCTTAGTCAACCTAACATCACATTCCACAATGACAGGTCTGTAGCTCGCGTTAAATGCAAAAGTTTCTACTGCATTTTCAGGATAACCGGTTGTAGGGCCTCCTCGATGTAAGCTGATGAGCGGATATCGGTTTTCATCGTATGTTAAAAATTGATAAAGCTCCTCTGCTGTTTTTAAATTGAGTGTTTTACTACCCGCCAGAACATCCGAAGATGTGCCGGTCCGAAAGCAGGATGCTAAAAGTGCGGTTGTAAAAATTAAAAAAGGGAAGAGATTTATTCTTCTAAACATACAGTGATTTGTTATTGGTTTTTCTTTAATAAAATGATGAGATCATCTATTGGTGTATTGATATGATCAATAATTAGATGAGCTTGTTGATAAAACGGTTCTCTTTCAGTTAGTTTTTCAGTAATAAAATTAAATAGTTCCTCTTCAGTTTTACCGATTAAAATAGGTCTTTTATTCGGTTTTGACTGAGACAATCTATCAAATAGCGATTTTGGTGACATCTGTAAATATACCGAAATACCATTTTCATTCATCCACTGCATGTTATCAAAAAAACATGGAGAGCCACCTCCGGTAGAAACGATTGCATTTTGTTGCGCAGTTTTTAGTAACTGCTTGCGTTCTAATTCTCTAAATTTTTCTTCCCCGTGCAACTGAAAATATTCTGTGATGGACATGCCTATCTCTTTGACGATTTCATCATCAGTATCGATAAAAGGTAACTCTAATTTACTTGCTAACTTTTTGGCTAAAGTGGTTTTTCCACTTCCCATATAACCAATTAAAAAAATAGGTTTTGGCATATTATTATTTATCTAAACTTAAGTATCGCTCTTCTATATCTTTTGCATCGGGTATAGCATTGTAATGCCATTTGTCGATTACGGTTCCTGATTTTAATAAAAGTACCCCAGGATTTGCACGGATCATGCTTTTCAACGGAATAAGATCAGCATAGAATATTTCTGAAATTAAGTGTAATTTATCACTTAGGTAGTCTGAATCTTCAGAAGAACTGGCCGTCAATAACACTATTCGTAGATTGTAATCTTCAGTTAATTTTGTCGCTATTTTATTGATTTTATCTAAAGCCTCTACATTAGCTTTGGACAGGTCTTTAGCAACAATAATTAAATTATAATAAGGATTATTGATTATTTCTTGGGTATGGTCATTTCCTTCAGCATCTGTAATCAGAAGATCTGTAATCGGAATCTGATAGCCTTTCTTCACCAATTTACTTTGCGGTTCGCCAACGATCTCCCAGTTTGTGTCTTCCCAGACTTTTTCAGACATGTAAATTTTATCGGTAATGGTTTTTGTTTCCCCCGTTTTAACATTTTTCATGCTGTAGATCTGTTCATAAACATCGCCTTCTTTTCCTTCAGGTAGAACCATTAGGGATGGGATATTATTACCGATTTTATAAGGTAAAAAATCTATAAACGGTAAATACATGAACGTATAGATTCCAATGCCAAAAGATAGGACTGCTGTAAATGTTGCTACGAGGCCACGATTGGTCGGATCTTTAATGAGTGGTGTAATTTGATTGCGGTAAACAAAAATGATTAAGATCAAAGCAAGCAATACGAGATCCTTGCCAAAGGACTGCCAGGGTGTCAACGGAATAGCGTCGCCAAAACAACCACATGAAGTAACAACTTCAAAAAAAGCAGAGTAAAAAGTAAGGAAAGTGAAGAAAATGATCAGCAGTAATAAACCCCACGCTACAAGCTTTTTGTAAAAACCTAACAAAAGCCATATACCCAATATTATTTCTAGTGCACAGACAACGATAGCAATCGCTGTAGCATAGTCATTTAAAAAGTCGGTATGAAAAACATGAAAATATTCTTCGAGTTTATAACCAAAGCCAGTAGGGTCATTTGCCTTTATAAAACCGGAGAACATAAAAAGAAGACCTGTAAAGATGCGCGCAAAGCAAAGTAGATAGTTTGTTTTTTGCGATTTATTATTGATGACTGCTGACATAATTTTAGTTTGATTGAGCTAACCCCATTTTTATAAGTGCAAAAACGGCATAATTTAACATATCTTGATAATTGGCATGAATTCCTTCGGAGGCGATGGTGGCGCCGTTATTGTCTTCAATTTGTTTCACACGGTGAATTTTCATGAGTATCAGATCTGTTAACGAAGAAATTCGCATATCGCGCCATGCTTCGCCATAATCGTGATTTTTAGCAAGCATAAGGTCACGTGTTTCATTTACTTTTTCCGTGTATTTTTCATTTACAAATTCTGGACTTAAATTTTCTTCACCATCTTCACCCAATTCGAGCTGAATCATACCCATAATACAATAGTTGATGATACCCACATATTCTTCCAAAATACCTTCCCCAACTTTAGATACTTTTTTGATCTCTAAAGTACGAATGCGTTGTGCTTTAATATAAATTTGATCGGTTATAGAAGGAAGTCGCATAATACGCCAGGCTGTTCCATAATCTTTCGTTTTCTTGATAAATAAATCTTGGCAGTGCTCGATAACTGTATTGTATTCCTGAGTCGTATTCATAACTATTATTTGCGTATTTCACGAGAAAGTGAGTGAACTATTGTTACAAATATAATTAGAATTAACCATTTTTATGCGTCACAATTATGTCCAATTTAGCTGAATATCGCTAATAAAAAATAAAAATGTTGATATTTGATTTAAGGATTTATCGCTTGAGTATCGGTAAATTATAAAAGGATGACAGATGATAATTAAAAAACCTGAAATAAGAGAAGTTAGAATTACCCGCTACATACAGCCTTTTCGTGAAGGAGGTTCTTTGCCGGCATTGGCCGATGCAGATGATGGCTTTAGTTACGTGATTAAGTTCAGAGGTGCCGGACAGGGAAAGAAAGCTTTAATTGCAGAGTTGATAGGCGGAGAGATTGCCCGTGTTCTTAATCTCAGAATGCCTGAAATGGTTTTTGCAGATTTGGATGAATCTTTTGCCAGAACCGAACCTGATGAGGAAATTCAAGATTTATTAAAATTTAGTGTTGGCAAAAATCTAGGTGTTCATTTTTTAAATGGGGCCATTACTTTTGATGCCAATGTTGATCAGATAAGTCCTGAAGAAGCATCTCGAATTGTCTGGCTCGATGCGTTGTTGATGAATGTTGATCGTACGGTCCGTAATACAAACATGCTGATCTGGCATAAAGAATTATGGTTGATTGATCATGGAGCTTCCTTATATTTCCACCATAGTTGGGACAATTGGGAAGAGCAAGCTATAAAACCCTTTGTGCAGATAAAAGATCATGTGTTATTAAAGAACGCCAACCAAGTTGAATCGGTGGACCGACAATACCGTTCTTTATTAACCGAAGAAGTGATCCGTAATATAGTGGATATCATACCAAGTGAATGGTTAGTTGATGAATCGAGAGATTTATCTGCAGCTGAGGCGGGAGAAGTTTACGTGTCCTTTTTGATGAAGCGCTTAGCACATGCTGATCATTTTTTAAATCAAATTGAAGATGCCCGAAAAAACATTATATGAGTATGCGGTGGTACGCTTAGTACCACGTGTGGAGCGTGAAGAGTTTATTAATGTTGGTGTGGCGTTATATTGCCGGAAATACCGATTTGCAAATGTTCTGTTTGATATCGATGAAGTGCGCGCCAGATCTTTATTTCCGGATATGGATATAGAAATGATAAAGGCTCATCTTGAATCTTTTGTGAAAATATGTACAGGAGCAAAAGATGGTGGCAAATTAGCTGCGTTGGATCAGACAGAACGTTTCAGATGGCTGACCGCCAATCGAAGCACAATTATCCAGTGTTCTCCGGTACACCCCGGTTTATGTGAAGATCCGGCAGAAACTTTACAACTTCTTTTTAACAAGCTGGTTTTATAAATTGTATATTTTATCTACCATATAAGTATAGTATATTTGTACTATTACATAAAGGGATTACACCCATGAATGATTTTTACGAACACATTTATCAAAAACAATTGGAGGTATTTGAAATGCCTTCCAATAAAAAAATATCAGGCTGGGCAGTAGGGATCTTAGATCTGTTATTTCCAGAGCGAAATGCAGGTGGGATAAAATCTGTCGCAGAAGTGCAACTTGCTTTTCAGCAAGCTGAGCTTGAATTAGAGCAACTGTTAAGTAAATCAAAGGCTTGTGAAGCATGTGATCACTCGCTTGTTGCACGTGATTTTTTTCAATCATTACCACAATTATATGAATTGATGTGTTCAGACGCTGATGCTTTAATAGCAGGCGATCCGGCAGCAAAGAATCAACGGGAAGTTATTCGTACATATCCCGGTTTTTTCGCAATAAGTATTTTTCGGATCGCAAATAGACTTCACCGTCTTGGTGTTCCTTTGATACCCCGTATTTTAACAGAGCACGCGCATTCGAAGACGGGCATTGATATTCATCCGGCAGCAACTATCGGCCATCATCTTTATATTGATCATGGTACAGGTTTAGTCGTAGGTGAAACCTGTGTTATCGGAAATTATGTAAAGCTTTATCAGGGGGTGACGCTAGGCGCATTGAGTGTTGAGAAAATTTTATGCAATGTGAAAAGGCATCCTACAATCGAAGATCATACCATTATTTACTCGGGAGCAACCATATTAGGTGGCGATACTGTTGTAGGCCATCACTCCGTTATCGGGGGAAATGTGTGGTTGACAAATTCTGTAGAGCCTTATACAACTGTCTATCATCAAGCAAATTCTAAATTTATAGATTCCAAACCTTTAATTTAATATGGGAAATATCATTGATACCATTGGCAATACTCCTTTAGTTGAAATCACAAAATTTCATAGTAATCGAAATGTGAAGATTTACGCTAAAATGGAAGGAAATAATCCTGCAGGTAGTGTAAAAGACCGTGCTGCATTGAATATGATTCGATCGGCTATGGAAAGAGGTGAAATTACGAAGGATACAAAGTTGATTGAAGCAACGAGTGGAAATACGGGTATTGCACTCGCTATGATTGCAGGTATTTATGGCCTAAGTTTAGAACTAGTAATGCCCGTTACTTCTACGCGCGAACGGACATTAACGATGCAGGCATTTGGTGCACAGGTCACATTATTAGAGAGCATGGAGATCTGTCGTGATTATGCGGAAGATAAAGCTGCCACAGGAGATTATTTTATTTTAAACCAGTTCGCAAATCCCGATAATTATAAAGCACATATTAAAACTACAGGTCCGGAGATCTGGCGTGATACCGCAGGAAAGATTACACATTTTGTTAGTGCAATGGGTACTACCGGTACGATAATGGGGAACTCTATATATCTGAAGGAGAAAAATCCTGAAATACAGATCGTCGGTTGTCAACCAACTGAGGAGTCATCCATTCCGGGGATTCGTCGCTGGCCTGAGGAATATCTTCCGAAGATATTTGACGCTTCTCGTGTCGACCGTATCCTAGATATCTCGCAGAAAGAATCTACTGAGATGGCTCGTGAGTTAGTGAAAAGGGAGGGTATATTTGCAGGTATGAGTTCTGGAGGAGCATTTGCGGCCGCATTGAAGGTAGCAAATGAAATTGAAGAAGGAACTATTGTATTTATTGCATGTGATCGGGGTGACCGTTATTTAAGCTCAGACTTATTTGCCTAAGTAGTATTATTATAATTTTAGAAAAAAGAGTCATCCCTTCCGGATGACTCTTTTTTTTACCTTGTTATTTCATTTTCTAGATCTTTACTTTTTAATCAGATTTGATGATTCTCTACTTGAAGTTATCCACATTGTGAATTAATATTGTTGATAACTATAAGATTGGTATTTTATATTATCCACATTTTTTAACATAAATGTGAATAAGTTATTTATGCCGGATTTATTGCTTTGTGGCTGATTAAATGGTATTTAATGCTTTATTTTTTAAATTTAAGTTTTACAAAAAAAAGTATTAAACATTTATACTTCTTTTGATAATCTTTTTAAACTCATTTATACTGTCCATAAATAACTAGAATATATGTGAATAGCCAAGTGTTAATAAGTTAAGATTACTACAATTATTAACACGTTATGTTAGTTATTAACATTAAATTGTTAATAACTTATTGCGGCCAAACATCTGTTACACGGTAAAAAAACTCTTCAACTTTTACTTTCCTGGTAATGAGAAATTTAACTATTTTTTTTATAAAAGGATATATTTTTCTTTTTAGACAACTTTAATTTGATATAACTTAGTTGGTGTACATAATACAGCCTTAGTGTTTTGTATACATTACCAATTTAAACCGATTAAATTAAATAACGGTCTTGTTTAATAGACTATTGGTATACTTCCAATAGAAACAGTCTGTTTACCTAATTTAATTAACATCAACTATTTTAAACCAAACTAAAAAATTATGAGCAATCTTAATTTAGGTCAACAGCAATGGAAGAAAGCCTTTTGGATGGGAGCTATCGTCTCTTTATCTACAATCTGCCAATCACCAGTGCTTGCAAATCCAAAGAGTTTAACTTTTATGAGTTCGACTCAAGAAAAGATTTCAGTTAGTGGCATTGTCACTAATACAGATGATGGTTCACCAATTGAGGGTGTCACTGTATCTGTTGTAGGGACAAATATCGCTACCAAGACAAATCAAAAAGGGGAGTACGTTTTGACAAATGTTCCAAGTGACGGAAAGTTGAATTTTCGAATGATCGGAATGACTTCTACAGATGAAGAAGTTAAAGGAAGAACCAGCATTATGGTGAGTCTCATTAGTTCCAGCGCCAACCTAGAAGAAGTGGTTGTGGTTGGTTATGGGGTGCAAAAGAAGGAAACTGTTACAGGATCTGTAGTCGCTGTAAAAGGTTCTGAACTATCAAAATCACCAGCTCTCAATGTTTCCAATGCCTTAGCAGGCCGGGTGCCGGGGGTAATTGCGACGAATGGATCTGCAGAACCCGGCTATGATGGGTCAACTATAAGTATCCGCGGAACCAATACCTTAGGAAATTCGAGTCCACTAATTGTTATTGATGGAATTCCGGCACGCCAAGGTGGTTTTGAAAGATTAAATCCGGCAGATATTGATAATATTTCAGTTTTAAAAGATGCCTCTGCAGCCATTTATGGTGCCAGAGCGGCAAATGGAGTTATTTTGGTAACGACAAAAAGGGGAACAAACGGAAAACCTAAATTATCGTATAATTTTAATAAGGGATTTTCACAACCGACGGTCATTCCAAAATTGACAGATGCCGTTGAATACTCCGAATTGCGAAATGAACTCGAGATTTATAAATTACCGGTAGCAGAGTGGGCTGCGGCACAAAATGCCTTCAAAACGACCGGTACTTTTATCCGTCCAAACAATACAGCTGTTTCCGCTCCTTTTACACCAGAAGATGTTCAATTATTTAAAGATGGCAGTGATCCCTGGGGACATCCTAATACAGATTGGTATGGGGAAACCTTAAAGAATTGGTCTCCTCAAGAGAAGCATAATGTACAGATTACCGGAGGAAATGATGCGGTGAAATATCTAACCTCAATTGGATATCAGAATCAAGATGCCTACTATAAAAAATCTGCAACCGGATATAAACAATATGACTTAAGAATTAACTTGGATGCCAAGATAAGTAAATACATCACAACCAAATTTGGAGTTTTAGGGCGTCAAGAAAATAGAAATTTCCCAACCAAAGGAGCGGGTACCATCTTTAGAATGTTGATGCGGGGTAATCCTACACAACCAGCTTATTGGCCAAATGGAATGCCTGGACCTGACATTGAAAATGGTGAAAATCCTGTTGTGATCACGACTAACGAAACAGGTTATGAACGCGATAAAAGATATTATTTTCAAACCAATGGACAGATTGATATCACAATTCCTTGGATAGAAGGCTTGAAGTTTTCTGGTAATGCAGCTGTCGATAAATACATTAAGAAAATTAAACGTTGGGAGACGCCGTGGTACCTGTATACTTGGCAGGGAGCTTATGAAGCTGATGGAGTAACTCCACAATTGGTAGCGGGCAAAAGAGGTCCGGCAGATCCACGGTTAAACCAATCTGATGAAGATCAGTTGAATATATTGCTGGGCGGTGTGCTGACTTATGATAAGGTCATTGGTGATCACACGTTCAATATACTAGCTGGGGTAAACAGAGAAACAATCCAAAATGATAACTTTTCAGCTTATCGACGCTATTTCTTATCGGATAAGGTCGATTATCTGTTTGCTGGTGGTGATGCCGAGAAGAATAATGACGGTAGTGCATGGGAGCGTGCAAGATTGAATTATTTTGGAAGGATCAATTACAATTATAAATCGAAGTACATTGCTGAGTTGCTATGGCGTTATGATGGTTCTTATATGTTCCCGGAGAAAACGCGTTATGGATTTTTTCCAGGGGCGATGTTAGGTTGGGTCGCTTCAGAAGAAGGATTTTGGAAGGATAATATAAAAGCCATTAATTATTTTAAGATACGAGCATCTTATGGTCAGATGGGAAATGATAATGTCTTTTATGATGATCTCCTACAAGAATATCAATTCTTCTCCACTTATAAATTTGGATCTTATATTCTTGGCGATGAAATGATTAAAACCCTATACGAAAGCCGTGTCCCAAATAATTTCATTACTTGGGAGGTTGCTAATAATTATAATTTAGGTATTGATGCGCAGCTTTTAGGGGGTAAGATTAACTTTGAGTTTGATGTTTTTAAAAATAGAAGAAACTCAATCCTATGGAGACGTAATGCATCTATTCCTCAAAGTACGGGTATGACGTTACCTGCTGAGAACATCGGCAAAGTTGATAACAAAGGATGGGAGTTTAATTTAGGTTATCGCGATCAGAAAGGCGATTGGGGATATAGTGCTTCCATCAATGGTGGGTATGCTAAAAATAAAATTGTATTCTGGGATGAAGCTGCTGGAGCACCATCTTGGCAGCAGACAACTGGTAGAGTGATCAATTCCGGGTTGTATTATCAATATGATGGTGTATTTAAAAGTCAGGAAGAGATCAACTCTAATACCTTGGATTATTCGGCAATTACGAATAATCTAAGACCTGGTGATATGAAGTATAAAGATTATGATGGAGACGGAAAGATTACGCCGGATGATCGTGTGCGGACAAATAAGAATACGAATCCAACTTTTCAAGGTGGTTTGAATCTGGGATTACGGTATAAGAATTTTGATCTATCCATCTTATTTCAAGGGGCTATGGGTGGAGAAGTTCGGATAGCGACAGATGAATCTGGTGCAATTGGTAATTACTTACATGAATTTTATGAAAATAGATGGACGATCGATAATCCTAGTTCTGAACATCCGCGTATCACCGATCGTTCGGATCAGTACTATTCCAAAGACAATACCTATTGGTTGCATTCAAACAATTACCTGCGTCTAAAAAATGTGGAAATAGGATATAATCTAAGTGCGAAACTTGTGGAACGCTTAGGTATTTCAAGTTTTAGAGTTTATGCGAGCGGTATGAACTTAGTTACTTGGTCCAAATTGAAAATGTATGATCCTGAATCGACTAATACTTTAGGGCATTACTATCCTCAAGCTCGATTAATCAACACAGGGATACTTTTATCTTTTTAATTCGCTATCATTATGAAAACAATAAAATTATTTTATATACCGATTTCTGCATTATTATTTACAGGATTATTTGCCAGCTGTAATGATGATTTTGTCAATACCAAACCATTGGCAGAGGTTCCAAAAGAGCTTGTATGGACAGATGCAGGACTCGCTCAGGCATTTGTAAATGATCTATATAATGGATTTGGACAGGGAGGTTTTAACGAACAGATGTTAGCCTCGTTGACAGACGAGTCCATGTTTACCCATCCGGGTAGAGGAATCAATACCATTACGGAGAGTAGGTCCAATCCAGCGGATCAGGGCTGGATTGTTGATTCATATGAGTATGGGAATATGTATAAGCGTATCCGCGCGACTAATATTGCGATCGAAAATCTTATTACGCCAAAATTCAATAATGAAGCGCTAGCGAAACAGATGTTGGGAGAGGCTTATTTCTTAAGAGCCTATTACTATCAGCAACTTTTGCGTTTCTATGGTGCAATTCCATTGATTACCAAGATTTATACGCTTGAAGATACGGATTATACTGCTGCTCGAAATACGTATGAAGAGTGCGTCAATTTCATTGTTAAAGATTGCGAACAGGCAGTTACTTTATTGAGTGGGGTGGCAAAAGTAGATGGTCGTACCAATGAGGCTGCAGCTTTAGCTCTAAAAGCTCGTGTGTTACTTTATGCGGCTTCCGATTTGCATGATGTACCAACGGCAAAGACCAAATCTTCAACTATATCAGCATATGCTAACCCAGAACTGCTAGGTTATGTATCTGGAAATCGTACAGAGAGATGGCAAAAAGCTAAAGCAGCAGCAAAGGCGGTGCTGGATAAATCTGAACTGGCATATAAACTAAACTTATCAGAACCGGTTTCTCCTTTAGAAGGGAGAGCAAATTATATCGCGTTAGCGATGGGAGGGAATTCAAAAATTGCCGATGCTGATGCAAAACGGGATTTAATTTTAGGAAGATTCTTTAATGACTTGAAAGATGAAGGTGGTGCTTATGTAGGGCGTAACAATGGACCTAATGGCTATCATAACTGGGCAGGGAATAGTCCTACGCAATTGCTGGTTGATGATTATGAAACTTTGTCCGGTGAAAAATTTAATTGGAATAATTCTGTTCACGCAGCAAACATATATACCAATCGTGATCCTCGCCTTGGAGCTTCTATATTATATGACGGTGCTACTTGGAAACCAAGAACAGATGATGTTAAGAAGAGAGATCCTGCGAATCAAATCCAAACAGGTCAATATGAGGTAATCAATGATAAGGGAGCGAAAGTCATCCAGTATGGGTTAGATACGCGTAATTCTCCGGTTGAAGATTGGAATGGTAGTTATACGGGATATTATATGCGTAAGTTTGTTGATGCGGATCCTGCGATTGTTGATCAAAATACCAGACAACGTGTGCCGTGGCCAGTACTTCGTTATACTGAGGCCGTACTGAATTATGCAGAAGCTTGTCTTGAATTGGGAGAGGATGCTGAAGCACGTACATGGCTCAATAAAATTCGGTTCAGATCCGGAATGCCTGCAATTGATAACGATGAATCTGGACAAAAATTAAAAGATCGGTACCGTAATGAAAGACGTGTTGAATTGGCTTATGAGGAACACCGCTTCTTTGATACACGCCGTTGGATGAATGCCAAGGAAACGATCGGGAGACAAGTTACTTTAATTAATATTTTTGGGACTTTAAAAGCGGGTAAGCTTGTGAGTCTTTACCAATATAATACAGACAATTATAGCTACTCTTATAAAGTGAATACAATTGCACCTGGGATAGAAAATAGAAATTGGTTGGATAAAATGTATTTCATATCCATTCACCGAGATGAAATGAATAGAAATACCAAGTTGATTCAAAACCCGGGTTACTAGTTTTAATTAGCTAATTAATAAAATGGGTTATCTTTAGTAAGTCATGACTTTAATTATAAAAGTTTCATCGTGCTTATTTGAGATAACCTTTTTTTTGTTAAAATAAATGAATGCGAACCAATTGTTCCCATTCGTCGTCAAGTGAGCCTATAAATTCAGATTTCTTAGCTCGGTTATACCAGTAGCGTGCATTCCAAAGATCTTTTTCTTTGCGGTGTAGGTAAGCATGCACATGTGCCGATTTTGAATCTTGTAGATGATCGATTAAATCATGGGCTTTTTGCCAATCACCTTTTTTATCCCACCAAAGTGATTCGAGCCATATAGAAAGTTCAGACGGTGGAACTGCCAATACGGTGGAAGATGAAAATTTTTCAAATGTTAACATGCTTCTAAAATAGCGAATAATGTCAACATAAAAGGGTGATTTTATTAAAATCACCCTTTTATGTTATTTAAATCTGCTTGCTAATGCGGCTAATTTTGAAGCCATATCAGTCTCAGGTTCTTTTTCTTTTCGCTCTTTGTTGTGAAAACTTTTTGGCTCACGCTTCTGTTTTGGTGATGAGGTTGCGTCATTTGTTTTCATAGAAAGGCCGATACGATTTCTTTTCTCATCAATTTCGGTTACTGTAACCTCTACATGTTGTTGTACTTTTACTACTTCGTGCGGATCAGAAATAAAACGGTTCGACAGTTGGCTCAAATGTACCAGTCCATCTTGGTGAACGCCAATATCAACGAAAGCACCAAAATTAGTAATATTCGTTATGATACCTGGTAATTTCATTCCTACCCTTAAATCCGATACTGCATTTACACCATCAGTAAAAGCGAAAGCTTCGAATTTTTCACGTGGATCCAGTCCTGGTTTTGCCAATTCGGCGATGATATCATTCAGTGTCGGTAGACCAACTTCATCAGAGATATAATTTTTCAATGGTATTGTTTTCCTTAGTTCGGCATTACTCAACAGCTCATGAACACTTGTTTTAAGATCTTTAGCCATTTGCTCGACTAATTTATAGCGTTCAGGATGTACTGCTGATGCATCTAAAGGATTTTCAGCATTGCGGATGCGTAAAAATCCGGCGGCCTGTTCAAAAGCTTTATCTCCCAACCTCGGTACTTTCTTCAATTCACGACGTGATTTGAAAGGTCCGTTTTCTTTTCTATAATTGATGATCGATTGTGCCAAAGCAGGACCTAAACCAGATACGTAAGCTAGAATTTGTTTTGATGCAGTATTTAATTCAACACCTACATTGTTCACACAGCTCATAACTGTATCGTCAAGTGAGCTCTGTAATTTGTTTTGATCAACGTCATGTTGATATTGTCCTACACCGATCGATTTTGGATCGATTTTCACCAACTCTGCTAGCGGATCCATCAACCTGCGACCAATAGAGACAGCGCCACGTACCGTGATATCCTGATCCGGAAATTCATCTCGTGCAGTTTCTGAAGCAGAGTAAATAGAAGCGCCACTTTCATTAACCATCACAATAGTAACTTGATCTAGATTCAGTTTACGGATGAAATCTTCTGTTTCCCTTCCTGCTGTTCCATTACCGATAGCAATGGCTTCGATATCATATTTTTTTACTAAATAAGGTATAGTACGTGTTGCTTCAGCTAGACCACCAGCACCACTATGTGGAAATATAGCCGTATTTTCTAATAAAGCTCCTTGCTGATCTAAAACTACAGTTTTACAACCCGTTCTAAATCCAGGATCGATTGCTAAAATTCTTTTCTGTCCCAATGGGGCCGCCAAAAGTAGTTGACGTACATTATCTGCAAATACCTTGATTGCTTCTTCATCCGCTTTCTGACGTGTTAAAACCCGAATTTCAGTTTCCATAGAAGGTTTTAATAGTCTTTTAAAGCTGTCTGTCAAAGCTAAGCGAACTTGCGCCGCCGCTTCATTATTAGTTTTGATATAAAGGTGGTCAATTGCAGGAAGAACTTCCTCTTCAGCAACTTCGATGTCCAAATAGAGAAGTTCCTCTTTCTCACCACGACGCATGGCCAAGACACGATGTGAAGGTGCATTTTTTAATGATTCTGACCATTCGTAGTAATCTTTATATTTTAAAGCGGCTTCTTCTTTTCCTGGAACTACCCGAGATACAAACTGGCCTTTGTCCACAAATATTTTACGCGCTTTATCTCTTACTTCTGCATTTTCAGCAATTGTCTCGGCAATAATATCGCGTGCACCAGAAAGTGCCTCTTCGATCGAGTTGACACCTTTTTCTTCATCGATAAGTGATGTCGCTAAATCGGTGAAATCTGTACGTTCCTGCGCTAATAGCAGGTCAGCAAGCGGTTGCAGTCCCTTTTCTCGGGCCATACTTGCACGTGTTTTACGTTTAGGCTTGTAGGGAAGGTAAATGTCTTCTAGATTTGCCATCGTCTCTACATGCTGGATTTTTAACGCTAGTTCTGGAGTTAATTTTCCTTGATCTGAGATTGATTTTAAGATGGCGTCCCTTCTTTTATCTAAGTCACGTAATTGTTGAATACGGTCACGGATGGTCGTAATTTGTACTTCATCTAGACTGCCCGTCATCTCTTTTCTATAACGTGAGATGAAAGGTACTGTAGCACCTTCATCTAATAATCCGATTGTTGTTTGTACTTGTTTTTCGCTAATCGCTAATTCCTTCGAAACTATAATTTCGTGTGTCATAAATAGGGAATGTAATATTTATTAAAATAGAAAGCTGCTGGAAATAATCCAACAGCTTTATTTGACGATATCTTATTGAAAATAATAGGCTTAAACTTATGCTTCTTTGGAAGGCTCTTCTGCTTTTTTAGCTGGATCAACTGCTGTTTTTTCAACAGATTCAGTTGTATTATCCTCAGTTGCCGCTGTTTGTCCGTTATCTGCAAAATGATCGTTGTAACCATATTGAAAATGGTTTGGTTCTTCACCATATTCAGGCTGACGACTATACTGCATAGTTCCTTCAGGTGCTGTAAACTGAGGCGTTTTCTTTTCGGACTCTTCTTTGTTCTCCGCTTCAGCCTCTTCTTTTACTTTTTGTTCTGCTGCTTGGGCTTCTGCCAAAGGATTTTCCTCTATTTTTAAATCAATGTCTTTTTCGAAATTATTAATTTGATCGGAAATTTCTCTTTTGATACCTTCTGAAGCATCTTTAAACTCTCTGATCCCACGCCCTAGACCTCTTGCCAATTCAGGAAGTTTTTTACCCCCAAATAATAAAAGAGCGATAACCAGAATCAACATCATTTCTGATGTTCCTATGTTAAGAAATGCAAATATTTGACTGTACATTTTACTATCGTTTTAATAAATTATAAATGCTAAGTTACAGCAATATTTTAAAAATGAAATAGTGTTTAAGGAAATATTAACATTTCAATTGTAAAAATTTAGTGTGCTAATTTGACATTTTCATTATGATTTATTGATAGATAAGAAATGTAGGATTGGGAAAAATCTCGTACTTTTGGAATCTTTTCAAATTAAGTAGCGGGAAAATATGTTGAAGCGATTAAAATCTTACAAGCCTTATTATTGGAGCACTTTTATACTGGCGGGACCAGTCGTGATCTCTCAACTTGGTCATACCATGGTACATATGGCAGACAGTGTCATTGTAGGGCATTTTGCAGGTACAGTTCCTTTGGCTGCGGTATCCCTGGTCAATGCGGTCTTTATGGTCGTTATGGTTATCGGTTTGGGTATTGCTTACGGAATTACCCCATTAATTGCTCAGGAAAATGGACGTGGTAATAAAGAAGAATGTGCCAAGTTGCTTTCGAATAGTATTTGGATGAATGCCATAGCAGGGATACTCTTATTTTGCCTCGTATATTTTGGTTCTATGTTGGCTATTGATCATCTAGACCAAGATCCTGCGGTGGTAAAAGAGGCGAAACCTTATTTACTTATTCTGAGTTTATCTATCTTTCCTTTGATGATTTTCAGTGCATTTAAGCAATTTGCTGAAGGTTTAGGTTTTACTAAACAAGCCATGAATATTACCATATGGGGCAATGTTCTGAACATTATCTTGGCCGTTATTTTTGTTAAAGGAATGTTTGGTATCAAACCTATGGGCGTCAGTGGGGTAGGATACAGTACGTTGATCGACCGTATTATGATGATGGTCGTCATGTTGTTCTATGTTATGAGATCTTCTTATTTTCAGCCCTACATCAGCAAATTTAAGCTATGGGCTGTTGATCTTATCCGGATTCGAAAAATTTTGAAAATAGGAGCACCTGTAGCCATGCAATATGTCTTTGAAATCGGTGCATTTGCAGGAGCCTCATTGATTGCAGGAACTATCGGTGCTGTTGAGCAAGCTTCACATCAGGTTGCTATTCAATTAGCTGCTATGACTTATATGATGGCAAGTGGCATTGCGGCGGCTGCAACTATTAAAACAGGGAATAGCTTTGGTAACAAAAACTTCTTTCGTTTACAGCGTTTTGCAGTTTCCTCTTATCAATTGGTTTTAGTATTTATGACATTGACGGCATCACTTTTTGCTATCTTTAATAACTACCTTCCTTTTATTTTCACACAGGACATGGCAGTCGTTACTATTGCAGCTCACTTGTTAATTATAGCGGGATTATTTCAGCTTTTTGATGGAACTCAGGTTGTAGGTTTGGGCATACTAAGAGGTATGGGCGATGTCAATATACCGACATTAATCACTTTTATTGCCTATTGGATCATCGGATTGCCAAGTGGATATTTTATGGGAGTTCATTTAGGCATGGGCGTCGAAGGAATCTGGTATGGTTTGACTTTGGGCTTGCTCACATCGTCTGTTTTATTGTACTGGCGTTACCGTATTGTAATTCATAAACATTTGAATGCTTAGCATAAAAAAAGGCTTCTTTTAATTTAACAGAAGCCTTTTTTTATGCTATAAAACGTTAGATTTCACGGTTAATATCCCAGTTCTCTAAATAATCGGCCACTCTCTTCAAAAATGTTCCTCCCAATGCTCCATCTATGACACGATGATCATAAGATAGCGAAAGATACATCATCTGTCTAATGCCAATTAGATCACCATGTTCTGTTTCAATAACAGCAGGTTTCTTTTTAATCGTACCTACTGCCAGAATAGCTGCTTGAGGCTGATTGATAATAGGTGTACCCATGATATTTCCAAAAGCACCAATATTAGTAAAGGTAAATGTTCCACCTTGGGTATCATCAGGTTTTAACTTGTTAGCACGTGAGCGATTAGCCAGATCATTGACAGATTTGCTAAGTCCCACTAAGCTTAATTGATCAGCATTTTTGATTACAGGAACAATTAGATTACCATTTGGAAGTGCGGCGGCCATTCCAATATTGATATTTTTCTTTTTGATAATATGATTCCCATCAACAGAAATATTAACCATAGGGAAGTCTTTTAGCGCTTTAGCGATTGCTTCAATAAAAATAGGAGTGAAGGTGATATTTTCGCCATCTCTCTTTTTATACACCTCTTTCGCCTTATTGCGCCAGTTGACCAAATTAGTAACATCTGCTTCCACAAAAGAACATACATGTGGTGAAGTCTGTACACTTTTCACCATATGATCTGCGATGATCTTGCGCATACGGTCCATCTCGATGATTTCATCCCCGCCTGAATTTATAGTATGAGCAGTTTCAACTGGAGTTGCAGCATACTGTTCTTTTTTCTCGGGAACAACAGTTGCTACTGGTTGAGTTGCACGTGTGCTAGTATAATCAGTGCCAGTCTGCTCTCTTTTGCGTGTTACATATTTTAAAATATCTTCTTTGGTTACACGTCCCTCAGAACCTGTTCCAACAACCTGATCTAACTCTTGTTGACTTAAGCCTTCATGAGAAGCTATATTTTTGACTAAAGGAGAATAGAATCTAATTCCATTATGAATGCTGGACTGATGATTTTCAATAGCAGGTTGAATCTGATTTAATCCTGGTATTTCTATTTTTTTATCTTCAATCTGAATCGTAGTCGGAGTAACTTCTATTTTGTCTTGATTTTTCTCTAATGCTGATTGTGTATCTACTGTTGGAGATTCTATTCCATCTTGGTCACCTTCGATCTCAATAATGGCAATTATATCACCTACTTGTGCAACTTGATCAATTGAAAAAAGTTGTTCTTTTAATATTCCTTTTACTGGAGAAGGTACATCCGAATCGACTTTATCAGTTGCTATTTCTAAAATTGCTTCATCTTCACTAATGGTATCACCTGGTTGTTTTAACCATTTTGTTACAGTAGCTTCAGATACACTTTCCCCCATTTTAGGAAGTAATAATTTATATAATGCCATAATAATTCAACTGCAATCCTTTTAAATACTAAGTTAGTTATTTTAAGGTTTATATTTTACAAAGTAAAATATAATTTTTGATAAATCAATTTTTGCGGAATAATATTTTACAAATCAATGCCTATCTGATGTTCTTTGACAAGTAATTGCCAAAGCATGAAAAGCGCTAATTGTCTGGTTCGTTCGATATTTATTGTTCTGTCATTTTGAAATTGGAACTTTCTGGCAATGGTTTCTTTTTCACCGGCAATTGCGATCCAAACTGTACCTACCGGCTTTTCTGGAGTACCTCCTGTTGGCCCTGCAATTCCACTGGTTGCAACCGCGTAGTTTGTATCAAATTTATGTTTAGCACCTTGAGCCATTTCAATAACAGTCTGTTCACTTACTGCTCCGTATTGACTCAGTGTTTCTTCTTTAACATCCAAAAGCTGTTGCTTTAGCTTATTCGAATAAGGAACGGTACCACCCACATACATCGTACTACAGCCAGGCACTGCCGTTATCATAGCGGCAAGACTGCCTCCCGTACAGCTTTCTGCTGTTGTTAACGTTAACTGGAGACGAATAAATTTGTGAATTAAAAACTTTTCTATTGAGGTGTCATGATTTGCAATGACATGATCAGCAAGTCTGTCGATCAGCTTACTTGCGAATTCTTTTGTTTCTTTTGTAATGTCGTCTTTATGAGATCCAGTTCCCGATAGCCGTAACCTAACAAAGGCAAGGGTGGGCAAGTATGCGAGTTTAATATGTGCAGGTAATTCAGATTCTAGATCCGCTATTTTTTCAGCGAGATAAGATTCACCAATTCCTCCAACGATAATATTTTCCTGTGCCAGATAAGTTGTGTTATCTTGTTTACAAAGTATGGGTAATACTTGTGTGTTCATGAGATGTTTCATTTCAAAAGGAACACCAGGCATAAAGATATAGGTGGTAGCACCTTTTTTTATGAGCATACCCGGAGCAGTACCGTATTGATTGAACAGGATAGTACATCCTTTTAACACATCCGCTTGCTGTCTGTTGATTTCCAGCATTTCTTTTCCACGAGCTTCAAAAAATTGCGTTACATGCTGTAAGACTTTTTCATCGCGTTGCAGGAAAGTATTAAAATACTTCGCCGCAGTTTGCTTGGTTATATCATCTTTCGTAGGACCTAATCCCCCTGTAATAAGTACAACATCCGTCTGATCCTGACTATTGGATAATGCATTGAAGATGGCTTCCTCTTTGTCCGAGATCGAAAGGATCTGTGTTACGGAGATATTATTGTTTTGAAGCTGAGTCGCTATCCAGGCTGAATTGGTATCAATAATTTGACCGATCAGGATTTCATCTCCTATGGTTATAATTTGTGCTTTCATGGATATATAATAAAAGAAACGTACTGGTGTTGCGAGCAAAAGCTACCGAATTTCAACGTTGAATCTTTTAGGTCAATTAAAAATGTTAAAAAAAAGCAGTTATTAAAAATAACTGCCACCTGAACTATTCCTTTTCGAAAGTTTTAAATCTTGCAGGATTGAAGATTTAGCTCTTATCGTAATGTTATAACTTTGGTATCTTCCAAAAGGTGTCCATCCAATTGCCATATCCCAACAGTGAAGGTCTCTATAGATATTAAACTGTGTCAACGATATCTCTTTTGCTTTTAGATCGTAGCCCGAGTTAAAGGTTACTTTCCATTTCGGCGTTAAACTAAAATCACCATGAATATTTACCGTGCTCGTGATGGTCGAAACATGACCTGGCTTAGAATATTGGAAACTAAATGATCCGGCTAAGTTCCAAGGTATATTGAAATTCACAAACGCATTCGGGTCGGCACTGATGCGGGATAGAGCCTGTGCCTGTTCCGGAGTCATATTGGCTCCCATTTGGTTACGTAAAGAATCGATGTTATTATTTCTGTTTTTTGAGGCCTTTGGATTGAAACTATAATCAAATGAAAGACCGAAATTGGTCAAACGTGCAAGTTTACCATCACTGAACATATATTTGTTATAGCGTTGTCCTGCTTGATCAATTGCATAGGGATCTAATGTTCCGTTGAAGTTAATGTTAATTTTTTCACCAAATACGGCAGTTCTTCCAGAGAAAGAGATGGGTGATAATTTCATGGAATCGGCCACAAAATTGTAGTTTCCACTAAATGATAAACCCTGTAGGATCGGAATCTTTTTAAACCCACCATCTGTGGTATCCGATTTACTCTTTACTTTTGCTTCGATATTATTATCAACAGAGAAACCGATTCCCATAGATTTACCTGCCGAAGGTGAGCCGTACACATTATCCTGAAAAATAGAGTACTGGTTTAACATACCATATTGATCAACATAATTTTTATAGAAGCCATATTTCGAATCAGAAAAATCAGGTCTGTAGTTTAAATTGACAGATGGGGTGATGACATGCCTTATAGCCTGTATTTTACCGATTTTTGGATACATACCATAGATTTTGGTAGATACTCCGGTTGATACAGAATAATCATAAGCCCTTTTAAATCCTTGTACTGTATCTTTGGCCGCAACATAACCTTCTTTGGTATTCTCCATTCGCTGACGGGTACTCTGTAAATACCATCTTTCCGTGTAATTCACACTTGTGTTGAATTGGAAATGACTAACATTTAGGGATAAACTGATCGGGATATTATGTTGAAAACCGTTTGTAAATTGTTTTAAGGTCTGTTTTGAAAATAAGGTTGAGTCGCCAGTATTTAAGGTATTAGTTCCCTGTAGACTATATCCTACGTTGATACGTTGGTACCACTTTTGTTCATTTACACGGTCTTTAGAATCAAAAGGATTGAAAGAAGAAACGTTTAAACTGAAATTAGGAAGTTGCAAATAGACATTGCCTGTACTCATGTCCTGGCGATGGCTCAGACTCGAGGTAAAGTTAACTTTTCCGTCAGCAAATACACGACCATAACTAATGGAGGAAGACATGTTATTTTTGGTGATATCGTTATACGTATTGGTTCCGTTTGCACCTGTATTTCTAAAATATGATCCCGTTCCAAAATTCACATTTGCTGAAAAAGAGGTTCCCGGATTTGCTTCCTGACGCTGTGTATGGTTCCAAGTAACATTGAAATCTTTGTTAGTCCCATAATTATCTGTTCCTTCAACTCCGGCTTTGGTTGAGGCATAACGGATATTGAATCCACCATTATATTTATAGTTGACCGTATATCTTGTATTGATCGATGCTTCCCATGATCCTTTCGAATATAAGCTTCCTCGAACTTCACTATCCCAATAATCATTGAAAGCTAGATACCAACCGATGTCACGCATGGCAAATCCACGGGTATAGTCTTCTCCAAATGACGGAAATAAAAAACCTGAAGATCTTTTGTCCGGTTTAGGGAAAAAGGCAAACGGGAAACCGATAAATTTTAAAGGGATGTTCTGTAATACGAGATAGGATGGACCTGCGATAATTTGGTTTTTAGTCACAATACCTTTGCTGAGAAAAATCCCGAAGTGTGTGTGTGGTTCTGGAAGATTACAGGTACTATACAGTCCATGATACAGCGACATTTCATCGTAAATATTCTTACGAACTACCTTTGCCTGGATATAACCTCCTTCTACATCAGTCATGATTCCGTAGGTATTACCCTCTTGTTTTTCGTAATCATATAGGAGGGAGTCGACCGTTTTAGGACTTTCAGCTCCAGTCATTACAATAGGACGCCCTACATACTTGCCATTATGGTCGATAATACCTGATGCAAATATTTGTTTTTTATTTCGGTCTAATCGAATATAATCGGCAGATAGTTCAAAATCTTGATACTTAACTTTAGCACCTCTATATAAGTGACTTATATTTTTATCGACTTCCGTACGTTGTGAATCTCTGGCGATGATACTGACCTCCGCCTGCAATCCACCCTTATTTTTGGTACTGTCTTTGCCGATAATTGTAGAATCTCGTTTAACACGAACGGAATCAGTTGTTCCTTTGACCGAAACAGAGTCTTTTAGACTCTTTGACGTTGTCTTTACGGGGGTTTTTTCTTGCGAAAATGTTGCAGAAACACTTAGCGAAAGAATAAGAAATATTGTTAAAATGTGTGTTAACGACTTCAAAATTAAAGACAAATGTTATTTTTGTAAAAATATTTAAACTAAGCTTGACAAAATTAGTCAAAAACAAATAGAAAGTGATGTTTTTTAACGAGATTAACATTTCCTATTTTTGTACCACAATATTACTCATAACATTTTGTTATTAAATTACAGAAATCAAAAAAAATATACATGAAATTAGATTTGAATATTAGAAAGCGGAAACTTATATTTTTTTTAGCTCCAGCGATTTTTCTATTTATGGTTTTGACGAGTGCTACTCCTCCAAGCAATACTATTTCTAAAGCGCATGTTACTCCACCCCAGGATTATCAAATTAAAACAATTGTAATTGATGCCGGCCACGGTGGGAGGGATTCCGGAGCCAAAGGATCACGTTCTTTGGAAAAAAATATAGCTTTAGAGGTGGCTTTGAAATTAGGTAAAGAAATCGAAAGACAGTTGCCTGGAGTACGCGTAATGTTTACCCGTAGAACAGATGAGTTTATTGATTTATATAAGCGTATCCGAATGGCTAATGCTGCGAAGGCTGATATTTTTATATCGATTCACTGTAATTCTGCACCAGGAAGATCCTCAAGAGGTACAGAAACAATTGTATCAGGTTCACATCGCTTAGGTGAGCAGACTGCTGCCATTCGTGAAAATGCGTCCCTATTATTAGAGGAGAATTATAAAGAAAATTATCAGGGATTTGACCCAAAAGATCCAGAGAGTTATATCATCTTCTCTTTGATGAAAAATCAATACCGCGAGAAAAGTGTCAAATTAGCAAATCTGATGCAACAAGAATATGTTAAATCAGGAAGAGTAAGCCGAGGGATTCTTGAACAGGGATTGGCAGTATTAGCAGAAGCAGGAATGCCAGCGGTTTTGACCGAAATTGGTTTTGTAAATAATCGTGCAGAAGAAGACTATATGCTATCGGATGAAGGACAAAGTGAGATCGTACAAAACTTAGTCTCAGCAATCAGCGCATTCAAAAAAAGCGTAGAAAGATAAACTTATTTGCCATTGTCTTGTTTAAATGATAAATTGAGTTCAATAAAAACACCTTAAGGAAATATTATTTTGAAAATATCAAACGAGACTAAAGTCGGAATTTTAGCTGTAATAGCAGTAACATTATTATTTATAGGATATAGCTTTTTAAAAGGTAATGATGTATTTAGCAGTGATAATACCTATTATACATCTTATCAGGCAGTGGATGGTCTTACAGCCTCTAAGCCTGTATTAGTGAACGGATATCAGATTGGCCGTGTTTCTAAGATGACATTGCAACCAGATGGAAGCATTCTCACAGAATTTAAAATTAAAGCCGAATACAAAGTTCCGAAAAATACCGTTGCACGTATAGCAAGTACAGATCTCCTGGGTGGAAAAGCAATTGTATTTGATATGGGCAATAGTACAGAAATGGCTAAAGATGGTGAAACATTAGCTTCAGGTATTCAGGCAAATATAATGGACAAAGTAGAGCCTATTCAGAAAAGAGTTGAAACCATCACCATAAAATTAGATTCTGTACTAACAGTTGTCAATTCTGTTTTGGACGATCAATTTCAAGAAGACTTTAAGCAAAGTGTTCATAGTATTTCAACATCTTTAAAAAATGTGGAGCTAATTACGAAAGATGTAGAAGGTCTGGTTGGTTCGGAACGTAAAAGATTAACCACGATTATCTCTAATCTTGAAGTTATTACCAATACATTTAAAAATAATAGCGGTCAGATCACAGCTATCATGTCCAATTTGAATACTGTAACAGATAAAGCAGCTAAATTAGATTTCCAACAAACTATGGATAAAGCTAATATGGCTATGACAGACTTCCAAACAATCGTAGATAAGATCAACAAAGGGCAGGGTTCAATTGGATTATTGATCAATGATAATAAGCTCTATGATAATTTGAATAATGCTTCAGAAAGCCTTGATCACCTGATGAAAGATATTAAAGAGAAGCCGGGAAAATACATTAAGCTTTCCATCTTTGGTAAAAAGGGAGAGCAGGAGAAATAAAATTAAAAAGGCTTGAAGGTAAACTTCAAGCCTTTTTAATTTATAAGGTTTCTTTCAGCCATCCGAAAAATTCTCTTTGCCATACCTGAGCATTATGCCCTGATAGCACCCAGTGATTTTCGTCGGGTAAATAAACTAATCTACTTTTGATTTTCTTCAATTGTGCAGCCTGAAAAGCACCTAGTCCCTGGCCAATCGGCACGCGG
Organism: Sphingobacterium sp. MYb388; assembly: GCF_037479535.1. Taxonomy (NCBI): domain Bacteria; kingdom Pseudomonadati; phylum Bacteroidota; class Sphingobacteriia; order Sphingobacteriales; family Sphingobacteriaceae; genus Sphingobacterium; species Sphingobacterium sp. MYb388. The sequence continues at coordinate 246,188 of NZ_JBBGYV010000008.1, read as the reverse complement.
TAGTCATGACCTCCTTGAAAGATTAATATTGGTGTATTCCACTTGTCAACATATTCAGAAGGGTTGAATTCGGTATATGATTTTACATTTGCTTTATCCCAATAAGGACCGCCTAGTTCGTGGTTCGCGAAAAACAATTCTTCTGTCGTACCATACCAACTTCTCATATCGAATAAGCCGTTATGTGCAATTAATGTTTTAAATCTATTTTCATGTACTCCAGCTAGCATATATACTGAATAACCACCATAACTAGCACCGATAGCAGCACGACGTGTTGTATCTACATATTTCTCTTTAGAAATATCATCAATGGCAGATAAATAATCCCGTATAGGCTGTCCGCCCCAATCTTTGGATATTGCTTCATTCCATTTGACTCCCCAGCCAGGCATCCCGCGACGATTTGGAGCGATCACAATATAACCTTGAGAAGCGATAAGCTGTAGATTCCAACGGAATGAGTAAAACTGGGTCAGTGCAGACTGAGGGCCACCTTCGCAATATAAAATCGTTGGGTATTTTTTTGTTGGGTCAAAATCTGGCGGATAAATTACCCAAGAAAAAAGATCTTGGCCATCAGAAGCTTTTGTAATTCTGGATTCAATTTTATTATCACTGATATGAGCATACATTTTATCATTGACAGTCGTCAATGCCGTTAACGTTTTATTCGCTAAGTCATATTTGTAAATCTCTGTAGCTCTTGTGAATTTTGTTGATGTTACGATCAACTGATTGGCTACCTGTCCCACAATTCCTGTGATATCAAAATTTCCTTCAGAGATTTGTTTAATCGATGCTAAAGATTTGTTTTTTAAATTAGTAGGAACAGTCAGTTCGAAAAGTTGTACGGTACCTTTGGATGGTGCCACAAAATAAATCTTACGATTGTCCTTGCTCCATATGAAAGAGTTTACTGTGCCGTCCCAATGTGCAGTAAGATTTAAACGCTGAGATGATGCTTTATCGAAAATAATGATATCATTTTTATCGGCTTCGTAACCATCTTTTTTCATACTTAGCCAAGTTAACTTAGTTCCATCTGGACTGTAAGTCGGGTTGGTATCATAGCCATTCATACCCTCAGTCAGATTTGTTGTTTGCTTAGAAGTAAGATCATAGCGGTAGATATCCGTATTTGTACTCACGGCATACGCTGTTCCAAACCTTTTTTTACTGACATATAGCACAGCTTTACTATCTGGTGTCCATTCAAAATCTTCAGAACCGCCAAATGGCATTTGAGGGCTATAGAAAGGCTCATCCTGCAATAAATCAATTGCTTCGCCAATCTTACCGTTGTTATAGCTGGCTACAAATGGATGATTGAATTTTCCATTATTGAACGTGTCCCAATGACGGTAGTCAAGATTGTCAAAAACATAAGCGTCAGATTTTGGTAAATCAGGATATTTGTCGGTACTGTGATATTTTTTGATTAAAACTGCTTTGCTAAATAAAATATATTGACCATTTGGAGAGAGTTTTACATTTTCTAGATCAGTTTCGCTGTGTGTCAATTGTATAGCTTCACCTTTATATCTATTCTTTTTCCAAAGTTGCCCTTTGAACAAGTAAATGATATCGCCATTTTCTGTAATCTGTACAACAGACTCGCCGCCCTTTTCACTTGTTAGAGGAGCTGTGTTACCTGTTTCTAGGGATAATGTGTAAAGGTTTTTTTCCGAACTGTTTGTTTCTATAGCATAATTAGAGACACCATATATTAAAGTTTTTCCATCTGTTGAAATTCCTTCTCCAGAAACTCGGCCTAATTTCCAAAGTGTCTGCGGATCTAATGGTGCTTTTGTGGTGTTTTCCATATTAAGAACCATTTTGGTTTCTTTGTTTTCCTGAGCTATTGATGCCGAAGCGCATAATAAAATGGAAAGCGTTATTAAAGATTTTTTTTTCATAAAGAATACGAATATGAACAGGCAAGATACAAAATCTAAGATCATTTAACATATTAAATAAAGTATTGGAGAAAGAAAACAAGGTGAAGGAATTGTTCAGAATGACGCGATATCACTTTGTGTTAAACTATTGAAGGGAATTGGAGAAATTATAAAATACTATCTTAACGCATTAAAAAAAGCATACCATTGATATTAGTGACTGAAAATTATATAGAATTAGTTGGATAAAAAAAGCTTCACTCAGTGCTCAAAAAGGAAGGGCTATTTAACCTTTTTAGCGCTGAGTGAATACGCAATTTTAAAGCTGTCTTTGCTCTTATTGGAGAATCGGGATAAGCGTATTTTCCTCTAATCTTACTGCGACATACTTTACGGAAGTAAAACCATCTTCTCTAGAAATGATGTTGGAAAGATCTAGCCCTCTTTTAGAAAAAGTACTTATGAGCGCAGTGCGGAATGTAGATTTGGAAGAACCCCAACCTTTTTCCGATACCGTATCATTGTTGAGCTGTATCAGTTCGTTGATTGAATAATAACTGAATTTTTCCAGTAAATGTTGATAAAGATTTGGTGTTGACATACAATTTAAAAATTTAAAGGATTAAACCATAAACTGTATCCAGATATTTTTGGTCGAAACCCATATTAATTTACCACCGCGGTTATGTAACTCGGTTGGTATTGCAACGTGCAATTCTGAATACTCTACAAAGTTAGTAGATTTTATTTTGTTTCAAAATTTATTTTAAAATAATTAATTCATGATGAGAATTTTATGAATGATGTCGATCCGATTATTATTTCTTTATGGCAGCAATTATAATAAATATTGGCCTTCTCATCTCGTCTTTCATTTCCGGATAAATTTTTAAAACTTCCTCTGAAGGTTTGGATTCCGATATTTGTTGAATATCAAAATTAGATTTAATAACTGTGTTGATGATAGTTTCTAAATTTCGATGGTATTTAGTTACCTCGTGTCCAAGAAATCGAGTGTTTCTTTGACCTTCTTCCTGATAATTGTCCATCGGCCAATGCAGACGATTTCCATTTTCATCCTTAAACCAATCCTGTTCAGCTCTTGAAGTAAAAGCAGGGTGCTCCATTGAAAAGACAAAACTTCCTCCTTTTTTAAGAATTTGATTTATTTTCATAAAAACACTGCTTAAATCTTTTAGGTAATGGAATGCAAGTGAACTAATAACGACATCAAATTCTTCATGGTCAAAATTAATATCCTCGATGGCCATTTTTTTATATTCAATTTCAAAGTTTTTGGAATGCTCTTTTGCTTTATCAATCATTTTTTGAGATAAGTCAATTCCAATTACATTTTTAGCCCCTTTTTGCTTAGCATAAATGCAGTGCCATCCATATCCGCAACCTAGATCAAGCACTTTCTTATTTTGGAAATCGGGTAACATTTTCTGTAAAACATGCTATTCTCCAGCAGCATTTAAACCATCTATAGAACGTTGCATCTTTCCATAGCTTTCAAAGAAGCTAGGATCATCATATTTGTTTTGTTTCATTTTATTATTCGCCGTTTCAAGATAATTTCAAATTTACTGCCAATATTATTTTTATCAAAACTTAGTTGGCTGAACGAGACATAAAAGCATACTTGACGATCCACCCATCAACAAGGGTGGATAAACCTTTAGTAAGTTACACTGTTATTAACATATTATCTCTTCGTTAGGAAAATTAAATTTGATATTGAATTAATTTTTGGTTATTTTTAAATTGTAAAATATATTGTACATAAATGTTTTAATATTTTAATGAAACTAATATTGATTTAATGAAGAAATATCTGCTTTTATTGCTATTTTTTTGCACACTGCTTATTGTTAGTTGCAAGAAATCAGAAGAAATTGATCCCCTATCAAACATGAGTATCGTCTTCTCTGACAATAATCATCCTGTCAAAGGAAAAGTGAAGTACGACTATAATTTGGACAATTGTGGACAGATCAATCTTATTACGAGCGTAAAGGAATCTGATGGTACTTATTCACAATTGAAATTAACTTTACTTTCTAATGGAGCATTAGCCAAGGTTCAGTATTTCAAACAAAATTCTTCAGCTGATGGTAACTATTTTGCTCCACATCTTCAGCCAGAGAAATCTTTTCAAATCGCGGATTTTAAATATGAAAAAGCAGGTGGTCGATTATCTTTTTCTTTTAGTGGAAAAGTTTATAAAAACAATGAGCAAGAACGAGTACTGACTGGTAAAGTAGATCTGCACGCCATTGAATATGCACCGTGCGAAGCATTGATCCTTAATGTAATGACAGTGAAATCTGCTTTTAATTTTTTCTCTATGTACTCATCTTCTACTAAATCAACTGTTAATCCAGGTAGATCGGACCAGTACAACTACTATACATATGTTGCTCACTCCAATTCTGGTCAATTTATAAATTTGAAGCTGGAAAGCGATATTTCAAAATTGGTAGGCCAGGAGATTGACTTTGATGACACTAATCCATTATACAGTGTTAAGTACTGGGAATATACCGGACTGTTTATGTTGGAGGAATCTTATGGATCCCTTGATCAAAACTGGAAGCGTTTTCAAACGAGGGGTAAATTTACCAGTATCCAAAAAGTATCGGATGAAAGATACAATAAACCGTATTACAAAGGTATAATCGTTATGGATATACTTGATGAAGGCCGTTTAGTTAAAGAAAGTGTCGAATTACCTTTTTATATGTCGTCAATGGACTGAGTAGCTCAATGAAATGTAGCATAGGCCACCTGAATAAATGTGTCTTTTATAATTACAATGCGTCTGATATTAATCAAGTGCATTTGTGAGGTCCTTTGGATCAAAGTTTAAAGTGTACTAGTTTTTCATTTAATATATGGGCATGTAGTGGAAATGCTTTACCTTAATATGGAGTGAAGCTGAAGGTAAAATATACCGTAGTAAAACTTCTGTAGGTTAATAACTTATATTAATGTATAAATGATATTTAAGAAATGTATAAATGATATTTAAGAGTTTATAGAGGTATTTTAGAGTTTAAGCCGCGGTAATACAATCTCTCTTTTACCAAGTTATAATTGCGAGATAGTTACTTATATAAACGCATATTTTGTTGTAGCCAATTTTCAAATAAATAAACCATTATGGCAATTTTAAAAGGTGGGATAAATGGACCTTTTTCGGGTAAAGTCGGAAGCATTGTAGGTTATGAATTAAACGGTCAGGCTATTATTCGGTCTCTTCCGCAAGTTGTGAAAAGAGCTCCTAGCGAATTGACGCTTATTAATCGGATGCGTATGAAGGTAGTATCCCAGTTTCTGAGACACCTTAAAGCTCCGATCGCATTTGGCTATAAAAACGTTGCCCCCAAAGGCAGTCGTATCGGAACTTTTCAATCGGCCCAATCTTATTTATTCCACAATGCAATTGATTATGACACCGAAAATGTGCCCTATGTTAATCCGGAGAAAGTGTTGGTATTTCGAGGTGATATGGTCCCGCCACAGCTTATTAATGTGGAACGTAGGGACAATAAGCTGTATGTCGAATGGAATACAGATGCCTGTAAGGGTTATCCTACTGCAGTCGTTGTACTCGCTTATGTAATTGAAAAGTCCTGCGTTTGGAATGAAGGAGCAGCAATCTCTACGGATGGAAAAATGTTGTGGGAACACACACAATTTTCTATTAAAGAAGATCAGGTCCACATCTATGTCGGTTTCTACGATATGCTACATGATAAATTCTCAGATTCTGTATATGGAGGATGCGTATAAGAAGTTTTTTTATGCTGCCTGATCAAAGTATAACTAACATTTTCTGTCCAATACTTTTTAGCTACAATAGCATATCATGGACAGAAAGTGTTAATAAAGTTATTACTACATGCTTCTGTCGTATTGCCTCATCTGGCCCAATAGTTTTCTTTGAATGTGATGGTGGTTTTATAAACATCTATTGTTGTCTCCAATTCACGGGAGTCATAACACCTATTTTTATTTTTGTATCGTGGTTAAATTCATTTGCAAAAAATACAATAGCTCATTATTGTGTTTTACCCAAATACGAGGTTTTTCTCATTCTAGATCTTGTAAGCCATTTTATAGTATAAGTTATGTCATAGAAACGGTCAAGGTAATAGACCATTAACCACTTTATATATAGAGAGATCTATTTCAAAAATGAAGCAACCAACTCTTCGATAACAAGCATCAATATATTAGCAAGCCAAAACAGATTTTGTAAGCACCTATTATGGAGTGAAGGACGAGCCAATAAACGAATAACATTGACTATACAATCGCCCTAGTGGCACACAACAAATAGCCTGCATGCACACAAGAACGACACTAGGATGAGCCTAGAATCACACAAGGTGGAGTATACTTCCATGCTGCATGTGCACAATGATGCGCCTTCCTATGGCCTCGCTATGCACATGTTATAGACAGCAAATGAGCAATTAGGCTTATCCGACCGCTATAGATGGAAATAGAAACAATAATCCATTTCATTATATTGCTTTTCTTTTAAGGAGTATCAAGATATATGTTAAATATATCTTGATACCTTCTGTTGCCAATCTCATCGTTTATCGTATTGATACCAATTGATCTTTGTGGATACGCGCATTAAAATTGCCAATATGATAAATATACCTATTGTACCCACTATGAGTGAATAATCACGTAATTGCATTAAGATAAATATGAAACTATAGAAAATGGAAAGTATTCCAGAAAAGATAAGTGCAGACCTGCTATCATTGGTAATAGATTTAATGAATGAAGCGATAAGAATAATAGTAGCTAATGCGGCTAGTAGGTAAGCGAGGTTGAAACCCAGATGCTCACTAATGGAAAGAAGCAGGGAGTAAAAGAGTACCATAGCAAAACCAATCAGCATATACTGTATAAGATGTATGCGTTGTTTTTTTATAATTTCTGTGAAGAACAGTGCCGCAAATGTTAGAATAATAATCAAAATTCCATATTTGGCTACACGGGTAGTTTTTTGATAATTATTGACTTCCTCTAAGAAGTTGATTTGAATCATATCTTTTTCTGTCGCTATACTACTCTCAGTGGTAGCGGTAGGTTCGACAGTACTGCTATATCCTTCACTGACGGCATTACTGATTTCATAATTGTTTTTAATTTCATACAGTTTCTCTGCTTCACCAACCCATTGTTGCGAAAATTTACGGTTGAAACTTGGAATATTCCAGGTTGCCTCAAAATTGTTCCCTGTTATATTTCGGTCATCGGCTAAAACGGCACCGTTAAAACTTGGATTAGCCCAATTTCCCTGGGTATGGATCTTAGTCTGTTTTGCCAATGGAAGGAAGTTAATGGATTGCGAACCTCTTACATTAAATTTAATCTGAAAATTACCTAAGGTTGTTTTTGTTTGAGAAAGATCGATGGCTGCAATCATGTTATTCTCAAAAGGATTTAGAGCAGACATATTAGGTTCGAAGTCAATTTTCGTTTGATTGAAAACCAAACTTGGAGATGCTCCAAGCCCTTTAAGATCACTTAAACCAATCAGTATTTTGGCATTTTTCCATTCTAGTTCCTGACCGCTCAAGTCTATTTTGTTAAAATCGATCGCATCAAAGGAACCTTTTAAATCAAGTTGGGCATTGTAGACGACGCTTTTATAAATACCTCTTTTAAGCGATTCTGGTGAAATCACACTATTAATGTCCAATGATTTTGGCATTAGGTAAACGTATTGTGTTATGTAGGTATTCTTAGTGGAGATGATGTTCTTATCCGTAGTTACAATTTCTTTTACAACCTGATAGGGGATGGCAATAATAGGGCCTGATATCACCTGTTGACCAGCCCATTTAAATGCAATTTCACTGCTTACTTCTGACTGTCTATTTTTTCTTTCTTCAATAAGATCCTTCACCCAGAATAATGGGATTAGCAGTAATAGAACCAGTACAACAATGGTACTCAGTTTGGCGAAAATAGATGAACCAATACGTTCTAAGAGGGGTGTTTTATTTGTTTCCATGATTTTAAATTTATAATGCTGTTAAATTATGATGGTTAAGGTGTGTTTTTAAATTAAAAGATAAGCTGTTTTTGATTTCAGCTAAAGGAATTTTCAATAATGCCTTAAAATCCAGATCATAGAATTTTTGCATAGAATTTCCTTTTGCTAATGCTCTGAAGTACGTTTTTAGATATTCGGGATATATACAGGTCCCTATTCCAATCATGGCAAATTGGTATAAACTTATCTTTCCATTGCCAAGTAATAGATACTGCATAGCAACTTCGTCCTGTATTTCTGTGCCGCACTCTGTGATGACATGAAACACATCGTGATTCTCTAGTTTTGGGATAACATCAAAACCTTTCTCTTGATAGAATATACCTATATGATATCCCAAAGAGTCTTTCGGGAATTTTAGGAAATCTTCTTTACTGATTTTCCAAGCTGATTTATTTTGCTTAAATAACTCTGTGTAAATCTTTTGACTGGAGTTGTACAAAGCGAGCATTATGGTTAATCGTATTTTCATGTTTTTTATTTTAAAAGTACTTTGAAATTCAAAGTAAATGGATAAAAAAATTATTTGTATTGTTGTTTGATCAATTTTTCAAGAGCCTTTAAATGTTCTTCGAAAGCCCTTTCACCTTCGGTTGTTCTTCTATATCGTGTATTTGGCTTTCTGTCGACAAAGGTTTTAAAAACTTCGATGTATTTTTCCTTTTCCAATGTTTTCAAATTAGAAGCCAGATTTCCATCAGTGACATCCAGTATGGATTTTAATGAATTAAAATCATATTCGTCATTAGCCATCAATACGCTCATGATCTGTAAGCGGACTTTATTTTCAAATACTTTATTATACTGTGTTAAGTCTAAATTCACTATTCGTATTTTTTATGAACGATTACTCCATATATGATATGTAGAACTCCAAATCCCAATGCCAAAAAAATAATTCCATTACCTGGAAAAAGCAAAGCTAATAGTCCTAGTACAATTTCTAAAATTCCAAGACCTTTTATTTCACTAAATGTATAATGACTACCGGCTGTAAGTGCCAGACCGTAAAAAATCAATAGGATAGAGGATACCACCGCATAGTTTTCTTTAAAGATAGCTATGATGGCAAATAGGCCTCCAGTACAAAGCGGAACTGCCATTGCAAACAATAAAGCCCGGCTTGTGGTATTCCAAATATTTTGGCGATTAGCTTTAGCTTTTTTTATGGCCATAAAGACTCCCGTAAAGATAGAGGCTATTAAAACGAGAATAGCTGTCGTTAGAAGTTTCATGATAATCAATGGTTCATTGACATAATGATCCCGATAACCCATTTGACTATCAAAGCCATAAACTTCATAGTAGGCATATGCTGCTCCTAGTAGTGCATATGTACCAATAAGAACACTGGAAATCCCGCTAATGGAAATAAATTTGCTAGATTTTTCCATTAAATTCCGAATACTTGCTATTTCTTTTACTAAATCTTCTTGTTTCATAAAAGTACTTTGTTTTTCAAAGTAAATGAATAAGAATGAATTATGCAAATTTATTTTTTACCATAAAATATAAATTAGAAAATAATGAAAATTTATTGAGAAAAGACTTGCATCATATACGTTTCGTTTCTATCTTTGTGCCAACAAGAAATCCTAATGCGGAAGTGGCGTAATTGGTAGCCGCACCAGACTTAGGATCTGGCGTCGCAAGACGTGGGGGTTCGAGTCCCTTCTTCCGCACTTGAATGTCCTCCCGAAATTAAATCATCGGGAGGATTTTTTTTTATCAAAATAATGCGTAACGGTTTAGAAAGAGTATGAACATTTCACACGAAAAAGTTGACGCGATCAACGCAGTAATTACAGTTGATTTAGCGCCAGAAGATTATAACCCACAAGTAGACAAAGAAATCAAGGATCAAGCTAAAAAAGCTAAATTACCTGGATTCCGCCCTGGTTTAGTGCCTGCAGCACATATTAGACGTACTTATGGTAAATCAATTTTGTTGGATACAGTAAACAAAATTGTTAATGATAAAATTACAGCGTACATCGGCGAGAATAAATTAGAAGTTTTAGGTCAACCTCTTCCTATTGAAGAAACGGCTACATATAACTGGGACTATAAAGATAACTTCCAATTTAAGTATGAAATTGGTTTAGCTCCAGAATTTGTAAATCCTTTCACTAAAGAAGCTGAATTTACAGAATATGACATTAAGGCTGATGATGAAACTTTAGAATCACGTATTAAAAATTTACGTCGTAGCTATGGTAAAATGACTAACCCTGAAGTTTCTGAAGAAGGTGATGTTTTATACGCTACGTTGAAACAAGATAAAGAAGACGGTATTGAGAAAACAACTTCGGTACGTACTGATATTATCGAAGATGCAAAAATTAAAAAATCTTTAGTAGGTCTTAAACAAGATGATACGGTTAAGATTGATATTAAAAAAGCATTCAATGCTGAAGATATCTCCCGTATTTTAGGAATCACTCCTGAGGAGGTTGAAGCTTTGGACGTTACTAAATTTGAGTTAACGGTAAAAAATATCAACCGTTTAGAAGAGTCTGATTTAAATCAGGAGTTCTTCAATAAATTGTTTGCTGAAGGCGAAGTTACTGAAGAAGCTGAATTCAGAACAAAAGTAAAAGAAGAAGTTGAAAACTTATTCAAACAAAATTCTGACCAACGTTTACGTAATGATATGTATACTTTCGGTATGGAAAAAGTTGATGTAGCTTTTCCAGAAGAGTTTTTGAAAAGATGGTTAAAAGCAACGAACCCAAGTATCTCTGAAGAAGAGTTGAACGAAGGTTTTGCTGATTTCTTGAATAACTTGAAATGGACGATCATTGAGAACCGTGTTGTTACTGAAAATGGTCTTGAAGTTAAATATGATGAAGTAATCAATTTGGCAAAAGAGCGTATTTATGCGCAGATCAAAATGTACAACATCAATGAGGAGCCAAGTGATGAGCAATTATCGCAATATGCAATTCAAATGTTGCAAGATAGAGAGCAAGGAAACCGTTTGTTCGAAGAAGCAAAAGCACTTAAAGTGTTCGAATTCTTAAAAGAGCAAATTAAAATCAATAAAGAAGAGATCGAATATAGTGCATTCGAAAAATTAGCGTAAGCTATTCAACTTCTAATCATAGAAAAAGCCTTTCCATATTTTGGAAAGGCTTTTTTTAGGTGCAATTACTGGTTTCTAAGCTTGATATAATATGAAGTGAGCCTTAGATAAGAAAGTTTTAGTATGATTACACGAGCTTTTATATGACCTTCATGTTGTTTGCACCAAGATGGTCTATTTGTTTTTAATTGAATAAATTATTAAGCTGTTGAAGGGCTATTGCTATTTCGCTTTTTTCTTTTTTCCAAATGGAAACATCCGCGATAGAAATTCTGAAAAGGAATTGAACTCCTGACGGTATACTAAACCCACGGCACTCACATATTCCTCACCATTAGGATTGATAAGGAAATTCCGTGTATTTAGACGGTTAGACCCTCTTAGAAGTAAACGACCATCTTTACGAAGATAAAACAGGGCTTCTGCATCCGTAGTTACACGGTCCGAAAATACATTTAAATCCGTCAGCTGGTTGCTCCTGTTATCTGTGATTCCACCCGTCAAGATTAAACGATCATTAAAAAGTCTCAATGATGCTGAAGCATCATTTAAACTTTTAATATTGATGTCGAAAAAATTGATATTTAGAGATTCTGCAATGATATTATTTAATTGATTGAAAGCAATTTCAGTTCCGGCAGATAATAAGGTATTGTTGACTTCTTTACCGAAATCAGTCTGCGATCCTGGCGTAAAGCTTCTGCGAACGATTAAACTGAGGGCTTGCTGATTGATGTTGTTAACATCTGAAAGATAACCTTGAAGTTCATCTTTGACATATGGATCCTGAGGAAAGTTGAGATCAAAATTTATTTCGGGCTGACTCAATAAACCTTTTAGATTCATATCCGCTTGGGCAAGAATTCGTTGCGGATTGTCTGTTTGTCCTGCCGCATTATAAAGAGGGGACAGGGAAGTTCTTTGTTGGTAGATCGCAGTCAAATTAATGTTGGCTTCGGCGGGTTTACCAGCCCAGCGAATAGTTCCTCCTTCTTTAAGATCGAAGATCTTATTCAGATAATCCTGTGCTTTAAAATTGAATTTACCAGAACTGATGATATAATCGCCGAACATTCCAAAGTCACCTAGAGAGCTGATATTCATTGTGATATTTCCTGTTCCACGTCCAGATACACCACCTAAAGTAGTATATAAATTCATTTCTGCATTTGGACTTAAAGAAAGATCCATATTCATCGTGATACCATTGAAACTTTTTCTTTTTATCTGTTCGGAGGTAATTGCGCTATCTGGAGAAACGAAATAGATAAAATCGTTATCACTGATTGTCATCGAACTATTGAAGGGAATGTTAATAACTGTATTGTCTTCCGACTTAGCTTTGATATCGATATTGATAGCTGAGGTTAGACCTTTGAAGTTGAAATCACCACTGGCATATGCTGTTCCATAATAAAGATTGTTGTCCTTAAGCGTAGTGTTGAGCGTTAAAAAATTATTCGCTCTTACCTTAACATCAATAGTCGGATCGGAAAGCTTATTTAGATCGACCATACCATTGACAAGGGCTTCACTGTTTTTAGGATCAAGAATTTTAAAATTGTTGAGGAAAATACCATTTGATACTATAATGGCTTTATCAGTAAGATGGTAGGGAGTCCTTAAATAATTGATGATAAATGATGCATCGGTGAAATTAGCATTTCCACTTATTTTTGGCTTGTCGATATTTCCTTTGATATCAAGCTCACCATGGACTCTTCCTTGGAGATTTGAAACTAATGATTTCAAAAAAGGTTGGAAAAGGATAAGATCAGTATTCTTTAGGGAAGCCTTGAGATTTATTTTATCCTCCTCCTCTTTGATATTATAGGTGCCGGCAAGTGTAATGCTTTTGTTCCCATCATCGATTTTACTGTCTAAATGGACAATATTGGCATTTTGGTCGTAATTTGCCTTTAAGCTAAGCTGACCGATTGGAAGTTGATTATAAAGGATCGGATTTGTCTGTAGGTTAGCAATAAAATATGGGGACTTAAAAAGGGAATTGATTTCAAGATTACCATTCATTGCGCCTGACATAGTAATGCCAAGTGGCTTTGTAATACCATTTAAAGAACTTAGGTTAAAATCTTTGAATAAGATATTCAATTGGTCGCTTTCAGCATTAGACAATATCCCATTGAGCAGTACTTTTTGTTCATCATGCTGTAATGTCAAATCTTGCAAGAACCATTTCCCTTTGGAAACTTTAAGTTCTGAACCCTGGGTAAGTGACCATTGGTTTTTATTAATAATAATAGTTGATGGATCAAAACTGATAAATGCAGGCTTCTGGTGAGCAAAACGAATAACACCATTAAGATCAAGGTTATTACTAGCATCTAGTTCGGATAGTTTTATATTGAAACGTAAACTATCATTGGAAAGAATGTTAGCAATATTTACATTTTTAATATAGGTGCTATCCGTGAGATTTATACGGTCTGCTGAAGCTGATACAGACATGGATTCTGTATTGGAGATCTGATCTACAATAAGGTTAGAAATCTTTATGCCACTATATTTGAAAATGGGACTATATAAATTGAATTGTGCAGCGTTTTCCTCGCTTGAAAATTTAGCGTGCATAGTTGCTCCGCTATCGAGGCTGATTTCCTTTTTAAAGAAGGTCGCGATGGGTTCAAATGATTTGATTTGAAGATCCAGTTCAAAGTTTTGATTATTGTACAGCTCTGTTTCAAAACCAATTGCAGGTGCATAGCGCATGGCAAGCATTTTAAAATAAGGAACAATTGTTTTTAGATCAATCTGTCCAATAAGCGACGCAACAACAACATCGGAAGATACCGTCAGTAATCGGTTGATTTCATCTCCGGACGCTTGGAATACAACTTCTTTGATATCAAATGTACCTTTTTTTGTACTGAAATTGATGTTGTTTGCTTTCAGATCGCCGACAAGATTATTGATGTTTGATCCTTTTAAATTAGTTTCTATCGTTGTGTTGTGAACAATTATACTATCTTGCTGTGAAAGATGAAGTGCATATAAATTGGTTTCATGAATACCTGCTACTAGATTGTATAGAACGGGGGCATCTGACCAGTCCACATCTGTTTGAAAGTCTATACTTGCATTTGGGTCTTTAATGGAACCAGATCCTTTAAATTTTTCTTCAGCTATAATTCCCGATATTGGAATCTGTTGATAGGTATAATTTCTGAAATTAAAATTTTCTAAATTACCATTTAGATCTATTGAAAGTGTTTTTGATGAACTTCCTTTACCTTTTAAATTGAAGTTAAACCCTGTTGTTTTTAAAAGGCTATTGTTCAAAAATCTTCCTATATTAAAAGATTTCGATTCGTAAAGACCAGAAAATTGTGTTTCATTTTGAAAGTTTAAAGATGACTTGGTGCGAAGCGCTCCTAACTCTGTTTTTAATTCTCCATCAATATGAAAATTATTATAAAGCCCATGCAAATCTCCCTGGTACGAAACTGTATTTAATATTTTTACGATTTCTGGAAGTTTAAAATTCTTGTTATTGCTCAGTTTTGGAAGAATAACCTGCAGGTCAGCGTAGGTTGATTGTAATGATAGGTCTGTTAATTTAAAATCTGTTTGATCAATATCTGGTAAGCCAATTATTTTAACGTTGCCTTTTAATTTAGTTGCTTTTTCCGCTTCAATCTGTATATTTTTTGCATCAATATGATTTACGCTACCTTGCGCTGTGGCCTGCTTTATTTTTAAATCAAATTTGACCCGGTGCATTGATGAAGAAAAGAAGGCAATATCTTCTGAATTTAAAATAGAATTTTTGATTCTTAGGCTTACATTCACCCGATTGTTAAAATCAGAAAAGTCATCAAAACTATTAAACTCTAATTTGACAAAGTCTTTTATCGTTGATTTATTCGTGATCAATAAAAGCTTATCCAATTGAATTCTCTTGTTGCTCACAAATGCTTTTGCAACTAATCCTTTAACCTCCAATCCTTTTTTTTCCCGAAGATTTAATTGCTTAATGTCAACTTGTATGGATTTGTCCGTAAGTTTTATATTTCGAAAGTCGGCATTTAATTGTTTAATGTCTAGGTCGCCAAAATCCACAACTTTCGCATAATGTTTCTTGGTATGATCAAGATAGCGAAACTGATTATTTATTAATTTCAGTTGTTTTAAATCGAAATTTAAATTTTTACTGACTTTCTTTTCCTTTTTCTTTGGTGGAGTAAAGTACTGCAATAAAAACTGAATGTTTGAGCTGTCTTTATAAGCCTGATAATAAGCTGTGGTATTTTCTAGTGTAAGTTTATTGATAACAATTTTTTTGTCATCCCAGTATTGATTTAGATCTACCGATGCATTTAGCTTTTCAGCTATCAAAATCGTATCACCATTTGGACTGTATAATTCAAACCCTTCTAGAACCAAAGAACGAAAGGGTTTAAAATATATTTTTTTTAGAGCGATTTTTGTATTTAATTCTTTGGAGAGGTAAGAAACTGCTCGCTTGGCAATAAAATTCTGAACGGGCTCTAATTGTAACGATAGTAGCAATACTCCTAGCAAAACGAGTATGCTAGCCAGTGTAATCAGTGCTATTTTAATTATTTTTTTGATACTTTTGTACAATTATTAATTACCCCAAAGCTATGGCTGTTATTTTAGGTATTGAATCATCTTGCGATGAAACATCTGCTTCAATTTGTATCGACGGTGAAATATTTTCTAATGTTATTGCTACTCAGGCGATTCATGCTAAGTATGGGGGTGTTGTACCCGAACTAGCATCGCGTGCGCATCAACAAAATATTATTCCTACAGTAGAAGAAGCCATTCGCATTGCAAAAATACATAAAAATCAAATAGATGCAGTAGCTTTTACACGTGGTCCGGGATTATTAGGCGCATTGTTGGTTGGAACTTCATTTGCAAAGTCTTTTGCTCTTGCTCGTAATATCCCCTTGATAGATGTCAATCACATGCAGGCTCATATATTAGCGCATTTTATTGAAGATCCTAAACCTACTTTCCCGTTTTTATGTCTTACTGTATCTGGGGGACATACACAAATTGTGTTGGTGAAAGATTATTTCGAAATGGAAATTTTAGGGCAGACATTAGATGATGCCGCCGGCGAGGCGTTTGACAAAACAGCAAAAATTCTGAATTTACCATACCCGGGCGGGCCGTTAATCGATAAACATGCACAAAATGGTAACCCAGATGCCTATAAACTTCCTGAACCGCAAATACAAGGTTTAGATTTTAGTTTTTCGGGTTTGAAGACGGCCATTCTTTATATGGTGCAAAAGGAGGAAAAAGCGGATCCCGATTTTTTGAAAAATCATATGGATGATGTTTGCGCTTCAGTTCAATCGCGTATCGTATCGATATTGCTCAATAAACTTAAAAAGGCAGCCAAAGAAACTGGAGTAAAAGATATTGCAATTGCTGGTGGAGTTTCGGCAAATTCAGGTTTAAGAAGAGAATTGCTAGCAATGGGAGAACGGAATAAATGGAATGTATTTATTCCGAAGTTTGAGTACTGTACTGATAATGCGGCTATGATTGCAATAGCGGGATATCAAAAATATTTAATTAAAGATTTTGTCGGACAGGATGTCGGTCCACTGGCACGTATGCCTATGTAGTACATGGATCCCGATCATAAAAAAAAGACTAGTTGTTTAACTAGTCTTTTTTTGTTTCTACAATGGGGCACTATAACCGTATGCTTCAGCAATGTTTTTAAAAACTCCATCTACTGATTTGTAAAAATTGAGATTATAACCCTCTGCTCCCCAAAATGCGGTTGCTATTTTGATGGATTTATCGGATTGAAAAATAGATAATACTTGTAGATTTTCAAAATCAAATACGCCGCCGTCATCTACTCGCCAAGTACTCATTTCATCATATTTTGCAGGAAAATCTAACGTGATCAGCTGATCATCATGCAGATAAGATAGTACAGCAAGTGCTGAATCATTTTTAACCTCAAATAATGTTATATTAATCTGAGCTTTATTATTAAGTTCTGCTACTATTGAACTTTGGGAGATCTTTCGATTATACTGCTTCGCTATTTTTAACTTTATCTGTTCATCTGTCGCTTTGTCCATCTTCTTGAATGGTAGAATTTGATTTTGATCAATGAATTTTTGATTCACTATTAAAGCAAAATCACCCTCTTTTATTTGCTCCTTTATACTGAAAAAAGTACCACCATTATTCGAGAAATTGTTGCTTGTTTGTCGACCATTAGAGGATTCACTTTCAGATTTAGTACCTGAAAAATCAATAGAAGTGATTTTGTTTTCAATAATAGCATGTGTTGCCACCTCAGGTTTAATTTTTTCGTCTTCAACAGCCAAACTAACTAAAGAATCTTTTTTTTCATTTAAAAAAGCAAAACCTACAAAGGCTTCAGCCTTGTCTGTTTTGAGATTGCTTTCTTTTTTTTCTTGCTTGATTTGTTTTGGTTTTTCGTTCATGCAACTTATTAATAATGAAGAAGCTATGATGGCCGATAAGAATGTTGTAAAGTTTTTAACCATTTTCTATTTTATGGATTGATTTGTTCTCTATGGTTTAAAAATACGGGAAATTTTATAAATGAAAAATTTTCTTTTATGGAATTTTAATTACTGTGCATCATATGTTAAAATGTAAACTTAATTTTTAAAGCTATGCTAAACTCCAAATTGAATATTTACAAATCGGAATGGTTAGAGGTCGTTTTTGCAGGACGTAACCAATCTTATGGCGCTTTTGAATTGCGTAATTTATCGAATAAGGCAACGAACTGGTCGGTCGTAATTGTTTTAAGTGCAGTTGCTTTAATCGTGCTAAGTAGTAGCATATACAAAACATATTTCAAATCAGAAGCGCCAATTATAAATGAACGAATAACAGTTGTCGATTTACCTCCCCAGGTTGAACAGAAGGAAAAAGAGGAGGAAGACAAAATTGTAGAACCTATTCCTATTGAAAAAGAAGCACCACAACAGGTTGCTATAGATTTACCAAAGGAGGAAGTAATTCGTTTCGTTGAACCTAAAGTTGCTCCTCAAAGTATGGTAAAAGAAGATGTGGTGACGCAAGATGAACTAAACAAAACCAATAAATTGGCGGGACGCTTGAGTTTGAAGGCAAATCCTAATGGAACATCTATTGCAAGAGGTGAGTTTGGTACAGTAAAACGGGATGGTGGAATAACCGGCACTAACAAAGATGGTGCATTACATGGAGATCCAGATGCTATTGTTGGGTTTGAGCATATAGAAATTCAGCCAAGACCGCAGGGTGGGATGGAAGCTTTTATGAAATGGGTAGGCGAAAATTATCAGTATCCTGAAGCCGCTTTACAACAAGGTGTTAGTGGAATTGTTGAGGTTTCATTTGTAATAGAGAAAGACGGTACACTAACAGATATCCATGTAAAGCGTGATGTTTCCCATGGAACAGGGAAAGCTGCTGTTGAATTGCTTGTCAAAGCAAAAAAATGGAAACCAGGAGTTCAAAACGGTCGTCCGGTTCGGGTAGCCTATACATTGCCTATTCGGTTAAATACAGTCTCTCAATAAATATATTACTATTAGGGTTTAACTTTATTTAACAGTGGACGATTTAAACTTTAGGTAGTTTTCAACATCTTATTAACAAATGTCTGTAAACTCATCAATTAAAAATGGAGTAGACAAAGTTGTTAATAGTATTAAATAGAAAATATCATGAAAAAGTTAATGTTAAGTTTGTTGCTATCTGGAGCAATGTTTGCGGGTTTTGCACAAGAAAAAGCTAATATTAAAGAAAACGCAAACCATGATGGTCACCGTTCTGGAAAACGAGAATTTAAGTTAGATAAAAAATCAGCAGAAGAAATTGCGCAATTGCGTACGGATCGTATAGATCAGAAATTAAAATTTACGGATAAGCAGCGTAAGGAAATCTATTCATTGCAATTGGATCAAGCGAAAAAGGATAAAAAGAACTTTGCGGATCGTAAAGCTGCTATGGAACAGATGAAGAAGGATCGCATGGCTCAACGTGAAAAGTTGATGAAAAATCTAAATCCTGATCAACAAAAACTGTATAAAGAGTCATTTGCTGAAAATCATAAACAGCACCGCATGCGTAAATCTGAAGATCGTCCAATGCGTCGTGATCGTTTGGACAGAAATAATAAAGGTGAAAAAAATAGTATAGAGGTTAAAAAAGATATAACCGAAAAAAATAGTTAGTCTGTTTTAATGGTTTGGTTTTAATTGGTTTTTGGTAAAAAAGGTCCGTTCGTAAGAGCGGACCTTTTTTTATTTAACAAATCTTCTTGTTATGGAATTGGTGTCAAATAGCTTAGTCACTAGGTAACTTAAGACAAAACTAATAACGGCGATGAGAATTATTTTTAGACCAGCAGGTAGATATGGAATTTTGAAAAACAAATCGGATATACCCTGTACAATTATAAAGTGCGAAAGGAATATCCCAAATGTTGCAAGAGACCAATCTTTTAATGCTTTTGATTCACGCACCTTCAATCTTTGAAAAATAATAAATACTGAAAAAGTCATCATCGCGACGTTTATGGAGCAGAAATACCACACGATCTCTAAATTAGCATAGTTGGCAGGAAAATATTTTTGTGTAATTAGGAAACCTGAAAAAGTAATAACAAATCCGATCAAAAAGAGCGGAACAGCGATTGATAATGTTTTGTTCCAAGACCAATTTAAAGGGAATTTTACTAAATAGTAGGCGAGAATGATGTAGCCGATAAAACCAGAAAAATAATAAAAAGTTCCAAACTCATTCCAGGTACAGACTCCCCAAATACCCGTATTGCCGTAGTTGCCGTTGTAACCTAATAGTGGAGCAGCCATTTTAATGTAGGGCAAAACTAAGGTTACAATCCAAAAGCCTAAAAAGATCTGTATGTCTTTTTTCGAAGCGCGATCTAACCATGAACCAAATATGGGTATGATTAAATAAATGCCAATGAGCATGTAAATGTACCAAAGGGGTGTTGTATCGTAATTGAAATTAAAAATTGAGGTAATTATTTTCGTCATAGTTCCTTCTACAGTGTATTTTTCAATTGAAATCAACCCATTTGGGCTTTTTTGAATAAAATAGGCGTATAATGCAAATGCTACTGGAAGTGCAATGGACCAAAATAATAATGGAATAATGATGCGCCCGATACGTTTTTTATAAAATGTAGCGAGGTCGGTCTTAATCGGAAATAATAAAATACCGGACATCATGGCAAATAAAGGAACGCATGGTCGCACAAGACTTCCTATGAATACTGCTGTATGAAAAGAAAAGCTATTATCAAAAGAAGCGA
This sequence comes from Sphingobacterium sp. MYb388, assembly GCF_037479535.1. Classification (NCBI taxonomy): domain Bacteria; kingdom Pseudomonadati; phylum Bacteroidota; class Sphingobacteriia; order Sphingobacteriales; family Sphingobacteriaceae; genus Sphingobacterium; species Sphingobacterium sp. MYb388. The sequence continues at coordinate 225,786 of NZ_JBBGYV010000008.1, read as the reverse complement.
CAAATGCATCGCAGCTATGGCAGAGTACGACTAAAAAGCAAGCGAAGATTCTTAAAAAATCAATCCAGGGAATGTAAGTTCTTTTTGTTTGTAAATCCATAAATAAATTAGGTTTTTATTGATGGAGCTAAGCTAGGAAAAAAAATAGCAATTGATTTCAAATCAATTGCTACAATCTTGTTAATCTTTATTTTTTTGTTGCTCTTTCCACTGTTTGGAAAATGATTTGTCTGCGATTTTTGGTAATTGTCGATTATTTCCCCATGTTTTTTTGAAAAATTTACTAATAAAGAAGTTCTTGATCTTTCCGCCGAATAAATCGATCAGCTTTCTCCTTTGTATTAAGTAAGTAAATCCTTTCCATGCTTTTTTCTCGATTGCTGGTGATAGATCCTCTGCTACGGAATCTCTACGGTTTAGCAACAGCATACGTTGAATATCGATACCAACCGGACATACTTCTGTACATTTACCGCAAAGCGATGAAGCATAGCTTAAGTGTTTAAACTCTTTCATGCCACTGAGGTGTGGAGATATGAGTGAACCGATTGGACCTTGATAAGTCGTTTCATAAGTGTGTCCACCAATATTTTGATAGATAGGGCATACATTCAGACATGCTCCGCATCGGATACAATAAAGGCCCTGACGTTGGTCTTTTTGCGCTAATAGATTGGTTCGTCCATTATCCAGTAAGACGACATACATCTCTTCTGGACCATCAGATTCATAAGCTTGTCTTGGGCCGCTCAGTAGTGTATTATAAACTGTTAAATTTTGACCTGTTCCATGAGTGGCAAGCAAAGGCCAGAATAAATCAAGGTCATTGATCGATGGTAATATTTTTTCAATACCTACAATAGCAATGTGAATTTTTGGGAAAGCTGTTGTTAGACGGGCATTTCCTTCATTTTCTGTAATGGCAATACTACCGGTGTCTGCTATTAAAAAGTTTGCTCCGGAAATACCGATATCAGCAGTTTTATATTTTTCACGTAAAAGTTCACGTGCTTTCATTGTCAATTCTTCAGCTGTTGCTTCGAGCGGAGTGCCAAATCTTTCGTTGAATAATTGCGCTATATCTGCAAGACTTAAATGCATCGCCGGTGTAACGATGTGGTAAGGTTTTTGATCCAATAATTGAATTATAAATTCACCGAGATCACTTTCTAATGCCTCTATTCCTTTATTTTCTAGAAAATGATTGAGTTCAATTTCTTCAGAAGCCATGGATTTGGATTTGATAACAGTTTTTGCATTATTTCGTTCCATGATCTTCCAGATTTCCTGACGCGCTTCTTCTGCGTTATTGGCCCAGATTACTTTACCTCCTCGTGCTATAAATTTGCTTTCAAATTCGAGTAGATATTTATCTAAATTTTCAATAGCTCTCCATTTTGTTAGATTGGCTTCTAAACGGGAGTTCTCCAGATTTACAAATTTACTCTTCCCTTTTTCGAAAGCAATAGTATACTTGTCGATATTATAGTTAATAATATCGCGATGTTTACTGTCGAAAGATTTTGTCGCACTTTCTTTTAAAAATTTATCTGCAGAGCTTACTGACATCTAATTCTTTTAATTTTACAAAAAAAGTTGGTAATAAATTACCAACTTTTAAAGATAACGCTTATAAATTATTTATCGCATGATGCGATCAAATTATTTAAGTTTTAAATTCAAATTTAAGCTCAATTCGTTCAATTGATCCTGATGGATAGTTGAAGGAGCATCGATCATCACATCTCTTCCTGAATTGTTTTTAGGGAAAGCAATGACGTCACGAATAGAGTCTATTCCAGCTAATAATGCAACTAAACGATCAAATCCAAATGCTAATCCACCATGCGGAGGAGCACCGTAAGTAAATGCTTCCATTAAGAAACCAAATTGTTTTTGTGCCTCTTCGGGTGTGAACCCTAAATGTTTGAACATCAAAGATTGCAATTCACGATCGTGGATACGAATCGAACCACCACCTACTTCAGTACCGTTGAGTACAAAATCGTACGCATTTGCTCTAACTTCACCAGGATTAGTATCCAATAATGCAATATCCTCCGGTTTTGGAGAAGTAAAAGGATGGTGCATCGCATGGTAACGTTCAGATTCTTCATCCCACTCTAATAGTGGAAAATCAAGTACCCAAAGTGGTGCAAATTTGTTTTTATCACGAAGACCCAATTGATTGGCCACTTCAAGACGAAGTTCATTTAATTGTTTACGTACTTTATCCTTTGGACCGGCCATGATTAGGAATAAGTCACCAGGTTTAGCATTAAATAATTTTGCAAATTCTAATAATTGCTCAGGTGTATAAAACTTGTCAACGGAAGATTTTACCGTACCGTCTTCATTGTAGCGCGCATATACAAGACCTGTTGCACCAACTTGAGGACGTTTTACAAAATCGGTCAATGCATCGAGCTGTTTACGAGTATAGTATGCACAATTTTCTGCGTTAATACCAACTACTAATTCAGCTGCATCAAACACAGGGAAGCCTTTGTCTTTTGCAACTTCATTTAATTCTACGAATTGCATACCGAATCGGATATCTGGTTTATCAGAACCGTATAAACGCATCGCATCGGCGTACGTCATACGAGGTACTTCTCCCAAATCAATATTCTTGATTTTTTTGAAAATATGCTTTGCTAAACCTTCAAATATATTTAAAACATCTTCTTGCTCTACGAATGACATTTCGCAGTCAATCTGTGTAAATTCGGGTTGACGGTCTGCACGTAGATCCTCGTCGCGGAAACATTTTACAATTTGAAAATACCGGTCGAAACCAGATACCATCAATAATTGCTTGAATGTTTGTGGCGATTGTGGTAAGGCATAGAATTCTCCTGCATTCATACGAGAGGGAACAACAAAATCACGAGCACCTTCCGGTGTTGATTTGATCAATACAGGGGTTTCAACTTCTAAAAAGTTTTGCTCGTCAAGAAAACGACGAACTTCCTGAGCTGTTTTGTGACGTAAAATTAAGTTTTCACGAACTGGGTTACGACGTAAGTCTAAGTATCTGAATTTCATTCTGATGTCTTCCCCGCCGTCGGTTTCATCTTCGATGGTAAATGGTGGCGTTTTCGCCGAATTTAATATTTCTAAAGAAGAAACTTTGATTTCAATTTCTCCAGTTGGAATTTTTAGATTTTTACTCGAACGTTCGATAACTGTTCCAGTTACTTTAATCACATATTCACGGCCTAGTTCACGTGCGCTAGCGCGTAAAGAATCGTCGTCATCCGAATTAAAAGTTAATTGTGTAATGCCATAGCGATCTCTTACATCTATGAAAGTCATTCCGCCTAAATCGCGAGATTTTTGAACCCAACCGCTAAGTGTTACTGTTTTACCTAAGTCAGCTATTGTTAATTCTCCGCACGTGTTTGTTCTATGCATACGCTAAATTTTAATTTTACTACAAAATTATCTGTTTTTAGGGAGAATAACGAATGGCAATTTTGTTTTTTGAAAGAAACTCCATTACACTTTTGGAAGCTGCTATTATTTCCATGGTAAATTAAATTTTTCATTCTTAGAATTGGTGAATTTTGAAACTAGTTGGTGTATTTTAAGGATGAATTTTAATGTTTTTATTTAACTGTTTTTTTATCCCACATTCTCCCATTTTTGAGTCATTTTTTGTAAAAAATATGTTTTTTGACGTAGTTTCAGTCCAGTTTGACGAAAATAAAAGTGATTTTTGAGGTCTTTTTTTTCGTGTTATACCGTTTTTTGAAACGGTATAAAAACTGTATTTATGCGCTGATATTTAGCTTTTTGCCTGCTTTTTCCTCAAGTAATTTTCAATTAAATGTAGCGGGCTGGCTATGTGGAAAACTTTTTTGTGGGTAAAAGTGGGTAAAAGTGGGTGAAAGTGTATACTTTTACATTGAATTTGAAACCAATGTGTACAAAATGAGTTTTTTAATTGGCGAATATGAATGCAAGTTGGACACCAAAGGAAGAATGGTGTTGCCCGCTGCGCTCAAAAGGCAATTGCCTGATGTTGAGCGTGAGGGACTTGTGATCAATCGTGGATTTGAAAAACATTTGGTGATCTATACGCGCGAGGAGTGGAATGCGATTACAGCTCGGTTAGCTCAGTTGAATCAGTACGTTGAAAAAAATAGGATGTTTATCCGAAATTTTACACGTGGTGCAACGGAGCTAAGTTTGGATGCTGCTGGTCGTGTTTTGTTGCCAAAGGGTTTGCTAGATTATTCAGGTATCACAGGTGAAGTTGTTTTGGCTTGCCAGGTTAATAAAATTGAAGTTTGGTCCAAAGACGGATATGAAGAGTTTATGAATGGAGATCTTGGAGAGGATTTTTCAGCTTTGGCCGAGCAGGTTATGGGAGGTTTTGATTTAGGAGGATTAGCGAATGGATAATGTTTATCACGTACCAGTAATGTTAAAAGAGTGCATGGATGCTTTGGCGATTAAGCCAAATGGTATTTATGTGGATGTTACTTTTGGTGGCGGAGGGCACTCAAGAGAAATTTTGAAACACTTGGGACCTGAGGGCAGGTTATTTGCTTTTGATCAGGATCCAGATGCATTAAATAATGTAATTGATGATGCTAGATTTACCTTGATCCATCAAAATTTTCGTTTCTTAAAAAACAATCTTCGTTTGAACGGGGTGAAGCAGGTGGATGGTATTTTAGCTGATTTGGGAGTTTCGTCTCATCAGTTTGATGCCGCTGACCGTGGCTTCTCTATTCGTTTTGATGCGGATCTGGATATGCGTATGGATCAGATTTCTGATGTTGACGCTCGTGCAGTATTAGCGACTTACGCTGAGGAGGATCTTCATCGTATTTTCGGAATGTACGGGGAGATCGTTAATGCAAAAACATTGGCAAAGACAATTGTGACAGCTCGTTTGACTGCTCCTATTAATACGGTTGCGGAATTAAAGGAAGCGATCAAGAAGTTAGTGCCTAGAGGGAAAGAGCATAAATATCATGCGCAGGTTTTTCAGGCTTTGCGTATTGAAGTTAATAAAGAGTTAGAAGCTCTGCAGGAGTTTTTATTACAGACGGTCGATGTTTTAAAATCAGAAGGACGTCTTGTGGTCATGTCTTATCATTCTTTAGAAGATCGCTTGGTTAAGAATTTTATGGCTAAGGGCAAGTTTAGAGGTGATGTAGAGAAGGACTTTTTTGGGAATGAAATAAAACCATTTCATGTTATCAGTCGTAAAGCAATTACGGCTAATGATACAGAACTGGTTGAAAATAATAGATCGCGTAGTGCGAAACTGCGTATTGCTGAAAAGTTGGAGATAGCTTAATGCTTTAATAAAGTGTCGAGATGGGCAAGAATACAATAAAACAGCAGGGATTAAGCGAGGAGCTTCAAGAGGAACTACAGGAAGCAGTTGAGGAAAAAGCCGAGGAGACCCAGAAGTTTCTGCGGACGCTACTTACTGCTGGTAATTTGTCTATATATTCCATCGTCAATTATCTGCCATTTATTGGGTTTGTAACACTGCTCATGTTGCTTTATATTACAAATAGGCATTTTGCGGAGCGTACGATTCGTAATATCGATAAGCTGGGGAAGGAAGTTAAAGAGTTAAGCTGGGATCATAAATCACTTTCGGCAGAACTCATGAAAATGTCCACTCAAACTGAAATTGCGAAACGTGTGGATTCTTTAGGTTTGAAAGAGCGGGTAGAGCCACCGATCAAGATCGAAATTGTAAAAGAAAAAAAGAAGTAGGAGACGTTTATGAATATCAGAACTACCATTCTATTTCGTGTTTATATCGCATTCGGTTTAATCGTCCTTGTGGCGATTGCTGTGTTTACGAAGCTTTTTCATTTACAGTATATTGACGGTGATAAATGGCGGGAGTTGTCAGATAGTTTATCCATTCAGGAGCGTGAAGTAGAGGCTGCTCGTGGAAATATCTACTCTAATGATGGAAGCTTACTGGCGACATCTGTACCTGAATACGAATTGCGCTTTGATGCTATGGCTATTCCGGAAGAGGAAAACGATTATTTCAATCTGAAAGTTGATTCTTTGGCGATTAAACTGTCGGGATTTTTTAAAGATAAATCTTCTAGACAGTATTTGACATTATTAAAACAGGCAAGAAATAAAAAGCAACGTTATGTCTTGATTAAGCGAGCTGTTTCGCATCAAGACCTGAAAGTTATTAGGAATTTTCCGTTGCTTAAAGCTGTTCGTGTTGGTAAAGAACGTTATCCTGGTGGTTTGATTACAGAGCGTCAGAATAAGCGTATTCTTCCGTTTGTTAATTTGGCTGCGCGGACAATAGGCTATAAAAATGTCAAAGAAAATATTCATGTTGGACTTGAAGGTGCCTATGGTGAATATATTGACGGAAAAAGTGGAAAACGCCTGATGCAAAGAATTGCAGGGGGTGTATGGATTCCTGTTAACCGTGATATTGAAGTGGCTCCTGTAGATGGGGCTGATATTATCTCAACCATTGATATCAATATGCAGGATATGGCACAAAGGGCCTTGGAGAAGCAGATGATAGCAAGTAATGCTGATGAAGGTTGTGTTGTGATGATGGAGGTTAAAACGGGAGAAGTTCGTGCTGTTGCAAATTTTACGAAAGACAAAGATGGTGTCTACCGTGAAAAAATGAATATTGCGATTGCACAGAGTGCTGAACCAGGATCTACATTTAAACTAGCATCTTATCTGGCTGCTATTGATGATGGGTTGATCGATTCGAGTACTCATGTGAATGTTGGAAACGGAAACTGGCCGATCTACCGTCACACGATTAAAGATTCACATGCGCCTAAAAAATCAATAATGAGTGCGCAGGAAGCTTTTGAACAATCGTCAAACGTAGGTATTACGAAATTGATTTATGAGCATTATAAAGATAATCCAGGGAAATTTTCAGCTAAGCTGCATTCTTTTGGATTAGATCAGAAATTAAAATTACAAATAACGGGAGAAGGAGCTCCCTTGATAAAAACTCCAAAAAGTAAGAGTTGGAGTGGTCTGTCACTTGTACAAATGGCTTATGGCTACGAGCTAAAAGTGACACCATTACAGATGTTGACATTGTATAATGCCGTAGCGAATAATGGAAGAATGATTTCTCCGCTTTTTGTAAAAGAAATCAGACACCTAGGTAATACGGTTGAAAAATTTGAAGCAAGGGTTATTAATGAGAAGATTGCTTCTGATAAAGCCTTGGGACAAATTAGGGGAATGCTGGAAGGTACGATGAAAGATGGAACAGGGAAAACCTTGAGAAATCCATTGTATAGTTCCGGTGGTAAAACAGGAACGGCTCAAATGGCAGACGGTGCGATGGGATATCGTAATCGTAAATATCAATCTTCTTTTGCAGGATATTTTCCTGCTGAAGATCCAAAATATTCGATCATCGTGGTGATTCGAAATCCGAGAAACGGATATTATGGTGCGTCAACAGCGGGACCGGTTTTTAAAGAGCTAGCTGATATGGTGTATGCAAATGATTTGGATATGCACAGTGCTTTTAATAGAAAAAAACTAAATACGTCGGCCTTGAATACGAAGGCTTTAACATTAAAGGGATCGCGCGAAGCGACTCAGAAGGTGTACGAGCAGTTAGGTTTAAAAATTGTGAATTGGAATTCAATTGCACAGAATGATTCAACAAGTTCAACGCTTGGAGTTCCATTTGTGGAGTATCAAATAAAAGAGGGTGTAGTGCCAAATGTTATGGGAATGGGGTTGATTGATGCTTTGTTTGCTCTGGAGAATTCTGGATTTAAAACAAGCGTGATTGGAAAAGGAAAAGTGATTAAGCAATCTTTGATTGCAAGTCAAAAATTACCAATTGGTACAGGTGTAACAATAGAACTGAAGTAGAATGAAGAATTTAAAATCAATATTACATGCTATTCCTGTACAGGAGGTAGTCGGTCAACTAGATGTTGAGGTAGTATCGCTTTGCTTTGATTCGCGTCAGGTCGTGTTCGGAAGTTTGTTTATTGCCGTTAGAGGTGTACATACTGATGGGCATTTATTTATTGAAAAAGCAATTGCATTTGGAGCAAGAGCAGTAATTGTAGAAGAGTTGCCGACAGAGACGTTGGATTCTGTTGTTTATATTGTTGTAGCCGATTCAGCATTAGCTTTGGGTATTGTTGCATCTAATTTTTATGATAATCCGTCAAAGAAATTGAAATTGGTTGGCGTGACGGGAACGAATGGTAAAACAACTGTTGCAACGTTGTTGTTTCAGCTGTTTTCAGAATTGGGTTATCATGTTGGGCTTTTGTCAACTGTACAGAATCAGATCGGTGATCGTATTATACCTGCAACACATACAACTCCTGATCCTATTCAATTAAATCACTTATTGAGTGAAATGGTTGAAGAGGGATGTGATTACTGTTTTATGGAGGTAAGTTCGCATGCAGTAGTGCAACAACGGATTGCAGGTTTGAAATTTACAGGCGCTATTTTTACGAACATTACGCATGATCATCTAGATTTTCATAAAACTTTCAGTAGTTACATTAAGGCAAAGAAAAAGTTTTTTGATGATTTAGATACAGCAGCTTTTGCACTGACGAATGAAGATGATCGTAATGGACAGGTGATGTTGCAAAACACATTTGCTTATAAAAAGACATATGGCTTGCATTCTGGTGCAGATTTTAGTGCTAGAATTGTGGAAAGTCATTTCGATGGGATGTTGATGAACATCGATGGTCATGATGTTTGGGTGAAATTGGTTGGAGGCTTTAATGCTTATAATTTATTGGCAGTTTATGGAGCTGCTATTTTGCTGGAGCAAGAAACTGTTCGTGTATTGACTGCAATGAGTGTCTTGACTGGTGCAGAAGGACGTTTTGAAACCATGAAAGCACCGAATGGCGTCTTCGGAATTGTTGATTATGCACATACACCTGATGCTGTTGAGAATGTATTGCAGACCATTGAAAAATTACGTAATGAGAGTCAGCAGATTATTACGGTACTGGGATGTGGTGGTGATCGTGATAAAACAAAAAGACCCGAGATGTCACAGTCGGCATTACGTTATAGTGATCGTCTGATTATTACATCAGATAACCCAAGAACGGAAGATCCGCTTGTTATTATCAAAGAGATGGAAGCGGGTGTTGCTCCTGAGCAAAAGAGTAAAGTTTTGTCTATTGCCGATCGTAAAGAGGCTATCCGAGTAGCATATCAATTGGCTAAGCCAGGTGATATTATTGTGATAGCTGGAAAAGGACATGAAAAGTATCAAGAAGTGAATGGTGTACGCCATCATTTTGATGATAAAGAAATTTTAGAATTAACATTTAACGAAGAATAAGAATATGTTGTACCATTTATTCACATGGTTAAACGAATACGTGCACATTCCAGGAGCTGGACTGTTTCAGTATATTTCTTTCAGAACATCGATGGCGGTGATTGCATCATTGATCATCACGACTGTCTTTGGAGGAAAACTGATTCAGGTACTTCAGAATAAGCAAGTGGGAGAGACCATCCGTGATTTAGGATTAGAGGGGGAGAAAAAGAAACAAGGTACACCAACTATGGGTGGTTTGATTATTATTGCAGGTATTCTAATTCCGACTTTATTGTTTGCGAAGCTGACGAATATTTATGTCATCATTATGATCGTTGCTACACTTTGGATGGGAGCTGTCGGATTTTTGGATGATTATATTAAAGTATTTCGTCATAATAAGGAAGGTCTGGCTGGCCGTTTTAAGGTAATCGGTCAAACTGGTCTAGGTATTTTCATTGCATGTACAATGTATTTTCATCCAGAAATTGTCGTACGTCAAAATGTTGCATCACCTACTTCGACTAAACCTGTTGAGGTTGTGATCAATCAGAGTACCGGTGAGAAGACTTATGCAGAGAATGTGAAATCATCGAAAACAAATATTCCTTTTTATAAGAATAACGAATTTGACTATGCTAAAGTGTTTAAGGTATTTGGACTTAATAGTAATGTTTTAACGTTTATTGTATTCTTGGTCGTTGTAGTATTTATTGTGACAGCGGTATCTAATGGTGCAAATATCACAGATGGTATTGATGGTTTAGCAACGGGTACTTCTGCAATTATTGGTGTTACACTAGCCATTTTAGCTTATGTGTCCGGTAACGTTATTTTTTCAGACTACCTGAATATCATGTATATTCCTAATTCGGGAGAGCTTGTGATTTTTGCAGGTGCTTTTGTTGGGGCATGCGTTGGCTTTTTATGGTACAATACTTATCCTGCTCAGGTATTTATGGGAGATACGGGTAGTTTGGCTATTGGTGGTATTATTGCCGCTTTTGCGATTTTGATCCGTAAAGAACTGCTGATCCCGATATTGTGCGGTGTTTTCTTATTGGAACTGGTTTCTGTTATTTTGCAGGTTTCTTATTTTAAATACACAAAGAAAAAATATGGTGAGGGAAGACGTATTTTCTTAATGTCTCCTTTGCATCATCATTTTCAAAAGAAAGGTTATCATGAAGCTAAGATTGTAACCCGGTTTGTGATTGTTGGAATTATTTTGGCCATTTTGACCATCGTAACATTAAAAATTAGATAACAGTATGGCGAACATTTCATCAACATATTATCCACAGTCGGGAAAACTAATCGTTCTTGGAGCAGGTGAGAGTGGTGTAGGTACTGCTATACTGGCAAAACAGAAAGGTTTTGATGTTTTTGTTTCTGATATGGGAATGATTGCATCGCACTATAAAGTGCAGCTGGATGAAGAACAGATTACTTATGAGGAGGGCACTCATACCGAGAAACGTATTTTATTGGCGGATCTTGTTGTGAAAAGTCCCGGTATTCCGGAACATGCTCCTTTAGTCATTGCGTTGAAAGCTAAACATATTCCTGTTATTGCAGAAATAGAATTTGCTGCACAATATACCGACGCTAAATTGATCTGTATTACGGGATCAAATGGGAAATCGACCACTACCATGTTGACCTATGAGATGCTGAAGCATGCAGGTAAACATGTAGGATTAGCAGGAAATATCGGTAAAAGCTTTGCGCTGCAAGTCGCACGTGAGCAATTTGATGTTTATGTATTGGAAATTTCGAGCTTTATGCTGGATGATATGTACCAATTTAGAGCAGACATCGCTGTTATTTTGAATATTACCGCTGATCATCTGGATCGTTATGATTATAAGGTGGAGAATTACGTGGATTCTAAGTTTCGAATGATTCAAAATCAGACAAAAGACGATTACTTCATTTATTGTCTTGATGATCCACAAACAGCAGCAGGTTTAAAAAGACATCATACTGCAGCAATGCATTTGCCTTTTACACAGGAACAAAAAGTAGAATTTGGAGCATATTTGACTTCAATTAAAGATATTATAATTAACATACCTAATAGCGATACATTTACTATGAGAACGGAAGAGTTGTCTTTGACAGGGAAACACAATGTGTACAACAATATGGCTTCTGGCCTTATTGCTAAGGTTCAAGAGTTGAGAAATCAAGCTATGAAGGAAAGTATGAGCTCATATGTTAATATTGCACATCGTTTGGAGCAAGTAGCTTGTATAGGTGGCGTTAATTATATTAATGATTCAAAAGCAACCAATGTTAACTCGGTTTGGTATGCTTTGGAAAGTGTATCCACACCTATCGTTTTGATGTTAGGTGGCGTGGATAAGGGCAATGATTATGAAATGTTGCGCGATTTAGTTAAAAATAAAGTACGTGCTATTGTTTGTATCGGCAAAGATAATACGGCTATTCACGCCGCATTTGAAGATGATACGGAATTGATCGTAAACAGTTCTTCTATGAAAGATGCGGTGCAATTAGCATCTCATTTGGCTCAAAAAGGAGATACGGTATTGTTGTCACCAGCGTGTGCAAGTTTTGACTGGTTTAAAAATTACGAAGATCGCGGTGATAAATTTAAAGCCGCAGTGATGGAGTTGTAGTGGATATAGGTTTTATAAATCTAAAGTAATTAAATATGGTAGAGCATCTACTTTCTAAATTAAAGGGCGACCGTTGGATATGGATTATTGTAATCCTGCTTTCGGGCTGGTCTTTGTTAGCGGTCTACAGTTCTGTAGGAACGTTGGCATATAAAGAAGGTAAGGGAACAGAATTATATCTGTTCAAGCACTTCTCTTTAATTGCTGTTGGTTTTGTGTTGATGTATTTATCGCATAAACTGGATTACCGTTATTATGCAGGTATTTCCAAATTGTTGATGGCGATAACGGTTCCATTGCTTTTATATACATTGATTTTTGGAAGTAAGGTGAATGATGCAAGTCGTTGGGTTACGATCCCTGTGATTAATCAGACTTTTCAAACTTCCGATTTGGCAAAGTTGGCATTGATTACGTTCTTAGCTCGTATGTTGTCTAGGAAGCAAGAGGAGATAAAAGATGTCAAGAAATCATTTATTCCGATCATGGGTGCTGTTTGTGGTGTCTTTGTTTTAATTGCTTGGGCGAATATGTCTACAGCAATTATGTTGTTTGGGGTATGTGTATTACTGCTCTTAATTGGGCGTATTAGTTTTAAGCAGATCGCTATTGTATCTGCCGGTGTGGTATTGCTCGGAATAATTGTTGTTTCGATCGGTCCAAGACGAGCAACTTATTACAGTCGTGTCAAGTCTTTTATCGGGGTTGAAAAAGATAAACAGGAAGGTATGCCTGTTTCATTTCAGGATGATAAAAACTATCAGGCTAATAATGCGAAGATTGCAATAGCGACGGGAGGTGTTTTTGGTAAAGGACCAGGTAATAGTATTCAGAGAAATGTATTGCCACACCCTTATTCGGATTTTATATTTGCCATCATCATTGAAGAATATGGAACAATAGGCGGTGTCGTCTTAATTTTTCTATATCTCGCTTTGATGTATAGATGTATTCGTATTGTGACATTAAGCCCTAAAGCATTTGGTGCTTTTTTAGCCGCAGGGCTAGGCTTTAGTTTGACTATTCAAGCATTTGCGAATATGGCAGTAGCAGTAGGTTTGGGTCCGGTGACCGGTGTTCCGCTTCCCTTAGTGAGTATGGGAGGAACATCAATTCTATTTACCAGTATTGCATTAGGAATTATCTTAAGTGTAAGTAGAAATATTGAAGAGTTAAAAGGTAAACAGGAATTGGATGAACGACCAAAGGAAAAAAGAGTGGTCGTTGGTACGATTCCAGTATAAAAGATATAAAGAATGGCTATACGTGTGATCATAAGTGGTGGTGGTACTGGCGGACATATTTTTCCGGCAGTAGCAATTGCTAATGCACTAAAAGCATTGGATCCGCAAAATGAAATTCTTTTTGTTGGAGCTAACGGCCGTATGGAAATGGAGAAAGTTCCAGCAGCAGGTTATAAAATTGCGGGATTAGATATTCAAGGGATCAATAGACAACAGTTTTGGAAAAATATATTTTTACCGTTCAAGCTGTTTAAAAGCATGAACAAAGCACGTAAAATTGTCCGTGAGTTTAAACCTGATGTAGCTGTTGGTGTTGGTGGTTTTGCTTCTGGCCCCTTATTGATGGTAGCAAATCGATTGCATATACCAACACTCGTACAAGAACAAAATTCTTATGCGGGAGTTACCAATAAGCGCTTAGGAAATAAGGCAGCTAAGATTTGTGTTGCTTATGAAGGTATGGAACAATTTTTTCCAGCAGAGAGATTATTGTTAACGGGTAATCCGATTCGCCGTGCTTCTATTGAGATTGAAGGTAAGCGTGAAGAAGCGTTGGCCTTTTTTGGATTAGATGCTGATAAAAAGACAATTTTAGTCACGGGTGGCAGTCTAGGAGCACGTACTTTGAATGAAAGTGTAATGGCTTCTCTCGGGAAGTTTGATGATGCAAATATACAAGTGATATGGCAGTGTGGAAGTTACTATTTCGATAAATTAAGTCAAGAATTGAAAGATAAACTTTCTGGTCGTGTTCATATGCTTGCTTTCTTGCAACGTATGGATTACGCTTATGCAGCGGCTGATATGATTATTGGCCGTGCAGGTGCTGGAACGATCTCAGAACTATGTGTGGTTGGTAAGCCGGTAATATTGGTTCCTTCGCCCAATGTAGCGGAAGATCATCAAACAAAAAATGCGATGGCTTTGGTGAATAAACATGCGGCGGTATTAGTTAAGGATAACGAGGCAAAAGCAACATTATTTGACACAGCTATTGCTTTGCTCGGTAATGAATCTGAATCGAAAGCTTTGGCTCAAAATATAAAGAAATTAGCGCTTCTTGATGCGGACGTAGTCATTGCAAAAGAAGTTATAAAATTGGCAAATAAAAGGTAGAAATAATGAAAATTGACGCAATCAAACAAGTATATCTTATTGGGATAGGTGGAATTGGAATGAGTGGACTTGCTCGTTATTTTGCTCACTTAGGATGCGTAGTGAAGGGATATGATCGTACGGAAACGGAATTGACTAAAACATTAGTGTCAGAAGGAATTGAAATTTCGTATGTTGATGATGTCAATACGATAGATCCGATATTTAATATTTCTAATGAAGAAACATTAATCATTTTTACTCCTGCTATTCCTAAAGATTCTAAAATTAAACATCATCTGGAAGAAGTAGGGCATACGCTACATAAGAGATCTGAAGTTTTAGGCATCATTAGTGAAAGTCGTTTTACAATTGGTGTGGCGGGTACACATGGTAAAACGACAACTTCTACCATGGTGGCCCACATATTAAAGGATAGTGGTTTTGACTGCTCTGCTTTTCTAGGCGGTATCAGTTCCAATTACGATACAAATGTTTTGTATGGTAATAATGATGTGGTCGTCGTAGAAGCGGATGAATATGATCGCTCATTCTTAACCTTACATCCTAATATAGCTATTGTGACTTCAGCTGATGCTGATCATTTGGATATTTATGGTGATGCAAGCCAACTTTTGACGACTTTTCAAATGTATTTGGATCGAGTTGTTGAAGGTGGTACGCGTATTGTTAAGAAGGGTTTACCTTTTGAAAGTCAAATCTCGTATTCTGGACATGATGTTGCAGATGTTTATGCTTCTAATGTACATGTTAAAGATGGAGAATTTTATTTTGATTACATTTCAGGAGATGCAAAGATTGAAGATATTCATTTGGGAATACCGGGCACGCATAATGTTGAAAATGCTGTAGCGGCAATAACTGTTGCCCGTATTTTGGGTATTGCAGATGATAAAATAAAAGTTGCACTAACGAATTTTAGAGGTGTTAAAAGACGTTTTGAATATATCGTAAGAAGTCCGTCTGCTATTTATGTAGATGATTATGCACATCATCCGGAAGAGTTGCGTGCATTTTTGAGCTCGATGCGTAAGCTATATCCGAATAAGAAGTTGACAGTTGTATTTCAGCCACATCTCTTTACGAGAACCCGTGATTTTATAGAAGGATTTGCAGAAGTGCTTTCTATGGCAGATCGTGTACTACTTATGGAAATCTATCCTGCTCGTGAATTACCTATCGAAGGTGTAAATTCATCTTGGTTGTTGAGTAAAATCACGGCACCGGAAAAAGCTGTTGTTACAGCCGAGGAAGTATTGGCAATTGCTCAGTGTGAAAAACTGGAATTGTTGGTGACAGTTGGAGCTGGTGATATTGATAAATTAGTAAAACCATTGAAGGAAATTTTAGCACATGCTTAAATATTTACACAACATACGATGGAATCGCGTATTATATTTATCACTCTTTTTTTTAGGTGTGATAGCTGTAATCATTGTGATGTCCTTGGTCAATCGCAAAGATGACCTTCAAGTATGTCGTGAGGTAAATATTTTTATTGAAGGAAAAGAAGCTTTTATTGATCAAGGAGATATCTCTGCGCTTATCAGTAAAAGTTATGGCAATATAATTGGTAAGCCATTACTTGATATTCCTTTAGAAAAGATCGAAAAAACGTTGAAAAAGTTGCCTTACGTATCTAAGGCAACGGTTCATTTGGATATGGATGGTATTCTAGCCATTAATATCGCGCAACGGGAAGTCGTTATGCGTGTCATTAATAAGAATGGTCGGGAATATTATATCGATTTAAATGGATTGAAGGTACCAACTACATTGAAATATGTACCTCATGTCATGATTGCAACAGGTAATATTGAAGAGGGGTATAAGAATCCTTTGGATTCGATTAACTCTACACTGGTAAAGGATTTATTACGAGTGACACAGTTTATCGAAAATGATGAGCTGTGGAGCAATCAAGTTGTACAGGTATTTGTTAACAATGATAAAGATATTGAATTGGTACCTCGAGTCGGAAATCAGCAGCTTGTTATCGGCACTGCCGATTCTTTAGACCAAAAGTTTAGTTTGTTGCAGACATTTTATAAAGAAATAATCCCTAAAGTCGGGGTTGACGCTTACAATAAAGTGAATGTAAAATATGCAGGTCAAATTATTTGTGAAAAACGTGGTGTTTGGACATTTGATGATCTGCATAATCCGGAGAAGAAAGTAAAGAATAACACATTATAGTATACAGCATCAATACAGAATATTATGAATCCAAAATCAGCAGAAATCGAAAGAGAGAACCCAATTATTGTGGGACTCGATATTGGTACAACCAAGATTTGCGTTACAGTTGGAAGACGTAGTGGCGGAAATAAAATAGAACTTTTAGGCGTTGGTAAAGCAGATTCGGCAGGAGTAAGCCGAGGTGTGGTCGCGAACATTCAAAAAACGGTGAGCAGCATTCTTGAAGCGGTTGAAATAGCCGAAAATCAATCAAATGTTGATATCAAAGTGGTGAATGTTGGTATTGCTGGCCAACATATCAAAAGTATTCAACATCGTGGTATTTTTACCAAGACTGATAGCGATGATGAAGTTACAAGAAAAGATATTGAACGTCTTATTTCGGATATGTATAAATTAGTGTTGCCTCCTGGAGAAGAAATTATCCATGTGTTGCCGCAGGAATTTACGATCGATAATGAGCCGGGTATTCGAGAACCGATCGGTATGGCAGGACGTCGCATTGAAGCGAATTTCCATATTATTTCGGGACGTGTTACGGATATTCGAAATATTAAAAGATGTATTGATAATTCAAATTTAGAGGTTTCAGAATTAATTCTTGAACCTTTGGCATCATCTGAAGCTGTATTGGATGATGACGAAAAAAATGCTGGTGTTGTTTTAGTTGATATTGGAGGAGGTACTACAGACGTAGCGATTTTCCATGAAGGAATCATTCGTCACACTGCTGTAATTCCTTTAGGAGGGAATATCGTGACGGAAGATATTCGTCAAGGTTGTTCTGTATTGAGAAGTCAAGCTGAGTTGTTAAAAACACGATTCGGATCTGCATTAGCTGATGAAAATAAGGAAAACGAAGTAATTTGTGTTCCCGGATTAAAAGGTCGTGAACCTAAAGAGATTTCAGTAAAAAATCTTGCATACATTATTCAAGCACGTATGGAGGAGATTATTGAACATGTGTACTATGAGATCAAATCTTCTGGTTATGAAAATAAACTGATCGGTGGAATCGTTATTACTGGAGGTGGTGCCCAATTGAAACATTTGGTACAACTTGTTGAATATATCACTGGCATTGATTGCCGTATCGGTTTTCCTAATGAATACTTGGCAAAAAATGAAGTTTTGCCAAAGGCTTTGTATGAAGAATTGAAAAGTCCATTATATGCTACCAGTATAGGTTTGTTGATGAAGGGTATTCAGGCGCACGAGGATGAAGTAGAGACCAGAAGAGCGCCTAAAGTTGTAAAGAAGGATGTTGAGTCTGTGAAAGAGGTCGGCGAGCAACAACAGAAGGAGCATGGTTTGCTAACATGGTTCAAAAAATTAATGAAGGATGGCAATGAAATTGATGATGCCACTTTCTTGGATAAAAAATAGTTTTCAACACTTTATGTTTTTTTCCACATTTTAAACATTTGTGGAAAAAAATTGTTGAAAATATGTTATTATTACATTACGAATATTGAGTTTAGGTGAAGTTTGTACTGAAGTCATTATGAGTTAAATAGGGATAAGTTATGTCAATACAGTTTGAAATGTTAAAAGAACAATCATCAATAATTAAGGTTATTGGGGTTGGTGGTGGTGGCGGTAATGCCGTTAACCACATGTATAAACAAGGAATTAGTGGGGTAGATTTCATCGTGTGTAATACCGATGCTCAAGCTTTGGAGTTAAGTCCAATACCTAA
The DNA here is from genome assembly GCF_037479535.1 of Sphingobacterium sp. MYb388. Lineage (NCBI taxonomy): Bacteria > Pseudomonadati > Bacteroidota > Sphingobacteriia > Sphingobacteriales > Sphingobacteriaceae > Sphingobacterium > Sphingobacterium sp. MYb388. Next base: position 207,561 of record NZ_JBBGYV010000008.1, on the reverse strand, counting down.
TAAAGTACAATTGGGTATGAGTTTGACAGAAGGTATGGGTGCTGGTGCAGATCCTGATGTAGGTGAAAATTCAGCTATCGAAAGTATTGACGATATCAAACGTATGTTAGGTACTAATACCAAAATGCTGTTTATTACTGCAGGAATGGGTGGTGGTACTGGTACTGGAGCTAGTCCCGTATTGGCAAAAGCAGCTAAGGAATTAGGTATTTTGACTGTTGCGATTATTACAACTCCCTTTACTTTCGAAGGTAAACGTCGCCGTTCGCAAGCCGAAGAAGGTTTATCTGAATTGCGTAAATATGTAGATTCGTATTTAGTGATCTCTAACGATCGTTTGAGAGAGATTTTTGGGAATCTTACCATGACAGCAGCTTTTGCAAAAGCTGATGATATTTTAACAACTGCCGCAAAAGGTATCGCTGAGATCATTACTATCCCTGGTTATGTAAACGTCGATTTTAAAGATGTGCGCACAGTGATGAATGATAGTGGTGTTGCCATTATGGGTAATGCTGTTGCTGAAGGTGAAGACCGAGCTATTAAAGCAGTTGAAGGAGCTCTTGCTTCTCCGCTATTAAAAGATAATGAAATTGAAGGTGCCCGTTATATCTTACTGAATATTACTTCTGGTTTAAAGGAAGTAACTATGGATGAGGTTGCTATTATTACTGATTATATTCAAGAGAAAGCTGGTCTTTCTGCAGATTTAATCTGGGGTAATTGTATTGATGAAAACTTTGGCGAGGAACTATCTGTAACAATTATTGCGACAGGATTCCAGACTTCTGAGGAAAGAGATATTGAACGCGAAAATACGAAAGTTACGATGCCTTTAACGGCTGCAGAACAAGTAGCATCTTTTGTTAAACCGGTTAATCAATTTGTACAGAAGGAAGTTACGAATACACCTCTTGTTAATCCTGTGCAAACAAATCCAGAAAACGTTTCAGCTCCTATCCCGACAAATGATTTGTTTTCTGCACCTAAAAATGTTGTTCAACAACAGGTTGCTGTTGAAGGGAATTCGATTATTCGTCATGAATTAAATTTTGAAGAAGTGGTCGAAGAAGAGGCTTCGTCAGCAAATCAGGGAAATGATTTCCAATTAAAAACTTCTCCTTCTGTATTTCAATTTCAGATGCCTACGGTATTTGACGATTACACTGCTGGATCTGTTTCTCCGCAAGAGGAGCAGGCAAATAATTTCTCTGCTTCTGTCAATAATAAAGCTGAAATAGAACAGGTGGAAGAGGAGCAAGTTTCTTTTGAAGATCAATTGGTACGTACAAAAGAACGTATTTTGAGATTGAAGGAGTTGAGTATGAAATTAAAATCTTCAAATGGTCTTCAGGAATTGGAAAATGAGCCAGCTTACAAAAGAAAGCAAATGTCATTAGATGATACGCCGCATTCTTCACAATCTCAGGTTTCCAGATTTACACTGTCTTTTGAAGATGGAAATACAGAAATTAGACCCAATAATTCTTTTTTACATGACAATGTAGATTAGTTTAATTTTGCATAAATAATATGAAAGCTATCTCGTGTGAGATAGCTTTTTTTTGTATCTTTAATTTTTACCATTTATATAGAAATACATTATATTTATGAAATAGCAATGTTGTAAAAACTCTAAAAAAGAGCATATGCATGGTTATGTCATAGAACCGATAAAAACAAGTAGTATAGATATGAATCGCAAATTGAATAATCCAATATGGGTGATGAGTTCAGCATTTGACAAGCTGGATTTAACTGAATTAATAGATAAAACAAAAGAAGTCGGAGCTTCAGGTATTGATTTATGTGTGTTTAGAAAAGATGGCACACGTCAGGATCATACGGCAACACATCTCAATTATGAAGGTTTTACAGCGGAGGATGCAAAACGTACAATAGAAGTTTTCAATCAGGCCGCTTTACATCTGTCTTTGGGGGCTTTCGAGAATATGATCGGTGGAGAAGAAGGTGAACGGGTTAAAAATCAGAATCATTTATTAAAACTTATTCGGATTGCTCATTTACTCGGAGGAGATGCCAATAATGTAAAAGTGGGGACTTTTGTTGGTTATAATCATGATCTTGGTAATCAGATAGATGGCTTTCAGAAAAATCTAGATGAGTACAAACGTGTTTTTGCACCAATTATTAAATATGCTGAAGATCTAGGGGTAACGGTATTGTATGAAAACTGTCCTATGGAAGGCTGGAGATCGTCGCGTTATAGCAGTACTTATAATAATTTGCCAGCAGTATTGGCCGCACGAAAATTGATGTATGAAATGATACCAAGTAAAGCACATGGTGAAATCTATGATCCATCACATGATGTCTGGCAAAATACAGATCCAGTATCTGTTATCAATGCTATGGATATTGAGCGGTTACACCGTATTCATATCAAGACTACACGCAATTTAAGTACACAAGCGCGCACGGACTGGGGCGGTATGTATCCAATGCAGCATGTTGATGCTGACCTTGCTAAGGCTGCTAATATTGCAATTCCAGCACATGATTGGGATAGACATCATTACGAAGCCATGCTTCCTGGATTTGGAGGGTCAGATAGCATGGACTGGAGAGCATTTGTTGATACTTTGCAAAACCGCGCTTTTAACGGAGTTTTTGAAATAGAAAACGAAGCTAAAAATTCTAAAGATACAGGGGTTATGTCTGCTATCTTACAGGGCTTTAATACCTGTGTTAATTTCTTTGCACCAATGCTATGGGAACTGGATGAAAAGAGCGGGTATTCATATAAAAATGAACGTGACTTACAGATCGTACACGGAAAAGATATTCCTGTTGTAACAATTGATGAGTTATCTTAAAAAAATAGAATTCACTCTGCAAACTAGTTTGCAGAGTGAATTTTAAATATTTCAATGAGCTCTGGAATATTAGAGACATTTAATTTTTCAAATATTCTGCTTTTGTAAGTACTTACAGTTGACGGGCTAAGATCTAAGCTCGTAGAGACTTCAATGATACCCAATCCCTGCATTAAATACTTTGCAACATCCACTTCTCTGTTTGAAAGTCGTGAAAGCGGATTCATCGTGTTTATCTTAGCTTTGGTTTGAGTTAGCTTCTTAACGTAAAGGTCTTTTACTTCATCCGACATGTATTTTCCTCTTTCTTTTATTGTTAATATTGCATTACTAAGCTCTGCCATAGCCGTGCTTTTATTGACAAATCCTGCAGCGCCAGCTTCAATATATCTTAAAGCATAAAGAGATTCATCATAAGAAGAGAATACCAGTATTTTGATGGACGGTTGTATTTCTAGAATTTCTTTTACTACTCTAATATTATTTCCTCCAGGCATATTGATATCGAGTAATAGTAGATCAAAATCTTCTTTTTCCAACAATGTTAGAACCTCACTATAATCCTGAGCCTGTGTAATGATACAGGATGGCATAGTTTCTTTTATAATGACAGATGCTCCTAATCGAACAATACTATGGTCGTCGGCAATTAATATTTTTTTCATGAGCGATATTTAGGAAATATTATGTTGCGAATTGTGTTGTTTAAAAATAAACAAAAATACTGAATTCGAAATAATAAATGCGTGTAAATATAGTCAAAGATTAGTTCTTTTCTGTTTATTTTATTTCTCGCTACTTTGTGTTGTAAATTGGCTAACGATATTTTACCGTAAATATTAATATTTTTGTGTCAGTTATATTGAAATAAGCTTATATTTAGGTAGAGAATTACAATAATTGCAATATTAAACATTTATTTTATGGGAATTTTGAAAGAGTTTAAAGAATTTGCTATGCGCGGTAGCGTAGTTGATTTAGCAGTCGGTGTTATTATCGGTGGTGCATTTGGAAAAATTGTAACGTCATTGGTAGATGATATCATCATGCCACCAATTGGTTATTTGACAGGAGGTGTTGATTTTTCAGAAATTAAATATGTACTTAAAGCTGCAGATGAGGTTGCAAAAAAGCCAGAAGTAGCGATTAACTTAGGAAACTTTATTAATGTCGTGATCCAATTTCTAATTGTTGCATTTTGTATTTTTATGGTGATAAAAGCCTTAAATTCGATGAAACGTAAGGAAGATAAAGCTCCTGAAGTGGCACCTGCTCCAACAAAAGAAGAAACACTTTTAACAGAAATCAGAGATTTACTTAAAAATAAGTAATCATATACTTTGGTAAAAAATTAGATGAAGAATACCCTATTCTTCATCTGTTTTTTATGGAATATTTCGATATTTTGGAGAAGTTGCATTTATTGTTTGTTATTCTCTAAAATATATTTTACTTTTGCATTCCTCTTTAGGGAGTTTTATTAATAGAATCAAAACATAATTTAGCATATTAAGCGTCATGAAAAGAACATTTCAGCCATCGCAAAGAAAAAGAAGAAACAAGCACGGATTCAGAGATCGCATGAGTTCTGCAAATGGTAGAAGAATTTTAGCTTCTCGTAGAGCAAAAGGTAGAAAACGCCTTACAGTTTCTGACGAAGGTCGTCACAAAGGTTAATATTTTTGCGTAGCTGGTGGCCAGGAGGCTCGTGTAATGACATGGCCGACTTTTCAGTCATCGATTATGATTAAAAATACATTTAAAAAAGAAGAACGTTTATGTAGTGTCAAGTTGATTGACACGCTGTTTCATAAAGGTTCTTCTTTTGTTTGTTATCCCTACCGTGTTGTCTTCTATGCTCAAAGAGAAGATACTAACCTCATTTTGGAAAATTCTTTATCACAGGTAATCTTAGCGGTTTCAAAACGCCGGTTCAAACGTGCCGTTGATCGTAATCTGATGAAGAGACGTATGCGTGAATGTTATCGTTTACAAAAAAATGATGGCTTAACACCATTTTTACTGGAACATCAATTACCTTTGTTATTTACAATACAATATGTTGGTAAAGGCTTGTTAGCATATGATTTTCTGTATAGTCATATGGAAAAAGCTTTGATAAAATTAAAGAATGAGTGTTCTAAACTATATTTGGCAAAAGATAATCAAGCGGATATTTAGTCTGCTATTCTTAGGTATTATCCGATTTTATCAAATTTTTATCTCTCCTTTCTTGGGAGCTAATTGTCGTTATACGCCAACCTGTTCTCAGTATGGTTATCAAGCTATACAAAAGTATGGCCCATTTAAAGGAGGATGGTTAGCTATTAAACGTATCTTGAGTTGTAATCCGTGGGGTGGTCATGGCCACGATCCGGTTCCTTAATCTTTTTACTATAAATATGCATACTTATATTTTACAAATAGAAACCTCGACTTCTGTATGTTCAGTAGCTCTAGTTGAATCAGGTAACGTCCGTCAGCACGAAAGTGTTGATGAGCCGAATGTGCACGCTTCTCAATTGACACTTCTTATTCAAGCTTTGCTGGATCAGGAAAATATAGGTTTTAAAGATTTATCCGCGATTGCAGTAAGTATGGGGCCTGGATCTTACACTGGCTTAAGGATCGGAGTTTCTACCGCTAAGGGTTTGTGCTATGCCCTGGATATACCTTTGATCGCTGTCAATACGCTAGATGCTATTTATTCAGGTTTTCGTGCGAATGAAGGGAAATCACTATCGTACGATCTTTATATCCCGATGTTAGACGCGAGAAGGATGGAGGTGTACTGTGCTTCATTTGATGATACAGGAAAATCGGTAGTAACTACTCAAGCTTTGATTATCGATGCTACAAGTTTTGATCAATTTATAGTACAATACCCTCGTATTTGTTTATTTGGTCCGGGAGCGGATAAATTAAAAGATGTATTTAGTACTGGACAAGGTGTAGATATTATTGAGGAAGTACAGACGAACGCGACTGATATGAGCAAAATTGCTTTCGATAAGTATCAAGCTAAAGATTTTGAAGATGTTGCTTACTTCGAACCCTATTATTTAAAAGATTTTGTTGCAACCACTGCAAAGAAAAGACCTGGTTTATAACCAGCCTTTTCTTTTGAACCAGTAATAGATTGCTAGCGATATTCCGAGCATAATAATAATTGCTACAGGATATCCATAGTACCATTCTAGTTCAGGCATGTTTTTGAAATTCATACCGTAAACGCCAGCGACAAAAGTAATCGGCATAAAAAACACGGAAAAAATGGTTAAAATACGCATGATTTCGTTCGTGTGATTGGAGGAAATATTAAAATAGATATTGAGGAGCTGACTTGTGTTCTCTGAAAGATTGTCGTACAGGGTATTGGCTCTCAAATATAGATCTTTTAAATCTCGGCTGTAGACATTGCGTTTTTGATTAGCATGAAAGTGCTCTACAATTTCTTTGTACAATATGATAACCTTCCTGACAACATCAATCTGTCTTTTAATAAAATAGACATGTTTGAGGACTAGCTTTTTTTGACGTGTCAGAAAAACGCTTTCTTCATATTCATCCAATTTAGTAGATATTTTGGGCAGTATTTTTTCAAAAGAGGCCAGCGCCGCCGTGCTCAGGTAATTAGCTAAATGTTTACTGTCTTTTAATTTTGGAGATCTAAAATCCAAAAGTTTCATTTTATGAATGAATTCTACATTTTTCTTATGAAGTGTAATGACGAAGTCTGCACCATAGAAAATAGTTAAACGGTCTGTTATTTCACCAATATTGTCGGAGTTATCCTTAAATGTTGCAGATACCATCCTTAGGATAATAAAAGTATAGTTGTCAAACTCTTCTATTTTTGGAAGATGTTCAGGTTCTAAAGAATCTTTAATAGATGCCTGATTGAGGTTATATTTTTCTTTCAAAATTTCGAGATCCGTTATACTTGGCTCGAATACATCGACCCATTCATAACTAGCTTGCTCTTTACTTACTATAGTGGATATCATAAATTAATCGGATTTTAGGTTAATATACCGAAGAGATTTTCAAAAAGCAAATTGTTGTTAAATAAGAAAGCCGCTCATGAGCGGCTTTCTTATTTAACTATTTTAGAAATGTTATTTCTTTTCTTTTTTATATTCTTCATTTAATTGTTTCACCACTTCATTCGTGATTTCCAATTTTGAATCAGCATATAATACTGTCGGATTTGATTTCGAATATGTCAGTACAAGTGTATAACCGTTATCACTTGCATGTTTCTTCAAAAATTCGGTAATTTTATTGTAGACATTATTAAATTCAGCGGATTCGTCTTGTTGTATTGAAGCAGATGCATTTTGATCTAAACGGCTTAATTCGTCTTGTTTACGTGCTAATTTTTCTTCTGTCGCTTGTCTTTCTGCAGCACTTAAATTAGGTGCTTTTTGTTGGTATTCTGCAACTTCACGTTGAAAAGCTTGGCTTTTTGCCTGAAGATCTGTTTGTGCTTTTTTAACTTTTGCTTCTAATTTACTTCTAATGTCCTTAAAGTACTCATATTTTTGAGATAAAGAATCTGAATTGATGTATACAATTTTCTCAACTTTTGTTGAAGAAGTGTTTGCTGAAGTAGAATCTTTGGAAGTTGTAGCACCAGTACTTTTTCCCTCTTGGTTACAAGAAATAGCGGCTACTGATATTGCTACGCCTAAAGTTACCTTTGATAATGTTGAAAATATATTACTCATTGTTTATTTGATTACACGTTTTAATAAGAACAAACCTACTATAAAAAAATTACATTTAGGATTTTCGACTGCTAAAATATAAAATAATTATGGAATAATAGCGCATTAAATTGCTTGTTATCACTTCTCGTTGACTTGTTAAAGTGGTTAAAATTTCGTATTTTTGATTACAAGTATTTAATTAGTTTCAATGAGCGAAGAAAACAAAAATGCATCATCCTATTCAGCCGATAATATCCAAGTTTTAGAGGGATTAGAGGCTGTACGTAAACGTCCTTCCATGTATATTGGAGACACAGGGGTTAAAGGTTTGCACCATTTGGTATATGAGGTCGTCGATAACTCTATCGATGAAGCCGTTGCAGGTTATTGTACAGATATTTTTGTCACTATCCATAAAGACAATTCTATTTCCGTAAAGGATAACGGACGTGGTATTCCAACAGGTATCAATAAAAAGGAGAATAAATCGGCACTGGAAATTGTAATGACTGTATTACATGCTGGTGGTAAATTTGATAAGGATACGTATAAGGTATCAGGTGGTCTTCACGGCGTGGGGGTTTCCTGTGTAAATGCTTTATCTATTCATTTGTCCGCAGTTGTTCACCGTGATGGTAAAGTTTTCCAGCAAGAGTATGAAAAGGGAAAACCTTTATATACGGTGAAGGAGATTGGTGAGTCTGATGCTACGGGTACTATTGTTACGTTTACTCCCGATAGTGAAATTTTCACAACGACTACGACTTATAACTATGATACATTAGCGAGTCGTCTTCGTGAATTATCTTTCTTGAATAAAGGGATCACTTTATCTTTAACAGATGAGCGAGAAACTTTGGAAGACGGTACTTTACGTCAAGATGTGTTTTTATCTGAAGGTGGTCTACAAGAATTTGTCCAGTTTTTAGATAGTAACCGTCACCCGATCATACCACATCCGATTTATGTGGAGGGTATCAAACAAGGTATTCCTGTTGAATTGGCTTTACAGTATAACGAGACTTACACTGAAAATGTACATTCATACGTGAATAACATTAATACCATTGAAGGAGGTTCACATGTTGCCGGTTTTCGTCGTGGTTTGACCCGTACTTTAAAAGCATATGCCGATAGATCTGGTTTATTGAAAAATTTGAAGGTAGAAATTACTGGAGATGATTTTCGTGAAGGTCTAACAGCTGTTATTTCGGTGAAAGTCGCTGAACCGCAGTTTGAGGGACAGACAAAAACCAAATTGGGTAACTCTGAAGTAATGGGTGCTGTTGATGTTGCCGTAGGAGAGATTTTAAATATCTATTTAGAAGAGAATCCTCGGGAAGCAAAAGCAATTGTACAAAAGGTTGTAATCGCAGCTCAGGCTCGTGCCGCGGCTCGTAAAGCTCGTGATCTTGTACAAAGGAAAACTGTAATGGGTGGTTCTGGTTTACCTGGTAAGCTCGCAGATTGTCAAGATAATGATCCTACAAAATGTGAAATTTACTTTGTGGAGGGAGATTCGGCAGGTGGAACAGCAAAATCAGGACGTGATCGTAAATATCAAGCGATTATGCCACTTCGTGGTAAAATTCTAAACGTAGAAAAAGCAATGGAACATAAGATCTATGAAAATGAAGAGATCAAAAATATGTTTACTGCCCTAGGTGTTAGTTTAGGTACCCCAGATGATCCTAAAGCATTAAACTTAGATAAATTACGTTACCATCGTATCATTATCATGACCGATGCGGACGTCGATGGTTCTCACATCACAACTTTAATTCTAACGTTCTATTTTAGATACATGAAAGAATTGATTGAGAAGGGATACATTTACATCGCTACTCCACCATTATATTTGGTTAAAAAAGGTAAAGATCATCAATACGCTTGGACTGAAGATCAACGCTTAAATGCTATTCAGCAATTGAAAGGTGGAGGTAAAGAAGACAGCGTACATGTACAACGTTATAAAGGTCTTGGAGAAATGAACGCTGAACAACTATGGGATACAACAATGAATCCTGAGACGCGTACATTAAGACAAGTGAACATCGAAAATGCGGCTGAATGTGATCGTATATTCTCAATGTTAATGGGTGATGAGGTTGCACCCCGTCGTGAGTTTATTGAGCGCAATTCACGTTACGCTAAGATCGATATTTAATTATTTTAGATTTTAATCTTTGAAAGGTCTAACTACTCAGGTAGTTAGACCTTTTTTTTTGAATTAGAAAAATCTATATTTTTTGTCTAATTAGGTTAATAACTGTAACTTATATATGGTATTAGTATTTTCGTTGTACTTAAATTACGTTTTTTCGTCGATTTTAGGTTAACGATTAGCTCTCTACTAAAGCGTGTTCTATGATCCGTTGATAACCTTCTTCAACCATATAATACGTATTGGTTTGCTGTAATTAAAGATTAATGATGCTGATTGATAAAAATTATGATTTACTTCGCCTATCTTATTTAGGTGATTATTTTTGCTTTTACCCTAAGTGAGAATGCGATAATGCTATAAAAAAACCTCTCCTGGTTTTTAATTGTAGCAACCGTTATAGCTTCTTTTAAAGAATTAATTGATGCATTCGTTACAATATTTCTTTAAGTAACATAATTATTACTTATTGTAATAGTCGTGTTCCGATATGTGAAATAATATGAAATTAAACTTTTTATTATCTATATATCAAATTTATGATTCTTATTTTTTTAAGTAATAAGTTTTTGAGACTTAAACTTTACCTATTAATTTGGATCTTGTTAGGTAGCGCTATTGCAACATATGGTCAAGAGTATAATGAATTGACTTTTGATCAGTTACTTGAACAACTATTGGAAGAATTAGAGGAGGATGTCGATGCGAGCGAAATTTCAGAGAGATGGTCATATTACCTGAAAAATCCGATTGATTTAAATAAAACAGACGGACGTGAATTAAACGATTTATTATTTTTAAGTGTTATTCAGATCGAAAGCCTGTTGGCACACAGAAAAGAATCCGGTGATTTTATTTCTAAACAGGAGTTACAAAGTATAATCGGGTTTGATTTGCGTACAGTTCAGTATTTACTTCCTTTTGTTACTGTTTCAGGTGATATGCATTACAGAGATTTTACAGTTAAGAATTTCTTAAAATCGAAGCAAGAAGTTATGTTACGATATGGACGTTTATTGCAACGTGCCAAAGGATATTCGATTACTGATACAGCCAGGTCGCGGTACATTGGGGATCCGAATCGATATACTGTACGTTATAGGCTCAATTATAATGATAAGATTCGGCTTGCTATTAATATGGATAAAGATGCCGGGGAGTTATTCTTCAGAGACAAGCAACAATATGGTTTTGATTTTTATGGTGCGAGTCTATCAATTAGAGATCTTGGGAAAGTAAAACATGTAGTCATTGGAGATTTTGCCTTACAAATTGGTCAGGGTTTGACGATGTGGAATGGATTGAGTTTCGGTAAAGGAAGCATGATCGAAAGTTCTGCTAGGCAGGGGATAGGTTTAAGACAGTACACATCTTTGAATGAAGCAAATTTTTTAAGAGGTGTAGCAGGTTCTTTGTCTTTAGGTAAATTTGAATTTACACCTTATATTTCTTATCGAAAGATTGATGGCAATATGGAAAAGGTCAATGATGATTGGGTGATATCTACTTTGTCCACTTCAGGTCTTCATCGTACCCCAACAGAACAGCGATATCGTAATGCGATCGGACAACTGGTTTATGGAGGTAACTTACTTTACAGCAAAAATAGATTTAAGATAGGTGGAAATTTTGTTGCTACCCATCTAGAAGGTGTTAAACTTTTGGGCAAAGCTCTTGAAAATAAATATGATTTTGAGGGTAATTTACTTCGAAATGCTAGCCTCTATTATAATTACACTTATCGTAATTCTTATTTTTTTGGAGAGATTGCTACGAGTTTTGATGAAGGATATGCTTGGTTAACGGGAATTATGACCAGTATAACTCCAAAGTTTTCCACAGTTCTTTTATATCGTGATTATCAAAAGAACTATCATAGTTTCTTTGCCCAGTCAATGGGAGAAAATAGCAGTACTAAGAATGAAAAAGGACTCTATACAGGTCTTGTTTTTCATCCCTCTCGAAAAATTCAATGGACCGCTTATCTGGATGTTTTTAAGTTCCCTTGGTTGCGATACCGCGTACTAGCACCTTCTTCAGGCTATGATATTATGTCCCAATTCTCTTATATCTGGTATAAGAAGGGCCAGATATCAGTGCGCTTCCGATACCGTGTGAAAGAAGAAAATACTTCGGCTTCAAAAAATGAAAAGGTTTTCTTGGCAACAGTTAATAAATACCAATTGAGATTTGAATACAAATATAAATTAAGTAATATCTGGAGCATTCGTAGTAGGCTTGAAGGTGTTCAATATCTGAAAGAGTCCGAACAAAAAGAATTTGGGTGGATGGCCTATCAGGATCTGTTTTTTAACCCCAAGAGTAGTAAAATAGCAACAAATATGCGTTTAGCTTATTTTCATACTGATAGTTATAATACCCGGATTTATGCTTTTGAAAATGATGTCTTATATGCTTCTTCCTTTCCACTGTATTATCAAAAAGGTTGGCGAATGTATAATAATATACGTTACAGAATACATCGAAATATTGATTTATGGACTAAAATATCAGCTTTCTATTATCCTGAACTTGAAAAAATAGGTTCGGGGTTAGATGAAATTCAGGGAAATATCAAATCAGAAGTTAAAGTACAGCTAAGATTCCAATTTTAATGAAGACGAATTTTGAAGAACAGCTGAAAAAGCTTCCATTTCTTAAAATTGTGCTATTTTATGGTATTGGAATAGGAATTGCCAATTTTTTTGAACCTAGCAAAAGCATGTTTAATTTGATACAATTACTGCTTGTTTTTAGCTTTTTATCGCATCTCGTATTTTTCTTTTATACTTCCCGTTTAGAAATTTTATCTATTGTAAATAGCTACATTATTTTGATTTTTTTCGGAATTTGGAATATCTGGAGAACGCATGATCAGGTGGATATTAACCATTTTCTCATTGGTACTAGTGATCAGTATATTGCGATGGTGGATGAAGAACCGGTTTTTTACAATAATTCAGTTCGATTTTCTGTAACTCTGTTAGCAAAACGTATCGATTCAACATTTCAAAAGGCGACAGGTCGGCTTATGGTGACGTTGCCTTTTGATCAAAAAGACTCTCGTATACAATATGGTGATGAGATGGTTTTAAAAAATAAGGTGAAACCCATCCCAAAGCCACTTAATCCATTGGAGTTCAATTATAGAGATTATTTAAAAAATCAGGGTATCGATGGCCAGATTTATTTGAAGTCAAAGGAGTATAAAATCATTCGTCATCATCAAGGTTTTGGGATTAAAGCCCGAGCTTTAGAATTAAGGAGGGAGCTCGTCAGTAAATTTAGAAAATATCTGAAAGATGAAGATTCTTTTCAAATTGCAGTGGCATTGATCGTTGGTTATAGAGCAGTGATGTCACAAGATATTGTGCAGACTTTTAGTAATACAGGTACTATTCATGTGCTGAGTGTTTCAGGTATGCATGTTGGAATAGTCTTTATTGTTTTGATGTGGTTGCTAGCCAAAGTAAGTGGTAATTATACTCTAAATCTTTTAAGAATTGTTATGTTGCTTTGTGCGATCTGGAGTTATACCATCTTAACGGGAATGGCACCTTCCATATTACGCGCAGCGATCATGTTGAGTTTTTTTCTTATTGCTAGATCAATGCAGCGGGAAGGCAATATGCTCAATACAATGGCATTTTCTGCATTCCTACTTTTATTATTGCAGCCCAATATATTATTTGATATCGGGTTTCAGTTATCTTACTTTGCTGTTTTAGGAATTGTTTTATTTTTTCCACTGTTTAAACGTCTATCTATTTTTGAAAGTAATCGCTTCAGTCGCATCATATGGGATAGCGTCGCTATTTCTTTGAGTGCTCAAATTATGACAGCACCGTTTTCATTGTTTTATTTTGGACAGTTCCCAAATTATTTTTTAATTGCGAACTTACTTGTTGTTTTACCTGTTACGCTCATTATGTATATCGGGATGGCGATGATGTTCATTCCTGTTGATATTATCAATGTTTGGTTAGGGTATGCTATGGATTGGCTTATTAAGAAAATGTTTTTCACATTGGAGTTTTTGGATCAATTACCTTTTGCAACATGGACTGGAATTGTCCTTTCTCCAACTTTAGTTTTGATCAGTTTAGTTTTCTTGTTCAGTTGTAGTTATGCATTTTATTGGAAAAATAAGTTTGCTCTATACATGAGTGTATGTTTTCTATTGATTGGCCTTAGCACTTTCAGCTATTTACAGTATTTGCAGTTTAATTATACAGGATTTCGCATTTACAGTACCAGAAAAGAGATTGCACTTGCTTTTATACAAAAGAATAACATCACCATGGTTAGTTCTTTCAATTCTTTAGATGCCAGAAATTTGGTTTATAGTGTAAAAAGGGATTTGTCACGTTTCTCTAATTGGGAAGATATTAATTTTCTTCCATTGATATCATATGATTCTGTAAGGACAAATTACCTTATTCAGAAACCCAATTTAACAATCCAAATTATGGAGCATTCTTTACTAAGTCATCGCTCTACAGATATTTTACTTGTTAGAAAAAATAGTAAATGGAATTTTATGGAAAATGTAAGAATTATAAAACCTAAGCTTGTGCTGTTTGATGGAACGAATAGCGATTTCAATATTCAGATGTGGAGACAGCAACTTGATGATATGGGGGTGGCGCATTATACCATAAAAAATAATTTTGCGTATGTTTGGGACAAGGAGTTATTATGAGTGTAGATAGCATCAGCATATTAAAACAGTATTGGGGACATGATGAGTTTCGACCTCTTCAGGAGGAAATCATCCAATCTGTACTGGATAAGAAAGATACCCTAGCTTTATTGCCTACAGGTGGTGGTAAATCAATCTGTTTCCAGGTTCCGGCAATGATACTTCCTGGTATCTGTATTGTCGTGACGCCTTTAATCGCTTTGATGAAAGATCAGGTAAAACATCTCAAGGATATCGGTATCGAAGCTGTTGCTATTTATTCGGGTCTTAAACCACGAGAAGTTGATATTATATTGGACAATTGTATTTTTGGCCATATAAAATTTCTTTATTTATCTCCCGAACGTTTGTATAGTGAATTGGTACAGGAACGTATCAAACATATGCCTGTCAATCTCTATGCAATCGATGAGGCTCATTGTATTTCACAATGGGGGTATGATTTTCGACCTTCTTACCTTCAGTTGTCTAAACTGAGGGAGATACATCCTGATATTCCTTTTCTAGCTTTAACTGCAACAGCTACCACGTCTGTAATTGCAGATATTCAGGATAAATTAGCCTTTAAAAAGAAGAACGTATTTGTTAAAAGTTTCTTGCGTGATAATCTCGGATATATGGCGCTGGAAGAAGAAAATAAATCGGGACGGATGCTTCGTGTCATTCAAAAGCTGGGAGGCTCAGGTGTCGTCTATGTGCGAAATAGAAGAGAGACTCAAGAGATTGCACGTTTCTTAGTAAACAATGGGATCTCCGCGGATTTTTATCATGCTGGTTTGATAGGAAAAGACCGTGATGATAAGCAAGAAGCTTGGATGCAAAATAGAACACGCGTTATTGTTGCGACCAATGCCTTTGGGATGGGAATTGACAAATCGGATGTCCGGTTTGTTATTCACTTGGATATCCCTGAATCTTTAGAAGCTTATTATCAAGAAGCAGGAAGAGCGGGCAGGGATGGAAAAAAGGCTTATCCTGTTATGTTATATCAGCAGGAAGATAAGAATCGTCTTTTAAAAAATTTAGAACTGAGTTTTCCAACCGTAGCCTTCATTCAACAAGTCTATCATTACCTATGTAATCACTTTCAAATTCCTTATGGTGCAGGGGAGGGAGTTGTATTTGATTTTGATGTAGTCTCCTTTATAAAAAAATATAAACTTGAAACAATTCCTACTTTAAGTGCCCTCAAGTTTTTAGAAAAGGATGGCTGGTTGACGCTTTCTGAAGCTGTCTTTATTCCTTCTCGATTTAAATTTGCAGTGAACCATCAAGAGCTCTACAAAATTCAAGTTCAATATGAGCATTATGATAAACTTATAAAGGCTATATTAAGATCGTATGGAGGAGTATTTGATGATTATATTTCCATAAATGAATATGAGTTTGCAAAAAAGTTAGGTGTTTCTTATGAGCAAATTGTAAGTTTAATCAACGCCTTGGTTAAAATGGAAATTGCGAGTTATATTCCTCCAACAGATAGCCCACAGCTATCTTTTCTGCAGGACCGTGTTGATTATAAAAATCTTTATGTAGACCATGTTTTCATTAGAGAAAGACAACGCGTAAAGACTGTTCAGATCGAGGCGATGCTCAATTATATTGAGCATTCACAATGTCGTAGCCAGTCACTACTCCATTATTTTGGTGAACAGAATACACTATTTTGTCAGGTCTGTGATCTGTGCCTAATTCGTAATCATCGTGTGAAATTGCATCATAATATAAAATTAGAGATAGAACGCATTTTACTGAACGAAGCTCAAACGATACATGATCTGATTGGAAGGCTTTCTCTTGGTGATGATGAAATAAAATTGGAAGTAGTGCGAAATTTAATAGATCATCATAAGATTAAGGTCGTAGATGATCGGTATATCTGGAATACCAATATCTAGTTTAAAATTCAAATTTATTTACTTTTTTACTGGCTTCCAAATATAATGGTAGCGCCGCAGATCCGTACCATAACGTAATTTCGGAGATTAATAAACCAGCGTTAATGGCAGGATCTGTAGCCAATAATGCTTCTGCTTCTTTGATAGTTTTAACATTTAATATAAAGATACCGCGATAATCTCTTTCATTTTTCCCAAATGGACCAGCTACAATTAGTTTTTTCTCTTTTGCTAGGCGTTGAATATTTTTCATATGTCCATCAAAAAGTCGATTGACAGAATCTTTATCGGTTATTTTTGTTGCGCCCGTTTTTAGAAGCACAAAACTATAATACTTCATTCCATAATTGTCAGCTCCTAATTAATCGGCTAATAAATGGTCATATTTGGCATTAGCTTTTTGTGAATACGAACGAGGTAGCGTACCTAATATCAATAATCCAAGGTAAAGTATATTTTTCATCTATTTTTTATATTTATCATATAAACCTTTTCCACTTAATATAATAGGTTTAATTTTTTCTAGACGGTTTACTTTTGTTTTATCTTGTTTTGCTTCATGAATATACTCATAATATTCATTCTTTTTTGCATCACTGAGATTCTCAAAATTCCTTTTTAATTGCGGGTCGTTCTTTAATGCTTCTTCAATTAATGCGGGAATGGATAAATATTCTTTTTTCCCTGGAATGAGTTTTAATCCCATTTCTTCAATATTAATGGCCTGCTGTATATATTGTCTGAGTAGAGATTTATCAATTTGGCTTGGATCTGTAAATTTCCATTGGCGCAGGTTTTTCGTTTTTTCTCCCTGTGTTGCCGTTAAAACTGCTGCGGGATCTACTAGGTGCGATCCGTTAAAAAACCAGAGTGCAAAATGATCTTTAAATCCAGCAAATGAAATAACATTTTTTTGTTGGTACGTGAATACCGGACCACCCCATTTTGTTGTTTCTTCAAGTGGGAACTCTTCAATTATGCTGCGTAGGATTAATAATTCTTCCCCCCATTTGCTTTGCTTATCCATAAATTTGTAATAACTAGTTGGAAATAGGTAAATTGAGTTTTTCCTGTCCCCACTCAGACCAAGAACCATCATATACTTTGATGTTTTTATTCCCAAGTAAATGACTGGCAAAAGCTAGGATCGATGCTGTAACACCTGATCCACAGGTGAAGATCTGTTCATTGCTGTTATTAAATGATTTAAACAATTTTTGCAACTCTTCTTTTGAATCGTAGCTGTTTCCTTCGAGAACAAGATCAAATGGAAGATTATGAGAATTGGGAATATGTCCCCCTCTTAATCCTGCTCTGGGTTCTGGAGCTGATGCAATAAATCTTCCTTGACTACGAGCATCAATAATGCTTGTTTCACTATTTTCATAATGAGCTAACACGTAATCTTTATCTGCATACCATTTTGAATTAAAATGAGCTTTGGCATTACCTCTTTGTTTTGATTTTATATGATGGTCTACTATGGGAAAATGTTGTTCTTTCCATGCTGGAATTCCACCTTCAAGTATATAAACTTGATCAAACCCCATAATCTTAAACATCCACCAAGCTCTAGGACTTGAATATATACCCCACCGGTCATATAGTATAATGATGCTATCTAGATTGATACCTAGTTCCTGAATTCCATTTGTGAAAGTTTCTTGGGAAACAAGTGTGTGTGGTAGCGGGTTGTTTTTATCTGAAAAGGTAGTTTCGATATCAAAAAAGAGCGAGTTGCCTATTACTTCTAAGTTCGTACCCTTTAGCGATTGACCTACTTTGTCGATTGTACAATCTAATAATACAATTTTGGAATTGTTTAATTCACTACTAAGCTGTGCAGGAGTGATTAGTGAAGAGGGAAAGTACATGGGTTATTTCATTTACGTTACGTAAATTTAATCATGTTTTTGTTATAAACAAAAAAAGCCCTAGCTAAATGCTAGGGCTTAATATTATCGAGTTGATGTTAAAAACTATTTAGCGTTTTTCTCATCACCTTCCATTTGCTCTTTCAATTGTGCAAGAACGTCTAAGTCACCTAATGTAGATTTCTCAACTGAATCTTTTACTTTTTTAACAGCATTGTTTGCTACTTTAGCTTCTTTTTTACGAGCATTGAATTCTTCAACACGTGCTTCAGCTCTTTCATCTTCCCAGATACGAGAGTGAGAAATTACTAGACGTTTGTTTTCTTTGTTGAATTCAATGATTTTGAATGAAGCAACTTCGTCAACTTTAAGTGCAGAATTATCTTCTTTTACAGAGTGTTTAGATGGACAGAATCCTTCAACACCATATTGTAAAGCAACGATATCACCTTTGTCACCAACTTTCAATACAGTACCTTCATGAACTGAATCAATTGTGAAGATTGTCTCGAAAGTGTCCCAAGGGTTTTCTTCTAATTGTTTGTGACCTAAAGATAATTTTCTGTTTTCTTCATCTAATTCTAAAACAACAACATCTAATTTTTCACCAACTTTAGTGAATTCGTTAGGGTGGTTGATTTTTTTAGACCAAGATAGATCAGAAATATGGATTAAACCGTCGATACCTTCTTCTAATTCTACGAACACACCGAAGTTAGTCATGTTTTTAACTACTGCAGTTTGTTTAGAACCAACTGGGTAACGCTCAACAATGTTTTTCCAAGGATCTGGAGTTAATTGTTTGATACCTAGGCTCATTTTACGCTCTTCGCGATCTAAAGTTAAGATCTCAGCTTCGATTTCATCGCTTACTTTTAAGAACTCTTGTGGAGAACGTAAGTTTTGAGACCAAGACATTTCAGAAACGTGAATTAAACCTTCAACACCCGGGATGATTTCTAAGAAAGCACCGTAATCAGCAACTGTTACGATTTTACCTTTTACTTTAGAACCAACAGCTAAGTCTTTATCTAAAGATTCCCAAGGATGCTCAGAAAGTTGTTTCAAGCCTAAAGCGATACGTTTTTTCTCATCATCAAAATCTAAAACAACTACGTTAATAGTTTGATCTAATGATAATACCTCTTTTGGATGCTCGATACGACCCCATGAAATATCAGTAATGTGAAGTAAACCATCAACACCACCTAAATCGATGAACACACCGAAGTCAGTGATATTTTTAACAGTACCTTCTAATACTTGACCTTTTTCTAATTTAGATACGATTTCAGATTTTTGGTTCTCTAAATCGTTTTCAATTAATACTTTGTGTGATACGACAACGTTTTTAAATTCGTGGTTGATTTTAACAACTTTGAATTCCATTGTTTTACCTACGTAGATATCGTAATCACGGATAGGTTTAATATCGATTTGAGATCCAGGTAAGAATGCTTCAACACCTTTGATATCAACGATAAGACCACCTTTAGTACGACTTTTAACAAAACCGTTAATGATAGCATCATTTTCCAATGCTTCATTGATAGCTTCCCAAGATTTTTGAGTTTTAGCACGTTTGCGAGATAATACTAATTGTCCATTAGCATCTTCTTGCGACTCTACAAAAACGTCAACTACGTCACCAACTGCCAATTCTGGTAAGTCACGGAATTCAGATAATGAAACCAAACCATCAGATTTGAAACCAACATTTAAGACAACGTCTTTATTGTTGATAGAAACAACAGTACCTTCGATAATTTCACCTTGATTGATTTGGTTGAAAGTACCTGCGTATTGTTCTTCTAATTTAGCGCGCTCAGCCTCGCTGTAATTTCCGAAACCTTTATCACTAGCATCCCAGTCGAATTCGCCTTCTGGAGTGATCCATGTGTTAGATTTGATTTCTTCGATTAGTTTTGAATCAGCCTCTGATTCAATTTTTTCTGTGTCTTTCACCACTTTGGTGTCAGCGCCTTGTAGCTCCGCGTTTTTCGCTGCTAACTCTTTTTCTACTTCTTGTTTTTTTGCCATTAATTATTTTTTCTCCTTTTCCCCACATTGTAGGGACTGCAAAAATACGAAAAACTTTTATTAACAAGTATTTATATCTATTTTTTTTTAAATTGTTATCCACATTTATGGAATTGCTTGCAATTTCGAGTGAAATCCACTGCTAAAACATAATTGAATTATGACTCTTCCATATGGAATTGGGCGTATGTTCCTATCAATTGTTCCAATCTAGGAGTTATTGTAGGGTGTAAATTACTTTGATTTGGTTGTACAAGTACATTTGAGAAATTATTGAGCAGTATGATCGAATTGTAACGTAAAAAATAGGGGCTATGAATTTTGTTGATTTAGAGGGAGATAGGGGATTGTGCCTTTTTTCTGGTAGCCGATATTTAAAAGCAGAATTAATAAGAAGATTGAACAGCTGTTCCGATTTATATTGTAATAAACTAATTTTTAAAAAATAGACGATATCTCAAGCCGAACTATAAATTTTCGTTATTTGCTCTGAATGAATTGTAGGTTTTTGGCCTTACGATTTTAATACTTTGTTTGGACAGAGCAATGGCCGCATTTAGTTCGTAACCTATCAGTAATATTAATGTATTGAGATACATCCAGATCATGATGACAATTAAAGTTCCAATAGACCCATATAGCTTATTGTACGTGCCAAAGTGGTTGATATAGAATGCGAATCCGGAGAAAGTTAGAATAGCTAAAATAGTAGCTAAAGTTGCTCCGGGGCTAAATATTTTCCAGCGACGGGAAGATGTTGGTGCAAATTTATAAAGGCAGCTCACAGTAAAGAAATATATACCGAATATGACGAACCAACGAGCCGCCTTTATGACAAAGGCCCAGAAACTATTGGTTATAGCAATACTATCTTTAAGATAATTAACAACAATGCCAGCATAAGTAAATATAGTCATTCCTATGGTTAAGGCTGTTATAATCAAAAAAGCGAGTCCAAGCGCAATCATTCTACGTTTTATCCACGTACGTTTTTCAGCAATAAGAGAAGCCTTATTGAAAGCCCGCATCATGGAGGCCATTCCATTGGTAGCAAAGTAAGCTGCCAATATAAAACCGAAAGATAAAAGTCCTCCATTCTGATTTTTAATAATGTCTTCTAATGTAGTCTCGACTACTTCATAAGCATTATGTGGAATGACTACTTCCAAAAAATCTAAAAGCTGTTCTTGAAAATTGTCTATTGGTATATAAGGGATCAATGTAAATAGAAAGATGATCCCCGGAAAAATAGCCAGCATGAAACTATAAGAAAGTGATGATGCTTTGCTTAAAATAGAGTCACGAGATATTTCTTGAAAAAAGAATATGGCTACAGTATAGAGAGGCAAAGATCCAAATCCAGGTAAAATCACTCCTTTACTCCATTCAATAACTTGATTGTAAGGTTTTAATTTCAATAAGTATTGATGAATATTGGACATGTTTATTCAAAGTATTGCGCCATTTTTTCAAGAAAAATGGCGGGTGGCATTGTGGGTTTGTTCTTACTGATATCAACAAATACGAGTGTTGTTTCACCTGTATTTAGGAGCTCTTCTTTTTCATTGAACAGTTCATATTCAAAAACTATTCTTACTGCAGGTTTTTTTCTGATTGTAGTTTTAATCGTTATAAAATCATCGTAACGTGCAGGTTTAATGTATTTACATTTCATCTCCATAACCGGTAGCATAACACCCATCTCCTCCAGTTCACGGTAAGAGATTCCGGTGCTTCGTAGCATTTCGGTTCGAGCTATTTCGTAGAATGCAGCGTAGTTTCCATAGTACACATAACCCATTTGATCGGTTTCTGCATACCGTACACGTGTTTGATATTCGAATTGAAACATACTATTTTTTGATATTTCGTTCGTCTAATGCTTTTTGAAATTTGCGGGCGTTTATTTGATGTTCAGCGACATTAGTAGCAAAAGCATGGTATCCAGAAAAGTCTTCTTTAGCACACATATAAATATAGTCGTGATGCTTATAATTTAATACAGCATCTATGGCAACAATACTAGGCATCATAATAGGACCTGGAGGAAGACCTTTATAGATATAGGTATTATATGGATTATCAGTTCTTAAATGTTTATTCAATACACGTCGGATAGTAAAATCTTGAGTGGCAAAAATAACTGTCGGATCAGCCTGTAAAAGCATTCCTTTTTTTAATCTGTTGAGATATAACCCAGCGATAGCGGGCATCTCGTCTTTGTGAAGTGCTTCACCTTTAACGATGGCAGCAAGGGAACTAACTTCTTGTGGTGTCAGGTTGATTGCTTTTGCTTTTGCTAAGCGATCTTTTGTCCAGAATTTTTCCCATTCATCATGAAAACGTGCAAATAATTTTTCGGGCGCAGTATTCCAATAAAGTTCATATGTATTTGGAATAAACATTGCAATGAAATTATCTTTATTAAAACCGTATGACTTTGCTAGATTCTCATCATTTAATAGTTTTAAGAACGTGATAGAGTCAGCCTCGAAATTTTCTGCAAGTTTACCAGCAAAGTTTTCCTTTAAGCGGATATTTTCGAATCTAAATTTAACAGCATCTTGATAGCCTCCTCTCAAATTACCGATAAATCTTCGGTTGTTCATTCCTGGAGTCAAAGCATAACGACCAGGCTTAACACTCTCCGTATAATTCTGATATTTAGCAGCGCGATCAAAACTATTTGGATCTTCCACTATTTTTTGATCTTTTATTTTTTGTAATACTTGTAAATAAGTATCACCTGTATTGATATACAGGTATTTTTGATTATCTGTAACATTTGATGCTAGGAAAGTGGTGTAAGCTGTCCAGCCGAAATATCCTCCAATAATAAAGATTAGGAGTGCAATGATTTTTAACCAATTTGGTATTCTCTTTTTATTTTCCATATTTATGGATTTGTTTTTTGTTTTTGCGGTGAAGAAGGAGCTGTTACTGGTGGAGTAGCAGGGACAGTATTGGACAACGTAAGATCCACTTTGGATCCAATACTCGTGATCCCGGTCTCTAAACCAGGAAACTGTGTGATAACACGGGCTGTACTCGTATCCGACACGCCAATATCGTAAGTCACCGTACCCAAAGATAATCCTATTCCCTGTAATGCAAATTTTGCTTCCGTAACAGTCAATCCTGATAAATCCGGTATTTGAACTTCATTTGCGCCCTGACCATTACCCAATATTAAATCAATTTTAGATCCTTTTGGAATCATTCTGCCATCACGAATAGATTGCCCTGCAAATTGGGCATCTAAAACAATATCTCTTGCTATGTCTGCAATATAAGTTGTATCACCTATACGTAAATTATGGTTTTTTAGTATAGAGGATGCTTCAATTAATGTTTTATCCTTGATTTTTGGAAACGCGATTTCAGGAGCTACCTGTGTAATAATAGTTAAGTAGATTGTACGTCCGCTTTTTACATGAAATTTAGCTTCGGGATCTTGTTCAATTACTAGACCTGGTTTAGCATCCATTTGATAAACGGAATCAATTTGATATTCCAAGTTCGCATTTTCTAATGCTGAGATAGCAGCATTAATATGTAAGCCTTTTACTTGTGGAACTTCTATCGATTCATCGTGTTTGGTATATACTTTTAAACCAAGATAGATGAATAGGAAAATTGCTAAAACAAATCCAATAGCGATTAGAATGTTGTTTCTAAACGTATTCGTTTTTAAATACTGTAATATTTTTGACATTTATATTTCTTTAAAAAATCATTTTATCGTATATTTTCTAAGCAAGATTAAAGCCACTATTTTTGTTCAATATCTGCCCTTTTAAATATTGAACAAAAATATTCGTTTTTCTGTGTATAGCAAATTATATTTGTTAGAAGAATCACGATAATTTTATGAAAACAAAAATAGCATTAATAACTGGAGGTTATACAGGTGAAGCAGAAGTTTCTTTTAAAAGTTCTGCATTTGTATACTCACAGCTTGATCACAATAAGTACGATATCTATCAAATTACGATTACCAAAGATGCATGGTTTTATGTTAGTGATTCAGGAATAAAGCATGCAATCAATAAAGAAGATTTTACTTTAGTGCTTGATGATAGTATTGTTCAGTTTGAATTGGCTTTTATAATGGTTCATGGTTCACCCGGTGAAGATGGGCGATTACAGAGCTATTTTGACTTAGTTGGCATACCTTATACATCATGTGATGCGTTGACTTCGGCGCTAACAATGAATAAGGGATATACAAAAGCGATTTTGGCAGATCTTAATGATTTGTTTTTAGCTAAATCTGTCTTATTGTTTGAAAATCAACGAGCTCAAGCCGTTGAGCTAGTAGAAGATAAATTATCCCTGCCTTATTTTGTAAAACCTAATGCTGGAGGTAGTAGTATAGGTATGACCAAAGTAAAAGTGGCAGATGAACTAAAAGTAGCCATTGATAAAGCTTTTGATGCTGAAAACACCGGTAGCCAGGTTATTGTTGAGGAGTTTGTAAACGGCCGTGAATTTTCGGAAGGTATTTATCGTAATGTCGACGGGGAATTGGTTGTTTTACCGGCTACTGAAGTGAAAACAACACGTGAGTTTTTTGATTTTGAGGCAAAGTATATTCCCGGGCTTACAGAAGAAATTACACCAGCGGATCTGGATGTAAATCAGCAATTGCGTATAGGAAAGATTTTAAAAGATATTTATGTGCGATTGAATTGTAAAGGAATGGTCCGTATTGATTTCTTTTTGGAAAACGATACGGATAAGTTTTATTTTATTGAAATCAATACCATTCCAGGGCAAACTCCCCAAAGTTTTATTCCTCAACAAGTCCGCGCGGCAGGATTGACGGAACAAGAGTTTTACGGTAATTTAATCGAAGTGGCGCTAAAAAAATAACTTCAGTATGAGATTTTAAAAGTTACATTACAACTTCATGTAATGTAACTTTTTTTATTTTCTAAAATCAAATTTCGTTAGATCAGGTCTAAATTCTTTCGTTCTTTTGAGTTCTTCCTGGTAGATAATTTGGCCTATGTTTTTTAGAAATGGGTAGGTGACAGTTTCATACTCGTAGATTCCATCATTATAAATTCCATTTTCATTAGATTGGATTACTACAGCCAATAGGAACTCTATCCCCTTTTCAAAATCAACAATGTATGCGTTATCAATATTATAACCATAGGAATCTCCATATTTATTGAAAATGCGAATATTTGGATTTATTGTTGCCTTTTTATCACGGCCATAAAAAAGCAATTTACTATATGTCGGCCAGAATTCAGTTGTGTCATATTTAGGGTAATCCGACTCAAACGGATAACGCGACATGTAGTCGTACAAAAATGAATAATCATCATTTGTTAATTTGAATCTTTTGCGAGCATCGAAAGCTTCCGGGAAAAGTAATTTTTTCATGATCAGTTGCTGATCATCTAACGGGTAAACATTTAACCCTTCAAAACTCCATTGTTCATGAATAAGCTCGTCTTTGTCATTCATGTAACCTTTTCCTTGACGAGTATTTTCTAGCTTAATAGGGTAGTCGTTTGGATCAAATTGGGCATCCTGTTTATAGAGGGTTTTATCTTCTAAGTAGAAAGTAATGGGATTGGTGTGTTTTGCCCAGACACCTTTGTCACCTATGGCCAGTCTATTGACAATGCGTGAGTTTTGTGCGCCATGCTTTTGTAATTTGCTATTCAATTCAGCACGTCCGATAAATTCGAAAAGTCTGTTCTGTGCGTCATTGTCACTTGTCAAAAGGATTTTTTTAATATATTGACCAACTGACGGGAGACCATTTTTAGCAGACTCATCTTGTACAACAGCTGTTTGTTTCTCATAAGAAGAGTCGATTCTTAACGGTGTATCTTTTGATAATCCAGCAATCTTTAGCTCATTTATTTTTTCTAATGCTAGGATTGCCGTTGGGAGCTTAACTGTGCTGGCAGGATAGAAATACCAGTTTGGATTTAATCTATAACTGAATGATTTAAAATGTGGCACATTATTTTTATCCCGATCAATTTGCGTATAGAGAATTTGAACTTCATTTTTACTCGGGTGATCTAAGATCTTTTGAAACAATTCGGGATGGCCTTGTAATAATTTTTCGAGGTAAATTGTATCCATTTTTTGAGCAAAGGAGTAAGGAATGATACTGATGAAAAAAAATGTTAGAAATTTATGCATAATTGGATTTAGTATACTGATTTTCGAAAGGATGGTTTACAATAAAGGCTTCTTACAATTAGAGAAGCCTTTATCTTTATTTTCTGACGTACACCTGAAAGCTATAGTCAAAAGCATGTTTTTCATCTTTTTCATGCGTGTCTTCGCTTTCTAATATCCATTCATGTGCTGGTAATTCTAGAAAGTAAGCATCTCCATCAATAGTTGTATGCAACCTGGTCAATAATATTTTATCTGCGAATGGTAACGTTTGTTTAAATATTTCGCCACCACCAATAACAAAGATCTCTCTTTCATCTCTGCAATAATTTAATACTTCTTGAAAGCTATTGGCGATATCCACATCATCAGATTTTGCGGTCATGTCTCTTGTCAAGATAATATTTCTGCGATCTGGTAATGGTTTACCAAGAGACTCAAAAGTTTTTCTCCCCATAACCACACTATGTTCAAGTGTGTTTTTTTTGAAATATTTAAGATCATTTGGTAAATGCCAAGGCATTTTATTTCCTTTACCGATTACATTATTTTCAGTAGCGGCGACAATTAATGTTATTTTAAGTTTACTCATTTCTATAGGTTACACATGTATATAAAGAAGATTCTTTTTAAACTGCTACAGGAGCTTTAATATGCGAATGGGATTCATAATTTAACAACTCGAAGTCCTCAAATTTAAAATCAAAGATATCTTTTACTTCTGGATTGATTTTTAATTGAGGTAAAGCCTTTGGTTCACGGCTCAATTGTAATTCTGTTTGTTCGAAGTGATTACTGTATATATGGGCATCTCCTAAGGTGTGAATAAATTCAGCGGCTTCCATATCACAAACCTGTGCCACCATCATGGTTAATAAAGCATAAGATGCAATATTAAATGGTACACCTAGAAAGATATCTGCACTTCTTTGATATAGCTGACAAGACAACTGTGGTTTTAAGATTCCATTTTCAGGATCAGCAGGAGCAACATAGAATTGAAAAAATGCATGACAAGGAGGTAAAGCCATATTTTCAATTTCTGCAACATTCCAGGCAGACACAATGATTCTTCTTGAATCGGGTGAAGTCTTCAATTGCTTGATTATTTTTTCAATCTGATCGATATGGCCTCCATCAGGAGTTGGCCATGAACGCCATTGTGATCCATAAACAGGACCTAAATTACCATTTTCATCAGCCCACTCATCCCAGATACTGACACCATTGTCTTTTAAATATTTGATGTTTGTTTCACCTTTCAAAAACCAGATCAATTCATGGATAATTGATCTTAAATGTAATTTTTTTGTCGTAACAAGTGGAAAGCCCTCCTTTAAATTGAAACGCATCTGATATCCAAATACACTTTTAGTTCCAGTTCCAGTACGGTCAGTTTTAATAACCCCGTTTGTATATACGTGCTTTAGTAAGTCAATATATTGTTTCATTGTAAATAGTTGCTTTTATTTATTTTGTGATTAACAAACAGCGTCTTTTTGGCTGTAATATACCAACAAAGATGCTCGCTGTATAATCATGTAATATTCTATACGAAGGTAAGATTTTTTGAAGTATTCTCATGAAAATTTATAAAAGTGTGCACATCATTTTCATATGTGTTACACTATCATAGCAATGTAAAGAAAGACTGTAAAATAAAGAAATCAAAACTGATATTGTTAAATTTTGGATCATTAAAATCTCATAATTAATTGAAAAGCGTTTAAATCAGAATTAAGAATTTTCATTTGGAGCTTTTTGTTGTATTTTTGCAAAATCATTATGAGTAAAAAAGTAGCTTTCTATACCTTAGGATGTAAATTGAATTTTTCAGAAACATCCTCCATAGGTCGTGTCTTTCAAGATGCGGGTTATGAAACCACGCCATTCAATAGTGCGGCAGATGTTTATGTTATTAATACATGTTCAGTAACGGATCATGCAGATAAGAAATGTCGCAAGGTAGTAAAGGAAGCACTTAAATATTCACCTAATGCTTATATCACCATTGTCGGTTGTTATGCGCAGTTGAAACCAGCTGAGATTGCTGAAATTCCGGGAGTGGATATGGTTTTAGGTGCCGCAGAAAAGTTCAATATTATCGAACATATCAATGATCTGACAAAAAACGAGAAGGCTGTTGTTCATAATGCACCAATTGATGAAACCAATCAATTTGTATCTGCATATTCAATCGGTGACCGTACGCGTACATTCCTAAAAGTACAAGATGGATGTGATTATTCTTGTACTTTTTGTACAATTCCTCTTGCTCGTGGAGCAAGCCGTTCGGGGAAAATTGAGGATATCGTACGTCAAGCCGAGGAAATTGCGGCATCTGGCGTAAAAGAAATTGTGCTAACGGGTGTAAATATCGGTGATTTTGGTATTCGAGACGGTAAACGACAAGATAAATTCTTAGACCTTGTAAAGGCTTTGGACGAAGTGTCAGGAATAGACCGTATCCGTATTTCTTCGATAGAGCCAAATCTTTTGGCCAATGAGATTATTGAATTTGTAGCACAATCAAAACGTTTTGTTCCACATTTTCATATGCCTTTACAGTCTGGAAATAATAAAGTATTGAGTATGATGCGCCGCCGTTACAAGCGGGAGCTTTATGCACAGCGTGTGGAGAAGATTAAGGAATTAATGCCGGATTGCTGTATTGGCGTTGATGTCATTGTGGGGTTTCCTGGAGAGACTCGTGAAGACTTTATAGACACTTACAATTTTTTAAATGACATGGACATTTCCTATTTGCATGTCTTTACTTATTCTGAACGTGAAAATACAATAGCTGCACAGATGGAAGGGGCAGTCCCTGGATCTCAGCGCAGTGACCGTAGTAAAATGCTACACATTTTGTCAGAGAAAAAGCGTCGTGCTTTCTATGAGAAACAATTGGATAAAGTAGGCGAAGTACTTTTTGAGAGTGATGAGAAGGACGGATATATGCATGGTTTCTCCAAAAATTATGTGAAAGTTCGTACAGCCTACGATCCTTTGCTGGTCAACGAAGTTGCACATGTAAAATTCTTATCGATTACAGACGGTTGTGAAGTTGAAATAGTAGAGTTAAAAGAAATATTAGCACACTAATGCTAGATGATATAAAAGATAAGGGCTCAATTCTAATCGAATTGAGCCCTTGTCGTTATGCGACTTTTTCTTTTTTAGCATTTAACCAAATGACGGTTGCTAATATCATGAATACACCTATCCATTGAACAGGACTTACAGCTTCTTTAAGTATGAAGTATGACATAGCAGTTGCTACTGGTAGTTCTGCAGAACTTAAAATACCACTTAGAGAATAACCGATTTTAGGAATTCCATAAGCAAATAATAATGGTGGAATAACAGTTCCGAAGAAAGAAAGAATAAGTCCGAAATGCCATATGCTGTCACCTAAAGCTCCCGATATCAAAAATGTTGGCGGAAAGATGGAACAGATCATGATGCAGGATCCAGTGACCATTAATGCACTTTTTTGAACTGGCGGATAGTCATTTCCAACTCGTCCGTTAACAATTAGAAATACTGCATAAGCAGTTGCTGCTAATACTCCGTAGGTAATGCCGGTCCAATTGAGTTTATCGATTCCTTGTTCAATAAGACCTGTTGCAAATACAGTTCCTATAAGTACAATTGCAATACCAATCAATTGACGATTAGTAGGTCTATTTTTGAATATAATATATTCAATTAACGTTCCTATCCAGATGTATTGCATTAATAGAACAATCGCCAATGAAGCAGGCACTAATTGAACGCATTTGTAATAAACTAAACTTACTAGACCTGTAGAAATACCACTGATAACAATTTTCCATTTATTAGATTTTTTAGAGAAACCATGATTTGCTTTTGGGTTTAGCAACTGAATCAGTAGATAAACTGCCCATAAGATAATCATTCCAAAAATAGCTTGTACTCCTGTTACTTGCCCTAAAGTGTAATCTTGCGCATATGCTTTTTTGACAAATGTTGACAACAGTCCAAAACTACTTGCACCGACAAATACAGCAATAGCACCTTTTAATTTTTCCATATTATATTTTACAAATTCCGACAAAATTACAATTTGAAAAGAGATATGAAGAAAGAAGGGCTTGTTTGTCAGTTAAATTTGGTTTTATTACATTTACCTAACATTTGATATTGATATGTCTATAAAACGTAATATATTATTTTTTTTCAGCCTGATACTTTTACTCAGTAGTTGTTCAGTTAATAAAAAGGTGAACAGTAACAGTGGCCACAGCAGTTCAGTTTTGACAGATGCCAGTGAAGCTAGAGGTAAGAATTATAGTACAAGCTCATTAGATAATTACGCAGATCTTTTGCAAGTAAAGAAAAAGGAACTCAATCCTACGCTTTATTCTTTTATTGACGAATGGATGGGTATACCACATCGAATGGGAGGTGCAACAAAAAGAGGGGTGGATTGTTCAGGTTTTGTTAATATATTATATCTTAAAGTATATAAAGAGAATTTACCTCGTTCATCTAGAGATATGGATGGTGCAATTAAGAGCAAGCGAAATTCCCAACTTAAAGAAGGTGATTTGGTATTTTTTTCGTTCGGGGGACGTAATGTGGATCATGTTGGCGTATATCTGCATAATAATAAATTTGTGCATGTATCGACAAAAAAAGGTGTTATTATTTCTGACTTAAAAGATTCGTGGTACGCCAAATATTTCACGAATGCTGGAACACCAAAATCCTGATAGGTAATACGAATTCCCTTTTTTATGTCAAATAATAGATAAAACTTTATAAAGCTATTTTAATCCTTATTTTTGTCAAAAACTAAAATAAAGATGAGTATCAAGGGTAAAAAGATTTTTTTGGGTTTATGTATTGTTGTACCATTTCTAATTTACTGTGTTTACTACTACAGTAATATGATTAGCAATGCGCCTTTCCGTTTCACAGATTTTCAGTCTGTGGTCTTTCGATACGGTGAGCCTAATCATATGGATAATCAGTATGATTCAAAAACTGGAATTTTTCAGTATGTGACCAAAACAAACGAGATAGAGCGTGATACCGTTCGCATGACTAAAGATGATTTGCTTTACTTACATCGAAAAGCTCAAGAATTAGGTTTTTGGAATTTGGATGATGACATGACGGGACCTGAAGCAAAAGTAAATCCTGAAACAGAAACGCCTCGATTTTATTTAGAGATGAATTATAAAGACAAATCAAAAAAAGTCACGATGGACGCTGATTTTGCGGGTAATGAAAAAATGCGGAATGCAGGAAAGTCTATGATCGATGAAGTCAACCGAATATTAGCCGCGGCTCAATCTAGATCGAACGTTAAGTAGATAAAATAAAATATTATATACAAAAAAGGGATAATCATATGATTATCCCTTTTTTGTATATAAATTAACAGTTTGTTAAACATCAGGTGACTATTGATTCATATTAGAGTATTAGCTTCGGCTTTAATTATGCTATATATTCAAATGAAAAATATTTTTGCTGTTGCAACAGCTTTATCTCTAAATTACACGGTTAGTGCTCAGGAAATTGCAAAAGGTGTTGTTTTTGATGATATCAATAAAAATGGAATTCTTGATAAAAAAGAACGGGGTATACCAAATGTCTCTGTGAGTAATGGGGTAGAGGTCGTTCAAACTGATGCTCAGGGTCAATATAAATTGCCTGTTGATGAAGACAATATTATTTTTGTTATTAAACCTGCTGATTATGCACTACCGCTTAGTACAGCAAATCAACCACAATTTTATTATATACATAAACCTCAGGGAAGTCCCGAATTGACCTATAAGGGAGTTTCACCTACTGGAAAATTACCTAAGGATATCAATTTTGGTTTGACAGCTCAATCTGAATCAAGAGATTTTTCTGCGTTTGTATTTGGAGATCCACAAGCTTATGATATGACCGAAATGGATTATTTTAAAAGAGGAATTATAGATCGTATATCCAATAAAAATGCTGCTGTGTTTGGGATCAGCTTAGGAGATCTAGTTGGTAATGATTTGTCATTGCATCCGGCATATAAAAGTACAATTTCATTAATGGGTTTACCCTGGTTTAATGTAATTGGTAATCATGATTTAAATTTTGATACAAAAGATGATAGCTATTCGGATGAAGCTTTTGAAGCTTCTTTTGGTCCCGCAACTTATTCTTTTAATTATGGAAATGCTCACTTTTTAGTTCTTGATGATATTATTTATCCTAATCCTGATACAGGAAAAGGATATAAAGGAGGTTTGCGTAAAGATCAATTGGAGTTTATTGCCAATGATCTGAAGTTTGTGCCAAAAGATAAGTTAATTGTATTGGCTTTTCACATCCCGCTTGAACATGAAAATTCTGAGGTTTTTCGTACTGAAGATCGTGATCGATTATTTGATATTTTAAGTGAATTTCCCCACACACTTTCTTTATCGGCTCATACACATTTCCAGCAACAAAATTTCTTTGGCGCTAAGGATGGCTGGAAGCAATCAAAACCGCACCATGAATATAATGTAGGAACAACTTCTGGCGATTGGTACTCTGGAGAACTGGATGAAAATGGAATACCTGTATCGACCATGCGAGATGGTACCCCAAAAGGTTACGCTATTTTAAATATTAAAAATAATCAATATACATTTGATTATAAGGTGGTAGGGAAAGATGAGGCTTATCAAATTGCACTATCTGGACCATCAATTGTAGATCAAAAATATGTACAACGATACCCAGTTTATGCAAATTTTTTTATTGGAAAAGAAGGTGATCAAGTATTATATCGTATAAATGATAGTCAATGGAAAGAAATGGATCAGGTCAAAGAAGTTGATCCATCCTTTGATGATGCGGTTAAGCAGTATGACCTAGCAACCGATTATAAAGAGGGAAGAAGGCCTTCTGATGGTACTAATAGTTCTCACTTATGGAGATTGAAATTGCCAAAATTAAAGGCAGGAAAATATAAAATTGAAGTGAAAGCCACTGATTTATTTAACCGGATACATACAGCTGTAAAGGAAATTGAGGTTGTAAATAAAACAAAATAGTAAATAACCATATAAAACCGTGAAGCAACCTTTTTAAGGTTGCTTTTTTTATAAATAATGATGAAAGATTAAACTTTAGTTAAGGATTGCTTAATATGACAACTTTATATTTGTATCAGAGTAATTTTTGATTCATATAGTAAAGGGTTAATGTGGGGTCTGTTGGGAAACACACCCAGAAATTTAGTTTGTTTTTAAAAAGAAAGGTAATCTTGGAGAAGATTACCTTTTCTTTTTTTATTGTAAATGTGTATGATCTATTTTTATACTTAAGTTACGCAGATCATCAGATGCAGGACTTTCAAAAACTTCTAGTTTGAAGTATGTAATGACAGCAAATAAATGGTCAAATAAATCAGATCGGATACCTTCATAGATCTCAAAGCGGGTGTCATTTGAAAATACGTATATTTCTAATGGTACTCCATGTTCTGTCGGATCCATTTGACGTACCATACTGATCATATCCTTGTTTATGTTTGGATTCTGTCTAATATATGCTGTCGCATAAGCTCTAAACAGACCGATATTTGTCATTTTGCGTCCATTTACAGGCATGGATTGATCGGCTTGACTTCTATTGTTGTATTCGCTAATTTCTAACCTGCGTTGTTCAATAAAAGGTTTAAGAATTTGAATTCTCTCTAAATCTTTGATTTCTTCCTCAGTCATAAACCGAATAGTCGAAATCTTAATATTTATTGCCCTTTTTATTCTTCGCCCACCAGAGGTCTGCATACCTCTATAATTTTTAAAAGAATCAATCAATAAAGTATGCGTGGGTATCGTGGTGATCGTTTTGTCAAAATTTTGCACCTTCACATTATTTAGGTTGATTTCGATAACTGTTCCATCGGCATTATGTTTTGGCATTTCAATCCAGTCCCCCACCCGTATGGAGTCATTTGCAGAAACGGATATGCTTGCGACAAAGCCAAGGATGGTGTCTTTAAAAACCAACATTAAAATGGCAGAGGCAGCTCCTAGCGAGACCAAAAATGATAGCGGAGAAATACCTGTTAAGATAGAAAAAGTAATTGTTCCTCCAATACAGATTAAGACAATCTGTGAAACTTGCAAATAACTTTCCAATGGTTTGTCAGCAAAGCTTTTTCGAGTTTTTAGGATATCACGTAGTGTTTTTAATGCAGAATGCACAATGAGCATAATGTTTAAAACTAGCAAGATCTCTATCCCTTTATTAATCGCTTTTAACCAATTTGGAAATCCTAGAAATATGATTGGACTGATCTGCTGGGCAATGAAAAGTGGAATGAAGTGGCTGATGTATTTCAGCGTTTTATTTTTTATCAGATAATCATCTATTGAGTTTTTCGATTTTATTATAAAACGGGTTACAACAGAAAGGATTACCTTTCGGGCTATAAAGTCTATAATTAATAAAATTAGAATAACTAAAAATAGAAGAACGATGGAATTGATGGTATGTGCCCATTCACTATTGAAACCTGCCTGTAAAAGTTTGTGATAGGACCAATCGTAAAATTTTGATTGAGATTGTTTATTTATTTCTTCTAAATAGTCTGTAGTAGATAACTGCATCTACAAATATAAAAAAAGCCATTCGACAGAATGGCTTTTTTTATTATTTAGCGCCTAAAGGCATGTTTTTATCGTGTTTATGTTTGAAAAGAATAGCAAAAAGAACTGCTAAAACCAAAGTATAAAGCGAAAATGTTAACCAGATATGATGCCAGTCTTTAAGTATCAAATTTGTATCGAATAAACCATTTTCACTAATGGAGAGTCCTCTTTCTTTAACAAAATTGACTAATTTACTATTATTTACATCTGTATCTAAAAATGACGCGAGCTGTTTTACATTAGTAAATGAAATGGAGAAATATTTATCGATGATCCATCCTGAAACTAAACTGCCAAATACTGCACCAAAACCATTGGTCATCATCATAAATAGGCCCTGAGCTGAACTTCTTATTTGTGAACTAGTGGATGTTTCTACAAATAAGGAGCCTGAAATATTAAAGAAATCAAAAGCCATACCATATACGATACATGATAATATAATCATCCATAAACCAGAAGATGGATCGCCATAAGCAAATAGACCAAAACGCAATACCCAAGCAAACATGGATATCAGCATAACTTTTTTAATTCCAAATCGTTTTAAGAAAAATGGTATGGCAAGAATAAATAGTGTCTCAGATATCTGTGAAATTGACATGATGATCGTTGAGTATTTGATTACAAACGAATTTGTATATTTAGGAAAGAATTTAAACTCATCTAAAAATACATCTCCATATGCATTTGTCAACTGAAGTGCAGCCCCTAAAAACATAGAAAAGATAAAAAACAAAGCCATCTTATAATTTCCAAATAATTTGAAAGCTTCCAGACCTAGTGTACGTACCAGAGATGATTGCTCGCTTTTGATATTTCTAGGTGGACATTTAGGAATAGAAAAAGAAAACAATCCTAAACCTACTGCAGAGGCTCCGGCAATATAAAATTGCATACCTGTTGCTTTACTGCCTGTCAAGTTAACAATCCACATGGCTGCAATAAAACCAATAGTTCCCCACACACGGATTGGGGGGAAAGCCTTTACCAAGTCATATTTCCCTTGAGTGAGCACAGTATATGCGATGGAATTTGATAGGGCAAGGGTTGGCATGTAGAAACACATGGCAAGGAGCATCGCATAGAAAAAAGTAACAGGATCATTTATTTGTGGTAGATAAAAGAGTACCGCCGCATATAAAAGATGTAATACCAAATACAGTTTTTCAGCGTTAACCCATCTGTCTGCGATAATTCCCATTAAAGTAGGCATAAACAAAGAGGCAAAACCCATTGTTGCAAATATAGCTCCAAACTGGGTACCGTCCCATTGCTTAGTACCAAACCAGTAATTTGCTATTGTAATTAACCACGCTCCCCACACAAAAAATTGGAGGAAGTTCATAATGGTCAACCTTAATTTAATAGACATAAGTAATATAGAGTTGAGTTTGTTTTTCTGTCGATGATTGTGACCTTATTTTCTACGTGATATCTCATCACGGATTAATGCAGCCTGCTCATAGTTTTCATCATGAAGGGATTGTTCGAGAACCGTTTTTAATTGTTCATCAGTAAGACTTGAGAAAGGATTTTGAATTTTTGACGTTTCTTCTTTGACATCATCTTCAACGATTTCAGCATTTACTGCATTTTCGAGGTTTTCAAGAAAGGCAAACTCGTTGCCTTCGATAACGATGCCGGCAGATGATAAGATGAAGTCGTAAGCATAAATGGGTGTTCCAAAACGTACAGCCAGTGCAACAGCATCTGAAGTTCGGGCATCGATTTCTACAGTTTTCTCTCCATCTGAACAGATGATTTTAGAATAAAAAATGCCTTCTATTAAATTATAGATAAGGACTTCCTGTATATTAATTTGAAAAGCTTTTGCAAAATTCTGAAATAAATCATGTGTTAGAGGACGACTTGGAACCATCTTTTCTATTCTAATCGCAATAGCTTGAGCTTCGTGACTCCCTATTATAATGGGAAGACGGCGATTACCTCCAGACTCACCAAGTACCAATGCATATGCACCTGATTGTGTCTGACTGTAGGATAGTCCAATAATGTCTAACTTGATTTTCTTCATTATGATACCTTTACGGTTTACAAATTTAGATAAATTTGCTTAGATAAGCAATATAATCAGGGAGATATAAAGGTAATTTTATTCATGAATACCTATTTTAAATGGCTTACAAGATTATGCTCTGGTAATCACTATATGCTCTGTAATAGGATGTTTCAAAGTAGAAAATGAAAAAATAATTTGGAATAAAAAAAACTCCATTAACAAATAAATTGCTAATGGAGTTTTTTATTCAGGGCCTTTATATTCCTTTATAAGCTTTTAAAGCTGTGATTAATTTAGGAATGACGTCAAATGCGTCTCCGACAATTCCATAATCTGCTACTTTGAAAAACGGAGCTTCAGGATCTTTGTTGATCACAACAATTGTTTTTGAAGCACTAACCCCTGCTAAATGTTGTATCGCTCCTGAAATACCAATTGCAATATATAAATTGGGACTTACCGCTATTCCCGTTTGTCCAACGTGCTCTGAATGCGGTCTCCATCCCGCGTCAGAAACCGGTTTTGAACACGCTGTAGCCGCACCAAGTACATGAGCTAGTTCTTCAATCATACCCCAGTTCTCTGGACCTTTTAATCCTCTACCCGCGGAAACAACAATTTCTGCCTCAGGTAATGAAATTTTATCTGTTGCTCTAATGATATCCTTAACGATCGTACTAAAATCTGAAGTATCTATACTCGGAGAGTAGGGTTCAATAGTTACTGTTCCTTCGGCCTCTTTTACTTCAAATGAATTGGGATTGACAGCAATTACTTTAACAGCCGAAGTTAAAGCGACATAAGCAAAGGCCTTGCCTGAAAAAGCTCCAGTTTTGACTTGTAGAGTTTCTCCATTTACAGTAGGTAATTCAATAGCTCCGTCTGCTAAACCAGCTTCTAATTTCGCAGCAACCCGCGGGGCTAACCCCTTTCCAGAAAAAGAATTTGACAATACAACTATTGATGCGCTTGATGATTTTGCTGCATCAACGATGATAGCGGCGTAAGCCTGGTTTACAAATGACTTTAATTGTTCTGTATTGACATTTAATACCTTACTTGCGCCATATTTACCCAAAATACTTAATTGCGATTCTTCAACATTACCGATTGATAATGCAATAACTTCAGTTCCCGATTGTTCTGCAATAGCTTTAGCATAAGAAACAACCTCAAATGCCGATTTCTTGAACTTACCGTCTGTATTTTCTACATATACTAATATTGACATATTCTTTACGATTAGAGTTGATTAAATAACTTTTGCTTTTTCATGCAGAAGAGAAACTAATTTTTCGACATCTCCAGCATCAACCAAAGTGACAGCACCGCGCGGAGCTGGAGTTTCAAATTTGACAATATGCGACAACTGAGCTACTTCAATAGGTTCGATTACATCTAATGACTTTGTTCTAGCGGTCATAATACCTCTCATATTCGGTATTTTTGTTTCTGCTACCCCTTCAGCTGTACCAATGACAGCTGGTAGATTTAAAGTTAGAACTTCTTTGCCACCTTCGATTTCTCGTTCTACAGTTGCGCTATTGCCGTCAATATCTAGTTTTTTACTGATAGAAACGGAAGGAATATTTAGGATCGTAGCTACGAGAGCTCCTACTTGAGTTCCATTATAATCAATGGATTCTCTACCGGTTAATATAAGATCAAAGCTGTTGTCTTTTGCATAATGAGCAATCTGATTGGCAACAAACCAAGCATCTCTTGGTAAGGCATTTACTCGTATTGCATTATCTGCACCAGTCGCTAGCGCTTTTCGGATAGTAGCCTCAGTACTTGCATCCCCAACTGTAATAACAGTTACGGTGCCTTTACCGCCTTCAGCCAAATCTATTGCTTTTGATAAAGCAATTTCATCGTAAGGATTCACTATGTATTGCACACCAGCATTATTAAAAGCGGTGTTGTCATTGGTGAATGTAATCTTGGAAGTAGTGTCAGGGACATTACTTATACACACTAATATTTTCATAATTTATTACCGTTTTATACAAACCTAATATAATTTACTTTAAATGTAAAGATAATTTGGGAGAGTACCATACTGTCTGCAATGGAATGTTGAGTTATGTTTTTGTTAAAATAAAGGTATGTAAATTATTTTATTGATAATTTATGGTCTTTAAATAGATTTTTATTTATTAAATGTGTATTTTTTATTATAGGTTGATTAAATTTTATACAGTTTATGATTCGTCAATGGTTTGTCATTTTTGTATGCTAGCATAGTAATTTGTTGTCGAAATGAGCTTTTTAGCTTCTTTGATTATTTGTAGCTTTACCGGTATAAAATTAAAAGCTATACATAATGTCAGACCGTTTAGAACAATTGAAGGAGTTTTTGAAAGATTCTCCACAAGATCCTTTTTTGAAATATGCTTTGGCTACCGAATATTTAAAATTAGGAAATCAAGATGAGGCGCTTAAGGGGTATACTGATCTGATAAGTGATCATGCCGATTATGTTGGAACTTATTACCACTTGGGGAAACTTTATGAGAAAATGAATCGTGTAGAAGATGCACGAGATATTTATAAAAAAGGTATGGTCATAACACAACAAAAACGCAATATGCATGCGTTAAGTGAATTGCGCGGAGCATTAAGTTTACTGGACGGAGATGATGAAGATGAATATTAACATTTTTTTAACATTTTAATCTTGCTTTTTGGTACTTAATTTGTCTATATCTCTGTGGAGATTTGAGAAAGAGTTTTAAAGAAGATGAAAAGGCTATTTATTATATTATGCTGTATCTTATTTGTTTTTGTTGCATGTGATAACCAACGTAAAGGTGCTGAAGCAGTTAAAGACAAACAAGATCACCAAAGCGCTACTCTATATGAATTGAGCGGAGCATACAGCGGAGTAATGCCTTGTGCAGATTGTGACGGGATCGAAACTGTTTTAAAGTTAAACCAAAATTTTTCCTATAGTTATACCTCAAAATATCTTAATAAAAGTGATGAAGTATTTGTCAAAGATGGAAAGTGGAAATTTGAAAATAATGTGATCACACTTGAAGGAGTGGATTATAAATTCAAACTGGGTGAAAAGGCAAAACTTTGGCAATTGGATTTATCAGGTAATGAAATCGTCGGAGAATTGGCAGAGAATTATAAGTTAGAAAAACTAACACAATAGTCATTTTAATAAAATCACATTAACAAAAAAAGACCTTCAAATTTTGAAGGTCTTTTTAGTTTTTTTCTATTTGCAGATCTCTTTGAGGTGATTAACAACGAAGTCTACTTCTTCTTTTGTATTGTTTCTACAGAAAGAAAAACGTACTGAAGGTCTTGTGCCGTCCGCCCTTATAGCTCCTAGTACATGTGATCCGATATCGGTTCCAGAACTACAGGCACTTCCACCCGAACAGGAAATACCAGCAATATCTAGATTGAATAATAACATATCTGCCATATCCGTACATGGAAATGATACGTTTAAAACAGTGTAAAGTGCTTTATTTGGTTCAGTGACACCATTAAATTTAATATCTGGAATTGCTATCTGCAATTGTTCAATCATATAAGATTTTAACCCCTGTATGTAAGCACTATGTTCTTCCATATGTTCGTAGCTCAGTTCTAAGGCTTTTGCTAGTCCTGCGATACCATATACATTTTCAGTTCCACCACGCATATTACGTTCTTGTGCACCACCATAAATCATGGGTTTGATTTTCGTATTTGCATTAATGTATAGAAAACCAACTCCTTTCGGTCCATGGAATTTATGTCCAGCTCCCGTTATAAAATCAATTTTTAGCTTACTTAGATCATGTGGATAGTGACCCATAGTTTGGACAGTATCAGAATGAAAGATTGCTTTATACTTTTGACATATTTCTGATATTTTTTCAATATCATTTAAATTTCCAAGTTCATTGTTACCATGCATAATGGAAACGAAAGTTCTAGGGTTTTTTGAGAGTAAGTCTTCTAATTGATTTAAATCAATATTACCAGTGGAATCTACATGCAGTAAGTCGAGATGAACTTTTCCTGATTTTTCCAATTCTTCTAATGTATGAAGCACAGCATGGTGTTCTATTGGTGTAGTGATCGCATGTGTAATTCCAAAATCTACAATAGAACGTACAATTGCCATGTTATCAGCTTCTGTACCACCAGAGGTAAAGAAAATTTCAGATGGAGAAGTATGTAAGATTTGCGCAATGGATTTACGCGCCTTTTCAACAATTGTTTTTACTTGTCGTCCATGTGAATGAATAGAAGAAGGGTTTCCAAAATTATTTTCCATGGTGTCTATCATGACACGAATGACTTCTGGATCTAGCGCTGTAGTTGCAGCATTATCAAAATATACTTGCATAATGGACAAAATTAAGTAAAAGTAAGTTTACTTATTTAATGGTATTGAGATTATTTAATAAAATTGCTTGTTTTTGATTTTTTAAAAAAGGTCAGTGTGGCAAGCAAAGCCCCCAAAAGACCTAGATAAGCGAGGATATCACCATTTTTTGTGTAAATAGTCAATTCCTCACTGAGGTTGATTTCTTGTGTTAGGGCTGCAGGTACCCACCAATCTGTTTTTTGAATGATGTCTCCGCGCTGGTTGATAAAGCCCGATATTCCCGTATTCGCAGAGCGGGCTACCCATCTTCGATTTTCAATGGCTCTTAACTTTGCGTAATCTAAATGCTGATCTTTACCAGAAGTATTTCCCCACCAACCATCATTTGTAATGATGGCAATAAATTGGGCCCCTTGTTGGATATATTGTGCAACATAATTCCCCCAGATAGACTCATAACAGATGACGGGAGCTGCACCGATACCACTTTGTGAATAAAATACCGATGGTTTATCCTGTTTTCCATATCCTCCGGTCGTTCCGCCAAATGCACTAAATAAAGGCTTTAAGAAATTAATAGCAGTGCCAAATGGCATTTGCTCAACACCGGGAACTAGTTTCGATTTATGATAAAATTGTAGTTTGGAAGACACGTCAACTAAAGTTGCCGCATTGAAATTGTCTTTATATAAGTTTGGTCCTACTTCTCTAGCAGTACTTGTTCTTTTATCGTTATATAATCTATAACTCTCTATCCCAGATAGTACGTTGCCATTTTTATAGTCATTTAGAAAATTAATAAGCGAATCAAATGTACTTGTAATTCTAAAATCTTCTTCATCGAAATCACCTCTTTGTGACAATGCTGTTTCTGGCCATATAAAAAACTCCGTATTCGGCTTGGCAACAGATTTTGATAGTTGCATCAAAGTTTGCAATTGTTCTTCAGGGCTGATATGACCAAATTTTCCAAATGGGTCAATATTAGGTTGGACAGTTACAATCTGAGAAGGGTTAATATGCTCCTCGTACGTCATATAGCGAATGACTGAATATGAAGAGGGGAT
Source organism: Sphingobacterium sp. MYb388 (assembly GCF_037479535.1). Taxonomy (NCBI): domain Bacteria; kingdom Pseudomonadati; phylum Bacteroidota; class Sphingobacteriia; order Sphingobacteriales; family Sphingobacteriaceae; genus Sphingobacterium; species Sphingobacterium sp. MYb388. The sequence continues at coordinate 165,086 of NZ_JBBGYV010000008.1, read as the reverse complement.
AAGCAACGTAAGGACTAACACAATAGTAATCCTACGAGGTTTTGCTACAATATTCATTTCTTTCTTGTTTAAATAAAGTAAGAAAATTAAAATATTGCTTAACCATATCCACATTGTACCACCATATACTCCAGTAAACTCATACCATTGAATTAATTGATGAAAATTTGAGAACCCATTACCTAAAGTCATCCAGGGAAATGCTAGATCCCAGGATTGATGTAAATATTCATAAGATATCCAGAAGGCCATTAATCCAAACAGGGAAAGAATAATGGATGTTTTTTTCCGCATTTGATAGTATAGTCGAAATGCAAGTGCCATTAATAATGATCCTAATAAAAAAGGAATGAGTGAAATAAAAATGGCAATATACCAGGGCATTACTGCAGATATAGAATTGTATACCCAATAAATAGAGGCCGTATTCCATAGCACTGCCGTTAATCCTGCTGTAAAAAAAATCTTTTTACCTTTTTTAATATAGGTTTGATTACGGATGATATTTTCAACTGCGATTAAGAGCGGGAGAAAGGCAATTAATAAGATCGGACTACTGTAAGGTACAGGTGGCCATCCTAACCATAATAAAAAGGCACTTAAAAGTGCCAGTAAATATTGATTTCTCACGATTAAATTTGAGATAAGATTTCGTTTTTCTTGTTTTCGTACTCTGCCTGTGTAATCAACTGTTTGTCAAAGAGGTTTTTTAATTTTCTTAATTTGAGTGTTATCTCATCATCTTCTTCAACTACAGCAGGTGCAGTTACCTCAATAATCGGAGGGACTGTAGTTTCGGGTACAATAGTTTCATTGACCTCTTCCACTATAGGCAAGGACGGTATGTTTTTAGAGGTAGGCTCTTCCTCTATTATAGGTTGATGAATTTCAAATGAGGGAGCTGTCTGTTTAGGAGCGGTTACAATAAATTTTTCTCTCTCCTGCTCGATTTCTTTTAATTTAGATGTTTCTAAAGCTCCTTTGATTAGCTGGTATAATTTACGTGCCTGTACTTTAGGGATGTAATCAATACTTAAATTTTCCCCTGTACTAGGGATTACGGTTACTTTAGAACCAAAAATCTCTTCTTTGAAAGCTATATCTTTAATATCTTTCCAACTGAAAATTTCAAAATCTGTTGCTAAGCCCAGCTTTGTAAATTCACACATGAAAATACGTTTGTTACTAATCGTTATACTGTCGGGAAGAATGGTAACGGCCGGTTTTTTCTGTACGGCGATATAATCAATTCGCTCTCCCTCTGTCATCATATCTTGCAATTTGACAACTAACTTTTCTACAATTTTTATGTCTTGGCCATCAATGGCAAAAAGTTCAAAGTTCATGTTAAATCTATTTTAAATAAATGAAGGCTAAACTTATTCTAAACCTCCCACACAAAATACAAATTCTCCTTTAATAGGATTGTTTTCAAAATGTAATTTTAAATCAGTTAAAGTACCTCTTACATTTTCTTCATACAGTTTACTTAATTCTCGTGATATCGAAGCTTGTCTTTCTGCTCCAAAAACTTGAATAAACTCATCAATTGTTTTAAGGATACGATGTGGTGATTCGTAAAATATCATCGTTCGTTTTTCTTCAGCCAAAAATTTCATACGGGTTTGACGTCCTTTTTTCACAGGTAGAAATCCTTCGAAACAAAAACGGTCATTTGGAAGTCCTGAATTAACCAAGGCAGGAACAAAAGCGGTTGCACCAGGTAAACATTGTACTTCAAGCCCCTCTTTAATTGCCTCTCGTACTAATAAAAAACCGGGGTCAGAGATAGCAGGAGTACCGGCATCTGAAATTAAGGCAATGGTCTGACCTTCTTTCAGAAATCTAATGATTTCTGAAATCGCTTTATGTTCATTGTGCTGATGATGCGCAAATACTTTTTTTTCGATTCCAAAATGTTTCAAAAGGGGGGCACTTGTGCGTGTATCTTCGGCAAGAATAACATCTGCTTCTTTTAACACACGTATAGCGCGAAAAGTCATGTCTTCTAAATTGCCAATTGGCGTAGGAACTAAATAAAGCATTTACAAAGGTAAGTTTTTTTTAATAATTGTAATTAAGGCTTTGACTTGCATTTTTTTAATAGCATGTGCTATTTTATTTATAGCAGTATTAAGCTCACTTCATTGTATAGAATCCTAATATGAAATGAGCTTTTTAAATTTATTTTGCTAAAATATTTTCAATTTGCTGTAATTCTTCTCTTGAAAATTGCTGGTTCTTTACCGCATTGACGGCGTCTTGAATCTGTGATACTTTACTTGCTCCAATTAAAACTGATGTCACTTGAGGTTTCTGTAATAACCACGATACCGCCATTTGTGCCAATTTTTGATTTCGTTGCAGTGCTATTTCATTTAAAGCTTTTATTTTTTCGATTTTATCTGAAGTGATATCACTTTCATGAAGTGAAATACTTCCAGAAGCTGCTCGTGAATCTTGCGGAATACCATGTAAATATTTATCAGTAAGTAAACCTTGGGCTAAGGGTGAGAAAGGAATACAACCAACTTGCTCCTCTGTAAGTAAATCCAATAGGCTTTCTTCGACCCAACGCTCAAACATAGAAAACTTAGGTTGGTGGATGAGACAAGGCGTGCCCATTTGTTTTAAAAGATCTATCGCACGTTTTGCTTCAGGTGTTTTATAGTTCGATATCCCGACATATAAAGCCTTTCCTTGTTGGACCAATAAGTTTAAAGTAGCCATTGTTTCTTCCAGTGGTGTTTCTGGGTCCGGTCTATGGTGATAAAAAATATCTACATAATCCAGGTGCATTCTTTTTAAACTTTTGTCTAAGCTAGAGACTAGGTATTTTTTCGAACCCCAATCGCCATAAGGGCCATCCCACATCGTATAACCAGCTTTGGAAGAGATAATCATTTCATCGCGAAGTCCTTTAAAGTCTGTTTGTAATATTTTTCCGAAATTTTCTTCTGCCGAACCAGGAGGCGGCCCATAGTTGTTCGCAAGGTCAAAATGAGTGATACCCGAATCGAATGCTGTCTGTATTAACTTACGACTGTTCTCAAAATCATTGACATGACCAAAATTTTGCCATAAGCCCAATGAAATTGCTGACAATTTAATTCCGGAATTACCCGAACGGCGGTATTCCATTTCTTGATATCGATTATTCGCAGGTGTATAGTGCATCTGTTATTATGCTTTATGAGTTTATTTAAAGGCAATTTACAAGTAATCTTACACATATAAAGATCTTGATGTAAAATTGATTTTAATTTTCATTCGGACTTATTAATTGAACTTCACCTATTATATTTCTTCTCTATAATAATTCGTGATGGAAGAGTTGGATATCGATTCGTGTATAACAATCATGAGTGCCAAATAGAAAGGACGGGAACGAACAATTTTGTTTAATAAATGACAGAATAAAAATTGTAAATAAAACAAATTTATCTAAGTTTGTTTCTTTAAAAATACATACAATTATGTTGCAATTGAATTATATCCGTGAAAACAGGGATAAGGTAATCGAAAGATTAGGTGTCAAAAATTTCAAGGAAATTGGATTAGTAGATGAAATCATCACTTTGGATGAACAACGTCGTAAAATTCAATCCGAGTCAGATGCCCTTTCAGCAGAAGCAAATTCATCCGCAAAACAAATCGGAGAATTAATGCGTCAAGGTAAAAAAGAAGAAGCTGAAGCCGTAAAATCCCAATCCTCCGGATATAAAGAACAGATCAAAAGTTTGACAGATCATTTAGATCGTGTTGAACAGGATTTAAATGCAAAGATTGTCCAACTTCCCAATCTTCCACATACTACCGTTCCTGCAGGTGTATCAGCAGATGATAATGAAGTTGTGTTAGAAAACGGAACTATCCCTACATTGGCCGATGATGCGGTTAGTCACTGGGATCTGTTAACTAAATACGGTATCGTAGATTTGGAGTTAGGTGTAAAGGTAACAGGAGCAGGTTTCCCTGTCTATAAAGGAAAAGGAGCTCGCTTGCAACGTGCATTGATCAACTTCTTTTTAGATGAAGCTGCAAAAGTGGGGTATGAAGAAGTACAGGTGCCAATTATGGTTAATGAGGCATCTGCATTTGCTACTGGTCAGTTACCTGATAAGGAAGGCCAGATGTATCATGTAACACACGATGATCTATACCTGATACCAACAGCGGAAGTTCCCGTTACTAATATCTATCGCGATGTTATCGTAAAAGAAGAACAATTCCCTATTAGACATTGTGCGTATACACCATGTTTCCGTCGCGAAGCGGGATCGTATGGTGCGCATGTTCGTGGTTTAAATCGTTTACATCAATTTGATAAAGTGGAAACAGTACAAATCGTTCATCCTGATCGTTCTTATGATGCATTGGAAGAAATGAATACATATGTGCAGGGACTGTTACAAAAACTTGAATTACCTTATCGTGTATTGCGTCTCTGCGGTGGTGACATGAGCTTTACAGCCGCGTTGACTTATGATCTGGAAGTATACAGCGCCGCTCAAAAACGTTGGTTAGAAGTGTCATCAGTTTCAAATTTCGAAACGTATCAATCTAACCGTCTGAAGGTGAGGTTTAAAAACCAAGATGGTAAAATGCAATTGGCTCATACATTAAATGGATCTGCATTAGCTTTACCACGTATAGTAGCTTCTTTATTGGAGAATAATCAAACAGATAAGGGCATAAAAATACCTAAGGTATTGGTTCCCTATACAGGATTTGAATATATTGATTGATATTAATTTAATATAAATTAAAAGGGTTGTAATTTTTTACAACCCTTTTTTTATGTTAAAATTTTGTTAAATCTAATGATTACCGTATTTAATTCTGTGTAATGGGTAATTATGAAAATTTAATTTATATCAGTACTGCTTGCATTATTCGTAATATAGAAGCTTCATATTTACATTAGTTATGAAAAAAAAACTTTTTTGTTAAAATACTTGTAATAACAACTTTGTCTATATATATTTGCTTCCCGCTTTCAAGATGTAATGTCTGTGAAGGCTTACTACCACATTATTCATCGTAAATTTTAAAAAGAAAATTTACAGATTCTTATAAGATCACCATAGTGAATGCTGATTGCTGTCACTATTTGTTGAATCTACAATTTGTTAAATCTGTTTGCACACGAAAAGCTATCCGTCAAGGTGAAGGAGGTTTTGATTTGTGTTTTTTGAATTGTTTAGACAATTAAAGCTTAAACGTTTTAAATACACATCTAATTTTATGGACATAAACATATTTATATAAATTAATTAACAAACTAAATAACATGAAACAAACATTACTTAGTTTTCTCGTTGGGGGGATGATTCTATCATCAGTAGCATTCGCTCAAGAGAAGAAGATTAGTGGACGTGTTACATCAACAACTGGGCAAGCGGTACCAGGAGTTACTGTTGTTGTGAAAGGAACTAATCAAGCTACCCAAACCGATGCAAACGGTAACTATTCATTGAGTGTACCAGCAGGCAAGGTAGTTTTATTTCGCTCGATAGGTTTTGGCGAAAAAACAATCCTAGTTAATAACAATACTTCAGTTTTTAATATATCATTGGAAGATAATACTAATGCGATAGAAGAAGTTATTGTAACGGCAAATGCAATCAAAAGAGAGAAAAGATCATTAGGTTATTCTGCACCTGTTCTTAAAAGTGATGAATTAACGGAAGGAAGAAATTCAAGTGCCATCGGTGCTTTAGCAGGTAAAGTTGCTGGTGTTAATATTACTTCGACATCTAACTCTCCAGGAAGTTCTTCTCGTGTTGTCTTACGCGGTGGATCATCCATTTCAGGTAATAATCAAGCCCTTATTGTTGTTGATGGTACTCCAATTGACAATTCAAGCGTTATTGGAGGTGCATCATCACTATCCAGTGTTGATTTTGGTAACCGCGGTAATGATATCAATCCTGATGATATTGCAACTGTAACAGTTTTGAAAGGTCCTGCTGCAGCAGCTTTGTATGGTTCTAGAGCATCAAATGGGGCGCTGATTATTACAACGAAAAGTGGTCAAAAGGGCGCTAAGAATGAAATTACTTTTAGCTCGACCAATACGATGTCTTCTATTTTGAAATTACCAGAATTTCAAAACCAATATGGACAAGGTTATTCTGATTACACCAAAGAAGGAGAACTTTTTTTCGTAAATGATCCAAAGGAAAACTGGTCATGGGGAGCTCCTTTTACAGGTGAGATTCAAGAATGGGGACAAGCTATAAATGGTGTTCGTCAGAAAAAAGCTTATTCTGCAGTAAAGGATAATGTAAAAGATTTTTTTGATCTAGGTTTAGCATCAGATAATAACTTAAGTTTTTCAGGCGGATCAGATAAATCTACCTTTTATCTTGGTTTAAATGCTTTAAATTCAAATGGTGTTTATCCTGGTAAAAAAGATACCTATAATAAATACGGTGTTCGTTTTAACGGATCAACAGAATTTTCTAACAAATTTTCTGCTGGTGTTTCCTTTAATTATAGCCGTATCAATAGTAATAATGTTGGTGGTGGTCAAGGTGGAGGTTCCGTGTACAACAATTTGTTGCAAACGCCACGTGATATGGATATTACAAGTTTCAAAGATTTATCCAATCCTTACAACAGTTACGGTTTTACAGATGCAAATGGTGTAGAACGTAATGATGTTTATGGTTACTATGGAGCATATTCAAATAACCCATATTGGGTATTGGAGAACTACAATAATTACAATGATGTAAATCGTATAACAGGTAACTTTAATGTTAATTATAAGCCATTAGAGTGGTTAACTTTCCAAGAGCGTATAGGCTTGGATAATTATACTGATCGTCGCCGATCAGAATCTCCAAAATATAGTTTCATACCAGCAGATAATACATCTGGAAATTATTCAGATGCGAATATTCAGACAGATCCAGGACAGTATAGAATTGATCAATATAATGTGAATGAAATCGTACACGATTTTATGGCGACAGCTACGCATTCTTTCAATGATGATTGGCAAGCATCTTTCATGTTGGGTAATAATATTCGTCAACGTAAAACCTCTAATATTAGCACCGCAACAAATGCAAGTGGCGGTTTAGTAGTACCAGGATGGTATAATTTGGCTAATAGTAATGGTCCATTAGATTTAATAGAAGACTCTTGGAGTAATAGAAGATTAATTGGAGTATATGGAGATTTAAATGTTTCATACAAAAACATTGCATATTTACAAGCTACTGCTCGTAATGACTGGTCTTCAACATTGCCAAAACAAAATAATTCATTCTTTTACCCAAGTGTAAGTGGATCATTTGTTCTTTCTGAATTATTTACCTCAGAACTGAAAAATAAATTTAATTATGCAAAACTTCGTGCTAACTGGGCACAGGTTGGTTCTGATACAGATCCATACCAATTATTAACGACCTTTTCTCGTGGTGAAATCAATGGTGGTTTTGGAACAACAACCTTTCCATTTGGTAATGTTTCGGCATTGATGTCAAGTAGTACGATCGGTAATACAGAGTTGAAGCCAGAGATCACTACTTCTTTTGAGATTGGTGCTGAATTAGGTTTCTTCAACAATCGTTTATACGCCGATTTTACATACTATAACAACAATTCAAAAAATCAAATCTTAAGTATTCCAATTCCTGCTTCTACAGGATATGGTTTTAGTTTAGTAAATGCTGGTAAAGTTAAGAATACTGGTGTCGAGTTAACATTGAGAGGTACACCTGTCAAGACTGAAAATTTTACTTGGGAGATGTTCGGAACCTTCACTAAAAACAACAGTGAGGTTGTTGAGTTGATGAATGGTGTTGAGCAAGTTTCTGTTGGAGGTTTCTCTGGAATGAACATAGTTGCTGCAGTAGGCCGTCCTTATGGGGAGTTTTATGGAGTTACCAATGCTAAAGATGAATTAGGTCGTACAATTGTTGACCAAAAAACAGGTTTACCAGTAGTTTCTTCTTCACCTCAATATTTAGGCACATATAATCCCGATTTTCAAGCATCTTTGGGTACTAACTTGACATATAAAAATTGGTCAATGAGTGCTTTATTTGATACTAAACAAGGAGGTGTTTTCTATTCTAGAACAAAAGATATCTTAGGTTTTGTGGGTACATCTGCTGAAACTGGCGGAGAGCGTTTTGGTCAAATTTTTCCCAATTCGGTATATTTAGACGCTGCTGGAAATTCGGTAGTAAATACAACTGCAACATACGATAAAGTGGATTACTATCCGAATATGGAGGCAGGAGTTAATATTGTAGATGCAACTTATATTAAGTTGCGTAATCTTACAATATCTTACAAGCTTACTAAAGATCAATTAAAGAATACTCCATTTGGAGCGGCTTCTATAGGATTATTTGGGAACAATTTATTTATCTGGACGCCTAGCGAAAATAAATATGCTGATCCAGAAGTAAATTCTGCGGGAGCTGGCAATGCGCAAGGTTTTGACTTTACAGCTCAACCTTCGTTAAGAAACTATGGTATCAACCTTAAGGTCTCATTTTAATAGCAAGTAAAGTATGAAAACTATATATTTAAAAAACGCTAAAAAGCTTTTAATATTAGCTTTAATTGGCACAGTTGGTTTGACAGGATGTAATAAGTTTTTGGATATTAATGATAATCCAAATAACCCTGAACAGGCTACTCCAGGTTTATTATTGCCTACAGTAGAAGCTGCAATAAGTCAAGTAGTGGGGAACAATTTTCAGGTTTATGGTAATATTTGGGGACAATATTGGACACAAAATCCTACCTCATCACAATACCGTACTTTAGATCAATATAGGATCGTTAATTCAGCAATGGATCGCCCTTGGTTGATTCTTTATAGAAATGCTTTGAATAATGCAAATTTGATTATCGAAACAAAGGCATCAGCAAATGAAAATTATAAAGGTATGGCTTATATTTTGAAAGCATATACTTTTCAAATTGCAACAGATGCTTTTGGAGATATTCCATTATCTGAAAGTTTGCAGGCAGCGGGTAATTTAAATCCTAAATACGAAGCTCAGGAAGTTGTATATGATTCAATTTTCAACTATATTGATAAAGGTCTTGCTTTATTGCAAACGAAGCAAGCTATTCCTGTAACGAGTCAAGATATGCTATTTAACGGCGATCTAAATAAGTGGAAAGCTTTTGGAAATACTTTAAAATTAAGAGCATATTTAAGAATTTCGAATGTTGATGCTGCTAAAGCATCAGCAGGAATTAAAGCGCTTTATGCTTCAAGCCCAGTTTTCCTAGATGAAGATGCAACGATTAATTATACTACCACTGGAGGTAACGAGAATCCATTTTATAATGAAATGGTAGGTTTAGGTAAAACTCAAAATGTGGTAGCTAGTGGAACAGCTGTAAAAGCCTTTGTGAAAAACAATGATCCAAGAGTTTTTGCATTCTACGAAAAAGTAGTTAATAATGATGGAGTCGTTCAGGACACCATCGCATTTATTAATCAAGGAACATATAGTGCTAATACAAAGAAATTGGTGTCATCTCCGTCACCTTTAGTAGGCGGACGTGCAGTTGAGCCAACATCAGCAGTAGCACCTGTTAAATTGATTTCAAATGCTGAAAGTTTGTTTTTGCAAGCAGAAGCTGTTGTAAAGGGCTGGGGGGCTGGTGATGCTAAGGCGTTATATGAATCTGGTATTACTTCGAGTTTTAAGGCAACAGGTTATGCTGCTGAAGCGGCAAATTATATTGCTAAGGCTCCAGATGCTGTATTTTCTGGAAATGTAGATTCAAAAGTAAAGGCAATTATCACACAAAAATATTTTGCATTGTGTGGTTTTCAAGGATTTGAGTCCTGGACTGAATGGAGAAGAACAGGTTATCCGACATTCTTTACTACGTCTGCTGCTTCTACCTTAGGAGAAGGTAGAATGCCTTTAAGAATGCCATATGCAAATAGTGAAGCAACCACTAACGCAAATTATCCTGGCAATGTAGTTATCTATACACCCGTATGGTGGGATGTTAAATAACAATTTTAAGGTTATAATTTTTAAAAAGCGATCTCGAAAGGGATCGCTTTTTTATTTTTAGCAATCTATATAAAACAATAATTTTATATATTCATCTTGGAAAATTGATTGACCCAGTAGTTTATTATTTTGAAATGAACATATAAAGTGGTTTAATAGAAAATAACTGCATCTTTTTTCAAAGATTAGGATATTTACAAAAATAAAAAGTTTTAAAAAATATAAAAATAATAAGAAATATGAAGAAGTTTCTATACATAGTGACCATCTTTTTTGCTGGACAAGTGGCCCTTGCTCAACAAAAATCTCAATTGAAAATATTTCAAATTAATATCTGGCAGGAAGGAACAATGGTTCCAGATGGCTTTCCAGCTATTGTAGATGAAATTATTGCTAAGAAAGCAGACGTAGTGTTGTTTAGTGAGGTAAGGAATTACAATAACACAGATTTTGTACAACGAATCCTGGCAGAATTAAAAAATAAAGATGCCGTGTATTATGGTATATCCAGTGAACCATCTTTAGATGTTGCTTTCATTTCTAAATTCCCTATTAAGGATCAAAGACCCTTATATACTGAAGCCAATAAGGTGGGTAATGTGTTAAAAAGTAAAATTCAAGTAGCAGGTAGAAATTTTACATTTTATGCTGTTCATTTGGATTATACTAACTATGCTTGTTATCTGCCTAGAGGGTATGATGGTGTTACCTGGAAAAAACTTGATCAGCCGATTGTAGATGTAGCGAGCATTATAGAAGCGAATAGAAAAGGAAAGCGGGATGAAGCGATACGTGATATCATTCTAGATGCAGATAAAGAAAGTAAGAGTGAGACGATTGTAGTTGCCGGTGACTTCAATGAACCGTCTCATTTAGATTGGACTAGTGAAACAAAAGATTTGTTTGATCATAGAGGTGCTATAGTTCCATGGGACTGCTCTGTGCTATTGACCAAATCTGGCTTTGTGGATAGTTTTAGAGAAAAATATCCCAACCCAGTTAGTCATCCCGGTTTTACTTATCCAGCCTATAACAAGGATGTCTCCATTGATAAATTAGCTTGGGCGGCACAGGCAGATGACAGGGATCGTATTGATTATGTTTATTATAGAACAAATAAGCCTTTAAAAGTTTCTGAAGTTAAAATTGTTGGCCCTTCTGGAACAGTAAAGTATGGTAAAAAACAAGATGAGGATAGTCAGGATGAATTTATGCTACCTGTAGGAGTATGGCCCACTGATCATAAAGCTTTATTTGTCGAGTTGGAGTTTTAAACTTTTTGAAGCGTCTTATTTTTAAGATAAATGCTTAATAAGTGTAATGACAAAAGGGCGACTAAAGGTGAGGTTGCCCTACTGTAATGTTTTTCTGAAAGTAAACTAGATTAACTTTAAAATGCAAAAATGATGTAAGTATAATTGTTTGTAGTATAAAAATTGTAAGTAAAGGTTGAGAATCTGATACCAAGAATTCTAAAGTAAGATTTTATAAAAAGAAGAGGAGTGAAAATTTGAAAATTTCACTCCTCTTTTGATTATTTAATATTTATTACTTTTTATCCCACCAAACTCGGCCTTGAATACTTGATGGATCACCAAAATCTGGATCCTTTCGCATATCGTCAATAGCAGAGTTTCTATTATCAAAGTTTAAATCACCTTCCAACGCATAATTAATTACAAACCTTCTTGGAATTTCTAAAGTTTGACCTTCATTGATCCAATCTTCAAAAATAAGTTTTGTATTTTTATTAGGCATTCCTGTTCTTTTAACTAAAGCCCACGCCTCATTAAAATTTCTAAAGTAATTCAAATAAGCCTGCAGTATAATCTGTTCAAGACCTGTAGTAGATTTGAATACAATATCAGAACGTAATTTAAAGTTTGTAATTTCACTATCCGTTAACGGAACATAGTCATAAACTTGTGAAGTTTTTGCTAGATTATCATAAAATCTAAGGGAAGCATCCACTCCTTTATAATATAGCTCTTCAGCATTTTCATTAGACCAACCACGTTGAGCAAGTTCTGCCCGAGCAAAACAAAGTTCAGCATAAGTTAAGATCGGAATAATTCCTGTACCAGTACCCGCATTATTCTCTGGCTGAAAAAGACGATCTTGAATTCGAGACACCGTATCTAAAGTTATCGTATTTTCACCATCCTTAATTTGATATGGATTTAAAAAACGAGTTTTGATCGGATTAGTAGATATTTCTGGATTAGAAAACTGACCATAGTATCTTCTTGTGTCAAATTTTGCCGTTTGGCTAATGACTCCCTGCTCTATCGCTTTTTGAAAGTTAGCCTCGCTCCATTGATTCGGGCGAAAGAAGAACCTTAGACGTGGATCAGTGTTATTCCACATATAATTAACTACCCCATGCTCACCAACGAAAAGACGTCCGTTACCTGTTATGTTCCAATTACCTCCAGCTGTAAAATCTTTCCGTGCTTGTAACATCCAACTGTCCGACGCATTTTCCATTAAACCTGCAGGATGGCTCAGCACATCCCGAACAATAGCTTTCACACGCTCGGGGTCTCTTTTCGAAAGTCGAAGAGCAATAACTAAACGTAACGAATTGGCAGTTTTAGCCCATTTCTTTGCATCACCATTAAAATAAAGATCAGCTTTAGCATAGTTAAACTGTTCCACAGCTTGAGGGGTATTTAAAATAGTTGCAGCTTCTTTCAATTCTGCTTCGAAGATTTTATAGAGTTCATCTTGTGTATTGTATTTTGGTTGTAATGTACCTCCATATCGTGCCTGGAAAGCTTCATCATAAGGAATACTGCCATTTACATCAGTCACATACCAAGCTTGTTGTACTCGCAAGACTGTTGCGATGGTTCTTTTATACAGATTTCTAGCACGCTCATCTTCAGGCATTTTATCAATAGTTTGTTTTATATCCTCTAAAAGGGGACCTACATCTTGAAAAAAGCGTCCATAACGATTATTAGCATTTGCTGCATTATCTGTTACAGTAAACGTATTTCCCGTTCTTTGTAAGAAAACACGGGACCAACGGCTTACATAACTATAGTTATCGTAGTAGGCATCAAAATCATTATCATTAGTAGCGATAATCGCTCTTGATAGTAAGTAATCAACTGGTAATTTAATAACGGCATCAGGATCGGTATTATATTCAGCAAACTTCTCCTTACTGCAGCCTGCAAAATACAAGCTAAAAAGTATTAAAGCATATTTATACAATGAGGTTTTCATATTTATAATCATTAGAAGTTTGTATTAATTGTGAAAGAAAAATTCCGAATCATTGGAGAGCCGCCACCCAAGAATGCATTGATAGAACCAGATGATCTATTATCCTCTGGATTGATATTATCTGGTAAAGTATTATACAGATAGCCTAAATTACGGGCAGTAAGAGTAAGTCTCAAATTATTCAATTTTAGACGTGAAGCAGTTACAGTTGGTAAATCATAGCTGAATGATACGTCTCTTAAAATCAACCAAGATGACTTAAATGTTGATAATTCACGAATTCCATTGCCCCAACCGTAAGAATTGTTATAATAATTGACAGCACTGATCGGCAGTCTCCATCCTTTGTCTACAGCCTCTTGATAAGACATCCCAGATAGATCATTACCATTGACAACAGTTCCCTGACGGAATACCGCATCAGGTATAATACCCCAAGCTTCATTACCATTAGCATCTTTATAGGCGACACTTCCAGCTTCTCCTTGTCTACCATAAAGTGAACTTGCAATCTGTCCAGTCTGCATTCCATAATTGTAAGTCGGAGAATAGACCATACCACCAAATTTTGCATCCAGCATAAAGCTAAAAGAGAAAGATTTGTAATTAAATCTATTTAATAAACTTCCCATAAAGTCTGGTAGTGACGAACCTATTGTTACTTCTTTTTCTAAGCCCTGTGCGTAGTTTTGAGAACGCAAATAGTAACCAATATTTCCAGTCGTTGCCATAACTGGCTTTCCATTATTCACATGATCAATGGGATTTCCTGCACCATCTCTTGCTTGAAAACGGGCGTGGCCATAACTGGCAACAAGTGTCCCATAATCACCACCGACTTTTGCTATAGAGCGGATACCATCATCTGCATCAAGTTCTTGAACCCCAGCGCCAAATGGAAGACTGATGATTTTATTGCGATCTCTAGAATAATTAAAATTTACATCCCAAGAAAAATTTTGTGTTTTAACAGGAGTTCCGTAAAGCCGAGCTTCAATTCCTCTACTTCTAATATGCCCTCCATTCACCAAAGCTGCTGTGACGCCGCTTTCTTGAGAAATTGGCACTGAAGTGATCTGATCGATCGTATTTTTAGTATAATACGTAAAATCAAAACCTAGTCTATTTTTCAACATTTTAAGTTCTGTTCCGATCTCATAGGTATCACTACTCTCAGGTTTTAGATTCCGATTTCCTAATGTTTTTGAGTCAAAACCATAGTTAGGAATATCAACATAAGGACTATTTGCGGAATAATATCCTGTCATTGCTCTATAAGTCGACGTTCCTCTACCGACCTTATTGTATGACATTCTTAATTTTGCAAAACTAAATATATTTTCAGGAAGTTTCAGCGCATCTGATAATACCCAAGACAAATCGGCCCCTGGATAAAAATAGGAAAAATTACCTGATCCATCCGGATATACTAGACTTGAATCCCAGTCATTTCTACCATATATGTTAATCGACAACCAATTCTTATAAGTTACTGCTGTTTGAAAAAAACCTGACACAATACGGGATTGATTCGGTTTATCTTCATCGACAAAAGCTCTGCTTGAAGAGTTTGATAAACGAAATACATCGGCGATAAGCATCCCATCAGTTCGTCCATACAGACCATTGCGCATGGAATGATTAACCTCTCCACCTGCTTGTACTGTAAATTCAAAATCTTCTGTTTTTTTTGTGAAATTTAAATTTGATCGATACCTAGTCTGTAGAACCCGTGAACTCCTGTTATTATATGAACCTCCGTTGAAACCTTCTTCCTGACCTCGATTTTTCATTTGACGGTTAGTATTAAAAAGATTCGCCGTGAAATTATTCTCCCACATCAACCAATCTGTAAAATTAATACGAGCATTAAATGTTCCTCTAAAATTATCTTCGATTTGTTGTTGTTTTTGTTCATAAAGCGTAAACAGAAGACTTGCTTTACCAGTAGGGTCATCTTGGTTGACACCTCCATTTATAGCATCTTTATAATTATCTTTCCAATAATTAAGGTCATAAGAACGTGGCATACCATACGATAAACCGTACATTACGTTGTTATTCATATTCCAACGTTCACCACCATATTGTGGATTGAAACTTTGACTATTGACATAAGTAGCACCTGCATCGAGAATAATCGATTTACCCATACGATGTGTAGCTCTTAAGTTGAAATTGTTTCTCGTAAGTTTATTATTGGGCGCTACTCCTGTAGAATTAGTATTGGAATATGACATCCTGAACGTTGTTTGTTCATTTCCGCCTTGAAGTGATAGGTTGGAATTATTGTATCTTCCTGTACGAAATAGATCTAATGGATTGTTGTTCGTTTGAAAAGGAACAAGTCTACCATCAATATCTTTGACTGTTCTACCATCAAATTTTGGACCGAAACTATACCCATAATTTGTTGTTGGAATCTGTTCATAGCCATCTGTTCCAGCCACATATACTGCATTTGGATTAGAGCCGGGACCATATTTGTCCTGCATATCCGCAGTAGCATATGGTTTATCAAAGCCCTGAGTATGTGTAAAGCCAATACCAAAACCTTTTTGTGAATATCCCTTTTTGGTTGTAATCAGAATAACCCCGCCGGCCGCACGGCTTCCGTACAATGCTGTAACTGAACCACCATTTAAAACTGAGATTGTTGCTATGTCGTCGGGACTGATATTCTTAAGAACATTCCCAAAATCCTGATCTCCACCTCGATTAGGAAGTACAACTTCTTCATCCATAATGATCCCGTCTACAACTACCAGAGGAGTATTGCCATATTGGTTTAATGATCCCGCTCCCCTGATCTGAAATCTAGGAGTCGATTGTGGCCCACCTGTTCCGACATTGACTTGTAAACCAGGAACCATTCCTTGAAGTGCGGCAATAGGATTAATCGCATTTGTTCTACGAATTTCGTCACCACTAATTTGTGTCATGGCATAACCCAATTGACGCTTTTCACGCGACTCACCAAAACCTGTTACCACAACTTCGTCCAAAGATGCAGAGGTTTCTTTTAAGCTGACGGTCAGATTCTTATTACTACTGATAGTAATTTCTTCACTTTGATATCCGATCATCGAAATACGAAGCTTTTCTCCCTGATTAGCAGAGATGGAAAATGTTCCATCATGCGAAGTTTGTGCAGCCCGATTTGAGCCGATAACTGTAACTGTTACCCCCGCTATAGGTCCCTTTTCATTAGAAATTGTGCCCTTGATGGTTTGCTGGGCAAACAAGGAGGTTGCACTAAATAGCGTGCATAACGCAATTCCAGTGGTTTTTTTTAAAAATACATGCATAAAAAAATAGGTAAAATAAATTGTTTAGTTAGTTGGCATTATTCTGGTAATTTTTTCTTTGGTTAGTTTATTGTTTTTATGTTAGTTAGTTTGAATTGTTAAATTATCGTTGACATAAATTAACAAGATTATTAATTCTCAAATTAATAGAATTAATATGCGTAATAATGTTTGATTAGTACTTAACAAAAAGAAGAATATCCTAAAAGAGAATTATGACTAAAAAATAAAATCTTTATGAAATTCTTTTCTATTGTTAAGAATAGGCTTTACAAATATAAAAAAAAACACAAAGATTGAAATACTTATTAAAAAAAAAATAAAAGTTTTTTACCCCAATATTATACTTTTTTAGCCTGATTTTTTTATTATCTGAAATATAAAAAGTATATCTTGACCGTTATAAATTTGAATAATACTATTTTAAAATTATTGATATTCTGGTTAAAAAGATTTTTGATGATGAGATAAAAACTCAAAATTTAGATGTGTATTTTCTACTCTGTTGCTGTAATTATATATTCAAAATAACTTGTTGATAGCGCTTTCATCTTACTTATTTGTATCTTTATATTATGAATAAATTATCCCATTTACCACAAAACAAGCAGGATGAATTAGCGGAAATTGTAGATATTATTTGCAATATTGCTGATCCAGCTATGGTTATTTTGTTTGGTAGCCATACTTCGGACAAGTGGGTTGAGGATGAATATGAGGAACGGGGAGCCACCTATTCTTATATAAGTGATTATGATATCTTGGTTGTACTTCCTGAAGGTGATAGAGAAAAGGAAAATGAAATCGCTAGTAAAATTGAGAATAAAACTTTAAAGTATAAAAATGTTGTGAGCCCTATAGTTCATAGTTTCAACTATGTAAATAAGGGGCTCGAAATGGGACAGTACTTCTTTCGTGATATCATCAAGGAAGGGATTGTTTTGTTTGATACAGGGGAATTTTTTTTTTCTGAATCTATGTCTTTGAGCAAAGAGCAGGAAAAAGAAATTGCTGTTGGTAACTTTAATAAATGGATTAAAAGCGGTTCTCGTTTTTTGAAGATGTCTAAAAACTCATTAATTGTAGCTTTACAAGACGGTGATCCTTTAAATGAAATAATATTTACATTGAATCAGGCCGCTGAAAAATTGTATGGTGGGATCCTATTGATATATACTGGTTACAAACTTAAGACGCACAAACTAAAAGTTTACCGGAAATACTCGAAGTATATTGACGAGAACCTTAATAAGGTGTTTAAATATCCATTAGACGATCCTGAAGAATATAAACTATTTGATATACTTAACAGGGCATATTTAGATGCTCGTTATCAAGATGATTATTTTATAGTACTTGAAGATTTAGAATAATTAATAGACAAAGTTGAAATATTGGAATTGGTCATCAAAGAATTGTGCAATCAAAGAATAAACTCTTTTTAGTACTATTTAAACTTGAATAATTCTTTAATTTCAACGTCAAGAGCTTCTGCAATTTGGTAAATCACATATACTGAAGATGTTACGTGACCATTCTCAATCCTTCCTATGGTTTGGTAGTCTTTGAAACCAATTAAAGCTGCTAATTCTGGTTGAGTCATAGATTTATTTTGCCTTATTTCTTGAATACGTGCACCTAACAACTTTCTAAAACATAATTCTTTATCCTCCATTATTACTAAGCACGGAATAATATGAAAAATTAAACCAAACATATTTGTTTGGTTTGTTATTTATCTTTGAATTATCATTCACTTGGGTTGGCGTGAGAAACCAAAAACCATACAGAATGAAACATATAAACTTAAATAAATTCATTACACATATAGAGAGGTCCTCCCTTAATTTAGGGTCGCGTAGTTTCTCACGCTCAACCATTGAGCAAGGGAGGTACCTTTTCTTATTTTTAGATATTTCTGAGATTTTCAAATTGAAAAAACTTAGATCTATTGAACCACCTCCCGTATAGCTATATTATTACTCTTTCAAACTGGAATTCTTTATTAAATTTTAGATAAGCAATCTAATCTACCTATTAAGTTGTGGAAAATTATTGTGATTTTCTGCTTCTTTGGTATTTACTTCTTTTTGAATTAATTAAAATATGGAGTTAATAAAACTATTTGGAGCAACC
Source organism: Sphingobacterium sp. MYb388 (assembly GCF_037479535.1). NCBI lineage: Bacteria > Pseudomonadati > Bacteroidota > Sphingobacteriia > Sphingobacteriales > Sphingobacteriaceae > Sphingobacterium > Sphingobacterium sp. MYb388. Next base: position 146,395 of record NZ_JBBGYV010000008.1, on the reverse strand, counting down.
AAAAAAAATCCCCCTTAATCTTTATGCGGTTATAAGACATTATGATGTCTTCAAATCGATGAAAGCGTATCGTAGACCAGTATATTACCTTTATGATAACCATTTAACGCTTTTCGATTCCATCATTTATTTATTGCCTAGGCGCAATCTTACAAGCTCCTGATTAGTTTCATTTGGAAGCTGTTCTGGATATCTATTGCGCTCCAGGTAAATGCCAAAATTATAAACCTTAAATACTTAGCGAAGCGATCTCTTTCGTGCCATTAAGTATGATTTAACTTATGAAAAAAATGAACAATTTTTATAAGGGTGGGAGAGTACATGCCTTTTTTAAGGGTATTATCCAGTCCATTTTTAGGATAAGAATCAAGTGCAATATGCACGGGATATTACCTAAATATTCCGTTACTAAAAAAGCACTTAAAAATAATATTGCGCATACATGTAATGTTGATTTTATCAGTCAATATCCTTTCGGGGAAGGTTCGACAAACCTACGGGATGACTCTCGTTGTCGACCAGATGTCGAAGAAAAAATATCAAAAAGATTAAATTCTGATTTTTTCCTGACCAAATTAACACCAACTTCTAAGTTTCTGCGACTGGGCTTCGGTTCAGCATCGGGATTTCATCGGCTACAGTGCATGAAAAGTCGAAGGATAGTCGAGCAAAACCCGAGTGGATGTAGAAAAAAGGGTAGAGAAAAAGAAAGTAAGTAGGAGCTTTCTATATATGGCAAACAGCAAATCGAAGCTTTTTCTAGGGGGTACCCGCTATATACGTGCTTTTAACCCGCTTCGAACTTTGTTTTTCCTCCGGTCGTGTTGCACCGTATGTGCACCGAACCTCTCCCGTCCCTGCATCAGGAAAAGGACGGTGCAGGTGTTTTGCAAGTACTGCGCAGTTACAGGGAAACTTACTACAAGGTTAAAAGAAAGTCCGAACAAGATCCGAACCGATGGCTTTGCTTTTTTTATGATTTTCTTTAAAAATGTACTTGCTAAAATCCTTCTTGATGTACTGTCAGTGTACGGGTTATTCACTAACGCCTTACTGAAGTGGTACCGGGAAGGTACTGAGAAGCTACTGGAGAGCTACCAAATAGGTACTAACGGCAGTAGTCTGATTGCGGCCTTGAAGGCGACAGCTGGTGAATCACCGTACTCCAATGGGCGAAGCGTAGATAAAGCGTCCGTAAAGCGTTGCATATGCATAGATAAAGCATGGATAGTGCGTAAAACGGTATTCGTTTACACACTACTAACGCACTATCAACGCTTTATACCTGCTTCATCCATACTTGATCTATACTTTAAAGGTACTTTATTTCAAATAAGCGTTTTTAAGTATCTGAAAATCTTAAGCTGGGTTAAGATGTGTTTTTGCTTTAATAGCCCTGTAAATCGCTTAAAACTCCCGTTAAATAACATGTTAAGTAGTATTCACGATGCTGTCAGTGAGTGGGTTGTTTATGAGTTTCGAAAATTTATGGATATTTCTTTCAACGCATTGAAGAGCATACGGACTTATTCTCTATTAGTCCTTATGTTTTATATGTTTAGTTTATCAGCTCAGACGCCCCGCAAGGACAGCGGGGCTGATGGGCTTAATAAGATTAAGCCACTTATGGTGGGAGATACTATTCCCGAAGCGTTGTGGCATTCACCTTTGGGCGTACTGAATTACGCTCAGGGAAGTCAGAGGATATATCTAAATAATTTCCGTGATAAAAAGTTGATCCTGTTGGATTTTTGGACTGTATGGTGTGTTCCGTGCATAAATAAATTAAAAGAGTTGTCTGCTCAATTAAATTTGTTGGATGAGGATGCTATTGTGGTTCCTGTAACCAAAAATAATGCAAGTTCGGCTCAACATATATTGAAGCAAAATGATGTGGATTTGTTCACTATTTATGCCGATAGCATGCTAATCCGATATTTTCCTCATGTGAGTGTCCCTCATCAGATATGGATTAAAGATGGGATAGTGACTTATATAACGGATGGAAATCTTACCACAGTTGCTAACATCAATGATTTTGTAATGAACAAACCCGTTCAATTGTTGCAAAAAGAATCAGAGATAGACCATTCAGACCTTAATAAATTAACAATATCTAATACGAGTCAAATGATTGCAGATAATACTATTTTTAGCAGCTCATTTACAAAAGCCTTGCCTTATAACATATTTGCAGTATCTGAAAAAAAAACAATCATTGACATTGTTCAATCATTCTATTATCGGATTGCTACTTTAAGCAAACCGTGATAATATACCGTTTAGTGGTATGAAAAATCGGATTATATGGCGTATTTCAGATTCGCTTAGGCAAAGGATGGAATTGCCCTTGGAGCTCATTAATACGAAGTATTATAAGACAGAAAGCAATCTTAGGCAATGGAAAAAATCTAATTTATATTGCTATTATCTTACTCATGTAAATGAATTGGGGGAAAAACAAAAGATGGATTTATACAAACAGGATCTCTCTCGTTTTCTTTCCTTAAGATTTAATGTTAAGGCTTATGTCGTTTATAAAAGTGTAGAATCATTCTGTCTTTATGTAAAAGATAAAACCGTTTTTGAAAAATTCCAAATGAAGAATGGTGCTCCCAAAACATCTTCCTATGTAAATTCATATACTTTGGTCAATAGACCATTAAGAAATCTAATTGCCTATTTACGCACCAACAATTTTAGAAATAGTCTTCCAATTGCTGACATGACAGATTATACTGGTAATGTAAGTCGCAAGCTGGAAGCAGATCCTAAGGATTTGAATGCTGTTGATAAGGCGCTTTATCAATTTGGGTTGGGTATAAAAAGGGGTATGTCAACCTTACCTATGTTGATCGTAGAAAGGAGTGGTAGCGATGAGTAAATTTAAATATTTTATTATTATTGGATTAGTATACCTTTTTAATACAATTTTTGCGCAATCTAGGTATACTGGAACTGTAGTTGATGACATTACAAAAGTCGGATTAAAAGGTGCTACGATCAAAAACTTAAGATCTGAAGTGTTGGCAATATCTGACGCTGACGGAAAATTTCAGATCATTTCAGACATACAGGATTCAATCTGGATATCGTCTGTTGGATACAGGGCTAAAAAAGTGGCGATCAATAAAACTAATCTCCAAGTAACTTTGATACCTCATTCTGTTTTGATGGATGAAGTAGAGATCAGTACGGGGTATTATTCATTGCCAAAAGAACGGGCTACTGGAAGCTTTGATTTTATTGACAATACATTAATACAGCGGAGTACCTCTTCTTCTATTTTGGATAGGCTTGAGGATATTACACCCTCGCTGCAATTTGACAAAAGAAGGGTGGGACAAATTACTGGTGATAATGAACGCGTAGCTATGCGATTAAGAGGGGCTAATACTATTTATGCTGACGATTCACCTTTGGTTATCTTGGATAATTTTCCTTATGATGGTGATATAACGGGTCTAAATCCTAACGATATTGAGTCAATTACCGTACTTAAAGATGCAGCTGCAACTTCCATATGGGGCGCGCGTGCTTCAAATGGGGTAATTGTCTTGACTTCCAAGAAAGGAAAGAAAGATCATCCACTCTCAGTATTCTTAAATGCATTAAATTCATTCTCTTCCAAACCAAACTTAAAGTATGGAGATGACTTTATTCCAACAAAAGATTACCTCGACCTTGAGAAGGAATATTTTAATCGGTGTATCTATGATGCGAAGTATAATGATGTCGCAAAATCTTCACTATCACCCGTTGTTATGATGTTATTTAAACACAGGAACAAGGAGTTGAGCAACTCAGAATTAAATAATATGTTGCTGCAGTTATCTCAAATTGATGTTAGTGACCAAGCTTCACGTTATTTATATCGACCTGCTTTTTTCACAACAGTATAATTTGAATATGCAAGGTGGTTCTCAGCAATTGAGCTATTTCTTTTCTGGCGGATGGGATGGAAAGCGAATGGCTGATATGGGTAATCATCAACAAAGGAGTACATTTTCTTCTTCGCTCAGCTATAGTCCGATTAAAAACTTAAATGTCGATTTTTCATATGGTTTTATAGCCGAGAATAGTCTGTCCAATGCAGTTGATTTTAGAAGCTTTTCTTATCTATATCCCTGACATGTCACTTCAAGAAGATGATGGAAGCCATGCATCTATTGTAAAAGACTATAATCTTGACTACGTAAAAAATGCATCTTCGGAAGGTTTATTGGATTGGTCTTATCGACCATTGGATGAACTTATTTTGCAGGATAAGCACTCGGATAGAGATGAAAATCGTTGGACTTTTGGGGTCAACTATAATCTATTGAAAGGAGTACGGTTCTCATTTAATCTACAATCTTTGAAAGCTATAACTAATAATCGGAATCTTAATTCAAAAGATGGTTACTATGTCAGGAACTTGGTCAATCGTTATACCCAGCCTGATGGTTTTCGAGCCTTTCCATATGGTGATATATTAAATCAAGGTAAACAAAATCTGCTTTCCAGATCTGGAAGACTGCAACTGGATGTCGATCAGCAATTTGGATCAAATCGTGTTGTTTTACTTATTGGAACGGAACAACGGGAAGTTAAAAGTAAACTGGACGACTATACTCTTTATGGTTATGATGACGAATTACTTACTTCTCAAATGATTTTGGATTACACAAAAGTTTATCCACTGCGTCCGCAATCATCGGGTCGTATTCCTTTTCCGTCTAGTGCATTGAGAGAGAACATTGACCGTTACTTGTCTTATTATGCCAATTTTGGTTATGATTGGAGATTCAGATACATGATTTCTGGTAGTATCCGATGGGATGCCTCTAATTTGTTTGGTGTGAATACGAATCAAAAAGGTGTTCCGCTATGGTCAACAGGTGTTGCATGGAATATGATGGAAGAATCATTTTTTAAAAATGATCTTGTGCAAATGTTGAAATGGAGAGTTACCTATGGAAAGAATGGTAATATTGACCGAGGTATGACTGCTTTTCCAACCGTTTCTTACAGTGTAAATTCGACGACTAATTTACAGCAGGCTTTAATTACGTCTCCAGGAAATCAAAATTTGCGTTGGGAGAAGGTCACTACTTTTAATTTAGGTGCTGATTTTAGATTGTTAAAAGGGAAGCTTAACGGCTCCTTTGATTATTATCGGAAGAAGTCAGACGACCTTATTGGAATAGATTTGATTGATCCGACGGTTTACTACGGAGGTACGCAAGCAAAGCTTAAGCGTAATTATGCGAAGATGGAAACAAAGGGATTCGATTTAACCCTAGGATTGAATGGAATAGGGAATAAGGTGAAATGGTCCAATGAATTCTGGATATCACGCACGAGTAATTTGGTAACAGACTACTATGGTAATAATACAGTTTCAGTCTCAGGATATATTAGAGGTATGGATAATCGTCCTATAAAAAATAAGTCCATTGATGAAATGTATAGTTTGCCTTGGTATGGTCTGGACCCACAGACTGGTAATCCTTTGGTAGAAAATGATGGAGTATTAAACACGGAGTATACCAAGTATATTAATAGACTCGCATTAGATAAACGCGTTGATCACGGAAGCAGTATTCCGATTTATAGTGGAGCGTTTAGAAATAATCTTCAATGGAAATATCTGTCTATTAGTATTAATATCGCATTCAAATTTGGGTATTATTTTAGAAGAAATTCAGTGGAATATAGTCTTTTGCTAACTAATGGAAAAGGGATGCATGCTGATTATTTGGATCGGTGGAAGCAACCAGGAGATGAATTGAAAACGAATGTGCCATCTAATCCCTTTGCAAATGTAGCAATTAGAGATATGGTGTACACTCGTTCTGAAATATTGGTAGAGAAAGGAGACCATATTCGACTTCGCGATATCCGACTAGATTATGCAATGTCTCAGTTTTTGAGAAGGAGATCTAAAATCTCAAATTTATCTGTTTATTGCTATTTAAACAATATGGGTATTCTTTGGAGGAAAAATAGAAAGGGTTTGGATGCTGATTTTCCATCAGCATCATATTATTTATCTCCTCGTATGCTTTCGATTGGATCAAAAATGAATTATTAAATTTTAAAACTGCTATAATGAAAATTGAAAAGATAATATTCATTCTCTTAACTTTTCTTTTTACAGTTATTCTTCAGGGATGTAAAAAGAATGGTTGGAGATTCGTTCTTCAAAAGGATTGGTAATTCCAAGTACCTTGTCAGATGCCGAAGCTATTTTGAATAGGACAACAATCATGAATGAAGGGAGAACAAACCCACTTGGCGATATTTATGCAGGAGATTTTATAGTACATTCATCATATTGGCGAAGTCTAGTTCCATGGCAGGCAAATGCTTATTTGTGGAAAGAAGAATTGTTTGTTGACAATATTGGTTTGGAAAACTGGGGGAATTTCTAAAATCAAATTTACTATGCAAATTTGATTTTAGAAATTTTAAATAAAATTGATAAAATTGACGATCAAAAAAAATATAACAATGTAAAAGGTCGAGCTTTGTTTTATAGATTATGGACTTATTACCAGTTGGCACAGATTTATTGCCTTCCTTATAGCGAACAAAATATAGGTAAACCGGGATTGCCGCTAAGAGATGATACTGATTTAGATGTTAAATTAATTCGATCTACTATTGGACAGACTTATTTACAAATGAAAAATGATGTGTCGGAGTCTATTCAGCTGCTTGATGAAACATCTATTAATATGTACCAACCTAATAGGAGAGCAGCACTCATGTTATTATCTCGTGTTAATTTAATAATGGCGGATTATAAAAGTGCTTTGCATAATAGTGATGAAGCTATAAAGTTAAATGGTAAGCTTTTAAATTATAATAATTTGGATCTTACTAAAGCCTATCCATTTCTGCTTCTATAAGTTATGCGCAGGTCATGTCGGCAATACGTATTGATATTAGTCCGGAATTACTCAAAGAGTACAGTGATAATGATCTTCGCAAAAAAGGTTTTTTTGTCTTGAAAAATGGTCTTATTAATTTTAAAGGTTCATATATTGTACCGAATGATTATTTTGGAGGTCTTGCAACAGATGAACTATACTTAATTAGATCGGAATGTTATTTGCGGAGTGGCGATCTTGATAAGAGTAGAGCAGATCTGAATTTTTTGCTTTCTAATAGATATAAAGATTTTCAGCCTATAGCAAATCTTTCAAGTGATGAATTATTGAGCCGTATTTTATTGGAGCGACGTAAAGAACTGTTATTACGTGGAGTTGCGTGGACTGATTTGAAAAGATTGAATCTTCATAAAAATACAGAACGAACAGTTACTAAGATTGTAGAAGGAGAGACATATTCTTTAGAACCAAATAGTTTACGATACGCTATGCCGTTCCCGCAAGTGGTAGTTGATCTAGGTAGCTATGTACAATGATGATATATAAAAAGATACCTCCCGCAAAGTATGTATTAGCGGGAGGTATTTAATTATATTCGTTAGATTTTAGTTTTCTTCACGAAATTTGGCTGAGGAGAAAGGAACTGATCCTCCCTCTAACTGCGTATCATCGATATGATTTGCAGGTGGAGTTCCGTTTGGTTTTGATTCTAACTGTATTTCACAAACAATCGGAAGTTGTTGGTCGCTACATCCACTCGAAGGGGACGAATTACCTGTACTGGAGATATTTCCAGTAGCACACACTGGATACCACATCAGACCAGCTGAATTGTAGTTTTCCACCAAATTAAAAGAACTAAAACCGATTATTGCAACTGCAGCTACCATAGCTATTGCATTTTTTTTGATGAAATTAATGATATTCATCTTGTGTTCCCGTTTTTACAATAGCAAAAAACGTCCTCCAAAAAACTTTATTTTATTGTCATTGATCAGTAACATGCTTTAGCGAGGTGTACCGATCTGTCTGTTCCTCGGGATTTCTTTTTACAGGGTGTACCATCACGTATCATAATTTAAATTTGTACAGGCCTACCCGGGAATAATGCGAATTTTTTTGGAAATATTTTTCTTAACCTACAAAATTCAGTACGAAAGAAGATGATAAGTAGAACGAAAAACTTCTTATAGGAGATTGGTTGAACTGTGCACTTATCAGGGTTATTATCTATGGGGTTGGTTGGTCCAGTCAAGAACCATCCCAATATAGATAGGCTGAAAAGAATAATATTCACAATAAGATGCCAATGCCACGGAAATTCATTAAAGACAGAAGCACATCCACATAGTAGTTTTGAGTACAATCCCATCACCGCAAGGCTGATATAGATGCTGAAGATGAGTAACAAAATTGCTGAAAGAAGGTAAACCCAGCGACGGTACTGTCCAATAAATAATAATCAGTTCTCCAAGCCTAAAGATATCAAATCAATCTTCTACACAGCAAAATAAACCAAACACTTCCACTCACCATTTACGCTCTCAAAGAAATGGGAATCTCCGAAACCCTACTGCAGGAAATACGATATGTTGTCGACGAACACTTCGATGATATAAAAGTCAATCTCTCCTGTTAACGTTATTGTTTTAAAATTGAGTATATTTTTACTACTAACGTTTGTACGCTCACAAGATTATTTCATTAAATAATTTCAACTCCCATGAATATCCTGTATCTCCCAAAAAAAATGAAGATCATAAATAAATTAGTTGAAAGACACCCTGATTCAAACAGATAATTATAAAAAGTAAGGGTATACCCCCGTTACCCCTACATCATCCGATCAACTTCTCCTTAAAAACAAGACCTAGATCTCTGTAGAGTTGATTATAAAAATCCTCTTAAAAAATCTCATTTCCTACAGGCTACTCCTCCACCCCACTTGAAACATCATTTAAGGTCTATATCAGGTGTGGAACACCCTGTTTACCCCCCCCTAAGCAACACCATTATCCGATTTACCTTTGTTTTAAAGCGTATGTATAAGCAGAAGCTGACGCTTAAACAGTTCGCTTCCTGAAAACAGGAAATAAAGCACAGTAACGCCTTGTTTTAGAAAAAATGAATAGTAAAACACAAATAATTGGGCTCACAAACACAATTATTTGGATTTCCTTTTTATGAACTTTAAGTGAACATTTATAAATATCAAAAATTAACAATTTTAAAACTCATAATTATGTTAATCACTACAACTCCAAATCGATGCCACATTTGGCACTGCTGTTGAGGCTCATCATCTCACAATGAAATCACTTATGGTTATGAAAAAGGGAAATAACCAGCATTATAAACGGGCTGTTCTTGAAGATCAATGTATTTACGGTACACGTCCTCGAAACTGTTTAAGAGCTGATGGTGTCTAATGATAACTTCATCAACTTGCTTGCTTTTTATTCGAATAGCTGATTATATAGTTTGCGTCTGCTGAACTGGCTGTAAAACAAACGAAAAGATTTGGTTGTTATCCCTGGTCTTTCATTATGGAGGTAAAGAAGATTGGATAGTAGTTCCAGATCTAATAGGGAAGAAAATAGTTCATCATCTGCTTATGCAAGCTCTTTTTGATTCAAATGTAGAATATCATTATTAGCACCTTGTTCAGAAAAATATTCCGGCACGCAGATAGTAAATCAGTTTTTGCGTGTCTATTCTTTCATTAAATAGTTAATAATTGTCTAAACAATTATTAATAAACCTTCCTTATACAGAATTAACTGATACATAAAGATTTTTGTTACATATGAATTGAAAAATAATTATCTAAATATCAGTCAGTTATGCTATTTAAGATGGATTTTATATGCTAGCATATCATTTTAGTGTTTCAAATTTAAAAAATGATATATATTTGTTTTAACATTTTTTTAACAAAGTATACTAACTGATCTAAAAAAAAGAAAACTAAATACTATATGACAATTTAAGTATTAGTAAATCTACAGGACAAAGTACTTTATCCTATGTTATAGTAGCAATAACCTATTAAAAGAGTTTTAATTGCATCAAAAAAATTTGTTGATTTTATAAGGTAATAAACTCGAATCATATCTTTCTATTTGGATTGTTGATTAATTAAATTATTATTTTAACTTTGCTTTTAACATTTTTTAACAAGCTTGTTGTTTGAAAATTAAAAAATGTATTTGGCGAAATTTAGCATTGCTAAGAGATAGTACCTACGTTGGCCAACGAAATATTTACATAAGTTTAATATAGTTTTTATAAGAATATGTTAAACAAAAAATAGACAATCGATTGCGGTTTTTCTTCTGTAGATAAGATAAAATGGATTGAAAATCTTGATTGAATTTGAATTTTAATGATCGAAAATAGTACGAGAAGATTCGGTTTTCAAAATTTTATGAAAAGAAATTTACTTAACCAAAGTCTTTTTAAGGCTTTACATACTTAAATAAACATAAACATATGAAACAAACATTACTCAGTTTTTTTGTGGGTAGTATGATTCTGACTTCTGTTGCATTTGCGCAAGAGAAAAAAGTTAGTGGTCGTGTAACAGGAGCTGATGGGAAACCATTGGTTGGTGTGACGATAGCTGTTCAAGGATCTAATCTAGCTACCCAAACAGATGCGAATGGAAATTATTCATTCTCAGTTCCAACCGGAAAAATTATCGTTTTCCGTTCACTCGGCTTTGCAGATAAAACCCTAATTGTTAAAGAGGGACAATCTTCATTTAATGTAACATTGGATGACTCGGATAATACTCTAAATGAAGTTGTTGTAGTTGGGTATGGAACCCAACTTAGAAGAAATTTAACAACTTCAATTTCGACGGTAGGTGCAAATGATTTAAAAGAAATTCCTGTGCCAAATATTCAGCAAGCTTTACAAGGAAAGGCTGCTGGGGTTCAAGTTTCATCTGGAGGAGGACGACCTGGGGCTCCAATGTCTGTGCAAATTCGTGGACGTTCTTCTATTAATGCAGGGAACAATCCACTGTATGTTATTGATGGGGTCATAATGCCTTCAAATAATACATTTACACCTAATGATGCAGGAGCGGGAATTTCTCCATTAGCAAACTTGAATCCTGAAGATATTACTTCTGTTGAAATTTTAAAGGATGCTGCTGCGGCTTCAATTTATGGATCGAGAGGATCGAATGGAGTGGTAATTATTACAACTAAAAGTGGTAGTAAGTCTGGTAAGTCAATTATTGGGGCTTCGGCATATACCGGATGGCAATCATTGACTAAAAAGAAAGATTTACTAAATGCATCGGAATATAGATCTCTATACAATGAGGCAGCAGTCAATGCAGGTCTTGCTCAAGTATTTACTAATGATCAGGTTGCGAATCCTGAGAATAATGTAAATTGGTTGGATGAAATTCTTTCGGATAATTCAAGGGTAAATTCAGCTCAAGTATCCGTAACTTCAGGAGGAAATGAGAAGACACAATTTTATACATCATTTAATTATTTTGATCAAGATGGAGCTCTTCTAAATGGCGGTTTTAAAAGATATGCCCTTAGAACTAATCTTACACATCATATTAATGATTTTATTAGGTTTGGCTCAAATATTGCACTTTCACGTACTGAAAGAGATGAAACGCCTGTTGATAATAGTATTTTTTCACCATTTCCACGTGCTTTAGTTGCTAGACCTGACCAGCCAATCTATAATCCAGACGGAACATTTGCGACAAATAGTTATAATAACCCTGTTCACATGTTTCAATCTAAAAACTATGTGAATCTTTCTAATGTATTTAATTCATCATATTTAGAATTTGATATCTTATCAGGATTGAAATTTAAAACAGCAGTCGGTATTGATTTTTCATATTTAGATCAACGGTTGTATAATCCATTAACATCTTTATCAGGAGCGGGAAGTAATGGTTCCGGTGCTTCAGGATATGTTCAAACACGTAATATTCTTGCAACCCAAACATTATCCTATGATAAATCATTTTATGGTGACCGCTTAGATTTAAATGCTATTGCTGTTTATGAATATCAGAAAAATCAGCGTGAAAATAATCGTGTTGACGGGTCTAATTTTCCATCAGATTTAACACCATATATAACATCAGCTGCATCAATCACAGGTGGAACAGCAAGTTTTACAGAGTATGCGATGGCTTCTTCTTTAGCACGTGTAAATTTAGGCTGGGAAAGTAAATATCTTTTTTCTGCTTCCATAAGAAGAGATGGGTCATCTAAGTTTCCTAAATCTGGTAGAATTGGTTATTTTCCATCAGTATCGGCTGGATGGGTTGTATCTCAAGAGAATTTCTTGAAAAGTGTTGAAGCAATTAGTTTGTTAAAAGTAAGAGCATCGTATGGATCGACAGGTAATCAAGAAGGAATTGGAAACTTTACATACCGTAGAGCAATAGGTGGTGGTTTTAACTATTTAGATGCTCCTGGTTTTGCTTTATCAGCTATTGGTAGTCCTAATCTGAAATGGGAATCTACAGATCAAATTGATATAGGTATTGATTTAGGTTTATTTAATAATAGATTAGAAATTTCTGCAGATTATTATAATAAGAAAACAAAAGATTTATTACTTAATAGACCAATTCCGTCAACTACAGGTTTTACAACTATTTTAGAAAATATTGGAAATATAAAAGGATCTGGTTTTGATTTCCAAATTACATCTAGAAATTTCACAGGAAGTGACTTTACATGGTCAACATCTTTAAATCTTTCTACTTATAAAAATGAAGTAACTAAATTATTTAATGATCAGCCAATTGATCAAGGATTTGTTGTGCGACATGCAGTAGGTCAACCGTTGGGATCATTTTTCTTAATTAAATCATTGGGAGTGGATCCAGAAACAGGAGATATGAAATATGAAGATATCGATGGCTCTGGCACTGTAACTTCTGCAGATAGACAGTTTTTAGGAAATCCTCTTCCTAAATTCTATGGAGGTATAACCAATAATTTAGCATATAAAAATTTCGACTTGAATGTATTCTTTCAATACAGTTATGGTAATGATGTTTATAATTTAGGTGCAGAAGGAACGGGTGGATACGGTAGTATGGGAGGAGTTGTAACTGCAACCGCTCCAGCGACAAATATGTTTAAAGAATACTATGATGAGCGTTGGACTCCAGAAAATACAAATGCTAAATATCCACGTGCTGTTGGTGGAACCAGAGGAACTTATAATACACAACGTTCTTCTAGATATTTAGAAGATGGATCATATTTACGTTTGAAAACAATTACTTTAGGATATAATCTTCCAAAATCATTGGCACAAAAAGCAAAGTTCAGCAATATGCGTATTTATGCTAGTGCATATAATTTACTAACATTTACTAAATATACTGGATTTGATCCAGAGGTGAGTTCAGAGTTGACTGTTTCCAGTTTGGGTGTCGATCAAGGAGCTATTCCTCAATTTAAGACATTTATGTTAGGTATTAATTTGGGACTATAAAAGAGACTTTTAAAATGAAAAATAATATAATAAAATCAATAGGGGTATTACTAATTGCTGGGCACTTAGCATCATGCGATAGCAAGTTAGATTTATTACCCCGTGACTCAGTTGCTCCAGAATTGGTGGGCGGAGCTGAAGGTGATAAACTTTTGAACGGAATATACGATGCCTTTCAAATTGGAAATATTGGATCTAATTATGCTTATCTAAGTTATGTTACAGAAGATTTATCTGCAGACAACCTAAAATATAGAGCTACGTTTTTTCAACATGGAGAAGTTGATAATAATGCAATCTTAGTTGATAATGTGCTAGTATCAAGATATTTTAATTTTCCGTATGTTGCTATTCAAAGAGCAAATGATTTAATTGAGATTGTCAATGGATCCAGTACTATTGAAGAAGCAACTAAGAAAAAACTACTTGGAAGTGCTTACTTTTTTAGAGCATATGGTTATTATCGTTTAGTTACTATTTTTGGAGCAGTACCAATAGCTTTAAATCGAGATATTGTTGAACTTCCAAGGAATTCAGTGGATGAGGTTTATACCCAAATCATCAATGATCTTAAGTTAAGCATCGAAAACCCAGCCCCATTTGATAACAGTAATAAAGTATCTGTTGAAGCTGCAAAGGCTCTCTTAGCAAGGGTATATTTAATAAAAGGTGATAAAGCTTTGGCCAAACAAATGGCGATGGAAGTAATAAATTCGGGTAAATTTGCAATCGAAAGTAGTTACGCTAATATGTTTACAACACCATTTGAATCACGAGAGCATATCTTTAAGTTTGCGAATACTCCAACAGAGGGAGACAATTCATTAGACTTTTTCCTGCAGCATCCAACAATGCCTGGTGGTGGTCGTGCAGAGCTTCCGGTTGATGAGAGTTTGGTTTCTGCTTATGAGGAAGGTGATCAGCGTAAAGCCGCTTCAATTCAAGAGATAAAGGCTCCTACTGCTAATCCAGGATGGTATTCAAAAAAATATCAAGATCCTTCAGGAAATGGAGCACATCCATATTATATTCTTAGATTATCAGAAATGTATTTGATTGTTGCGGAATGTGATTTAACGGCTTCACCATCGAATGCACTTGCTAATATTAATCTTGTGAGAAAAAATAGAGGGTTAAATAATCTAAGTACAGTTACTTTAAGTGATATTATTAAAGAGCGTCGTGTAGAATTCGCATTTGAAAATCTTCGATGGATGGACATGAGAAGAACACCTTCTATTTCTAATCCTTCAAAATCTATGGCCACTGTATTTTTGGAAGCTAAAAAGCGTTCCGTAAATGATGAGCTATATCCTATACCACAATCGGCTATCAATACGAATTCATTATTATTACCTAATAATCCTGGATATAACTAGATACAGAAGTTTTCTAAAAAAGTTTCAATTAAATCCCCGTCATGAAGTCGGGGATTTTTTTCTTTAATTTTTAAGGAGGGATTTTATTTAATAAAATTTTTAAAATACATAATTTATCTGCTTTTATAAATTTCCAACGAAAAGATCTTATATCATTTTTGTCCTTATCAATGCTATAATTTTTCGAAATGCAAGTAGCCCAATTGACTTTCTCTCTATGATCTATTTTTATTAATCAGCATATTATTGTCTCAAAAAGTATGTCTTAAAGTTTAGGTGCATATCATTTCTAAGATGATTTACTTTAATTCTGATGTAATTTTTATCCTCTTTTGCCTATATTGTCTATTCGTGTATAAGTTCGTGGAAAATGGTTTCATAAAGCAAGCTTATTTTGTGTTTCAATGTTTTTGTAATTATTAAAGATTTGTATTGAATGATAATAGTACGCTAGCTTCCTTTTTTATATCCCGCAGACAAAGAAAAATGAATATGGAAAGTCTCTACTTATAATATTTTGAAAAAAAATAAAATTTACTAACAATTACAGATACTGTATTTACCAATCACTTATTGTTTTGTAATATCTTGAAAAAGTGAGCGATAGGGTTGAATAATCGCTGTCTTAATTTTGTAGATGTTGCAGTTAGTTGCAAATTATATTATTTCTAAACATTCTCCTTATCTTACTTGTAAAAAGTTAATACTTCTCAAATTGATCTAATAATAGTCATCTTTTTTATTTCGAAATATTAATTTACGATTTTTAATGGTTACCTATCGAGCTTTCCAATATAATTTCTTAGTTAGCGTAATGCTACATGAATTTTTGATTTTAAAAATTATAATCAAAAATTCATGTGTTTAAACTTATTTATCTTGCGTTTTATTACCAATATAAAAAAAATAGTTGCAAAAGTTTGCTTAATAAAAATAATATTATAACTTTGGTTTTAACATTATTTAACACATGAAGTTAAACAAATATTTTTAAAATATTTGAAATCTGCCATATTGAAAAGCACCCAAGCGCTATACAATCGTATTTCTTTTAAATATTAAACTTGACAAATAGTCACATGCATGAGACAAAATGCAATCGATTGCGTAAAAGCGATTAGTGACGAACTGTTTGAAAAATATTAAAATATTGATTTATAGTTGTTTGGTAAACGAAGTTACTTAACCAAAGTCTTTAATTAAGACTTTACACACTTACATAAAAATAAACATATGAAACAAACATTACTCAGTTTTGTGGTGGGTAGTATGATTCTGACATCGGTCGCTTTTGCTCAAGAGAAAAAGGTTGCTGGTCGCGTTGTAGGCGCTGATGGCAAGCCATTAGTTGGAGTGACAATAGTTGTAAAGGGGTCAAATCAAGCTACTCAAACCGATTCAAATGGAAACTATTCTTTTTCTGTACCTACGGGAAAGATAATCGTTTTTAAATCCTTAGGATATGGCGAAAAGACATTAATCGTTAAAGAAGGTGCTTCAACATTTAATGTTACTTTGGAAGATTCACGAGAAGAGCTTAATGAAGTTGTTGTTGTCGCTTACGGTACTGCTAAAAAAGAATCACTAACGGGTTCTGTATCATCAATAGGAGCAAAAGATTTAGAAAAAAGACCAGTAACAAATGCTTTTGCAGCTTTGGAAGGATCAGCAGCAGGTATTCAAATAAATAATACTTCGGGCATGCCTGGTGATGAGCCAAGTATTAGAATCCGCGGTTTTTCATCCTTAAATGGCTCTAATGACCCTTTATATGTAGTTGATGGTGTGCCTTTTGGTGGTGATATTTCTGATATCAATCCCAATGATGTTGAAAGTATTTCTGTATTGAAAGATGCATCTTCATCTGCTCTATACGGTAGTAGAGCAAGTAACGGTGTAATCATTATTACAACAAAAAAAGGAAAGATTGGTCGTTCTCAGGTTAATGTATCGACAGATCAAGGATTTTACTCAAGAGGAATTGCTGAATATAGCCGTGTAAATGATAGACAATTTATGGAAGCTATGTGGACAGGATACCGAAATAACCTGTTGAGCACGAACTCCAAAGCTTATCCAACAACAGAGCTAGCTAACGCTGAGGCTTCCAAGTCTTTAATTAGTAACTACCTGAAATTAAATATTTACGATAAAGAGGATAATAAATTATTTGATGAAAATGGAAAATTGGTTTCAGATGCACAAATAAAAAATGGATATCGTGACGATTTAGATTGGTTTAGTGAGGTGGATCGTGTTGGGCATCGCCAAAATTATAATATTGATGGAACTACTGCAACTGATAAAGCTAAAGTATTCTATTCTACTGGATATTTAAATGAAAAGGGATATATTAAAAATTCTGGATTAAAAAGGTTTACGGGAAGATTGAATGCTGAACTTCAAGCTAAAGATTGGTTTAAATATGGTTTCAATTTAGCTGGTTCTCACCAGATTTCGGATAGAATTAGCGGTTCCACAGATGATGCTGGTTCATTTACAAATCCTTTTAACTATGCACGTTCAATTGCACCTATTTATCCAATTCATCTACATAATGCAGATGGAGGTTATGCACCAGGTCTTTTGGGAGAAAAACAGTACGATAATGGAGAATCTACACGATTGCAATATGTGGGACGCCACACAATTTGGGAAAATGAATTGAATAGCGATCAAACCATTAAAAATACAATGAACGGTAGAGCTTTTCTAGAATTTAAGTTTTTAAAGGATTTTACTTTTACGGTTAATGGTGATTTAAATGTACGTAACTCTGAGCGTCGTACCTATAATAACGCGATTATCGGTGATGGAGTAGGGCAGGGCCGTGCTGCAAGACGTACCTATAGATACAAGAATTATACAACCCAACAATTGTTAACTTGGAATAAAGATTTTGGCGCGCATCACATTGATGTATTGGCGGGTCATGAAAATTATTATGATAACATGAGTTACCTTTATGGGTATAAGACAGATGAAATCTTCGCTGGTAAAACTGATATGATCAACTTTACAAAGATTACTTCTTTGTATGATTATCAAGAAGATTATCGTGTAGAAAGTTACTTGTCTCGTGCTCGATACAATTATGAAGGGAAATATTTTGCGGAAGCATCTATTAGAAGAGATGGATCTTCTCGCTTTAGTGCAGATAATCGCTGGGGTAACTTTTGGTCATTAGGCGGTAGTTGGATCGTATCGAAAGAAGATTTCTTCAAGAATGCTTTAAATACAGTAAATGACCTTAAGGTAAGAGCGTCTTATGGAGAAGTAGGAAATGATGAAAGTGCAAAAAAATATGCGCATTTATCATTATATGCAATGGATCAAAATGCAAATGCAGGAGCAGTTTATAAAAGTCAGATTCCTTCGCCAGACTTAATCTGGGAAACTTCTAGCTCATTTTCTGCAGCAATCGAAGCGAAATTGTTCAAACGTGCCAACTTAAGTATCGAGTATTTCAATAAACAATCAAAAAATTTGATTTTTGATCTTAATTTACCGTTATCAGCGGGGCCTAACTCAACAAGTACTGCTGTTTCAACTGTAACTAAAAACATTGGATCAATGTCTAATAGAGGTATTGAATTAACTTTCGACGTAGATGTATTAAGAGGTGAAGGTTGGAGATGGAACGTTGGTGCTAACGCGACGTGGTTGACCAACAAA
Source organism: Sphingobacterium sp. MYb388 (assembly GCF_037479535.1). Lineage (NCBI taxonomy): Bacteria > Pseudomonadati > Bacteroidota > Sphingobacteriia > Sphingobacteriales > Sphingobacteriaceae > Sphingobacterium > Sphingobacterium sp. MYb388. The sequence continues at coordinate 127,962 of NZ_JBBGYV010000008.1, read as the reverse complement.
ATTTTAAGTTTGCCAGAGGAAAACAGAGAAAATGGCGTTATAACTGGAAACTTTAAATGGGTTGAAGGTGGTGGACGTTATGATTTTTGGATGTTCAAATATGCTGGGGTAGACCAGATGACAGGTAAATCACTCTATTTAGCAGATACAGAAAGATTTAATGTGAATGGTTCTGCGCCTGATAAGGCGGCAATACCTGCAGCCGAACTTGTTGAAATCAATGGCAAATATTATGTTACCAATGCTTCAACTTATGGTGTAAGAGACTGGTCCGGTTCGGTTATCCCAAAAATGAGCGGTAGTTTCAATACAAACTTTGAATATAAAAATTTCAGTTTATCAGCTTTATTTACCTACGCAATTGGAGGTAAAGTTTTTGACTCATCCTACAGAGATTTAATGAGTATGTCAGGAACTCCTGGAGCTTTGCACACAGATATTATGAACTCATGGTCTGGTATGCCAGAAGGAATGACTACGACATCTGAAAATAGATTAGATCCTAATGGAATTCCAGCTATCAACTTTTCACAAAGTAATATGAATAATTTTACGAGTGACCGCTTTCTTATAGACGGATCATATCTTGTTGTGAAAAATATTGCATTTGGATACCGTTTGCCAAAGCAGTTGATCAACAGAATTGATTTATCTTCAGTAACAATAGTAGCAGGAATAGAAAATTTGGCTACAATGACAAAGCGTAAAGGTATGAACCCACAACAACAATGGAACGGTATAAGTACAAATGCTTGGGTTACTCCTCGTACTGTATCTTTTGGTGTAAAAGTTGGACTATAAGAATTTAAACAATGAAAAAAATTAATTATATAAAGTTATTATTATTAGGAGTTGTCTCTCTTTCGTCTTGTAGTAAAGATTATTTAGATACACGTCCTACAGACTCTGTAGAGAAATCTGAAGTTTTTGCAACCACAAAAAGTGCTAAAGTTGCTGTAAATGGTCTTGCCAAGATGATGACACAACAATATTTAAGTAGTCAAGGTTTCAATGGTGAGGGCACAATAAAGATGTACTACGGTAACTACCCAGGTAACAATTTTTTTGTCAATCTAAGTGGTTGGGCTGATATCATTAACTCCAATTATAATCAGAACTTAACGAGTATCTATTTATATTATCCTTGGTATTATTACTATAAATTAATTTCGAACGCAAATGAAATTGTATTAAATATTGATGGTGCAGAGGGGCCAGTTGCAGAAAAACAATTTATAAAAGCTCAAGCTTTAACCTTTAGAGCATACAGCTTCATGATGTTAGCTCAAATTTATGGTAATAGATGGAGTGATTCAAACAATGGACAAACTGGCGGCTTAGTTTTAAGAACAGATGTGTCTACGGGTGATATGCCATTGTCCACTCTTGGACAGACTTATGATTTAATTTATAAGGATTTAAGCGATGCGATATCCATGTACGATGAGTCAAAATTAAACCGCGAATCAGGGAAGAACTTTCAGGTTAATAAAGATGTCGCTTATGCTATTTATGCAAGAGCAGCTTTGAATAAACAAGATTATGTAAATGCTGAAAAATTTGCTATTCTCGCTCGCGAAAATTATAAATTGATGAATAATGATGAATATAAGAGCGGATTTTATGATCCAAATGGAGAATGGATTTGGAGTAGTTATGGTGCGGCAGATGAAACATTATTCTTTTACTCATTCCAATCCTATATAGCTTATAATTCAACTGCTAGTGCTGCTAGAACAACACCAAAAATTATCAGTAGAGAGCTTTTTGATAAAATCCCTGTTTCTGATATCAGAAGAGATCTATTTTTGGATCCTAAAGGTGAGGCATATACAACAGCGACTGGTATTGCAGGTCCTGAAATGAAAGCTAGAGCGTTTCGTACATTTCCAGATTTACAATCGACAGCGGTTCCTTATGCTTATATGAATTTTAAATTTAAAGCAAAAGATCTTCCTGGTGTAGGTAATCTGAATCACTTTAGAGCTGCTGAGATGTACTTGATTGAAGCTGAAGCTAAATATTTCCAAAATAAGCCGGCAACTGCGGTTCAAGCTACTTTGAATGAATTAAATTCTTCTTCTGGTAGAGATGCAAAGTATAATTGTACAAAAACAGGTGCAGAATTATTAAAGGAAATCAAATTATATCGCGCAATTGAGCTTTGGGGTGAAGGATTTGACTGGTTTGATATGAAAAGATGGGGTGATCCGATCATTCGAAACGCGCATGCAAATGGAGGAAATTTCTTGACGTCATTAGCCGTTACCATCAATCCTCAAGATAAAAATAAATGGACATGGTCTATTCCATTAAGAGAGTCAGACTATAATAAAGGCTTAGAATAAATATTACTATTAAAGCCTTGATTCAATTCAAAGCCTCCAAGAAGATTTAAGCTTTTTGGAGGCTTTTTTTATGAATATAATTTAATATTATAATATAACTGTTTATCAAGTCGTCATTGAGAATTATTTAATTCAAAATCGAGTAGCTTATTCCTTTTTTCGTATATTGTCTATACCAATATAGACTTTCATGAAAATAGGCCTCCTATTGTTGACATGTTTGCTTTTCCAAGTTGCTTTTGGGCAATCAGGATTCGTTTTGCATAAAAACAAGAAGCTAAGTTTCCCATTTATATTTGTACATAATCTCGTTATAATACCTGTAGAGGTAAATGGTTTTATGATGAATTTTCTGCTCGACACTGGAGTAAAAGAAACAATGGTCTTTGGAAAATCTCTAGGTGAAGTCGATAGTACAATCTTTAAAAATAAGTTTCAGGGTCTGGGGCGGAATACCGGTGTTGACGGTATTTTAGCGATCAATAATCATGTGGTGGTTGGTAAAAAAATGGAAGATATCGATCATCCTATTTTTATATTAGATAATGAACATATTGATATTTCATCACGTATAGGCGTAGAGGTAAACGGTATATTGGGAAGTCGTTTTTTTACTGATCATAAGATTGCATTTGATTTCATAAAAAAGCGAATAACGGTGTATCCCACCGATAGCAATCCAAAATCATGGTCCAAAATGACATCCTTACCACTGGAGATAATTTCAAGTCGCCCCTATGTTGCGATCAAAATACAGCAGAATGAAGGCGAGATCGACGGTAAAGCACTTATTGATATGGGAAATAGTGATGCTGTTTTATTATTAAAAGATAAAATACAAAATTATCAAGTTCGCGCACCTTTTATAGAAGACTATATCGGTCAGGGTTTCAACGGAGAAATTTATGGACTCCGCAATCGAATCAAGAAATTGTCTTTAGGTCCGTTTACTATGTCATATCCTTTAGTCGCTTATCCGGAATTGGAATCTATACAAAATGCAAAGATGATCAATGATAGGATAGGTTCAGTTGGTAATGAACTGTTGAGACGTTTTAAAATTATTTTTGATTACCCCAATAATCAACTTTATCTAAGTAAAAATAAAAATTTTGATAAATTCTATTATCTCAATATGAGTGGTCTAGAGATTATCCATGATGGTGTCAAATGGGAAAAGGAAGAAGTTCCGGTTGCCTTGAAGAAGGATGGTAGTAAGGAAGTTAATTTCGATAATAAGGTCCAATTTAAGTTTGTTTTGAAAACACTTTTTAAAATTGATATGGTCAGACCAAATTCACCTGCTCAATTGGTTGGGATTATGAAAGATGATAAAATTCTCGTTATAAATGGTAAAAAGGCAACTTCGTACTCACTGGAGGATTTAACAAACTTAATGAAATCGGAAGATGGAAAGGAGATCGTAATGAAAATAGAAAGAAATGGTGAAAAAAAGGATTTTCGATTTATTTTGAAAGATCCTCTTCCTTTTGATCATGATTAGTTTACTTTTAGCAAGTTCATAAAGAAATTCCCATTTCTTACTCTAATTATGCTCATCTCGTAATTAACCAAAATTAACGACTCGCTATTTTTTGCTATGTAAACATCTTGTTAGGTAATTGTAAGCGCTACTTTAAATCAGCCTAATACTTGGATCTCTGTGTAAATATCTTGTTATACAGACATTCGTTATGAATTGGTATTGTTTAATATTGATTAACTTTATCGAGTAATTTTTAATATTAATAAACCAAAATCAAGCCTTTTACCTTTTTTGATTCATTTATAAGTGAAATTTGTATGATTTAAGAATGACAGCAATCAAAAATGAATACTGTATTACTAAAAGCTTTACTACTTTTAAAACCTAAAGTAGGAGCTAAATGATACAGATAGCAACTAGTAATGATTACTAAAACAATTGTATTATAATGAAAAAGAACCTTATTTTTTTAATTGCCCTATTTTTTGCACAAACCATTAGTCAAGCGCAGACTGGAAAAATCAAACACGTTGTGCTGGTTGGTTTTGATGGATTAGGTGCTTATGCAATCCCAAAAGCTGAAATGCCCACTTTGGAACAAATGATGAAAGATGGAAGCTATAGCCTTCACGTCAGAACAGTATTGCCTTCATCAAGTGCGGTGAATTGGGCATCTATGTTGATGGGAGCTGGTCCAACAATGCATGGTTTTACAGAGTGGGGAAGTAAGACGCCCGAAATCCCAGCGATAAAAACAACGAAGACTGGTCTATTTCCTTCAATTTTTAATGCAGTAGCATCTAAAAACCCTAAGGCTACTTTTGCAGTGATACACAGTTGGCCAGGTATCGGTTACCTCATTGATAAAAATATTGTCCAACAAGTGTATAATATGGAAGACAACGAGGATAAGACATTAGAAAAGGCAATTGAAGTTATAAAAAGAGATAAACCAACGCTTACTTTTGTGCATTTTGATCAACCTGATGGTGTAGGACATAACATTGGACATAATACTCCGGAATATTATGCAGAACTGAAAAATGTAGACCGTAGAATTACGCAATTGCAACAAGCTGTTAAAGAAGCAGGAATAGAGAAAGAAACTATTTTTGTCATCTCAGCTGATCACGGCGGTATTGACAAAGGACATGGAGGTAAATCGTTAGCTGAAGTTGAAATACCTTTTATCATGACTGGTCCAGGTGTACCAAAAGGACAGCAGGTAAATCAACCAATGTTAATTTATGATATTGCACCTACATTGACCTGGTTATTGGGAGCAGAGCAAGATGAGGCTTGGAGAGGTAAGCCCATTAAAGTTTTTCAAAAATAAGGATTAAGATCACGTTCAGATTTGAGTACAAATTTGAACTCTTTTAAGTTTAATTACAATAGTAAAAAAACCATTTATTGCCATGTTTAAATATTTTCTAACAGCTATTTCTTTTCTAGTACTTATCACTTCCTGTAGGGTAAGCAATCATCCAAAGTCACATCCCTATGTGTACATTCAAAGCGACGCTCGTGAAGCTAAAAAATGGAAATTGGTTTGGGAAGATCAATTTAATGAAACCTCCATTGATACGACAAAATGGACAAGAATTTCTGCAGGTAGCGCCGATTGGAATCGCCATATGAGTACAGACGATGCCTGTTTTGCAATGGAAGATGGTAAACTGATTTTGAAGGGAATTAATAATACTGATCTGACAAAAGATCCCCGTCCATTTCTGACAGGAGGAATTTGGAGTAAAGGAAAATTCGCTTTTCAATATGGGCGAGTGGAGATCCGTGCGAAACTTGGGAGTGCTCAAGGTGCATGGCCAGCTATGTGGATGTTAGCGGAATTAGATAAATATGGAAAATATCCAAAAAATGGAGAAATCGATATTATGGAACATTTAAATTCTGATTCCATCATCTACCAAACAACACACTCCTATTATACCTTAGATTTAGGACAAAAAACAAATCCTCAACACGGCGGAACAGCTAAGATCAATGCAGGTGATTATAATGTATATGGTATAAGCTGGTATCCTGATCGAATTGTATTCCAGTTAAATGGTAAAGATACGTTTACATATCCTCGCATAGAAGGGGTTGATAAATCACAATGGCCATATGATCAGCCTTTCTTTCTATTAATTGATCAACAATTAGGCGGTAGTTGGGTTGGAAAAGTCGATCAGAAACAACTGCCAGTTGAAATGATCATTGACTGGGTTAAGGTTTATCAATAACCTATCTCAAAGATCAGATTTAATAGTACCAATGAGTAGCTTTATTTTTAGCTGACAAAAAGTTAAAATAATTAGGTTCATTACAAACAAAACAACTTTAAAAGTTAATATACGATAAACTGTAAAATGAAAAAAAAGTATTATCTATTGACATCCTTATTGGCACTAGGGATGGGTGTTGCAAATGCACAGTATAAAGGTCATATCTTTATCGATTCGAATGGAAATGGTAAGTTCGACAGTGGCGAACGTACTGTTGAGCATGCTGTTGTTTCCGATGGTTATCAGGTTTTGAAAACAGATGCAAATGGACAGTTCGAAATACCAGCAAATCCTGCAGCACGATTTGTATTTGTAACTGCTCCGGCTGGTTTCAAGCCTGCAAAAAGTCATTTTTTAAAAATAAGTCCTGACCGTAAAGAGTATTCAATGGGACTTATTGAGGATACTTCTCAAGATCCGGATGTTTTAAATTTTATTCAAATAACAGATACCGAAACATATTTGTATGGTCCATGGATTGAGAATGTCCGTAAATATGCTGCAAATCAAAAAAGTTCTTTGATTATGCATACCGGTGATATCTGTTATGAACCAGGCATGCGTTTTCATGCGCAGCAAGTAAATAGCCAACTGATGGGCTTACCTGTTTATTATGCTGTTGGCAATCATGATCTCGTAAAAGGAGAATATGGTGAAAAATTGTTTGAAGATTTGTTTGGTCCGACCTATTATTCTTTTGATGCCGGTCCTGCACACTTTGTTGTTACGCCGATGTGGGGAGGCGATTATAAACCAAGTTATACAAGAGATCAAGTTATCGCATGGTTGAAGAAGGATCTAGAATTGAAGGATAAGAATAAACCGGTTATTTTTATTAATCACGATTTTGATATCGGACCTGACTTTATTCTAAAGGGAAAGACTGAGGAAATCGATTTAAAGAAATATAAATTAAAAGCGTGGTTATTCGGTCACTGGCATAATAACTATTCTTTTGTTAATGCAAGCAGCGGTGTTCGTGTTATTAGTACAAATGCACCTAATAAGGGGGGGATCGATCATGCTGTTGGCCAGTTTCTGCATATTAAAGTTACTAAAGATGGTGTTGAAGATGTTGCTCCAAAATACAGTAATTTGTTTGATCATATTCAATTGATAGATCCGGCATTACAAAGCACTGAAAAAGGGAAAATTCCTTTCCGTGCGCAAGTATACGATAGTAATCGAGATGTAGCATCTGTCCACGTGCGAGTACTTGATAGTAAAGGCAATCAAGTAGCCTATGCACCGTTTAAACCATTATCAGATTGGTCATGGGAGACAGAACCTCTTATGAATGTAAGTAATAAAACATGTACTGCTTTTATTGAAGTCAATTACAATGATGGTACCCAGGCAACCAAAAAAGAAACTTTTGGAGTGAATGATAAAGCAAATCAGCTTCAACTTAAATGGACTGGAAACTTAGGTGGAAACACTTGGAAAGTGAGTCCATTACTTGTAGAAGGTCTCGTTTTGGGAGCAACTTTTGATGATGGTGGAAATGGTAAGTCCCAAATTGTAGCTTTAGACGAAAAGTCAGGAAAGACTAAATGGACTTTTTCAACAGCTAATTCCATCAAACAGAAACTCCGTTATGAAAATGGCATTGTTGCGGCAACTGATGTGGCAGGAAATGCCTACGCTGTGGATGCTAAAACTGGGAAGCTGATTTGGAAGAAAGAATTAAGCCAGGGACGATTACCAAGTTATGTTACAGCCGGAGCAATTTATGAAGGAGTATACTATACTGGTTACGGTTCTTATCTGACCGCTTTAGATTTAAAGACTGGTCAAGAGCTATGGAGAAATCAGGATTGGAATGGGGGAGAGGCAATGCCAGGAGAGATCATAGTAACCAAAGATCAGTTGTTTACAGGAGCTAATTGGAACAGTTTATTTGCTCATGACCGCAAGACAGGTAAATTGATGTGGAAGAAAAATGAGGATGGTCTACGTTTTAGAAGTGGTGGAGTTGCGGTAGTAGGTAATGAAGTATATGCAACTGGATTAAATACGGTATTTGTGCTAGATAGATTATCAGGAAACGTTTTACGAAAAAAGACACTTGATTATGATTTCAAAGTAATGGCAACGCCTGTAATAAGTGGCGAACAATTATTACTATCGACTTCGGATAAAGGAATTGTTGCTTTGGATAAGAATACGCTGAATGAAAAATGGAATTTCACAACTGGAGAGGCTTTAATCTATACCTCATCGTATAGTTCACCCGATCAAAATAAGTTAGTTGCAACTGTAGAGGCAGCTCCGCAGCAAGTTGGAACTGACTTTGTATTTGGTGCGTCGGATGGATTTCTTTACCGTCTAGATCCACAGGGCAAATTAAAATATAAAATTAATTTAGGTGCTCCAATTTTAGCAGAGGTGCTTGTAAAAGATGATTTACTTTATGTGACAGATTTTGCTGGAAACGTATATAGTTTTCAACATTAACTAACACATTTTTGATTTTTGAAAAGGCGAACCATCAGTTCGTCTTTTCTTGTTTTAAATCTTTATTAAAATTTGCCAAATAAAAACTCTCATACAACATTTAGAGTTTAGCAAATAATAAAATAGCACATCATAGGTATTTGTAAATACGAAACAAACACTATTTATGCTTTACGACTTTTGCAACATAAGAAATTGTTAACATATGCTATGAAACTTTCTTGTGCAAAATTTTCATTCAAGTTTGAAAGCTGATAAAACTTGGAAATGATTATACTTTTTACTAATTTATGGTTGTGCTATAATATTAATTGTTTTTGTGATAATAAAAACTTAATATGCATCAGGGTAATTATTTGTGTACTTTTGAGGTTAATTATGGAAGATAATACAATATTTAAGATCAGTAATAAAATTAAGGAAATCCGCAAGATTAACGGGGTTACCATTCAAGAAATAGCCCATAAAGCTGGTGTCAGTAAAGGGTTGATTTCTCAGATTGAAAATAACCGAACAGTTCCTTCTTTATTTGTTTTGATCAATATCATCAATGCACTTGATGTGGATTTAAATGAATTTTTTAAAGACTTTAATTCCGATAGTACATTGGGACCCATTATCGTCAAAAGGAAAGAAAATTACGAAGAGTTTGAAAAGGAACAAGCAATTGGATTTCATTATAAGCGAATATTAACCTCTTCTATTGATAGCTCTACTTTAGACATAGTCTTATTGGAACTTCTTCCAGATGCTAAACGGCCTATGGTGGAGACTGAAGCCTTTGAATATAAGTATATTTTGAGTGGTCAGGTTGAATATGTATTTAGGGATCAGGTTATTGTCCTTAATGAAGGTGATTCTATTTTCTTTAATGGACGTCTATCGCATACACCGCGAAACATCGGAAAAGATAAAGCAATCATGTTAATTGTTTACTTTTTTGAGCAGAACAAAAAATAGCGAACTCATTTAAGATCATATTATAGACTTTCTCCCATAGAAAGTCTTTTTTTGTTTTAGGCTTAATTCAATTTATTTCTATATTTGTTTACAAATACTTAACAGAAGTTTAGTAATGTGTTAATCTTTGAAGTTTACTTTTGGTTGTGGAAAAAAATCACATTTACCAAATGTCTAAATAATGGAATTAACGCAAAGATTTAAACAACGTATTAGTCAACTGGATGAACGCTCTGTTGCCATGATATTGGCACTTACAGCATTTCTTTGCTATACCTGTATGTATTCATTTAGAAAATCTTTTACTGCCGCATCTTATGATGATGCTTCAGTATGGGGAATCAATTATAAAGTCTGTTTAGTTATTACTCAGATGGTCGGGTACATGTTCTCTAAATTTTATGGTATAAAATTTATTGCAGAAAGTAAGCAAAAGAATCGTGGACGCTATCTGATTATATTGATTTGTATTTCGTGGTTAAGTTTGTTAGCATTTGCTTGGTGTCCACGTCCTTGGAATATTATTTTTCTTTTATTGAATGGATTTCCTTTAGGTATGGTGTGGGGTTTGGTTTTTAGTTATCTGGAAGGTAGACGTTATACAGAAATAATGGGAGCAGTTATGGCTGTCAGTTTGATTTTTGCTTCAGGTTTGATTAAAACAGTGGGACGTTGGTTAATGGCTACTTTTCCAATTGATGAGTATTGGATGCCCTTTTGTACAGGTTTTTTATTCTTACTTCCTTTTATCGGTTGTGTCTGGTTGTTAGAGCACGCACCGGGACCAACAGAACAGGATAAAGCCTTGAGAACAGAACGAGTAGCGATGGATAGTACTAGTCGAAAAGCGTTTTTTAAAATGTTTAAACCTGGAATTTTGCTCACTGTTGTTATTTATACCATGTTGACAATTATCAGGGATGTTCGAGATAATTTTGAAATTGAAATCTGGGAAATGCTGCATGTAAAAGGCAATGGCATTTTTGCAAAAGTTGACGGTATAATTGCTTTGATTGTATTGGTACTGGTGGCATTGTTGATTGTGGTGAAAGATAATTTAAAAGCATTTAAATTGATTCACATGTTGATTATAGTAGGTTTTCTTATAGCAGGTGGTTCTACTTATCTTTTTAGCCATCAACTTATCGATGGATTAAGTTGGATGTTGCTGGTAGGGCTTGGTCTTTATTTAGCATATATCCCGTACAACGCCATCTTTTTTGAAAGGATGATTGCTACATACAAAATGAAAAGCAATATAGGTTTTGTCATGTACTTGGCAGATTCGATCGGATATTTAGGCAGCTTTATAGTTTTACTGAATAAGGAGTTATTACCTAATTCCGTGACGTGGGGAAGTTATTTCATACAATTGGTTTTTTTCGCATCTATCATCGGTGGGGGATTATCCTTACTATCTTTATATTATTTTGCGCGTAAAAAAGAAGCGATGGATAAACAGGAACAGGAGGAAGAGAAACCCTGGTGTGTGAATAGTAGTGATGTTCAAATAAGTTAATAAAAATACATAAAATGAATTTGAGTAAATATGATCTAATCGTAGTGGGAGGAGGAATCTTAGGAACTTTCCATGCCTACCATGCTTTGGTAAAAGGATTACGCGTTCTACAATTGGAGAAAGATAATTATCCGGTAAGCTCAACGGTACGCAATTTTGGACAGGTTGTGCCATCAGGGATGTCTGGAAAATGGTTTGATTATGGTGTTAGAGGTTTAGAAATCTATAAGTCCATTCAAAATGAAATGGATATTTCTGTTCGCAATAATGGCAGTATCTATATTGCATCCGACGCAGATGAAGTACAGATGCTGCATGAATTAAGTGCACATTATAAGCAGGTTGGATATGCGCATGAGCTATGGTCAAAAGAACAGATCTTACAGACCTATCCTATGATGAAGGACACGTATGTAAAAGAGGCTATTGTTTTTAAACAAGAGGTTAGCGTTGAACCAGATTTAATGATCCATCGCTTACATGCTTATATGCAGACTAAGTTTGAGCAGTATACATTAAAATATGATACAACTGTGATGGCTTGCGAGGATTATGCTGACTTTGTTAAAGTGACAACGAGTGATATGCAACTATTCGATGCTGATAAGGTTATCATATGCAATGGATATGAATTCAAGATTCTTTATAGATCATTATTTGACGATAGTGGTTTGAAGATCAGTAAACTTCAGATGATGCGTACAAAGCCGATGAAAGATCTGCATTTACCAGGAAATATTTTAACAGGGCTTACGACAAGACGTTATGAAAGTTTCGAAGAATATTGTCCATCTTTCCATCAAATAAAAGTGCCTGAACACTATAAAGAATTGCGTGAACAAGGAATACATATCTTATTTAAGCAAGCCATAGATGGCAGTATCATTGTTGGAGATTCACATGAATATGCACAAGGTAATCAACTGGATGAATTAGGATTTGCTATTAATTCAAAGATTAATGATCTCATGTTGAATGAAGCGAATCGTATTATCACTATGGATCAGTCTATGATTGCAAGCTCATGGGCTGGATTTTATGCTCAGCATGACAATGATATTTTAGAAGTGGATGTAAGTGAGCGTATTCATGTACGTACCGGAATCGGCGGAAAAGGTATGACAGCCAGTGCTGGTTATGCCGAGAAAAGCATTGCAGCGATCTTTGCATAAAAGCAAAAAATATAAGGTAGTTTTAGAGGCTTAGCATTTCGTTGCTAGGCTTTTTTTATAAAATCAAATTGAATATTGGCTTGATATCAAATATGGATTTTTATGGTACAAATAATAATATTAACTCTTTTTAAAGATATAGTTGATAATTTTTTCTTTTATAGCTATAAAATGATACATTTAGGGAATTAAAAAGAAGTTAACCAATTATAATGAAAAATAAGTTAGGCTATAGATTGCTTTGGGAACGTGTGCGGAATGGTGATGAACAAGCGTTTTTTGATTTATATGCCGCATTATTTAACGAATTGGTGAATTTTGGTATTCGTACATGTGGAGATGCTGATCTGGCGAGTGAAGCAACAGATGAAATTTTCGTTACCATTTGGGAAAAACGAGATCGCCTTGATCGCGTAGAAAATGTGCAGGCATACCTCATTACATTTTTAAAAAGAAAAATTCTTCGACTCTTAGAAAAACAACATAAAATACAAACTGCTTTGCGACATGTGAAAGCAGAAGATGATTGGATAGAAATGCCATATGAAGAATTTATTATTAAGGTACAAACAAATGAATGGATTCAGATCCGATTAAAAGAAGCACTAGAAAAATTAAGTTTTCGGCAAAAACAACTCATTCATCTTAAATTTTTTGAAGGATATTCCTACGAAAAAATAGCAGAAACCACTCAGATGACGGTGAAAACTGCTTATAATACGTTGTACGATGCCTTAAAAGTACTACGTCAAGAATTAAAAGATTTGTAAATTAGCATAATACGTGTATTTTATTTAATTGATTTACAGTTATTTGTGTTTTATTTTAAAATTTCTTTAGGAAAAAAGTACAATCCTCTGCACTCTATAATAAAGACCTAAAGAATGAGCCAAAAAGATTACAACAATATTGAAGACTTTTTAATAGATGATACTTTCCAGAAGTATTGTTCTGGAGAAAATAAATCTTGCATACAATATTGGGAGCAGTATATTGTCAATCATCCTGAGCAGTTAGAAACGATTCAACATGCTAAAAGATTATATCAAGTTCTTGTAGGCAACAAACCTGCTGTTAATGAAAGGTTAGAGCATATGAAAGCGCGCCTTAAAGAGGAGAAAAATGAACTTTCTATTTTTTCTTGGCATCTCTCTCACTTATTTCGTATTGCTGCAGTTCTCGCCCTTTTCGGTTTCGCTTACTTTTGGTATACACAATTTTATTCTAAAAGAATTGAGCCGTTGGATCAATTTGTAGCTGCCCAGATATTCGAAACTAAAAAAGGAGAGAAGAAAACATTTGATTTGCCAGATGGCACCACAATAACATTAAATTCTGATAGTAAACTGGAACTTGATAAGGATTTTAATGATCATGCACGACATGTCTATCTAACTGGAGAAGGCTTTTTTGAAGTTAAAAAAGATAAAGAGAAGCCCTTTGTCGTTTACGCGAATGATTTTGATATTTCTGTCCTTGGAACAACTTTCAATGTGAAATCCTATCCTAATGATGGAACATCTGAAGCTTTTTTAGTGGAGGGATTAATTGAGATGCGGAGTAAGGGAATTAATGAGAACTCCATGATTATCAAGCCTAATCAGAAAATTATCTTATATAAAAATCAATTTATTGAGGCTAAAAAAGACCCCGCCGTTAAAAAGGAAGCGTTAAAAAGCAACGTTAAGGAAATCAAAATTCAAGATTTTTCAGTAGATGAACCTGCCGTCAGTTCTAAGGAGATTGCCTGGAAAGATAATCGATTAGAAATCATGGACCAAGATTTTGAATCATTGCGACATATCTTAGAACGATGGTACGATGTGGATATAGAGATTAAAAATAGAAATCTTGAAGATTATCGATTTACAGCGACTTTTTCAAAAGAAAATATAAACCAAGTATTAAATGCATTACAAAAAGTAGAACCTTTTAATTATGAGATATATGGAAGAAAAATAACCATTTACTAAAAAAAATAGGATGGCGGACCAACGCCATCCTTGAAAAAAAGATTAATTCTTAAGCAGCAATTCTGGAAAAACGTGCTGCTCTTTATTGAATTTTAAACCTAATACTAAAGTATGATAAAAAATTGCTTATTGCAAATGCGTAATGGCTACATTGTGCATTTTAGATTCATTATACGGATGAAACTAACCTTGATTATGAGTGCATTTGTCGTAATGAATGTTTCGGCTAATGTTTATTCCCAACAAAAAGTATCGCTTGATGTCCAAAAAACAAAATTGAGCAGAGTACTTAAAATGATTGAAGAAAAAAGTGACTATTACTTCGTCTATGGCTCAAGTAACGACAATCTGAATAAGGAGGTTTCCATGCAGATTGAGAATGGACGAGTTACGGATATTTTAGCCAAATTATTTAATAAGACTGGCCTTACATATAGTATCTCAAACGAGGGTTTGGTGGTTGTCAGCCAGCAACAGAATAAAGTTTATGAAGGTATTGTAACAGATGAAAAAGGCAACCCACTCGTGGGAGCTACAGTTCGTGTTAAAGGTTCTGCAGTCGCAAGAGCTACTGACTTAAACGGTAAGTTCTCCATTAACGCACTGACGGGAAATACACTTGTCATTTCATTTGCTGGTTACAATTCAGAGGAGCCGGTTCTGGGTAATGATACTTCTATTAAAATCGTTTTGACGGAAGATAATCGTATGCTCAATGAAGTTGTTGTGACTGCGTTGGGTATGAAAAAAGAGAAACGCTCTTTAGGTTATTCGGTTACTCAGGTTCAAGGTGAATCGTTGACGCAAGCGCGTGAAAATAATGTTGTAAATGCCTTAGTTGGGAAGGTTGCTGGTTTGGATATCGGTAGTACTTCTGGGGGAGCGGGAGCTGCGACGAATGTAACGATTCGTGGTATTTCCAGTATAAGTCAGACGAATCAACCGTTATATGTTATTAATGGTATTCCCATGGAAAATAAACCTGTAGGTGTTGGAAATGCCAATTCAAAAGGTAATTCTGGAAGCCAGTGGGACAATGCACCCGATTTAGGGGACGCGATCAGTAATATTAACCCAGATGATATTGAAAGTATTTCCGTATTAAAAGGAGCTGCGGCTTCAGCATTGTATGGTGCACGTGCTAAAGCAGGTGTAATTTTGATCACAACTAAATCTGGAAAAGGTAATTCAATTGATTTCAATAGTAACTTTGTTGGAGAACAAATAATTGACCAAACTGATTGGCAAACAATCTATGGGCAAGGGGCTAGTGGTGTAAAACCAAATAGTCAAAAAGCAGCAGCTCAAGTCGGTAGTTCCAGTTGGGGAGCAAAATTAGATGGTACACCTGTTGTTCAATTTGATGGTAAAGAAAGACCATATTCTTTACAAAAGGGGAATTTAGATCGTTTTTATAGATCAGGTAGTACTTGGACCAATACGCTTGCTCTAAACAAGAGCTTCGATGGTGGCTCGATCCGTTTATCAGCATCTGATGTTAAAAATAAATCGGTAGTTCCTAATTCTGGTTTAGATAGGCAGTCATTTAATCTGGCAGGTATGTTTGAGCCGATCAAAAGGTTGACGATTGACGCTCGTGTTAATTTGATCTATGAGCAGGTGAAAAATAGACCCATGCTTTCGGACGGTGCAGGGAATGCTAATTTTAATGCAATGTTTATTCCAACAAGTGTCAATGTAGATGACTTAAAACCGTGGAAAGATGAGCATGGTAATGAGGTTGCGTTCAATACAGGAAATGTATATGCTACTAATCCATGGTTTGCCGCTTATGAATTTCAAAATAATACAAAGCGTGATCGCTCAATAAGTTCAATAGCCGCAAAATATACGTTTATTAATGGCTTATTTATCCAAGGACGCGCAGGTAGGGATGGCTATAACGATCAATATACAAATGTATTGCCTACAGGTACAGCTTATTACGCTACTGGTAAGATTAGTGAACAGAATACAAAATTTGTTGACATTAATACAGACATATTACTTGGTAAATCATTTCAATTTGGAGATTATTCGATAACTCCCAATGTTGGAGCTGCATACCGTAATACTGAATCTCAACAGACAACCAATAACGGAGTAGATTTTGCCGTTCCATTTGTTTATACAATAAGTAATGCATTAAATAAATCGATCGCTTTGGGTTATTATCAAAATGAGATGCAGTCGGTTTATGGTACAATGGAGTTTGCTTACAAAGATGTTCTTTACTTAAATGGAAGTTTGCGGTCAGATTGGTTCTCAACTTTGGCTTCCCCTGGCAAGGATAATAAATTAAATTCTGTATATCCGTCGATCTCTACATCATTTATTT
This sequence comes from Sphingobacterium sp. MYb388, assembly GCF_037479535.1. Taxonomy (NCBI): domain Bacteria; kingdom Pseudomonadati; phylum Bacteroidota; class Sphingobacteriia; order Sphingobacteriales; family Sphingobacteriaceae; genus Sphingobacterium; species Sphingobacterium sp. MYb388. The sequence goes on along the minus strand of NZ_JBBGYV010000008.1, from coordinate 111,421 downwards.
TTTCTGAATATTTAAAACCATCATGGTTAAGTTTCGGTAAGTTAAGAGCAGGTTTTGCACAAGTAGGACAAGCTACAGATCCTTTTCAAACCATGTTGACTTACGGATTAAGGAGCGAGTCTTTACAGGGTAAACCTCTTGGAATTATTTCAAATGTTAACATTCCAAATTCTTCGCTATTACCATCTACAGCAAAAGAACTTGAAATTGGTACAGAATTACGTCTTTTTAATGATCGTGTAAATTTGGATTTGACATGGTATAATAAAAAATCGAAAAATGAGATTACTTATGTAAAGGTTGCAACTACTTCAGGATATTCTGCAGCAGTTTTAAATGCTGGTGAAATGCAAAATCAGGGATTTGAAGCTTTACTTTCTGCGACAATTATTAAGAATGATCACTTTAAATGGGTGTCAACTTTAAATGGATCTTTTAATGATAATAAAGTACTTTCTTTAGCGGATGGTATTGATGAGAGTAATCCATTAACGATTGCAACTTCTCGTTCAGGAGTAGGTTTTACGTCAATAATAGTCGGTAAATCTATTCATCAGGTAATGGCCTTTGATAATAAATACGATGCAAATGGGAATATCGTTTTACTGGATGATGATGCCAAATCACCTGCTCGAGGTGATTTGGAAGCCTATGGGTCTGCTATGAATAAATGGTTTGCAGGCTGGAATAATGAATTCAGTTATAAAAATTTAAATGTTTCGTTCTTGATTGATGGAAAATGGGGCGGTAAATTGTTTTCAGCAACTAATTATTATGGATATATCAATGGATTACATCAAGCAACATTGGATAATCGTGAATCTTTAGGGACAAATGCAGCGGCCTATTATACGAATGTTGCAAATAACGTTTCAAAAAACTTTGTTCAAAGTTCAGATTTTATAAAATTGAGACAAGTTGTAATTGGTTATAATTTCCCTGTTAAAATGTTCAATAATAGAATTAAATCCCTTAATGTTAGTGCTGTAGGCCGTAACTTATTTGTGCTGATGAAGAAAACGGATAATATTGATCCTGAATCAAGTTACAATGCAACATTTCCTGGTTTGGAGTTAGGTGGAGTACCTGCAGTACGGACGTTTGGTGCTAATTTAAGTGTTAAATTTTAATGAAGTTTACAATGAGAAAAATATTTAAACCAATTATATCGGGTTTAGCAGTTACACTATTGCTAAGTGCAGGAAGTTGTACAAAAGATTTTGAAAAAATCAACACGGATCCCAATGCATATACGAATGAGAATTTTAATCCTAATTATTTGTTATCAACGTCACAGTTGACCTATACAGGAAGTACCGATTTCGCTTACGATACTTGGAGAGCAAATTTAATTTATGCGTCTACAATGATGCAAGGTTTTTCTACAGTGGTGAGTTATTGGGCTGGAGATAAATATATTTTAAATGAAGCATATACAACGGCTTATTGGGGTACATCTGCTGTCGGCGCTTATTCTGAGCAAGTGCGCAATATTGCTGATCTGGTATACAATACAAAAGGAAAACCGGAATATAACAATTTGCATCAAATAGCAAGAATCTGGAAAGCTTTAATTTTTGCAAGACTGACAGATTTGTATGGAGATATTCCTTATTCAGAAGCAGGTCTGGGTTATCATGATAAAATATATACACCAAAATATGATAAGCAACAAGATATTTATAATGATCTTTTAAAGGAAGTAGATGAAGCTACCAATGCATTAACAGCTTCTAGTGAGAATTTAGTCGGAGATGTAATATATAGAGGTGATATTAATAAATGGAAGAAGTTTGGAAATTCATTTATATTACGTCTAGCAATGCGTCTATTTAAGGTCGATGAAAACAAAGCAAAAGAATATGCGAATAAAGTTATTAATAAGACCATGACGTCTAATGATGACAATGCTTATCTAAAACATGAAACTTCTGGTGCACGCGTCACTCAAAATAGAAATAGCCAAGTGTTATTAGGTGATGGAGGGCAAGAGCATTTTTATACTAAATGGTCCAAGACCTTTATCAATTTCTTGAAAAAATCAAATGATCCAAGACTGGCTAAAATAGCTGTTACTAAATTATATTTATCTGACGGGAATAAAGATCAAAATGCAAGTTTTATTACTGATCCAGCAAAACAGAAAGGAATGCCTAATGGTAAAGATTTAGGTGCTAAACCAGAATACAATATTGCAAGTGACCCGAATTTTACAAAAATGGATGAATACTCTTCGGCTCACCCTGAAATGATCAAAAGAGAGGCACCTACATTTATTCTAACATATGCTGAAACAGAACTTCTATGGGCCGAGGCAGCTCAGAGATGGAGTATTGGCGGTAGTGCATCACAGCATTATAAAAATGGAGTTAAAGCGGGACTTACATATTTAAATCAGTATAGTTCTACATTAGGGATTTCTGAAGCAGAGGCAGAAGAGTATGTTATTAAAAACCCTTTGAATACAAGTGATGCACTTAATCAAATTAATTCCCAATATTGGGCACATACTATCACAATGCTCGATTTTTATGAAACTTGGAGTAATTGGAGAAGAACAGGATATCCTATTTTAATTTCGATCGGTAATTATCCGGGAAATGCAACAGGAGGAACTATCCCGAGAAGATTTCCTTATCCGGTAATGGAAGCTGCTGAGAATCCAGAAAATTATAAAGCAGCTTCAAATGCAGTAACTGGTGGAGATAAATTAACCGGACGTGTTTGGTGGGATAAGTAATTTCTTGCATCTTTAACAGAGATCAAATGCAAGTACTTTGATCTCTGTTAAAATAAAAAACCATTTTATGAAAAACCTAATAAATCAAAAGTTAATCATTTTGTCATTTGTTGCTGCATGTTCATCATGTGCGCCAAAGTCTGATAAACCTGTGGAAAGTATACAAAATATTGCAGGAACCTATCGTTTACTTGAAAGTAAAACCATAAAAGGAACAGACACGATTCTTGCTTTTACAGATACATCAAAAACAGAGATGTTTAAGATGTTTAATGGAGATCATTTTTCTTTTTTTAATCACGATAAAGAGAAAGGGAAAGGAAAAGAACCATTATTTGTCTCGGGAGGAGGTACATATACACTAAATGGTAATAAATATAAAGAACATTTACAGTATTGCAGCATGCGCGACTGGGAAAATAATACTTTTGATTTTGAGCTAACTCAAAAAGGAGATACACTTATTCAAAAAGGTGAAGAAAATCTTCCAGAATTAGGTGTTAAACAAATAATAATTGAAACCTATATCAAGCTTAAATAGCCCATTTTAATTATCAGGTTGGTAATCGTATTTAAAATTGCTACTTATTAAAAAACAAAGCCTTTCGCAATATTTCCGAAAGGCTTTGTTGTATCTCATTAAGTGGGCACTATTTTCTCTTTTCCATACGAACTAAATATTGGTCGTGTTCATCTTCAAATAGAATTTGTACTACCCAGTTTAATTCATGTGCAATTTTAATGAGCATCTTTTGATCCAGATATAACCACTTGAATTTGTCCCCAAAATTTCCCTGATATTGATATTGATAATTTATCTCTCCAAAATAGTGATCAGGTCGTTTTATTTTATATTCCTCATAAAGATACTCGATGTTTGACGTATCAAAGATAAGCTGTCCACGATCTGTCAATATGGATTCAGCATGAATCAAAAGGTTTTTAAAGCCTTCTATATCGCCTGCTAATCCAATTCCATTCATCAAGAACAAGAGCGTATCATATTTATGATCTTTGAATTGATAAAAATCGTTATGATGTATTTTTTGAACCCCTCTCTGTTGCATGATCTGACAGGCTATGTTCGATACTTCAAGTGCTTCAACGTCAAAGTTTTTGTTTTGCAAATACAACGTGTGACAACCTACGCCAGCGCCCACATCTAAAACACGTCCATCACATAGGGAAAGCGCAATAAATTCCAGTTCAGGAATCTCGTCTTCGTCGCGAAAAAATATATCAACGGGCATTTCTTCAATATCACCATAACTACTGTGTAACAGTAGAGGCGCTACCTCTTTTTGATGAATGTAATAATCGTTTAAGGCTTCGCCGTAAATATCTCTAGTCATGTATCATTAATATTTGTTTTGCTAATTTGATAGTCGCTGGATCTCCAGTGTTCTTTTTGGGTTCATCCGATAATTTAATTACCTGCGTCCATTCATCATCTTCTGGTTGTGTTTCAGTCATTTTAATCACTATATTCATTTGTGTCAGGCCAACATCATTAGTGAAGTTCGTACCTACTCCAAATGAATGTCCAATTTTGCCTTTACAATACTGCGTTATATGAGCCACTTTATCATAATCTAAACCGTCCGAAAATATGATGGTTTTCGATAAAGGATCGATTCCCTTATTGACATAATGTGAAATGATTTTTTCAGCGAACTCTATAGGATCTCCGCTGTCATGTCGTACACCATCAAATAATTTGGTGAGTTTTTTGTCAAATTGCCTAAAGAATACTTCTGTTGTGTACGTGTCAGATAGCGCGATACCCAAGTCACCTCTGTATACATCGGCCCAATGTTCAAGACCTAGCAAATTTGCCATTTTATAACCATACTTGGCTGCATGAAACATAAACCATTCATGAGCATGTGTGCCAATAGGTTTAATTTGATATTGCATAGCAAGAAGAACATTACTCGTTCCGATAAAAGTACCAGCCCCATATTCTTTTAATGTTTCTACGACAAGTTTGTGAACCTGAAAAGAATGTCTTCTCCTTGTACCAAAATCTGCGATTGTAATATTTAATTTCTTATATTTTTCAATTTTAGTTTTAGCATCATCAATAACCTGTTCATTCGTTAAGCGCTTCTGTTCAGTTATTTCGTAATAAAGTTCACATATTAAAGCCATGATCGGAACTTCCCATAGAATGGTACGGTACCAATATCCTTCAATTTTAACTTCTAAATCTTCGCCATTTTGAATAATACTGATTTCATCAGGATCATAGCGATAGCCCTGTAGGAAGTCAAAATAAGTAGGGTCAATATATGGGCAGTTTTGGGCAAAAAATGTTTTTTCAGCTTTGCTCAATTTCAGATTTGCCATCGCATCGATTGCCTCTCTTAATTTTTTATCAAATCCTATCGGAAATTTATGTTGACCGCGATTAATGAATTGGTATCGAGCCTTTGCTTTTGGAAATAACTTGACAACAGCATATTGCATCGTGAACTTATAAAAGTCGTTGTCTAGTATGGATGTTAGTTGAGCCATTGGCCTCTTAATATAAAGTGAATAAGGATGTAAATTTAATAATTAACATCAATTTAAAGTAATTGTTCGGAAAATCCAATTTGTGTCTTATTCATAAAAAAGAGGCTTAGTATCATTACTAAACCTCTTCATAAAATTATTTCAATTCTTATCTTGTACGTGTACTGCCGCTTCTGGTAGCTCCCGACTGTGTTGAGCTTCTTTCATTGGTACTTTTATTACTTCTTTCCACACTATTTGACTGTGCTCTCGCAGGTCGTTCCGTATTGGATGAAGGGGCAGTTCTACTACTTCTACTTTCGTTGTTTGAAGATGACTGAACTCTTGCAGGTCTTTCTGTGTTCGTAGGCGCAGTTCTGCTACTTCTAGTTTCGTTGTTTGAAGTTTTCTGTACTCTAGCTGGTCGCTCCGTGTTAGTTGGTGCAGTTCTGCTATTTCTAGTTTCATTGTTTGTACTCGTTTGAACCCTAGCTGGACGCTCAGTTCTAGATTGTTCCACTGTATTTGTATTTCTTGCAGGTCTTTCTGTACGAACTGAAGTATTATTATTATTATTATTATCGATAGATTGTACTCTCTCCCGGGTGTTTCTGGTATTCGAAGAGCCATTATCTGTATTAGATGAGTTACTTCTTGTGCTACCACCATTATTGTTTATACGTCCGTCTGTTCTATCAGTTGTACTATTATTACTTCTTGATCTATCTGTTGATCCATTTTCTCTCGATCTAACAGTAGCATTTCCACTATTGTCAATATATAATTCGCGACTACCTCTCGTACTGGTCATATTATCTCTTGTAGATATCACCCGATCATTTCTATTTTGTAAAGAAGTATTGTTGCTGCGTGTACGGGATGAAGCTTCAGCAACGCGGCTTGGTCTTGCATCAGTTCTTGAATTACGATCCACATTTGGACGATAGATATCAACACTGCTACGCGTTACACGTGATGCACCAGGTCTATCAGAATTATTAATACTTCTTACGCTTACACGTCTTCCTGTACTTCTTTCAATATCTGATCTTCTTGGACCACCATAATAGTTTTTATTATTGATGATAACAGTATTATTGATAATTGTAGTTCTATTATAAAAATTATTATAATTACGAGGGTGAACATAGTAACGATCTAATCTATTGCTATAGATGTTAGACGATCCAACAAATACCCATAAATTCATAGGAAGATTGATCGAAATATTAATTCCTAATGGTGCCCATCCATAATAACCAGAACCTTCTCTCCAATTGACCCAGGCTGGTCCCCATTCATAATCTGGGATCCACGCCCAACCATAATTGTTGTTGTATTCCCATCTACCATAATGGAATGGTGCCCATCCCCAAGAATAATTTGATACCCATGTATTTCCATATTCGGTCATGGTCCAGTATCCATTGGTTGAATAAGGCTGGAAGTTGGGACCTACATCTGGTATCCACATATAACCATAATTGCGGTCATTTACCCAGTCACCATAAGGCGCTAGTTCATCATAAAATGTTTGAAAAGAAACACCACTGTTATAATTAGAATATCCACGTTGTGCTAACGAAGATTTGGGCGTCGCAAAAAACAGGATACTAAAAACTGTTAATGCGATTAATTTTATATATTTAATTTTTTTCATGATATTTCTTTTTTATCGATCGTGAAAAATAGTTCTTTATTTTATACGTATGACACCTATAATGTACATATGGTTTAATCTGTGATTTGTTTTTTATGTAGGCAAAACTTATTCCAGATTATTTTGTTGTTTTCTAGGGCTCTAAGAAAACTTAAGCGGAAACTAAGTGATTATGGTTTGATAATAATTACCTATTTTTTGTACCTTTATCCCTTCAATCGTGTCATAAAATATTGTACACAGGAAATATTTATTTGAATGTTAAATAAACTTCGATCATTTTTTACTGAATTCGCAAATATCCATCGATTCTTAATTCGATTCTGGAAAGAACTTGTCACACCTCCTTATGAATTTAAGGAAATAATACGTCAATGTTTTGAAATTGGATGGAAATCATTACCCTTAATCAGTTTAACGGGTTTTATTGTGGGATTTGTTTTTTCTAAACAATCACGACCTTCATTGGAAGAGTTTGGAGCAACCTCTATGTTACCTTCATTGATTTCCATTGCTATTGTTCGGGCGTTAGCCCCTTTGGTAACGGCACTGATTGCATCCGGAAAAATTGGTTCGCAGGTAGGGGCTGAATTGAGTTCGATGAATGTTACCGAACAAATCGATGCGATGGAAGTTTCGGGAACAAACCCATTTAAATTTTTAATTGTAAGTCGTATTATAGCGACAACAATAGGTATTCCTATTTTATGTTTTTATGTTGCGGGAATCGGACTTCTTGGTGGATACCTAAGCATGGCATCCAAAGATGATCTAAGCTTTTTAAGTTTCTTTACACAAGTCTTCGAAACAATTGGTTATCAGGATTTATGGGCAATGGTTTTTAGAGCTATTGTATTTGGTTTTACTATCGGTGCAGTGAGTTGTTATTGTGGATATTATTCTTCAAAAGGAACTGAGGGGGTTGGTAAAGCGGCTAATGCCGCAGTTGTAGCTTCCATGTTTTTAGTTTTTATTGAAGAAATTATCATTGTACAAATTTTATCAATAATAAATTAGTGATGGAAAAAGTAAAAACACATATCGATTATCAAGATTCTGTCATTACAATACGCGGTGTTAGTAAATCATTCGCAGAGAACCATGTATTAAGAAATGTTGATTTAGACTTATACCGGGGGGAAAACTTAGTGGTTTTGGGACGTTCTGGTACTGGTAAATCCGTATTAATAAAACTTATTGCTGGACTTTTACAGCCTGATGTGGGGAGTATTGAAGTTCTTGGAAATTCTGTTAATGATTTGGATAACCATGAGTTGATGAAGTTGCGGTTGCGTATAGGATTTTCATTTCAAAATAGCGCTTTGTATGATAGTATGACGGTACGTGAAAATCTTGAATTTCCATTGATTCGTAATAAAAGAAATCTTACACGTGCTGAAATCAATAAAGAGGTGGAAGATGTGCTAGAAGGTGTGGGACTATCACAGGCAATCAATCAAATGCCATCTGAATTATCTGGTGGACAGCGTAAAAGAATTGGTATCGCGCGTACATTAATCTTACGACCGGATATCATGATGTACGATGAGCCAACAGCAGGATTGGATCCAATAACCTGTTTAGATATTAATAGTCTTATTAACGAAGTCCAAGAAAGGTATAAAACATCATCCATTATCATCACACATGATTTAGCTTGTGCCCGATCGGTAGGAGATCGTATTGTGATGTTACTAGATGGTAAATTTGAAAGACAGGGATCTTTTAAGGAAATATTTGAAACAGATGATGCGCGAGTTAAAGCGTTTTATGATTATAATTTTATTGTTTAAATAAATGAGCAAAGTAGAAAATAAGAGAGCAGTAATAGTTGGATTATTCGTATTTATAGGATTAGCTATTCTGATTGCAGGTATATTTATACTGGGGAGTCAACAGAAAAAATTTACTAAAACTTTCGAAATTGCTACGTCTTTCCCTGATGTTGCAGGCTTAAAAGTAGGTAGTAATGTTTGGTTTTCAGGTGTTAAAGTGGGGATTATAAAGAATATTCATTTTAAAAATTTACAGGATGTTGAGGTTGTTATGACCATTGAAGAAAAATCAGCTGAATATATCCGTAAAGATGCCATTACCAAATTAGGATCAGATGGTCTTATTGGTAATAAAATCATTGTGATTTCGGGTGGTTCTCAAAATGCGCCATCGATTGAAGCTAATGATTTTCTTCGTTCTGCGAAAGCCGCAGACATGGAAGCAATGATGGAAACCCTACAGCTTAATAACCAGAACTTGGCAAAAATTACAACAGATTTTGTTGAAATTTCACGTGGTTTAGTTGAAGGGCGTGGTGTAGTTGGATCTTTATTGACAGATACAGCCATGTTATCTTCGCTTCATATGTCTTTGCAGTCGATCAGTCAGGTTATGGCCAGTACAAATAAAGCAACATCTAACCTTGTTCTATTGACAGAAAAATTAAATTCGAATAAAGGCTTAGTTCACGATCTGACTACAGATACAGCAGTTTTTGCTAGTTTAAGAGCTTCTGCAGCACAACTGCAGGGCGTTTCACAGACAGCTAATGCACTGATGACAAATTTAAATACTGCTTCAGGTAAATTAAGCAGTAAAGATAATGCGATTGGTACATTGATTAATGATCCAGCTGTTGGCAATGAGCTTAGAGAGGCTGTTCGTAACTTAAATAACAGTACCGCTAAATTGGATCAAAACATGGAAGCCTTGCAAAGTAATTTCTTATTGAGAGGTTTCTTTAAGAAGAAAGACAAGGAAGCAAAAAAGGCAGCTGAATTAGAATTGAAAGATTCAGTGAAATAGAAATTTTAATATATTTAAAAAAGTAAAGGGCAATTTTCTTCGAAAATCGCCCTTTACTTTTTTAAGCTATTCTGATTAGGTGTATCTTTGCCTTTATACATAGGCAAGATTTCTTGCATATGTATAATTATTGTAAGATTTTATTTTAACTAAATGCATAATATTACAGATAGAGATGTTATCTATGAAGATAACCACCTCATCGCAATCAATAAAAGGGCAGGAGATATTGTTCAGGTAGACGATACCGGTGATAAATCTTTAGAAGATATGGTTAAAGAGTATTTAAAATATAAATACAATAAACCTAATGAAGCCTTTTTAGGAGTTATTCATCGTCTTGACAGACCTGTTAGCGGTTTAATCGTTTTTGCAAAAACAAGCAAAGCATTAGAACGTATGAATAAACTGTTTAAAGATAGACAGGTAAAAAAAACTTACCTTGCAGTTGTGAGACAACGACCACAAGAACCTGCCGGTAAATTGATCAATTGGCTTGTGCGAAATCGTGAAAAAATGGTAACAAAAGCTTTTAATAAGGAAGTGAAAGAAAGCAGCTATGCCGAATTGGATTATACTTTGATCGGTGAACTGAATGGTTTTCATTTATTAAAAGTTGAGCCATTAACAGGACGTACTCATCAGATTCGGGTGCAATTATCCACGATGGGGTGCCCTATAGTGGGGGACAATAAATACGGGTACCCTCGGGGCAGCTCAAAGGGTAGTATCTGTCTCCATTCCAGATCACTTACTTTTGTTCACCCAATCAAAAAAGAGGCGATTACATTAAAGGCTCCATTACAGCATGACGGTTTCTGGGAGAAGTTTTCTAAGTTTAATGACTAGAGTAGTTGTAAAATAATCTTAATTTTTTAAGTATCTTTGTATTATGAAAACGCTTAAGTATTTGCTAGTTACAATTGTTCTGTTTTGCACGATTACGGTAACACCAATCAGTTCAGTATATGCCCAGTGTGCTATGTGTTCCTTAAATGCTGAAAATTCTACTCAGAACGGCAATACACAAGGTAAAGGCTTAAATGATGGAATCTTATTTTTGCTTGTCATTCCTTATTTGGCAGCCGCAGGTTTGGGCTTTCTATGGTATAAAAAATATCGTACTGTAAAGTCGAATAAATCTCAGGAAAAAATTCTTTAAAATTAATAAGATATGCCAACATCTAAAATTCATGCGCTTGTGCATTCAAAATGTCCAAGATGTCATGTCGGAAATATGTTTGTCGGACCTGCCTATGGTTTACGTAAACAAAAAACAAATGATGTATGTCCCGTTTGTAATTTGACTTTCGAAATCGAGCCAGGTTATTTTTATGCGGCCATGTATGTCAGTTACGCGATGTCGGTGGCTGAAGTGGTAACATTTGCTTTGGCAACAGCAGTATTAACAGGAAGTGAGTCCCCGTGGACGTATATGGTAGTCCTTTTTGCAACAATTATTATCTTTTCTCCATTTAACTTTCGTTATTCAAGATTGGTCTTATTGCATTACATGACTCCAAAAATTGTTTATGATCCCAAGTGGGAACTTTTAGAAGAAAATAAAAATAAGAGCGATATTTAGTATCGCTCTTATTTTTACAAGTATTTCATTGTACTGTCAAAGATGAAAGCTTTATCCTTATAATTGGATGAAATTTCATGCTGTAAATGGCTAAGATGATCTTGTTGAAATTGTGCAATGTCCTCTTCGCTGGAAACCTGTATCTGAATACAGTATGTTACTCCTTCATGAGGAGAATTAAGCATTTCCAAAAAACGAGGATTGAAATTAGTACTGCTTAGAAGATTTTCTTTTATCCAGGAAACTATTTCCTGATGTACAGATTCTTCTGATATGATGGATATGTTATATAAATACATAAGTGCAAAAATATGAACTTTAATTGCCTTATTGAAATATATATCTGTATATTATCGTGGTACAATAAATGTTAGCTGTTCTTGTAAAAATAAAGTTGCACATGATTTGTTATTGCTAATTAATTTTAATCTTTGAGTAGGTTGACGAATGAGTTTGTTTATGCGCGCATATATTACATTTTCTATATTAATTACCTTGCTGTTTCTAGGCATTAGCTGTTCGAATAATAAGACGGAACGTATACCTATTGAAAGTTTTTTTTCAACTCCTGAAAAGACATCATTTAAAATTTCTCCCGATGGTAATTTTATCGCTTATATCGGTTTAGATAATCATTGTAAGAATATTTTTTTATTAAACTTGACTAATCAGGACAGTTCCAAGCAATTGACGTATCAAAATGATATGAACGTTAATAGTTTTGTTTGGGGAGATAATGAAGAGATTATATTTTCAATAGAACAAACCTCTAATGACAGCCTAAGATTATATGCTGTTAATATTTTTACGGACGCCCTTCAACCATTGATTAAACCCATGAAAGCAAAATTTCGTTGGGTACAGCCGGCAAGATTATATGATAATGGAATTATAGTAGCTATCAATGATCGAGATTCTTCAACGTTCGATCTTCATAAATTATTTATTGATGGACGCAAATCCGAGATGATTCTTCAAAACTCAGGAAACATCAATTCTTGGTATCTTTCTCAGGATGGTCAAGTAAGACTTGTCATGGCTAATGATAGTGTGGAAGAATCAATGATGTATAGGGCAGATAACGAACAACCTTTTCATCAGGTTTTAAAAAATGATTTCAGTTCTACCATTATACCGATGGGTTTCGTTAAAAACTCGACAACAAATATTTACGCACTTTCAAATATCGGCAGAGATAAGCTGTCGTTAGTTGAGTATGATTTAGAGCAGAAGAAGGAAGTGTATGAAGTTTTTAATAATAAGGAAGTAGATCTCGATTGGGGTGGATATTCTTCTTATACCAATGAAATGCTCTATGCCTCTTATACTCTTTCAAAAAAGAAAAGATTTTTTTTCAACGATAAGATTGCAGGAATATTTAAAAAAATATCTGAAAAAGCAAAGGGATCTGAATTTGATATCATTGACTCAGACTCTTCCTTCAATAAAATCATCATAAGAACATATACAGATACCAATCCTGGTGCAATTTATTATTTTGATTGCCAGGATAACGAATTACATAAACTGACCGATAACAATCCTAATTTAAAAGATCGTGAGTTATCGCAAACAGAATCTGTGAAATATCAAGCCCGCGATGGCAAGATCATTACAGGTTTTATTACCTACCCTTTGCATGAAGATAGGAAGAATCTTCCTGTTGTTGTAATGCCACATGATGGACCTAATCAGCGAGAAATTTGGGGTTTTGATCACGAAGCACAGTTCTTAGCCAATCGAGGGTATGTTGTATTTCAGATGAACTATCGTGGTTCAGTAGGCTTTGGTAAAGAATTTTGGTCGGCAGGTTTTAAAGAGTGGGGAGGTAAGATTCAAGATGATATTACTGACGGCGTAAAATGGTTAATCAGAGAAGGTATCGCGGATAAAGATAGAATAGCTATTGTTGGAAAAGGCTTTGGCGGATATTCAGCATTGCATGCGGCTTGTTTTAATTCTGATATGTATGCCTGTGCAGTATCATATTCGGGGTACACAAACTTGTTTACATATTTTAGAGACATACCGCCATATGTAAAACCTTATTTGCAAAAATACTATCAGATTATTGGAAATCCCATTCGCGAATCGAGCATGTTTAAGCAGATTTCTCCAGTATTTCATTCTAATCGTGTCAAAATTCCAGTTTTAATAGCACAAGGGGGAAAGGATCGATTAAGTTCGGTAACAGATGCCAATCAATTTGTGCAGAAACTTAAAAATAATAATATTCCTGTACAATATATATTGAAAGAAGAAGAGGGTAGAACTTTTAAAAAGGATGAAAATGTCATTCAATATTATCAGGAGCTGGAGAAATTTTTAGATAAATATATCGGTAAATAGTGGGGCGATGAGAGGAACAGGTTATAATTATCGTAAGAATTTTGGTTTGCTTTTTGTCTTCTTTGCTTTCGTTACGTTATTGTATTTTGTTGTCATATTTGCAGCTAGAAACTATACTGTAAATCTCGTTAATAACGAATTTACGAATCGCAAATCGGAGGTCTTTGATTTGACATTGGTACCCTTCAATGATTTTTTTCAAAATCGTGTTCCCGAAGTTTCTTTTTATCAGGGATACTTGGATTCTTTGGAAGCTGGGAAATATGCTTACAGTGTCTTAAGCTCTTATCCATTCGTTAAAGAGATCGCATTTTACGATATGCTTTTTAGTAATGATAATAGAATGCTTGCGGGATTTTCTATCAACGGATTAAATATAAGACCTAAAACATTATCCATATTTACAATTAATAATCGCGGTTTAAATAAAAGGTACATCACCAAACGTGAAGAAATGGGACCTTTTAACGAGGAATTGAATAGTATGGGGATTAAGGTGGCAAGTTATATTGATAAGTTGCAGTCCAGCTCAAAACTAACAGATCGCGATATTCTTCGTGTTTTCTACTCCACGCAACCGGGACGTATTACTTATCTCAATATTCCGCGCATTAATGATCTATTGGTATATAAAGATATCATGGATACAAAATTAGATCATATTGTGAACTATGAACAGGATATGTTTGTTTTTAGCGTTGACCCGACCTTATTGGATGTCAAGAACATATATCCCAATCTTTACGAAAGAATTGAGGTAGTACCTATAGTACGTGCTCCCGTCACCTCGGATGTTAAAGAATATGTGACCGAAATGCTTTTACCCGGAGCTTTGGCAGATTATAAATTGTTATTCCATTCCAGTGAATCATTCATCTCTAAAGAGGTGAATCGCAGTTTTTTACCTGTTGTGCTGGGGATCTCTTTAGTTTATTTGATTTTATTGGTCATTTTATATTTGATTTACCGTAATTTAGAAATTAATGGTAGGTTGTTTAAATTGCAATATGATTTTATCAATAATTTGACACATGAGTTTAAAACACCTGTTAGCGTAATAAAAATTGCTGGTAATAATATTAAAAGTGCACAATATCTATCCGATGAAGAGCGTATAATGTATGGAAACATATTGGATCAAGAGTCAGATCGGCTGAACAATTTGATGAACAAATTATTGTCATTTAGTCAGATTGAAAATAAAACAATCAAGCTAAAACGAGAAGAAATTGACTTAAATACATTTGTCGATAATATTGTGGCATCCACACAATTAAAACATTCAGATTTTAAAATAACAAAAGAAATTAACGTCAAATCCAGTCTACTTGCAGATCCTGTATTATTAACAAGTGTGTTTCAAAATTTAATTGATAATGCCTATAAATATTCGGATCAAAAGAGGAAAGTATTAGATATTAAAATACAACAAAATAAAAAGAATTTTGTTATTATCTTTAGAGACGAAGGAATAGGTATAAATAAAAATGAGTTTTCAAATATATTTAAGAAGTTCTATCGGATCAAAAGTCAATACAATCAACAAGGAAGTATTGGTTTAGGTTTAGCCTTTTGTAAAGAGATAACAGAATTTATGGGGGGAGAAATTTCTGTTAAAAGTGAAATCGGTAAAGGAACTACCTTTACTATCATTTTTTCAGTTTAAAATATAATTAATTATGAGCAAAGAAATAACTGTAGCTGTTATTGAAGATGATGAAAATCTACGGTTTTTAGTTCGTCACAGATTAGAAACGGAAGGATACAATGTTGTTCAAACGGGGGATGGAAATGAGGCTGAAAAGTTGATTTTAGAAAAGAAACCAGATGTTGTATTGCTAGATTGGATGTTGCCAGGTAAGGAAGGTAACGAGATTTGTGAAAATATACGTAAAGCAGGATTTGAAAACATTGTTATCATGATGACTGCTAAATCACAAGATATCGATAAGATCGAAGCTTACAGCTTTGGCGTGACAGATTACATAAGTAAGCCATTCAATATGGATGTATTGATCGCTATGATTGAGAATAAGGTTCGTTTCTTTTTACCTAAAAATACACCTGAGATCTATCATTTTGGTAAAACTGAGCATCAACCAAATATTCACTCACTTGTGAGAGATGGTAAGAAAATAGAACTTACCATTTTAGAGAATCGTATTTTATTGCATTTTCTGCAAAATGTCGGTAAAGAAATAACGCGTGAAGAGTTGATGGAAGTTGTGTGGGGCTACAGTTCAAATGTCAATACACGTACCTTAGATATGCATGTGGTTAGATTGAGGAAGAAGATTGAAAAGAATCCTGATAAACCCTATTACTTGCAGACTGTTAGGGGTTTAGGGTATCGATTTGTTGATGAGGAAGAGAATTAAAATGAATTAATGGGTTTGAATTTGTTTTGTTAAAAACAATTCTTACCTTCGTATTATAGACAGCGAGACCATGTTATCCGACAAGGATAACATGGTCTTGTTTCATTTTTGAATAATTAAGATAAAACAAATAACAATAATTATGGCAGAAGTAACTTATTACACCGCAGAGGGATTACAAAAGCTCAAGGAAGAGTTGCACTATCTTAAAACTGAAGGAAGAACTAATATCTCGAATGCAATAGCTGAAGCAAGAGATAAAGGTGATTTGTCTGAGAATGCAGAATATGATGCTGCAAAAGAGGCACAGGGTATGCATGAAGCAAAGATTGCAAACTTGGAAAACACGCTAGCTGGAGCTCGTTTAATTGACGAATCCAAACTAGATTCATCAAAAGTATTGGCTTTATCTATCGTAAAGATCAAGAATAAGAAAAATGGCGCTGAAATGACGTATCAATTGGTGTCCGAAACTGAAGCTGATATGAAATTAGGAAAGATTTCTGTTAAGTCTCCTATTGCCAAGGGTTTACTAGGTAAATCTAAAGGTGATGTAGCTGTAATAGACGTTCCTGCAGGTCAGATTGAATTCGAAATCATAGAAATTACAAGATAAATTATATCGGTTATGTGCGGTTTTGCCATAACCGCATATTAATAAAACGTTATATCATTATTTAAGGTTGCATTACATGCAGCCTTTTTTTATATTTGGGTTATAAACAATTGAAATATGTCTACGATTTTTTCAAAAATAGTGTCAGGAGAAATTGCTGCTTATAAAGTAGCTGAGAGTAATGATTTTTTAGCATTTTTAGATGTTAGTCCATTAGCCGAGGGGCATGTTTTGGTCATTCCGAAACGCGAGACTGACTATATCTTTGATATCAATGATGATGAATATATGGCTCTTTGGGTTTTTTCAAAAATTGTAGCTCAAGGTATCAAACGCGTTTTCCCTTGTAAGAAAGTCGGTGTTGCTGTTATAGGATTAGAAGTAGCCCATGCTCATATCCATTTAGTCCCGTTAAATAATGTTTCAGATTTAAATTTTTCTCGACCTAGATTGTCGCTTACTCATGAAGAATTTACCCAAATTGCGGAAACAATTAAAGAGTCAATTATCAATGTTACATCTGATAATTAATCGAAAACAACCTCATCTAAAAGTAGTATTTTAAATATAAATATAAAAAAAGACTATAATATATCATATCTTTGCAGTCTTATATAGAAATTATATGTCTATATGAAATGTCATAGATAGGGATTATATTATAATGACATTTTTCACAAAATAAGTGAAAACGTAAAAAAGAAATTATGCAAGATCTTTTGTTGTCTTTTCAACAATTACTGAACCCAGAGGAATTATTAAGCTCTGGCGGTTTTTATTTAGTTTTACTCATTGTATTTGCTGAAACGGGTTTGTTTTTTGGTTTCTTTTTACCGGGAGATTATTTGTTATTTTTAGCTGGACTATTTTGTGCATTAAATAAAATTGAAGTTGATATCGTGACGCTTTGTGCAGGTTTAATTGCAGCTGGCGTACTCGGAAACTTTGCAGGATATTGGTTTGGTTATCGAGCAGGTCCTATGCTTTTCAAACGGAAGGATAGCCTTATCTTCAAACGTAAATACGTCATTATGGCTGAAGAATTCTACCATAAATATGGGGGTACAGCTTTGATCATCGGTCGCTTTGTACCTATAGTGCGTACATTTGCACCAATTTTTGCAGGCGTTGTTAAACTCGATTTTAAAAAGTTTGTAATCTTTAATATATCAGGAGCACTGCTTTGGGTACTATTATTAACTTTATCAGGATATTTCTTAGGTATTGAATTTCCTTGGATTATTAATTATGTCGAATATATTATTGTTGGATTGATTGCGATTGCCTTCTTACCGATCGTCATTGCTTTGATCAAACGTAAAATGAATGAAAATAAAAACAAACAAAATATACAGTAAATCAAATGAGTACACAAAATCCTTGGCATAAAGTATCTCCTGGTACAAATGTGCCAAATTCAGTAAATGCTATTATTGAAATTTCAAATGGTTCAAAAGGAAAATACGAATTAGACAAAGAAACTGGTCTTTTATTATTAGATCGCGTTTTGAGTTCTTCTGTAGTGTATCCAGCTAACTATGGTTTTATTCCGCAGACATACTGTGATGATAAAGATCCATTGGATATTTTAGTAATCTGTTCTGTTGATATTCTTCCTTTAACATTGGTTGAAGCACAAATCATTGGTGTGATGAACATGGTTGATGGTGGTGAGCAAGATGATAAAATTATTGCTGTTGCTAAGAATGATCCTGTGTACAATTACATTACAGATATTGAACAACTTTCTCCACATAGTATGAAAGAAATTGTTCAGTTTTTTGAAAGTTATAAAGCGTTAGAAAAGAAAAATGTTGTGGTTGAAGGCGTACAAGGCCGTGAAGTAGCACAACAAATTTTATTGGATAGTATAGAATTGTACAATAAAGAATTTGGTAATAAATAACCCCCATAATGGCCCTCGATATTTTTTGGACAATATTTTTAGTAGTTGCAAATGGTTTTTTTGTTGCGGCAGAGTTTGCTATAGTCAAAGTAAGAGCTTCACAAATTGAGCTCCAAGCAAAATCAGGAAGCAATGTTGCTAAAATCGCAAAAAATATTACAGAGCATTTGGATAAATACCTAGCTGCAACACAGCTAGGTATTACTTTAGCATCTCTAGGCTTAGGCTGGAAAGGCGAAGCAGTCATGACCGAAATCGTATCTAATCTGTTTTCTTTTTTTCAGGTAGATACTTCACAAAGCTGGGCTAAATGGACCGGTTTTGCACTTGCATTCGGAACCATTACGTTCTTGCATGTTGTACTAGGTGAGCTTGCTCCTAAATCTATTGCTATTCAAAAACCTGTAGCGACTACAATGAAAGTGGCAGTGCCATTGCGTATATTTTATTGGTTATTGATGCCATTAATATATGTATTCAATGGTTTTGCTAATTTCTTATTGCGATTAATAGGTATTCAACCACATCCTAGTGAATCTTCACACTCCTCAGAGGAGCTTCAATATTTATTGGACAAAGGTAAAGAAAGTGGTGCATTAGAATCATCAGAGCATGAGCTGATTAAGAACGTTTTCGATTTTAATGAACGGATCGTGAAAAATATCATGGTTCCGAGAACAAAAATCGTAGCAGTTGAAGAGGATTGTGTAGCGATTGATTTTATCAATACAGTAACAGAAGAAGGATATTCCCGTATTCCTATTTATGCTGATAGCATCGATCAGATTGTCGGTATCGTACACACAAAAGATATCTTACCGATCGTAATGAAAGGTAAAGAGGTGGTATTAAAGGATATCATGCGTAAGCCCTACTTTATTCCTGAAACTAAAAAAATCAATGATTTAATGGCCGAATTTCAATTAAAGAGAATTCAGTTGGCTATTGTATTGGATGAATTTGGAGGTACAGCCGGTATGGTTACTTTAGAAGATATTGTCGAAGAACTTGTCGGTGAAATTCAAGATGAATATGATGAAGAAACTCCAGTTGTTGAACGTATTTCTGAAACAGAATATATGGTGGACGCTGGTGCGAGCATTCATGATGTGAATGAGTTTTTACCATTAGAATTACCAGCAAGTCAAGATTATGATACCGTTTCAGGTCTAGTAAGCGATTTGTTTGATAAAATTCCTGAAGTAGGAGAGTATAAAGAAGTATTTGGTTATACCTTTACGATTATTCGTAAAACACAACAGAATATAGAATTTGTGAAATTAGAACTTGTTGAGTCTATGCATGATGATCAAGATAATTAGCGATTATGCAACTATTTTTTACAGAAGAGATTAAACCTGATTTTAAAAACTTTATTCTAAGTGAAGAAGAGAGTAAGCATGCCATTCGTGTGCTTCGACTTCAAGTAGGTGATAAAGTTCACTTGATTGATGGAAGAGGCGGATTGTATGAAGCTGAAATTTTGGACCCACATCCCAAAAGAACAGTTTTGACTATTTTAAATGTCAAAGAAAACTATCAGCAATCCTCATATCACTTACATATTGCAATTGCTCCAACTAAAAATATCGATCGTTTCGAATGGTTTTTAGAAAAAGCGACAGAGATTGGCATTCATGAAATTACACCTTTAATCTGTGAGCATTCTGAGAGAAAAGAGGTGAAATTAGATCGTCTTAATAAAGTGATTGTAGCAGCAATGAAGCAATCGTTGAAGGCCTATATTCCAAAATTGAATCCTGCGATTACTTTTTCTCAATTCTGTAAGCAACAGGAATCGAATACAGCTACCAAAGTTATCGCACATTGTATAGATAGTGAGAAACAGTATCTAAACGAAGTTTTACAATCAGAACAGCATTATATCTTATTGATCGGTCCTGAAGGAGATTTTTCGACACAGGAGATAGAACAAGCATTAAACCTGGGCTATCAACCGATTTCGTTAGGAGAAGCACGTTTACGAACCGAAACAGCAGGAATAACATCTTGTGTTGAGGTTTCTCTCGTAAACAGATCAAAATAAAAGCCGCAATAGCGGCTTCTTTTATTTTATAATTACTGCATCAACTATCGTAATTTCCGAATTACCTTTTAAAGGATCCTTGTTAAAGACCATTTTGCCTTTTAATTTGATAGGCTCTTCTGTAAATTTTATGGCGTCACCTTTTAGAAATACCTCCACCATCGGCGGGATTCCATTAGAACCGCAAAACATACATTGCGCTACAGGAAGTACCGATATCATAAAGTTTTTATGTGTTCTGCCACTGGTCAAAGGCACCATATAACCGGGCATTTCAACAATCTTATTTTCTAAAGCTTTTAACTCTGCAGGATAGAAAGGAGTATAGATCTTTTTACTGCCGCTATAAGAAACTTTATAAGCCATTTTATCAACAGCTTCCCAGGTTTTATTCATCATTGGCGTATGATCGGGTGTATTGGGATCACGACCGATCTGTGCATTTGCTGTAATACAAAAGGTAATCAGTAAACTAAAGAAAGCGAGTATCTTTTTCATTATAATTGTTTGTTTGTACATTTAAAATTTGCTTTTTGCTGGGCTCTTCAACTTTTCACCTTGAAAATTCCCGTTTTATAATTCCATATTTATATGCAGAAATATTTCGAAATAGTGCGTAAAAATCTTAGATCAGTTTGTAAAAATACAAAAGCTTATGATAATATCATTTTACATTAATTGTTTGATAAAATATGCGAAATTGTTGTTTTATATGCCTTGATCGCAGGAATTAGTGCTGAAATAATACCAATTACACAGGCTAATAAAACAAAAATCAGTTCTATGGGATCAAGCTTAAATGCATCTATAAAGTCAGCACTTTGGCTTGTTTGTGTATTGATATAATAAAGCGCTATATGGGCAAAAATCAATCCTAAGAAACCCCCAATTACAGTAATGACCATTCCCTCACAGATTACCAGAGAGAAAAGTTTGAGCTTGGAAGCACCTAATGTACGCATGATCGCTAAATCATATTTTCGTTGTTTTAAGGCATTGTATAAGCTGATGAAGACACTTAATCCAGCAATTGCCATGATGATATAAGCTAATATCTTTAATGAGTCAATCCCTACCCCTAAAAGAGAGAATAAGCGCGTGCTCTCTATGGCAGGTGAGGCAGCCTGCATTTGCGTATTTTGTGCTATATACTTAGGTAATACCGCAATCGCAGCTGGTGACCGGTACTGTACTAACAATGCCGTAATTTCAAGACCAGAAGAATGAATCATATCCGCACCAATTGATTTTACCATCATATTGGGTTCAGGTTGATCATCATGACCATGTTCATCCTCTTCTGCTTCACCATGATGGTGGAGATGTGCGCTTTTCGTCTCTTCAAGATCCTCTTTAGCCTGTACTTCAGCAGGAGTTAATTCATGGTCATGATCGTGGTGTTCAATTCCATGTACATCCCAGACACTACTTAGACTAGTCAGTATGAGATTGTCCGTAATATTATTGTTGTATGCCAATATGCCTACAATAGTAAACGGTTGATCATCATGACTATGTCCGCCTTTACTTAATCCATGGGAGCTATGAATCTGATCTCCAATCTTAAGATTTTGCTTACGGGCAACATCAGTTCCGACAACAACTTCATAGTCTTTATCAAATAGCTTTCCTTGTTGTACTTTAGTTTCATACAAAGTGAGAAAGCTAGAATCCGTGCCTACGATACGATGACCTCTATAGTTATCCCCCAATGATACGGGAACAGCCAATTTTATTAATGGGTTATGCTGCAATTTTTCGGCTTCAGCCAAAGGGATATTGCCTGTAGGGTTGTCGATGTGATAAACACTCGATAGAATCAATTGTAATGGACTTCCTTTAGCTCCGATTACTAAATCAATATTCTTACTATTATTTTCAAGTTGCTTTTCAAAGCTATCGCTGGTTATAGAAAGTACACATAGTATGGCAACACCAAAAGCCGTCAGTAATATGCTGAGCGCTGTTGATCCTATTTGTTTACTAATATTTTTCCAAACTAATTGAATAGTATTCATGCTATTTGCTGTTAGGATTGAGTGTATTTAGATCGTAAGTATTCGAAAAGTTATTTTTAATTCTTTTATCATGCGTAGCGATCAGTAGGGTAGCGCCCTGTTGATCGGCAATTTCCATTAATAGTGTTAATACCCTAGTTGTATTTTGATCATCCAATGATGCAGTAGGTTCGTCAGCAATTAAAAGTAAAGGCTTATTAATAACAGCACGTGCAATAGCGGCACGTTGTAATTGGCCTCGACTTAATTCCTGTGGATATGCATGGGCTTTATTAGACAATTGTAATTTGTCTAGCACGCTTAAAACTTCATTTTTATTGACTGTTTTCTTTGCTAAAGACTGCGCAAGCTGAATGTTTTCAAGAATAGTTAAGTTTTTCAATAAGTGGGCTTCTTGAAAAATAAAGCCGATATGTTGCGATCTAAATTTATCCATTTCAGATGTGCTCAGGGCATAGATATCTTTTTCATTAATCCAGACTTTTCCTGCTGTCGGTTTAGAAAGTCCCCCCAAAAGGTGAAGCAATGTAGTTTTACCAGTTCCCGAATTTCCAAGAAGCAGTGTATGTTGACCTTTTTGAATTTGAATAGCGGGAAATTTGATTGGTATACCTCCTTTGTATTGGAAGGAAAGTTCCTGTGTTGCTATGATTGGATTGATCATGAAATCAGATATTGAAAAAGTATTCAAAAATAATAAAATATAAAAATAGCCTAAATATGTTAATAAATTGTGCGGTTAATAATTTTATTACACTTCTTTTATATAGTGGCAATTTCAATTATAAATTTAAATTGAAAATCACTGATTTATATATGTATGATTTACATAGTATGTTAACTTAACATATATGTAATGTATTAATAATCCTCAAATAACATAAACTTAACATGAGCTAGGTTACTTTGTGAAGTCATAAAAATGAAATCATGAGAAAGAAATTTTTACCAATTTTCGGAGCACTAGTAGTAAGTTTAGCGACAGTAGGTTGTAGCAGTGATGATCCGATCAGCCCCGGACCTGGTCCTATACCAACTCCAGAGCCAGGAAAGGATATTGTGAAAACCGGAATCTTAAAATCTAATGAAACTTGGACTTCTAATAACATTTATGTGTTAGATGGACGTGTTGTAGTAGATGAAGGTGTAACATTGACAATCGAACCTGGTACTATTGTTAAAGCGAAAGATGGCCAAGAGGCTAACGCTACAACTTTAATTGTAGATCAGGGAGGTAAATTGGTTGCAAACGGAACGGCTGATAAGCCAATTATTTTTACGAGTGTAAAAGATAATATTAAAGTTGGTGAAAAAAAGAGCACACTAAATCCGACTGACGCAGGACAATGGGGTGGGGTGATCCTTTTGGGAAAAGCTCCTATTTCAGTTGCTGCCTCGTCAGGTAAAGGTTATATTGAAGGAGTTCCTGCAGGTTTAAGCTATGGAGAATTTGGAGGAACGGATGCTGCTGATAATTCCGGATCGCTGAAATATGTTTCTATCCGTTATAGTGGTACTACAGTCGCTACAGATAGTGAGATCCAAGGATTGACTTTAGCTGGTGTAGGTAACGGTACTACCATCGAGAATATTGAAATTTTCTCAAATAAAGATGATGGAATTGAGTTCTTTGGTGGTACTGTAAATGTGAAAAATGTAATTATTTATGGCCAAGAAGATGATGGTTTGGATATTGATCAGGCTTATGCTGGAACCATTGACAATGCACTTATCATTCAGACAAAGGAATCGGATTCAGCGTTGGAAATAGATGGTCCGGAGGGAAATGCAACAGGAGCATTTACGTTGAAAAATGTTACTATTAACATGAGTAATTTAGCTGGTAACAAAATTGCAGACTTCCGAGATGGTGCTACTGGTAAATTAGAAAACATTTATGTTTATAATATAAATCCTGACGGAAATGTTGTGAATGCTAACGATGAGAAATCAGTAGGGACATTCAATAGTGGCAAGATCAATTTGATAAAATGGGAGATGGTATTGCCAGCAGGTAAAACAATCGCCAACTTGTTGACATCTAAAGGAACAACAGCTATTGACGTAGTTAAATTCACAAACAATGCGGTCGGTGTTACAGCAGGCTCACAAACAGTTGGTGCAACCATTTCTGCATTCGATTGGACATTTACAAAAGCTAGTGATTTATTGAAATAATCTAAATCATATATTCATCTTTCAGATTGTCCAATCAATCTGAAAGATGAATAAAAAAAACAAACACATTAATCCAAACAAACTAAGATTTTAATGAACAAGCATTTTTCGGTTTTACTATTTGTATTAGTAGTATTGCCAAGTTTATTATTTGCACAAACAGGTAGAATTTCTGGCGTTGTCAAAGATGAAGGGTCCAACTCAGCCCTATCAGGAGTCAGCGTATCTATTGTTGGAGCTGCAAATCAAGCTACAAGTTCAGATTTTGAAGGAGACTATTCTTTTGATATAGCTCCAGGTACATATAAACTCATATTTAGCTATGTAGGCTATATAAACAAAGAAATTACAGATATTAAAGTTGAGGCGGGCAAGTCAGCTGTTGTTGACGTTTCCCTAGCCCCATCATCTAATCAAATTGGCGAAGTTGTCGTTACCGTATCGGCTCGGAAAAATACCGAACTTTCAATCTTAAATATGCAGAAAAACTCGGGTGTCGTGATGGACGGATTGTCCTCACAGGCTATTCAACGTTCGGGAGCAAGCAATATTGCTTCTGCAGTCCGGGTAGTTCCAGGAGTATCGGTACAAGATGGAAAATATTTATATGTTCGTGGACTAGGTGACCGCTATACCAAATCAATTTTAAATGGTGTCGATATACCGGGATTAGATCCAGATAAGAATACGGTTCAAATGGACATATTCCCTACTGGTGTGTTGGAAAATATTGTTGTCATGAAAACAGCTTCTGCTGAATTGCCAGCAGACTTTACCGGAGGCGTCATTGATATTGTCACAAAAGATATCCCTACACAAAAGAACTTAGGTGTTTCTGCATCGCTAGGTTATAATTCGAATGTACATTTTAAGGATGATTTCGTAGGGTACAAAGGAAGCAAGACGGATTTCTTAGGTTATGACTATGGGGATAGAAATCTTCCCGTTACGAAGGATTATACAGTTTTGAATCCGGTTTCTCCTGAAAATAGATATGCTGTTGAGCAAGTTGCAAAGGCATTTGACCCTATTATGGCTGCTCGTCGTCAATCAAATAATATGCCCGATCTAAGCTTGGGGATAGATTATAGCAATCAATTTAAGATAGGTGAAAACAAGCTTGGTGTAATAGGATTGGTTAATTACAAACGCACAACCATGTTTTATAAAGGATTCCAAAATGGAATCTATCAAAAACCTAATCAAAGCGATGTAAGTTCTGAACTTAGGGAGGATAAAATCTCCACAGGAGATTTAGGAGAACAAAATGTGTTGCTATCGGGTATGCTGGGTTTAAATTATAAAACAGCAAGATCAAAATATACTTTAAATGCATTGCGTATTCAAAATGGAGAATCACGAGCTGCTATATTTAATCAGACAACGAAGATTTCAAACTCGAACGAAACCATGCGTCATACCTTGGAGTATACAGAACGAGCAATCACAAACCTATTGTTAAGTGGTAAACATAGTAATGAAAATGCAGATTTTATTACCGAATGGAAACTTTCACCAACATGGGTTAAAGTAAATGATAAAGACATGCGTCAAACTACTTTTGTTTTAAATAGTAGTGGTAATTATGTTATTAATACCGATGCAGGTCTTCCAAAACGTTTTTGGCGGTACCTAGACGAATTCAATGGAGTTTCCAAACTAGATTTCACTAAAAAATTAAATTTATTTGAACGCGAATCGTCTTTTAAATTTGGTGGTTTGTATAGCTATAAAAAACGAGATTATCGCATTAACAATTATAGTATAGAATACCGTAACAACGACAAAGATGTTACCAATGGTGATCCCAATGGATTCTTGAGTCCGGAAAATGTTTATAATGCAAGTGAAGATAGTGGTTTCTGGGTAAGAGGTAATTATCAAGCTTCAAATACCTTTGAAGCATCTCAACTAACGGGTGCTGCTTACGCTTCATTAGAGGTACGTCCTATAGAAAAGCTTAAAGCAATAGTTGGACTTCGTGGTGAAAATTATACAACAATTTTTACAGGAGAAAACATTGATAGACTGAAATATGATAAGGTAAAAACCATCAATAAATTTGATCTGTTCCCATCGCTGAATTTGATCTATAATACTTATGCTAATCATAACTTAAGAGCATCTTATTCACGTACGGTGGCAAGACCATCGTTTAAAGAATTATCTGTCGTTCAGATTTATGATCCATTAACAGAAATGCGGTTTTTGGGTAACTTGCAATTGGTTCCTACTTATATCAATAATATTGATGTCCGTTATGAAGTTTTCGCTAAAGATGCGCAAATGTTTGCATTGAGCGGATTCTATAAAGGATTTAAGAATCCAATTGAATTACAGGCATATAATGATGCTGTTCCTTTTGATATTACTCCCAAAAATGCTCCGTCGGCAACAGTGATTGGTTTGGAACTTGAAGGACGTAAGAACTTTGGATTTATCTCCGAAGAATTGAAAAATTTAAGTTTAAACTTGAATGTTACAGTGGTTAAATCCGAAATCGATATGACAGAAGAAGAGTATGCTTCAAGACAGTCATTTGCACGAGAAGGACAAGAAATTTCAAAAAAGAGGGACTTACAAGGCCAGTCTCCTTATCTAATCAATACAGGTTTATCTTATAACAGTTCAAGCAAAGGATTCGAGGCAGGTGTCTTCTACAATGTACAGGGTAAAACTTTAGAAATCATCGGTTTCGCGAGAAACTCGGATGTATATTCAAAACCCTTTAATAGTTTAAACTTGAATTTATCCAAAAAGATAGGAAAAGAGTTTAAAGCAGGTACCATTTCATTAAAAGTAGATAATCTTTTAGACAGTAAGCGCCTTAGCGTTTATGAAGCTTTTCAAGCAGCAGATCAAATCTATCAGCAACGTATCCCTGGGCGGAATTTCAGTGTAGGGTATAGCTATAATTTTTAAGACATTAAATTCGATATAAATCCCGCTAAGTTAATATTAGCGGGATTTTATTTTTTGATTAAAGCGGGTTCGTAATGATATACGATTTCATATTTTTGTTGTTGGTGATTTAGTGACAGTTCTCCAATACCTAGTTTGATATCTTGAGGTGTCGGTTCACATAAAGTGTAATAGTTCCCATTATAAAGAATACTTTGTCCTATAGGTTTATCAAATTGAACAGCAAGAGTAACATGAGTTGGATATCGCAGTGCTATCATGGGTAAGTCATAGATTTCCTTGACTAAATAAAAGAAAAGAGCAGCTCGGTCGTCACAATCGCTAATATCATTAATTAATGTCTGTTCAGGCGCAAAGCGTTTTTCAGCCCCGTAAATTTCGCGGTCATCTTCATAAAGAAAAGAATACCTGGTGAATTGCATTAAATAGTCAATTCCCTTTTTTGTTGACATTTTTGATGTATACTCTTTTAAATAAGGGATTATTGACTCATAAGTTTCTTTACTTAATGGAATATTGAAATATGTCTCAAAGTCAACAATTGGATAATTTGCAAAGATATCATTCACTTCGGAGTTGACCTTTAATTTGAAATGATATGCTTTACCATTATACTTAAACCCAATTTCTTTATCAACATAACTATCTGGTCTAAAATCCGGGAGTCTAGTGACTTTATAACTAAAGCTGTTTTTGGCCTCAGGAATTTTTACATCAACTAACTTATACGGTTCTTGATAGTTGAAAATACTCTTATAATCATGATAATTTAAGCAAACATAATTGTCATCGTTTAAATGGAAAAATGGAAGATCTGATATGTCGTCTTTGCTTTTAATGTAAAATATAGTTTGCTTTTCTCTTAATCCTAATCGTGCATCATAACCAGATTTACACATCAAATACCATTTATATAAAGTATATCGACTATAGTTTTCCTGTTTGGGGCTTATTGCTTGCGCTGTCTGACGTACGAGCTGGTAGTAGATCCAATCATTTAGATTGTATTTCTTTTTGTAAGCAAGTAATGAATTGACGACCATAGAATCATGAGATGATTCTATTTTTTTATAAAAATCAAGAACATTGTTCTCGCTGATTTCAGAAGGAACATTTATAATAAATGTGGAATCTAATGAGAATATAAACGGTGCATTATAGAAATCAACTTTGTATTCTTGCGCATAGCTTTCTCGCTTCTGCATAAAGATAAACAGCAGTGAAAGAGCGCTTGCGACCAAATATGAAGATAGAGATTTCAATTCCTTAACAATTTATTAATAATGAAGTTACATAAAAATAACATCAAAAGAAATACCTAAATTCATTACTTACAGCTAAATGACGTTAGAGGTTCACAATAAGGTACTGTGATGCAGTTTTCGAACTATAATATTTGGAAGCTTTTATGTTTTATCCGACCATAAATAATAGAGGAGCCGTCCAATGACTTTGACCATGTTTATTGCGCGCTCTAACTTGAAAATAGATATAGTGGCCGGGAGTAAATCCTGAATAATACGCACTGAACGAGTTTGTTTTATAGAATATTTCTCCCCATTGTGGGAGTCCATACGAGTCAACCTCTGTTGCAAACCTATAATCATAAAACATATCCCGTCCTACGGGTTTAAATCCAAAGGCGACTTCACCACTTGTACGTCCATCACAAAGAAATGGGGCGGATGGAGTATCAGGAACTTGGCCTTTACGTTTTCTGGTGAGTACAGGGAAACCCGAACTGCGTAGTAAAGATAACTTTCCATCACTGACTAAATTGACATAAGTAACAAGCTGTTGCAACAGTTCACAGAGTTTCCGCTTGCTTTCTCGCTTATAAGACTTCTTTTCTCGGCTTCCGCTTTCAGCCTCGATCACTTTCTTCTGGTAATCTTGGTAAGCATCTTCAATAGTTGGCAGTGGCAAAGTCGGATTAATAAAGACAGTAGAATTCTTCATGCACGATAAAATATAGCTTGCTTTTACAAGTAGTTTTTCGTCAGTATATCGAATAAAATTGGCTTTTGCACGAATATATTTCATCAGAATATCATCTAGGTTTAATCACTAAAATAACTCTTTTTTGCTATACCTCACAATTGAAACGATAGATAGTAAAGATTATACGCGATGCAACGGCTCTTCACGCGATGGAATTCCTAACAGACGGAAAGGCCGAATTCTTCCGCACTATTTCCGATACCCTGAGCATAGTGGGGAGATCATTTTGCGCCATTGCAATTCAGTGATACCGTACTTTTGAAAGATATCTTCTAGTTTCTCTGTAATGATGAAGAGGAACAGGAAGGTTTCTTCTTACAACAAGCTTATATCTCCCAACGGCTTGATTATATTGCGCGATCTCTCGTAGATAGTTCTACGTAACATGCTTTTAAGGAAATACTTATTTACTCACAGAAGTGATAAGTTTATTGAAAGGAAAGTGTTTGTAGCCATTCACCAGCCTGTCAAGATAAAAGTAAACTCCTGTATTGTCTCGTTGCAGGCAGGGAGATAATTTTCTTTTGACTTATCTATGTTCAGCAATCTTGGCGGACTTATATTTCAAGAAAATGTAGCGCATCATCTTAAGAGCATCATCGATTTGCGACACAACAATATAGCTGCGCCATAGCATGTGATGGTACCGTCATCCCTCGGCAACATAAATCAATTGCTCTTCGAATCCATGTTACGTAGAAAAGTAAAATAGATCACACTAAAAAAACAAAATTTTTTCTCACCCAAAGCATTATTATCTCATGATCTTAGTATTAAATTTTACCTGTTGCTATTGTATATTATCTGTAGGAAATAATATACATGTAGCTGTATCCTTACTTTAATTTAACTCGTTGAAAAACAGTTGAAAAAGGGGCGGGATATTTGACGCAAGTTTGACCATATTATAACTTAAAGAAATGGAAACAAATATTTCTACAAAATTTGTTGCTGAACTAATTGGAACTTTTGGTTTGGTACTATTTGGTTGTGGTGCAGCGGCTGTTGCCGGCGCTACGACTTTAGGCGGATTGTCGGGATTGGGATTACTGGGGATCGCGCTAGCATTCGGTTTATCCGTTGTTGTTTTTGCCTATGCGATAGGCGGCATTAGTGGGTGTCACATCAACCCCGCGGTAACAATCGGTGTACTTGTTGCAGGAAAGATTGCTGCGAAAGATGCTGTTGTTTATATTGTAGCACAATTAATAGGAGCATTATTAGGTGCTTTTGTTCTACAGCAAATTCTAGGAGGACAGCTAGCGGGTTTCTCTCCAGGTGAATGGGCATATGGTTCGAATGGATGGGGGAAAGGCTATCAGAATGAATACGGCACAACCGCCGCATTTTTAACAGAGGCTGTTTTAACCTTTATCTTTTTATTTGTCATCTTAGCGACTACCTCTAAAGTTGGAAATTCCACGATGGCTGGTTTGGCCATAGGTCTGACCTTAGTCTTGATTCATTTAGTTGCTATTCCCATCACAGGTACTTCAGTCAATCCAGCACGTAGTTTTGGTCCAGCTATATTAGCTGGGGGGCCAGCACTTTCACAACTTTGGTTATTTATTGTAGCGCCAATAGTAGGAGCTATAATTGCCGCTGTCGTTTGGCGTGCTCTTGAACCAAAAGGGAATTAAAACTTTTATATCATGATATTGGATAGCTTCATTGAAAAATGAAGCTATTTTTTTATCTTCTTATTTCGATGATAGAACAATTTTAAGAGCACACTTTTTTGAAGTATCGCTTTTTAATTTTGTGACGGAGGTACAAAATTTGTATCTTCGTACAATGGAAAATTTTATTGTTTCTGCTCGTAAATATCGTCCAGTCACCTTCGACTCGGTTGTCGGTCAGCAACACATCACCGGTACACTTAAGAATGCTATTCATAACAATCAGTTAGCACAAGCATTTTTGTTCTGTGGACCAAGAGGTGTGGGTAAAACAACTTGCGCGCGTATTTTAGCAAAAACAATAAATTGTGAAAACATTTCAGATAGTAGCGAAGCCTGTGGTGTATGTGATAGCTGTAAATCTTTTCAGAATGGTAATTCATTTAGCATTCATGAATTAGATGCAGCATCAAACAACTCAGTAGACGATATCCGAAATTTGATTGATCAAGTGCGTATCCCGCCACAAGTGGGTAAGTTTAAGATCTATATCATCGATGAGGTTCACATGCTGTCGCAGCAGGCATTCAATGCTTTCCTAAAAACATTGGAAGAACCACCTGCCTATGCCATATTTATCTTAGCAACTACAGAAAAGCATAAAATCTTACCTACAATTTTATCACGTTGTCAGATTTTTGATTTTAACCGCATCCGTGTTGAAGATATGGCCAATCACTTGGCTAGCATTGCAACACGTGAAAGTATTCAGTACGATCAAGATGGCCTTCATATCATCGCTCAAAAAGCAGATGGAGGACTTCGTGATGCATTATCGATGTTTGATCAGATCGTTAGTTTTTCAAATAAGCAGGTCACTTATCAAGCAGTTATTGATAATCTGAATATTTTAGATTACGATTACTTCTTTAAATTGACAGATGCTATATTGATTGAAAATCCAGCAGATACCTTATTAATATTAAATGATATTTTAAATAATGGTTTTGATGGCAGTCATTTTATTTCAGGTTTAGCATCGCATTTTAGAAATCTATTGGTAGCAAAAGAACCGTCTACGCTAAAGTTGTTAGAAGTAAGTGAAAGTATAAGAGCTAAGTATTTGGATCAAGCACGTAAATCTTCAACGGGATTATTATTATCAGCATTGAATATTGCTAATCAATGTGAGATTAATTATAAAACAAGTAAGAATCAGCGGCTTCAAGTAGAATTAGCACTTTTAAAAATATGTCACT
The DNA here is from genome assembly GCF_037479535.1 of Sphingobacterium sp. MYb388. Taxonomy (NCBI): domain Bacteria; kingdom Pseudomonadati; phylum Bacteroidota; class Sphingobacteriia; order Sphingobacteriales; family Sphingobacteriaceae; genus Sphingobacterium; species Sphingobacterium sp. MYb388. The sequence goes on along the minus strand of NZ_JBBGYV010000008.1, from coordinate 78,845 downwards.
TATCAAGTGCTATTAAGTTAAGCCAGATTGGAACCCTTCAGGCTCCCAATACTGTTGAAGGATTAAAAAAAAAACTCCCTAATGTAGCTCCAGCCACAGAAACAGCTGTCGTTGATGCAAAACCCTCATTACCAGTAGTAGATAAAAATATTGCTATAACTCCGATTGCAGTACCTCCTGCAACACCAGTAGTAGAACAAACGAAAAGCCCAGAAGTCTCTAACTTACCGCCTAAAGTGAAAAAGGGTGGGTGGGGAGCTTCCAAAAGTTCTATGCCGTCATTACCCGATCTAAATTCAATTTTTGAATCTAAAACTGAAGAAGAAGATAGTAATGAGCCGAGTTTAGTTAAAGGTACTGAAGAGGAAGTAGTGACTTATGAAAAATTTATCCAATTCTGGAAAACGTTGGCAACAGATATAAAAAAGCAAAATAAGATTAATCTGTATACCTTGATGACAGCTGTGCCCCCAAAGTTAGTTGGAAATCAAATAGAGGTAGATGTGGAGAATATGGTCCAGATGGATGTTCTGAATATGGCAAAGGTAGATTTATTAAATTACCTTCGCCCTGCCTTGCATAATTTTTCACTAGATCTGCGTGGTATTGTTATGGAGCATGATGTTGTACGTAAACCTTATACCTCGCAAGAGAAATATCAAGCTATGGTACAGAAGAATCCACTTTTAGAAACGTTAAGAAAAGAGCTTAATTTGGGATTAAGTTAAAACTTAGACCAACTTTTTCTTGCACTAACCCATATTTCTTTTTGTATCTTTGCCTTTCAAATTGGTTAGCTAATTGCTAGAAACCAATTCTTATTTAGAATATTAAGCATGCAAAATTTTCAAAGACACGATAGATCATCAGATCGTGAAGCCAATCAGATGGTTTTCGGTATTCGTGCCGTTATAGAAGCGATAGATAGTGGTAAAGAAATCGAATCATTATTTATACAAAGAGGTTTAGCCGGAAGTTTAGTTTTAGAATTGAAAGCTCTTTTGAAAGAGCACGACTTAGGGTTTCAACAAGTTCCAATTGAAAAACTAAACCGTATCACACGCAAAAACCATCAAGGTGTTATAGCCGTTATTTCCCCGATTATCTATCAAAAAATTGAAGACATTGTTCCTGAAATTTATGAAAAAGGAGAAGTGCCTTTATTTTTAATGCTAGATGGGGTTACAGATGTGCGCAACTTTGGTGCTATTGCACGTACAGCAGAATGTTCAGGTGTACATGCGATCATTGTACCAAAAAAAGGATCTGCAGAGGTTAATCCTGATGCAATCAAGACATCCGCAGGTGCATTATATAAAATACCAGTATGTCGCCATGAAGGTTTGGCTAAAGTGGGTAAATTTCTTATTGAGTCCGGCATACAGTTAGTTGTAAGTACTGAAAAGACAAAAGATAGCATCTATGATGTTGATTATACTGTACCAACATGTATCATCATGGGAGCTGAGGATACAGGTGTATCAGACGATTTAATTCGTATCGCAGATCACCTTGCCAAAATACCTATGTTCGGAGAAATAGGATCATTAAACGTTTCTGTTTCGGCTGGAGTTGTATTATACGAGGCTATTCGTCAACGCGTGAAATAATACTTGTATAAATACTATATAAAAAAAGAAGAGTGGCTATCTTTAGGGTTAGCCACTCTTCTTTTTTTATGTTAATCACATTAGGAAATAACATAACTGTTGTATAAATAACAAGAGCGGCTATCTTTGGGATAGCCGCTCTTATTTTATAAGATGAATCGATTAGTATTTGTTACTAGATTCTTTTCTTTTTCCAGAAAAGTCTCTAAAACCACCACCATTTCCTTCTCTACGATCTCCACCACGGTATCCACCTTCACGTCTTTCACCGCCACCGCTTCTGCGATCACCACCACCGCGGTAACCACCTCCACCTTCACGTCTTTCACCACCGCCAAAGCTTCTACGTTCGCCACTTCCACCACGGCTTCTGTTTCCACCACCACGGTTTTCAGTTTTTCCGTCTCCAGAAACTTCGATACGTACGTTACGACCGTTGAAATCAACGTCTTTAAATCCTTCGAATACTTTTGTTACCTCAGCATCTTCAACTTCAAAGAAAGTGAATACTCCTTTTAAATCAATTTTACCAATTGATTTTCCAGAAATTTTAGCGTTGTTACAGATAAATCCTAACATGTCTCCACGGCTGAATTCATCTACAGAACCAAGGTTCATGAATAAACGAGTAAATCCTTTAGAGCTACCACGTTCTCCTCTTTCACCACGCTCGCCTCTTTCGCCACGTTCGCGGCCATTGCTGCTGATATCACGTGCTTCGATATTTAAATCATGAGCACCTTTGTAATAATCTAAGAATCTATTGAATTCTAATGAAGCAAATCTTTTTACGATATCTTCTTTCGATAACGATTCAAAACCTTCCATAATAGCTGGTAGGAATTGATTGATTTGATCCTCATTAACTTCTACATTCTGAACTTTATTGATGATCGTTAATAATTGTTTTTCAACAACATCAGCTCCTTGAGGAACTTGTTTACGCTCAAATTGTTTTCCGATAACTTTTTCAAGTTGACGGATTTTGCTTTGCTCTTTAATGTTGATCAATGAGATTGAAATACCAGTTTTACCTGCACGAGCTGTACGGCCAGAACGGTGAGTATAGTTTTCAATTTCATCAGGTAAAGAGAAGTTAATCACGTGAGTTACGTCGTTTACATCAATACCACGGGCTGCAACGTCTGTAGCAATTAATAATTGTAAACTACGGTCACGGTAACGTTTCATCACTTTATCACGTTGTTGTTGAGATAAATCTCCGTGTAATGAATCAGCGTTGTAACCATCTTTAATTAAAGATTCAGCAATTTCTTGCGTTTCAATTTTTGTACGACAAAACACGATACCAAAGATATCAGGATTTGAATCTACAATACGTTTGAAAGCAGCGTATTTGTCTTTAGCTCTAATTAAATAATATTGATGTTCAATATTAGCATTACCAGTGTTTTTCGTACCTACAGTCATTTCAACTGGATCAGTCATATAGTTTTTAGCTATACGGCGTACTTCAGATGGCATTGTTGCAGAGAATAACCATGTTTTTTTAGTGTCAGGAGTTTCTGACAGGATGTTGTTGATGTCTTCTTTGAAGCCCATGTTAAGCATTTCATCTGCTTCATCTAACACAACATATTTCACTTGAGAGAAATCAATAGCATTACGGCCAATGATATCTAACATACGACCTGGGGTCGCTACTACAATTTGCACACCACGTCTGATTTGACGAAGTTGGTCACTAATATTTGCACCTCCATAAACAGCAACAACATGTACGTTGTCGAGGTTTTTAGCATATCTTTCTATATCTTTCGAGATTTGCAAACAAAGCTCACGTGTTGGACACAATACCAACGCTTGAGGATGTTTCTGAGAAAAGTCTAATTGCTGTAATAATGGAAGACCAAATGCTGCTGTCTTACCTGTGCCGGTTTGGGCTAATCCGACAAAATCGTCGTTACCAGTCAATAAAACAGGAATGGCTTTTTCCTGAATTTCAGAAGGTTTTTCAAAACCTAATTCTGAGATGGCATTAACAATTTCCTCACGGATTCCCAGTTCTAAAAATGGGTTCATGAATTAATTTATACAATAGGCTCTATTGCCTAAGGCGATGCAAATATAGGAAAATAATATTTACAAAACTAATTTATAAGCTAAGTATTTGATATAATGTGTTTTTTGAATGACAAATAAATATTTTTATACGTGTTAAACATAAATAAACCACATTGAAAAGAATTATTTGGATTGTGAAACTATTTTATAACTATTCTGCTTTTTTGATCATTTGTTAATGTAGACTTAATATTTCAACCTTACTTTTGATAGTAGTATGGATCAAATACCAATTATATATCAGCATTGGCTTCAAGCTATTAAAGAGCGAAATGATACAAACGCTTTTGGAGAGCTTTATCGCTATTGTTGGAAAGATCTTTATCAGCATGCTGCCCGGCGGATTTTGGACGCTCAGGATGTAGAAGATATTCTCCAAGAATTATTTGTACAGTTTTGGGAAAAGCGCCATACGATCGACATCCAAATGAATCTTCCAGCTTACCTCAAAGGAATGCTCAAGTATAAAATTATAGATTTTTTTAATGCCAATAAAGCTAAAAATAGACTATTGGATCATTGGAGTAACCATATTTTTGACTATGTACAACAGCATCCTGAAGAATTGGAAACTTACCTTGCATTAGAAAGATTACTGGAAGAGGAATTGGAAATTATGCCGCATAATATGCGTCAGGCACTCTTACTTAAATGGGAGCATCTACCAATTCGAGAGATCGCCCTGCGTATGGGGCTTTCGGAGCAGACCGTGAAAAATAACCTGACAGAAGCTTCCAAAAGAATGAGGAAAGCAATAAGTGCAAGACAAAATGTTCAAAATAGCACGCTTAGCGTATTTCTTGTTCTCGCTCTGGAGCAACTATCTAAGTAAATATTATGTACAGCAGACAATGACTGCCACCAAAAATATACTTAACAATTCTTTTATAAAACATTAACTATTTCTTGAAGTACTTTATAGCTTTTTTGCAGACTTATATATAAACAGCAGGCAAAAAAGTGAAAAGAAGAATATTTGAATCCCTGATCTATAGATATCAGCAGAACAAAGCTACAAAAGCAGAGCGTATATTGGTCGATCGCTGGTATGAAACACTAGATCGGGAAGAAATTCCTGAAAGTGCAATTGATGAGGTCCAATTATGGAATAGGATACAACAGCAGATTGAAAATACAACTCCTCAAAAATCATCAATTCGGAAAATGGTCTATTGGATTGGATCTGTGGCGGCTACACTTTTGTTTTGCTTTGGCATATTGTTTTGGAAAAACCAAACCGCTCTGGATACTGTAAAACAGGAAGTGAATGTAAAACCAGGGTACCAGATTTTTGAAACAGGAGTTGCACAACGCAAGAAGGTATTATTGGCAGACGGATCAACGATCATTTTAAATGCACGTTCCAAAATTAAATTGGATACCGTTTCATACGACAGAAAGGACCGTGTAGTAGAGCTACTTGCCGGAGAAGCATTTTTTGAAGTTAAAAAAGATTCCACAAAAGCTTTTGTTGTCAATACACAGCAATTACAGACAAAGGTATTGGGTACATCGTTTACGGTAAAAAACTACCGCGAATCGGATGAAATATCTGTATCTGTATTTACAGGTAAAGTACAAGTAGCGGCGGACAACAAGTCATTAGGCACATTGGAGCGCGGCGGACAGATTCGCTATACCAAAAACAACCACAGCAGTAACCAAGAGACTTTTGACCTCACTATACGTAATAGTTGGATTGAGGGAAAGATTTACCTAAAGCAAAGCAGTTTTGCAGAATTGGCATTAGCAGTTAAAAATATCTACAATGTAGATCTGAAAGCCGGTGATGATCAGATTGCCCGACAGCGCTACAGCATGCCGATATCGAAACAGCTCTCTTGGTCAGCAACCTTGGAAAGTATAAAAGCTGTCCACCATAACAAGTCTAGGAAGGAGGGGAGTACGGTGCATATCTATTAATTCAGGAATGAAAAAAGAGCTGACGACTGCCATCGTCAACTCTGGATCCTATAGCATCTATAAGGTGCTATAAATAACATATACAAAAACTTACAGAGCTATTATATACGCATACAAATTTATGAAATACGTTACGAAAAACAATATTAAGTTTATGATCAAGTCATCATTGGTGGGACTACTTCTTTTAATCGTATCGGCAGAAATGCTTTTAGCATCAGGTGCATACGGCCAGATGCTCAATAGAAAGATTTCAGTTTCTTTTAATGAATCTCATATTCCAGCAGCTTTCGAGCAATTGGAATCGCAAAATATACATATTGCCTTTGATGCCAATAAACATAATCTGTCAAAGGAAAAAGTGAACGCCAAAACTTTTAAAAATAATAGTGTAGGAGAAGTAGTGCGCTACCTTCTTAGGGGGACAGATCTGATACCTCAAGATAACGGGGTCTATATTACATTGGTCAAAAAACCAATACAACAGGTAGGACGCATTTCCGGTAAAGTAATTGATGATCGAGGTCAGTTGTTAGCTAATGCTAGCATTAAGTTGGTCGGAACCAATAAGTCAACACAGAGTAGTATTGATGGTAGTTATATTTTAACCGCTGTATCGGGGACCTATGTCTTGGAAGTCAGTTATCTATCTTATCAGACACAGCGCATAGAAGGTGTGAAAATAGAGGCAGGACAACGTACTGCACTCAATATTGCTATGAAAACGCAGACCAATAAGTTGAAAACGGCAGTCGTTAGTGTATCGTTTAAAAAAGCATCTGTAGCAGGACTTTATGCTGCGCAAAAAAATTCAGCCTCGGTGACTGATGGTATATCGGCAGAGCAGATTGCACGTACACCCGACAATGATATGGGGCAGGTATTAAAGCGTGTAACCGGAGTGACCACAGTCAATAATAGAAATGTGATTGTGCGTGGTATGTCCGATCGTTACAATCAAGCCATGCTGGATGGAGTCGTTATTCCAAGTACTTCGCAGAATAGACGTGATTTTTCCTTTGATATTATCCCAACAGAGATGGTAAGCTCGGTGGTGGTCAATAAAACGGCAACACCGGATGTGTCCGCTGAATTTTCGGGCGGACAGGTTTCGGTGAATACATTAGATATCCCGGACAAGGATTTTACGACCATACAATATGGGATAGGAGGAAATTCCCGTACAACAGGCAAAGACTTTTATCGTCTTGGGGAGCGACATACGAGCGAATATTTCGGTTTTAATCATTCTTCTTCGAAGCAGCCCGAAGGGATACAGCCTTGGTTTTGGAATGGAGAAGCAAGACGTCTAGATGCCCCTCCAGGATATATATTGAACGACCCAAAGTTGAATGAAGAATTTTTAATGCCAGGTTCAAATCTTAAGTATAATGACATTGATGCAATAGCCCAGTCCAAACAGGTTAACGCAGATGCGATGAAATTATATCGCTACAAGGCCAATCCTAATCAAAATTTAAGATTTGCACTGGGAAGGCGGTATAATTTTTCAAATGGATTACTGTTCGGTTTCTCTGCTTCTGCTAATATTCGAAATGAACAAAATATTGTCGCCTTTAATAATGTGCGAGGATCTGGTATCATTAATGGACATGGAGAGAAGCAACATATGATAGAAAGTGATACGATCGGTCAGAATGGTGCAGGAACCTCCTATCGCTTTAATAGTAGTAGCGGATTGGTGGCGAATTTTGGATTAAAAGGACAGGATTTTAAGCTCGCATTTAAAAATATGTACGCTCGCACTTTTAACAATAATTATAGTGAAAATATCCGGTCAACCTTTACAAATTTAAATAATCCTCCGACCAAAAATCAATATCAATTACCTGAAACAATGTCTTTGCAGCAGCATCAGTTAAGCGGTGAATATCAGTTGCCGTGGAAAATCAAGGCTGAGGGTATGTTTGCCTATAATAGAATCAAGCAGCAGATTTTGGATGAACGTAAATTGCGATATGGATTAACGACAATATTAGACGGAAATTATATGTTTCAAAGTCCTAATTTATTAAGTCTTTCTAACTGGTCTAACCATTCCGAAACGGGTTTTGATTCCCGCATGTGGACTGAGATTAATGAAAATGATTTTAACTGGGCAATGGCATTTTCTCGAGTCTTTGGTGAAGGAAAATCCGTTAGCACTTTGGTTAAGGCTGGATATCAAGGCTGGAAAAAAAATCGTAATCTTTCGGTTTTTCGTTTGTTGCCATTTACCCGCTCTTACATGCCCGATGATCCTTCTAAATCGGCACCTGCTATTGAAAAACCTTATGATATATTGTTCTCTCCAGAAACTATCGGAAACGGAGTTGGTCAAGCTTATTATTATCCTGAGCCTATCGGTGGTAATGTTTATGATGGTGATATGAGTTCACATGCAGGGTATCTAATGTTGGATCAGAAATTTTGGAATAAGCTAAGATTAGTCTATGGATTCCGTGCCGAATACTACAATCTGTTAAATCGTCAGGATGAAATGTTTAGAAAGCAGAATGGCGATCCAGATGCAGATAACAATAAATTACTATTGTATAAACTGATGATTCGTGAAAATAATTGGAAATTTCTACCGTCCATTAATGCAACTTATAGTGTGACCAATACCTTTAATGTGAGAGGAAGTTATTCAAAGACGGCCATTCGTCCAGACTTTAGGGAGTCAGGTTTTTTTGGATTTTATGACTTTGAATTGGATGCTATTGTTTCAGGGGATAATGTCGAATCAACTTTTATCGATAATGTTGATCTGCGATTGGAATGGTATCCAAGTCCTGGTGAAATTATATCCTTAACCGGATTTTATAAATATTTAGATAAGCCAATGGAACTGATTGAAAATGAAGATGTAAGTCCCGGAACTGCATATGTTTTCAATAATATGGAGTCAGCAAAAAACATGGGGTTGGAATTTGAAATTCGTAAAAACTTGAGTTTTATTGGTGAGGCCGATTGGCTATCTAAAGCTTTTCTAAATGCCAATGGGACATTATTGAAATCTGAAGTTAATGCATTAAGTCAGTGGAGACATAAGTTGGTAGATGATCGTACAATTGCAGAACGCGAAAAAGAAAGAGCGCCTAATCAAGATCGTCCACTAATGGGACAATCACCTTGGTTGTTAAATCTTGGTGTAGGTTATTGGGGTGGTAGTTTTGGTATAACAGCAAGCTATAATCATAGAGGCTATCGTACAAATACGGCCTCCTTCAACCCAAATAGGGTAGAGTATGAACTTGCGCCAAGACAGGTTGATTTTCAGGTGTATAAACGGTTTTTGAAACAGAAATTGGAAGTGAAATTTAATGCTGCCAATCTTCTGGATGAATGGACAAGGTATTATCAAAATCAATCAGCGTATAGTAATTCTCAAGGAGAAAAAGGAGAAATAATTTATGAGCTTGTTAAAGGAGATAATAAGTACAATAGGGCGGACGATGATATCATTACTTACCGAAGAAAAGATGGTCGAAGATTTAATCTTTCAGTGACCTATAATTTTTAAAATTATAAAAATAACTGCGCGAGGCAGCTTCATGCCTCCCTAAAAAAATTGCACATGAGTTCCGAGTTTGTCCAAGTCGCACAACAGGAAAATAAAATAGAAGCAAAATAGGGGGGAATGAAAACAACTATGCAAACTTATGAAATGCTATCCCATAGGGATGCATAGTCTAAAAAATGATCTTGTGATGGCAAAACTAGTAATTATTTAACATAAAATGAAAAAAATCTTAACAGTAGCAAGTGTATGCGCAATCGCATTGGCTTCTTGTAACAAAGACAACGTAGGACCTAATTCAGATTTGAATGCTGGTTTGCCAAACAAACCTCAAGCAACTATTCCAACAGATGCTTCAGGAATTATTACTAAAACAACGCTTTCTGCGGACACCGTATGGAAAATTGATGGTGTAGCTTTTGTAAAGCCAGGGGCAACATTAACTATTCAACCAGGTACGTACATTACTTCTGGTGTGACTAAAGCATACAACGATCAGATTACTGGATTGACACAAAATATCAAAGGGGTTTTGGTTGTTCCGAAAACGGCCAAATTGATTGCCAATGGTACTGCTGCGGCACCTATTGTATTTACTTCTCCAAATGCTGCTAACTCTCGTAATCCAGGTGATTTTGGTGGCGTTGTATTATTGGGTAGCGCGACGACAAATCAGGCTGCAACAAAAAGAATCGAAGGGATTCCTCAACCCGTGGGTGTAGATGTGACTTATGGTGGTACAAATGCGGCAGATAATTCAGGCTCATTAAAATATGTGCGTATTGAGTTTGCGGGTTACAATTTAACTGCCGACAATGAAATCAATGGATTGACTTTAGGTGGCGTTGGTACGGGTACTACACTAGAAAATATTCAGGTATCTTGGGGTAAGGATGATGGTTTTGAGTTCTTTGGGGGTACTGTCAATGCGAAATACTTAGTAGCATTATCAAATGATGACGATGATTTTGATTTTGACCATGGTTATACGGGAACAATTCAATATGCATTGTCATTGAAAGATCCTAATGCAACAAACAGTTTATCAGGTGGTAACTCAGATGCGAATGGTTTGGAGTCGGATAATGAAGGTACAGCTCCATATGCAGCGACACCTAAAACACGTCCAGTTTTGAAAAATTTCACATTCTTGGGTATTAAAGATGTTAGTTTAGCTACTACTAAATTGAAATTTGGTAACCGTTGGAGAAGAGCTTCACAGTATGATATTCAAAGCTCGATTATCGCAGGTTATGCAACAGGTGCTGCATTCCAAGATGGCGCGGCAGGTACATTTACAGGTAATGTCGTACATGCATATACGGTAGCTTTCAGTGGTGCTACTCCGGCAGGAAACCAAACAAACGTGTCAACTGATGCAGCAACTTATTTGAAATTGGCCGGCGGTGCTAATATTTTTTATCCAATAGCAACTACTTTCAATCCAGCTTTATTAAGACCACTGTCGACTTCACCGGCATATGGTAATGGAACTACTACTTATAGTGGTGCTTTCCATCCAACAACTGCTCCTTGGACAGCAACTTGGACGCAATTTGTGCCAAAAACTTATTAATATTTATTACTTGAGTGAGCCATTTTTATGGCTCACTTCTTAATTCTTTATGTATGATTAAAAATCTATTTATATATTTTGTTGCCCTTTGGGGTGGATGTATGTTGTATTCCTGTCAAAAAGGTGAGTTGGTTCAAGAACAGGAAGAATTAGCGAGGATTGCTTTTAAAACATATAGTGCTGTATCAGCAGATATAAAAAAAGTGATGGTTGATGGGAAAATTGCGAACAGTGATAAGAGCAACTTCATATTTATGAGAAATAAAGATGCCGATTCTTCATTGATCGTTGCTTACGATGGGAAGGATCAGGTAGTTCTAGAGCAACGCCTAGCTATCAAACCTGGGCTAAATACCTTTGGTGTACATAGTAAAAGTCCCATTGATCCTTCACTAATTGTAGGGGAAAATCCTTTGGGTGATAGGGTTCTGCCGATTCCGGGTGTAATGCAAGTAAAGATATTAAATTATAATAAAACGATTTCACCAAATGGTGAGCCAATTCGATTGGCGATTTATAAAGGAACGCCTGTTTATGATGAAAGTTGGGGACAGGATTTGGTCAAATATAATGATCCTCCTATCTTGATTACAGACTTGATATCGGATAAAATCCCTGAAAAGTTTACCAAAATACCAGTGGACCCCATTTTTGTGCCAAAGGCGCAGGTATTGGATATGGATTCAAAACCAATCCTTATTGATGGACAAAAAGTCTATTTGTTTTTTTATTTTGCGGTAGACATAGGTATTGTCTACTTGCCTCAAAAAGAATCCGATGTTGCTTTTGATTCTGACGCAGTCTCAGAAATTGGCGGAATAGGTTATAGTCTGGATAATATCTGGCTAAAAAAATAAATCCCATTTGAAAGGATGAAGATCTGTCTATTGTTAGCGAAAAGGTCAACTAATATTATTATAAGAGAGTCATTATGAAAGGAATCAATGATTTAAAACATCGAAAACTACTGGCGCTCTCCCTGAATTTTCAGGGAGAAATTAAGCATGATATAGATGCAACCGTTCTTTTTGCCTTGGGTAAAGAGCTTGATGACCTGAATCAACTTTATAGTCAATATCAAGAAGTATTACAACAGTTGGAAATATTGGTCAAGGAATATGAAGTAAAAGAGCGCAATATTCGTTCTGGCATATTATCACGTTCCCTCCGTAAGCTCGTTAGAGAAGGACAAACCGGAGTTGATCTCCGTACCGTGATCAATTCATTCAATTCCTGCGCACGCTGAAGGACGAATAGGTATTTATTCCAGTTTTTCTAGCGTGGACTTATTTCTATAGGAATCGTCTCATAACTGCTGCCCAGATATTTATGAACATTTGAATTGGCTTTGTGTTTTTTATCGGAAGCATTTTTAGCTTGCGGTTTATGACCATTGATCGTATTCAACACTTCTTGAATAAGTGGATCTTGCATATTTCCTATGGGCACCAGTGGTAGAAATGCAAATTCATTTATAGGCTTTTCTGGCATAATTCCCCCGCTGTAATTTCCTTGATTTAGTTTGTTATAAATTTTATACACCATGGGGATCAGATGCCAGGCGCGCTCAGGACCGTGGATTTCCCCTGGTGTAGATATCGTGGTAGAGGCCATATCTTTTCCATAGGTTTTATCGCCAACTTGAATAACTTGTACGTAAGGACGTAAGCCATTGATTAACATTTCGGAAGCCGAAGCGGTATTTGGGCCTGTCAGGATATACATTTTTTTTAAGTGTAATCCCTCTTTTAAAACTTCTTTAGCAACAAAAGAATAACCGTCTGGCTGCCGTTGCAGGGCAGCAGCAAAGGTGTCTTCCATATTGTTGAAATTTTTGTTTCCCTGATATTTTGCAAAGATGTCATTTTCCTTAATATTAGCGAACAGCAGCGCACAAAATGAAGCAAAAGCAACCTGTCCTCCCGGGTTGTAACGCAAATCGACAATAAGATCCTTTACCTGTTTGGATTTAAAATTTTGTACAGCTTCCAATAATGAATAAGCACCGCTGAAGTCAAATTGACTTAAAAAAATGTAGCCTACTGTGGGAGACGACGAGATAATCCTAGACATATAAACAACAGGTTGTGAAATATAGGAGGAGGGTAGAATAAATATTTTCCCATCTATCCGCTTCAGATTGATTGCAGGTAAATGAAAGGATTTATTTATCAGAGCTTTCATATTACTCTTATCCAAAAGTTCGTTGTTCATATAGGATAAAGTATCACCACGTTTTAGACCCAGTAAATCTGCTTCGCTAAATGGAACCACCTGAGTTACGACTTGTATAGTACCCCTTGCAGCCTGCATCTGCACCATGTCGAAGCCAAAAGTATTTGTCAAGGTATTACCGTAGGTGTCGCTGTTCAGGGTCTGCATTATCATTGAATAATGGTCATCTTGAAACAAAATACTTTTGAAGAATAGATCCGGACGTTGCTGATAATCGTTTGTTGTTCTGATTTTAGTATTCCAGTAATAATACTGTCGCATTTGATCCAGAGTCCAGTGGTTGATGGCCTCGTTTGAGCCGGGCTCTTTCAACGATTCTTCTTTTTCACAGGAGAAGAGAATCACTGAAAAAAGGGTTAAAACAATACGATTTGATTTCCACATTTTTTAAAATCTTAACGACATAAAAATACGTATTATGGAAATGATATTGGCGTTATCTTTATGTTGTTCAAATGTTTATTTGGTTTAAACAACTTATCAAAGCATTCATATTGTGATGTTTTTATTTCATAAAAAAAGGCTACTCTATATGGAGTAGCCTTTATATGCCTGATGTTAAAATCTACTAATATATTGTAAACTCAACACGACGGTTTTGCTGGCGACCTTCTGCAGTTTTGTTAGATGCAATAGGTTGGTTTGGACCGTAACCAGTAGCTTCTATACGAGAAGGATTAGCGCCTTTAGATACTAAATAAGCTTTTACTGACTCAGCACGCTCTTTAGATAATCTTAAGTTCAATTGTAATGAACCAGTGTTATCCGTGTGACCAGCTAATTTTAAACTGAAATCTTTTTCAATTAATAAAGCAGCAACTCGATCTAAGGAATTGTATGAAGTAGAACGGATAACTGATTTACCAGTTTCGAATTCTAAGTTTTTAATCGCTTCATCAACAGTTCTTCTATCCGTCTCAGTGATAACTTTCTCTACAATTTTAGTTTCATTTTTAACAAGAATTGGACAACCAGCACCATCTACTTGAACACCTGAAGGCGTACCTGGACATTTGTCAAATTTGTTAGCAACACCATCGCCATCATCATCTTGTAAGTCAGCGTTCAATGACTCTACTTTAGATTGTAATGCTTTATTAGCAGCATCCAATGCATCACGTTGTGCTTTTAAATCATCATATTTTGCAGTATAATCATTTACTAACGTAGCAACAGGATTTGAATTATTCAAAGTAGGTTTCGAACCATCTCCTAAAGCAATCTCTAAACCAGCATGTGCATACGAGAATAAATCATTTTTGAATGTTGGAGCAGGAGTAGCACCCGGTATAGATCCATCAAATTTCTGATTCGCCCAGTTCAACTGGTATCCTAAATCTAAATTAATCCCTTTTGCAATAGCGAATTTCAATCCGAAATCAGCAGGGACAAATAACTTCGATTGAGAATCATATGTAGTACTTGTTGAACCCATCGTTACCGTTGCTTCAGAATTTAATACCCCAATACCTAATGATACATAAGGTTTGATAAAACTGTTGAAAAATCTCCAATTGGTGTTAGCCATTGTCCACTCTCCAGATAAAGCTGCCGACCAAGGTGTTTTAGTTTCGAAAGATTGTGAACCATCATCATATGCTCCACCAACTTTACCGCCTAAATAAGAAGCTTTAAATCCAAAAGAAGGAGATATTTGTTTCTTAATGTATGCCGAATAACCAACATTGTGATCTAAATCATTGTAATCTTTACGGTTGAAACCAAAAATATTAGTTTGATTTAAAACCCCAGCACCAATACCGATAGACCAAGTTCTGTATTGAGTAGATGGTCCTAGTGGTGTAGTGCCCTCTATAGAACCAACTTTTGCATTTTGTGCAAATGAAGCAGATGCCAATAATCCAGCTGCTACTAATAATCCACTTTTCTTAAGGTTAATCTTCATATTATTTAAATTTGATTTTAAATTTCTTTATAGTGCTCTAGACAATAATGTTGCCAAATATTGGACGTCTGCTACAATCAGAGTTACATTTATCCCCTCTTGTAGACAATTGTCTACTTTGCTATTTTCTTAATTTTTAAAAAAAACGCCATAATGTATACTATTAGTAACATTACAGCGTTTGTGTGTACTTTATTTAGGAATCGTGCTATTCGGATTCGTTTTGCCAAAAAAGTTAGGAATAACAATCCCCATAGCCATTTCTTTGATTATATTTTCATTAAACAAGTTCTGAAAAAATGTTTTACGGCTCTTTGTTATTAAAATAATATCAATATTTTCATCGCGAATCATCGTTTGTATTCCATTCGCAATTTTCTCAGCAGAATTTGCAAAATGACTTCTATTTTTTACGGTATAGGAAATGTCGTCAATGCCCGTTTCTGTAATGATATTGTCTATCCATTCCGTAAGCTTTTTATCCAGTATTTTAATATCAACCTCCTCTTTGTTAATATGAATCAATAATAAATGAAATTTACTGCCAAAGACAGGAATCGCCTGTTTTAACACCTCTAATTCACCTGGTTTAAAATTCGTTAACAAAGCAATCGTATCCTTTTTATATGCGGTTGCATTAGCAGGTATGGCTAAAATTGGAGTTTGTGAATCACGGATTACATCATAAGTATTACTCCCTATTAATACAGACTCTAATCCAGAGGCACCCTTTGTACCCATAACAACAACTTTATACTGATTTCTTGCCGTTTCTTTACTAATAACTTCAGCAAGAATCCCTTCATCGAAAAGTTGGCTTATGACCAAAGTAGGCCATTTTTCTTTTACCACGCCGACAAGTTGATTGAGTTGTTCCTCAGATTCCTTTATAGTTGGATCAACAATGTGTTCCCCATGGACCATAAAATTGGCGTATTTGTTTACATGTCGGGTGTAAACATGTAAGAAAACAAGTTCATCTTGATTTTCAAGAGCAATTTCTCTTGCGTATCGTGCAGCAATAATCGAGTTTTCAGAAAAGTCGATCGGAACTAATATTTTGCCCATAATAATTAAGCTTTAGAAAAAAATGTTGGAATAATAGGATGATGAATGATTTGTTTGGCGACAGATTTTTTGAACAATCTTTCAAAAAATGACTTACGTGTTTTCGTGATCAATACAACATCTATTTCTTCATCTTTGATGATATCATTGATTACCTCAGGGATAGTGTCCAATTCTTCTACATCAGTTTGTATAGAATCTACTTCTATATCCACATCGGTTATTTCCGTGTGCTTTTTGATTTGATATTTCCAAATTTCTAATTTATCCTCAATGTCAGATTCAGACTCCGAATGGTAGTGTACGTGAATAATCTGTACTTTGACATCAGATCCGAATATTTTGATGTATTCATTTAACGTATCCAATTCAGCATATTTAAAATTGGACAATAAACCTATTTTCTTAATATCTTTTGTTTGGTAATTAAAGGGGATCGCAATAACGGGAATATTACTTTTCTGACTAACAGCATATGTTGTACTGCCCACTATCACACTGGTATCATCTGTTTTACCCTTAGTACCCATGATAATAGCCGAATAAGTAGTATTTTTCGTTTCTTTCAACAGGGACTCCGTAATAATGCCGCGCTCACATTTTGACGTGAAAACGATAGTAGGATTATTGGCCTTTAGTTTCTCGATTAAATCAGCCATTAAAACATCTGCTTTGAAATTATCATCAGAACTATCACTGTTTACATCATCAAAAGTACTGGACGAAACGGTATAGTTATGATATAAATGAATATCAAACCCTCTCTTTTTTGCCAAATCAATTGCAAATTGAACAGCCGTGTTGGCGTTCTCTGAAAAATCAATCGGGACTAAAATTTTATTGCTCATGTTGTTTGGTAATTAGTTTTATTACGTACACTTTCTTTAATTAATAATGATATAATTTCATCATTGTAGCTTAACACATTTTGTATCGGTTAAGTTTGTTTTTGACTGTTGTAAAGATATTTTTTCCAATGATCTAAACATGTGCTTAATTTAATGAAATAAAGTGATTTTAAGCACAAATTTAAATAAGACGTATCACGACCATTAATTTTCCTTATTCCTATTGTAGAGTGAAATTGAATTATTCCTAAAAATAGTCAAAATTTATTTTATTTCATGACACTTTTAGTACATTATTATGAACTAAAAGACATCCGTCTAATTGCATAACGAGGCAATTTTAAGTAAGTTTGCAACATCATAATTAGACAATTAGATTTTCAATGACAAGTAGAGAAATTCGTCAGGCTTTTTTGGATTTTTTCAAAAGTAAAGGACACCAAATCGTACCATCTGCACCAGTTGTGGTGAAAAATGACCCCACATTGATGTTTACAAACGCGGGAATGAATCAGTTTAAAGATTTATTTTTAGGCGAAGCCGCCATTAAATTTCCACGTGTCGCCGATACACAGCGTTGTTTACGTGTTTCTGGTAAGCATAATGATTTGGAAGAAGTAGGTATTGATACCTACCACCATACCTTATTTGAAATGTTGGGCAATTGGAGCTTTGGCGATTATTTCAAAAAAGAGGCTATTCAGTGGGCTTGGGAGTTATTTACTGATGTATACAAATTAGATAAAGACCGTCTTTACGTAACGATTTTCGAAGGTGACGATTCAGAAGGACTAGCAAAGGATACTGAAGCCTATGATTTTTGGAAAGCTTTAATCGCTGAAGATCGTATTCTATTAGGAAATAAAAAAGATAATTTTTGGGAAATGGGAGAGACAGGACCATGTGGTCCATGTTCCGAAATCCATTACGATATGCGTACGCAAGAAGAACGTCAAGAAGTAGCTGGACAGTCACTTGTTAATGCCGATCATCCGCAGGTAATTGAAGTATGGAATTTGGTTTTCATGCAGTTCAACCGTCTAAAAGATGGTTCATTGCAACCTTTACCAGCAAAACATGTGGATACAGGAATGGGTTTTGAGCGTTTGGTACGTTCTATTCAAGGGAAAACATCTAACTACGATACCGATGTTTTTCAGCCTACTATTCAGTTCATCTCTCAAAAAGCCGGGATAGCTTATGGTGCGGATGAGAAAACAGATATTGCAATGCGTGTAGTTGCAGACCATATTCGGGCGATTAGTTTTGCCATTGCCGATGGTCAGCTACCTTCTAATAATAAAGCAGGTTATGTAATCCGTCGTATTTTACGTCGTGCAGTGCGTTATGCGTATACCTTCTTAAATTTCAAAACACCATTCATCAATGAGCTAGTCCCTTTGTTGGCGGCACAGTTTGATGGTGTATTTAACGAATTGAAAGCACAGGAAAGTTTTGTTCAAAAAGTAATCTTAGAGGAGGAAGTATCTTTCTTAAGAACTCTAGTCACAGGAGTACAGCGTTTCGAAAATTATGCTGAAGCAAATACAACTGTTGATGGTAATTTTGCATTTGAATTATATGATACTTATGGCTTTCCAATAGACTTGACCGAGTTACTGGCGAGAGAGAAAAATCTTTCCGTTGATATGGTCGGTTTTAATCAAGCATTGCAGATCCAAAAAGACCGTTCACGTGCAGCAACTGCCATTGATACAGGAGACTGGATTTTAGTCAATGAAGATGAAGGTTTTGAATTTGTTGGATACGATACACTAAGTGCAAAAACAGAAATTGTAAAATACCGTAAAGTTTCAGCAAAAGGAAAAGACCAATTTCAATTGGTTTTATCGGTAACACCTTTTTATGCAGAAGGTGGTGGTCAGGTAGGAGATACCGGTGTTTTGATTTCTGAAGCTACAGGTGAAAAGATATTTGTAACCGATACAAAAAAGGAAAATGGGTTGTTCGTACATTTTATAGATACCCTCCCACAAAGTTTTGAAGGCCTTTTTTTAGCTCAAGTCGATCAGGCAAAAAGACAAGATACAGAGAATAACCACTCTGCGACGCATCTATTGCACGCTGCATTAAAGCAGGTCTTAGGCGATCATGTGAATCAAAAAGGTTCCTTAGTAAATGATGATATTTTACGTTTTGATGTTTCTCACTTCTCTAAAGTAACAGAAGAGGAAATCAAACAAGTCGAAGATATTGTCAATGCTAAGATTCGTGAAAATATTGCATTGAAAGAAGAACGCAATATTCCTTACCAACAAGCATTAGATTCAGGAGTAACTGCGTTGTTTGGTGAAAAATATGGCGATTATGTGCGTGTCATTACTTTTGATGATCAATTTTCAAAAGAACTATGTGGTGGTACACATGTTAAAGCTACCGGTCAGATCGGTTTCTTTAAGATTACATCAGAGTCTGCCGTTGCAGCAGGTGTACGTCGTATCGAAGCGATTACAGGAACGAAATCTGCAGCAGTGATCCGTGAACATTTTGAATTAGTTGACCAAATCAAAGGGTTATTAAATAATCCAAAAGACTTTGTTGCTGCAATGGGTAAAATTGTGGACGAAAACAGTGCTTTGAAAAAGGAAATTGAAAAAACGATTATTGAAAAATCATTAGCGTTAAAATCAGACCTAGAAAGCAAATTACAACAAGTAGGTGATGTTAATTTTTTAGCCACAGTTGTTGATTTGCCAAACGCAGAGGCTGTAAAGACCTTAGCTTACGCATTAAAAGGAGCCGTTAATAACTTATTCTTAGTAATAGGAGCTGACTTTGACGGTAAACCAAGTTTGACCGTTGTCATCTCAGATGAATTAGCAAAATCAAAAGGCTTGAATGCTGGAAATATTATCCGGGATTTGGCAAAAGACATCCAAGGTGGTGGTGGAGGACAGCCGTTCTTTGCGACAGCCGGAGGAAAAAATAGTGCCGGATTACAAACAGCGATAGATAGAGCAATAGAATTTATAAAATAAAACGAATATGATGAAGCAGACGTTGCTAGTGGTGGGTTGTTTATTTTTATTTCTAATCGGATGTAAAAATAAAGATGAGTTTACAATTTCTGGCCAAATTGAAAATCCAGGAAATATTAAAGTAATATCCTTATACGAAGGCGAAAGAAAATTGGACTCCATGTTTTTTGGAGACAAAAATGCCTTTCAATTTAAAAGACCTACAAGTCAGGCGCGTCTATTATCACTTCGTGTAGGTAAAAATCGTTATGATTTAATTGCTTCACCAGGAGAGGACATTGTTTTCAAGGCAGATCTTCAGAAAGATGTTAACGATTATCAATTAGAGGGCTCTGAGTTGTCATCATCGATTCAGAGTTTCTCAAAAATGAGAAATCGACGTGATGCAGTTCGCGATTCCTTACAGGCAGATTTTGCGAAGAAATCCATCACAGCTGATGTGGATGATATTGAAAATCTGCGTAGTGAGTACAAACAAAAGTTTACAGAGCAATTGCAGTACTATACAAAAGCAGCAGTAGATTTTGCTGAACAGCACGATGATATCGCTGGATTTTATGCCATCAGTACACTTGATCCGGAAATTGCAGAAGCTGAAATTATAACCTATGCCGATAAGATAAAAGATAAGTTCTTAGATAATGGCTATGTTACCCAGTTTAAAGAAGAAACAAATAAACTGAGAAAGTTGGCTGTAGGTCAACCAGCTCCAGACTTTGAATCGTTCACACCTAACAATAAATCGATAAAGTTATCAGATTTCAAAGGTAAATATGTGCTGTTGGATTTTTGGGCGTCATGGTGTATGCCTTGTCGTCAAGAAAATCCGAATATTGTCAAATTATATAATCAGTACAAAGGAAAAGGGTTTGACGTTTTTGGAGTATCTCTTGATGATAATCCCGGACCATGGATGCGTGCCATAGCAGACGATCAGTTACAATGGACGCAGGCATCTGATTTAAAAGCATGGGGATCCGTTGTTGTTGGTCTGTATCGAATAACAGGAATACCGGCCTCTTATGTCTTAAATCCAGAAGGCTTGATCATTGCTAAAAACCTACGCGGTAAAGAATTGGAAGATTTTTTAAAGAAAACTTTAAAATAGCGCAAATTAAATATTAACTTTCGGAATGTTACTTAACAATTTAATAACACTTCGTTAATGTTTTGTTGTCATTTTGTTCATAATTTAGCAAAAAAAAAAGATGAGCATTGCAAAGCAAAAAATATTAGTAGTTGATGACGAGCAGGATATTCTAGAATTAATTGCTTTTAATTTAAAGCGCGAAGGATATCAAGTATCAACTGCCTCAAATGGTCACGAAGCTATCAATGTAGCAAAGGATATTAATCCAGATCTTATTATTTTGGATGTTATGATGCCTAAAATGGATGGTATCGAAGCTTGCCGACTAATGCGTGCCATGCCAGAGTTTAAAAATACATTTATGGTGTTTTTAACGGCTAGAAGTGAGGAGTATTCTGAAATTGCAGGTTTCCATGTTGGAGCCGATGATTATATTGCAAAGCCTATCAAGCCTCGTGCTTTGATGAGCCGTATTAATGCCATTCTAAGAAGAAATGTCTCGGAAGAAGCAGCACGATCACAAGATAAATTAGAGATTATGGATCTGGTGATTGATCGTGATTCTTTTTTAGTGTACCGTGGAGAACAAAAAATTGTACTTGCAAAAAAAGAATTTGAATTGATGTACTTATTGGCATCAAAACCAAATAAAGTTTTTACAAGAGAACAAATTTTGAAAAGCATTTGGGAAGATTCAGTTGTTGTTACCAACAGAACAATAGATGTACACATCAGAAAGCTTAGAGAAAAAATTGGTGAAGATTATGTAACCACCGTTAAAGGTGTTGGATACAAATTTGATGTTGCCTAATTGACAAGATATAATTATAATTAAAAGCAGTAATGGATCCCATTACTGCTTTTTTGTTTGTAGAGGTATAAAATCGATAACATCTTGATCAACTTCAGTTTTAAGTCATCCAATTAAATATAAAACAAGCAGGCTTAATGCAACAGATTTAAAAGACCAAATTTTCAAACTCATAAAGTATGTAAGCAAGCATCCAATTGTGTATTTTTAGGCTGTAAATATTCAAATGCTTATATTTGTATATCATATTAAACATTACCATCATCCATGTCAACAATACTTATAAAATCTGCACAAATCGTTAATGAAGGGAAAATTACCACTTCAGATGTTTATATCAGTAATGGCCGTATCGAGATGATCGCCGCAGAGATTAACCACCCTGCCGATAGAGAGATTAATGCCGAAGGATTACACCTTTTACCCGGATTAATTGACGATCAAGTACACTTTCGTGAACCAGGATTGACGCACAAAGCTGATATCTGGCATGAAAGCCGTGCCGCAGTGGCGGGAGGTACAACATCATTTATGGAGATGCCCAATACAGTACCCAATACTTTAACACAATCTTTGTTACAAGATAAGTACGATATCGCCTCTCAAAATGCTTTAGCCAACTACTCATTTTTTATGGGTGCAGCCAATGATAATCTGGAAGAAGTACTCAAAACAAACCCTCGTGATGTCTGTGGTGTCAAAGTATTCATGGGATCATCAACTGGTAATATGTTGGTAGACAATGAGCGTGCATTGGAACAGATATTTGCTAACTCGCCCACATTAGTAGCCACACACTGCGAAGATGAAGCCACTATCCAGGAAAACCTTGCTATATATAAAGAGAAATATGGCGAAGCAGGATTGACAATAGATATGCATCCCCTTATTCGTTCGGCAGAAGCTTGCTACATCTCATCCTCCAAAGCTGTAGAATTAGCGAAAAAGAACAATACCCGCTTACATATTCTGCACATCTCTACTGCTAAAGAAATCGGGCTATTCAGAAATGACATTCCATTGGCAGAAAAATTAATTACAGCTGAAGCATGTATTCACCATATGTGGTTCTCCGACGTCGATTACAAGACAAAAGGTAATTTTATCAAATGGAATCCAGCTGTTAAAACAGCAGATGATAGAGATACCATTGTAAAAGCGGTATTGGATGGACATATCGATGTAATTGCTACCGATCATGCCCCACATACCTTTGCTGAAAAGACACAAGCTTATAGCGCCGCACCATCTGGAGGGCCATTGGTACAGCATGCATTACAAGCTTTATTGGACATGTACCATGAGGGCAAGATTACTTTAGAGCAGATCGTTCAAAAGTCAGCACACAATACAGCAATTTGCTTCCAGATTGAGGAACGTGGATTTATTCGTGAAGGCTATTGGGCAGATTTAGTACTGGTAGATTTAAATAAACCTTATACGGTTACAAAATCAAATATACTGTCAAAATGTGGCTGGTCTCCATTTGAAGATCATACCTTTAAATCTTCTATCGAGCACACCATTGTATCAGGACAATTAGCCTATTCCAAAGGGAGCTTGATCGAGTACGGCTCTGGTAGACGTTTATTATTTAACAGATAATCATGATCATCCAGGACTATGGATAAAAGAACATTTTTAAAATCCTTAGGCTTAGTCGCAACAGGAATACCTGCACTGTCATTTGCACAGGAAGATTTCTTTGAAACAAAAGCAGATCAAAAGAAATTATTTGCTCAAGTATTGCGCAAAGGAGATACCATCGGATTAATAGCTCCTGCGGGAGTTATTGATACCGAAGAAGCCATTGTTATGACCCGCGAAATTTTTGAAAACTTTGGTTTCAAAATCAAAGAAGGAAAACATATCCGAAGTAGATATGGTAATTTTGCAGGAAAAGATGAAGAGCGCCTAGCCGATATCCACAGCATGTTTGCAGACAAAGAAGTGAAAGCGATTGTCTGTATACGCGGAGGAGCAGGAGCATCCCGTTTATTACCACATATTGATTATCAACTCATCGCCAATAACCCCAAAGTATTATTAGGTTATAGCGATATTACTGCACTGATCATGGCCTTCTATAAAAAGACCGGTTTAATATCCTTTCACGGCGCAGTCGGTATCAGTACATGGAGTAATACCGTTGCTAAAAATTTTGAAAATCAATTTTTCCTTAATCAGCCGGCACAATTTGCAAACCCAACAGAAAAAGGCGATAACTTTATCCAGTACAAAGAGCGGATCACGACCTTAAACTCAGGACAAGCAACAGGTACACTACTAGGAGGAAACCTGACATTGCTCAGTGGGTTATGCGGGTCAGCCTATTTGCCAGATTTTAAAAATGCCATACTCTTCCTAGAAGAAGTAGATGAAAATATAGAGCGCGTGGACCGGATGTTCTGTCAATTAAAATTAGCAGGAATTTTGGATCAGATCAAAGGTTTCGTCTTTGGTAAGTGTACGGACTGTGGGCCAGCAGGAGGTTATGGTTCTCTTACGCTCGAACAGGTATTGAACGATTATATCAAACCGCTCGGGATTCCTGCATATTCAGGAGCCATGATCGGACATATTGCCAATCAATTTATATTACCGGTAGGAGCACAGGTCAAAATAGATGCCGACAAAGGAACCATTACACTTTTAGAGAAAGTACTAAAAGATTAAATCGATGAAAATTATCTCCCTGATGAAAATTATCTTCTTTTTGATCTTCGTTACTTCGGGAATTACAATTTCTGCCCAAACCATGAATTTAAATAAAAATGATTTTGATGAAGCCTATTCATCCTATAAAGAAACCACGTTAACAAAACGTAGATTTAAACATTCGACTGTAGTCGATCTCATCAATAAGCATCAGGAGGAATCAACCCTAAAGATTGATCAGATCGGACTGTCAGTTCAAAAAAGATCGATCTATAAATTAACCTACGGTCAGGGAAAAAAGAAAGTAATGCTGTGGTCGCAGATGCATGGCGATGAACCGACCGCAACCATGGCCCTTTTTGACCTGTTTAATTTCCTAGAAGGAAAAGATAGCAGATTTCAAAGCTTAAGGGAAATATTAAAATCAAACTTAGAAGTGCATTTTATCCCTATGCTCAACCCAGATGGAGCCGAAATCTATACAAGAAGAAATGCGCAGCACATTGATCTGAATCGGGATGCCAGAGATACCGCAACACCAGAAGGTAAGCTATTAAGAAATCAGGCAGAACTGATCAAACCACAATTTGGTTTTAATCTACACGATCAGAATATCTATTATAACGTTCCGGGAACTAAAACTCCGGTTACCATTTCCCTTTTAGCACCAGCATATAATTGGGAGCGCGAAGTCAATGAAGTGCGTGGTAATGCAATGAAGATCATAGCTGGGATGAATCAGCTGCTTCAAGACTATATCCCAGGAGCCATTGCCAAATATGATGATGAACACTCCCCAAGAGCTTTTGGAGATAGCTTTCAGAAATGGGGTGCAAGCACCATACTGATCGAATCAGGAGCTTTTGCTGGAGATCCGGAAAAACAGGAAATTAGAAAATTGAATTTTATTCTGATTCTTAATTCCTTACTGCAAATCGCCCAGGACAGTTATCAGCAATTTTCAATCTCAGAATACCAGCACATACCATTCAACGCCTCGCAGCTGCACGATGTGATCCTTCGTCGGGTGACCACAATATCACATGGTCTTCCTCTGAAAATAGATATTGCTATCCGAAGAGATGAGATTACCGAGGGGGAAGATTACTATACAAAAGGATATATTGAAGACATTGGAGATCTTCATGACTTTTATGGGTACGATGATCTGGATCTGACAGATTTCGAATTTGTAGAAGCTAAAGTTTACGAAAAGGAATTTTATCGCCTAAGTGATCTTGAAAACGTTGATATAAAAGCATTACTGAAGCAAGGATATGCCGGTGTAAAGATAAATGCATCTGAGCCCAAAGTACTACATTATTTACCCATCAATGTACTATCTAAAAGCAAGTTGAATACGATCAGAACATTAAGTCTTGGTAAAGAAGCAAATTTTTTCTTAAAGAAGAATGAAGAAATTCAATACGCTGTTATCAATGGTTATCTCATTGATTTGAATCAAGAGTTGCCACGAAATATGAAACAGATTGTTCGGTAGTTTGGTTAGATAGTTAGAAGGTAATAAAGTGAGATGGTTAGTAAGTTATACCTTTCGTTACTTCGTCACTAGTCACTTTGTAACTGATAAGTCGGTAATAAAGTGAGATGGTTAGTAAGTTATACCATTCGTTACTATGTCACTAGTCACTTCGTTACTTCGTTACTTGGTCACTGCGTTACTGATAAAATAAAAGTTTATTGTAAATATGGATATTAGAAAAACAAAATTAGAAGATTTAGATCAGGTGATGGCTATTATTGACATTGCACGAGGTCTAATGCGTGCTAGTGGCAATACCATTCAGTGGACAAATGGCTATCCCTCTCGGGAATATATCCAGTCAACAATAGATATCGGAGAGAATTATGTCTGTATAGAAGATGATTCAATAGTAGCCACCTTCTGTTTCTCACTAGAACCTGATCCAAATTATACCATAATTGAAGATGGGCAGTGGTTGAATGAAGAGCCATATGGTGTAGTACATCGTCTGGCTTCCAATGGTCAAGTAAAAGGGGTAGCGGCACATTGCTTTCAATGGTGCTTTGAACAATGTCACAACATCCGGGTCGATACCCATGAAACAAATACCCCGATGCAAAAAGTACTCACAAAACTAGGATACATACGTTGTGGCATTATCTATGTCGGCGATGGGACACCTCGGGTAGCCTTTCAAAAGATAGATTCATAAAAAAGATAACCTCACAAAAAATGGCTTCCGATCAACATCAGAAGCCATTTTTTATTGCGTCAATCATGGAGACTAATATCCCGGATTTTGTTGTGCTTTTATCGGAGGATTAGCATTAATCTCTTCTTGAGATATAGGCAAAATCGTTTTGAAGAATGATCTATTGATCGCATGTTCTCGAGTAGGTACGCTGATACCGGCAAATGCATCATCAAAATTGATTGTCTTATTTAGTCTGATCATATCAAAATAGCGAATGCCTTCACCAAAAAACTCCTTACTTTTCTCTGCTAAGATCAGTGCTTCCGAAACAGACGCGGCATCAATAGCCGGTAATCCTGCAGCACGTTTATGGATCGCCTGCAAATAAGTTGCCGCCTTGGCCGGATTAGGTGTACTGGCCTTCAATGCTGCTTCCGCCGCAATCAGATAAAGTTCAGAAAGACGGATCACTTTAATATTGACAGCAGTATAATTAGAAGTTCCTTTATCCCCAGAAAATGTCGTAGAACCAAGGTACTTATAGCAAGAGCCAAGACGATCAGCAGATGATTCATCTCTAGCCATCACACCTCTTCTTACATCAGAGGGATCAGCATTAAGTGCATTTAAGAAAGGTGTACTTGCTAGGAAATTTCCTAAAGCACCTGTTTGGTGATTTCTTCTCATAAAATAGAAACCTAATGAATTTCGAGCGAGATCCGCTTGATTAGGTTCGATTACAAGTTCATATATAGATTCCGATCCAAACTGGGATTGCCACGAAGTGACCCAAGCTGCATTGGTATAAAGAGAATAAATAGGATTATTATTGATCACTTCCTCCGCTGCCAATAAAGCATTATTATAGTCAGCCATCGTGAGGTACACACGTGCCTGTATGGCTTTGTTGGCATAGTAATTTAAGTAGCCATCTCTTTTGGTCTTTGGAAGACCAGTTTCCGCAGTTTTTAAATCCGAAAGAATCTGTTTATAGTTTTCATCAACCGTAGCACGTAAACTTTGCTCATTGAAAGCCAGTGTTTTGGTCACGTTAGGAATTCCAAAGGCATTTTTATCATCGGTGTAAGATTTACCGTAAAGTCTAACCAGATCAAAATTGGCCAATGCACGGATGGTTAATGCTTCCGATTTTG
Source organism: Sphingobacterium sp. MYb388 (assembly GCF_037479535.1). Taxonomy (NCBI): domain Bacteria; kingdom Pseudomonadati; phylum Bacteroidota; class Sphingobacteriia; order Sphingobacteriales; family Sphingobacteriaceae; genus Sphingobacterium; species Sphingobacterium sp. MYb388. The sequence goes on along the minus strand of NZ_JBBGYV010000008.1, from coordinate 51,179 downwards.
CAAGATCAAAGTTCTCAATACTTCCTGATGCTTTTAACTTTTCAATATTTTCGAGTAGATTATTGGTCTGGTAGATGATATTATAGATCGAAGTCCAAAAGCTCGAAAAACTGTTCGTTTGCGCATTATGATTAAAAGTATAAAATGCATCCAACCCACGACCTTGGGAGTAAAGCGTTACATCGCCACCTTTAGCATCACCATAAGCGATGAAATTACGTCCATAATAGTTCGAAGAAGTCATTTGACGCTGTATACCGTTGATCGCAATCTGAGCATCGTTGGCGGTTACAATGGCCTTATCAGCATCAACCGCATTAGTAGGTTCCACATCTAAAAAGTTCTTACACGAGTAAGTTGTACTCAGAACAGATGCGAAAAGTAAATAGTTTATATATTTTTTCATCAGAATTAGCTGTTTATTCAATAATCAATTTGTTTATTAATGGCATTAGCAATGCCTATGTCGGTTAATAGCTATTATGATCATCAGGTTTGTTGCAATAAGTTATCGTTTATCCTATGATCAATAGAAAAACTAGAAGCCGATTTCAATACCAAATGTGTATGTTTTGCCATATGGTGTTTCCCATCCACGCGTTCCATATTGGTTAACCTCAGGATCCGCTAGTTTAAATTTAGATGCCGTGAATAGGTTTGTACCATTGAAAAATAAACGCGCATTACTGATTTTAACTTTTTCCAACCATTGTGAAGGCAATTTATAAGCGACATTGATGTTTTTTAGACGGATAAACGAAGCATTATATAAATGACGGCTACTGAACTGGATAGCATCAGTTAAATCGTTACCATCGATTTTTGGTTGTGTACCATTTACATTGCTAGGTGACCACATATTATCATAGTAATACTGTGAACGTATTCTTTCCCAATAGTAGCCATCATCCATGACATCCTTTTCCGCACCATCATACAGCTTTCCACCGATCTTGTAACTAAAGTTTAGACCAAGTGAGATACCTTTATATTCCACATCTGTATTGATTCCTCCGAAAATTTTAGGCGTAGCCGAACCCAAGATGATCTGATCTGCTTTCGTATAGCTATAAGAAGCATTTCGGCCATTGTATTCGAAATCCGATTGATTATTGTTTGTATACCAAACGTTTTTACCATTGGTTTTATCTACACCGCCCCACTCATAACCATAGAAAGATAATACCGATTCATTTTCACGGTAGATAAACTGTGCACGGGCATCACCACCTGTTGGATCAGTCCAGATAATATCTTTACCAGCATCTAAAGTTTTGACTTTGGAAGTTAAAAATGAACCATTGACCCGAGCCGACCATCTGAAGTTTTCTTTACTGATGATATCGCCGCCTAAATCAATTTCGACTCCACTATTATTTATGACACCCACGTTTTGGAGCACCTTGGTAAAACCAGTCGTACCAGAAGTAGGCACATCTTGAAGCAAGTCTTTCGAATCTCTATTAAAGTATTCGATGGAACCCGTTAGTCTATTGTTAAATAAACCATATTCCAAAGCTAGATCGTAGGTATTACTTTTTTCCCAGGTTAGTTTTGTATTTCCTAATCCTCTATCTATAGCCCCTAATGAACCATCGCCAACGACACCCCCAGGGTTACCTTTGTAATTGTATTTATAATACATTAAAGTTCTCCAAGCATAATTATCTGTCGGTAGCGTACCATTAACACCATACGAAGCTCTTAATCTTAAGGTATTGACGATATCATTTTTAAAGAACTCTTCTTTATGGATACTCCATGCGCCAGATACAGACCAGAAGGTACCCCAACGATTATCTTCACTGAAACGTGACGAACCGTCCCGGCGGATAGAAGCTCCTAAAAAGTATTTCTCATTATAGTTGTAATCGACACGTGAAAGATAAGACATCAGATTATTACCGAACTGATAGCTGTCCGCTTTATAATTTGCTCCCGTACCGATAGATGTTAAAGAACTTGATCCGAGATTAATCGAATTGCTGTACTGAAAATCAGTGACATTCTTTTCAACTTCATAACCCGCTAAAATATTGAAGTTATGCTGCTCAATACTTTTGGCATACGTTAATGTATTGGACGAAACATATTTCCGCATATTTGTATTCCATTTGCTCGATGAACCCTTATCAGTCAAACCAATGAAGTGCAAGGCTGAAAAATTCAAGGCATCTTTTACTTCTGTGTTATCAAATGAGAAAATTGTTTTTGCCGTTAGATTAGGAACAATTTCCCACGATAGAGATTGTACAGCACCCAATTTGAGAGTTTTTGTACTGTTACCCCATTGTTTATTATAATAGTCAGAATTATAGGCTAAGCTACCATATTGTGCTGTCCATGGATTGCCGGTTTTGTAGTCAGTAGGCCAGTAGAAAGGAAACAATAGATTTCTAGATTGAAAGAAAGGATTAGATCCGGTACTTCGGGTATCATTGAACCCAGTTTTATCCGTATTAGCAACATTTAAATTTACATTATATTCAATATTGCTTCTTACTTTTTGATTCAGGTTGATTCTTCCTGAGATTCTTTCATATTCATTGATCGTGGCGCGTCCTTTATCTTTTGTATAGTTTAGAGAAGAGAAGTACTTTGTTGTTTCAGAACCTCCGCTCAAAGAGATGTCGTTCGTATTAAAAACACCGGTTCTAAATAAGTAATCCTCCCAATCAAAGAATTTACCTTCCCGGTTTTCGACACCGTCAGTTATTCCAAGAATTTTAACATTATTCATACGGGCAGGACCATCTACTTCAAAGCGATATCCATGTTTATTAAATCGGTTGTTGATTTGTCCCAGAGCATAAGTACTTGCCTCCTGATCGGTGTAATTGACTCCAGTAGCACTGTTTTTATTTGACGTTCTATAGTCATGGAAAATCTGATATTCCATATTGATCTGTGCCTGCGGATCCGCTACTTCATAATTATCTGTCGCCCACGATGGGGTAAAACCAAGAGAAGACCGAAAGTTTATGCGTGCCTTTCCTTCTTTACCACGTTTTGTTGTAATTACGATAACGCCATTGGCAGCTCTAGATCCATATAATGAAGATGCGGCAGCATCTTTTAATATGGTGATCGATTCTATATCCGATGGATTAAGCGTACTCATGACATTGGAAGAAGAATTGATCTGGCCAGTCATTTGTCCCACATTGCCCGAAACAACAGGAACACCATCGATCACATATAAAGGATCATTAGAAGCGTTCATAGAACCGATACCACGTATCCTGATGCTAGATGTTGCGCCCGCCTGGCCGGAGCTGGAACTGATCTGAACACCAGCTACACGTCCGTTCAATGCATTTTCAAACGACGTCGTAGGGACATCTTTAATATCACTTTCTTTTACCACCGCAGCAGAACCCGTGTAGGTGCTCTTTTTAGCCGTACCATAAGCGACTACCATAACCTCATCCAGTGCATTCTCTTCTTTTTGTAAGGTTATTGTTAATGTTTTTCGGCCATTTAGTTTGATTTCTTGTTTCTGATAACCGACAGCACTGATGATGACTGTTGCATCCTGATTCGCATTTATCGTAAACAATCCACTGGAATTTGTGGATGTTGCGGTATTTGTTCCTTTGACCGAGATCGTCACATCTGGAATGGCAGCGCCATTTCCATCTGAAACTTTCCCCGCAACCTGGATTTGTTGCGCATGTACGACCTGCAGAGTCCCGCAAGCCATCGTACATAACGAGGTAAGTAAAATTTTATTCATAAGAGTATTGGTTAGTTGTTGCTTTTAATAGATGATCTATTTATACCCGTAAGGTACAAGATAAGAATAAGATCATGATATTTTTTCTGAAAATTCATGATCTTATGAAAATTTAATGTGTTTTATTCTGCTAGGATACCTATCCCTGGACGATCTGGTAAGATACATTGTCCGTCAATGACTTTCATGCCATCGTAAATATCATTTCCGATAAGAAGTGCACCATCCAGGTCTGCCCAATCTACCAAAGGAGCCAACTGAGCCGCGGCAGATATGGCACAAGAAGTTTCGGTCATACATCCGATCATTACTTTCATTTTTAATGACTGCGCTAATTCTGCCATTCGTTTTGCTTCACGCATTCCAGTGCATTTCATCAGTTTGATATTAATGCCCGAATAAACCCCCTGCAATGCAGGAACATCAATCAATCTCTGGCATGCTTCATCGGCAATAGTCGGTATGGGGCTATGTGCTGTTAACCAGGCATTATCATCGATCTGTTCTTTTGGCATCGGCTGTTCCAAAAAAACTACGCCCCTTTCAGCGAGCCAATGTGACATTTCAAGTGCCTGTTCCTTTGTTTTCCATCCTTGGTTGACATCAGCACACAATGGACGATCTGTGCATTGGCGAATGGTATCGATAATCATTTTATCCGTTTCAAGGCCCAACTTTACTTTGAGAATTTTAAACTGATCTGCCTCCATGACCTTTTTACGAATCACCTCTTCTGTATCGATACCGATGGTATAAGAAGTAGCAGGTATTAGTGCTGGATTTAATCCCCAAATTTTATAAAATGGCTGTCCCAGTATTTTTCCTATTAAATCATGAAGTGCAATATCAACTGAAGCTTTTGCAGCCGTATTTTTAGCGCTTATTTGATCCACATAAGCCAATAACTCCTCCGTTTGAAAAGGAGAGTTGAATCCGGATAGGTCGATTTTGTTTAGAAAATTGATAACGCTTTCCTGCGATTCTCCTAGATATGGAGGCATACTTGCCTCTCCGTAACCAATAATGCCGTCATATTCCAATTGTGTCAATACAACCGGAGTTGTCGTTCTGCTGAAAGATGCAACAGTAAAGACATAACGCATTTCTAAAGTGTAAGGCTTATATCTCAGTTTGAAAGCCCCAAAATCTTTAGTAATCCAGTCTGAATGTATACTCATGATCGTTGTTATCTTTTATTTGATGCTATAATAAGGGTTATTTTGTACTTTCTGTATTTGTGGATCGTTTGATCCCAAATATCTTTTTGCAGCAACAACAGTGCGTGTCTGAAAATCATCGTAATTTTCAGCATCTTTCAACATACTATTGATTCGTACAGATCCCGCTGCATGAATAAACGTTCCGTTACCGATGTAAAGTGCTACATGCGTAACACGGGCATTGGGATTCGTGTTTTTACCAGCAGCAAAAAACAAAAGATCAGCAGGTTTTAAATTTTTAAGCGCTTTTTCTGGATCAAAGTGACCTTCAGCATCCAGGATATCCACAGATTCACCTGCTAATACCTGTTGAGAAGCATCACGCGGAATAACATAACCGTTCATGAAGTAAGCTGTCTTTGTAAAGCCGCTGCAATCGACTCCCTTTACAGAAGTACCTCCCCAAAGGTAAGGAAGTCCGAGCATAGATTTGGCACTCGAGATCAAGTTGTCAGCTGTAGGATTGCGTGATTCAACCCATTTTTTTAGCGATAAAGCTTCTTCTTTTTTGATGTATGCTTTCCTTTTATCAGGATAGGAAACTTCAAAATAGTTATTTTTCTCACCCGTCAGCACCAGAATATCGCCATATACAAGATCCGATACACGTTGGCTTTGCGCATGCGGTTCGGAAAATGATTTTCCAAATTCAGCGGTATAGATTATTTTAGGTTGACTGTTCCATTGTGCCGCCTCTTCCTTTGTCATCGCTGTAACCGAAGAAGTCGGTAACCAGGCAATGTAGCCTTCCGGAGTACGGATGCGGTATTCACCATGATCCTTTTGTAAGAGATCAACTTGTGTTCCCATTAATACCTGACTCGCCATTTCAGCCGCATTATCAGGCTTAGTTCTCATATTTCCGACAGATAAATGTACGATACCGATCAGTTTATTGCCTAAGTTTTGTTCGGGCAATAAGTTAATGGCTACCGTTGCCGGAATATTTTTAAATTGTTGTTCGAAAGCTGTTTTGGCGGCTGGTTCTGTCGTTTCTATCAGATAGTCATTTTTGACAACATCTGTTTTTGAGAAGGCAAATAGCTTTGTACGCTTATCAGGAGCATATGCTTTTCTTACGGTTTCTTGCAGTTCTTTAACCTGAAGATAAACAGTGGAATCTAGTGCTTGTGAAAAGGCATGGTTAATCGTAAAAAAGCCTGCACAGGTAAGAATAGCATATTTTAGTTTATTTGTCATGCTGATTAGTTTGGTTTTTAAAGATAGTCTAAATTGTATGTTTTCACAAGAAATGTTGACGATTTGTGAATTAATGATCGATTCTTTTGCATAAATACGAATGCGGGGCCTTGGCAGAATTAAAAAATTCTTAAAAAGAAAAATGCAATTGTGTATACTTGTATTGCTAAATCGATTAAAATATGAGTTCAAGACGCCAATTTATTAGACAAGGTATTATTGGAGCAACAGCTATAGGTACTGTAGAGACGTTATCAAGTTTTTCAATTCCGCAGAAGCGGTCGGGAATGAAACCGATCGTTATTTCAACTTGGGACTTTGGTATCGCGGCAAATCAGGCGGCATGGGAAGTGCTAAAAAAAGGCGGAAAAGCAATTGATGCCGTAGAGCAGGGAGTGCGTGTACCGGAAGCTGATTTAAAAAATATGACAGTAGGAAAAGGTGGATATCCAGATCGCGATGGTATCGTTACCTTAGATGCCTGTATCATGGATTCAGAAGGAAACTGTGGTTCCGTAGCGGCCTTAGAGCATATCGCACATCCAATTTCTGTAGCTCGTCTGGTAATGGATAAAACACCACATGTGATGCTTGCAGGAGATGGTGCATTGCAGTTTGCGCTGGAGAATGGTTTTGAAAAAGAAGACCTGCTTACCCCAGAAGGAGAAAAAGCATGGAAAGAATGGTTAAAAGAAAAGAAATATAAACCGGTTATGAATATTGAGAACAAGTCATTCGCGGTCGAGCGTTTGCCAGGTAATCAGTATAATCATGATACAATAGGTATGCTTGCATTGGATGCTCAAGGAAATCTATCTGGTGCATGTACAACAAGCGGTATGGCTTTTAAGATGCATGGCCGGGTAGGAGATAGCCCGATTATCGGAGCTGGACTTTATGTAGACAATGAAGTAGGCGGGGCCACTTCTACAGGAGTAGGAGAGGAAGTCATTCGTACAGTAGGTAGTTTTTTAGTGGTCGAATTGATGCGTCAGGGATATTCACCGGAAGATGCCTGCAAAGAAGCTGTAAAACGTATTGTTAAGAAGAAACCTAATATTGCAAAAGATATTCAGGTAGGATTTTTAGCATTGAATAAAAAAGGTGAATATGGATCTTATGCTTTGCAAAAAGGATTCTCATACGCTGTATGTCATAACGAAAAGCAGGATCTGCTGATTCCAGGTTCCTATTACTACAAATCATAATTTTTCAAAATCAGTAAACTATTATGACGCTTTTTCTGTCATTTAATTTCTAAGTTTCCTCAATTATTTATTTTTTGATGGTGGAGGAGAGATCGATAAATTTGAAAGTTTGTAATTTTACTAAACAAATTTATCTAAGTTTGAATATAAAATATATTAAAATATGAAAGCAACATTTGGAGGCGGCTGTTTTTGGTGTACGGAAGTTATTTTTCAAAATACTGAAGGTGTAAAATCCGTTTTACCAGGATATATGGGCGGGCTAAATGATAATCCTACCTATGAGCAGGTATGTACAGGTACCACAGAACATGTTGAAGTGGTACAGATTGAATACGATGAAGATCTTGTTAATTACGAAGAATTATTGAAGATCTTCTTTAAAACGCATAACCCAACGACGTTAAACCGTCAAGGTAATGATGTCGGTACGCAATATAGATCGGTCGTATTTTTCCACGATGAGGAACAGGAAATACTCGCTAAGAATTTTATTGATGAGTTAGATAGTGAGGATGTTTTTGAAGATCCTATTGTGACTACTGTAGAGCCAGCGGTTACTTTTTGGGTAGCAGAAAACTATCATCACAATTATTTCAATACGCATCCTGAAAATCCTTTCTGTTCTGTTGTTATTGCACCAAAACTTCAAAAATTCATCAAAGAGTTTAAAGATTAAAAGATTTTAGAACATAAAAAAACCGCTTAATAGCGGTTTTTTTATGTTCTAATATAGCTGTAAAGTTATTTGCTTCTAAGCTTTAAAATAACTCAATCTGTCCGCCATTATCCGTTTGGATATCGTCAGGATTTGTTATTTCCAATTTAATATCACTTTGGCTATTCGTTGCTTCAGCTGTCTTTTCCGTTTCCTCACCAGATTCAGAAGTTTCAGTAGGAGCTGTCACCTCTTCCTTGGCATTCACGGCCAGATCAATTTCATCAGTAGTCAGTTTAACACTCTTCACCGTATGAAAGGATAGGCGGTTACCTTGCGCTTTCAAACCTTTGACATCAATAATTTCATTCAAAGGTTGATCTAAACTCTCCTCTGTCTGCGATTTTCCTTTCAGAACTTCCAGGTGTACCACAGGATCTGTACTGTTTGTCAGCACGATAAGTTTTGATCCAGGTTCGTCATTAATAAATGACACACTTTTACCGACAGGAATATCATCAAATTTAAATCGCTTCACATAGTAGGTGCCCGATTTACCATCTTGATGGATTGCAGTATAAACATGATCAGGGAAGTATTTCTCGATGCGAATCATCTTATCATCGAAATAATTGCTCAGATCAAAATTAGACAGCTCGTAAGTACCGTCCGACATGACGATCAAGATTTTGTCGTCACCATCAAACTCCCCTAAATATTGACCTCTTTCATCAGCATTTAAACGTTTGGTGATTTTATCAAACCAGATCTTACGGCCAGCTAAGGTCGAAACCCCAGCGCTTTTGAACGTGATCTTTTTAACCGGATATTTCGAAACAATATTTCCTTGAGATGCACGGCCTTTGATGGCTATTTCAGCAAAATTCATGTCGAAATTAAGCTTTCTTAATTTCGTATGTGGCTTCAGTTGAATATTGACTACCTCTGCCTCTCCATTCGGATTTGCAGTGAAGTAAGTTACTTTAGAACCCTTTGATCCTTTGCTGATGTCATATTCTTTATCACGCGTCACGCCGACAACAGCAAAACGTTTGATGAAACTTGTACCCGTGTCTCCTTCTTTATAGATGGCATTGTAAATTGTTCGCTCATCGCCCTTTTTAAAGACAGCGACATGGATGATATCTTTTCCGACAAATACTTTGTCCTGAATTTTGGTGACTACATATTTGCCATCTGCACGGAAAACAATGATGTCATCGATGTCCGAACAGTCACATACAAATTCATCTTTCTTCATGCCCGAGCCGATGAAACCCTCTTCGCGGTTGACATATAGTTTTGCATTGGCCAAAGCGACCTGTGTAGCTTCAACGCGATCAAAAGCTCTTAATTCAGTCTTGCGGCCACGACCTTTACCATATTTATCACGCAATCTTTCATACCATGCAATTGCATAGTCAGTCAAATGTTTAAGATGGCGTTTAACATTCTTGATTTCATCCTCTAGAGAAGCCATCTGATCATCAGCCTTTTTCACATCAAAGCGCGTGATGCTACTCATCGGTTTATCGATCAATCGCTTATAATCTTCAGGGACGATAGGACGGTAGAACTGGGAGAAAAACGGTTCGAAAAGACCATTTAGCACTTCAACAACCGTATCGAAATCTCCAGCATTTTCGTATTGAGGATGCTTATACATACCCTCTTGAATGAAGATTTTCAGTAAACTGCTAAAGAATATCTTCTCTAAGAGATCATGTAATTTGATTTCAAGTTCTTGTTTTAATAAGTTCTTTGTATTGATGGTGTTTTCAATCAAGATATCATTAACACTCAAAAAGTGCGGTTTATCTTCTTTGATCACACAGGTATTTGGTGAAATGGACACCTCACAGGCTGTGAAAGCAAATAAAGCATCAATCGTAACATCAGGAGATATTCCCGGAGCTAGATGCACTATAATCTCCACAAACTCTGCCGTATTATCTTCGATTTTCTTGATTTTGATTTTCCCCTTATCATTCGCTGCAACAACGCTGTCTATTAATCCACCGGTAGTTGTTCCAAAAGGAATTTCAGTAATCGCTAATGTTTTCTTATCACGCTCCTCAATTTTTGCACGGACACGGATCTTGCCACCGCGTTGGCCTTCATTGTAAGCTGAGCAATCTGCCATTCCTCCCGTTGGAAAATCAGGAAGGATATGTGGTCTTTCGCCATTCAAAACCTGGATGGAACCATCAATTAACTCCAGGAAGTTATGAGGCATAATTTTAGTAGCCAAACCTACAGCAATACCTTCGGCACCCTGAGCCAACAATAGCGGGAATTTGACAGGTAACGTAACCGGTTCTTTATTACGGCCGTCATAACTCAATTGCCAGTTTGTTGTTTCTGGATTGAAGACAACATCCAGAGCAAACTTCGATAGACGTCCTTCGATATAACGAGGAGCAGCAGAAGCATCTCCGGTAATAGGATCACCCCAGTTCCCCTGACAGTCAATCAGTAGGTTTTTTTGACCGATCTGAACCATAGCATCGCCGATTGAAGCATCACCATGAGGATGATATTTCATCGTGTTACCGATCACATTTGCGGCTTTGTTATATCTTCCGTCATCCATCTCTTTCAATGAATGCAGGATACGTCGTTGTACAGGTTTAAAACCATCATTGATATGAGGTACAGCGCGATCTAAAATAACATAAGATGCATAGTCCAAAAACCAGTTTTCATACAAACCCGAAAGTGGAATTGTTTTACTGTTATTTGTCTGTTCGTTATTTAATTCTTCTTGATTATCGTCTGCAGGATAGTTTGTTTCTTCACTCATGTAATCAATAATATGGTGTTTTTATTCTAATTTGCTGCAAGAAAGCATCGTTTTTTGCAAGCGTAAAAATACGAAAAGCATTTCGTTTTATCCAAAGGATATACAAATAGATTTACATTGAAAATTTCAACATTCAAAAGTGGCATTCTAAATTCAGAAAAGATGCATTCAGGTCTTATTTAGCATCTTCAACCCGATCATACCAATAACAGTCCATGTCCCAGATGGTAAACTTAAAAGTATCCGTAATCTTAAATCCAGCCTTCTCCAATACATTTCGCGAGCCTTGATTATCGACGTGCGTAATGGCATGGAGAGGTATATGCGTCATGTTTTCATAGTAAAAGGCAATACAGGCCAATGCCGCTTCTGTGGCATAACCTTTACCCCAGGACTCTTTACGGTAGCGATAGCCAAAGTCTAGAAAATTGACCCGATCATTCATCGGTTCGTCGATAAATTTAAATCCGGTCCAGCCTATAAATTGATTTGTTGCTTTTTCAATAACAGCAACACGTCCTGTACCATATGCTTCATATTGCTGCAGCAAACTAAGAATATAATCTTTTGCCTCTTCACTCGATTTTAAAGGAGATCTGTTTAAATAGAGATGAACTTCCGGTTGCGAATCCATCGCATAGAATTCTTCAACATCATCTAAAGTTATCGGACGAATAAGTAGTCTCTCCGTTTCGAGTGTAGGTACGTATTTCATAAAAATATTATTTAAAGTAAAGTTAATAGAAATTAATTATCTTCAACTATTTAAAGCTTAGTGAAGAAAATGGATACAATGGGGAGAGAAATTGTTGATTACTTACATCAGGCAGATTTTTCGGCAGTCGTACAACTAGCATTTCTAGGGAATTTTCTGCTATTTTTCTTATCCATTACATTTTATGCTGTGGCGCACTATCTGTATAACAGCAAGCAGGAGTTGGTTGAGCGTCATCCCATATTGAAAGCAGATATTGGAAATGCAATTTTAAATATCTCCCTTAATGCGGTTGTTGCCATTGCGGGCATTTATATGTTAAGAATTGGATGGATTAAAATAGTTGATCTTGATTGGAAGGTATTTCCAATCAAATTTTTAGGCGTTTTGTTTCTTGTGGATTTTTTGATGTTTATACTGCACTGGCTTGTTCACAAATCCATTTTATATCGTTATTTTCATTATAGGCACCATACCTTCGAACGTACAAATGCATTGAGTCTCTTTGTGATGCATCCACTAGAAAATGTGATGTTCGGAGCTATTCTGATCATCACCTTTATGTTAATTCCCTGCGATATTTTTACAGTTGGTTTTTATCTAGGATTCAATCTCTTGTGGGGAATATTAGGACATATTGGGTTTAATCTGTTAGAGTTTAAAAATCGATGGATCACCAATGGTCTTTTTCATATGAATCATCATCATGATATTCATGTCAATTTTGGTTTTTATACCTCAATCTGGGATAGACTCTTCCAAACTCATCGGGAATCCTGAAACCAGGAATACACTAAATTCAGCAATGTCAATCATCAAAAATCCGGTTGCAATAAAAGATCATATAAAACAATTCGTCCAAGAATCATCTTTCAGATCCTTGGACGAATTGTTTTATCACTTAGTAAAAGAGTATTTACAGTTTTTTATCTGTACTGTTTGTATCATCCTGCGAAGCCGATTCCACAACAGTTGGTGTAAGAAACTTTTTAGGTTTCCGTACAATTCCCCATTTTTGAAGCAGTTCCTGTGTTGCATTTCGTTTGAGATGCTCTTTTTCAGGCTCACCGATTAAATATCCGAAAGGCTCCATGCTAGGGATCGCATCAAAAATCACCTTTAAGGTTGCGAACATCGGTAGCGCTAGAATTAATCCTGCTAAACCAAAAATCATTCCGCCCAGTAGAATAGCAATAATGGCCATCAGGGGATTGATACTTACTTTGCTGCCGACGATATTAGGAGTAATAATATTACCTTCTAAAAATTGGACCACCTGGAACCAGGCAATCACACCGACCGCATATAAAGCGCTATCTTTTGTCGCCAACGCAAACAAAGCCGGTAAGATTGAGCCAATAGCGATACCGATATAAGGCAATAACATGAGCAAAGAAGCCATAGAGCCGAAAAACCAGGCGTATTGAATACCCATCAACATGAGACCTACTGTATTCAGCACAGCGACAATTCCCATCACCATTACAAGCCCCAGACAATAACTTTGTACTACCTCATAGATTTTGCTCAGTACAGCATGAATTTTCTTGTTATCCGTGTTTTTGAACGATTTAAAGAAAAACTCTTTAAAAAAATCACGGTAGTAAAGGAGAAAGAAAATAAAGATAGGAACTAAGATAACACCAGCTAATGTACTTCCGATTGAACCAAAAGCTGTTGACATATAACCACCCACATTTTCTAAAGCATTATTTCCTTGCTCTTTCATCTTTTGAATCACCTCACTTCGCTCTAATCCGAATTGAGATTGAATCCAGTTCTGTATCGATTCTACAGCAGCCAATACTTTTTCCTGAATCGCTACAGCATCTTTTCCAATGATAATACTTTGATGTACAATAAACCATATCAAAGTGCTGATAATTAAGATGGCAATAATAACAGCCATGATAGAAGCGGCCGCCTTCCCAAATCTCAATTTATTTTCAAAAAAAGATGCAATCGGGTAGAGCGTCATTGAAAGAATGATCGCAAAAAGTAACGGTACGATAACACTTTGAGTAACATATAAAAATCCGATGATTAATGCTAGGGCAAACAAACTTGAGGCAAGCTCAACTGAATACGGTTTTTTTCCTGATTTACTTTCCATATATGACTGCTAACAAATAAAGGGTTAATCTTAATTGAGAATACAATTAAGCTTTTTTCTTTCTATAGCTAAATCCTTGCCAAAAAAACATATAGAGTAAAGCGATACCTAAAAACAAAGCGTTAAAATACATCACTTGCGGTATCCGGGTGATAATATCCTGATAGTACATCCCTGCAAATAAGGCACCTAAACCAATACCTGCCTCCATCGATATGTACATCGTCGCTACCGCACGTCCACGTTGATTATGCTTACCAAGGTCTATAGTCCAGGCATTGATCGCAGGAGATAAGATTCCTGTACCGATACCGTATATACTTGCACCTAACATCAGCTTGTTAAAGGAATCTCCCTGTCCGATGAGGAACAATGAAATACCAACAATGAGTAAACCGATCATAATTACTTTGGTACGTCCATATTTATCCGATGCTTTTCCAGATATGAAGCGGATCAAAATTGATGCAATCGTATATGCAGCAAAGAATATCCCTTTGTTGCTCAGGTTGAGGTGATCACTCCAATCGGGGATTAATGTCAATATGGCTCCGAATGCGGAGTAAGATAGAAACGTTACAATTCCCGCTGGCAATACACCGATATCAATGATGTCGGTACGCGAGATTTTGAACATGGATAAATTGAGCTTTTCTTTTTTTGCAACTGTTTCCTTCATATTCATGACAATAACAATAGAAAGAAGTGCAAAAAGAGATGAGCTATAGAACATGATATTGATACCAAAGTATTGGAAAATTGCACTACCGATAGCGGGACCTACTGCACCACCAATTGCAAAACAGAGACCATGCATCCCCAAAGCCTCACCCCACCGTTCGCGCGGAATAATATCAGCAACATAAGCTGAAGTAGCAGTAGGTTTGAAACCTGTCGAAAAACCATGAATCAATCTCAAAAGAAGAAAACCGGAGACTGTGGTGAGTATCGGATACAGAAAACCACATAAAAAACAAACAATAGATCCGATGGCCATAACCGGTACGCGTCCCCATCGATCGGTCAATTTACCACTGAAAGGACGTGAGATACCAGCTGTTAAAGTAAATAGAGCTATGATGAGACCTTTATGTTCAGCACCTCCCATTTGACTCAGGTAGTTCGGAAGTTCTGGAATAATCATATTGAAACTTGCAGAGAAAAGTAACGAACTCAGACAGAGAAGGGCAAATTGTAATGTATAAATGGATTTATTTTCAGTCATGGTAAACGGACTCTTGTTTGTGTAAAAAATGAATCGCCTTCTTTTTGAAGAGAAGGCGATGTCTTATAATTTTTTTGTTCGCGCTATTTCCGAACAAAAGATCGTGGTTGCTACAGCGACATTTAAAGATTCTGCCTCACCGATCCTCGGAATCGTGACAGGTTTGTCGACCAATTCGATGAGCTCATCCGAAATCCCATTTCCCTCATTTCCAAGAACAAGGAGACCTTCATCTCTCCAGTCGGTTTCGTAAATACTATCGCCGTTGAGTAAAGCACCAAAAACAGGTAATTTAGCGTCTTGAATAAAAGCCTTTAAATCGAGATAATGGATCTCGATACGTGAAAGAGAACCCATTGTAGCCTGGACGACTTTAGGGTTATAAGCATCGACAGTACCGATCGAACAAAGGATCCGTTGAAAACCAAACCATTCAGCTGTGCGGATAATGGTGCCGAGATTTCCAGGATCCTGGATGTCATCCAATAGTAAGGTGTGCTGTCCTTTGAAATCTTTTATGGCTAAAGCCTCCTGTTTCGGTATATGTACTAGAGCTAGTATACCCTGCGGAGATTTTAAGCCGCTGATTTTTTGAAATTCGTTTTCAGTCAGCACATAAGATTTTATTTTTCCCGATATTTTACCCACTTTTGCGAGTACATCTTCTGTATAAAATAAGCTGTCAACTTGATAAGAGGAAGATAGAAATTCGATAACAGATTTTATTCCTTCGACAATAAAAAGACCATGTTGTTTGCGAAACTTTTTATTTTGAAGTGATGATATTAGAGTAATTTGTGCTTTTGACAACATTTTTTAATGATAAATAATCAACGCCTTTTAGCTTTTACAAGTATAACGCTTTTGTTGCTAATTTTCACATCTTGCCGTACAGCACGTTTCTTAAATGAGGACCAAGCTTTGGTAGATCATGTGGATATCCATGGCGTAAAACCTGAACTCAAAGAAACAACCTCACTCTATATCTCGAATGAGATTAAGGTCAATTCGCGGGTTAACTTATTTATCTATAATCTTTTTAATACAAAAGATGGAAAATATAAGAAACGTAATATCAGAAATGTCGGTGAAGCCCCCCATTTATTAGATTCTGGTTTAGTTGATTTATCTGCGACACAGATAAAACGATTTTTATTTACAAAAGGTTATTTTGGTGCTAGCGTAACACCTGAAATAGCAGTTAAGAAGAAAAGAGCGACCATTCATTTTAATGTTACTCAGGGCGATCCCTACTACATGAGTAAAATTACGTACAACTTTGCAGATCCTATAGTTGCCGACCTTTATAAAAAAGAAGTAAAACCAGCTACAGTTATCAAAGAAGGAGATCAATATGATGCGGTAAACCTGATCACAGAAAGAGAAAAATTGTATATGGCTATGCGTGATCATGGCTATTTTGATTATATCCGTCAATACATGCGTGTCGCTGTAGATTCGATGTCAAAGAAAAATCAATTAAATTTAGAAGTGCAGGTTGAAAATCCAAGCGATTCAACAAAACATCAGGCATATACCATCGATAATATCTTTGTTACTATTCGAAATTTTGGAACTGCAAAGAAAGAAATTAAACAGACATTCGACAGCATCAACAATATCCATTTCAAAGATGAGACAAACAATTTTCGTCTGAAACCATTGACCCGATATATGTATATCAAATCTGGGAATCCTTACAATCTGACGAAAGAAAATCTTTCTTACGATCGTTTGTACGAAATGAATGGATTTCGTAGTGTTAAAATTCATTATCAAAAGACAGATTCAAACAAATTGGATGCATTCTATGAGATGGTACCTCGTCCGTTGATGGGAAATCAGATTGAAGGTGAATTTACACTGAGTTCAGGTATGAGCGGTTTTAATATCGGAAATACATTTTCACATCGTAATATCTTTGGCGGAGCCGAACTATTGGAAGTAAAATTACGTTATGGTATTTTGTTTGACCCTAGACTTAGTGGTAGCATTTCTAACAAAATCTTTAATAATGATATTCAGATCGGTGTAAATCTGATTGTCCCACGTATGATGACACCTTTTCCTGTTAGCAATACCGCACAGTATGGTTTAGCCAAAACGACTTTTTCGACGAGCTTACAAATCTTCAATCAGGATGCCACCTATTCAAACCGTTACTTTATCAATACATTAAATTACTCCTGGCACGAATCTGCAAATAAATTCCACAGCTTTACGCCAATTGTGTTAGAATATAGACAAGGACGTTTAAATGATAATTTTGCTCAGAACCTGATAGATCAGGGGTACTTATTATATGTACGAAGTAATAACCGCGAGTATTTTGGTCTGGGATCCCAGTACGCATTCACTTATAACGCCAAGAAGCTGACCAAGAAGGAAAATTTTAATTATTTCAAAGGCTCAGTAGATTTAAGTGGTAATATTTTAGATCTTGTAAGCCGGGTAGTTAAGTTTGACCGGACGGCGGATGGCGAAAAAAAGGTTCTTGGAGTACCTTATTTGCAGTATGCCAAAACGGAATTAGACTATCGTCTTTATCGTAATCTAGGGGGCAATAGACAATTTGTTTTTAGAATCAATCCAGGTATTGCTATTCCTTATGGAAACAATTCGACGCTCATGATTTTCGAAAAAAGCTTTTACGGTGGCGGAATGAATGGCATGCGTGCCTGGCAAGCTCGGACATTGGGTCCCGGAAATTATAATCGCGAAAGTGTCAATGAAGACTTACGGTTGAACCTTCGGAACTTAGATCAATTGGGGGAAATCAAAATTGAAGGAAATGCTGAATATCGTTTCCGCATATTAAATAGCGTATTAGGAGCTAAGATGAATGGTGCTACCTTCGTTGACTTTGGAAATGTCTGGCGATTAAAAGAAAATGAATTAAATCCAGGAGGAGAGTTTAAGTTTAATAAATTTTTAAGTCAGATTGCAATAGGAACAGGTTTTGGACTTCGTTTTGATTCCGACTATTTTATTATCCGATTGGATGCAGGACTTAAAGTTAAAGATCCGCAATTCTCAGGAAGCGATCAATGGGTTTTAAAACATTTTTTCGATTCCAAAGAATTTAAGGATCAGTATTACCAGACACATAGACCTGACCGTTATAATTTTATTCAGTATAACTTTGGTATTGGATTGCCTTTTTAGAAAATTAAGTTTTTTAAACTTGCAAAAATAGATTCTATAATAGACGAGATATTTAGGCCCTGCGAGTGATTGAAGAAAAAGAAACATACAGCCAGTACAATTGCCGTTAATAATAGTTTCTTAAATGCATAAGCAATAAGTAAGATCACTGCCGGGATAATGAGAAACATAAGTCCGCTGATTGCAAATGCTGACAATCCTTTGTCAGATTTATAGATATAAAATAGTCGACCTTTTGATCTGTCTTGATTCTTATGTTTGAAGAATACAAATGTTGAGGATTCAATTTTATCATTTGGAACCCCAATTCCATCGTGGAACTGTAAGTCCTGGGTAAACCCATTAATGCTAAACTTATACGTACCGTTGATACGTTCATTTGTCTTCTCTGCCGAATCTACAGCTATAATGGCAAGTTTCCCATTGCCTGATAAATTTTCTTTTACTATAAAATTCTCTATTTTTTGCATTTGTGCATGCCCTAAAAATGGAATTAACAGCAGGAGAAACAATAGTTTTTTCATTATTAAATTTGTTTTTTAACGGATATCAAGCGATCATGATCTGCACTTAGCTATCTGTAAGATCATGATGGTTTCATTATTAAATTTGTTTTTTATCAATAATGAAGCAATCATAAATCCAGTATTCTTCAAGATTTGAACTGATTTAGTTCATGATGTTTCATTAAAAATTGTTTGCGTTGCAATTTTAGACATTTTCTATCTCTTTATAAAATAGATAGCCTTAATAATTCAATAAATGTTTTTGTTATTTTATTTCCGAAACAATGAATAATTTGTACCTTTGTCTTGTAAAAAAATTAAATCGAAATGGCAGAAACAGTACAACATAGAGAACCAAAAAAGACTGATAATAACGCAAATCAAACTCATTATTACAAGACTTTAACAATAGCTATCGTTTTGGGTCTTATAGGAGTATTCATTAGATTTGTACCAGATGTTTGCACAAACTTTGATCAACATGTATCGATGTTTTCAGCAATAGCTAACATTAGCCTTGTAGTAGCATCTCTTATCGCTTTTAGAACAGTTTTTGGAATTTTAGGATTCGGAAAAAATAAATAAGTCTTTATAAAAATATAGTAAACGTCAATTCGAAAGAATTGACGTTTTTTTTACGCTGTTTTTCTTCGAATTGCCTTGGTACGGTTCCATCTAGATGACAGGTAACCCCCTTTTGGAGGTTAAGATATAACAAAGCATAGGGTTAAAAGTTTTAAATATTTACTTACCCGCGCCAAGATAAAATGTCGAAAAAAAAATACGCTGTTTCCCGTAAGAGAAACAGCGTATTTTTTTATAGTACGAATAGCAATTAATTATGCAAATAATGACCAAGTTCCCCAAGGAATACGAGCTAAGATTAAGATTAATCCAAGAATGTAAAAAATCAAAACAGTTTTGTTAGCTTGTTTGGCATCAGTCAATTTTTTAGCTTTTATATAACCAATAGAAATTAACACAATCGCGATAATCATCGTAAGCGGATGCTCGATAATTTTAAAACGCATCGTAGGGTCTTTCATAATAGAACCTGAGATCATGGATGGGTATTTTAATACGAAGAATAAAATCAATCCAATTAATAATTGCAAGTGAGAGGCGATAAAACCTAACAGCGCAATTTTTCTATTATACGGTTTGTTACCTGAGAAGTTTACAAAGGTAATGATGATTGAAACAATCAGAGCTAACAATAAGATAATTGCTAATGTCGAGTGTAAGTGTAACATAATTTCTTCTTTAATTAATTCTTTGAATACAAAAGTATAAAATAACTAACGCTTTTCGCCTATTTCTTTAAATTCAGATTTTTCTTTCCATTTCGGGAAAGTCGCTTCTTGACTTAAGGTATAACCAATATCAAAAAATAGTCGAATATCGGCTAACATACCTTCAAAATTCCACTCCGGAATCACTTCATCGTTGACAGCATGATAACGGCCCTCCAATGCTTTTTTTCGTTTTTTAGTAATGGACCGATCTTTTTCCAGATAATCATTTCCACTACCAGCATAAAATGCAGGAACACCAACCTTCGCAAAATTGAAATGATCAGAACGATAGAAGCCTCCGGATCCAGGATTGCCCTCTGATTTCGTATAGCGGTCAAATTTGAGAGCAGAACGTTCGGCGTAGTCATCCATATCCGATTGCCCTTTTCCAACAATAGATACATCTTTGGTAGCACCCGCAGCACTGAAGGCATCCATATTGATATTAGCAACTGTTTTATTTAAAGGGTAAATCGGATTTCGAACATAATAATCCGATCCCAGTAATCCGTCTTCTTCCGAAGTCACAGCAAGAAATACAATGGAACGTTCGGGAGCTTTTTTAGCGGCTTTAAAAGCTTTTGCAATCTCAAATAGTGCCGCTACCCCAGCAGCATTATCAATGGCACCATTATAGATTGAGTCTCCATTGACTGCTTCACCAATGCCGAGATGATCCCAATGTGCGGTGTAGATAATATTTTCATCTTTACGGCTTTTACCTTCAAGTCTGGCGATGACATTATTTGACTTTGATCTTTTTATTTTATTGCTGACCTCAAAATTTGATGTTATTCCCAAAGGAACTGCTTTGAAGCCTTTTTTCTTCGCATTTTCCATTAGTGAGTCATCATAACCTGCTAGTTTAAAAAGCTTGGATGTACTTTCTGTCGATAACCATCCTTCCACTTGTGCATATTTATGAGGGTCTCCCACATTATCTAAGTCCATCTGTGGCGCATTTCCCCAGCCTGTACGGATCACATTCCAACCGTAACTAGCTGCCTTTGTCTGATGGATTATCATAACGCCTGCGGCACCTTGACGTGCTGCTTCTTCATATTTGTATGTCCATCTTCCATAATAGGTCATTGTATCGCCTTTAAATAGAGACTTATCATAATGTCCGGGATCATTGACCATGACAACGACAGTCTTTCCCTTTACATCAAGATCTTGATAATCATTCCACTGATATTCCGGAGCAACGATACCAAATCCTACAAAAACGAGCTCTGTATTTTTCAATTCCACATGATCCTGCAGACGACGGCTTGTTACCACATAATCTGTAAGATTATTTAGTGTGAGCTCGTCTTGCGAAGATTTTAAAGATAGGCTTACATTGGGAGTGGAGGTAATCTCTACCATCGGAACTTCCTGAAAGTAACTGTTGCCATTACCTGGTTTTAGTCCTAGTGCTTTAAATTGAGCCGCGATATAGTTGGTCGCCAAAGTATCCCCTTTTGTAAAGGGTTTTCTACCCATAAATTCATCCGATGAAAGTTTGAGGATGGTGCTCTTATAGCTTTTTTCAGTGATGCTGCTGAGAGCTTTTTGATCGAGGGTATTTTGCTTCGTTTGCGCTGATACAAGATGCAGCATACCCATGCATGCTATACCTAACGCTATGTATTTAAATTGTTTTTTCATGTTGATGTGTTGTTTCAATAGGATAAATCTCCGCAATAGGATGGAAAAGATAAATTTTGTTACTGCTCAATTCTACGCATTTGTAGCGCTTTCTCACTTTTTCCTGCTTTTGAAATACCCGGCCATTCTGTAATTTGAAATGACTTTTTTCAGGTAACATTTCAACAGTTAATATCTGATCGGCATGTTTGTCAAATTTTTTAAGGGTACGAAAAAGATGAAGATCAGTACAACTGGATGCTGCCGGATTTGCTAAATATTGCGCTACAGCCGTGGCAATTTCAGCAGGAAAAATCTGAAGCCCTAAAAATGGATTCATTAAATTTTGAAAATTAGACTTCCATTCACTACCATGCGGCTTCACAGCATGTTTATGCTGTTGCCAAGTCTGCAGATGTGCAAACTCATGAATGGTGGTGATCAAGAAGGAATAGGGGTTGAGATCATGATTCACCGAAATGCGATGGCCAGCCGTACGAAAAGGTGCACGATAATCACCAAGTTTTGTACTTCGGGTTTTAGATATTTTGAATAAACAGCCCGTATCATTGATCCATCTGGAGATAATGGGAGCAGCCTCTTCGGGCATAAATCTTTTCAATGTAGCACTATAATCCTGCATAACACAAACATAACTTTTTTTATTATTATAGCACTTATGCAAAAAGAAATTAAAAAATAAAAGCCGCACTATAACTAGTGCGGCTTTAAAAAAAGAATACTTTAATAAATGTTTACCTGTTTATCTTTTGGATATTTTAAACTATAGCCAAATCGGATCTTTTTACTAGCGCCAGCAGGAACTGTGACATTCCATTTCAGTATACCGGTCTCTTTTGTTAATTCGGCACCGTCATGGTCATCGACTGTGATTTCCATCGATTTGTCTGTCGAAATTGGTATCTGGTCCTGCAGGTTGATGGTTACACTGCTCTTCTTATTATTTTTTATGGTGATCTCATACACCAAGCTTTGTTTTTTGCTTCCGCCCAATATTTTGGTTTGAGATAGATCATTCACCTTGTCACGCTTAATGCTGATCATCTTGTCTCTCCCCATGCTCATTTTGAGCGTATCGGTAGACATATTTGGATCAATAAAGGTCTTGCCAACCAGCATATTTTCAAACATGACATTTGCAATTCCGGGCATCAGATTTAGTTTTTCGTAATCTGTTAATTCCGCCATGAGATAAACGCTAGGATCTAAGCGAGGTATCGCTACATAATTGTAATTTGCCGGATGCTTGTATTCTTTTAACGATACACTATGTGGCTTGCCGTTGGATGCAATATCGTATGGGATAGTAATATCAAATGTCGTATTCAGCTGATTTTCGTTTTGCTGCGTATAAGCATTGATACCATTTGTTCCCCGAATGCGGATATTTTTTTTGTCACTTATGGTAACGACCTCATCAAGCACAAGGCCTGAAGCCTTATTTTGCAAAGCTTGAGGAAGCGTGGGCTGATTATAATACAGTTGCCAAGGAACTAGCGTTGGCGCTATTCCGTATTGAGACGGAGCACCTGTTGACAAGGTCAGATGAACCTGTTTCCAGTCGATCCCGGTTTCTTGCGTGACATTCGCTTTGTAAATGATTTCCAACGGTGCAGTAGTACTAGCGGATCGTAGATCATATGATGCATTCCAGGATGCCTGTGAAGATGTGTACGTAATGTCGAAAGGTTGATTTCCAGCTTGGTTATTGATAACCTGAACAATCAGTTGTCCCCCTGAACCTGTTGTTTGTCCCTGTACCTCTTCTAGCTGGACTTTTGCTCTGTTAACGACATCTTGCTGGCTAACGATTTTATCTTCTAATATCGTAATATTACTTTTCACCTCCAGGTATTTAGTCTTATAATAATCGGCCATTTTAGCAAGTTCAGCAACAGTAGTACTACCATTTGTTCCAGCTATTTTTTGATTGTTTTCCAGTAGTTTTAAGATACTTTCTTCCGTTGCCTTTTGATTTTCAAAAGCTTTTAAAGCGTTAGCCTCCTTTTTGTATAAATTCTCTGCTTGTACAAATGCATCACTTTTGACATCCGCTCCAATATAATTGACGGCTGACCGTACGGACATCACCGTTACGTTAGGAGAGCTTCCGATCTGAATACTGTTTTCATCGATGCCATTTGCAACATGTGTAAATACAAGTTCAGTAGTTCCTGTGGGCAGGTTTACGTTAGCATGATGATTCAGTTCAGCCGCATTGGTATACAGCATAACCTCTTTTAAATCCGTCTTAATAATTTTGGGGCTCTGTGCAAATAAACTGCCACTGATGATGATGCTACCAATTGTTAATGAAATCTTTGTTATCTCCATCTTGTTCATTTAGTAATTTATATAAAGATGCGGTAATTAGTTTTATTTCATAAAAATAATTTGGCGCAGGAATAATGTTGCCCCATGTACCTGGAATAATAGATTGGGAACTGCTAGTATGGATACAATATGCTAGAGATGAATTTTGTTTTAAAAGAAAGAGTAGGTATTTAATAAAAGGCTGATTATCAGTAGGTAAACGGTGGTTTAAGAAATTGTAATTTTAGTTTTAATAAACAAAGTTTATGTTTGCTAAACAAAAGATATTTTCTAACTTTAGTTTTACCAATGTAATGGGACCGAATTGTTCTGGTGATGCAGTGAGTGAAATTCTGTTAAAAAATATAATATATAATACCATGAAAATAAGAGTATTAATAGTAGCATTGTTTATACTGGTTTACGTTAATGTAAACGCACAAAGGGTAGTTATAATTGGCCTTGATGGTTTTAGTACTGAAGGGTTCAACGGTTCTAAACACCCTAATATTGATCGGTTATTTGAAAAAGGACTGATTACGTTGACAAATAGGCCCGTAATGCCATCGATCACATTGCCCAATTGGACAAGTCATTTAACGGGACAGGGACCGGAAGAACACGGTATAACAGCCAACAACTGGACAATGGAAAACCATACATTAAAAGCCATAGAAACAGATGAGCAGGGATATAGTCCGTCTATCTTCAAGGTATTAAAAGATAAAAAAAACAATGCAAAAACAGCATTTTACTACAACTGGGCCGAATTAATCAATCCAATTAACAAAAAATATTTGGATGAAGTCTCCTTTGAGGAAGGGGACAGGTATAAAGATAATTATGCAAAGGCATTGAAATTTATAGAGAAAAATAAAAATGATCCTACTTTAGTCTTTTTGTATAGTGTGCATACAGACCATGCAGGACATGAATATGGATGGATGTCGCCGCAGTATATTACAGCAATTGAAGAGGTGGATGTAGAAATCGGTAATTTCATTGATAAGCTTAAAGAACAAAAGCTTTACGATGACACCTACTTTTTGTTTATTACAGATCATGGCGGTATAAAAAAAGGTCATGGTGGCGTGACTATGAATGAAATGCAGATTCCATGGGCGATTACCGGTCCAAAAATTAAAAATCTAGGGCTTACTGATCAGTTTTTTAATAGTAATAAAAATACCTCTTTGGTACTCGCTAAGCTATTTGGCTTGAAGAATATTCCAAAATCCTGGACGGGAATTGCGCCAACTGTGATTTTTAAATAACGATAAGTTTCTGCTTTCGCTAGGCAGAGATCTGAAAGACAGGTATACGAAAATTTATCGTGCCTGTCTTTTTTTATTGAAAATACTTTTACTGATGATACTTGCCGAAGTGTTCTTTTCCCTTTTGTGCTAATACAAATTAACGCGCGCACTTCGTATACATTCGCTTATTTACCTTGTCTCCCTTACATATATTTTTGTACTGCTATATGGTTATATAGGTTTGTTTTTCTTCCACATACCGCTTATTTATACTAATATAAATAGATTTTCAGCTATTTATATTAGTAAATTATCATTTATTGTTTTATCTTAGTGCTGGAAATTTTTATAGTTAGCTCGTTTTCAGTTAGCTTATAAAAAGATAATATTTATTATCTTTCCGATATTAAATAATTCTTGATGGTAACGGAGAGAGCGATATATTCGTTTAAATTTGATAGCGTTCAAGATTAATCTCATATAAATTAAGTCAAAAAATAGACACATAAAAAAATATGCTAGCGAGATTAGATATTAAGAATTACGCATTGATTGACGAATTATCAATTCAATTTGATAAAGGATTGAATATCATCACAGGTGAAACCGGTGCGGGTAAGTCAATTATCATGGGTGCGCTATCCCTTATTTTAGGAAGTAGGGTAGAAGGAAAATATTTTTTTAATCAAAATAAGAAATGCAGCATTGAAGGTTTTTTTCAAATTGAAGCATACGATCTGAAAGGTTTTTTTCAGGAACATGATCTGGATTATGAAAATGAAACCATTATTCGTCGTGAAATTAGTGTAGATGGTAAGTCGCGTGCTTTTGTGAACGATTCACCAGTTACCTTAGCTATCCTTAAAAGTTTAGGTGAAAAGTTGATTGATATTCATTCACAGCATGCCACCTTGCAGATCAATACGGAAGAATTTCAGTTTTTGGTCGTGGATAATGTCGCAAAGTCCACTGCTTTAAAAGCGGGTTACCTAACCTCATTTTTGATGTATAAAAAAGTTAAAAACGAATTAAGAAAGATAAAGGAACAAGCCAAGCAGGCTCATATTGAAGCAGATTTTAATCAATTTCAGTTTGATGAGCTTCATCAAGCATCGCTAACTGCAGATGAGCAGGTAAATTTGGAGGCCGAGCAGCAACAACTTGAGAATGCAGAAGAGATAAAAAGAGGCTTACTTGGTGCCGTACATATCTTAGAGGAGCAGGAGCAGAACGTAATCTTACAGGTGAAAGAATCTTTAGGTCAGTTAGAGTCTGTCGCTTCTTATCTTACAGCTTTGCCCGATCTGGTCAATCGACTTCGGAGTGTCTGGATAGAGGCTAAGGACATTGCTACAGAAATTGGTTATCTGGAGCAGGGAACAAATTTGGATCAGGACAAATTATTGTTGATCAATGAACGTCTGAGTTTGATTTATAACCTTCAAAAGAAGCATCATGTCGATACAGTTGAAGACTTAATAGCAATCAAAGATGCTTTAGAACAAAAACTACTGGATGTTAATAGTCAGGATGAGCGAATTATTGCCTTAGAGAAAGAGTTGACCGAGACTTATCAGCAGGCTTTGGAAAAAGGAAAAGCATTAACAGAATTGCGGAAAAAAGCTTTACCTCAAATTGAAAAGCATGTCGTTTCAATCTTAGCGGAAGTAGGCATGCCCAATGCCAAACTGGAAGTGAAGCTGGAGGATTTAGCGGAAAATGAACTGAAAGAAAATGGAATGAACAGTATCCAATTTCTATTTTCGGCAAATAAAGGACAGGAATTACAGACAATTCATAAGGTTGCTTCAGGTGGAGAGTTATCGCGTGTTATGCTTGCGATTAAATCTTTGATTGCAAAGAGTTCAGCATTACCGACGATTATTTTTGATGAAATTGATACCGGTATTTCTGGTGAAGTAGCATTGAAAGTTGGGGAGATTATGGAGCGCTTAGCCGGAGATATGCAGGTTATTGCGATTTCTCATTTACCTCAGATCGCATCGAAAGGAAGATCTCATTTTAAAGTCTACAAAATTGATGAAGGTGATAAAACAAAATCTAATATTGTGCTTTTAAATCAAGAAGAGCGTATCAAAGAAATTGCTCAGATGTTGAGTGGAATAAAACCTACCTCTGCAGCACTAGCGCATGCTAAGGCCTTGTTAAATATTGTTGATTAGTACGTGTCAGTACTAAAAATCATCTGGTCAATTTTGGTGTGCAGGTATGTTTAAGATAGATAAAGAGCTAACAACATGATCCCTGATAGATTACTTGAATTTTGAACTACTATAAGTTTTTGGCTTCTCAACTTATGCAAAGGTCTTGCATAAGCTGAGATCGCTCATAAAATATAGTATGATATATTAAACATGTTGATCAATTAATTATTTCTATCCTCTTTCAATTTTTTCACTTCACTGGCAAGATCTAAAACCGCTTTACTTAATGCTGCAATAGATTGTGTTTTGATACGGTCTTCCTCAATGAATTTTTCCAGTAGTGCCAATAGTTTGTCTGAGCCATCATTGTTAAAAATGGGTTGTGCATTTTGACCAACTGAATTATCGCTAAATGTAGAATTATTATTGTTTTGTATATTATAGATAACATTTTCGTCTTTAAACGATTTGACAAAATCTGGTGTTACCCCAAGTGCATCTGCCAATTCTTTTAAAAGAGGTTCATCAAAAGCAACCATGTTTTCAAAATCAGAAATACGTTGTTGAGAGTATTTGCTTTTGCATAATTGCCCTAGAGCTTCTTGTTTTATTCCCTGAATTTCCCTTATCCGTTTTATGTTGTTACCGATGTGCATGGTTTCTTTTTTTTCTTCAAAAATAGTGTTCATATGCTATGATTTTATGGATCGGTACTTTACCGGTAAATCGGTAGGATACCATGAATGATTATGGTTGACAAAGTATAAATTTGATTAAAATTACGAAAGTTTGTTGGTAAAGACAAAATTGTAATGTGTTCCTCTGCAAGAGGAATTATAAACCAGATTAAACTACTTAGTTCTTTGACATATTGGTATTGATCGGGATTTAATCTACGATTTGAAGATATTTAATAATGAGGCTTCTTGTGACGCCGTAGGGTGAGGGTAGGTGCCACTCACTGAATACCTTAATAACATTGGTTGTTATTGACCAAAATTTGAAAGGTATATACAACGTTCGCCCATTTCAATTTTTAAAGAACAAGTTTTATTGTTTCTAACCACGATTTGAAAGAGTGCTTAAAATATTTAGAAAGTTTAGAGATTGGACGGTTAGTTTCTAGTTCACCATATAAAATAATTGAGGCTTCTTGTGACGCCGTAGGGTGAGGGTAGGTGCCACTCACTGAATACCGAAAATAGCATTGGTTCTTACTGATCGGATTCGAAAGGTATTTGCAATATAGGTTAATTTCAGCTTTTTACCATTTCTATTTACTGCTCAATCAATTTGAATAGAAGTCGAAATAAATGCTTTGAGGACTAGATAGTTAGGTTTTTTAAGAAATTATATAAAATAATTGAGGCTTCTTGTGACGCCGTAGGGTGAGGGTTTTTTACCACTCACTGAATATTTATCAATAATCTGAAATTTATAAAATGTTCTTGGCAGTAACACTTCATTGTTTAGGTTTAAGTTATATACACAATGCGTCCGCTTACTCGTTAATAAAATTAGAAAATAAGCTGTCAATTTTTTCTGGTCGTATTCTTTAATCTAAAAATATTCACATATAAAAGGTAGCTCTATATTGGAAATACTAAAATTAGACAAAATTGAGGCTCTCTTGATATGGTCATTTCAAACTATTGCCAGTTAGGAACTTATAATATTTATTGCTAAATTTGGTTATGACTACATTTAAAGTATCTGTTCCAGAAGACAAGACTTCTTTTTTCCTCGAAGTACTCGAACTTATAGGGGCTACGTACGAAGCGAAAGAGACTGATTTCAAACTCACTCATGAACAAGAGCAGTTCCTTCTATCGCAGAATGATGTGCCGCTCGAAGATTGCCAGCCTGCTAGTTTAGTTTTCGAAGAGTTGAAGGTCAAATATGGCCTATAGCATACTTATAACTCCTGCAGCAAGAAAGCAAATGGAAGATGCTACCGCATATTATTTGGAGCACGCCTCTAAAAAAGTTGCCTTAAAATTTCTTCAGGACTTTAACAAAGCTGTTGCTGATATTTTGAAAGTCCGATACTTCCGGGTATTTTATCTTAACTTTCGTGGCAGGATGCTAACGAAATTTCCATATATCATTTTTTATACGTTAGATGAGGAGAAAAAGATGATCATAATCAAAGCGGTTTTTCATACCGCACAAACTCCGCAAAAATATCCTCACACACAAATAATTCTTGAGGCTGCTTGTGAAGCCGTAGGGTGAGGGTCATTGCCACTCACTGAATACCGAAGATAACAGTATTGTTATTGATCATAATTTAATGGTATGTGCAATCAATCACGAAGACCATTAGTGGTGTTTACAGCTGATGAAACGATTTAAAGCAATCAAAAAGATATTGCATATAATTTCAAACTTGAATGTTAGTTTAAAATAGTTAGAAAGCTAACAGGTTAGAAGGTTAGTTTCTAGTTTAACATATAAAATAATTGAGGCTTCTTGTTACGCCTTAGGGTGAGGGTTTTGCCACTCACTGAATATCAAAAATGTATGAGTTGTAATTGACCATAATTTGTAAGGTATTTACAACATCCAGGATCAGGGTCATCCAAGTTGTTGCTGATCAGAATTTGAATGGTATGTACAACAGACTCGCTATTTATAATTTTAGAAGATAGTTGTTACGGTTCACTGTTTAAAAGAGCGTTTAAAAATAGTTAGAAAATTAAGGGGTTAGCAGGTTAGTTTCTAGTTCACCATATAAAATAATTGAGGCTTCTTGTTACGCCTTAGGGTGAGGGTTTTGCCACTCACTGAGTACCGAAAATAGCATTGGTCGTTATTGACTATAATTTGGAAGGTATATACAACTGCGCCAGAATTAGCGTATTAATATAACATTTTTTAATCGAACACAGTTTGAAAATAATTTTTCACTAAAAAAATAGATATAAGTGGATTATTTTATGCTTAGTATTCACAATAGATAGGCATTCTCTTGATAAAGCTACTAATTTCCGATCAATTCCAATATGATATGAACGTTCTAAGTCGTACTAGTATACCTCTAACATGATCTCAGTTTCCAATAAATCCGCCAGGCCGGCTGTGATCTGTTGAGGTGAATAACCAAAGAATTGGCATGCTCGAATGCCTTGACTAAAACGATGATTATGAATAAAACTTTACAAGTACTAAAAGCCGAAAAGTATATTTCCCTGCTTCAAGATGGAGATGAACGTGGCTTAAATTATTGCTATAATCGCTTTTACAGCTATCTTTTTGTGAAATCATTTCGGGTGACAAAAGATGATTGTGCAGCTGAGAGTATAGCTCAGGAAGCTTTATTGAGACTATGGCTATACCGAAAACAGGTGAAGGATATTGACGATACCTTAAATTTTTTAAAGGCACAGGTTAAGTCGGCTATATATGCATTCTTTAATACAACCCGAAATAGATTTCATAAAAGTCTATTGCGGCTAGATGGAATTGAAGATTATCAAGAGTTTTTACTCGGTTATGAAACAGAAGAAGAGCATGAAATGGATCTAGTCTATTTGGAGAAACTTGAGGAAGAAAAGCAAGAACGATTGGACCAACTTAACAAACTATTGCCAAGCCTTAACAATCAACAGCAGCTATTCATCAAACTTTGTCTAAAATATAGCTTTAACTACGAGCGCATTGCCCATTATTTGGGCGGTATATCTGATTATGAAGTCAGCTTGCAGGTTGAAAAAACCATTGAGATACTCCGTTCTGTATTCAATAATACGCAACAAATGGAGCTGCTGAATAGATCATCTAAAATTGTCCTTGATGGTGAATTCAATGACCATCAGACAGAAATTTTTCATATGCGCTATGAACTTCAACTGTCATTTGAACAAATATCTGAAGCGCTGAATTTGAATCCATCGAGGGTGAAACAGCTGTTCGTGCAGGCTCATGCTAAGATCAAAACTGCAAAAAAAGCTTAATTAAAATAGTCCGTTATGGAAAAAGATACCCTAATTTTAACTCGAAAAGTTCAGCTTTATTTGGACTGTGATGATAAAGAACAACGATCTGAGTATTATAAGAAATTATTCGAATGGCAGGATATTGTGTACCGCGGATCGAATATGGTGATGACGCACCAGTTTATTCAAGAGCAGATGAAAGATCTCATTTATCTGCGTGATGACGTTAAAGTTAAATTGGGAGATTTTAAAAAGGATCCGGAAGGCATATTTACATCCTCAAAGATGCATACAACTTATCGCATATTGTCTTTATATTTTAAAGGAAAACTGCCTTCGGATATTCTCTCATCAATGAATATGACCTTGAATAGGGCTTTTAGTACTGATCGGGTGGCTTATTGGAAAGGTGAAAAATCATTGCGAAACTATAAAAAAGATATGCCAATTCCCTTCGGTGGAAATCAGGTGAAACTTAGTAATGATGAGAAAGGATGGGATTTCAAATTGAAGCTTTTTAAAATTCCTTTCCGTACATATTTAGGGAAAGACCGATCAGACAAAAGGGTTTTATTACAGCGAGCATTGGTCGGAGAGATAAAGATTTGTACAAGTTCTATCCGGATCGTGAAAGGGAAAATATTTCTATTGCTGGCACTGGAACTGCCATAAAAGCAACACCAACTGAAAGATCATATCATTGCTGAAGCATCCTTATCTGTCGAGCATCCGATTACAGTTTCTATTGATAAGGATAGTTATCAAATCGGAAATAAAGAAGAATTTCTATACCGACGGTTAGCTATTCAGGCTGCTAGGCAACGATTGCAAAAAGCTGCTACATTCAATAAAGGTGGTCATGGTCGTAAGAAAAAAATGAAAAGTTTGGATCAGTATAACGAAAAGGAGAAGCAGTATGTAGATAGTCGTCTCCATCTATATAGTCGAAGGCTGATTGATATATGTGTGAAATCTGAAGCAGGAACATTATTATTAGTCAATCAGACGACCAAAGAAGAGTTTGCTAAAGAGGATGAATTTCTATTACGGAATTGGAGCTATTATGGCCTGATTGAAAAGATTAAATACAAAGCCAATATGGCTGGGATTAATGTTATTGTAGAATAATTTTTAGGATTGTAAATCGAAGTAAATTAAATTTGGCGCAGATAACTTAAATAGAGAAGTTATAATTCTTATCAAGGCAACAGAAGCTCGTTATTAGTTATATAGGAATAAAGTATGGATAAATTATTTTTTGTAATCTTCAACAGTTATTATAAGGATAATGAATTTAAAAATGATAACCTACCGCTCACAGTAGGGGGGCTATTTTTTTGTATGTTCTTTGGAATTTATATGTTTTTTTGCTATTCCTATATTATATATCAGGATGTGAATGCTCGTCAAGGCCCGACAGATACTTTAGAATACTTGATGGTAATCCTTAGTTTTTCCACCACTTATTTTATTTTTTTCTGGAATAAACGATACATGAATATTTATGAAAAATATAAGGATAATGTAACATTAAGAAAGAAGTCAATAAAATATTTTTATTTTTTTTAATATTCTTTCTTATACTTTCTTCTTTATTTCTAGGTCTCATTCGGAATAAGCTTGTGTTTGGTAACTGGATATAATCAGAAAGTATTAGGTCTGGGAGCATGATTAGCGAATAGCATGCAAGTTATTTCGATTTCTCATTCACCTCAGATCGCATCAAAAAGTAGATGTCATTTTAAAGTATGCAAAAATGATGAGGGAGATAAGACGAAGTATAATATTGATTTATTGAATCAAGAAGAACGAATCAAGTAAATTACTGAGATGTTGAGCGGTTTAAAATAATCTACCTCAGTGGTATTGGCTGATGTTAAGGCGTGTTAGGATAGCCTATTTTAAGTTAAGCTTTAATAGAAAACAAGTAAATTTAAATGGTTAAATTTACTTGTTTTCTATTAACAAAAATTAATTGCCAGCAGTAGCATCTGTTAAAACAATTTTGATGTCCATATCGTCGGGAGCTTTTGGAGTTAAACCACTTACATCCCTCGCGAAAATACGTACTTTACCAATTGAATAGTTAGAAGAGTAGTCATGACCAAATATTATAGAAGGAATTAGTTCGTATGTTTTAGAATTTACAAAGTTTACAGCTACACTTACATGGCCATCTTCGTAATATTGTGCATCTAAGTCCTTCACAGCAATCTCAATACTATACATATTGCCATTTTTTGTCCATTGATTGGAGTTAACTGGATAAACATAACTAACTCCATCTAATACATTAACTTCTTGAGTTATATACTCTTTCGTGCAAGAACTAAGTGAAGTTAAGGTTGCACCACCTATTAATAAGGCTAATAAAATTCTTTTCATATCTGTAGTTTTTTTGTTCCTTAATTTGTAAGACTGTTTGTAACTAAAATAGTTTAACAATCTTTTAACACTTCTAACAAAAAATGCACCATTTCTGGTGCATTTTCTTAAATAAATCAAATTCTATTAATCTTCTTTTTTATCTGCTGGCTCAATCGGTCTTTCAGAACGATCAGCAGTGACTTCTATTTCTTTAGTTTCAGCGTTTAAATCAACTTTTAAACGATCGCCGGCTTTGACATCACCTTTTAAGATTTCTTCAGCGATTGGATCTTCTAAATATTTCTGAATTGCTCGTTTTAATGGACGGGCTCCAAAATTAGTGTCGTATCCTTTCTCTGCGATAAACTCTTTTGCTGTTTCAGTCAAATCTATTGTGTAACCTAAATCTGTGATTCTACCGAATAGAGATCTCAACTCAATATCAATGATTTTGAAGATATTCTCTTTCGATAACGAATTGAAAACAATCACATCGTCGATACGGTTCAAGAATTCAGGAGCAAAAGCACGTTTCAACGCTGTTTCGATAACAGTTCTTGAATGTGAATCTGCTTGTGTTGTTTTTGCCGCAGTTGTAAAACCAACACCTTGACCAAATTCTTTCAATTGACGTGCTCCGATATTAGAAGTCATGATGATGATGGTATTTCTAAAATCAACTTTACGACCTAAACTATCTGTCAATTGGCCTTCGTCCAACACTTGTAATAACAAGTTGAAAACATCCGGATGTGCTTTTTCAATCTCATCCAATAAGACTACAGCATATGGTTTGCGACGAACTTTTTCTGTTAACTGTCCACCTTCTTCATAGCCAACATATCCTGGAGGCGCTCCCACTAAACGTGATATCGCAAATTTCTCCATATACTCACTCATGTCAATCTGAATCAATGCATCTTCAGAATCAAACATAAAGCGTGCTAACTCTTTTGCCAACTCAGTTTTACCAACACCGGTAGGGCCTAAGAAGATGAATGAACCAATTGGTTTCTTCGGATCTTTAAGACCGGCACGTGTCCGTTGAATAGCTTTCACTAATTTCTGAACAGCATCATCTTGACCGATGATTCTATTTTTCATCAGATCACCCATGTTCAACAGTTTTTGACTGTCTGTCTGGCTAACGCGCTGTACAGGAATCCCTGTCATCATCGAAACAACTTCTGCAACATTATCTTCAGTTACGACATAACGTTTTGCTTTCGTTTCCTCTTCCCATGCTAATTTTTCACGGTCAAGTTCCTCTAACAGTTTTTTCTCAGTATCACGTAGTTTTGCAGCTTCTTCATATTTTTGACTGCGAACAACACGATTTTTCTCCAATTTGATCTCTTCGATTTTCTCTTCGATATCAATGATGGATTGTGGAACATGTATGTTTGTTAAATGCACACGTGAACCAGCTTCATCTAGCGCATCGATAGCTTTATCCGGTAAGAAACGATCGGTAATATAACGAGTCGTTAAACTTACACAAGCTTCGATAGCTTCAGGAGTATAGTTGACATTATGGTGTTCTTCGTATTTTTCTTTAATACGATTTAAAATCTCAATAGTCTCATCACGAGTTGCAGGTTCAATGGTGACGCGTTGAAAACGACGATCCAAAGCTCCATCTTTCTCGATGTACTGACGGTACTCATCTAATGTAGTTGCACCGATACATTGAATCTCACCTCTTGCTAAAGCAGGTTTGAACATGTTGGATGCATCCAATGAACCCGAAGCTCCACCAGCACCTACAATCGTATGAATCTCATCAATGAATAAAATCACATCTGGAGATTTCTCCAATTCGTTCATCACAGCTTTCATACGCTCTTCAAATTGGCCACGGTATTTTGTACCAGCCACTAAAGATGCGAGATCAAGCGTAACGACGCGTTTGTTAAACAGTACACGCGATACTTTACGTTGTACAATACGTAATGCTAATCCTTCTGCAATCGCAGATTTACCAACTCCCGGCTCTCCGATTAACAACGGATTGTTTTTCTTACGACGTGATAAAATCTGAGAAACACGTTCAATTTCTTTTTCACGACCTACAATAGGATCAAGACGACCTTCTTCCGCAGCTTTTGTTAAATCGCGACCAAAGTTATCCAAAACCGGAGTTTTAGATTTAATGTCAGAAACCTTCTTAGGTTGGATGAATTGCTCTTCTTCAGGATAATCGTCATCACCAGTGGACGAACCTGGAGCTTCATCTCGGATAGTTGTTTTATTTTGTTCTACTTCCGCTTTGAAGATATCATAACTCACTTGATATTGTTGTAGTATTTGAGAAGCGATATTATCCTCATCTCTCAAAATAGCTAATAACAAATGCTCTGTTCCTATGATTTCACTTTTAAAAATTTTAGCTTCTAAATATGTGATTTTAAGTACTTTTTCTGCTTGTTTAGTAAGTGGCATATTGCCAATTGGAGCGCGAGATACAGCTGAGCTTTTCACGGCCTCCTCTACAGACTGACGTAAAGCCGCAGTGTCAATTCCGATATTTTTCAAAATCTTAATTGCCATGCCATCACCTTCACGAATCAAACCTAACAACAAGTGTTCTGTGCCAATATAATCGTGACGCAACCTCAAAGCCTCTTCTCTACTGTACGATATGACATCTTTTACGCGCGGTGAAAATTTTGCTTCCATGTAATTTACCTTTCTTTTAATGACCAAGAATGATATAAATGTAATAAATTTACTTTATCAATCCTTAATATTTTAGTAATATTTATCAACAATTAAGCCATGCTATTAAATCGATCAAAATGTCAGTATAAAAGTTTACATTTGTGTGTATTTATTGTCCAAACAAAGAATAATTGATTAGTATGTCAGACGAAAAAATAATCTTTTCAATGGCGGGTGTCAACAAAATCTACCCTCCTCAAAAACAAGTTTTAAAAAATATTTACCTTTCTTTTTTCTACGGTGCAAAGATTGGTGTAATCGGTCTTAACGGTTCCGGAAAATCTTCACTGTTAAAGATAATTGCTGGTTTAGATAAATCTTTTCAAGGTGAAGTAGTTTTCTCACCAGGTTATTCTGTGGGTTATTTAGCGCAGGAACCTATTTTAGATCCGGAAAAAACAGTACTTGAAATTGTTCAAGAAGGTGTTGCCGAGATCACGGGTATTCTAAAAGAGTACGAAGAAATTAATGAAAAATTTGGCTTACCTGAAGTTTATGAAAATGCAGATGAAATGGATAAGCTTTTGGCTAGACAGGGTGAACTTCAGGATATTATTGATGCAACCAATGCTTGGGAAATTGACTCAAAATTAGAACGTGCCATGGATGCTTTACGTTGTCCAGAGCCTGATGCTAAGATTGCCAATTTGTCAGGAGGGGAGCGCCGTCGCGTGGCAATGTGTCGTCTTTTGCTACAAGAACCGGATGTTTTATTATTAGATGAGCCAACCAACCACTTGGATGCTGAGTCTATCGATTGGTTAGAACAACATTTAAAACAATATAAAGGTACAGTTATCGCTGTAACCCACGATCGTTACTTCTTGGATAATGTCGCTGGATGGATTCTGGAATTGGATCGCGGTGAAGGTCTTCCTTGGAAAGGAAACTATTCTTCTTGGTTAGATCAAAAATCTAAACGCTTAGCGCAAGAGGAAAAAACAGAGTCAAAACGTCAAAAAACATTAGAACGTGAATTGGAATGGGTACGTATGGCTCCTAAAGCTAGACATGCCAAATCTAAAGCACGTCTTCATAATTATGAGAAATTAGCTTCAGAGGAAACGAAAGACCGTGAAGAGAAATTAGAATTATTCATTCCACCGGGACCACGCTTAGGTAATGTCGTGATTGAAGCAGATAATATTTCAAAATCTTACGGTGACCGTATCTTATTTGAAAACTTAAGTTTCTCACTTCCTCCTGCAGGTATTGTGGGTATTATTGGTCCCAATGGTGCCGGTAAGACAACTTTGTTCCGCTTGATTACAGGACAGGAACAGCCTGATACGGGGACATTTAAAGTGGGCGAAACGGTAGCTCTTGGTTATGTGGATCAAAACCATGATGACTTGGATCCGGAGAAATCAGTATGGGAAAATATTACCGATGGAAACGAGAATATCATGTTGGGCAACCGCTCATCAAATTCGAGAGCGTATGTTTCAAAATTTAACTTTAATGGAGCAGATCAGCAGAAAAAAGTTGGTGTGTTATCTGGAGGTGAGCGTAACCGTGTACACTTGGCCATTACATTGAAGAAAAGTTCGAACGTACTTCTTCTGGATGAGCCTACCAATGATATTGACGTGAATACTTTACGTGCTTTGGAAGAAGGTTTGGAGAATTTCGGTGGTTGTGCAGTTGTCATTTCCCACGATAGATGGTTCTTAGATCGTATCTGTACGCATATTTTAGCATTTGAAGGTGATTCTCAGGTATATTTCTTCGAAGGGAACTATTCAGAATATGAAGAAAATAGAAAGAAAAGAATTGGCGATGTCACTCCACACCGTCTTAAGTATAAAAAACTAGTGAAATAGTAAATGGATAGTGCGAAGCTTTTAGAAGCAATTATTGATCATGCTATTGATGGAATTATTACGATCGACAATCGGGGATTGATCGAATCTATTAATCCGGCAGCGTCAAGTTTATTTGGTTATTCAGATCATGAAGTTATCGGTAATAATGTTTCGATGTTAATGCCTGAACCGGATCATAGTCGCCATGATAGCTATATTGATAATTATAAAAGAACAGGGCACAAAAAGATAATTGGAATAGGAAGGGAGGTTCTTGGAAGAAAGAAAGATGGAACCACCTTTCCTTTTCGTTTGGCAGTGAGTGAGGTGTGGTATAAAAATAGAAATATTTTTACTGGCTTTATTCATGATCTTACAAGAGAAAAAGCCGCGGAAAACCGATTGAAAAAACATGCTGTCGAGCTTGAACAGAAAGTGAGCGAAAGAACGAAAGATTTGATTATGCTTGTTTCGGAACTGGAGAAAACAAAGGCTGAAGTTTCGAAATCGCTTGAGAAGGAGAAAGAACTTGGTCAGCTAAAATCGCGATTTGTTTCCATGGCTTCGCATGAATTTAGAACTCCCTTGAGCTCTGTACAGTTATCAGCTTCATTGATCGATAAGTATATTGAAAAACCAGATTTTGCAAGTGTATTGAAACACACCGGTAAAATTAAGAGCTCTGTTCAATTGCTAACAAGCATCTTAAATGATTTTCTATCACTGGAAAAGTTGGAAGCAGGTGTTGTTACGGTCAATAAGCAAATGATCAATGTGGTTGGATTAGCAGAAGAAATTACCGAAGAGATGCAATTGATCTGTAAAAAGAATCAACATATTGTTTATCAGCACACAGGTGAGGTTGGACTGTTTATGATGGATTCTAATTTACTTAAAAATACGGTGGTTAATTTGATTTCAAACGCCATAAAATATTCTGGTGAAGATACCTTCATTGAGTTTAATACTATAATCGAGGATAATATTTGCATCATCACAGTCCGTGATAATGGAATAGGAATTCCGGAGGAAGATCAGATCAATTTATTTGAACCGTTTTTTAGAGCTCATAATACAGGCAATATACCAGGTACAGGTCTAGGGTTGAACATTGTAAAGCGCTATGTTCATCTTATGGACGGATTATTGGAATACAAATCTGCTATCAACGAAGGAGCTTTTTTTAAGATGATATTTACCCAAAATAAATAATTGTAGGTGGAAAAGAAGACAATATTAATTATAGAGGATAATACAGATATACGGGAAGGAACGACAGAGATTTTGGAGTTAACAGGACGTTATCATGTACTTGCAGCGGAAAATGGCCGTGATGGTGTTGATTTAGCAACAACTCATTTGCCCGATTTAATTCTCTGTGATATTATGATGCCTGAGTTAGATGGCTATGGCGTTTTATATATTCTAAGTAAGAACGAAGAAACGGCACACATACCTTTTATTTTCCTTACGGCTAAAGTTGAACGGTCTGATATGCGAAAAGCAATGGAGCTAGGAGCAGATGATTATTTAACAAAACCTTTTGATGATGTTGAGTTGTTAAATGCCATTGATGTGCGCTTTAAAAAGCGGGGACAGATAGGCGAGGCCATAACAGTTAAAAACTCCTTGTATTTAAGTCCTGAAGAACAAGATTTTTTGTTGAAAGAACTCATTGAAAAATCTCGTGTTAAAGTATTCAAAAAGAAACAAAGTATTTACGAAGAGGGTGATGTACCCGTATTCGTCTATTTTGTGTTGAGTGGACAGGTCCGCAGTTTTCTATGTTATAATGATGGACGGGAGCTTTCGACAGATATTCAGATTGCAGGTACATATATAGGCTATGAAGCGATGCTGTTGAACGAAAATTATTCTGATAATGTTGAAGCTATTGAAAAATCGGAAATAGCACTGATCAGTAAAGAAGACTTTTTTGAATTAATTTATCGCAAACCACTGATTGCAGGTAAATTTATCCAGTTGCTATCGGGAAATATTAGAGAGAAAGAAGAGCAATTGTTGGGATTTGCTTATGATACAGTACGTAAACGTATTGCCAATGCATTAATTAGTGTCGCTGAGAAAACGGTGAATACAGCAATTGAAGATGAATGTGTTATTCAAATATCAAGAGAGGGAATCGCAACAATTGCAGGTACTGCAAATGAAACGATCTCACGTGTTTTAGCCGATTTTAGAGAGGAAAATTTAATTGCAAAAGAGAAAAGTGCCATTCGTATTTTCTCAGTTAAAAAACTTCGTAAGGTAAAGCAATAAGGTCTTTTATTACCACGATATTTTGATCAGAAGGGTCGCATCCAGTAAGGATGCGACCCTTTTTCGTTTTCAGAGCATTTTTAAGCTTAAAAATGTGACGTAGATCACTTTTTAAGCTGATGAACTTCATGTGTAAGTATTTGAAGACTATTTACTTTTGTTCTAGTTCGGATTTAGAATATCAAAAAAGATAGCATGAAAGTAGTTGTTTACAGTATTCAGACCTATGAAAAGGAGTTATTAGCATTAGCTAATGGTAAAATGCATGATTTGACATTAATTTCTAATGGGCTAAATGAAGAAACAAAAGTTTATGCTACAGGGAAAGATGTTGTTGTGATTTCGGCACAGGATATTCTAGAAGCTTCCATGCTCCGAGTGTTAAAAGATATGGGTGTAGGCCGTATTCTGACACGTACTTTAGGGACAGAACACATCGACTTAGTTGAAGCCGGAAAGTTGGATATACAAGTTGCTAATACACCTTATGAGGACCAAAGTCCAAAAGGTATTGCCGAACAGACAATTCGCAATTTGAATTTGTGGGGTGCTGGCAAATGTGTGGGCACTGCTTGTTGTTGTTTAAAAGTATGTCCTGTAAAATTATAATCTCATGAATTCGAACAATGGAATAGATTTGCAGTCTTTAGTACGGAAGTACAATGTTGCAGCCCCTAGATATACGAGTTACCCAACTGTTCCATTTTGGAATAGCGACCAATTCTCTGAGAAGGAATGGTCTAGTCGCGTATATCATACCTATCAAAAATCAAAAAAAGCAGGGATAAGCCTCTATATTCATTTGCCATTCTGTGAAAGTCTGTGCACATATTGTGGTTGCAATACCCGAATTACGAAAAATCATAAAGTTGAAATACCTTATATCGACAGTTTGCTAAAAGAGTGGGGGATGTACACAGCAATATTAAAGGAAGGTGCGCCTTTGATTTCTGAAATTCACCTTGGTGGTGGAACCCCTACCTTTTTTGCTCCAGAGAATTTAGCAAAATTACTGGCGGGTATTTTATCGAAAGCTCAGGTCGCAGACGATGCATCATTTTCTTTCGAAGCACATCCTGGCAATACGACTTATGAACACTTAGCCGATTTATATCAGTTGGGATTTCGAAGATTAAGCTTGGGAATTCAGGATTTCGATCCGCTTGTGCAGTTTACTATAAATAGAAAGCAGGATGTGGAAGATGTACGCCGCGTTATGCAAGAAGCTCGTGCTATCGGATATACTTCTATTAATTTTGATCTGATTTACGGACTGCCCAAACAAAGTTTGAAAACAATAACAGAAACGATCAAAGAATCGCTGTTGCTTGATCCGGATCGTATTTCTTTTTATAGCTATGCGCACGTGCCATGGTTAAAGCCTGGACAGCGTCATTACACTGAATTAGACTTACCTCAAGGTGAAGAAAAGCTTGCGCTTTATACACTGGGAAAGCAATTTATTCAAGATGCCGGATATAGAGATGTTGGAATGGATCACTTTGCTAAACCTGGCGATGAATTGTTTATTGCATTTCAACAGCAAAGGCTTCATCGCAATTTTATGGGATATGCAGATCGTTATCGTCCTTTATTGATTGGTCTCGGAGTATCTTCTATCAGTGATTCGTGGGATGCTTTTGCACAAAATGTTAAAAGTGTGGAGGAATATCAAAAGATGATTGAAAACAATCGGTTGCCGGTTGTGAAAGGGCATTTACTTGATGACGAAGATCTGATTATTAGACGCAACATTTTAGATCTGATGTGTAAAGGAGAAACAAACTTAGCGGTTGGTTTGTTTGAAAATGAGTCTATTATAAAGCGTTTAGAAAAAATGGTAGAAGAGGGTTTGGTTCTTATTCATGAGGATCGTGTTCTTATAACCCAATTAGGAAGATCTTTTCTACGCAATATCTGTATGGCTTTTGATCTGAAATTACAAAACTCCAAAAACGAAAAAGAATTATTTAGTCAAGCTATTTAAATAATCTGTAATGGTGGATATCAAACAAACTCAAATAGACCAGCATTGTTTTCATTGTGGTGATGCAGTTGTCTCCAGTGGCTATCAATTTGATAACCATGATTTCTGCTGTTTAGGCTGCCAAACAGTATACCAGATTTTACATGATAATAATATGCAAAGTTATTATCGCTATAACCAGCATCCAGGAAAATCAAACCTTGATAAAACTGCTGATTTGTCTTATTTGGATGAAGCTATTATTACCGATAAACTGATTGACTATAAAGATGAGCAGATCACGATCATAACATTTTACATTCCTGTAATTCACTGTAGCTCTTGTATCTGGTTATTAGAGAACCTGTATAGATTAAACCCAAATGTACTTGTCTCGAAAGTTGATTTCATGAAAAGACAAGCAAGTATCACATTTAAGCATACGGAATTATCACTCCGTGATCTTGTACAGTTACTGCGAAGTATCGGTTATGAACCAAAGATTACCTTGCAGGATGTGGTTAAGGCGGGCAAAAAAATTAATGCTAATCCATTGATAGCAAAAATAGCGGTAGCAGGTTTTTGTTTTGGAAATTCGATGATGTTGAGCTTCCCTGAATACTTTGGACTGGCAGGTTTTGAAAAAAACTATTCGGTGTTTTTTGGGTATGCAAATCTTTTATTTACACTGCCTGTTTTACTGTATAGTGCTTCAGATTATTTTAAATCGGCATTTTTAAGTATCCGTCAAAAAAGACTGAACTTAGATGTACCATTGGCATTGGGAATATTTATCTTATTTGTACGTACCGCATATGAAGTGATCTCGCAGACCGGGGCTGGCTTTGGGGATACACTTTGTAGTTTGGTCTTTTTTATATTGATTGGGAAATGGGTTCAGGAAAGAACATATTATCACATTTCTTTTGAACGTGATTATAGAAGTTATTTTCCTGTAGCTGTAACAACGATACACGATGAAAAGGAAAAACCGATTCAGCTGGCCGATTTAAAAGTTGGGGATCGGATTTTAGTCCGAAATAATGAAATCATACCAGCAGATGCGGTGTTGCTCCGCGGGGATGCCTGTATAGATTTTAGCTTTGTGACTGGAGAGTCAAAACCTGTGACTAAAACACTAGGCGAAGTGATTTATGCTGGAGGACGTCAAATGGCTGAAGCGATTGAGCTTGAAGTGGTCAAATCGGTTTCGCAGTCTTATTTAACCAAGCTTTGGAATAATGAAAATTTTAAACAATATGATAAACAGTTTCAGACATTTATAAGTTATATCAGTAAATATTTTACGGTTGCTTTATTGGTTATTGCCCTATCTGCAACAGTTTTTTGGATGATGGACGCAGATACCGATAAAGCTTGGGGTGCATTTACAGCAGTATTGATCATCGCCTGCCCTTGTGCTTTAGCATTGAGTTCTCCATTTACATTGTCTGCAGCTTTAAGTGTATTTGACCGAAACAAATTCTACGTTAAAAACACAGATGCCATTGAGCAGATGGCATCAATTGACACGATAATATTTGATAAAACAGGGACAATCTCGTCACCTACTGTTAATGGAATTGTTTTTGACGGATATTTAACAGAAGAAGAAAAAATATTGGTGTATTCTTCTTGTCGAAATTCAAGTCATCCATTGAGCCGGGAGATTGTAAAATGGTTAGAAGGAGTAGATGCTGTACCGGTTAATCGGTATGAAGAAAAAATTGGAGAAGGGTCAGTAACTCATATTGGCCAATATACAATCAAGATCGGTAGTGCCCGTTTTGTAGATGTGCCTACTAGAGCAGCAGAAGCTTCTTATGTATTTGTTTCTATTAATGGTGAAGTAAAGGGTAGTTTTGCAATGGAACAGTCCTGGCGTGCCGGGCTTTCCGGTATTATTCATGATTTAAAACATTATGATCTTCACTTGATATCGGGCGATAATGATCGAAAAAAAGATTTATTAAAGGAGATTTTTCCTTCAACAACACGATTGCTGTTTAATCAATCTCCACAGAATAAATTGGATATTATCAATTTATTCAAAGAGAATGGACATCGTGTCTGTATGGTAGGAGATGGGCTTAATGATGCTGGAGCGCTGAAAACTGCCGATCTAGGGATCGCGGTCAGTGATGATATCAATAATTTTTCTCCAGGTTGTGATGCAATCTTGGATGGCGAATCTTTTGATAAATTACCTAAGTTTTTTGCTTTTAGTAAAGATGCAGTCCGTGTTATTCACTTAAGTTTCTGTATCTCTATTTTTTATAATGTGATTGGACTGAGTTTTGCTGTTCAAGGAGAAATGTCTCCCTTGTTTGCAGCAATACTGATGCCTATAAGTACGGTAACGATTATATCATTCACCAGTATTTTGACAAGATGGTTTGCAAAAAGAAGGGGATTATAGAAGATTTTTATATTAAAATAGTGTTATGAGTATCATCTTTATGTTGATTGGCTGTAGTGTATTTGTTGCGTTATTGTTTTTAGGTGCTTTTTTTTGGGCTAATAAAACG
The DNA here is from genome assembly GCF_037479535.1 of Sphingobacterium sp. MYb388. Classification (NCBI taxonomy): domain Bacteria; kingdom Pseudomonadati; phylum Bacteroidota; class Sphingobacteriia; order Sphingobacteriales; family Sphingobacteriaceae; genus Sphingobacterium; species Sphingobacterium sp. MYb388. The sequence continues at coordinate 6,343 of NZ_JBBGYV010000008.1, read as the reverse complement.
GGACAAAATGATGATACCTATACGCCTTCTGTTCGAATCCTGTTTGACGATGATGTGGAAGAAATTGAACCGGAACCAGAAAAGAAGAAGCGCTAGGTTTATCTTTGGCTTTTTATAACAGTTCCGTTGTCAGTTATCAGAAGATAATGATAGAGGGGAAATCTTTTTGCTAATAAAATACCTTCTTCTTGACCTAGAACCATAATCGAGGTGCTTAGAGCATTCGCAAACTCAGCAGAAGGGCCGTAGATCGTAACACTGGTCAGTCCAGTAGAAGGATAGCCAGTTTTAGGGTTGATGATATGTGCATATCGTCTGTTGTCAATTTCAGCATACTTCTCATAATTGCCCGATGTCGCAACAGAATTTTCCTGCATTTTTAATATTTTAATCGTTTTATAAGCTTTGAAAGGGTTTTTTATGCCTATTAACCAAGGCTTATTATTTGGTTGAAGCCCCCAGGTCGATAGATCTCCGGATGCATTAACGATGCCAGCTAAAACATATTTTTCTTGCATCAAAGCTCTTCCACGATCTGCCGCATAACCTTTTCCAATTGATCCAAAACCTATTTTCATACCCGGGAGTGCTAAGTAAATACTGCAATTGACACTATCTAAGATAATATGCTGATAACCCACTTTTTCAACTGACTTACGAATAGCTTCTTCCGTAGGTAATTCGGTCATACTGCCATCAAATTTCCAGATTTTGTCTAAAGCAACAATACTGATATCAAAAGCTCCATTTGAATTGCGGGAATACGCGATTGCTCTTTTGGTCAGATCAAAAACTTCACGATCTACTTTTACAGGTTTAATACCTGCATTGCGGTTTACTTCCGAAATCTGGGTTTCCGGTCTCCATTCTGAAATCAGATTCTCAATACGTGTAACCTCTGCTATTACAAGATCAATATGATTTCGGGCAGATGCGGTATCCCGGTCTACAATAGTGATTTCAAAGACAGAGCCCATTAAAGTCACTTGCTTTTTTTGTAATACCTGTGCCTGACTAAGCGTTATAATAAATAGGAAGGTGACCGTACAAAGAAGTCTCATGAGCAGTAGTATTGATTTGTCTTTTAATAACAATCGGTTAGAATCTGTTTCTTCTCCTTATAATAAAGCAGTGCTTTACCTTTTTGCGATAGGGTCATTTCTTCAAGGACCTTTTCGACGTCACGTTGCATTTGAAGCGATCCACAGATCATAATGACACCGTCATTCTCTAAATGTTCTACAAATAGTTGTACGTCATGTTTGATTAGATCCATCACATATTGTGCTGTTGATTCTCTTGAATATGCAAACTGATAGGCTGTTAAATGTTTTTTTATAATTTCCTCTTGTGCAAATTGTTGATAGCGCTGTGTGAGTGTATTGTTGTATCTAAAACCAGCATATAAACGAAGAGGTGTTTTTACATTGTTTTGAATCATACCTAAAAAAGGTGCAATTCCTGTTCCGTTTGCAATCATAATAACAGCAGGAGCTTTAGGAAAGTGGAAGTCAGGATTCGTCATCACCCGGGCATCAATATGGTCATTTTCCTTTAATTCATATAGAAAATTTGATCCCAATCCATTGGGATGCAGCTTAACTTCCAGTTGAATCGTTCCATTATTTTCACCAATGGAATAAAAGCGTTCCCTATTATCATGTGCAGGATATATCGCTAAAAGATCGCCCGATTGAAATTTTAACTTTCTGAGAGGTTTAAATACAACAGTGAATGTCGAGTGATCTTGGCTTGTTTTTTTAACAACCTGAAGTTGCTGCAGATTGGCAACTTTTGACTGGTATAAAGATGGAGCAGTAGCTAGAGCAATGCACGATTTTTCACTCCAGTGATGTACCCAATTTGTAAATTCATGAGCAGATCGATCATTAATTTTATGAAGATCTAAGAAGCGGGTAGCCCATTCTTTGGTCGCAAGAAGTTTATCTATATGTTCTGCGTAGGCACAATAATCTGGGTAAGCTTTCGATCCGAATCCAATTACACTGTATTGGACTGTCTGTTCTTGAGGAAATTTCTCAAGTAGCTCTTCAAAATTTGATGCTCCAGTCGGTGCTGTCCCGATCCCATATGTCGAAGTGAATATTAAAATATGTGTCGCATTTGGATAGTTTTGGTATTGGTTCATCGCTGTAACAAACGAACATTTACCATCTGCCAGTAGTTGCTTATGAATCTGATTTGCAAAAAATAAAGTACTGCCATTTTCTGAGCCAACTAAAATAATAAATTCAGCTTCGTTGGCTTTATATTTATTTTTAATCTTAGTTTTTGTTCTTCGGAATGTGATGACAAAGCCAGTATAAATAAAGAATACAATGTTTAAAGAAGCAAGACCTAGAATAATAGCCCAAATCACATTTGTTCGGCCTGTATGGATATCGAGACTTAATTTCTCTAGTGCTGAAGTATAAGGATATTTTGTTTCTTTAACGATTTCGCCATTAAACTGATTAACTGTAACAGCACGATCCTTAAATTTGATCGTGTAAAATTCTTCAGGATCATCATCCATGAAAGGAAATTCAATCTTTTCAATTGTACCTAAAGTGTGCTGTTGAAAAATCGCAAATTCCTTGAAATCCTTTTGATTCTCAGTTTGCGTATCCTGATGTTCAAGCTCTTCGTTCGATTTCTTGATCAGTTCCATTCGTGCCATAAATAAATATGTGCCTGATAAAGCAATGATCAAAATAGGAATGAGGAACAATCGTCCACTGACAACATGAAAATATTGAGCAAAAAAATCACGGTTTATTTTAGAAAAGAAATTGCGAAGACCCTGCTGACGTTTAAGGATCAAGATGAGTCCACTAATGGTAATCAATAGCAATATGAAGGAAACCAGGCCGACTAATATACGTCCTGTTTCGTGTAGAAATAAGGAACGGTGTAAGGCGGTTGTCCACTGGATGAACTGGCTTTTGGGTTTGATTTCACCTAATACTTTCCCTGTGGTCGGATTGATATAAGCTTTAATGGTATTACCCTCTTCATCTAAAGCATCTATACTGACAAATTGATTGTGATCGACTGCTATTTCAATGATTTCAGGGTAAACCTTGCGCAAGGCCGTTATGGATTGCGCAAGGGTTATGGTATTGGAATCTTCTGCTCGGTATGCTTGTGTTTTTTCGTTAACTGCATCTATCGCCAATATAATTCCTGTTACGGAAAGTATGAGTAAAAATAGGGATGATACGATCGCAAGAGCTAAATGTGCATACCTCCATATGGATAAGGTCATTTTAATTATTGAACTTTACTTAATTTTACAAATTTAATATATCCTTTGCCGCTAGCACGCTCCGCTAATGCTTCTGTTGTCAAGGGAATTTCTACGTCAGTGACATGATACTTTTGTTCTTCAACAGCCGATTCGAAACGTAATTTATAACCTTTGTTCAATTTTGTATCGTCAATTTCTATTGTTCTCATTGCACGGTCACCACCACCAACAGAGGCACCTGTAATTGCACTAAGTTTGTTGTTGGATTTTGTTTGAAACTTATGCCATTCTTTAAGCGTATTATACCATTGTTTATCCGGGCCTAATACAGAAAGCGTTTTTTCGTAAGCGCCTTTTGGATTGATTAATGATATAATGATATATGCTCCCTCACCCTCATAGCTATTCATTTGAATCATGCACTTGAATTTACTTGATTGTGCAAATGAATTTGAGCTAAATAGTGTAATAAGAAATATAAGTACAGTAAATTTTAAAGAGGTTTTCATGCCGTTATTTTAAGAAATCGATAGATACATTATTTTTTGCTAAAAAGTCATTTTCCTTTGCAATGTCGTAAGCTGTTTCATCAAGTGATGTTAGCAGGTCTTTTTTAGCACCGATTGAAATCAATTCTTTAAGAATAGTATCATCTTTTGCTATTAAAGCCGCTTTATGTAAAGCGCTCATGCCATCATTGTCCTGAGCATTAATATCAGTTCCTAAGGCAGCGACTCTTTTAATAAGGTTTATGTTCTCTTTTGCAACAGCTAAGTGTAATAAAGAGCTTTTATTTTTTTGAAGATCAGTGACTGTTAAGCCATTATTCTTTAATAAGGTTAATTTTTCTTCAAAACTATCTCCTTGTGGATTGCGTTGCTGGCCACCTTGTGTTTGAGGATTAGGTTCTGTGTATGAATTTAACCAATAATAAGCAAGATTGTTTCCATCTTTATTCAGCACTTTGATGTCAGCACCATTTTTAAGTAATAAAGCTGCTACTTCTGAAGAGCCATTTGCAATTGCTTTTGTCAATGCAGATTCTCCTTTATCATTTACAGCGTTAATATTTGTTGTTTTTGATAATAGAAGCTCGACCAACTTCGCATCTTTACCGGCAGCTGCGACCATAAGTACGGTATTTCCTTCATTGTCAGCTTTGTTGATCGCAACGTCCTTTGCCAGGAAATAGTTGATTACTTCCATATTGGGTCTACGTACTAATGGATGTAGAATTGTAGCACCATCTTTATTTGTTGCTTTTGGATCTAACTTTAGAGTTTCTACCAAGTATTTATATGTTTCAATACCATTAGTAACCTGTCTAGATCCTTGAGTAGCGAAGAAAAGAGCATTATTTGTTGGTTTAACGCCTCTTTTTATCAGTTTTTCGATAAGTTCAATATGACCAAGTTTAGCCGCATAGTCGACTGCAGTACGTCCAAAGTTATCCTTATCTGTTAGCGATAACCCTTTCGATACAAAATAATCAGTAATGCTTAAATCATTATCTGATGCGACTGACAATAAAAGTAAGGTCGCCCCATCTTCATATTTTTGCTTTGGATCTACCCCTGCTTTGAATAGAAGATCATAAACAGCTGTATTTTTGTTCCCTGTTGATGCCGCATAGGCTGCAATAGGAAAGCCATGACTATCTTGATAATTGACGTCGGAACCTTTAGCTATTAAATATTTGACAAGCTCAAGATTTCCTGTAGAAGCAGCCCAATGTAAATAACTGCGGCTATGGTGTGTTTTTTTAGTAACACTATTTCCTTCTTGTTCAATTAGATATTCGATAATATCATTAGGAGCTTTATTTAAAATAGCGGTAGTAACAGGATCGAATGAAGCCGCATTTGGTTTTGAAGGGCTATTTCCTTTTGCGATTTCAGTTTTAACAGTAGCTAAATTTGGCGAACCTTTCCAAAAATCCGCATTCATCAAGGTATTGTTATTTTGGGCTTTTCCGTATAAAGCCGATAGTAATAAAGCTGCTAGAAAAATCTTTTTCATGTTATGATTGGAATATCTTGAGTTTGGAATTTATTTATACTAAATCTAAATAGAAGGCAAATCTATTAAATTTAATTATAGAAAAAAAATATTATTTATTGAAAATTACACTATTTAAAGGCATTGCAGTGATTATGTTAAAATAATGCTTCATAATCTCATTTTTTACATTTAGCTTTTACTGCTTTTTTGCAAAAGCAGTTTTGATATATGAGAAATTTGGAGCATTAAAATGAATTTGATTACTGCCATTAAGCTTCTTCCTTTTGGTAATTTTTAGTAATTAGCCCCCTCTCTTGTTTGAATTTGAAATTTATCAAACTTCTATAGTTTGTGTTGTTAAGAAGAGTAGGATATCATACTATTAGGATTGCAGTATTATAGAGTAAGGAAATTTAGTCACACTGGTATGAATATAAGATAGGTCAATAAACCAATAGAATCTCGAGAAAACTACCGCTGTTATCAGGATGATACCATATTATAAGCAACTGGGTATCTTATTCTAGTATAATAGAGATATAACAGGGGGATAAGAGGGGGTTTATAGGGGGGTAGTAGGGGTAAAACCCTATAAACCCCCTATGAAATCCCAATAATCTCTGTATAAATCCCGTCTTAAGTAATAATCAGGTCCCTATCAGGTTATAATATGCCTTATTCCGGACTATTCCAACGAGGATAGCTTGACTATATTAAGACAACAAATTCTCTGAACCCCTTTTGTCGTATATACTATATAGTATAAAGTAAAGATGTCGGCCCTGCGGGCAGCATGAATAGGCATGAATCACCTTATCAGCTATAGTAATAGTAATAGTAATAGTAATAGTAATAGTAATAGTAATAGTGTCGATGATTCTGCTGTACCGAAAAAGATATAATTTCTGCAGACCATTTCCTAAAAGTATACGGTATCCATAAAAGACGGCCCAGGACGAACAGTTCCCCCGTATACGCTTTTTTACTGTTTAAAGTCAGGATTGTCCGTTTCTCCGTCCCTGTAATAGGTTATAGGTAAATTTATCCGCCACGTTATAAGCCCTTTACCGGTTTATGGTAAACTATTTCTCG